>NZ_RAWO01000002.1:0-744262 GCF_003668955.1 Corallococcus sp. AB038B | reverse complement strand
GGGACCGCGTCCGCTGGCTGCCTGACGGCTCCCTCGACTTCCTGGGCCGCATCGACTTCCAGGTGAAGCTGCGCGGCTTCCGCATCGAGTTGGGGGAAATCGAAGCCTCTCTGCGCCAGCTGCCCGCCGTGCGTGACGTCGTCGTCCTCGTTCGCCAGGACTCCCCCGGCGACGCGCGTCTCGTCGCGTACCTCTGCCCGCGCCCGGGCCTGCCTCTCGACGTCTCCGAAGTCCGCGCGTCTCTCGCCTCGCACCTGCCCGAGTACATGGTGCCTTCGGCCTTCGTCCTCCTCGACGCACTGCCCCTCAGCTCCAACGGCAAGGTCGACCGCAAGGCCCTTCCTCTCCCCGACGCAGACGCCTCTCGCGCCGCATCCTTCGTCCCACCCCGCACGCGCACCGAGGCCCTTCTCTGCGGCCTCTTCGCTCGCCTGCTGCGCTTGGAGCGCGTCGGCATCGACGACGACTTCTTCGCTCTCGGTGGCCACTCACTCCTCGCCACCCGCCTCGTCGCCCACGTGCGCGAAGCCCTCGAGCTGGAGCTGCCCCTTCGTGCCCTCTTCGAGGCCTCTTCTCCCGCGCTCCTCGCCCAGCGCCTCGACGCGCTTCGCGACTCCTCCTTCGCTTCTTCCGCGCCTCCGCTTCGCCCAGCCCCCCGCGATGGCGCGCCCCCTCCTCTCTCCTTCGCCCAGCAGCGCCTCTGGTTCCTCGATCGCTGGCAGCCCCAGAGCGCCTTCTACAACGTCCCCTCCGCGCTCCGGCTCCTCGGCGCCCTCCACCTCCCCGCGCTCCAGTCCGCCTTCGACGAGCTGATCCGCCGTCACGAATCCTTGCGAACCACCTTCGACTCCACGGAGGAGGAGCCGCATCAGCTCATCCACCCGGCGCGGTCCATCCCGATTCAAATCATCGACCTGAGCAGCCTGCCCACCGCCGAGCGGATGCCCGAGGCGCGCAGGCTCGCCGACGCGGAGGCTCAGCGTCCCTTCGACCTGTCGGCGGGACCGGTCCTGCGGCTCACGCTGTTGCGGCTGGAGGAACAGGAGCACGTGCTCCTCGGGGTGATGCACCACATCGTCTCGGATGATCGCTCCATCCAGGTGCTGCTCCGCGAGGTGGCCGCGCTCTACGACGCCTTCCAGCGGGGACAGCCGTCACCGCTTCCGCCGCTGCCGGTGCAGTACGCGGACTACGCCGTGTGGCAGCGCTCCTGGCTCCAGGGTGACGTGCTCGACGCGCGGCTCGGCTGGTGGCGCCAGCAGTTGGACGGGATGCCCCAGGCGCTGGAGCTGCCCACGGATCGCCCCAGACCCGCGAACCAGGGCCACCGCGGCGCCGTGAGCGAGACCCGGCTGCCGCGCGCCCTCTCCGATTCCCTGCGCGCCTTCCACCGCCGCGAGGGCGTCACGCCCTTCGTGACGCTGCTGGCGGCCACGCAGGTGCTGCTGCACCGCTACTCCGGTCAGGAGGACTTCGCGCTCGGCACGCCCGTGGAGGGCCGTGAGCAGCAGGGGCTGGAAGGGCTCATCGGGTTCTTCATCAGCACCGTGGTCCTGCGCGCACGGCCACGGCCGGGGCTCTCCTTCCGGGAGCTGCTCGCCCAGGCGCGCGAGTCCACGCTCGGCGCGCTCGCGCACCAGGACGTGCCCTTCGAGAAGCTGGTGGAGGCACTCCAGCCGAAGCGCGACCCCAGCCGCTCGCCGCTCTTCCAGGTGATGATCATCTACCAGCAGGGGCTGGAGCTCACCGGCGCGATGCCGGGCCTCACCCTGCTCCCACTGGAGGTCGAGAGCCGCACAGCGCGCTTCGACCTGTCGCTGGCCTTCACGGACCATCCCGAAGGGCTGGGCCTCTCCTTCGAATACAACACCGACCTCTACGACGCGGCCACGGTGGCCCGCATGGCCGGCCACCTGCAAGAGCTGCTCACCGGCATCGTGGCGCGGCCGGAAGCCCCCCTCTCCGAGCTGCCGCTGCTCACGCCCGCAGAGCGCCAGACACTGCTCGTGGCGTGGAACGACACCGGCACGCAGGCACCGGCCGGAGCGAGGCTGCACGAGCTCGTGGAGGCACAGATGGACCGCACGCCGGACGCACCGGCGGTCGTGTTCGAAGGCCAGCGGCTCACGTACCGGGAGCTGGACAACCGCGCCAACCAACTTGCGCACCACCTGCGCTCGCTGGGTGTGGGCCCGGAAGTGCCGGTGGCCGTGTGCCTGGAGCGCTCGCTGGAGATGGTGGTGGGCCTGCTCGCCATCCTCAAGGCGGGTGGAGCCTGGGTGCCGATGGATCCGTCGTATCCGGCCGAGCGCCTGGCCTTCATGCTGGAAGACGCCGCCGCCCCGGTGCTCCTCACCCAGAAGAGTCTGAAGCCCTCACTGCCCGCGACGTCCGGCAGCGTGGTGTGCCTCGACTCGGACTGGGACACCGTCGCGCGCGCGTCCACGCACCGCCCCCACGTGACCGTCGCGCCCGAGGGCGCCGCGTACATCATCTACACGTCGGGCTCCACCGGCCGACCCAAGGGCGCGCTCAACACCCACGCCGCGATCCACAACAGGCTGGCGTGGATGCAGTCCGCCTATTCGCTCACGCCCGCTGACGCCGTCCTGCAGAAGACGCCCTTCGGCTTCGACGTCTCCGTGTGGGAGTTCTTCTGGCCGCTGATGACCGGCGCGCGGCTGGTCATGGCTCGCCCCGGAGGCCACCAGGACGCTGCCTACCTGGCGCGCACCATCGCCGAGGAGCGCATCACCACGCTGCACTTCGTGCCGTCCATGCTTCAGGTATTCCTGGAGCAGCCAGGGCTGGAGTCGTGCGCTTCCCTCCAGCGCATCTTCTCCAGCGGCGAAGCCCTGCCCGCGGACCTGGCGCGGCGCTGCCTGGAGCGACTGCCGGCGCGGCTGTTCAACCTCTACGGCCCCACGGAGGCGGCCGTCGACGTCACGCATTGGACGTGCGAGCGCGGCGACCTGTCGCGCACGGTCCCCATCGGCCGTCCCATCACGAACCTGCGTCTGCACGTCCTCGACGCGAGGCTTCGTCCCGTGCCCGTGGGCATCCCGGGCGAGCTCTACATTGGAGGCCTGGGACTGGCGCGCGGCTACCACCACCGGCCGGACCTCACCGCCGAGCGCTTTGTGCCGGACCCCGTCGGCACACAGCCCGGTGCGCGCCTCTACCGGACGGGAGACCTGGCGCGCTACCGGCCTGACGGAGCCATCGAGTACCTGGGCCGCACCGACTTCCAGGTGAAGCTGCGCGGCTTCCGCATCGAGCTGGGCGAAATCGAAGCCTGCCTCGGCCTGCACCCCGCCGTGCGCGAGGCAGTGGTCATGGCGCGCGAGGACGTGCCGGGCGATCCTCGCCTGGTGGCCTACGTGGTGCCTGGCCCGAGCCAAGAGGCCGACACGGCCACGCTGCGCCAGCACCTCCAGCAGCGGCTGCCCGAGTACATGGTGCCCGCGGCCTTCGTGGTGATGGCAGCGCTGCCACTCTCCGCCAACGGCAAGCTGGAGCGCCGGGCCCTGCCCGCGCCCACCACCGCGCTGGAGGCGACGCGCGCCGCCGCCCCGCCACGGACCCGCACGGAGCAGTTGCTGTGCGGCCTCTTCGCTCGCGTGCTGCGGCTGGAGCGCGTGGGCCCGCACGACGACTTCTTCGCGCTCGGTGGCCACTCCCTGCTCGCCACGCGCTTGGTGGCGCGCGTGCAGGAGACCTTCGGCGTGGAGCTGCCCCTGCGCGCCTTCTTCGACGCGCCCACGGTCGCGAAGCTCGCCGTCCTGGTGGACGCACGGACTCCCGAGGAAGGCTCGACTCCGGCCCCTCGCCCCGTGCCGCGCGACGGCGCGCTGCCCCTGTCCTTCTCCCAGCAGCGCCTGTGGTTCCTGGATCAGTGGCAGCCCGGCAGCCCCCTCTACAACATCCCCGCCGCGCTGGAGCTGGAGGGAGAGTTGGACGTGGGACTGCTGGAGCGTTGCTTCCAGGAGCTCATCCGGCGCCACGAGCCGCTGCGCACGACGTTCATCCAAGGAGAGCACGGCGGAGAGCAGCGCGTGCACGCGGAGGCCACCGCGCCCCTCACCGTGGTGGACCTGGAGGCGCTGCCCGCGACGGAGCGCGAGCAGCAGGCGCGCAGGCTCGCCGTCGAAGAGGCGCACCGGCCCTTCGACCTCGCCCGTGGCCCCTTGATGCGCGTCACGTTGCTGCGCCTGGAGCCCCGGCGCCACGTGCTGCTCCTGACGCTGCACCACATCGTCTCCGATGGCTGGTCGCTGGAGGTGCTCCTTCGCGAACTGGCCGTGCTCCACGACGCCTTCCTTCGCGACGAACCTTCACCGCTGCCGCCGCTGCCGGTGCAGTACGCGGACTACGCCGTGTGGCAGCGCTCCTGGCTCCAGGGTGATGTGCTCGACGCACAGCTCGGCTGGTGGCGCCAGCAGTTGGACGGGATGCCCCGAGCGCTGGAGCTGCCCACGGACCGGCCGCGTCCTGCGCTCGTCACATCGAGGGGAGCGGTGGCCACCCGCCGGCTGCCGCGCGACCTATCGGACGCGCTGCGAGCCTTCCACCGCCGCGAGGGCGTCACGCCCTTCACCACATACCTGGCCGCGCTCCAGACGCTGCTGTACCGCTACTCCGGCCAGGACGACCTGGGCGTGGGCACACCCGTGTCCGGCCGAGGGCGCCCGGAGCTGGAGGGGCTCATCGGCCTCTTCATCAACACGCTGGTGTTGCGTGCCCGCATCGACGGCGAACGTTCGTTCCGCGAGCTGCTCGCCCAGGCGCGCGAGGCGGTGCTGGGCGCCTTCTCCCACCAGGACGTGCCCTTCGAGCGGCTGGTGGAGGCGCTCCAGCCGGACCGCGACTTGAGCCGCACGCCGCTGTTCCAGGTGATGCTGGTCCACCAGCACGGCCTGGAGCTGGAGCGGGCCCTGCCAGGGCTGACGATGCGCCCGCTGCCCGTGGAGGGGCGCACCGCCAAGTTCGACCTCACCCTCTACGTCACCGACAGCGAGCAGGGCCAGCAGCTGGGGCTGGAGTACAACGCCGACCTCTTCGATCCGGCCACCGCGGCGCGGCTGCTGGGGCACCTGGAGGTGCTGCTGCGCGACGTCACCGTCCACCCGGAGCGGCGCGTGGCGGAGCTGCCGCTGCTCACCGAAGCCGAGCGCCACCAGCACCTGGTGGAGTGGAACACCCCGCGCGAGGGCTTCGCGCGAGGCCCCACCCTGCACCAGCGCTTCGAGGCGCAGGTGGCCCTCACGCCGGACGCCCTCGCCGCCACCTGCGGCGAGCAGCACCTCACCTACCGGCAGCTGGACGCGCGCGCTAACCAGGTCGCGTGGCGTCTACGCTCCTTCGGAGTGGGACCGGAGACGCTCGTCGGGCTGTGCGTGGAGCGTTCGCTGGACATGGTGGTGGGCCTGCTCGCCATCCTCAAGGCGGGCGGCGCCTACGTCCCCATGGATCCGTCGTACCCCGTGGATCGCCTGGCATTCATGTTGGAGGACACCCGGGTCCCGGTGCTCGTCACCCAGACGTCTCTCCAGGGAGCGTTGCCTGCGCACGGCGCCCACGTGGTGCTGCTGGACGACCGCGGCCTCGAAACGGAGCCCGTCCACGCACCCGACGCGGGAGTCACTCCGGAAAACCTGGCGTACGTCATCTACACCTCCGGATCCACGGGCCGGCCCAAGGGCGTGCAGCTTGCGCACGAGCAGGTGGTGCGCCTGATGACCGCCACGGAGCCCTGGTACGGCTTCGGCGCGCAGGATGTGTGGACGTTCTTCCATTCGTATGCGTTCGACTTCTCCGTCTGGGAGCTATGGGGCGCGCTGCTGTACGGCGGGCGCGTGGTGGTGGTGCCCTACTGGGTGAGCCGCTCGCCGGAGAGCTTCCTGTCGCTGCTGCGCCGCGAGCGGGTGACGGTCCTCAACCAGACGCCCTCCGCCTTCCGCCAGTTGCTCCACGCGGACGCGACCTCCGACGAGCCCGGCGCGCTATCCCTGCGCTACGTCATCTTCGGCGGCGAGGCCCTGGAGTTCGCCAGCCTGCGGCCCTGGTTCGCCCGGCACGGGGACGCGCGGCCCCAGCTGATCAACATGTACGGCATCACCGAGACGACGGTGCACGTCACCTACCGGGTGGTGCACGCGGCCGACGCGGAAGGGGGCTCGGGCAGCATCGTGGGTGTGCCCATCCCGGACCTCCAGACCTTCGTCCTGGACTCGCGCCTCCAGCCCCAGCCCGTGGGAATCCCGGGCGAGCTGTACGTGGGAGGCCCGGGCCTGGCGCGCGGCTACCTCCACCGTCCGGAGCTCACTGCAGAGCGCTTCGTGCCGCACCCCTTCGCCACGCGCCTCGGCGAGCGCCTCTACAAAACAGGAGACCTGGCGCGCGTGCGTGCCGACGGGCAGTTGGAGTACCTGGGCCGTTCGGATCTGCAGGTGAAGATTCGCGGCTTCCGCATTGAGCTGGGCGAGATTGAAACCGCGCTGGCCTTGCACCCCTCCGTGCGCGAAGCGGTGGTGGTTGCGCGCGAGGACGCGCCGGGCGGCAAGCGGCTGGTGGGCTACGTGACGCCCGCCGTGGGCCAGACGCCGGACATCGAAACGCTGCGCCAGCACCTTCAGCAGCGGCTGCCGGACTACATGGTGCCCGCAGCACTCGTCGCGCTGGAGTCACTGCCGCTCACGTCCAACGGCAAGGTGGACCGCCGGGCGCTGCCCGCGCCGGAGCTGGAGCGCTCGGCAGGGACGCCGTTCGTGGCGCCCCAGACGGAGGTGGAGCAGCGGCTGGCGGACATCTGGGCGAAGGTGCTGCGCCGGGAGAAGGTGGGCCTGCACGACAACTTCTTCGCGCTGGGCGGCGACTCCATCGTCAGCCTGCAGATCATCGCCCGCGCGCACCGCGTGGGCCTGCGCCTCACGCCCCGGCAGCTCTTCCAGCACCCGACAATCGCGGAGCTTGCGCCGCTGGTGGTGCCGGCGGACGCGCCCACCGGGGAGCAGGGGCCGGTGGTGGGTCCGGTGCCGCTCACGCCCATCCAACGCTGGTTCGTGGAGCGCGATCTGAAGGCACCGCACCACAACAATCAGGCCATGGTGCTGGAGCTGCGCCAGCCGATGGAGGTGCCGCTGCTGGAAGCGGCGCTGGGCCATCTGCTCTCGCACCACGACGCGCTCCGACTGCGCCTCACCCGGACGGCGGAGGGCTGGCGGCAGACCTGCGCCGAGCCCGGCCCCAGCGGAGTGGTGGTGTGTCGGGTGGACGCGACGCGCCTGGAGCAGGTCGCCGGGGAGTTGCAGCGCGGCCTGTCGCTGGAGGACGGCCCGCTGGTGGCGGCGGCGCTGGTGGACCCGTCGGAGGAGAAGACCGGACGCCTGCTGCTCGTCATCCACCACCTGGCAGTGGACGGCGTCTCCTGGCGCACGCTGCTGGAGGACCTGGCCACGGTGTACCGGCAGCTTCAGGAGGGGCGCGCGGTGTCGCTGCCCCCCAAGAGCACGTCCTTCAAGGCGTGGGCGGAGCGGCTGGTGGCGCACGCCCATTCGCCGACGGTGACGGCGGAGCTGCCCTTCTGGTTGGACGCATCCCGTTCACGCGTGCGCCCGCTGCCCTGCGATGGAGCTGGCGGTGACGCCACCTTCGCGTCGGCGCGAGGAGTGACGGTGTCACTGAGCGCGGAGGAGACGCGCCTGCTGTTGCAGGACGTGCCGGCCGCGTACCGGGCGCGCATCGACGACGTGCTGCTCGCGGCGCTGATGCAGGCGTTGGCGGCATGGACGGGCCACCAGCGCCAACTGGTGGACCTGGAGGGCCACGGCCGCGAGGACCTCTTCGACGACGTGGACCTGTCGCGTACGGTGGGCTGGTTCACTGCGCTGTACCCGGCGCTGCTGGAGGTCCCCGCGGAGGCCAGTCCGGGAGACGCGGTGCGCGCCGTGCGCGAGGCGCTGGCGAAGGTACCGTCGCGCGGACTGGGCCACGGCCTGCTGCGCTACCTGCGCGAGGACGAAGCGGCGCGGCGGCTGCGTGCTCTGCCTGCGGCAGAGCTCAGCTTCAACTACCTGGGCCAGTTCGACACGGACTCGCGCGCCGAGGGCCCCTTCACCCTGGTGCGTGAGTCCGCGGGCCCCACCATCGGCGATTCGGAGCGCCGGCCGCACGTGCTGGAGGCGGGCGGATACGTGCTCTCCGGCCGGATGGATCTCTTCGTCAGCTACAGCGAGGCGCTCCACTCCCACGCCACCATCCAGGCGCTCGCCACCGCCTGGGGCGACGCCCTGCGGAGGATCATCGCCGGTCGCTTGGGCACGGATGCGGAACGGCGCACTCCCGCGGACTTCCCGCTGGCCCGCCTTATCCCGAGCGCCCTGGAGCGCATCCTCCAGACGGCGCCGCTCGCGAGGGACATCTACCCGCTTTCGCCCATGCAGCAGGGCATGCTCTTCCACGCGCTGTTCGAGCCCCAGGTGGGCATGTACCTGGAGCAGCTCACCTGGACGTTCCACGCGCCGCTGGATCGCGACGCCTTCCACCGCGCCATGGACCGGCTGGTGGAGCGACAGCCGCTGCTGCGCACCGCGCTCTTCTGGGAGGGACTGACCGAGCCGCTCCAGGTGGTGAGCGCCCGCGCCCCGCTCCCGTGGCTGGAGTTGGACTGGCGCGACGCGTCCCCGACGGAGCAGCAGCTCCGGCTGGAGGACTTCCTGGCCCGCGATCGCGCCCAGGGCTTCGACCTGTCCCGGCCTCCGCTGATGCGGCTGGCGCTCATCCGACTGGAGGAGAACGTCACGCGCATGGTGTGGACGTACCACCACGTGCTGCTGGACGGGTGGAGCCTGGGCCTGCTGTTCCAGGAGCTCTTCACCACCTACCAGGCGCTCCTGCGCGACGAGCCGCTTCCGGATCGGTCCAGCCCGCCCTTCCGCGACTACGTGGCCTGGCTCCAGCGCCGGGACGACGCCGGCTCGGAGGCCTTCTGGCGCAAGTCGCTGCGCGGCTTCACGGAGCCCACGCCCCTGCCCCTCGCCCGGCCCGTGAGCGCGGACGCGGTGTCCCTGGCTCCCGGCGAGCGGGAAATCCATCTGAGCGCGGAGCGCACCCTGGCGCTCCAGGCGTTCGCCCGCGACCACCAGCTCACGCTCAACACGCTGGTGCAGGCGACGTGGGGCCTGGTGCTCGGCCGATGCGCGGGCACGACCGACGCCGTCTTCGGCACCACCGTCTCCGGCCGTCCGCCGGAGCTGACGGACGTGGAGTCCATGGTGGGCCTCTTCATCAACGCCCTGCCGGTGCGCGTGCGGATGGATCCGGACGTGCCGGTGCTGCGGTGGTTGAAGGAGCTTCAGTCATGGCAGGCGGAGATGCGCCAGCACGAGCACAGCCCACTGGTGAAGGTGCAGGGCTGGAGCGAGCTGCCGCGCGGCTCGTCCCTCTTCGACAGCTTCCTCGTCTTCGAAAACTACCCGGTGGACACGTCCGTCATCGAGCGGGGCAGCGCCCTGGCGATCCGCGACATCAGCTTCCTGGAGCGCATCAACTACCCGCTCGCGGCGATGGTCATCCCCGACCGCCAGCTGCTCCTGCGCCTGGGGTATGACCCGGCGCGCTTCAGCGCGGAGGCCATCGACCAGTTGCTGGCGCACTGGAGCACCGCGCTGGAGGCGGTGCTCGCTGCACCCGACCAGCCGCTGGGCGCGCTGTCGCTCTTCACGGAAGAGGCACGGCGCCAGGTGCTGGTGGAGTGGAACGCCAGCGACGTGGCCTTCCCCCAGGACCTGCTCGCCCACCAGCTCTTCGAAGCCCAGGTGGCCCGCACTCCCGACGCTGCCGCTCTCGCTGCTGGCGACGACACCCTTTCGTTCGAGCAACTCGACGAACGCGCCAACCAGCTCGCCTGGCATCTGCGCGCTTACGGCGTCGGTCCCGAGACCCGCGTCGCGCTCTGCCTCGAGCGCTCCTTCGATCTCGTCGTCTCCATGCTCGCCGTCCTCAAGGCCGGCGGCGCCTGGGTGCCCCTGGATCCGACGCTTCCCTCGGACCGTCTCGCCTTCATGCTCGCCGACTCCGGCGCTCCCGTGGTCGTCACCCAAGATCATCTGGCGGATGAGCTGCCGGCGCACGGCGGGGTGCTGGTGTGCGTGGACGCGGATTGGAGTCAGGTGGCCTCACGCTCCACGCAGCCGCCTCCTCCACGTTCCCTGCCCGACTCGCTCGCCTACGTCATCTACACCTCAGGCTCCACCGGCAAGCCCAAGGGCACCCTCCTCACCCATCGCGGCCTCGCCAACACCGCCCTCGCCGCCGTCCGCGAGCACCGCTTCGACTCGTCCTCCCACGTCCTCCAGTTCGCCTCCATCGGCTTCGATGCCTGCGTTTGCGAGGTCTTCTCTTCTCTCCTCGCAGGCGCCTGCCTCCACCTCGCCCCTCGCGAGCAGCTCCTCCCAGGGACTCCCCTTCACTCCCTGCTCCGCGCCCGCTCCATCTCCGCCGTCACCCTCACGCCTTCCGTCCTCGCGCAGCTCGACCCCACGGGCCTCGACTCCCTGCGCACCGTCATCTCCGCGGGCGAGGCGCTCCCGGCTGCCGTCGCTTCCCGCTGGGCACACCCCCAGCGCCTCCTGCTCAACGCCTACGGCCCCACTGAAGTGACTGTCTGCGCCTCCATCGAGTCGCAACTCAATCCCTCCCAGCCCACCATCGGCGCTCCCTTCCCCAACGTCCGCCTCTTCGTCCTCGACTCCCTCCTTCGCCCCGTCCCCGTCGGCCTCCCCGGTGAACTCTTTGTCTCCGGCCCCGGCGTTGCTCGCGGCTACCTCGGACAGCCTTCGCTCACCGCGGAGCGGTTCATTCCCCATCCGTTCTCGCGCGAGCCGGGTGAGCGCCTCTACCGCACCGGTGACCGCGTCCGCTGGCTGCCCTCCGGCCGTCTCGAGTTCCTCGGACGCCTCGACTCTCAGGTGAAGCTGCGCGGCTTCCGCATCGAGCCCTCCGAAGTCTCCTCCCTCCTTCGCGACTCCTCCTCCGTCCTCGACGCCTTCACCCTCCTTCGCGAAGACTCTCCCTCCCTCCTCCGCCTCGTCTCCTACGTCGTCTCGCGAGACGAGTCCCCAGACGAAGCCCCGCTGCGCGCGATGCTCAAGGCGCGAGTACCGGAGTACATGGTGCCGGCGGCGTTCGTGTTCCTGGACGCGCTGCCTCTCACCGCCAGCGGCAAGGTGGACACACGCGCGCTGCCCGTCCCGGGCACTCCTCCCGCACGGGCGGCGCTCCAGGTCGCTCCTCGCGACACGGTGGAGGAACTGCTCGCGACGCTGTGGGCGGAGCTGCTGGGCGTGGAGCGCGTGGGCATCCACGACGACTTCTTCGACCTGGGCGGCCACTCGCTGCTGGCCACGCAGCTGGTGGCGCGCCTGCGCGCTGTGTTCGACGTGGACGTGTCGCTTCAGGAGCTGTTCGACCGCACCACCGTGGCCCGCCTCGCGGATCGGCTCCGGGCCCCGCGCAGCGGTTCACTCGCGAGGCCGCCCCCCATCACGCCCTCCACCGAGGACGGCGAAGTCCCCCTCTCGCACGCACAGGCCGCCTACTGGTCCCCGGAACGCATGGGCGCGGCAAGCGTCTACAATCAGGTGCTCACCCCGCTGCGCCTCGACGGCCCCCTGGACGTGGAGGCCCTGAGGCGGTCGATTGAAGAACTGGTGCGCCGCCACGAACCACTGCGCACCACCTTCCCCAGCGTGGACGGTCAGCCCGTGCAGCGCGTGGCCCCGTCCGCGGAGTGGGAACTCCCCGTGGAGGACCTCCGCCCCCTGCCCGAGGACACACGCGAGCAGGCGCTGATGTCTCGGCTGGAAGAAGAAGGCTGGCGCCCTTTCGACATGGAGCACGGGCCGCTGATGCGCACACGCCTCTTCCGCGTCACGGACAGCCGCCACGTCCTCATGCTCGCCGTCCACCACGCTCTCACGGATCAGGTGTCCGGCGGGGTGATGCTGAGGGAGCTGACTGCGCTCTATCCCGCCTTCCGCGACGAGCAGCCCTCGCCGCTGCCGGAGCTCACCGTGAGCTACCGCGACTACACCCGCTGGCAGCGCGAGTGGATGCGCGGCGAGGTGCTGGAGCACCACCGCAACTGGTGGAGCCACCGCCTGGAGAAGCCTCTTCCGGCGTCGCTGCCCCTGGATCGCCCGCGCCCGGAGGCCGGCACCTTCCACAAGGGCCGCCACGGCTTCACGCTCCCACCCGCGCTGTCCGCCCGGTTCCACACGCTGGCCCGCCGCGAGAGCATCACCCCCTTCCTGCTGGGGCTGGCGGCCTTCAAGACGTTCCTCGCACAGACGCTCCAGTGCGGCGACACGGTGGTGGGCATCGTGCACGCCAACCGCCCGCGCCCGGAGCTGGAGCCGCTGGTGGGCATGTTCGCCAGCTACCTGCTGCTGCGCACGGACCTGTCCGGCAACCCCTCCTTCCGAGAGGTCCTGCGGCGCGTGCGCGCCAGCTACCTGGAGTCCTCCGAGCACCAGGACCTGCCCCACGCGGAGCTGGTGTCGCTGCTGCGTCCAGGTGTCGTGGACCGCCGTCCGCTGAGCCCGCTCGGCTACGTCTTCCACGCCTCCGCCGCGCCCACGGTCACGCTGGCCGGGCTGGAGATCCAACCGCTGGACGCGGACCTGGGGCTGCTGCTCAACGACTTGCAGTTGCTGCTGACGGACGGCCCGGAAGGACTCACGGGCCACCTGGAGTACCGCACGGAGCTCTTCGACGCGGCGACCGTCGCGCGGATGGCGGACGCGCTCCAGGCGCTGTTGATGGAGGTGGTGGAGGAACCGGACCGGCCGCTGGCGTCGCTGTCCCCGCCCCCTTCGGACTCGAAGCCACGGGAGGTCGCATGAGGACGAGGACCCGGCTGTACCTGGAGGCGGAGCCGTTCCAGAACGCCGCGGGCGCCATCAACGCCTGGATGGAGGAGGAGCTGCGAGCGCTCGGCCACGACGTCGAGCGCTTCAATCGCCACTACCCCAACGCGGGGGACTCCGGCATCCCGGTGGCCAACGCGCGGCGCGTGCTGGCGCTGCACTCCCGGCCCGCCGCGGACCTGGCCATCTACTGCGACATGGGCCTGGGCATCCGCGCGCCCAACCGCGAGCTGGCGCGGCGGACATTCGTGTTCTTCCACGGCCTCCACGGCCACCCCGCGACGTGGCTGGGCAACCCGCTCATCGACCTGTACGGCGCGCTGTCGCCCTACATGCACGACACCATCGCGTCGCTGCTGCTGACCCCGGACTGGTCCGGGCGGCGGTGTCTGGATCCGCGCGGGGCCGCGAACGTGAGCACCATGGTGCCGACGCTGCCGTGCCTGGAGGCCCCCGACGGCGAGGGACGCCTTCCGGGCGTCGAGCTGCCCCGGACCGTGCAGGAGGCGCTGGATCGCGGCGAGGTGCTGGGCCACGCCATCCAGCCCGGCAAGGCGGACTGGCAGGCCGTCTGCTCCATTCTCCTGGGCCTGCGCGCGCAAGCCCGCGAGCACGGCCATCCCCCCGTGCGGCTGGTGGTGGCCGCCCAGGACTTCGCGATGCTGCAACACGTGCTCCGCTTCGGCTTCCCCTTCCAGGCGCACGCGCTCGCCCAGGCACTTCAGGCCGCGGACGCGACGCTGGAGGACCTGCTGCTGCCCGTCCCGCACCTGAGCCAGCCCGCCCTCTTCCGCCTCGTCCGCGAGGCCCGCTTCGGGCTCTCCTACAACGTCACCCCGGAGCCCTTCGGGATGTACGTGCTGGAGTCCGTGCTCAACGGCTGTCCCGTCTACAGCAACGGAGCGGGCAACAACCGCCACGCGCTCCCGCCGGGCCACGGCATCCAAGTCCACGAGACCGAGGCGATGGCCGCTGGCGCCCCGGACGCCTACGCCTCCCTCGCGGCTCGCATCTTCCAGGACGTGCTCGCGCCAGCGCCGCTGCGTGAGGCCTGCCAGCGTGGCTCTGCGCTCATCCGCCGCACGTTCACCCGCGCCGCCTTCTCATCCAGCTTCCGCGCCTGCCTCTCCCGGCTGGAGTCGGACGCCGCGCGACCGGACTGGGCGTTCGAGGACCTGGTCGTGCGGCTGAGCCCCACCGTGCGCCGACTCGACGCGGCCAGTGGACGCTTCCGGTCCGACTACCGCGATGATCAGTTGGGCGAGGAAGAACAGGCGCTGCTGCCGCGAGTGCTCGGCAAATCCGCGGGCGACGTCCTGCGCGGGGCGCCCCCGCTCGCACCGCTGGAGGCGCTCTTCGACAAGGGCGTGCTGTCGCTCGCGACGCCAGAGTCCGCCCGCCCGCCAGGGTCCACGCCGGGCGCGTGGGCCTGGTACCCGCCGGACTCCGCCTTCCTGGAGTCCTCCCTCCTGCGCGACCCCGGCCCGCGTTAGCCGCCCCTTCTTCCAGGTGCATGCATGTCCACCATCCTCTTCGTTCCCTTGCCCGAACGCGGGCACATCAACCCCACGTTCAAGATGGCCCGAGCGCTCCAGAAGCGCGGCCACCGGATCATCTACTGCAGCCTCCCTGACACGGAGGACTTCATCCGCGCCGAAGGCTTCGGCTTCGAGTGCCTCTTCGAGTCGCTCTACCCGAAGGGCTTCCAGGCCAGGAGCAAGGCCCAGCTCGGCACGCTGAGCGGCCTGTCCAAGCTGGTGTTCCTGCGCGACATGGCCCGCAGGCAGACGCAGATGCTGGAGGCGCTGCTCCAGGGCGAGTTCGACGCGATCGTCGAGCGGACGCGCCCGGACCTGGGGGTCATCGACATCCTGTTGCCGGAGCCGTCGCTCGTCCTCCACGGCCACCGGGTGCCGGCCGTGGCGCTGAGCACGAGCATCCCCCTGCGCTGGGAGCCCCGGACGCCACCGACCAGCTCGGGGCTCATCCCCGACCAGAGCCTCCCCACACTCGTGCGGAACACCGTGGATTGGGGACGCATCCTGATCGACACGAAGCTGGGCTCGCTGGGCAGTTGGGTGGGCATTGAGCCGGACTCGATGAAGTTCCGGCGCGCGCTGGCGCGCAAGCATGGCTACCCGGTGTCGAGCCTGGACTTCGGCGGCCGCGTCACCGGCGCGCACGAGCCCCTGCTCGTTCCCTGCCCGCGAGAGTTCGTGGAGTTCCGCGGCGCGAAGCCCTCCGCCGGCCTCCACTACACGGGGCCCTGCATCGACCTGGAGCGGCAGGAGCCGGACTTCCCCTGGGAGCGGCTCGATGAGGAGCGTCCGCTGGTGGTGTGTTCGCTGGGGACGATGGTCAACCAGGCGGATCAGGCCCGCCGCTTCCACCAGTCCGTTGCCCAGGCGGCCCGCCAGCGCCCGGGCTGGCAGTTCGTGGTCGCCACCAACCAGTGGACGGAGGAGGTCCCGGGAGGAACGCCGGACAACCTCGTGTCCGTGAAGCACGTGCCCCAGCTGCGGATGCTGCGGCGCGCGACCGCGATGGTGACCCACGGCGGCTTCAACAGCATCAAGGAATGCATCTACTTCGGCGTGCCCATGGTGGTGTTGCCGGTCCAGTGGGATCAACCCGGCATGGCGGCGCGGGTCGCGCACCACGGGTTGGGCGTGCGCACCCGCATCGACACGCTGACGTCAGAGCTCCTCGTTCAGCAGCTGGAGGAGATCATCGGCGGGCCCTCGTACCGCGACGCCCTGGAGCGGATGCAGGACTGCTTCCAGGCCGCCGAACAGGACCAGGCGCTGGCCGAGTCCCTCGAGCAGCACATGGTCCGGGCGTGAGCCCTTCTCCACCCGGTCCCTTCCAACCCTTCAATCCCTCTCCAGAAAGCCAGACATGGAAGACACCCAAAGCCCCTCCAGCACCGGGAACAATCCCCCCCCGCGCCCCCCGGGTCTGCGTCAGGCGCTGAAACAACAGGCGCTGGAGCTGGCCGGCACGGCCCTCACACAAGGGGCCCTCTTCACGGCCAAGCAGGTCACCCAGGCCATCCACCAGCGGCCGGACGCAAACAACACCTTCTTCGACCCCGCGGCGTTTCCCTTCACCAGCCGCATGGAGCGGAACTGGAAGGTCATCCGACAGGAATTGGACGCGGTGATGCGAGGGGTGGAGATCATCCCCAACTTCCAGGACCTGATGCCCGAGCAGCGCGAGCTGACCACGGATGACAGGTGGAAGACGTTCGTCTTCTACGGCTACGGGGTGAAGTTCGAGGACAACTGCCGCCGGTGTCCGGAAACGACGCGTCTGCTGGAGAGCATCCCGGGCATGACGAGCGCCATGTTCTCCATCCTCCGGGGCCGCAAGCACATCCCCCCGCACTCCGGGCACTACAAGGGCGTGCTGCGCTACCACCTGGGCCTGCTGGTCCCCGAGCCCGCGGACGCGTGTCACATCCGCGTGGGCGACAAGACGGCCTCCTGGCGCGAGGGGCAAAGCCTCATCTTCGACGACACCCACGAACACGAAGTGCGCAAGGAGAACGACGGGGACCGCGTGGTGCTCTTCGTGGACTTCCTGAGGCCGCTGCCGCCGGTGCTGTCCGGGCTCAACCGCACGGTGGTGAAGCTCATCAGCCTGTCGCCCTACATCACCCGGAGCGAGCAGAACTCACGGAAGTGGGAGGAGTACTTCGGCGAGGAGTTCGACCTCGTGCGCAATCCCCCGTCCGGCAAGCGCGCCTGAAGGCCCCAGGCAACATCAAATCAACTGGCGCGCCCGGAGCACCTGCTCCAGGCCCGCCATCTCCGAGGGCAGGTCGATGGGCTGCGCGGAGGCCTCGGTCGCGCTCCGGACGTCCTTGAGTCCGTTGCCCGTGATGACCACCAGCGCGGACTCGTCGCGACCCACGATTCCCTGCTCCACCGCGTGGGTCAGCCCGGCGACGGCGCAAGCGCCCGCGGGCTCGGCGAAGACCGCCGCGAGCCGGGCCGTCCGCCGCATCGCCTCCAGGATGCTCGCGTCGTCCACCGCGAGCATGGCGCCCCGTGATTCGGAAATGGCACGCAAGGCCTTGCGCCAGTTGCGCGGCTGTCCCACCGCGATGGAGTCCGCGAGCGTCCGGGCTTCCACCGGGCGGATGGAGCCCTCTCGCCGGACGTACTCGTCCACCAGGGGCGCGCTCCCCTGCGCCTGAACGCCGAGCATGCGCGGCAGCCGGGAGAGGAAGCCCAATCGGTGCATCTCCCACAGCCCCTTCCAGGCTCCGGCCAGGGTGCAGCCGTCACCCACGGAGAAGACCACCCAGTCTGGCAATTCCTCTCCGAGCTGCTCCGCCATCTCCAGGCCCACGGTCTTCTTGCCTTCGATGAGATAGGGATTGACCGCGCAGTTGCGGTTGTACCAACCGAAGCGCGCGCAGGCGTCCTGGCAGACCGCGTAGGCGTCGTCATACGAGCCCTTCACGCGCAGGACGGTGCCTCCGAAGATGAGGACCTGCGCCACCTTGGGCTCGGGCGTGCGCTCCGGGACGAAGATGACGCTCTTCAAGCCCATGGCCGCGGAGAACCCCGCGAGCGAAGCAGCCGCGTTGCCGGCCGAGGCACAGGCGATGACGTCGCTCCCCTGCTCCCGGGCCTTGAGGACACCGACAGCGCTCGCGCGGTCCTTGAAAGAAGCCGTGGGGTTGCGGCCATCGTCCTTCACCTTCAACGCCCTCACGCCCACCGCGGCCGCCAGCCGAGGCACGTCGTAGATGGGCGTCATGCCAACGTGGGGATGCGGCAGCTCCCGGGTGCTGTCCACCGGGAGCAACTCCAGGTAGCGCCACAGGTTCCCTACGCGGGATCGCAGCGCCTCGCGGGTCAGCGTCCGCGCCACGGCGTCATAGTCATACTCGAGGTCCAGGATGCCCTCGATGCCGCAGCCAGGGCACGTGTAGACCCCTTGCGTGCCGTAGTGGCTGCCGCAGCGCACGCAGGTCGCGCGGACCAGATGTTCGAGCCCCATGGGTTCAGAACAGGTGCAGCACGAGGCCGCTGCGCAGCTTCGGCTCGAACCAGGTGGACTTGGGCGGCATGATCTCGCCCGCGTCCGCGATCGTCATGAGCTGATCCAGGCTCGTCGGAGGGAGCGAAAAGGCCACGCGCCACGCGCCCGAGTCCACCAGGCGCTCCAATTCCTCCGTACCCCGGATGCCGCCCACGAACTGGATGCGCTCGTCCTTGCGCGGATCACGGATGCCCAGGAGCGCGCCCAGCACGTTGTTCTGGAGGATGCTCACGTCCAGCTCCTCCGTCGGCGTGGCGCCGAACGTGCCCGGCCTGGCGGTGAGCTGATACCAGGCGCCCTCCAGATACATGCCGAACTGGTGCGCCCGGTCCTGACTCTTCGATTGCCCGCGCGTCACCTCGAACCGCTCGCCCAACTGCGCCAGGAAGGCCTCCGGCGTCAGCCCGTTCAAATCCTTCACCACGCGGTTGTAGGCGAGGATGCGCATCTGGTCGTGAGGGAAGACCACCGCGAGGAAGCGGCTGTGTCCGCCGCTCTCACCGCGCTGGCTGCGCAACGAATGGACCCGCGAGGCCGCCGCCGAACGGTGGTGTCCGTCCGCGATGTAGAGCATGGGCACTTCGTGGAACGCCGCCGTGAGCCGCGTGTTGAGACTCCCGTTCACCCTCCAGAAGGTGTGGCCAATGCCATCCTCGGTGGTGAAGTCATACTGGGGACTGGAGCGCATCCCCTCCTCCATCAGCGCGCCAATGGACGGCACCGCCCGATACGTGAGGAAGACCGGTTCGTCATTGCCCCCGAGCGTGTCGATGTGCCGGGTGCGATCGTCCTCCTTGTCCGGGCGCGTGAGCTCATGCTTCCGGATGAGGCCCTGGTCGTACTCGTCGACCCTGGCCAGGGCGACGACGCCCGTCTGCACGTGCGCGCCCATGCGCTGCCGGTACAGGTAGAAGCACGCCTCGTCGTCCTGTCGCAGCCAGCCCTCGGCGAAGAAGCGCTCCAGGTTGCGCCGACCCTGCGCATACACGGGCTCGGAGTGCTCGTCCGTGCCCGGCGGCAGACCAATCTCCGGCCGCGAGACATGGAAGAAGCTGCGCGGGTTGCCGTCGGCGTAGGCGCGCGCTTCCGCGGTGCTCACCACGTCGTAGGGGGGCGTGCACAGCGTCTGTCCCAGCGCCTCGGCGGGACGGACCCCACGGAACGGCTGAAGGTCGGCCACGGATGTCGCTCCTGGTTGTAGGCCTGCTTTGTAAGCTGGCAAAGAATACCAGGCAACCCATGGATAACGGTGACATGGGCGTAGCGTTCCACGCGCGGTTCGTGACGTGTCCCCAGCACCCTCCCACCGCCCGTCCGCCTGCCTCCCCAGCACTCAAATCGCCAGGAAAGACGGGAAGTTGAGGGGCCGGGCGAGCGCGTGGTACGAACTCCCGTTCAGTCTCCCCCTCTCATTTCCAAAGTGCCTGGAGCCGGCTTCCATGAGCGAGAGCAATGACGTCACGCGGCCTTCGTCCTCCGCATCGGTGCCTCCCCCCGGAGCCCCCGAGGCTGGCGCGGCCCAGACACTCGCCCAGAACGTGAGCACCCTCCCCGCTCCCGTCCCCCAGGCCAGCGCCGAGGACGATGCCCGCGAGCGCATCGCGTCCATGGAGCGCGAGGCCAAGGCGCTCGCCACCACCGAGCCGCAGACCGCCGCCCTCCTCTTCCATGAGGTCGGCCTGCTCTGGGAAGAGCCGCTCAAGAACCCTCGCAACGCCGCTGTCGCGTTCCAGAACGCGTACAAGCTGGCGCCCCGGTTCCTCGCCAACATCCGCGCGGCTCGCCGCCTGTTCGCCGACGTCGGCAACTGGCAGATGGTCGTGCAGCTCATCGACGCGGAGCTCATCGCCGCCGAGGACCCTCGTCAGCAGGCGGCCCTCCTCTTCGAGAAGGGGCAGATCCTCGAGGAGCGCCTGTCCCGCGACAACGACGCCGCCGATGCCCTGCGCCAGGCCCTGGACCGCAAGCCCACCGACGTCACCCTCCTCACCCAGCTGGAGTCCGTCTACGCCTCGCGCAACGACGCGGGCGCGCTGGTGGAGATCTACCGGCTGCTCGCCACCGCCGTCGTCCCGCCGTCCCTGCGCGCCCACTACCTCACCTCCGCGGGCATGCTCCTGGAGGAGCGCCTCAAGCAGAAGGACGCCGCCGCCGCTGCGTTCCGCGAGGCCTTCGCGCTCGACCGCTCCGACCCGCTGCTCCAGGCCGCCGTGAAGCGCGTCGCCGAGCGCGAGGGCCGCACCGACGAGCTCCTCTCCGCCCTCCTCTCCGAGGCCGAGGGCCAGGGCTCCCAGGGCGCTCCCGCGTACCTCCACATCGCCAAGGTGCATGACCGCCTGGGCCGCAAGGACGACGCGCTGTCCGCGCTGCTCGCCGCTCGCCGCGTGAGCCCTCATGAGCCGCTCGTGTTGAGCGCGCTCGCCGGCATCTACGAGACGCAAGGGCGCTTCGAGGAGCTGGCCGACGTGCTGCTCGCGTGGGTGGGCTCCATCAACGACGAGAGCGAGCTCGTCGCCATCAACCTGCGCCTCGCCGCGCTGTACGAGGACGACCTCAAGCGCGACCAGGAGGCCGCCGCCCGCTACCAGGCCATCCTCGCCCGCATCCCCAGCCACGCCGCCGCGCTCGCGGGCCTGGGCAAGCTGTCGTACCGGATGAAGAACTGGGAAGGCCTCGTCGCCGTCTTCGACGCGGAGGTCACCGCCGCCGAGGACGCCAAGGGCAAGGCCGCGCGCATGTACAAGGCGGCCGAGATCCTGGAGGAGCGCCTGAGCCGCCAGGAGGACGCCATCGCGCGCTACAACGCGTGCCTCCAGCTCCAGCCGGGCTACCTCCCCGCGCAGAAGGCCCTCACCCGCCTCTACGAGCGCCAGGGCCGCTTCGCGGAACTCGTGTCGATGTTCGAGCAGGACCTGCTCCAGACGTCCGACCGCGACCAGGTCATCACCACGCTCAACAAGATGGCGGTCATCTACGAGGACCGACTCGGGGACCTGGACCACGCCATCGAGTGCATGAAGCGCATCCTCGACCTGGCGTCGGATCACCTGCCCACGCTGCGCAACCTGGCCCGCCTCTACGAGCGCGCCGGACGCTTCCGTGAGCTGCTGGAGACCAACGACCTGGAGGCGTCGTTCGCCGGCGACACCAAGCAGGTGCTGTCGCTGCTCCACCGCAACGCGGAGATCCTCGACGAGCACCTGAAGGACCGCGTGGGCGCCATCACCGCGTATGAGCGCGTGCTCGCGCTGTCGCCCTCGTACCTGCCCGCGCTCAAGGCCCTGGGCCGGCTGTACGCGCAGGACACCCGGTGGGAGAAGCTCATCGACATGTACCGCGCGGAGTCGGAGATCTCTCCCTCCACCGACGCGGCCGCCGCCCTCATCTACAAGATTGGCGAGCTGTACGAGCACCGCCTCAAGCAGGAGAACGAGGCCCTGGCGTCGTACCAGGAGGCGCTGATGCTGGCGCCCAGCTACTTCCCGGCGCTGCGCGCGCTGGCCCGCATCCACCGCGCCCACGAGGCGTGGGAGAGCCTGGTGGAGGTGCTGCGCGCGGACGCCGCCAACCGCACGGATCCGCTGGAGCGCGCCAACGCGCTCTATCAGGCCGCCGCCATCTGGGAGGACCAGCTGGGCCGCCCGGAGCTGGCCATCGAGGGCTACCAGGAAGTGCTGCGCCTCACGCCGGGCCACGCAGCCACGCTGCGCGCGCTGGAGCGCCTGTACGTCGCGCAGGACAACGTGAAGGAGCTGGTGTCCATCCTCGACCGCGAGACGCAGGTGGGCCAGACGCCCTCGGCCAAGGTGACGGCGTACCTCAAGCTCGCGCGGCTGTACCTGGACCGCTTCCAGGAGCCGTCTCGCGCCGCGCAGTGCTGCGAGTCGGTGCTGGGCCTGGAGGCCGGCAACCTCACCGCCCTCATGCTGCTGGAGCGCATCCGCGTGTCGGACCGCGTCCGCCGCGCGGAGCTGCGCGCCCGCATCGCCGAGCGTGTCACCGACACGCGCCTGTCCAGCGCCCTGCGCATCCTGGCCGCCGCGGATCAGGAGAAGGGCCCGCCCTCCGAGCGCACCCTGGAGGTCTACCAGCGCGCCTTCGACGCGGATCCTTCCGACGCGCGCCTCGCCTTCGGCCTGGAGCGCGTGCTGCGCCAGAGCGGTGACACCGCCGGCCTGTCGCGCATGTACGGCATGCGGCTGGCCGTCACCACCGACGCCACGGAGGCGCTGGAGCTGCTCCTGCGCGCCGCCGAGCTGGCGGAGAAGAACCCCGACCAGGAGCAGGCCGCCGCGCTGTACCGGCAGGCGCTGGAGCTCCAGGCGCAGTGCCTCCCCGCGCTCCAGGGCGCCCGCCGCGTGGCCCTGCGCCGGGGCGACTTCGCCACCGCGCGCACCATGATGGAGACCGAGGCCCGCGCGAGCCGCGACACCAAGAGCGCCATCGAGGGCTTCGTCGCCGCCGCGAAGCTCGCGGCCCAGAAGCTCAATGATCCGGACGGCGCCTCGGCCCTCTACCGCCTGGCGCTGGAGCGCGACCCGCTGCACCCGGGCGCGGCCACCGGCCTGGAGGAGTTGCTCGCGCAGCGCGGCGGTTCCTCCGACCTCGCGGCTCTGCACGAGCGGCGCGCGGAGGCCCGGCTCGCGCAGCGCGACGTGGAGGCCGCCGCGGCGGCGTATGTCACCGCGGCCCGGCTGCACAACGTGGCCCTGGGTGACCGGGCCCGTGCGCTCGAGGTGCTGGAGAAGGCCCTGGCGGCCAAGCCCGGCTTCCCCGACGCACTGGAGACTCGCGGACTGCTCCTCCTGGAGGCGCAGCAGTACGCGGAGGCCGCGCAGATGCTCGGCCAGCGCGTGCAGCAGGGCGGTGACCCTCGCGTGCTCGCGCAGCACCACCTGACGCTGGGCGCGCTCTACCAGCAGCACCTCAACGACCCGGGCCGCGCGGCGGCGCACCTCCAGACGGCGCTGGCCACCCTGCCCCGTCACCCGGAGGCGCTGGAGCGGCTGGCCACGGTGTACGCGCAGGGCCGCAACTTCGGCGGCGCGGTGGACTGCCTGCGGCGGCTGTTGGATCAGGACCTGCCCAACGACGCCCGCGCGCGCTTCACCGTGGAGCTGGCGCGCATCCACGAAGAGGGCCTGGGCGACGTCGCCTCCGCCACGGCGCTCTACAAGAAGGCGCTGGAGCTGACGCCGGGCGAGCCAGCGCTGGTGGACCGGCTGGTGGCCCTCTACGAGCGCCAGCGCAACCTGCCGGAGCTGGCGCAGATGCTGGAGGCCCAGGCAGCCGCCACCGTGTCCACGGACGTCAAGCGCGCGGCGTCCCTGCGCATGCGCGTGGCGAGCTTCTACGCGGGCCCCCTGACCGAGCCGGCTCGCGCCACCGTCATCTACCGGCAGCTCGTGGAGCAGGATCCGCAGAACCTCCAGGCGCGCGCCGCGCTTGCGGACCTGTATGGCCGCGACATGGCCAGCTTCCCGCTCGCCATCGAAGAGCACCGTCAGATCCTGCGGCAGGACCCTTCTCGCGTGGACAGCCTGCATGCGCTGTTCAAGCTGTGGGATGCCCAGAAGCAGCAGGACAAGACGTTCGCCGTCGCCGCGGTGCTCACCTTCATGCGCGCCACCAACGAGGTGGAGCAGGCCTTCTACTCGGAGGCCCGCGCCCGGCAGCCGCAGGAGCCGCGGGAAGCGCTGCCCGCCGCGGACGTGGACACCGTCCTCATGCACCCGGCCGCGCGCGGCCCGCTGACGGACCTGCTGCGTGCCATGGGTGAGCACCTGGGCAAGGTGTACCCGCCGCAGTTCGAGATGCTCGGCGTCAACCCGAAGCAGGACAAGCTCAAGCCGGACTCGGCCGTGTTCAAGGCCGTGCGCGCGGTGGCGCAGACCTTCGGCGTGGAGGAGTTCGAGGTCTACCTCGCCCGGCGCGGCATGTTGCAGCCGGAGACGACGGAGCCCCTGTCCCTGTGCGTGGGCCAGGACGTCGTGCGCCGCTTCAACGCCCGTGAGCAGAAGTTCCTCATCGGCAAGGCGGTGCTGGGCCTGCTCAACAAGACGGCCGTCCTCTCCAAGCTGTCCCAGGGCGAGACGGTGGACCTGTTCGGCAACGCCATCCGCGTCCACGCGCAGCAGTTCAACGGCCTGGGCCGGCGCAACGACGAGATGACGAAGCAGCTCAAGAAGGCCTTCAACCGCAAGGCGATGAAGGCCTCGGAAGGCCCCGCGCAGACGCTGTCCGAGCAGTCGAAG
Source organism: Corallococcus sp. AB038B (assembly GCF_003668955.1). Classification (NCBI taxonomy): domain Bacteria; kingdom Pseudomonadati; phylum Myxococcota; class Myxococcia; order Myxococcales; family Myxococcaceae; genus Corallococcus; species Corallococcus sp. AB038B. Next base: position 720,027 of record NZ_RAWO01000002.1, on the reverse strand, counting down.
ATCGACGTCGCGACGGTGGTGGACGCGCTCGGCTTCTCCGCGGACCGCGCGGGCCTGCTCGTCTGCGGCGACCCGTCCGTGGGCCTCACCATGGTGCTGCGCGAGGATCCGAACGTGGTGGCCAACCGCCAGGACGGCACCACCGACGACATCCTCAAGGCGGTGCGCGAGCGCGCGGACCTGAAGGCCCTGCTGTCGTGGCTGCTGACGGACGACTTCTTCCGCCTGCGTCAGCGCATCGGCCTGTCGCTGTAATCGCCGCGCTACTCCCGGCGGACCAGCGAGTCCGCCGGGAACCCCGCGAGCAGCCGGCCCACGGCGTCGTCCACATGGGCCCGCTCCGGGGCCTCCACCGTGACCTTCACGCGGTAGTCCATGGCCGCGTCGAACACGGGATAGGAGCCGATGGCCACGTGGGGCATGTCCAGCGCCACGCGGTCCAGCACGGCGGCCAGGGCGCTCTCGCCCAGGCTGAAGTACAGGTTGACCAGGTGCACCGGCGTACCGCTCAGCCGTGAGAGCACCGTCTCCAGCTGCAGCCGGAAGAGCTGCGGCACCCCGGGTAGCAGGAACATGTCCCCCACCGTCAGCACGGGGAACCACATGCCCGGCTGGGCCAGGAGCACCGCGCCCTCGGGCGCATCCGCCAGACGCAGCGACTCCGGCGTCACGGGCGACGTGCCCGCGCGGGCCTGGATGGCCGACACCATCTCCGGCAGGCGCACCACGGGACGGCCCAGCGCGAGCGCCACCGCGCGCACGGTGACGTCGTCGTGGGTGGGGCCAATGCCGCCGCTGGTGAAGACGTAGCGGGCCTTGCGCCGGGCGCGGGACACCGCGTCCACGATGGCGTCCACGTCGTCCAGGATGGTCTCCACCGAGACGAGCGGGATGCCCAGCTCCCGCAGCCGCTGGATGAGGTGGGGGCCATTTTCGTCCTTCACCTTCGCGGTGAGGACCTCGTTGCCAATGATGATCGCCGCCGCGCCGGTCCGCTCCATGGAACCGAGGAGTCTACTCCAACGGACCCCGGGGGTGGACTCACGCGGTGCGCTGTCTCGGACCCGTGCTGTCCTGGAGTCAGCAAGGGGGGACGGACATCCTGCGCGCATGGACTCCACCGAGACCCGGGACGCGATCCGCGCGTCCGTGCGTGCCCTGTGCAACCGCTTCCCTCCGAAGTACTGGCGCATGCTCGACGCGGAGCGTGAATACCCTCACGACTTCGTCAAGGCCCTCACGGAGGCCGGGCTGCTGGCCGCGCTCATCCCGGCGGAGTACGGCGGCGCGGGGCTGGGCCTGCGCGAAGCGGCCGTGGTGCTGGGGGAGATCAACCACTTCGGCGGGAATGCGTCCGCCTGTCATGCGCAGATGTATGTGATGAACGTGCTCTTGCGGCACGGCTCCGCGGAGCAGAAGCAGCGGTACTTGCCGGAGCTCGCCGCGGGCCGTCTGCGGCTCCAGGCGTTCGCGGTGACGGAGCCGAACTCGGGCTCGGACACCACCGCCATCGAGACAACGGCGGTCCGGCGCGGCGACCTCTACGTCGTGAACGGGCAGAAGATCTTCATCTCGCGCGTGCTCCAGTCCGACCTGATGCTCCTGCTCGCGCGGACGACGCCCCGCGCGGAGGTGCGCAAGAAGACGGACGGGATGAGCGTGTTCCTGCTCGACCTGCGGAAGACGCAGGGGATGGAGGTCCGGCCCATCCGGACCATGCTCAACCATGCGACGAACGCGCTGTTCTTCGAGAACGTCGAAGTGCCCGTCGAGGGATTGATCGGCGAAGAGGGCAAGGGCTTCTCGTACATCCTGGATGGCATGAACGCGGAGCGTGTGCTCGTAGCCTCGGAGGCCATCGGGGATGGCCGCTGGTTCATCGAGAAGGCCGTCACCTATGCGCAGGAGCGCTCCGTTTTCGGCAAGCCCATCGGAGCCAATCAGGGCGTGCAGTTCCCCATCGCGAAGGCGCACACGGCGCTCACGGCCGCGTCCCTGCTGACGGAGCAGGCCGCGACGCTCTTCGACGGCCACCAGCCCTGCGGGGCCGAAGCGAACATGGCGAAGTACCTGGCCGCCGAAGCCGCCTGGGAGGCCGCCAACGCCTGCATGGACACCTACGGCGGCTACGGCTTCGCCGAGGAGTACGACGTGGAGCGCAAGTTCCGCGAGGTGCGCCTGTTCATCAACGCCCCCGTGAGCCGGAACATGGCCCTGTCGTACATCAGCCAGCACGTCCTCGGGCTGCCCCGCTCGTTCACATAGCGCCGGGCGGCGCGTCCCGGCCCTCGCGGACGTGGACCACGACCTTGCCGATGGCGCGTCGCTCCGCGAGGGTGCGCAGCCCGTCGGCGGTCTGCGCCAGGGGCAACCGGAGGGTGATGCGCGGGAGGATGAGGCCCTGCGAGTACCAGGTGAAGAGCTGCTCCATGGTTTCACGGAGCGCCGCCGGGTCGTGGTAGCGGAAGTAGCGCAGCGACGAACCCAGCACCGCCCGGTGCTTCACGAGCAACCGGTGCGCGGGGATGCTCGGGGCCTGTCCCGCCGCGAAGCCCACGAGGACGTAGCGGCCACCCCACCCCAGCGTCGAGAGCGCCGGGTCGAAGAGCGGACCACCGACCGGATCGAAGCAGACGCTCACACCGGAGGCCCCCGCGGCGGTGAGGACCTGCTCCTTCCAGTCTCCGTCAGCGTGGCGGATGACGTGGTCCGCGCCCGCTTCACGAGCGATGGCGAGCTTGTCCGGAGTGCTCGCGACCGCGATGACGGTGGCCCCCAGAGCCTTGCCCAGCTGCACGGCCGCGAGCCCCACGCCCCCACTGGCGCCCAGCACGAGGAGCACCTCCGACGGCTTCAGGTGGGCGACGCGGATCAGCGCCAGGGCGGTGCTCACGTAGGCGCTGGTCAGCGCGGCGGCGACATCGAAGGAGACGCCCGCCGGCAGCAGGAAGGTCTCCCTCACGGAGGCCACTGCCTGCTCGGCATAGCCCCCGTGCCACAGGATGGCCACGACGCGGTCTCCAGGTTGGAAGCCCGAGCCTTCAGGAGCACTGGCGATGGTGCCCGCTGCCTCCAGGCCTGGAACGAAGGGCGGCGCGGGCCGGGTCTGATAGGTCCCTCCAATCATGAGGAGGTCGGCGAAGTTCACGCTGCAGGCGTGTACGTCGATCTTCACTTCGTCGGGCTTCGGAACAGGCTCGGGGACCTCCGCGAGGATGAGCTGCTCGGGCCCGCCCCACGTCCCGCAGACAATCGCGCGCATGTCATCACTCCTGGGTGGAAGGGACCGCGAGGCTTCGCCAGAGGTCATCGTTCGCGGGCAGGCCCGACGCCTCGGTCACCAGCTGTTCGAGCTGCTCCGGGCTGCGCGCGCCGACGAGGATCGACGTCACGAAGGGACAGTGCACCAGCCACCAGGTGACCAGGCCCGACGGTGACAGAGCGTGGGCCGCGGCCTTCGTCTTGAGCTGTGCGACGCGGGCTGCGTTCTCCGGGGTCCAGGCCTTCGAGTAGAGGTCCCTGCGCTGTCCGATGCGCGTGCCTTCCGGAATGTCACCCGCGATGGAGTACCTGCCGCTCAGCAGGCCGCCCGCCAGTGGCGAATACGGCGTGTACTGGAGCCCCAGGTTCGCGCAGGCCTCCAGCACGCCGTTCTGTGCGTCATCCTGCTCCAGCAGGTTGAAGCGGTTCTGGACCCAGCCGAATCCCACCGGGCCTCCTGAGCGAGGAGCGGCACAGCGCCAGAGGTCGCTGGCGGTCACGTTCGACAAGCCGAAGCGTCGGACCTTGCCCGCCCTCACGAGGGACTGGAAGGTCTCCAGGACGTCGTCCCACGGCGTGGCCGGATCCGGAACATGCGCCAGATAGAAGTCGAGCGTGTCGACGCGGAGCCGCGCGAGCGACCGGTCCACCTCCGCGAACACGTGCTTCCGCCCGAGCCCGCCGCGAAGGCCCACCTTGGACGAGATGAGCACCCGGTCCCGCAGCGAGGCGCCGCGCGACGACAGCCACGCGCCGATGATGGCCTCACTGGCTCCGTCCGCGTAGGTGCTCGCCGTGTCGATGAGGTTGATCCCCAGCGCCACCGCGCGATCCAGGAGCGCATGCGCTTCAGCTTCACGCTCCCCCTGCCCCAGCAGCTTCCGAGAGCTTCCGATGCCACCGAAGTTGGCCGCCCCCAGCGCGAAGACCGACACGTCGATGCCGCCCAGCTTGCGGTAGATCACGTCCGCCACACCTCCGGAAAGGGCAACGCCAAGTCCCTCTCCCCCGCACCGGAGGAAGCAGGCTGGCCCAGCAGCGTGAAGTGCGCCGTGTAGGTCGCGGCGGGTTCGCCCTCGTCGATGAAGACCTGCGACGTCGCCGTGAGCCGCACCTTGCCGCCCTGACGAAGCGTGTCGGCCTCCAGCCCGGGCAACGTGTCACAGCGGGCCCGGTAGTCGCACGTGATGGGCCGGTGGATGGCGAACTCACAGCGGCGAAGGAGGATCTGCACGGCGAGCCGCTCTGCCCACGCGGCTCGAACAAGCAACAACCAGGGAGCAAGCCCCGCGGAGGTGAACACCCCTGGACCGAAGGCCGTCCCCCGGTGGTTGAGCGAAGGCCCCAGCGGAGCTGTGAGCACGATGCGTCCAGGCTCGAACGCCTCGAAGTGGATCCCGAGGAACTTGGTCATCGGGATCCGCGCGTGAAGGTCTGTCGCCAGGCGATTGAGGACACCGTCCCGCTCGTCGAATGCGGGGAAGCTCATGCGCCAGTCTCCTGGAGGTCGGACCCGGCTTCGAGCACGACGTGGTAGTGGGTGCCTCCGCCTCCCGCCGCGTTGACGCCCGCGAAGCGCGCCTCCTTCAGCTCTCGCGGCTCCGTGAGGACGCGGAGGTTGTCGGTCGCACCGACGAGCGGAGCCGTCACGCCCAGGGTCGCCGGCAACCGCTTCGCGGCCAGGGTGAACAACGCCTTCATCAAGCTCGCGGCTCCCGCAGCCGCACCGGTGTGACCGATGTTCGGCGTGACTGCTCCCAGTAGAAGCGGCCTGGCTCGCGCGGTACCGAGCGTCCGTCCCAGGGCCGCAAGCTCCGCGCGGTCGCTGGCGGGATGCCCACTGCCGAAGCACTCCACGAACGCGAGCGCGTCCGCCGACACGTCACACCGTGACCAGGCGCGCCGGATGGCCAGGCTCATAGCTGGCTCGGAGACGAGCCCGTGGTCCTCGGGCGTTCCGAACGCGCTCCCCACCGCCCGGATGATCCCGAGCACCGGCTCTCCCCGCTCCTGCGCGTCCGACAAGCGCCGCAGCAGGCACACCGTGGCGCCTTCTCCAGGCAGATACCCGTCGGAGGCCGCGTCGAACACGGTCGGTGTGTCCCGTTGGGACAGAAGCCCCATCGCGCCTTCGTCGGCCATGCGCGTGACCCCGAGCCGCATGTCCGCGGTAGCCCAGAACACCGCGTCCGCATCACGCGACGCCAACCGGCCACATGCGACCTCCAGTCCACCCATGGACGCCGACGCGCCCCCGGCTTCGATGGCACAGGTCGCACCGGTCAGGTCGAACGCTCGGGCGATCCTCGCCGCCATGAAGCTGGGCGACAGGTTGAACAGGCTGCCGGCCCACAGTTCTGGCAGGTCGATCGACAGGCGCTTCATCGCCGCGCGCACGGTCCGGGCCACGCCCTTGGGGTCCTTGCCCGTCTCGCGCAACACGCGCTGGAGGTGCTCCTCAATCTCCGGCAGACGTGCGGCGGCGACCTGAAGCAGTCCGTACTCGCTGCAGTGCTCCGCGGAGACGACCACCGGGACGTTGCTTCCCCGTTCGATGGAGACCTTCGCTGCCGCGCTTCGTGCCAGGTCCACCAGCAGGTAGTGGAGCGGATCATGCCGGAGGATGTCGGCCGGTCGTTCGTCGTACTGGCCTGCGTTACCCGTGAAGCGGGATGCGTCCAGGTCCAGTGGAGCCCCGAGCCCGAACCGCAGCCTCCGGAAGGCCCGCCGGCCGTGGAGCAGGTTCGTCCACAGCGTGGCGAGGTCGGGAGCATCCGCGAACGCACCAGCCATCCCGACGATGGCGATGGGCTCGTCGCTCCTCGCGAGGCGCCTCCGCGTACCTCGCAGCAACGCCTGGGCTCGCGCAGGGGAAGGCCGGTCCTCCACCACCGCGTGGTAGTTCTGGCCTCCGCTCGCGATGGCGCTGATGCCTCCGATGCGCGGCTGCTCGCCCGCTGGCCACGACCGGGCGGTCTTCTCGACCTCGATGAGCCCTCCCGGTTCGAGCAGGCTTCGGGGCTTATCCCCATGCACCGGTCCCGGAACGGCTCCGGACTCGAAGAGGGCGAGCAGCGCGACCAGATTCGCCAGCCCTGAAGCCTCCTTCGCATGCCCCAGGTTCCCCTTGATCGACATCACGGGCACCGGCGACGCGGGTTGAGCCGCCTCCCCGTGCGCCTTCAGCGCGCGATCAAAGACCTTCGCCTCCACGGCGTCACCGGCCCGCGTCCCCGTGCCGTGCGCGAGGATCACCCCCAGCTCCCGAGGTTCCACGCCTGCCTGGTCGAGCGCACGCCCCACCGCCAGTCCGTGGCCGCGCGGATTCGGGACCAGCATGTACGCCTCAGCCGCGCCGTCGTTCGCCCCACCGACGCCGCGGATCACACCGTGGATGGGCAGCCGCTCCTGGACGGCCCGCTCCAGGCTCGTGAGCACCAGCAACACCACGCCATCGGAGATGACCGTGCCGTTCCCCTTCTGGGCGAACGGGAAGCAGCCCTCGGACGACAGGAGGCGTGAGTTCGAATAGAGGACCTGGTTCACGGTGTCGACGTAGGACAGCGCGCCCGCGATGGCCCACGGCGCTCCCTTCGCGAGCTCCCGCGCCGCCAGTTCGATCGCGGCCAGACCACCGGTGCAGTTCCCATCCACGAGCAGCGCCTTCTCAGTGGTGCCCAGCGCCTCCGCGATGGCGCTCGCGAGCCGATGCGTCCCGCGCTCCCTCGGGTCCTCCACGAAGTCCGGCCCGAACGAGTCCCGGAGCGACTGGCGCACCTTCCGGGTGAGCTCCATCAGCTCCTGATGGGAGAACTCGTTCGGATGCGCACCGTGCACGAGATACGGCTGGAGCTGGCCCGCCACGGCCAGCACCGCGGCGTCGTAGAGCCCGTGGCCGCCACCACGTGAATGCGCGAGGAACACCGGCACGGGCTGCCCACCCAGCGAGCCAGGCTCCAGCCCCGCCGAGGCCAGGGCCTGATGCGCCGTCTCCACCACCCACCGGTGCGGAACCTTCGACGGCTCCACGACGCCACCCAGCAGCGTGGAGGTCCGGGCCACGCCCACGGACGTTGAAGGATCCAGATACAGGGCCCGGGGAATGCGCTCCTCCGGCCACTGGCCATACGTCGTCTTCCCCCCGTGAAGCACCTCCGCCAGCTCATCGAGTGTGCGAGCGCCAGGCAACGCAAACGCAAAACCAGAGATCGCCACCGGCGCGATCCCATCCAGTTTTCCTCTCCGCATTGCCATTCAATGTAAGGCCATGATCCGGATGCGTCCACGACCAGCCGAATCACACACATCCTTGCCGACCCAGCAAAATCCTACCCGACGCATGTAAAGGGTTGCCCCAGAGAGACGCCGCCGTCCTCCTGTGAGCGTCGTTCCGGACCTTGATAGCGGGTGATACCCTCTCAAGCTGCGCGCCCCATCCAAAACACTGTCAACGGCAAATTCCAGGGTGGATTGACGCCGGGATTTTGCATCAGTATATCAAGACAGACATCGCGGCCCATTGTTCAACCATTGGCTGCTGCCCCATATCCCTCATCCCCTGGACAGACCATGAAAAGACTCGATCCGAGCCGTCTCAAGGATTCGTTCATCAATGTCTCCACCTTCCCGGCGGACCTGGGAGAAGGCCGTTCGGCGGCTCCGGCCGGCGCGCTGCTCGACGCCGTGGTGGAAGCCGTGGAGAAGAAGAACGGGTTCGCGGTGGTGTTCGGCGTGAACAAGCTGCTCGCGGATCGCGGGCTGGACATCCACACCGAGTCCGGCGCCGCGCTGGCCCGCGACTACCTGGAGGGCGTCTTCCGGGCGATCGCGCCGCGCTTCGATCTGGCCCGCTACAGCCCCACGCCCATCTCCTACGACCGCGTGGCGAAGATGGACGTGGACGGCTTCAACAAGAACCGGAACTTCACTCCCAACAGCGACCACACGGAGAGCCGCGAGTTCGTCACCACGAAGTGCGTCCACTTCGACTCAGCGACGCCGTTCATCGCGAACCTCTACGGCCCCAACCAGAACATCAGCGGCGGCATGCCGATGATCTGCGACACGCGCCGGTTCTGCCAGGACAAGGGCCTGGATCCGCGCTCGCTCATCGAGAACATCCCCAACAACTACAACGTCGCCGTGAAGGCGGAGTTCTCCGAGGAGATCCTTCGCGACTACTCGTTCGCGCTGAAGCTCGATCTGGAGAACGACATCGTGATGATCGTCCTCCACAACGAGGTGGTGGGCGGGCTCGCCCATGCGGCCACCCAGCCGTCGCTCACCGACGCGAGCAAGGCCGCGAAGCGCCCCATCCGCCACGTCGAGTACCAGGTCGCGGGCACCGACGACCTCCGGCGCTGGTACGACTACTACGGCCTGTCGCTGGAGAAGGCGACGAACCACAAGGACGACGCCAACATCACCCGCTTCGTCAGCGGCGAGCTCAACCCGTACCCGAACGTCATCGAGGTGCGGGCATGACCTCGCGACAGCACGCGGAGCGCAACGCGGCGGAGATGAAGGACCTGCTCGCGTACCTGGACGCACGGCCCTGGCCGGACGCCTATGAAGCGGCGCGAGTCCACTACGATTCGCTCGGGCTACCGGTCGCCACGGACATCGGGGTGGAGCCCGTCAGCGTGAACGGCATTCCTGCCCAGTGGCTCACGCCACCGGAGTGCGATCAGGACCGCGCCCTGCTCTTCCTGCACGGCGGCGGCTTCGTCTTCGGCTCGCTCGTGAGCCATGGGCACATGGCCGCGGAGATGGCGCGACAGGCGCGCTGCCGGGTGCTCCAGCTCGACTACCGCCGCGCACCGGAGCACCCCTACCCGGCCGCGCTGGATGACGCGACCAGCGCATACCGCTGGCTGCTGGAGCGTGGGTTCAAGCCGGGCCACATCTCCATCGCGGGGGACTCCGCGGGTGGTGGCCTGGTCGTCTCCATGCAGGTCAACGCACGGGCCCAAGGCCTTCCGCTCGCGGGCGCCCTGGTGTGCATCTCGTCGTGGTTCAACCTGGGCATCCACGGCGACAGCTACACGTCGCGCGAGAAGGCGGACGCGCTCGTCCAGCGCAAGGTGGTGGAGGAGGTCGCCCGGCACTACCTCAACGGGCAGGACGCGCGGCAGCCCACGATTTCCCCCATCCACGCGGACCTCACTGGCTTCCCGTCCCTGCTCATCCAGGTGGGCGAGCGAGAGCTGCTCTTCAGCGATTCGCAGGCGATGGCGCAGAAGGCCCAGGCCCAGGGCGTGGACGTCACGTTCGAGGAGTGGCCCGACATGGTCCATGTCTGGCACCTGCACTTCCACCGCCTCAGCAGCGGCCGTGAGGCGCTCCAGCGCATCGGCCAGTTCGTGAGCGACAAGACAGGAGCACGGAAGTGACGACGCCCGGCGACGCGGTGATGGGTCCCCACCTGCACCGCAACAACCAGAAGATGATCCCCGCGAGCGAGAGCGCCTGGGCCGTGGCCCGGGAGTCGAACATGCTCAACATCCGCGTGGAGGCGGTGGACGGCCAGAACCGCCTGCGCGAGGTGGACACCGGGCACGAGTTCGCGAACCTGTGCTCCTGCTCCTACCTGGGGCTCAACAGCCACCCGGACGTCATCCAGGGCGGCATCGACGCGCTGAAGCGCGAGGGCATCACCGGTCTGTCGATGGCGGAGTTCCGCATCCGGCTGGGCCTGATGGAGCAGTTGGAGGAGCAGCTCGCGGACCTCTTCGGGGGGCCGGTGCTGCCCGCCGTCACCTCCAGCGCGCTCACGGCGGCCATCCTGCCGGTGCTCGGGTCGGGGCACCTGACGGACAGTGAGCCCCTGGTGATGGTGTTCGACAAGTTCGCGCACTTCTCCATGGCGTTCGTGAAGCCCATCGTCGCGGACGAGACGCGGGTGCTGAACTGCCCGCACAACGACATGAACTACCTGGAGGACGTCTGCCGGAAGTATCCGCGCGTGGCGTACGTGTGCTACAGCGTCTACTCCACGGGCGGCGCGACGGACCTCCAGGCGCTGCTCACGCTCCAGGAGAAGTACGGCCTCTTCCTCTACCTCGACGACTCGCACTCGCTCTCCACGCAGGGGAAGAACGGCGAGGGATACATCCGCTCGCGGCTGCGAGAGATGAACGACCGCACGCTGATCATCGCCTCCATCGCCAAGGCGTTCGGCAGCACGGGCGGCATCGCGATGCTCGGCTCCCGCAAGCACTACGACTTCCTCTACCGGACGGGTCCCATGGGCTGGTCCCAGAGCCTGCGGACGGCTGCCATCGGCACCTCCATGGGAAGCATCCAGGTGCACCGAAGCCCGGAGCTGGCGAAGCGGCAGGAGCAGCTCCGCCGGAACATCGCCCTGTTCGACGAGCACATCCAGACCGAGCAGCGCGGCGACGGCCTGCACATCAAGGTCGTGGAGGTGGGCGAGCAGGACAAGGCCGTGAAGCTCTCGCGCGAGCTCTACAAGCGAGGCTTCTACTGCTCCGCGGTCTTCTTCCCCATCGTGCCCGTGGGGAAGGCGGGCATCCGGCTCATGCTGCGCGGAGACCTGCCCACGGAGCAGGTCCAGTCCTTCATCGGCCACCTGAAGGAAGTCCTCGCGACGCTGTAGGCGGGGAGCACGCGATGGCTGCCTTCCTTTCCCACGATGTCGTCACCGCGCACGGGAACCTGCCCCGGCTCGTGCGCGAGCTGGAGGCGGCGCTCACGGAGGGCCTGCATGAGCGCATGCAGGTCCCGCTGCGCGTCGCGGTCCCCTCCTCTTCCCGGCACGCCGCGTTCGTGTCGATGCCGGCCGTGTCGGAGCACCTGGGCCTCTACATCAACAAGGTGGCGACCCTCTTCGAGCGGTCCGCCACGGATCCGCTGCCCACCATGAACGGAGTGGTGGCGGCGTTCTCCACGCGCACGGGAGAACTGCTCGCGCTGCTGGATGGCGCGGCGGTGACGGAGCTCAAGTGCGCCGCCGTGTCCGCGCTCGTCACGGACTTCTGTGCCCGCACGGATGCCCGGACGCTGGCGGTGGCCGGCACCGGAGCGCAGGCCCGGCAACAGGTGTTGGCGGTCAGCGCGGTCCGTCCCATCCAGGAGGTGCGGCTCTGGGCGAGGAACGCGGCCCGGCGCGACGCGTTCGCCGCGGAGCTGCGCGCGTCCCTGGGTGAAGTGGTGCACGTCGCCGCCTGTGCGTCGCTCGACGAGGCCCTCCGGGGTGCGGACGTGATTGGCACCGCGACGTCGTCGAAGACGCCGCTGGGGAGCTTCGAGGACCTCTCCCCCAGCGTGCACATCAACTGCATGGGCGGTCACACCGTGGAGGCCCGGGAGGTGCCGCTCGAACTGCTGCGCACGTCGACGGTGATCGTCGAGGACCTGGCCACCGCGCTCGCGGAAGCCGGGCCGGTGCACGCCAACGCCATCACCCTGGGACAGCTCGTGCGGAGGGACAGCGGTCCCCTGCGCTCGAGCCGCACCGTCTTCAGCTCGACGGGACACGCCTTCCTGGACGTCCTCACGGTCGCGCACGTGCTGCGTGAACGCGAGCTGAGCCATCGAACCTGGAGGAGCACATGATGAAGGAGTTGCCCCGAATCGATTTGACGTCCGCGACGCCAGGGTCCGAAGCCGAGCGCCGTGCGGCGTTCGAGATCGACCAGGCCTGCAAGCAGGTGGGCTTCTTCACCCTGAGCGGTCACGGCATCGCGCCATCGGTCTTCGAGGACGCCTATGGCCTCTCGCGGGCGTTCTTCCGCCTGCCGCTCGAGGCAAAGAACCAGTGCCGGTTGAAGTCCGGCTTCACCATGGCCGCGGACGACTACACGCCCTACGGCTACAGCGGCATGTTGGAGGAGAACGCCTACGCGTACATGGGCCGCAAGGGGCTCCCCAGCGACTACGTGGAGAAGTTCAGCGTGGGCCGGCTCATCGAGGACGACAGCGCGAACCTGCCGTTCAGCGAGGGCGCGGAGGGCCAGAGGCTGCGCGCGGCGCTCAAGGCGTACTTCCGGGAGTGCGAGGCGCTGACGGCCCGGCTCACGGAGCTGTTCAGCATCGCGCTGGACCTGCCCCGGGACTTCTTCGCCAAGAAAACCTCCGCGTCCACCGACTCGCTGCGCTCCCTGCTCTACCCCCATCTCAGTCCGGAGTTGATCAACGACCAGGGCATGGGCGAGCACACGGACGGGACGCTGTTGACGGTGCTGGCGCAGACGGGCCCTGGCATCCAGGTGAAGGAGCGCGGAGGCGCATGGATCACGCCCACGCTGGAGCGGCGGGATCACCTCATCGTCAACATCGGGGACCTGATGGCCCGCTGGTCCAACGACGAATACGTGTCCACGCCACACCGGGTCGTCCTGTCCGGAGGCGAGCGTCAGTCCCTGGCGTTCTTCAAGCTCGCCAACGACGACGCGCTCATCGAGTGCTTCCCGAAGTTCTGCAAGGACACGCCCGCGAAGTACGAGCCCGTCGTCTACAAGGCCTTCTCCCTCCAGAAGATGAACGCACTGTTCGGTGTCGACGACGCCGGACGCACCTGAGGCCCACCCATGATCGGTGCATTCAACGAAGCGTTCCTCGCCGCCCTGGAGGAAGGATGGTCGCCCGAGCGAGATGCCAGGGCGCACGCGAGCACGATCGCCGCCATCCACGACCTGGACTCGCCCATGTACGAGAAGAGCCAGTTCGCGCACCCGCTCCTCTTCAGCGAAGCGGAGTTCCAGGAGCTGAGCCGTGCGTGCCGCCACCTGCTCTCCGCGCAGCTGAAGCTCATTGGCCACCTCATCGACACGCGCTCGCGGGAAGGCCTGCTGGACCTGCTGCGGATGCCCCGGCGGCTCGTGGACTTCATCCACTGGGACAACCTGCGCCACGGCGACGCGACGATTGGCCGGATGGACGTCGTGCCGACGCGGCAGGGCTACTTCTTCTGCGAGTTCAACATCTTCCCCGGCGTGGGGGGAGGCGAGGCCTACGAGGGCTCCCGCGCGGCCACGGAAGCGCTGGGCTTTCCCAAGGCCGGGTTGATGAACAGCCCGCTGAGGGACCTCGCCGTGCTGTACGCGGAGGAGTGCCGCAAGCGGGACCTGCGTCGGGTGGTGATCCTCGACTCCACCGGCCACGCGCAGCTGGGGTATCCGCGTCAGGACTACCTGAAGCGGTACCTGGAGGAGCTGAACCCGGACGTACCGGTCCACATCCTGGATGAAGTGCGCTACCCGGAGGCCTGGCTGACGCGTGAGGAGGGCGAGCGCACGCTCATCCACCGCATGTTCACCTACGAGGAGGTGACCGACGGCTTCGTGTTCCTGGAGAAGCTCTGGTCCAGCGGCGCGGTGCTCACCAATGGCTTCGAACCGGAGCTGCGGATGAGCAAACGGTTCCTCGCGCTGCTGTGCGAACCGGGCCACCACGCGCTCTTCAGCGACGAAGAGGTGGCCGCCATCAGGAGGTACCTGCCCCACGCCTTCTCCCTGTCGGAGGAGAACCTGGCGGACGCGCTGCGAGACAAGACCGGGTGGGTGTTCAAGATCGACGACAGCAGCTCCTACGGCGGCAGCGGCGTGCTGATGGGGGTGGACTGGCCCGCGGACGTGCTGGAGCAGAAGCTGCGCGAGCCGGGCATCGAGCGGTGGATCTGCCAGCGCGTCGTGGAGGCGGAGACCGTCCGGCTGCGTGCGGCGGGTGACTCAGCTCCGGCGGAGTACCGGCTGGTGCTGGGCTTCTACTCCTACGGCGGAGAGCCCAATGGCTTCCTGGTGCGAGGCAGCCGCACTTCGAAGGTGGTGAACATCACCAGTGGAGGCAAGCTGGGGTGGGCGTTCGTCGTCTCCGAGGAAGGACGCCAGGCCTTCATCCGTCACGCGCGAGGCCGCGCGGAGGACGTCACTGCAAGGAGTGCATGAACCATGGCGGCGAACCTCATCCTTCTGGGCGCAAGGCAGTTCATCACGGAGCGGGCGTGGCAGCTGGGTCTGCGGCCGTTGATCATCCAGCAGCCCGGGCTGTCCGATGATCACGTGAACCGGCAGTCCGACCGGGTCCTCCTCATGAGCTACGACGACCCGGCGCTCATCCCCATGCTGAAGGCCGCGCACGAGGTGACTCCGTTCGTGAGCGCCATCACCGTCGCGGAGGAGGCGCTCATCACCTGCGCGCGCATCAACCAGGCGCTGGGGTTGCCCGGGACGCCGCTGGAGCTGGTGGAGAAGACGCGCGACAAGCCGACCATGCGGCGGGTGCTCGACTCCGGCGGGTTCTCGCCCATGCAGTGGGCCCCGGTGAAGACGCGCGAGGAAGCCGTCGCGTTCGGCGGGCGCCAGGGCTATCCGTTCATCCTGAAGCCCGTGGACGGCGTGGGCAGCATCGACGTGCGGCTCGTGCGCTCCGCCGCGGACCTGGACGGCGTGCTGAACGGCCGAGCGTCGTGGATCGCCGAGGAGTACCTGGACGGCCCCGAGTACTCCGTGGAGTGTTTCTCCTTCGCGGGCCGCCACGTCATCCTGGGCATCAACGAGGAGACGAAGAGCACGGACCCCAACGGCAGCGCGTTCCTGGAGGTCGCGCACCAGGTCCCCGCGCCGATGAGTCCGGAGCGGGACCGCGAGGTGCGCGACTTCATCCGCAGCTTCCTGGACGTGCTCGGGCTGAAGGATGGACCCTCGCACACGGAGCTGAAGTACACGGCGCGCGGCCCCCGCATCGTGGAAACGCACACGCGGCTGGGCGGCGACCGCCTGTGGGACCTGGTCCGGCTGACCACGGGGCATGACCTGCTGGACATGACGCTCCAGTGGGCCATGGGGACGCTGAAGCCCCTGGAGGCGGATCCGGTGCCCCGGGGCGGCGCGGCCATCCAGTACTTCACCCCGCCCGCCGGCAAGCTCAAGCGCATCAACGGCGCGCTGGCGCTGAAGCGGCTGCCGGGCGTGGTGGACATCTCGCTCGCGGTGGAGCTGGGAGGCACCATCCGTCAGGCCCTGAAGTCAGAGGACCGCGCGGGCTATGTGCTCGCCTACGCGGACACCGTGCAGCAGGCGCAAGCCGTGTGCAGGGAGGTCAGCCAGCGGCTCGTGTTGGAGACCGCGTAGACGGTGCGTTCTCGAGCCCCAGTATCGAAGGGCAGCCGCTTCCGGTCAGGATTCCTCGTCGGCGAGGAGTGTCCGAAGAAGCTCGTCGTCGGGGCCGAGCGGGCGCCAGCCAGCGGGGGGGGATTGGCAAGCAACGCATCTCCGACCCGCTTCGCACGCCCCTTATGCGTCTCGGGGGTATAGGCGATCCAGCGCCCCAGCGCCTTGGCGACGGCGAATCGGTTCTCGTCGTCGAGCACACTTGGCCATCCGTCGGGAAGGCTCTGAGTCAGCATGCGAGCGAGAACATCACGCACAAAGCGCGTCACCTGCTTGTGCTGCTCCGCCTCGTAGAGCAAAGCACTCAAGACCTGTACCCCTGCAACGTCATCCGGTCCCAGCTCTTCGGCCAGAGCCACCAACGACACGGCAGGACGAGCATTCGCGAAGGCGGTGAGTGACTCGTACCCACGCTCGCGTACCCGTTCGTACAGACGTGCCGTGATGTTGCCCCGCCAGGCTTCTCCGCCGCTCATCGACTTCTCCCGGTGACGAAGTTCATCGGGACTCTGTACTCCTTCATGTTCTCCGCAACGATGTTCAGGACCTGGCTCCTCGTCAACCTCCGGGCCGCCAGGCTCTCTGCTTCGCGTAGAGCCTCCATGATCATCCGGTTCCACTCACCGGGCCATGTGCGCCCCAGCTTCCAGTTTCCCCCTCCGTGAATCGCCTCGTGGTGGGCCTGCTCCAGCCGGACGCAAAAGTTGTCGATGTCCATGTCGCCCTTGAAGCCGCGCCGCTCGAACCACTCGCCTGCGCCGCCTGGAGCTTCGGCCCCGTCATGCGCAGCAGGCCCAGCTCCATGCCCGTGTCGCCGACTTCCGGGGCCGCTTCCGTCAACGCGGTGGCGCTCCCAAGCGCGCCGTGAAGCCACGTCACCTGCTTGGAGCCCTGATCGAGGTAGCGCGTGAAGACGCCGTTGAGGCTCCATCCCACGAGGGGCGGAGGGCGGTCCGCCAGTTTGGAGAACCCGGCTTCGACGCGCGACAGTGAGCCCTTCACTTCTTCCGTGGCTTCGAGGACTGCCTGCCGCGCCAATGCAGCACTCCGGGCCTCGCCCCCAACAGCGCCCTCCCTGCTGACGTCTCCCACGGCTGTCACGTCGTCACGCGGATGCTGGCGGCGCAGGAGGCGTTGCTCGGACCCGGAGAAGCCGCGTGGGAGGAAGTCCCGGGCGCGCGGGGCCTCATCGCTCGGAGTTTCCACCCGTACGGGTGAAGAGGCCTCACGCGGCGCATGGCTCAAGCTTCGGCCACGCACAGGCGCTTGCGACACGGAGGCGCATCCCGTGGCCACCAGCACCAGGGCCAGCACCAGGGCGTCAGCGCGCATGGTCCACACTCTGGCCCACCGAGGCGAACGCCCCTGGCCGCAGCGTCCCCTCCGGCGCGGCGGTGGGATGGAACCCGCTGTGTCGCACACACGAACGCCGTCGCCCCTCTTCGCGAAGGGGGATGTCAGACCCGTAGGGCATCATCCATGATTATCTGATATTCCTCGTTTGAGGGCTTGTTCATGGATGCAGCGGAGAACAGCGAAGACCTCTTCCATTCGACCATCCACCTGGCGGACCTGCTCTATCCCCATGCGGAGCAACTGGGAGAGGGCGCATCCGAGGAGTGGAGCTTCTCGCACCTGGACACCCGGGCGCGGGCACTGGGGACGTGGCTGCGGACGCTGAACGCGGCCGGCGAACGGGTGCTGCTGCTGTATCCCCCGGGCCACGAATACATCGTGGGGTTCACGGGCTGCCTGTACGTGGACGCCATCGCGGTGCCGTGCTCCCCGCCGGATCCTTCCCGGCTGGACAGCGCCCTGCCGCAGCTGCTTGCCATCGCTCGGGATTGCGGCGCGCGCTTCGTGCTGACGACGAGCAGCATCCTGGAGATGTCCCCTCGTCTCACGTCGGAGACGCCGGAGCTGGGTGAGCTCCACTGGGTGGCCACGGACATGGTGCCGACGTCGCTCGCGGAGGACTGGGAGCCGCCAGCGCGGGCGCAGAAGGCCTTGCCCCCCGTGTCCATGGACGTGCCGCTTCTCGACACGGACGAACGGTACATGGTGCTTCGCGAGTCGAACGACCTGACGCCCCCGTCCCTGCCGGATGACTCGCGCTGCCTCCCGGCGCAGTTCCGCGCGCAGGTGGCTCGCACGCCGGACGCGGTGGCGGTGGCGGCGGACGATGAAACGCTCACCTACGCACAGTTGGACGCGGCCAGCGACGCGCTGGCGTGGCACCTGCGCGAGCACGGCGTCGCGCGGGACGTGCGCGTGGGTCTGTGCGTGGAGCGCCCCGCCCGCATGGTGGTGGCGATGCTCGGCATCCTCAAGGCAGGCGGCGCTTTCGTTCCGCTGGATCCGGACTGCCCGCGGGAACAACTGGCCGCGATGATGGAGGACTCACGGGCGCGGGTGCTCGTCACGGAGTCCCCCCGGGTCCAGTCCCTGCCGGCGGACGGCGTGTGCACCGTCCTGCTGGACTCGGAGGACGCGTTCGAGCTGGACGTGCTGGGGCCTCCGCGCGCGGGCACGACGCTGGACGACGCTGCCTACGTCCTCTACACGTCCGGCTCCTCCGGCAAGCCCAAGGGCGTGAGGGTGCCGCACCGGAGCGTGGCGGACTTCTTCAGCGCCATGGACGCACGTGTGGGCGCGGCGCCCGTGGGCACGTGGCTCGCCGTCAGCCGCATCGTCTGCGACAGCTCCGTGCTGGAGCTGTTGTGGACGCTCGTCCGCGGCTTCCGCGTCGCGGGTGCACCCCACCCTCGACAGCCGGGGCTCAGCGCTTGCGCGCGAGCAGCCGCCGCACTTCCTTGAGGCACGCTTCCGTCACGGCCTCCACGGACAGCTCACCGTCGATGTGCACGATGCGCTCGCGCTTTGCTCGCAGCGTGATGGCCTTGAGGTACTGCTTCGCGATGCGCCGCTGGGCCTCGTCCGCTTCGAACAGCTCCGCGGGGCCTCCGCGCACGGCCCGGCGCTTCGCCGCGACCTTGGGGTCCACGCCCACGAACAGCGTCAGGTCCGGCGACACCGCGTGCGCGTTCACCGTGTCCACCCACGCCATGGGCAGGCTCGCGCCCTGGTACGCCAGCGAGGACAGCACGTAGCGGTCGCACAGCACCACCTTGCCCTCCTCCAGCGCCGGCAGCACTCGCGCGTGCAGGTGGTCCGTCCGGTCCGCCGCGAACAGCAGCGCCAACGTCTCCTGCGCCAACGGCCCCCGGCCCTGCGGCAAGCCCAGGCGGCCCGTGAGCGCCTGGCGCAGCATCGTTCCCACCGGACCGTCGGACGGCTCGCGCGTCGTCACCACCGCGTGCCCGTCCGCCCTCAGCGCGGACGCCAGCCGCTCCGTCTGCGTGGTGGTGCCCGCTCCGTCCAGGCCTTCCAGCACGATGAATCGCCCCGGCAGGGCGACCTTCCTGGCGGCGCTCACCGGGGAAGGAGCGCGGCGGGGTTGTCCAGGTGCAGCTCGCGGCGCAGCGCGAGCAGCGCCTCGTACCGCTGCAGCTCCTCCACCAGCACCGCGCGACCCTTGCGGTAGCTGAGGAAGCCGTACACCAGCAGCCCCAGCGCCAGGAGCGCGGCACCCCAGGCCAGCAGCGGCGTGCGCAGCGAGTCGTAGAACAGCTTCCCCGCCGCCCCTGAAATCAACATGAAGGCGATGACGGACACGCCCGCGTGGGTGAAGTGGGTGGTGCTCTGGCGGGTCGACAGGCTCTCCTGCAACTGGTCGAACCGGGCCCGCTTGTCCTGCTGGATGTCTGCGCTCACGGAGCCGAGCACCCTACATCACGTGCCCCAGCCCGTCGAGTCGGCCACCCGACAGCACCCACCTACACAGACGCGCAGTCCCAGCTTGCGCTCATCCCAGCCATTGAATGGACGCACGCTCGCTCCCCGAGCATGGCTTGCCACCCCACCCCCCTCGCGTTACATGCCGCGAACCATGCCTCTCCACGTCGTCAGCAGGATGAGTTCCCCCGACATGAGCCGTGACTCCGAGTTGAACACCATCGAGGAGGCCATCCGCGACATCCAGGCTGGCAAGTGCGTCATCGTCGCCGACGACGAGGACCGCGAGAACGAAGGCGACCTCATCATGGCCGCCGAGCTCGCCACCCCGGAGATGCTGGCGTTCATGGTCCGCCACACCAGCGGCATCATCTGCCAGCCCATGCTCGCCGAGCGGCTCGACTCGCTCCGCCTGCCCCAGATGGTGGCGGAGAACACCGAGTCCCACCGCACCGCCTTCACCGTCTCCGTGGACTTCCGCCACGGCACCACCACCGGCGTCTCCGCCAGCGACCGCACGAAGACCATCCGCGCGCTCGCAGACCCGAACAGCACCGCGGATGACTTCCTGCGCCCCGGCCACATCTTCCCGCTGCGCTACCGCGAAGGCGGAGTGTTGCGCCGCGCGGGCCACACCGAAGCGGCCGTGGACCTGGCGCGGCTCGCCGGCCTGCAGCCGTCCGGCATCCTCTGCGAGCTGGTGAAGGACGACGGCACCATGCAGCGCATGCCGGACCTCAAGCAGTTCGCGCGCGAGCACGACCTCAAGCTCGTCACCATCGCGGACCTCATCGAGTACCGCAGCCGCAAGGACCGCCTGGTGCGCCGTGAGTCCGGCCAGAGCGTCGTGCGCACCCGCCACGGTGAGTTCACCGCCCTCACCTACACGTGGACGCCCGACGGCGCGAAGTCCCTCGTCCTGGTGAAGGGCGACCCGTCGAAGGTCCAGCCCGCTCCGCTGGTGCGCCTGCACGGCGCCTGCGCCCTGGGCGACGTGTTCGGGTCACCGGATTGCAAGTGCAACCTGCTGCTGGACCGCGCGATGGAGAACGTCGCGCGAGAGGGCACGGGCGTCATCGTCTACCTGCCCGGCATGCACGGCAACGACTTCGGCATCCACCACAAGCGCGCGGGCGACGGCAGCAACGCGTCCGTCAGCCGCGCGGCCAACGAGTCCCGCGACGTGGGCATGGGCTGCCAGATCCTCACCGACCTGGGCGTGAGCACCATGCGCGTGATGTCCAACACGGACATGACCTACCGGGGCCTCTCCGGCTTCGGTCTCACCATCGAGTCGCGCCTGTCGCTCGACGTGGAGTAGCGAAACCCCGGAGGCGCGCGAGGCTTCAGCCCAGGTCCTTCAGGGCCTCGCGCACGGCGGACAGGTCCGCGGGCAGTTCCACCGGCGGGTTCGCGTGCGCGGCCTTCACGTCGCTCAGCGTCTGCCGGTGGTAGCCGACCTTGAAGTCCGCGAACTTCAGCCCGTGCGCGGTGGCCACCACCGCGACGCTGGAGCCCTTGGCCATCACGCCCGACGCGGCGAGCTTCTCCACCGCCGCCAGCGCGACGCCCGTCTGCGGACAAGCGAAGGTGCCCTCGCGGTCCGCCCGGGCCGCCGCGTTGGACAGCTCCGACTCCGACGCCTCCTCCACCACGCCGTCGAACGCGCGCAGCATCCGCACCGCTCGGCGGAAGGACACCGGGTTGCCAATCTGGATGGCGGACGCGAGCGTCGCTCCCGCCTGCATGGGCACCAGCTCCTGGAAGCCTCCCCGGAAGGCGCGCGCAAGGGGGTTCGCCCGCTGCGCCTGCGCCACCGCGATGCGCGGCCGGCGAGTGATGAGCCCCAGATTGAAGAGCAGATCCAGACCCCGGCCCAGGGCGCTCGCGTTGCCCAGGTTGCCGCCCGGGATGACGATCCAATCCGGCGGCTCCCAGCCCAGGTCCTGGCACAGCTCGATGGCGATCATCTTCTGGCCCTCGATGCGCAGCGAGTTCATCGAGTTCGCCAGGTACAACCCCGTGTCCGCCGTCACCGCCTGCACCAGCTTCATGCAGCCGTCGAAGTCCGTGTCCAGCGACAGCACGCGCGCCCCGTTGGCGATGGGCTGCACCAGCTGCGCGAGCGACACCTTGTTCTTCGGCAGGAACACCACCGCCGGGATGCCCGCCGCCGCGGCGTACGCGGACAGCGCCGCGGACGTGTCGCCCGTGGATGCGCACGCCACCGCGCGGATGGGCGTGCCGCGCGAGCGCAGGTGCTTCACCGCGGACACCAGGACCGTCATCCCCCAGTCCTTGAAGCTGCCCGTCGGAGAGACGCCGCACTCCTTCAACATCAGCGAGCCCAGCCCCAGCTCCGCCGCCATGCGAGGCAGCGGCTTGAGCGGCACCCGCCCCTCGCCCAGCGAGACGATGTCCTCCACCGGCAGCTCGGGCAGCGCCCACTCGCGCTTGCCCCAGACGCCGGAGCCGTCCGGCAACCGCGACGTCGCGAAGCGGGACTCGAAGCGGCGCTTCCACTCCGCCGCGGGGACGGCGCGCAGAGCGGCCTCGTCGTGGGCCACCTCCAACAGGCCTTCACAGCGCGGGCAGCGGTAGACGACGTCCCACAGCGAGGCGGTGAAGCCGCAACCCTCGCTGCACGCGTAACCCGCCTTCAGCGCTGGAGCCGTCACGCCTCCACCTCCACCTTCGTGCCGCACGCCACGCACGGGCGGCCCGGCCTGGACGGCACGTGGCAGGAGGGACAGGGCACGCGCTCGTCCTCGTCCCCGCCGCCGCGCTTCGCCGTCGCGGGAGCCGCCACCCGGACCCGGGGCAGCCGCATGCCGCAGCCATCACACAAGAGGCCTTCCGCCTGGACATGGCGGCAGTAGCGGCACGTCACCGCACCCACCGGGGCGGCGGTGCGCACGCCGTCGTCCTGCGCGCGGCCCGTGTCCAGGTCCGTCATCTGCGCGACGGGCACGTCGCCCGTGGCGCCTGAACGGGTCAACTCCAGGTCGGGCACGACCATCGCCGGCAGGTCCGGCCCCGAGCGCAGCCGCGTCAGGTCCAGCTCCGGCAGCGCGGGCGCGTCCACCGGCACGCGGCCCCCCGCGTGATGCGTCAGCTCCAGCTCCGCCAACGGGGCCACGACAGGCGCGGGGATGTTCATGAGGCCGGGGAAGCGCTTGCCGCAGCCTTCGCACTCTTCGCCTTCCGACTGCACGTGGTCGCAGACCGGGCAGATGATCATGGGCGGGACGTTACCGGTCCCCTCACCGCTCGGCAACGCGACCTCGGGACGCGGGGAGTGGGCATGCAGGCGCGCGGCCTGTCGCACCCGCCAGGTGACGCTCAGCTCAGGGCGGAGCCCAGTCCCATCATGGGGACGAAGCGCACCGGCAGCAGGCGCTCCACCCGGGGCAGCATCCCCGGCTGTCTCCGGCGGATGCGCAGCAACTCCTGCGGCTCGTTCACGGAGCCCACGGGGATGACCATCCGCCCCCCGGGCCTCAGCTGGCGCAGGAGCTCCCGGGGGATGTCCTCTGGCGCGGCGGTGGCGATGATGGCGTCGAATGGCGCGGCCTGGGCCCACCCCTGGGAGCCGTCACCCTCCCGGTAGAACACGTTGGTGAAGCCCAGCCGGTGGAGCAACCGCCGGGCGGGCCGAGCCAGCTCGCGGACGATCTCCACCGTGAAGACCTCGCGGGCCAGCAGTGCCAGCACCGCTGTCTGGTAGCCGGAGCCGGTGCCGATTTCGAGCACGCGCTCACAACCGCGCAGGCGCAGGGCCTCGGTCATCAGGGCCACCACGTAGGGCTGGCTGATGGTCTGCCCATGGCCGATGGGCAGCGGCACGTCCTGATGGGCCGAGTCCCGCGCGTCCAAGGGCACGAAGTCCGCGCGGCTCAGGTTGGCAATCGCCGCGAGCACCCGTCGATCCCGGATGCCCTGCCGCGCCAGATACTCCGCTCGCCCCCAGTCTCCCATCGCGTACGCCCCCCGTGGTCCTCCAGTCAGGAAAGTAAGCACGACGACAGTCCGGGACAATCCAGGGGGCGGGCGCGGGCCTCCTCGGGCCTACCCCACCCGGGCAAGCGCGAGCCGGCCCTCCCAGCGCTCCTCCAGCGCCTTCACGAGCCCCTGGTGGTCCGGCTTCTGGAGCTGGGGGTCGGCGTCCATGATGCGCCGCGCTTCCGCCTGGGCGAGCGACAAGAGGTCGCCGTCGCGCACGAGGTTCGCCACGGCCAGCTCCGGGAGGCCGCTCTGCCGCGTGCCCAGGAACTCGCCGGGGCCGCGGATCTCCAGGTCCTTCTCCGCGATGACGAAGCCGTCACTGCTGCGCTCCATCACGCCCAGCCGCTCGGTGGACTCCCAGGAGCGCGCGGCGCCCGCGACGAGGAAGCAGTAACTGGCCGCGGCGCCACGGCCCACGCGTCCGCGCAGCTGGTGCAGCTGCGACAGGCCGAAGCGCTCCGCGGCCTCCACCACCATGACGGATGCGTTGGGCACGTCCACGCCCACCTCCACCACCGTGGTGCAGACGAGCAACTGGATGCGCTTGTCGCGGAAGGCCTCCATCACGGCGTCCTTCTCCTCCGGCTTCATGCGCCCGTGCAGCAGGCCCACGCTGGCGTTGGGGAACACCACCTGGAGCTTCGTCGCGCCCTGGGTGGCGTCCTCCAGGTCCAGCTTCTCCGACTCCTCCACCAGCGGATAGACGACGTAGGCCTGGTGGCCCTTGGCCAGCTCCGAGCCCACCGCTTCGTAGACGCGCGCGCGCTGCTCGTTGTTGAAGACGCGCGTGGTGATGGGCGTGCGGCCCGGCGGCAGCTGGTCGATGATGGACACGTCCAGGTCGCCGTAGAGCGTCATCGCGAGCGTGCGCGGGATGGGCGTGGCGGTCATCACCAGTACGTCCGGCGTGAGCCCCTTGCTCATGAGCGTGTGGCGCTGAAGCACGCCGAAGCGGTGCTGCTCGTCGATGACCACGAGCCCCAGGTTCTGGAAGGACACGCCGCCCTCCAGCAGCGCGTGCGTGCCCACGGCGAGGTGGATGTCGCCCTTCGCCACGGACTCGCGCACCTCGCGCTTGTGCTTCGCGGTGCCCGCCGCGCTGATGAGCCCCACGCGGTAGCCCAGCGGCTCCAGGATGCGGCGGAAGGTGCGCTCGTGCTGTTCGGCCAGGATTTCGGTGGGGGCCATCACCGCCACCTGGTAGCCGTCCTGGAGCGCCACCATGCCGGCCACCAGCGCCACGGCCGTCTTGCCGCTGCCTACGTCGCCCTGCACCAGCCGGTTCATGGGCTCCGGACGCGCCATGTCCCGGGCGAGGTCCCCTACCACGCGCGCTTGCGCCCCGGTGAGCTGGAAGGGCAGCGCGCCGCGCGCCTTGTCCAGCCGCGCCGGGGTGACGTCGAAGGCGATGCCCTCCTCCGCCTTGATGCCCTGACGCTTGAGGGCCATGCCCAACTGGAGGAAGAACAGCTCGTCGAACGCGAGCCGGCGGTGCGCGGGGCTCTGGTGCGCGTCCAGCGCCTCCAGGTCCGCGTCGTCGGGCGGGAAGTGGATGAAGCGCAGCGCGTCCGGCAGGCCCATCAGGTGGTAGCGGCGGCGCAGGTCCGCGGGCAGCGGCTCTTCCAGGTGGTGCGCGTGCTGTTCGCTGATGCGCGAGGTCAGCTCGCGGAAGGAGCGCTGCTCGCCGCGCTCGAAGCCCGGGTAGACGGGGACGATGCGGTGGAAGTGGACGGAGGTCGTGTTCTCCAGGTCCTCGGCGGGCTCCAGCTCCGGGTGGGCCATCTCCCGGCCGTTCATGGAGGCGCGCACCTCGCCGGAGAGCACCAGCTGCTTGCCCACGGAGAAGCGGCTCTTGAGCCACGGTCCGGCGTTGAAATAGGTGGCCGCGATGCTGCCGGAGCGATCCCCCACGACGGCGCGGAACATGCGCTTGCCGCCGCGCCCCGGGACGAAGTCGGCCGTCTTGACGGTGCCCACCGTCACGCCGCGCTCGCCGGGGATGAGCTCCGCGATGGTGCGCAGCTTGCGGCGGTCCTCGTAACAGCGTGGCAACAGGAACAGGATGTCGCCGGTGCGGCGCAGGCCCTTCTTGTCGAGCACCGCGACGAGCCGCGGCCCCAGGCGCTTGCCCAACGTCTTGAGCGGCGCGGACAGCGGGCCGGTGCGCGGCGCGATGGACAGCAGCTTCGCCTCGGATCGGGACGCCTCCGCGCCCACGGCCTTGGCCTTCTTCTTCCGGGCCTTCTCCGCGGGAGCGCGGTCCGCCGGTGGCGCGCCGTTGCGAGGATCCGCACCCACGTTGGGCTTCGCACCCGGAGCACGGGCCGCCGCACCCGCGGGAACGGCGGCGTTCCGGGCCGCGGCCATGCGCGCACCGTAGGGTTGGACGTCACCTTGCGCGGGCCCCATCGCGGCGCCTCGGGATGCCGCCATGCGCGCGCCGTAGGGCACCAGCTCGCCCTTCGCGGGACCTGCATTCCCACCTTGGGGACCCGCTCCCGGCGAGAGCGAAGCTGCACGGGCCTGCGGCTGCCGGGATGCGGTCGCGGGCGTTGCCGCCGGAACGCCACCGCCCACCTGGGGCACGGGGTCCTGCGAACGCCACGGCTGCACGGTGTTGCCACGCGCCTCCACCGTCCCCGGCGGCGGCGTCAACCGGCGGCGCGCTGGCGCGGGGTTCAGCTCCCCTTCCAGCACGTGTGCACGCTCCGGCGACCGGGGAAAGCTCGCCGCCACGGCGTTGATCTCTCCCGTGACGACCACCCGCTCCAGCTCCTCCGGCAGCACCACGCCGCTGAGCTTCAGCGCGCCCAGCACCTGGCGCAGCGCGGCCTTGCGGTGCTCCGGCGGCGCGGGCGGATCCACGTGCGGCAGCGCCGCCCTCAACTCCCCCAGGGCCCGCGCGTCCACGCCCCCGGCCGACGCCAGGGTGCGCTCCATCAACGTGCGCAGATCCCGCACGGTCCCGAGCTGGGCGAAGTCACGCTGACACGCGTACTTGAGAGGTCCAATGAGGCTGGCGAGCGGGTGGTTCACGCGGGATTTCCAGCCTCCATCCTACGAAGCGCTCTGACGCCGCAGGGAAAACGAAACCGGGGGAGCGAGCCCAGGCCCGCCCCCCCGAAGGACACCCGGCCAGCCGGGCTTCAGCGCTAGCTGGCCGACTCTTCCTGCGGATCCTCGAAGCTGATGGCCGCGACCTCCAGCTCGCGCACGCCGCCGGGGCTCTGCACCGTGGCGATGTCGCCCACCTTCTTGCCGATGAGCGCGCGCGCCACCGGCGAGGTCACGGCGATCCACCGCTTCTTCAGGTCGGCCTCCGTCTCACCCACCAGGCGGTAGCTGATGGTCTTGTCGTTCTCCGTGTCCACCAGCTCCACGGTGGCGCCGAAGATGACCTTGTCGCCGCCCAGCTTCGCCGGGTCGATGACCTCCGAGCGGGCGATCCAGTCGCCGAGGGTCAAGATGCGCCCCTCGATGTGCGACTGCTTCTCCTTGGCCGCGTGGTACTCCGCATTCTCTCGCAGGTCGCCGTGCGCACGCGCGACCTCGATTTCACGCGAAATCTTGCCCCGCTCCACGGACTGGAGGTGCTTCAGCTCGTCCTTGAGCTTCTGCAGACCGTGGGGGGTCATCGGGATGTTGTCGCTCCCGCTCATCGAACCACCGCTCCTTCCATCACCTGGCTGCGCATCGGGGGTCTGGCGTTCCCTCCTGGAACCCGACCCGCGACTCGAAAGGGTCAATGTAGGGAACGAGTGACTGGCCGGTCAACGAAAGCCTTACAACCATCGTCCGGTAGTGGCTGGGCGCCCGACGGCCGACCCGTTAGGCTGCTCCACGTGCTGTCCGTCCAGGAATTGCGCGCGCTCGCCTCCGCACTCCCCGTGGGTGCCTTTCAACATCAGCTGGGTCCTTTCGCGCTGGTGCAGCGTCCGCCGTCGGAGCTGTCCGCCGCCGCGCTCGCGCCCACCCGCATGGCGGACCCCGGCGACGTCGAGCAGGGCATGCTCGCCCTGCTCTTCGAGTTCGACGACCTGCTCGTCGCCACCCTCCCCACCCTCCGGGATTCGGAGGTGCTGCGCATTGGCCGGAGGCTGGACTGCGAGCTGGTGCTGGACGATGCGTCCGTGTCCAAGCAGCACGCGGAGCTCAAGTGGAGCCGGGCGGCGGGCCGCTGCACCGTGCGTGACCTGGGCTCCACCAACGGAACCTTCGTCAATGCCAGCACCATCGGGCAGCGCGAGGTGCCGCTCCGGGGCGGCGACATCCTCAGCTTCGGCAACGTCCAGTTCTGGTACCTGCTCACGGACGCGCTGCATGAACGGCTGCGCGTGGGCGCGGCCTCCGGCCTGGGCTCCCACTCCGGCTGAAGGCCGCCCGCGCTCACCTCACGGACAGGCGCCGCAGTCCGCCGCGCACGCGTTGTACGAGTTGGACGCTCCGCAGGACTCCGTCACCTGGCAGATGCCATCGCCGCACACGAACAGGTCCGAGTCGCGCACGCGCGTGGTGAGCGGCTGGAAGCTCACGCCGCCCACCGTGCAGCTCGCGAAGGCCGTTCCCGCCTGCGTGCACACGTCCGAGCAGCTGCCCACGTAGATGAGCGGCGCGCACGTCATGCGAGGCATCCCGGAGCCATCCACCACCGCGCACGCGCGCGTGGTGCTCTGGGTCGCGTCCAGGGGCGGATTCTGGCTGCCCGCGTAGAGCCCCTGCCCTTGAAAGAGATTGCCGAAGAAGCACGACTCCGGCCGGGCGAAGGTGGCCAGCTCCCCCTCGGACGCGGGGATGACCACCCCCAGGCCGTCCCGGCCCAACACGGAGATGGGCACGCTCACGCCGAAGGGATTGCTGTGCGCCGCGAGGCACGCGGAGACGATCTGCTGTTCCGCCTCCGTCGCGGGCGCCCCTCCGGCCCAGCCCGGCGCCAGGCCCAGCAGGCCCGTCCACGTGTGCACCGTGTTCGTCTGGGCATCTGTGAATGTGCGCGTCTGCCCTTCCGGGATGGCGCAGCGCACGATGTAGCGCATGACCTCCGCCGCGAGCGCCGGATTCGCGCCGTACCAAGACGCGAAGGCCGTGGATGACAAGCCATTGAACGACAGCCCGTTGAAGGACAGGCCATTGAATGACAGCCCATTGAACGACAACCCGTTGTACGAAAGGCTGTTGTAACTGAGGGCCGCCTGCTCCTGCGTGGCCAGCGGATCCGCTGGCTCGGGCTCCCGGCCGCCCGGATCACATCCCGCGCCCAGGACGGCCACGGTCAGTCCCCACGCCCACCATGAGAGCCCCCCCGCGCCACGACGACGCC
Source organism: Corallococcus sp. AB038B (assembly GCF_003668955.1). Classification (NCBI taxonomy): domain Bacteria; kingdom Pseudomonadati; phylum Myxococcota; class Myxococcia; order Myxococcales; family Myxococcaceae; genus Corallococcus; species Corallococcus sp. AB038B. The sequence goes on along the minus strand of NZ_RAWO01000002.1, from coordinate 691,518 downwards.
CGTTCTCCACGTTCCCCATGTGTGCAACCTCCTGCTGCCGCGGGCGCTCCAGCTAGACCCACGAACATTTGGACAAGGAGGGCGTCAAAGACAAACGGGCGAGCAGCGCCCCCTCACGCACGAAAAGTGCGAGCACGTTGTACGTGTGGCAAGGCGCGAGAGGTGCGGGAAACGCGGGAGCGAGGTCAGGGCAGACACTCCGGGCGTCTGGGGTTGAACGCGTGGGCCGGAGTTCATCCAGGAACGTGAAGGCCGTGGCCCTCCGGGGCGAGGATACGTGTCCCCACCCCGGCGCCACGGCCGTCCGTTCCTTCCGCTGCGCGGCTGGGACTAGCGCTGGGCCTGGGTGCCGATCTTCACCTGGGACTTGTTCAGCTTCAGGCTGCCCAGCTCGCGGTTGATGTTGGCCAGGTCCGACTGGGTGAGCTTCTGGCCCTCTTCATGTCCGCCCGGGGGTCCGCCCTTGGGAGGCTTGCCTTCGGGGGCGACGGCGCCGCCACGATCGGGATCCACCAGGGACGTGCCGCCACCGGCCTCCACCGACGACAACGCCTTGAAGCCGGCGGTGGTGCTGGCCGCCTCTCTCTGCGTGAGCTGCTTCACCAGCGTGAGCTTCCCGCTGCCCCGGTCATACCGGTACATGCGGGTGCCCTTGGCGCCTTCGTCCACGGCCACGTCCACGGTGCCGCTGGACTTCGCCGTCGCCGGGCTCGCGATGGGCTTCGCCGGAGCGAGCTTCACCTGATTGTTCTGGGCCCTCGCCGGCTGGGCCCCTGCCTGCGCCGCCGACAGGGCGACAACCCCCACGGCCATCGTTCCCACTACGGACTTCCAACGCGTGATCATGAATCCTCCCGGTTCCTTTACGCGCGGCGGCGCGGATATTCGCCGGGAGTCTATTCGAACGCGACCAGGTCCTGGACCCACCGGGCGCTGCCCTGCTGGAGCCACCGCGCGCGGGTGTCCCGGAGCGCCTGGGCAGGCGGAGTGCCTCGCCGCAGCGAGTCCACCAGCGCCTGGAAGAAGGCCCCGGCCTCCACGTCCGGCACCTCCGTGGAGGGCGCGACCACGGCCCGCGCGCCCGCTTGAATCAGCGCGGACGGCAGGCTGGACACCGCATGGTAGCGCCACGCGCCCACGTTCGCGTCGCAAGCGGCCAGCATCACCACCGGGGTGCCCCGGAGCGTATGCCCTTCCAGCTCCTCCGCGGTGAGCGCGTAGCGGCCGGCCGCGTCCGGGGACAGCGCCAGGAAGGCCGCGTCGGACACGGTGCCTGAGAGGCCGTGCGTGTGCAGCTCCACCTCCGTGGCGTCCTCCATCTCCGCGAGCACCGCCTCCGGCGTCGCCGCGCGGCCCCGCAGGTGGACGTCGCCCTGCCCCGTCATGCCCTTCCACGGCATCAGGCGAGGCAGCCCCAGCGTCGCGGGCGGCTCCACGTCCGACACCACCAGCCGCTTCGGCACGGGCGCCGAGGCCGGAGCCTCCACGCGGTGGCCGCCCGGAGCCAGGTAGCTCCACGCACGGTCCCCGGGCAGCAGCCCCGGACGCCCCAGGAGGATGGGCTCGGCGAGCACTCGAACCACGTCGCAGCCGGCGAGCACCTGCAGGAGTTTCTCGGGCACCGCGGGCACCTGTTCGCGCAGGGGCTGCTTGAGGGCGTGGAGGTACAGGCCGTCACTCGCGCCAGTGGGGCCTCGGGCGACGAAGAGCATCCGTTCATCCTGGCCCGCCAGCGCCAGCAGGCACGACGTGGGCGCGGTGCGGTCCACCTCTTGCGCGAGCAGGTCCACCGCGGGGCCCCACTCCTTCGCCCGGCCCGCGTCCATCACCAGCACGTGGTGGCTGTGGGCCCAGGCCTTGCGCGCCTCGATGTCGGTGGAACGGTGGAGCACCGAGCCGGTGATGACCCCGCGCAGGAGCTTCTGGCCCTCTTCGCGGTCGCGCTCGATGAGGATGCGCCCTTCGATGTGGTCCACGAGCAACCGCTCGCCGGTGGTCAGCGACGGGTCCTCGCGCAGCACGCGGATGCGCTCGCGCACGCGGTCCAGCTCACGGCCCGGCACGGTGCTGCCCTCCAACCGCAGCAGGTCTCCCGCGACGGCGACTTCCAGGAGCGTGGGCGCGGTGGGACAGGTGAGCGAGTCCTGCACCTCGCGCCGGGCCCGCTTCGCGTCCAGGTCCTCCACGAAGAGGAGCGCCCGTGCGTGGTGGTACTCCGACCGGCGTGCGCAGTCCTCCGGCGCGTGCTGGACGAACTCGTCCAGGTAGGCACGGGCGAGCGCCGGGGCGTGGCTCAGCCGCGCGCTCGTCACCAGGTCGGACAGGAGCACCTCCTCCTGGAACCAGCTGTCGGTGCGGAACGCCTCTTCCAGCGCGGAGCGCGCCAGCGACCCGGCCTCGTGGCGACGATCCATCCGGTTGTAGAGCGCCGCCAGGTGCCGCTGGAGGTCCACGCAGCGGTCATGGAAGCCGGCGCTCCGGCAGGCCGCCAACCCGTTCTTGAGGGACGTCTCCGCCGTCTCCATGTCGCCCCGGGCCTGCGCCGCATGGGCCCGGCCCCGGGCGAGCGGAGCGTCGTACCAGGCGGGCTCACCGGACTGACGGACCAGCGTCGCTAACTCGTCGACGAAGCGATCCTCCTGGTGGAGCAGCAGGATGGCGCCCAACAACAGGTCGCGCTCGCCGGAGCGCCGCAGCCGCGCGAGGAACGCGTCCACCTCCGCGCCCTGCAACGAATGCGTGCCAGCCAGCAGCTCGCGGTAGGTGTTGGCCAGCGGGCCGCGCTTGCTGAAGTCCGCCGCCGCCACGCGCGCCGCGTAGGCGCTCGCGGTCTGGGTGTGGGTGACGTCGTCCAGCAGCGCGGCCAGCGGGGCCAGCGTCTTCACGCGCTCCACGGACGGGGCCGCGCGCAACGCGTGGTAGAGGTACAGCCGCGCCAGGTCCGGGTTGCGGCGCGCCATCGAGCCCGGGTACGGCGTGCCTTCCAGCGCCAGCTCCATGCCGGCCGCGTTCATGGCCTGCCACGAGTCCCGACGCGCCAGCGCGCCCTTGCGCAGGCCGTCCGCGCGCTCGGTGGCTTCGGTGCTCCAGCCGGGCTCCTTCGCCTGCGCCACGCGGGAGAACTCCGCCGCGGCGGCCAGCTCCAGCGAGAGCGCCTGGAGCGCGAGGCCCCGGTTCCAGTGCAGCCTTGCGTCGTCCGGAGCGGTCTCCAGGCCCCTCTCCAGAAGCGCCAGCGCGCGCTCCGGCTGGGCACGGCCCAGGGCCGCCAGCGCCAGGTCGCCCGTGACGGCGGGAGACGCGGGCAGCCGCGCCAGGATGCGCTCCGCGCGCTCGAAGTCCCCGGCCGCGAGCCAGGCGGTCGCGACGCCGTGCAGGTCGCCCTTCGCCTCCAGCTCCGACAGGGCCTTGAGATCCAGCTCCGGCCGTCCGTCCGCGCCGCCGCGCATCGTGCCCGTGGCCCGGTAGTCCGCGAGGCCCGGGTGACTGAGCCGGCCCTCCAGCGGGCGCGCGGAGGCCAGCGCGAAGGGCAGCGCGCGCACGGTCTCCGTGGAACGCCATGGCCCCACCAGCAGCACCGCGAGCACCACCGCGGCGGCAGCGGCCGCGAAACCCGCCATGCGACGGCGATCCCACGCCGTACCGGCGCGAGGGCGAGCGGATGGGGAGCGCGTCCCGGCATCGGACGCCGGCTCGGACCGGCTTCCCGTCCCGGGAACGGCACGGAGTCCTGAACCCGCGGAGCCACCTTCCGAACCGGGGGACGCCACGGGCCGTGCGTCCGCACCGGGAGGCCTCACGGCTTCTCCGGCGCCGGACGCGGCACGCGCGTCGGCGGCGGCCTGCACGAGGAGGCTCGCCTGCACCTGGTCCTCCAGGCCGGCCTGGCACTCCGCGCAGGTCGCGAGGTGGGCCTGGAAGGCCTCGGCCTCTTCTAACGGAAGCTCCCCGTCCACGAAGGCGGCGAGCTGTTCACACAAGACGGTCACGCCGGGCCCCCCGCGGTGCCTTCCCGGGTGAGGAGCAGCTCCTTGAGCTTCTTGCGTGCGCGGAACAGACGGGTGCCCACCGTCATGGACGGGATGCCGAGCCGTCGGCCGATCTCCGCGTAGCTCTGTCGCTCCATGTCCTTCATGCGGACCACCTCGCGCAGCTCCGGGGGAAGCTGTTCCACCGCCTTCCACACGTCATCCAACGTGTAGCGCGCCCATGTCTCCGGGGCGGCTTCGGCCTCCGCCAGGGTGTCCCCCATCGCGTCGGTGAATTCCTCCTGGGGGTGGCGCCGGTCGTGCCGGCACCAGTCGAGGAAGCGTCGAACGAGGATGGACGCCAGCCACGCCATGGGAGGCGCGGACCGGTCATACGTATGAAACGCGCGGAAGGCCCGCTCGTAGGTCTCCTGCAACAAGTCCTTCGCGTCCGCCGGATTGCGGCCCCGGCAGAGGATGCGGGCCCGCTCCTCCAACGCCGGAGCGCACCGCGCGATGAGCGCCTGGAATTCCGCCGCGTCCTCACGGGAGGCCGAAGGCACCTCCGGCTTGGATGCGGAGGACTCCCCGGGCGGGACGGCGCGGGGTGATCGCGGGCGGAAGACCACGGGGGCGTTCCTAGCAGGAGCCGCCCCGCCCGCGAAGTCCGTCGACACCCTCCCCAGCACTTCCCACCTGGCAGGTGGGAGGTCCAGGACGGTGGCCCGGAGGGCTAGCAGGGGCCGTTGCCGATGCGAACGCCCGTGCGCACCCGGGCCTTGAAGACGCCCAGCGCCGCTCCCAAGCCCGTGACGCGAATCTTGCTGTAGCCGGACCCGCCCGTGCCGATGTTGACGCGCAGCGAGCAGAAGGCCGACCAGAAGGGGGTGGCCGGGTACCAGGTGCCGGTGGTGCTCACCGAGCCCAGCCCCCACCAGACGCCGTTCGCGTAGCCGAACGCGGCGCCGGTGATCGCCACGCCCTTGCAGGCGCTCTCCGTGACGTTGCTCGACGCCGGGATGACCTCCACGAACGGCTGGGCGTATTGGCCCCCCAGGCCGTTGATCTCCGTCACGAAGCGGTGGACGCAGGACGGCTGATCATAGGTGCCGTCGTTGGAGGCCGCCGACATGTCCGCGTACGAGCAGTGGGGGAAGACGGCATTGATCGAAGCGCCGTCCGGCTGCGCCAGCACCACGCCCGAGCCCACGCAGGCCTCGTCGATGCCCTGCTCCTGGCTGGCGACGGACTCATCCACGACCTCGGCGCCAGGGGTCTCCTCCTCGAGGGGCCCCCCACAGGCGGTGGCGAGCGAGGCAGCGAACATGAAGGCAGCGGAAGGGATGAAGCGCATGGGTGACTCCGGAAGAAGGGGCCCGCGTGCGGGCTCCTCCCTGTTACGTCCGGTGTCGCGCTTATTCCCCCGCGCCATTTCCACGCTGTTTTTCGGCCGTGCTAAGGCACCGCGCGTGGACATCGACAAGCCCTACCTGCTGTTCCTGGGAGACGTGAAGGATCAGCTCGCGGCCAAGACGGCCCACGGCATCGTGGACTGGCGGCCCGACTGGTGCGTGGGTCAGCTGCGCCTCCCGGGCTGCGTGGCGGACTGTGGCCTGCCGGACATGGACATCGCCCAGGCGAAGGCGAAGGGCGCGCGCACGCTGGTGGTGGGCGTGGTGAATCCGGGCGGCGTGCTCGCGGACGCGTGGGTGGACACGCTGGTACGGGCGCTGGAGGCCGGACTGGACGTGGCCACCGGGCTGCATAAGCGGCTGTCCTCATTCCCCGCCGTGGCGGCCGCGGCGGCGAAGCACGGGCGCAAGCTGCACGACGTGCGCTTCCCGGACCGGGACTTCGCCACGGGACAGGGCACGAAGCGGCCCGGCCTGCGCGTGCTGACCGTGGGGACCGACTGCGCGGTGGGCAAGAAGTACACGGCGCTGGCGCTGGAGAAGGAGTTGCGTCAGCGAGGGTGGAAGGCGGACTTCCGGGCCACCGGGCAGACGGGCATCCTCATCTCCGGGCGAGGCGTGGCGCTGGATGCCGTGGTGTCTGACTTCGTCGCCGGCGCGGCGGAGTGGCTCACGCCCGCGAACGACGCGGACCACTGGGACGTGGTGGAGGGCCAGGGGTCGCTGTTCCACCCCTCCTTCGCGGGCGTCACGCTGGGACTGCTGCACGGCTCACAGCCGGACGCGTTCATTGTCTGCCACGAGCCCACGCGCACGCGCATGCGAGGCGTGCAGCACCCGCTGCCATCCATCCAGGACGTCATCGACCGCACGGTGCTGGAGGGCCGGCTGACGAACCCGGCCATTCAATGCACGGGCATCGCCATCAACACGGAGCACCTGGGCGAAGACGAGGCGCGGGCGCTCCTGGAGGCCACCGGCCGGGCGCATGGCCTGCCCTGCGTGGACCCCCTGCGCACGGGCGCGGGCCCCCTGGCGGACGCGCTGGCGAGCCGCTTCCCTCGCGGGTGACACGGGCCCCTTCTGCGAAACCCGCTCCACTGGAGCGGCTCTCGGTATACTGAGGACACCATGGGACGCATTTTCGAGACACGCAAGGCGACGATGTTCGCCCGCTGGAACAAGATGGCGAAGGTCTTCACGCGCATCACGAAGGACATCGTGATCGCGGTGAAGGCGGGCGGGCCGACCATCGAATCGAACCCCGCGCTGCGCCGGGCCGTGCAAAACGCCCGCGCGGCGAACATGCCCAAGACCAACGTGGACGCCGCCATCAAGCGCGCCAGTGGTCAGGACCAGGCCGACTACCAGATCCTCCTGTACGAAGGCTTCGCGCCGCACGGCGTGGGCATCCTGGTGGAGGCGGCCACGGACAACGTCACGCGCACCGTGGCCAACGTCCGCTTCCCCTTCACCAAGCTGGGCGGAAGCATGGGCACGGCGGGCAGCGTCTCCCGCCTCTTCGAGCGCATGGGCGCCATCCGCCTGGACGCCGAAGGGCTGAACGCGGAGGAGCTGGAGCTGGAGCTCATCGACCACGGCCTGGAGGAGATGGGCGAGACCACCGGCGAGAAGGGCGAGAAGCAGCTGCTCCTGCGCTGCAAGTTCGCGGACTTCGGCAAGCTCATGTCTGTGATTGAAGCCAAGGGCATTGCGACCGCGTCCACCCAGTCCGAGTACATCCCCCTGCCCGGCACCCTGAAGGAACTGCCCGAGGAGCAGGCCACGGAGGTGCTCAAGCTGGTGGACATGCTGGAGCAGGACGACGACGTGCAGCACGTGTTCCACAACCTCGCCTGAAGCAACGGCCTCCGGCCCCCGTGCGCACTCCCCGGGGGCCGGTGCCACGCTCACGCGGCGTCAGAGCTGCTGAAGCTCCGCCGCGCTGATGCCCGGGATGTATCAACGCCGGCAAACGGATTCGTCTCAAACTGAAGGGACGCCAGGCCCGTACTTGAAGATTCCCCGGGCCGGGATGCGCGCTGGAGTACGAGGGGAGTCCATGTCGGACGAAGGTGACGGGCAGGACCTGCGGGATACGGTGAAGAGGTTGGAGGCGACGGTCGCGGCCCTGGAGACGCGGCTCGCGAGCCTGGAGTCCCGGGAGGCGCCGCACCCCGTGGCCATGCCCGCGGTCGGCACAGTCGCGGCCCCGGTGGCCGTGCCCGAGCAGCGCGACCTGGAGGCGCATGTCGGCACCTACTGGTTGAGCCGCCTGGGCATCGTGGCGCTCATCATCGGCATCGCATACCTCATCACGTACCACTTCGGGGAGCTGGGGGTGCTGGCGCGCGTGGGCGCGGGCTACCTGCTCAGCGCGGGGCTGGGCGCGTTCGGGTTGTGGCTGGCGCGGCGTAACCCGCTGTTCGGACGCATCGTCTTCGGCGGCGGCCTGGCGCTCGCGTACTTCGTCACCTACGCGCTGCATTTCATCCCGGCGGTGCGGGTCATCGACAGCGAGGTGCTGGCGCTGGTGCTGCTCGCGGGGTTCGTGGTGGCCATCGTGACCATCGCGCACCGGATGCAGTCGGAGACGGTGGCGGGCATCGCGCTGTTCCTGGGACTGCACACGGGGATGCTCAGCGACATCACCGCGTTCACACTGCTGTCCACGACGATGCTCGCGGCGGGCGCGCTGTTCTTCCTGGTGCGCAACCGTTGGGTCATCGTGCCCCTGTCCAGCCTGGTGGCCGTGTACAGCACGCACGTCGTCTGGGCGGTGCGCACAGGCCACATGGCGCCGGGTGCGCCCGAGGATGACCGGCTCCTGTTGAGCCTGGGCTTCCTCGCGCTCTACTTCCTGCTGTTCTCCGTGGCGCTGCTGGTGCGCCCGCGCGACCTGCCCGTGCGCGCGAGCCTCACGTTCACGCTGCTCAACTGGGTGGGCCTGACGTCGCTGGGCGCGTACGAAGTTTCCCAGGAGCAGGACTCGCACCTCTTCGGCTTCCTCCTTGTCGTCGCGCTGGCGCATGGCGCAGGGGCCGTCGTGTCGAGGCTCCAGCGTGCGCCCACGGCGCTGACGCACGCGTACCTTGCGCTGACGGCGGTGACGCTCGCGCTGGCCATGCCCGCGCGCTACGACGACGTCGCGCTGGTGGCGGCATGGACGGTGACGGGGCTCGTCGCGGGCCTGGCCGCGCGCGGGGTGGAGTCCCCGGTGCTGCGGGGCGTGGGCGTGCTCATCCTCTACGTAGCGCTGGGCGCGTGTGAATGGGAGACGCCGGGCCGCCTGACCTTGCTCATCGGGCTGGTGGTGGCGTTCGTGCTGGTGGAGCGCGGCGGGACGGTGCGAGTCGCGGGCCTGCCCGAAACCGAGGCCCGGACGGCATTCACCGCCATTTGCGCTGCGGGAGCAGGACTGGCGCTGGTGGCGCTGGTGGGCGCGCGGATGCCCGACGGGCTCGTCACGTTGGGCTGGGTCATCGCCGCCTTCCTCCTCTTCGGCGTGGGCTTCGCGGTGCGCGAGCGCTGGTACCGGCTGGCCGCGTTGGCGGTGCTGGGGCTCGCCTTGGGGCGGCTGGTGCTGGTGGACGTGGCGAAGCTGCCGCCGGATCAGCGCGTGGTCACGTTCATCCTGCTGGGCGTCATGCTGCTGCTCGTCTCATACACATACACGCGGCTGCGCGATCGGCGCGGGTGAAGACAGACACCGACTCGCGTTAAACTCGTTATTCCGTCATGATGGCGAAATGCCCCGGTCCCGCCTGAATGCGTTGTTGGCCGCCGTTCACCCGCGCATGCTGGGCCTGATGGCCTGGGGCGTCATCGCGACCCAGGCGGGCTGTGCATCCCGCCCTGAGCCCGAGCAGGACGACCTGGGCAGCGCCACCGCCGAGGTCACCAGCGGCAACATCCTCTTCGTGGGCAACAGCTTCACGCACGGCAACGAGCAGCCGGCCTATTCGTACAACAAGGCCTCCGTCACCGACACGAACGGCTCCGGACAGGGCGGCATCCCGGGCATCTTCAAGAAGCTGACCGTGCAGGCCGGCCTCACGTTCAACGTGAGCCTGGAGACGGCCAGCGGCCAGACGCTCCGGTGGCACCACACGAACCGGGCCGCCACCATCGGTCAGGCGACGTGGAACACCGTCGTGTTCCAGGAGCAGAGCACGACGCCGCTGCCCACCTCGCGCGGCGGTTCACCCACGGGCTTCACGGATGCCGTGCGCGACCTGCGCACCCTGGTGCGCGCCGCGAACCCTTCCGCGAACCTGTATCTGTATGAGACGTGGTCATCGCCCACGTCCGTGGCCGCCCAGGGCTTCCCGAGCGGGACCGCGGGGCTCCAAGCGATGCAGACCGATTTGCGCGACGCCTACTTCAAAGCCTACCGGGACCTGGGCTTCACGGGCGTCGCGCGCGTGGGCGATGGCTACATGCGCGCGGTGGACCAGAACCTGGCCGACCCGAATCCCGCGGATGGCATCTCTCCGGGGATGTTCAACCTGTGGAGCGCCCAGGACAGCCGTCACTCCAGCAAGTACGGCAGCTACCTGTCCGCGGCGGTGCTGTTCGCGAAGATCACCCAGGCGGATCCCCGCGGCCTGGCGACGGGCACGGGCAGCGCGGCGGCCGACCTGGGCATCAGCGTGGCCGATGCGACGAACCTCCACCGCGTCGCCTACGAAATCACCTCGCTGCCGGATCCGGTCGTGAACGCGCCCACGCGCCTGCGTGTCACCGGCGCGGCCTTCACGGGCTCGGTGACGGCGGGGACGCCGGCCAACATCACCGGCAACACGCAGCTCGCAGCGCTCACGACGTCGGAGGGCACGTTCACGAACCTCGTGGGCGCGACGGCCAACGGCATCACGAGCACCAACACGCCCAGCGCGCGAGGCACGGTGCCCGCGAACGCCAACGCGGCCTCCACCGGGCTGAGCATCCACGACGGCACGAACAACCTGAACACGGGCCACTTCCAGTTCGGCGCGGCGTTCACCACGAAGACTCGCTTCTTCATCGTGGACAGCACGCCCACCTCCACGACGCTCGGCGACGATGCCACCGTCACGCTGATCAACGCGTCCAACCAGACCGTGGGCAGCTACTCGCTGGCGCTGCTCCCGAGCGACTTCACCGGTTCGGCGGCGGGCAACACGTCCACCGCGCTGGCGACCGTCTCGTACACCAGCGGAGTGGCGAGCCTCACCGGCAACCCGGTGGGCACGGTGCAGTCCAAGCTCGGAGGCGTGTCGTTCTCACTCGCGGACCTGGGCGTGACGGACGTCGCGAGCATCAGCACCGCCACCGGCCTGCGCATCTCCAGTGCCACACTGGACCCGAACGTCGTCGGGCTCTACACCGTCCCCTGACGGGCTCGGCCTTAGATGTCGGTCTGCTGCCGGTCCGTCACCCGGTACTCCTGCCGGTAGGCCTTGCCCCCGCGCTCGAAGGTCTCCACCACCGTGACGCCGTCCTCGGCGAGGAAGAGGCGATAGTTCGTGTCCGCCGTGGGGGTCGTCACTCCGTAGTTTCCGAAGGGAAGCTTGAAGACCACGCGCGGGGGGCGATCCGGACAACAGGCCGTCAACAGCGTGGAGGCCAGGGCACTCGTCAGCATGCCCGCGAGCACGATGCCCAGCTTCCTCATGGCTGCCTCTGGAGGCTGAGGTCCCGGTAGAGCTCTCCCGTGCCTTCCGTCGGCTCGGCTTCGAAGAGCATGGCCCTCGCGAAATCGCCGGTCGCTCCCGCCTCCGGCCGCACGGCCCACACGTTGTAGACGGCGCCAATGGGGCCCGTGCCCTGCGCGGGGATGATGGAGACGCCATCCGCGGTGGCCGACACGAGCCGAATCCGGATGCCGTCGGCTTCATCATTCAGCGGATCACACACCCCACCCTGGAGCTTCGCGCCCGCGAACAGGGGCCAGCCCAGCGCGAGTCCCGCGCAGAAGAGTGCCGTCGAGGCGGCCTTGCGATGATGCGAGGAAGAAATTGGCATGGGATGGAGAGCCTGACCCAACGCCGACGCGAAGCAACAGTGACCCCGGGGACAGGATAGCCTTCGCGCTTCCCTGCTTCCGGAGCCCTCATGAGCCTCGCCTACCTCCGACACAGCACCCTGCACCGGGGCTGCACGCTGAGCTGGTTCGTGGAGGGAGACGGTCCTCCGGTGGTGATGATCCAGGGGGTCGGTGTCGGCGCCACGGGGTGGCGACCGCAGGTGGAAGGCCTGGCATCCCACTTCCGGTGTCTCTGCCTGGACAACCGGGGCTTCGGATCCAGCCAGCCGCCGGGCGACGCGCTCACGGTGGAGATGATGGCCGACGACGTACTCGCCTTGATGGACGCGCAGGGCTGGGAGAGCGCGCACATCATGGGGCACTCGCTGGGCGGGCTGGTGGCGCTGTACCTCGCGCACCAGGCACGCGAGCGGGTACGCAGCCTCGCGCTGCTGTGCACGTTCGCGACGGGCGCGGTGCCCACCCGGCTCACGCCGGGCCTGCTGCTCATGGGCCTGCGGACCCAGGTCGGCACGCGGCGCATGCGGCGCCACGCCTTCCTCCGCATGGTGCTGGCGCCCGAGGAGCTGGCCCACGCCGACAAGGACGCCCTGGCGGAGCAACTCGCGGAGCTGTTCGACCATGACCTCGCGGACCAGCCTCCCGTGGCGATGCGCCAGTTCCGGGCCATGCGGAGCGCGGACGCCACACCGTTCCTCCAGGGGCTGGCGGGCCTGCCGACCCTGGTCGTGAACGCCACGCACGACCCCATCGCGCCCCCCACCGCCGGACAGGCCCTGGCGGCGGGAATTCCTGGCGCCCGCTTCGTGGAGTTCCCCCATGCCTCGCACGGCGTGCCCCTGCGCTTCCCGGACCGCGTCAACGCGCTCCTGAAGGAGCACCTGGACACCGCGGAGGGCTCCCGCCAGTCCGTGCGGTGAGGCGTAACGGCGCCGCCTGCCTCCTGGGGGCTCAGGGTGGCACGGCCAGTGCTCATCTGGCCTAAGCTCCCGCCGTCCTCTCCGCCGCACCCCAGCCCCATGAGCCAAGACGCCACGCTCCCTGTCACAGAGAAACACGGTCCGCTCGGACCGCTCGCGCTGTCCCTGTCCGGTGGGGGTTACCGCGCGGCGGCGTTCCACCTGGGGACGCTGCGGTTCCTCGACACCGTGGGACTTCTGTCCGATGTCGTGGGCCTGTCCACGGTGTCCGGCGGCACGCTCACGGGCCTGGCCTGGGTGGTGAGCCAGCTGGACGGCAAGCCGTTCAAGGCGTTTCACGAGACGTTCTCGGCGTATCTGCTTCAGACGAATGTGATTGCGGAGGCCCTGACGGGGCTGACCACCAACCGCGACCACGGCAGCCATGCCTGGGCCAGCCTCATCCGGTCCGCGGCGGAGGTCTACGCCCGGCCCGACTTCCTGGGCGACCGGCGCTTCGGCGAAGTCCTGGACTCAGGCGGACTCCAGTTCCAGGAGGCCATCTTCAACACCACCGAGTTCCATACCGGCCTGGACTTCCGCTTCCGGCGCAGCAACAAACCGCTCACCCTCCTGGGCAACAACGGCTACCGGATGCCTCGCCCGGTGGCCAGCCACGTCCGGTTGGCGGACATCGCCGCCGCGTCGTCGTGCTTCCCGGGCGGCTTTGAACCGCTGGTGTTCCCGCAGCAGTTCCACTGGCCCCAGGGCTATCCGCTCGCCACCGCGCTGGCGGCGCTGGGCCCGGGCTTCCAGAACGGCCTGCCGCTGATGGACGGCGGCATCTACGACAACCAGGGCATCGACAGCCTGCTGCTCGCATTCAACCGCGCGGATCCGCCGCCCACGCTCGTCATCTCCGACGTCAGCGTCCAGAGCCCGGAGATGTACAACGTTCCGGAGAACCCGACGAAGCGTGGCTGGGTGACGCTGAACGGCGTCTCCTGGTTGGCCTACGGCCTCTTCTTCCTCACCCTGCTCTCCGCCGCCATCCTCGCGTGGCGCGGGTTCGAGACCGCTCAAGCGGGCGACTGGGAGCCCAAGGATTACTTCCTCTACCTCATCCCCGGCGTGCTGACGGCGTCGGTGGCGACGGCGCTGGTCTGGGTGCGTGCGCGGCTGACGGACGTCATCACGCTGGTGAAGCGGCAGATGGACCTGGACGTCTGGCCGTCGTTCAAGAAGCTCACCGTGCCGGAGTTCACGCAGATGCTGGTGCTCCGCGCGACGTCGCTGCTGGCGCTGACGACCAAGGTGTTCATGAAGCGGGTGCGCGGGCTCGTGTTCGGTCAGGTGTATGGGGACTCGAGGTTCAAGGACCGGCGCATCTCCAACCTCATCTCCGCGCTCACGGTGGACCGGCCCAACCTGTTCGCGAAGCACCCGTGGCTCAAGCCCGGTGCGCACCTGGTGGCCATGGGCACACAGGCCTGTCAGATGCCCACCACGCTCTGGTTCACGGACAAGGCTCAATTCACCGCGGTGGAGAGCGCGGGCGCGGCCACCATCTGCTACGTGCTCCTGCGCCACATCGTGGAGCACCACGCCGGGCAGTACGAAGCGCCGGGCCAGCCGTTGAATGCCCTGTATGAGCGCCTGCGCCAGGAATGGGCAGTGATCAACCCGGCCGGTGCACCCTCGCAGGAACGACAGGCCGTGGCGGCATGACCACGCTCCTTTCCAAGAGCGATTTCCTTCCGCGCGCGGAGGCCACGCTCGCCCGGCTGGACGGTGCTCTCCGGGATGCGCTCTCCCATCAGGGCACGCCCCTGGTCACGACCCTGGGGAGGGCGTTCCCCAAGGACGCGCTCCTTCAGCCCGCCGCGCTCGCGAAGGCGCTGTGTCCCGGGCCCGTGTCGCATGTCGGCCTGGCCGCCGTGGTGATGCGCGAGTTCCTCGAGCCCGTGGACGCCGTACTGGATGCGTCGCTGTCCAAGGCCACGGTCGTGACGGGCAACGCGAAGGCTCCCGGCTCGCTGCTCGTCACCTGTCCCCTCCTCGTGCTGGGCGACCTGGAGGTCGATGGATTCCTGGACGACTGCGGACCGGACTCCACCATCGTGGTCCTGGGCCGCTGTGTCGCCAAGGGGCTGCGGACGTCGGGGAACTTCCTGGTCCTGGGCGACCTGGTGGTCCGGGACGTCATCCAGGGCGTCTACAACGATGAGAGTCTCATCGTGGCGGGCAACCTGGAGACGCGCTTCCTGGATGAGAATGATCACAAGGTCGCGTGCTACGGAGAACTCCGCACGGAGCATCGCTTCGAGAACGGGCGCTCCGGTGAGGAGGCCGCATCGTGGGCCTCCGCCTTCCTGGTGCCCGGCCTCTGCGACATCGACCTCGGCGAGATCGACCACGGCGAAATCTTCGAACGCATCCGGCGGAACGAACCGGTCTTCACCGAAACGAAGAAGCACCCTTGAGGTGAATGGCCCCGGGGGACGCCTCGGGTTTCGCGTGCATTGGTGGACGCCATGAGTAGGATTCTGGCAGCCCCAGCCCGGAGACCCGATGACATCCCCCACCGACACGCAGGATCCGTACGAGCGCATCTACCGCGTCTGCGAACAGGTGCCCTCCGGACAGGTGGCCACCTACGGAGACATCGCCACCATCGTTGGCGGGGCCTGTGATGCACGCACCGTGGGCCATGCGATGGCGGCGCTGGGTTCGCGAGCGTCAACCGTGCCGTGGCAGCGCATCATCAACCGCACGGGAGGAATCAGCACCTCCGGCCACCGCCAGCGCGAGCTGCTGGAGGCCGAGGGCGTCGCCTTCGATGACGCGGGCCACGCGCGCATGGACGCGCACCACTGGAAGGGCCCGAGCGAGGCCTGGGCACGCGCCAACGGCTTCAGCGTGCTGCCACCCAAGGACGCGCCCGCACCCGATGCGCAGCTCAAGCTCTTCTAGGGCTCACGGAGCGTCCGGGCGACCAAATGCGAGCGGAAAGCGCTCGGAGGCTCGCCTGCTTTTCAGAGCGGAATAAAGGCGTCAGCCTCAGGTCCTCGCTCACTGCTTGGACCTCCGAAGAATGTCCTCTCCCCTGCTCCGCTGGGGCCTCGTGCTCCTGATCTGTCTGCTGGCACCCGCCGGGTTCGCGAAGGAAGCCAAGGTCCGCAGGGCCAAGGCGAAGGCACCGCGACTGGTGCGGATCCACACCGGCCACCGGCTCCATCGCGACGCGGCGTCCGCCTTCGAGCGCATGGCGGAGGAGGCGCGCACGGCGGGGCAGCCCCTTCTCGTCACGAGCGGGTGGCGTTCGTATCAACAGCAGCGCTTCCTGTGGCGCCGCTACCGCAAGGGACTGGGGCCCAAGGCCGCGCGGCCGGGCCGCTCCAATCACAACCGCGGGCTCGCGGTGGACCTGGTCGTGGGCAGCGAGGAAGCCTCCCCCACGTATGACTGGCTCGCGGGCAACGCGTGCCGCTTCGGCTTCCGCCGCACCGTGGCGTCGGAGCCGTGGCACTGGGAGTACCGGCCCAAGAGCACCTCCGCGCCCGACGACGGCGAGGACTGCATGGGCCGTTCCCTCGACGTGGAGCCCACGCCCGCCGTGGTCCGCCAGGACGCGAGCTAGGACGCGTGAGGCGGCAGCTCCACGATGAACTTCGCGCCGTGCCCTGGCTCGCTCTCGACTCGGATGCTTCCTCCGTGCGCCTCGACGATGCGTCGCGTGATGAAGAGCCCCAAGCCGAGCCCTCCGTAGTTGCGTGAGGAGGCGCGCTCGAAGCGCTCGAAGATGCGTGCCTGGGATTCGTATGGAATGCCCATGCCCTGGTCCTCGACGATGAGCCGCGCCCTTCCCGCGTGCTTCGCCACCTCCATCCGGATGGGATGCCCCGCGCCATACTTCATCGCGTTGGTCAGCAGGTTGAGCATGACCTGCTCCAGCCGCAGCCGATCCCAGCGCCCCCACACCGGCTCCCGGGCCACCAGCTCGAACTCGCAGCCTGCTTTCTGCAGCTGCTCCGCGACGTGGCTCGCCACGTGCCGCGCCACCGCCATCAGGTCCATCTCCTCCAGGTGCAGGTCGATCCGCTTCTCGTTGACGCGAGAGACGTCGAGCAGGTGCTCCGCCAGATGTGACAGCCGCTGGAGCTGGGATTCGAAGACCTCCAGCATCCGCTTCACCCTTTCCGGGGACAGGGGGCGCGCTCCCACGAGCACGGACTCCATCTGCTGCACCCGCAGCCTCATGGAGGTCAGCGGGGTCTTCAGCTCATGGGAGGCAATGGACAGGAATTCGTCCCTCGCGCGGATGGACTCCTGCGCCGAGCAATAGAGCTGCGCGTTGTCGATGGAGAAGGCAGCCCGGCGGCCGAGCTCCTCCGTCAAGGCCAGCTCCGCCGGTGAATACGTGCGCCCTGGATCAGGAGAGAGGAGATACAGCACGCCCAGGGTGCGGCCCCGCGCCTGGAGGGGCACGCCGAGCGAAGGCCGGTCGTCGAGCGGCCGCAGGTCCTCCGGCAGCTCGTCGGGATCCCACAGGCCCTGTGACGCTTCGGAGACCTCCGACTCTCCCGTGGCCAGCACCCGAGCCGGACCGTGGAGGGACTCCGGCCCCGGCGGATGGCGTCGCAGGAACTCCCGCACGCTCGCGGCGCGGGCCGGCGAACGGTCCGCCACCGCCACCGGCCGCAGGCCCACGCCGTCCGTCCGCACGAAGAAGACACACAGCTCCGCCAGCAGGGGCACGGCCAGCTCGGCGACGCGCTGGAGCGTGGTTTCAGGATCGAGCGAGGCCACCAGCTCACTGCTCGCCTCGGCCAGGAACCGCTGTGACACCTCCATCCGCTTGCGCTCGGTGATGTCGGTGGCGACTCCACAGAGCGCGTAGGCAACCCCATTGGCGTCGAGGAGCGGGAACTTCTGCGTGAGGTGGACGTGGATCCCATCGTCGTGCGGGAGCCGCTCCTCCCGTTGCACGGGGACCCGGCTCTGGAAGATGTCCCGGTTGGCCTGGTGCAGCGTCTCCGCGATGTCCCGGGGAAAGACATCGAAGACCGTCCTGCCGGCGACCTGTTGCCGGGTGCGGTGGAAGAGCCGCTCCCACTCGCGGTTCACGAAGAGGAAGCGCTCCTGCGTATCCAGGAGGAAGAACACGGTCGGCGCGTTGTCCAGGATGGCGCGCAGCCGCTGCTCGCTCTCCTGCAACGCCTCCTCCGTTCGCTTCCGCTCGGTCACGTCGTTCAGCACCGCGAGCGAACGGACCATCTTGCCGGAGGTGTCCCGCTCCACGATGGCGGACAGCAGGACGTCGATGAGCTGCCCGTCCTTCTTCACGAGCTGGTACGGCACGTCCTTGCACACCCCTGTCTTGTAATACTCGGGCAGGACGACCTCGCGGGCGTACCGCCGGGACTCCGGCGTGAGGAACTCCACCGATTCGCGCCCGAGCACCTCCGCGCGCTCGTAGCCCAGCGTGCTCAACCAGTAATCGCTGACGCTGATGAGCCGCCCGCGTGGATCAATGGATTGCATCATCACGGGCGTGGTGTTGTAGAGCGACCGGTACTTCTCTTCGCCCTCGCGCGCCGCGTCCTCGGCCCGCTTGAAGTCGGTGACGTCGCTGATGACGGAGGCGCCACCGCGCACCTGGCCGGCTCCGTCGCGAACCGGACTGGAGCTGACGTGCAGCCAGGTTCCCGCCGGCCTTGAGGCATTGCGCAGGAAGACCTCCGCGCGGCTGACGGTCTCCCCCCGGAGCGCCCGGCTCATGGGCAGACGCTCGGCCGGATAGAGCGTGACCTGGTCCGGAAGGTAGAGCCCGAAATGCGCCGGCCAGCGGCTGACCGGCTCGTCGGTGGGCCCCATGCCCAGGATGTGTTCCCCCTTCGGGTTGATGAACACGAGGTGCTGGTGCTCATCCGCCACCAGCAGCCCCTCGCCCATGCTGGCGAGCACGGCGTCGAGGAGGCTGCTGTACTCCGGTGGCGGGCCACGCGGAGACGGATGCGCTGGGCTGTCGTGCAGGCGGGCCATGGGACGCGTGGAGGGGACGGACTCTTCCCTCTTCAACGATGGGGGCTCGCCCGCCCATGTGCCAGACGCCGCCCGCCCGGCGTTACTGGAGGGCTTCCAGCAGGGCCGCCTGGAGCGCCTTCCGGTTCTCCGGGAAGCGCTGGTTGGGATAGGGCCGCGCTCCGCTCAGGAGGGTTTCATACTGCTTGTACATGGGGTCGGAGCGTGCGGGCTCCTGCTGATAGAAGGCGCGGTTGGCCTGGAGCAGGTAGCGAGGCCGGGTGCCCTGGGGGCCGTCTTCGCTGAAGGCGATGAGGCTGCGCGTTTCGGGGTCCTGCATGAACGACGTGAAGGCCCGGGCATCCTCCGCGCACGTCCCCGTGCAGTTCGCGTTGAGCACCAGCGCATCCACGAAGACCGCCGGAGCCGAGCCCGCGCCCAGCGGGACCGAGATGACCTCCGGGAGCGGCATGGAGGGCTGTGACTGGAGGATGTAGAACAGGCGCTCGGTGTAGCCCATGAAGCCATTGGCCTGCTCCTGGGCGAAGGCCACTTCCGCCACCGTGTTGTCCGCGTAGCTGCCATCCAGGCACGGATTGACGCCCGCTTCGAGCGAGCAGCTGTCGACGACGTCCGCGAACGCGTTCAGGGTCGGAGAGTCGAGCGGCAGCGAGATGGCGCTCGCGAGCACATCCCCCGGATGCGTGTCCGCCCAGGCATCGATGTACGAGGAAGGCAGCGTCCAGCTCCCATCGAGGTTCGTCGCCAACGGGCGCTTGCCGGGCGCCGCCTCGCGAAGGATTCGCACGAGCGAGGCGCTGTCCGTGGCGGACCGGATGTTCGTGGTCCGCGAATACACGACGTTGGTGCAAAGGTAGGTGGGCACGCCGTAGTTCTCACCGCCAATGCGGACAGCCTCCTCCGCCGCGGAATGCACGACGCCCGCTTCCAGCGCGACCGGCTGGATCCACCTCTTCTCCGCGAGCGAGCCGAGGATCAGCGTGTCCACCTCCACCACCTGGGCGGCCCCGGTCCCCGTGCCGAGCAGTTGGTTCAGCGTCCCGCCTTCATCCAGGTCATAGACATCCAGGTTGGCGTCGAAGACAACGTCCAGGTCGATGTCCGGATGGGCCGCTTCGAAGTCGGCCTCCAGCCGTTGCTCCAGGCTGGCGAAGCTGTCCCCCGCGGAGTCGGGGATGTATGGGAACAGGACCGCCTTCAGCGGACGCCTGGAAGTGGGGTCGGGATCGGATGATTCCGAGCAGGCGCTCAGGACCAGGACGGCGGGGCAGATCAGGGATCTCCAACGCATGGCGGGTGTTCTCTCTCTGAAAGGAATGCTCGCTGGCGCGCGAGCGGTCCGGGGCGGGATGATGGTCTGGAGATGCGCGATCCGAAGCGAATTGTGGCGGCGATGCCCTCGTGGGCCAGCGATATGTGCGGGCTTGGGGGGATGGTGATGCTCCCACCCGTCTACCTGTGGATCCTCATCGTCGGCATCATCGGTCTGACGGTGCGCAAACCCCTCTCCGCACGCATCTCCATGGGCGTGCTGATTGTAGGTAGGCTCCTCGCCCTGGGCACGGCGCTCCTCTGGCTCAACGCTTCCTTCCACTGCGAGGGTCTGCGGCACCCGACGATGCTCCTCTGGTCCGTGGGCGCGATCGCCCTGCTGACCACGTCCCACGTCTGGAGCTTCTGGCGGCTCGTCACGAGGCTTGCGCAGCAGGCGCCCCCGACGGCGGATGCCTAGCCTCACTCCTCCACCAATTCGGCAGCAGCGCGATGTGAAGGCTTCGGGAGACGCTTCGGGAATCGGGATGATTTCCCGAAGATTCATCGGGAATCGCCGCCAAGGAGGACGCCGCCAAAGCTTCAACAGGGCTGGCTGCCGCGAGCCACTTGAGCCAACCCCCCGGAATCACAAGACTTCAATATTGGCCCGGGCGCTGCAATAGGGCGAACGCGGGAACTCATTCCCCTTCACCCGATGAGGCTCATGATGACGAATCCATCCAGTGGCGCGGCGGCACTGAAGCTGTTCACGCAGGTAGAGCAGACCGGCAGCATCATCCTTCGCGGTTATTCCTCCCTCCAGACCGCGCGCGAAGCCATTGCCTTGGCGGTCCAGCAGTCCGGGCACGCAATCACCTTCGATCCCGGGAGCACACCAGAGTTGGTGGACTACCTCATGGTGGCGTTGATCGATGGAGCCGACGCCGCAGTGCAGGGCGCATTCTGGGGCATGCTGGTGGGATTGTTGTTCGAACGGCCTACCCTGGGGGCTGCGATTGGCGCAGGGCTCGCGGGGGGTATTGGCGCCACGCAGGGTCTTCAACGTGTTGAGAACGGTTGGCGTATCCGTGCGGTTCGGGCCGCGGACCAGACCCCCATCTTGACGATCGAAGCGCATCGGATTGGCTAAACCATGATCTACGTCGACGAAATGCTTCCCGCTGGTGAACTGGAGAGTGAGGTCGTCCTGCATCTGCGACTTCACCTGCGCCGCGCCGTGCGCCGTCGAGGAGAGACAGCGGCCCAAGACCTTGCCATGCTGTTTGGCTTCCCAAGGGCACAAGGAAGCGACGATGACTGGAAGAAGGCTTCCGCGCAGCCTGAACCCTTCCTGCAGGGTGCGGAGGTGGCTGCACGACGGCGAGGCTCCTCTCAGGCCATTGTGGCCCTGGGACATGACGAGGCCCATCTCAAGGAATGCAAGACCTGGCTTGAGAAACGCAAAGAGCAGGATGCCGTCTTCAGCAGGCTGCTGGCCACGGACCTCGCGACGCTCCTTGAGTTGTCGAAGGCGCGGGACCTCGCGGCCGCTCGGATCGGAGAAGCGGGACACACCGTCCGATACCTTCCGTTATTGATCCAGGGCGACACCGGGGTCGGAAAGGAAGTGCTCGCGGAGAGCATCCACGCACTTTGGAAACAGGAGGCACGCAGACCCCAGGCCCCTTTCAAGGTCGTGCAGGTCGCCGGGCTTCCTCCCGACCTGATCAACGACGAGTTGTTCGGCCACGCCGAAGGGGCCTTCACGGGAGCCCGGACGAGCCGCCTCGGGCGGCTGGAAGCCGCGCAAGGCGGAACGCTGCTCATTGATGAGGTGGGCGACCTCCCGCCCGACGCACAACTCCGGCTGCTCCGGTTCCTCCAGACGCACAAGCTCGCGCGTCTGGGAGAAAACGAGGAGAGGGAGGTGGACGTCCGCATCCTGGCCGCGACGTGGAGGAATCTCGAGCAGATGGTGCAGGAAGGAACCTTTCGCCAGGATCTGCTCTACCGATTGCGGTCAGGAACAGCACTTCATCTGCGCCCCCTCGCGAGGCGCGAGGGATTCTTCCAAGAGGTGGTGCCGGAGCTCATGCGACGGCGCGGGAGTGCCGTCAGTCCCCCGCTCACGCGGAGTGCGCTGGCCGCCCTGACCCTGCATCCCTGGCATGGCAACCTCCGCGAGGTGGTGGGCGTCCTCGACGAAGCGTTGTCACTGTCGGAGCGAGGCCGGGTGGGACTGGAGCATCTCCCCGCGCACATCCAGCGGCCATTCCTAGCGCAAGCGCTTCACCAACGAGCGCCGAGCTTCCTGTCCGATGAATTGGAGAGCCAGGAACTGACCGCGCCCCATGTGCAGTGGCGCATTGAGCAGGTGGAGCAATCCCTGTCGGGTCCGCTCGAGACGGTGGAGCAGAGTGCTGACCTGGGACAATTGACCGGCTTCCTTGGTTCCGTGGGGAAGGACGCACCGGAGAATCAGGAAACGCTCCAGAGCATGGAAGAACTGGCGGAAAGGGAAAAGCAAATCCGCCAGGCCATCACCCTGAGTCAATATTGGAGGCATCAGGCGGGGGTGTCCGGCCTTCCCGCCATCGTGCAATCGGTGTTGCATGAAAAGGTAGCCGCTGCGGATCGCGCGCTGGAAGAAGCCAAGGGCCGCTACCTGGAGCATCTCGCTCGAGCGAACGCACTGCTGAGCAAGAACCCCTGGATGAGCTTGGTGAACGAGATTCGGAGACTGCCGCTATTCCAGGAGGTGGATCAGAAGAGCGTCACGGACTTCATCACCACCATTCTCAAATTCCTCGAGTCTATTTTCCCCCCACTCGCCCAGGAGCTCCGATCCCTGGTGCGCAAGGGAGACGTGCTCAAACGAATTCAGGAAGAACTGAGCCCGCCAACTGAGGCGTCACAGGAAACCGAAGACGAAGACAGCAAGCCGGAACGCAAGCGAAAACCATCCGACCTGGCACGAGAGGAATGGGAGGCACTGACAAAGAGTCACAAGTCCTTGAGCGAGGCTTGCGACGCAACAGGGTTCGACCCCAAGACGTTCAAGACATGGTTGGGGAAGCATGGAATTGAGAACCCGTGGCAGCGTTCCCAATCGCAGTAGCTCTGCACCGCCACGGGTTGGGGCGGCGTCACCAACGCCGCCGCTCAAAGAACCTTCGAGGGATGCATCCCTATCGCGCGAGGAACGCCCGCATCTCTGAGACGACCTCCGCCTGTCGCGGGAGCCAGAGGTAGTGCCCCGCGCCCTGGAGCGTCACGAGCTTCCAGTTCGGCAGGCTCTTGAGCAGGGCGTCCTGGGCGGCCTCGTGCTGGCTCAGCTCCGGAAGGAACGCGCGCGCCCGCTCGCGCAGGTCCGCGGGGACGTTCTCCGCCTGGGACAGAAACGCCACCCAACCCGCGAAGGCCTGGCCGTCGGAGAGGGCCAGCACCGGGCCCCGCAGCTTCGCGTAGTCCGGCAAGGCCGAGCCCCGGATGCACTGCTCCGTCGCCTCCGCCAGGCGGCGGTAGCGCAGGTACGCACCGGTGCCAGCATCGAACTCATACGCCTGATCAATCTCGTGCGGCGGGAACGGGCCGCCCAGGTCGCGCGCCAGCAGCGCTGTCACCGCTTCACGTGACGGCTGTCCATCGAGCACGGTGAACGGCAGCGGCGGCAACGGGCCGGGCTTCAGGAACTCGGCGATCTCTCCCTTGTTGTCCGTGGCGTCCAGGAAGATGAGCGCCTCCACGCGCTCCGGATGATTCAGCCCCATCCAGTTCAGCTCGTCCCCCGCCAGCGAATGCCCCACGAGCGTCGCCTTCGCGAGCCCCAGGCCCTCCATCGCGGCCAGCACGTCGTGCCCCAACGTCGCGCTGTCGTAGCCGGTGGCCGGCCAGCTCGACGCACCGAAGCCGCGCCGGGTGAAGGCATAGACGTGGTGCGTGGCGATGAACTCCGGCGCCAGCAAGTCGAAGACATGGGCCGTGCTGCCCAGGCCCGGCAGGAACACCAGCGCCGGACCCTTGCCGCCGTAGTCGAGCACCTCCAGCTCGACCTCCGGGGCCACCCGCACCCGGCTCACCTGGTGCAGCGGGTCCACCGTGCCGCCGGGCGGCGGTGACGGCGTGGTCGCACAGGCGGAAAGCAACAGCACCCACGACAAACGAAGCCAGGACGTTCGCATGGGTGGAAACCTTTGCATGCCCCACCGCGACAACGGAACGGGCTCAAGGTCGCAAATCAGGCCTGGATAGACTTCAGCGTAATTTTCCAACCCTCGCTGAATCCCCCCTGGAGACAGATGATTCGCTCGAACTGGATGACGTGGTCCCCTGCCCTGCTGGTGTCGGCGGGCCTGATGCTGGCCGCTTGCGGAGGCCCGGAGCTGGAAGCTCCTGGGATGGACGTGTCTGCCATTGGCACGGTGGAGGGTGAAGCGAACTCGCCCATCTACGACCGGGCGCGCGCGTACGCCGCCGCCAATCCCAAGCGCGACGGGGGTTCGTGGAACCAGTGGTGCGGTTCGCTGATGGTCCGCTTCGGGCAGCTTCCCGACTCCGCCGTACGCCCCACGGCCATCGAGGCCTACCGCGCTTCGCGCATCGTCTCCACGGACGCGTCCAAGGCGCTGACGGGAGCCTTCCACTGGTGGGACATCGGTTCCGCGGGCCACGTGGGCGCGGATCTGAACGGCGGCGGCGGCACGGTGTTCATGGCCACGTACAACCTCTCCCAGTCGTGGGGGGATGCGATTGGCGTCAACAGCGTCTCCGGCTACTCGTCGAAGACGGGCGCGCGCTACCTGGGCTGGTCCATGGACTACGCGGGCGGGAAGATCGCTGGCGGCGGCCAGTCTCCGGGCGGCGGTTCGAGCAGCCTGCCGCAGACCACCACCGAGTTCGACGGCATCCCGGGTGAAATCTATTACAAGCGCATCCAGACGGTGGGCAAGCGCGACTACGGCTATACGGGCCCCATCGACGGCGTCACCGGGCCGAACACGGAGAAGATCCGCGTGCGCATCACCGCGCGCGAACTGAACCGGCGCGGCGGCCCTCGCACCTCCTCCGAGGACGATGGCATCCCCGGCTCCATCTACTGGACCCGTGTGCAGACGGTGGGCCGGTCCTTCGGCTACACCGGCCCCATCGACGGCCTCCCCGGCGCGAACACGTACAAGGCCGAGCACATGATCTGCGCGTACGCCGTGAACCGCGCGTTCTGACCTCGCCCGGTGCCTCACGGCGCGGTGCGTGATCCGCGCCGTGGAAAGCCTTGCCCCCTCTTCTCCCCGGTCGCCATTCGCGGCGGCCTCGGGGTAGCCTGCGGGCCTCTCCACGGAAGAGGGGGCCCATGAGAGTCGTGTCGTCCGTCCTGGAATCCGTCACCGTTCACGCCGAGGGCGCGCTGTGCACGCGCGCGTTCGTGCTCTCGCCCGAGGCCGGTCACCTGCCCGGCCAGGTCCGCATCGACGGCCTGCCACTGTCCCTGCGCACGGGCTCGCTGCGCGCCCGGGTGGTGGAGGGGCCGCCGGACCTCCTCGTCCGCGACCTCAAGCCCACGTTCGACGTGCGGATGCCGCCGGAGTCGGAGCTGCCCGCGGAGCAGCACGCGCTCGAAGCGGCGGAGGCCATCCTGGCGGCCGTGCATGGCCGGTTGGAGCGGGTTCGCGCGGAGATCTCGGCGCTGCGCGGCCTGACGCCCACCTGGCCAGCCCCGCGCAAGGGCCATCTCCCGCGCGAGGCACCGCTGTCCTCGATGCTGTCCCTCACCGGCTTCGTGGACTCGGAGCTGGCGGAGCTGCAGGCCCAGGAGCTGGACCTGGCGCGCCAGCACCGCGACGCCACGAACGAGCTGGAGCTGCGCCGCCGCCGCGTCCAGGAGCTGTCCTCCGCGAAGAGCGTGGACCGGACCCGGCTGTTCCGCGCGGCGCTGCTGACGCTGTCCGGCCCCATCGCCGCGAACGCGGACGCGCGGCTGGTGCTGGAGTACGCGGTGGCCGGCGCGCGCTGGGTGCCCACCTATGACCTGCGCCTGCCGCGCACGCTGGAGGAAGGCACGCTGCGCATGCGCGCCGCCGTCGTCCAGCGGACCGGCGAGGACTGGAGCGGCGTGCGGCTGGCGGTCTCCACCGCGAGCCTGGAGCGGCGCGCGGAGGTGCCCGAGCTGAAGTCGCTGCGCATCGGCCGCAGCCAGCCTGCCCCGGCGCGCTCGGGGTGGCGTGAACCGGCGCCGGGCCTGGAGGAGCTGTTCGCGGGCTACGACGCCCTGCACGTCGCCCGCCCGGAGCCGGTCCTTCCCAAGCCTCAACCGTCGCCCATGCCGGTCATGCCTGAAGGCGCGTACGAGCGGGAGAAGAGCTACAAGGAGTCGGCCTCGTACGGAGGCGCGCCCGGAGCCGCGCCCAGCATGTCCGCGCCTCCTCCGCCCGCGCCCATGGCGCCAGCACCGAAGTCCTCGGGGGCTTTTCTGGGAGCGGCTCGTCCCTCGGCGTCCCGCCGCAGCGACACCGGCGCTGTCCCGGCACAGAGCATGCCCGGGGCCCGCGGCGGTGGCGGCATGGACCGCATGCGCAACAAGAAGCGCGCGGTCGAGGAGGACGACTTCGATGGCGCCCCGATGGCGGACCTGTCGATGGACGAAGAAGAGGGCGGCGCCGGCTCCGGCAACGAGCTCCGGAGCGCGACGGGCCTGGAGCCCGCGGACCGTCTGTTCGACTACGACTCGCTGACGCTGGCCTCCGCGGCCTCCCAGGCGCAGCGCGGCCGGTTGCGTCCCCGCTCCGCGCTCGTCTCCCAGGCGATGCTGTCCATCACGTCGGTGAACGTGCAGGTGGAGGTGGTGCGCCTGGAGGCCCAGGCCTTCGTCATCGCCGAGTCCGTGAACAGCGTGGCGCCCCCCACCTGGGCCGTGCCGCCGCACGACTCCGCCCGCCACTTCGATGCGCGCTTCGACTCGGACGCCGTCGCGGACGTGCCGTCCGATGGCGCGTGGCACACCGTGCCCATGCTGACGGTGCCCCTGGTGCTCAAGGCCGAATACGTGTGCGTGCCCTCCGTGGAGCCGCGCGTCTTCCGCACGGTGCGCATGGACAACGCCTCGCCGCATCCGCTGCTCGCGGGGCCGGTGGACGTGACGCTCGGTGATGAGTTCCTGATGACGTCGCCCATGCCCACGCTGGGGCCGGGCGAGACGCAGCGGCTGGGCCTGGGCGTGGAGGAAGCGCTCCAGGTGGCGCGCAACACCCGCTTCGACGAGGCCACGGGCGGCATGTTCGGCAACAGCACGGTGCTCACGCACCATGTCTCCGTGGACGTGGCCAACCACCTCTCCCGCGCCGCGAACATCGCCATCTCCGAGCGGATCAGCGCGATCCCCGAATCCCAGAAGGACATCAAGGTGGAGGAGGCGGAGGTGGCACCGCCCTGGCAGAAGGCCACGCCGCTGCCGGGTGAAGAGGCGGTGGAGGGCGAGCGGGTGTGGCGCGTGAGCGTCCCCGCTGGAGAGAAGCGTTCGATGAAGGCGTCGTGGGTCGTGAAGCTGCCCGCCAGCAAGATGCTGAACGGCGGGAACCGGAGGACGTGATGCGCACTTCCATTCTGTTGCCCCTGATCAAGGTGACGGTCCTGGAGGACCGGGCGCTCGTCGAGCGCAGCGGCACGGTGACGCTGCCGCCGGGTCCCTGCCGTCTCGTGGTGGACGGGCTGCCGGCGGTGGCGGTGGACCGCTCGCTCCAGGCGAAG
The DNA here is from genome assembly GCF_003668955.1 of Corallococcus sp. AB038B. Taxonomy (NCBI): domain Bacteria; kingdom Pseudomonadati; phylum Myxococcota; class Myxococcia; order Myxococcales; family Myxococcaceae; genus Corallococcus; species Corallococcus sp. AB038B. Next base: position 664,175 of record NZ_RAWO01000002.1, on the reverse strand, counting down.
CTCACTGGCGGCATGGTGACCCAGGCCAGCCTGCGCCGTTCCATGCGCGCGGTGCTGCCCGAAGCCCTGCGCGAGCACCACTCGGAGCTGGCCCGCCGCGCCTTCGAACGCGAGCAGGTGCTGGCACGTGCCCAGGCGGAGGTGCGGCGCCTGGAGGCGAAGCACGGCCTGCTGGAGACCGCGCGCCGGGACATCCTCCGTTCCATCTCCGAGCGCACCGGAGCCGGTGAAGCGGATCCGGCGCGATGGAAGGAACAGCTCGCGACGGTCCGCCAGGAGCAGACCGCGACCGACGATCAACTGCGGCAGGCCCGCCGTGAGCTGGGGCGCCTGGAGCGGCAGCACATCCAGGAGACCCGCGACGTGCTGTCCCGCACGGAGATGCCGGAGCCCCGGCTGGACGTGCGCGCAGAGCTGGACGTGAGCCACGCCGCGGGCGGTGAAGCGACGTTGACGCTCAGCTACCTGGTGCCGTGCGCCGCGTGGCGGCCGGCCTACCGCGCGGTGTTGGGTCTCGCGGATGCGGCGTCCTCGGTGAAGTTGGAGTGCGAAGCCGTGGTCTGGCAGAACACCGGCGAGGCGTGGAAGGACGTGACGCTGGCCTTCTCCACGGCGCGGCCCACACTGGGCGCCACGCCGCCCCGGCTCACGGAGGACTGGCTCTACCTGCGCGAGAAGACGTCGCGAGAGAAGCAGGTGGTGGACGTCTCCATCCGCGAGGAGTCCCTCCAGGAGACGGGCGAAGCGGGAGCGACGAAGGCGGCGGACGCGCTGCCCGGCATGGACGACGGCGGCGAAGCCGTGACGCTGTCCGCGCCGCACAAGGCCACGGTGCCGTCGGACGGCGAGGCGCACCGCGTGGCGCTGTTCGCGTTCACGTCGCCGGCGACGTCGGAGCTGGTGGCCTGCCCGGAGCAGTCACCGCTGGTGCACCGCGTGGCGAAGTTCGACAACACGGGGCCGGCGGTGTTGCTCGCGGGGCCGGTGGACCTGGTGCGCAACAGCGGCTACGTGGGCCGCGCGCAGCTGAAGTTCGCGGGCCGGGGCGAGCGCGTGAAGCTGGGCTTCGGCAGCGAGGACTCGCTGCGCGTGTCGCGGCAGGTGGACGTGGGCGAGGAGGTCGCTCGCATCACCGGCCGACGCACGCGCACGGAGAAGGTGAAGCTGTTCATCTCCAACATGGGCGCGAAGCCCACGGCGCTCGCGGTGGAGGAGCGCATGCCGGTGTCGGAGGTGGAGGCCGTGGAGGTGGCGCTGATCAAGGACGCCGCGAAGCCCGCGCCCACGAAGGTGAGCGCAGAGGGCATCGTGCGCTTCGAACTGAACGTGCCAGCGCGCTCCCGGCAGACGGTGGACTTCGGCTTCACGGTGGCCCGCGCAGCGAAGGTCGCGGGCCTGTAGGGAATCGCCACGCCATGCCCTTCGCGACGAAGTCCAGCCGCCGCATCCACTACGAGGTCCAGGGCCACGGCCCTCCCCTGCTGCTCCTGCACGGCCTGCTCCAGTTGGGCTCACACTGGTCGCTCAAGGGGTACCTGCCCGCGCTGACGGATGCGTACACGGTGGTGACGTTCGACTCGCTGGGGCATGGCCAGAGCGACACGCCGCACGACCTGGAGGCCTACGCGCTGAAGCATCGCGTGGAGGACGCGCTGTCGGTGCTCGACACGCTCTCCATCGACCGGGCCCACGCGTGGGGCTACTCGATGGGCGGCTGGACGGTGTGTGGCCTGGCGTCCTTCGCGCCGGAGCGGCTGGCCTCGTACGTGGTGGGCGGCTGGGATCCGGTGGTGGGCCTGCCCGTGGCCTACGCGGCCATGGAGAAGCAGCTCAAGCCCGGTACCCGTGTGGACTGGTTCCAGGTGCTCCTGATGGGAGCACGGCGCGCGCCGGAGCTGTCGGAGGCCATTGACGCGGGAGACCTGGACGCGCTTCGGCTGTGCATGAAGGCCTGTGAGACGTCGGCGGGCCTGGATGAGGCATTGGTGGGCTCCGGCAAGCCGGGGTTGCTGTACTGCGGCGTGACGGACCCGTACCACGACTCCATGAGGGCCGTGGCGCAGCGGGCCGGCGCGGCGTTCGCGACCATCGAGCACGCCGACCACGGCGGCGCCTGGGCGAAGGCGCCCAAGGTGCTGCCGCACGTGCTGCCGTTCCTCGCCTCCGTCACACGACGTTGAGATTGAAATGACCCAGACGTCCGCGAACGAGCAGCTGGAGGAGATCCTCCGCGCTCACGACCTCCCCATCCAGGAGGAAGGGGAATGGCTCCGCGTGAGCCCCCGGGGCCCGCGCCTCCAGGCAACGTTCACCGACACGCGAACCGAGCCGGGCCTCTGCACACGACGGCTCGACGTCTGTTTGGAGCCGTGGACCGGCCGGTGGGTCGTCGAGTCCGTGGCAGGCGTTGGCAAGACGGAAGAGGAGGCCTTGAACGATGCCCTGATGAACTTCGCCCGGGCGAGCCTGCACGTGCTCCTGGCCGCCTTCGTTCGTCCTCCCGATGACCACGTCACCGTCGAGACATGGCAGGTGGGTGGCATCGACCGGAGGGTCATCCTGGGCAATATCATCACCCGAGGCGACAGCCCCGGCCCGCAGCTTGTGGAGCCGTGGCTCAATGCCTTCGAGAGCGCGCTCCGGTCGCTGCCGCTGGCCTCCGGCACCCATTGGGTGCGCGTCTATTACGCCCAGAGGGAAGAGAAGCGCATGGCGCTGGAGGTGCTGCTCGACAACGAGCCATGGCAGGAACTGGCGGACCTGCTCGAGACCGCCCCCTGGCCCGCGGCCCCCGGGTTTCTCAGCCGGAGGCTGTTCCTGGTGCTCCAGGGCAGCGTGGCGGAATGGTTGACGCCCGAGCCTTCCGTCTCCCCCCCCGTCGCTACACCCGCGGCGCCCAAGCGTCCCTGGTGGAAGTTCTGGTAGCCGCCCTGATCAATTCGCGGACTGGATGGCGATGACGCGGACGTCGAAGTCCTTGCACCCGGCGTCCTTGCAGATGCCGTTGAGCCACGCTTCGCCCTGGCCGAACATCACGCCGTCAGTGTTGACGAAGAGGTCCGCGTAGCGCTGCCGGGTGATGACGTTGGCGATGGCCGGCGTGACGATGACGTCGTAGTGCCTCACGAACGCCGCGGCGTCTGGCAGCTTCACCTTCCTGCCGCCCACGTTCGCGGTGAAGGGATACGCCACCAGGGCTGCGACGGCTTTCGCGTCATGCGCGGCCACCGCCTTCTGGAACGCCGCGAAGGCCTGTTCGTACTTCGCGGGTTCTCCGAGGACGCTTTGGATGCGGGCGTTGACGTCGGAGGTCGCGGCATCCGGCGTCCCGGTGACGACGTTGGGAGCGGATGATGGCGCGGCGGCTTCCGGTGTTTCAGCACGTTGACAGGAAGCCGCTGACACAAGAACAAGGGCGGCAAGCCGCGTGGGCTTCGTCTGCATGAGTTCCCCCCGCCAGGGCAGGCCGCGCTCCTGGCAAAGACAGACTCTACAGACCTTGATACGTCTCAGCGCATGCCCTGGACCAGCGTCCATAGCTCGCGTCTCGCGGCCGACTGCGGGACTCGCCGGAATAGTGCATCACGGACAAAGCGCGCGGCTCCATTCTCCCACTGGGCCACACGTCCCACCTGATGTGAGCGCACGACCAGCGCGTTGGCACGTTTCACCCGGCGGGATTCGTATGCACGCAGTGCGTCTTCCACGCTTCCCGGCGCCGCGAGACATTCCCCCAGCACCACACCGTCCTCGATGGCCTGACATCCCCCCTGCCCCAGGTTCGGTGTCATCGGATGCGCGGCGTCACCCAGCAACGTCACCCGGCCCCGACTCCAGCGAGACACCGGCGGACGGTCGTGGATGTCCGTGCGCAGGACGCGCTCGGGTGGCGTCACCGCGAGCAGCTTCGCGATGGGCGCGTGCCATCCGGCGAAGCGCTCCTGAAGGACGGCGAGCGTCTGTCCCGGCGCATCCTCCGCCCCCGCGGGCGCGTTCAGCGTGGCGAACCAGTACACCTCGCCATGGCCAATGGGCACGATGCCGAAGCGGGCCCCGGGTCCCCACGTTTCGGTGACCTGCCCCGCCTCCACGAGGTCCGCCCCCGGGCAGACCCCGCGCCAACTGGTGTAGCCGGAGTAGCGCGTGGGCTGCGCGCCCAGCAGGCCGGTCCGCACGGCGGAGCGCAGTCCATCCGCGCCCACCAGGACGTCGCCGGTGACGGTCTCGCCAGTGGACAGCGTCACCGTGACGCGGGTGCCGTCGTCCTGGAAGCCCGTCACGCTGACACCCAGCCGCACGGCCTCCTCCGGGCCCGCGTGGGCGCGAAGGACGGCCTGGAGGCGCGCGCGGTGCACGGCCACCATCGGGATATCCAGTTCCTCCTGGAGCGAGCGCACGTCGATGGCGGTGATACGAGCGCCCGTCGAATCGAGGATGAGGGTCCGCTCGGCGCGTTCGCCCTCCGCGACCACCGCGTCACACAGGCCGATGCGGCGCAGGGCGACCGCTGCGTTCATCTGCACGATGATGCCCGCGCCCACCGGGCGCAGCGCGTCTGCGCGTTCGAACACCGTGGCGCGAAGGCCCGCGCGCTGGAGCGCACAGGCCAGCGTGAGGCCTCCAATGCCTGCTCCGGCGATGAGGACGTGGCGGGTGGATGCGGACGTCATGGCGGCCTCCGGTCATGCCGGCGCCACGGGTCAACCGAACCAGCGGCCGGCGTCAGGAGCAAAGACTCGCACGCGTTCGAGCAGCGACGCCGGCAGACGGGCCTGGAGCGTCGCGTGGACCTGCGCGGGGCTGTAAGCCTGACTGAAATGCATCAGGACCAGGGCCTCATTCTGGAAGCGGTCCGCCATGGAGGCGATCTCCTCCAGGTGGATGTGGGCCCGCTCCTGCGCGTCGCGCACGGTGCGCTCCGCGTCGATGAACGTGCATTCGAGGATGAGCACGCGGCTGTCGAACAACGACGGCTGGCGCTCCAGCACGTTGGAGAGCGTGTCCGTGCAGTAGGCCAGTTCCAACCGCTCGACTTCATCGAACAGCGGCTCACCGGCCTGACGACGGCGGCCAATCTCCGCCGGAGGCAGCTCGCGGAACTCCGGCTTGAGCTTCGCGACGCGGCGCAGGAACTGGTAGCCCAGCGACGGCACGGGGTGGTGCGTGCGAAAGGCACGAACCCACAGGTCCTGCTGCACCTTCACGGTGTCGCCGGGGCGCAGGGGAACGGTGCGGACCTCCGACTTCATCCGGTGCAGGCGCCCCAGGGCCGCGAGCGCCTCCTGCACGGGCGCTTCAATCTCCGCGGGCAGGTAGACGAACGGCGGCCCCTTCCCCACGAGCGCACGGATGCCCAGCAGCGAGCCCAACGCGCTCGCATGGTCCGCATGCCCGTGGCTGAGGAAGATGCGGTCCGTGGTGGCGAAGGAGCGGATGGGGATGCCCGCATCGAGCAGCACCCCCAACTCCGGCACCAGGAGCGACGTGTACACGCCGCCCACGGACACGCCGCGCACGGTATAGGGTCCCGCCTGCACCTCGGTCAGCATGCGCGGAAGCCTACGCCGATCAGTTCTTCGCGCGCTCGTACTGGTGCGGCCACAGCACGTCCGCACGCAGCTCCTTCGCGGCGCGCAGCGGCCAGTACGGATCCCTCAACAGCTCGCGCGCCAGGAAGACGACGTCCGCCTGGCCCGTGGCCAGGATGTGCTCGGCCTGGTACGCGGAGCGGATCATCCCCACCGCGCCCGTGAGCAGGCCCGTCTCCTTGCGCACCTGCTCCGAAAGCTGCGTCTGGTAGCCCGGCCCCACCGGAATCTTGGCGTACGGCACCACGCCGCCCGACGAGCAATCCATCAGGTCCACGCCCTCCTTCGCCACCAGCCGCGCCAGCGCCACGGAATCCTCCGGCGTCCAGCCGCCCTCCACCCAGTCCGTGGAGGAGATGCGCATGAAGAGCGGCAGCGACTCCGGCCACTTCGCCCGCACGGCGCGGGTCACCTCCAGCGCGAAGCGCGTCCGGTTCTCGAACGTGCCGCCGTACTTGTCCGTCCGCTTGTTCGACAGCGGCGACAGGAACTCGTGCAGCAGGTAGCCGTGCGCCGCGTGCAGCTCGATGACCTGGAACCCCGCGGCCTTCGCCCGCACCGCCGCGTCCGCGAACGCCTTCACGATGCGCTGGATGCCCGCCTCGTCCAGCGCGGTGGGCACCGGGTAGCCCTCCTCGAACGCCTCCGTCGTGGGGCCCAGCACCTGCCAGCCGCCATGCTCCGGCTCCACGCGCTTGCCCGCGTCCCACGGACGGGGCGTGGAGGCCTTTCGGCCCGCGTGCGCCAACTGCACGCCGGACGCGGCGCCGTTCTGGTGCATGAAGCGGTTGATGCGCGCCAGTTGCTCCACGTGCGCGTCCTGCCACAGCCCCAGGTCCTGCGGGGAGATGCGGCCCTCCGGCTCCACCGCCGTGGCCTCCGTCACCACCAGGCCCGCGCCCCCCACCGCGCGGCTGCCCAGGTGCACCACGTGCCACTCGTTCGCGAAGCCGTCCTCGCTCGAGTACTGGCACATGGGCGAGACGACCACGCGGTTGCGCAGGGTGATGTCCCGCAGCTTCAAGGGGGAGAACAGCTTGCTGCTCATGTCGGGTCCTTTCGGGGGATGGAAGAGGTCTGCTCTGGCAGCCCCAGCGCCGTGCGCACCTGGGCCGTGCTCTTGCCCAGCCAGTGCCGGCGCTGGTTCTCCTGCGTCGTGAGGCTGCGCGTCTCCATGCGGTCCACGTAGAGCGTGCCGTCCAGGTGATCCAGCTCGTGTTGGATGATGCGCGCGTACCAGCCGCGCGCGGACACCGACACCGGCTGCCCGTTCTCATCCAGCGCCTCCACCCGCACGCCGCGCGCCCGGGCCACCAGCGCCGCGAAGCCGTTCACGCTCAGGCAGCCCTCGTGGAACTCCACTGGCGTGGGGTCCTCCACGACGAGCTTCGGGTTGATCAGCACGTGGAAGGCCACCGGCGAGCGCTCCCGCAGCGCCAGGTCCGCGGGCGCCGCACCCGCCTGGTACTCGGCGCGGTCCTCGATGACCACCAGCCGCAGGCCCACGCCCACCTGGGGTGCCGCGAGCCCCACGCCGGGCGCATCCCGCATCGTGTCGCGCATCAGTTGGATGAGCTGCCGCGTCGCTTCGCTGCCGATTTCTTCCGGGGTCAGCTCCCGCGCGCGTTGGCGCAGCACCGGTTCCCCCGCCTGGACGATCTTGAGCACCATGGTGGCCCCACCGTAACAACCGCTCTCCCGCCGCGCCGCATCGCCGTGGGGCCGGCATGGGCCCGGCCGCCCGGCTCCTCACGAAGCGGGCGGCCCCTGGCGTGGAGGGGTACCACTGACGGTAGGCTGTGTCGCACCATGGCTCGCCGCAAGAAGGCCGACGAAACCACCGCGCGCGTGCGCAACCTGCTCGCCCTCGACGCAGCAGGAATCATGCGCCGGCTGGCCGCACGCAGGGAGGACATGTTCCTCCTCTTCTCCCGCCTGCGCAGCCGCGACCCGTTGGTGGAGACCGTGGCCTCGCGCTACGCGGACGGCGCCTTCGCCCAGCTCATCCACCTGACCGAGCAGGAGCAGGCGGTGGTGGACCACTTCTACGGGCGCCTGGACGAGCTGCGCTGGTACTTCACCTACACCGAGGACATGCCCGGCACCGCGCACCAGACGTTCAACTCGCTGCACCGCCGCCTGGAGGAGAGCTACCGCCTCTTCGTGGACACCCTGGGGCTGCCCGTCCAACCCGACGGTGTACGCGTGGTGAACGTGGAGGCCGTGCGCCAGGAGACCACGGCCACGGAGGCCACACCCGTGGCGCTCGCCCCGCTGCCCCGCCGCCGCCGCGCGCCGCCCGCGTAACTCAGGCCGCGGAGGCCTCCGCGCGAGCGTCCGCGGCCGACATCTCAGGCGCCGCGGCCTTCACCAGCCGCTTCATGGACGCCTTGCCCACGACGATGTCCACCATCTTCCGTGCGCGCGTCCAGACGCTCTCCTGCACGTAGGGGATGCCGTACTTCTCGCAGAGGGCGCGCACGTGCGGCTGCGCCTCGCGGTACTTCAGCATCGGCAGGTCCGGCCAGAGGTGGTGCTCAATCTGGTAGTTCAGCCACAGGTGGGCGAAGTCGTTGAGGTCGCCGCCCGTGCGGTAGTTCGCGCTGCCCACCACCTGCTGCACCATGCGCTCCCCCTTGTTCGCGGGCGCGGAGTCGAAGCGGTACAGGTCCTCGCCGGTGTGGTTGGGGCCCACCACGAAGAACGTGTGCAGGTTGGTGACGACGTCCGCCAGCACGGAGTTGCAGAACACGCTGAACGCCGCCCACGGCGACACCAGCAGGAACGCCGCCGGATACAGCCCGAAGAAGACGGTCGCGTACGGCAGGTAGCAGCGCGTGAAGAGCTCCCACAGCTCCGCGCGCGTCAGCGCCCCACCCTCGCGCCGGCCCTTGCGGCGCAGTGAGCCCAGCGTCTCCGGCGCGTAGTAGCTCGCGCGCCAGGTGACGGCCAGCAGCGCCAGTTGCACGTAGCGCAGGGCCAGCGGCCGGCCGGTGTCACGCAGCGTGCCCTCCGCGTTGCGCTCCAGGAGGTCCGGATCCGCGTCCTCGCCGGTGTGCGAGTGGTGCAGCACGTTGTGCTCGAAGACCCACGCCTCCGGCAGCATCCAGTCCAGCCAGTCCACGAACCGGCGGTTCCCCTTCGCGAAGCCCTTGCTGGTGCGCGACGCGGGCATGCCCGGCACGCGGTCATAGCCCCGGTGCCCCACGTGGTGCATGAGCAGCCAGCGCGTGGAGCGGCCCAGGCCCAGCGCCACCGCGGAGAGTGGATTGGGGGCAATCCACGCCGTGGCCACGCCCAGCACCGAAGCCACCTTCCCCCACAGCTCCATCTTCCGCAGGTGCGCCTTGTCCGCTTCACCCAGGTTCGCGTCCAGTTGGGCACGCAGCGCCTTCAGCTCCGCGTAGAAGCCCTCCACGTCCACGGAGGCCAGGTCGAAGTCAGGGGTGGCGCGGGACATGCGAAGGGACTCCTCGAGAGCGGGACGGGGACCACGGCCGATGCGGGCCGCACCGTAACCTCCGCCAGCGCTCACGCAAAGCGTCACATCCCGCTCACCCGCTCGCCGGGCGACGGGGCAGCACCAGCTTCGCGATGAGCACCTGAAGCACGTCGCCCTTCTGGTTGCGCGTCTCACTGCGCACCGTGGCGATGCCCCGGTCCGGCCGCGTGCGGGAGGGAATGATCTCCAGCACCTCGCTCTCCACCTGGAGGATGTCCCCCGGGCGCGTGGGCCGGGGCCAGCGGATGTCGCCGCCCGCCCCCACGATGCCGCCCTTGAAGGGCAGACCGCTCTGGACGTTGAGCTTCATCGTGAGCGCCGCCGTGTGCCAGCCGCTCGCCGCCAGCCCTTCGAACAGCGTGTCCTTCGCCGCGGCGTCGTCCAGATGGAAGCCCTGCGGGTCGAACTCCCTCGCGAAGGCGATGATCTGCGCCGCGTCCAGCGCGTGCGTGTCACTGAAGAACTTCTGCCCCACGGACAGGTCGTCCAGGAACAACTCCTGGCGCCCGCCCTCTGCCGTCGATGCCATGCCCACGTCCTTCCAGGACGGATGCCCGCCCACATTATGAGCATAATCCGTCCATCTCCTGGGCGCTCGTCCGGGTGCCACTGTTCTCCAGGTCGCACGGGTGGCCACCCTCGGGTCGCTCCGGATGCCGAACGTTGAACATCGCGCGCCCGCGCTGGCGGACACGCTCCGAAACAACCAGCTCCCGCGGCCCGTGGAGTATGAGCAGTGCGTGCCTCTCTCCTGCTTCCGACGCCACCTGTCCGTCCTCGCCGTGGCCCTGATGGGCCTGGGGGCCTCCATGGCCCACGCCGACGAGGACACGCCCGTGTCCCCCATCGACCGCTCCGAGGTCGGAGAGGTGACGGTGGAGGGCGCGAACAAGACGACGTCCGGGACGGTGCGCTCGTTCGGACAGGTGGGCGTGGGCGACACGGTGGACAGCGCGGAACTGGAGAAGGTGGAGCGGCGCCTGTTGGCCACCGGCCTCTTCCAGGAGGTCCGTGTCGGCACCGAGCCGATGCCCGACGGGCGCGTGCGGCTGGTGCTGCGCGTGAAGGACAAGGCGTCGTGGGTGGTGGCCCCCACGGTGGCGCTGTCCTCCGCGAACACCGGCGGCGGGCTGCTCTACGCGGAGAACAACCTGGGTGGCCGCGCGAAGAAGTTCGCCGTCGCGGCGCAGGTGAGCACCGGCGAGAGCGGCCTGTACGTGGGCTTCCTGGATCCGATCCTCTTCGGCCTGCCGCAGCTCAAGTTCAGCCTGGAGGGACAGCTGAAGAGCGACCGCGTGGACGAGTACAGCATGGACGCCAGTGAGGATGACCCGGAGATCCTCCGGCGCACGCGCTTCAACTCCGCGTCCATCAGCTCCGAACTGGGCTTCATCCTCTTCGAGCGCGTGCGCGCGGCGGCGAAGTACCGCCTGTCCAGCATCGACGCGAAGACTCCGGATCCGAAGATGCCGGTGACGGTGCCGCCGTTCTCCACCGGCCCCGCCATGCGAGACACGTCGCTGCGCCTCATGGTGGGCCTGGACTCGCGCCAGACGCTGCACGCGGTGACGGAGGGGCTCAACCTGGAGGCCTCCTACGAGGTGTCCGGCCCGGGCGTGTGGAGCGAGTTCGACTACCGCAAGTTCGGCCTCCTCTACCGCCACGGCGTCCGCTTCTTCACGGAGCACAACCTGGTGCTCCGCGGGGAGCTGGTGCTGGCCAGGCACCTGCCCTTCCAACAGGAGCTGGTGATGGGCGGCAACACGCTGCGCGGCTTCCAGTACCGGCAGTTCCGCGGCGACAGCCGGCTCACCTTCACGGCCGAGTACCACTTCCCCCTCTTCAAGGTGAAGTCGCTGGCCTTCCGGGGCGTGGCCTTCTCCGACACGGGCGCCATCGCGTGGTGGGATGTGCCCGAGGATGGAGTCCTGCGCGACGCCAACGGACGCGTCATCCGCGACTACCTGCGGGAGACGATCACGGGCCAGAACCCCGTCACCGTGGCCCAGGGCGTGGGCGGGGGCCTGCGGCTGTACCTCAACAACGTCGTGCTGCCCCTGTTGGGCGTGGACGTCGCCTACGCCGTCAACTCCGGCCAGGTGCGCTTCTACCTCGTGGCCGGAGTCACGCCCTCCTGATGCGGCTTGCTAGCCGGCGCGGTCAGCGCTCACGTCCGCGTCCGGCTCAGGATCCGGAGGCAGCACCACGCCGGGCCACGCCTCCGGCGGCAGGTCCAGGCTGAACGGCGGCGACTCGCCGCGCACCGTCCACCAGAGCGCCTTGTCCGCGCACAGCGCCTGCGCGATGCGGCCGGACGTCGTGCGGACGCGCTCCACGACGGCCTGGTGCTCCTCGGGCGTCTGCGCCTCCAGCATCGCGACGACGTTGTCCCAGACGCGCTGCCGCCAGACGATGAGCATCCGCATCACCGTCCGCTCCACCACGGGGCGGCTGAAGGGCACGCGCAAGAGCAGCCGCGTGGACGCGCACCGGTAGCGCTCCGCGAGCAGGTCCACGCAGTCCGGGATGCACGAGCGGAGGATCTCGTTCACGTGGAAGTAGTCATGCCGGTAGCGCGCCATCCGGCGTGCATCCGCCGGCGGCGACTGGTGGGCGATGTTGTCGTAGACGACCATTCCCAGGTCGTGGTTGATGTGCGCGCTCACGCCCAGCAGCGCGTCCTGGTACGGCTGCGTGAGCCCCTGGGCCGGGTAGTGCGTCGCGAAGCGCCACGCCGCGGTGGGCAGCGGCAGGTTCTTCAGCGAGTCGCGCACCGCGATGAGCGCCTCCTCCGCGAAGCGGCCCGTCAGGTGCGACAGCCACTCGGGTTCGAGGAAGCCGCCCGCGTCATCGCGGCTCAGCAGGTGGACGACCTTCCGAGTGACGATGGCGTAGATGTCCAGGAAGATGGCGCGTGAGTCATCCCGCGCGTTCAGCCGGCCGAGGATCTTCTCCAGACCCTCCAGCGCCTCCTCCGCGTTGACCGGATTCCAGAGCACGTCATCCAACCGGATGGGACCCTGTGTGTCCGGAGCCTTTGTCTCGTGGAGGTGAAGCGACGGGGAACGCTGCGACCGGTGAGCCGAGGGGGAGGCCGGTGAAACATTCATGGAATGACGCTCCGCGGGGTGGGGGAACGACTTCACATGAAAGCTTATCTGAACCGGTCCGTCCTGTGATGACACTCACTCGGAAGAAATACGGTGTTTCACCAGACCCCCGCGTGTTGACACTTACGCGGGGGCCTTTGTCACATCGATGTCAAACTCAGGGCGTGGTGCCTTCACTCACGGTGCCGCCCGTCTTGCCCAGGACGTACCGGGCGAGCGCGAGGGCGTTGTTCTCGTCGATGAGGGACTCGTAGGTGGGCATCTGCGTGCCGGGCTTGAAGGACTCCGGGTTGCGGATCCACTTCGCCACTTCCTCCGGGGCCTTGCCCTTGGCGCCCTGGAGCTTGGCCTCGTAGGCCTTGCCGGGGGCGTGGCAGGTCGCGCAGCCCAGGGAGCTGAACATCTTCTCCGGGTCGCTGGAGGGCTCCGCCTTGGGGCGGCCACCGGCGGGCGGCGGCACGACCTTGTCGTTGGGCTTCATGGAGCGCAGGAAGGTGTAGAGGGCGGAGAGCTCCACGGCGTCCGCGTAGCGGTACTTGGGCATGGGCGCGCGCAGGATGTAGCCCCCGGGCGTGATGCCCGTGACCATGGCGTGATTGAACTCGTCCAGCGTCCACTTGCCGATGCCGGCCGTCTCGCTGGGGGTGATGTTGGGCGACAGCAGCTTGCCCTCGCCGCCCAGCGGCACCATGTCGAACTCGAAGCCGCCGCTCAGCAGCGTCTCCGGGTGCTGCATCTTCACCGCGCTGCTCTCCAGGCCGGGCGAGTGGCAGAAGGTGCAGTCGTAGACGCTGGAGGCCAGGTAGCGGCCGTACTCCACGGAGTCCGCCGCCTTCGCGGGCACGAGCACCGGCTCCGTGCGGCCCTTGTCGTTGATGCCCATGGCGAACGCGAACGCCATCCGGCCCGGGGGCGTCAGCTCGGAGCGCGGCGGCTGCTGCTTCTCCGGCGCGAAGTCCGGGTGCCCGGAGCGCATGAAGCCGATGACCGCCGCGATGTCCTTGTCACCCATGTTGGGGAACGGGGGCATGGGGCGGAAGTGGTGGTTCTTGTCGATGCCGTTGATCACCAGGCGGGCGATCTCCTGGTCCGTCCAGGCGCCCACGCCCTTCTCCATGTCGGAGGTGATGTTCGCCGAGTAGAAGGTGCCCAGTTCGGCCGGGAAGTCGAACATCCGGCCGCCCACGGGCTTGGTGTTGCCTCCGCCCGCGTGACACTCGCCACACACCGCGCGGAACACCTGCTCACCGCGGGCAATGCCCTCCGGAGAGCTGTCCCGCGTGATGTTGGGCAGCGCGACATAGTCGTACGTCTTGTTGATCTTGTGGGTGGCCACGCCCATGGCGGAACCCGCGCCAATCAGGACCAGGGCGACCAACGCACCAATGGCGATCAGGATCTTCTTCATCATGGGGAACGCTTCTCCGGATGAACGGGGACGACACATGGCGCTGCTGCCTGCTCCACGGGGGAGGAGTGGACAGAGCGCCGGTGTTGGGACGGGTGAGGCAGCTACTGGCCCGGCAAGCAGGTGCTGGGCGGGGGAATCGAAGGCGTCGTCGAGGGCGTCTTGTTGGCCAGCTGGAGGCCGGCGAACGACACCACGCCCGGGACCACGGGAAGCGCTACCGCCGCCTGGAACACCCAGGGGCGCCCTTCCGGGTCGCTCGTGGTGAGGTCCTTCGCCGTAAACGTGACCATGGGCGGCGGCCCCATCAACGGAGGATGCAGGACGGCGGCGAGGCCCAGCGAGCTGATGGGCGCCGGCGGCCCCGGCGGGATGAAGAAGCCGCGCGTGGACTGGAACGGCGCCAGCGGCGGCGGCAGCGCACCCGGGGGCGCCCACTCGATGTTCAGCACGCGCCCGGACGGGACATCCACCCCGGACGAGACATCCTTCACCGTGGCAACCACGGAAGTGTTCGCCGCCGGCACGCGGAACACGGGGAAGCCTGGCCGGTACAGCCAGAACACCGTCACGCCGCCGAAGCGGGCCGGGTTGAGCAGATCCTGCACCGTGGTGGGCGTGCCCTCGGCGGTCAGGTACTTCGCGACCGCCTCCAGGATGCCCTTGTCGCTCATCTGCAGGGCCTCCAGGCCCACGCAGGCGCTGTGCGCGGGCACCACCGGCCGCACCGTCACCGTGGGCACGTAGTTGCCCTCCGGCACGGGTTGCAGCGTCAACATCGGCGGCGGCAGCGGCATCACGGCGTTGTTGGCCAGCGTGGCCTGTCCCCCCAGCGACAGCACGAGGAACGGCGCGCCCCGGCGGGTGGGCACCTTGTCCCGGGTCCAGATGCCGTTCGCTTCCGACACCGAGGGCGTGATCACATCCGGCGCGGGCGGCTGGCCCGTGGCGGGGTCCGGCTGCGTGTCCTGCAGGGTGATGGGCGCGTTGCGCACCAGCGCGCGCTGCAGCAGCGGGCTGAACTCCGCGTACAGCGGCGGCAGCTGGCACTGCTCGGGCACCGGCGCGCAGGAGGCCAGGTTAATGAAGTAGGCCTCCGGATCCACGGTGAAGCCGTTCAGCCGGGAGGTGAGGCCCTCCGGCTCGCGGTTTTCATACGTGGGGCGCGGCGTGAAGGTGGACACCGCGGGGTTGGTGGATTCCTGGCAGCCGGCGTTCAGCAGGGCCGCGCCGAGGAGCGTTCCGACGAAGAGAGCTCTGTGCATGGCGGGTTGCTTCCCCTACTTCGCGGGGAGGATGTGGCTGGCGGGAAGCTGATCGCCGCCGTGGCAGGTCTGCGCGCAGTTGCCGAACTTGCTGGGCGTGCCGCGCTGGTTGAATGCGATCTGGAAGAACTCGTCCCCGTGCTGGGAGATGTGGCACGAGCCGCACAGCGCCAGGCTGGGCCGCTCCGTGCTCTTGCGCGTCAGGTGGCACACGGTGCAGTCCGCGCGGTTCGCCGGGTAGCTGGGCGAGTTCATGTGGATGCGGTGCACCATCTCCTGCGTGCGGCCCACCGTGTCCGTGTCGTAGTGGTGGCAGACCTTGCAGCTCTCGATGTGGTCCACCGACAGGCCGTGGCGCAGGTTGTCCAGCGACAGCACGCCGCGGTGGCAGATCTGGCAGTTGCCCACGTTGCCCGGGTACGTCGTCGACTCGTCCTGGCCCACCTGGAAGAAGAAGGGGTTCAGCTTCGCGACGCGCTCGCCCATGGCTCCACGGTTGAACTTCACCAGCGCCACGTAGGTGCCCGGCTTCGCGTTCGCGGGCAGCGAGAACGTCTGGCGGGTGGGCCACTTGTAGTCGATGAGGCCCGGCGTCAGCCCCGTGAGCGTGGCGTCATCCAGCGTCGCGAACGGGAACGGCTTGGCGAAGAACTGGGGCTTGTCGCTGGGGTTGCCCAGGACCTGGAGATCCTGGAGGGGGCCCGCGATGGCCACGTTGGAGATGGAGTCGTTCTCCGTGACGGCCGCGATGACGCCGGGGACGAACGTCACGAGGCCGTTGGACTGGCCGCTGATGATCTCCCGCGCGCTGGGCAACAGGTCGCGCGAGTGCAGGTGGGCACCCGCGCTGTCGCGCAGGTCCACGTAGACGCTCACGTCCTCGCCGGGCTTGTAGAAGCTGCCCTCCTTCGGGGGCGAGAACACCAGCCGCGAGTCCAGGCCCGGGTTGCACTGCACCGGGTTGCCGGCGTCGTCGGTGCAGGTGGACGGGCGATCATCCGGGATGACGTACGTGACGGGGAAGAAGAACGGCTTGTCCGGCAGCTGGCTCCAGGTGGCCTTGAGCGCGCCGGGACCGGACAGGCGCGGCACGCGCAGCACCTTGAAGGGGTTGGTGCTGCCCACCCAGTCCACGCGCGCGATGGTGCGGGTGATGGCGCTCTGGTCCAGACCGCCCGCGAAGCCCGTCACCGTGCCCGGGTCCTTGTCGCCGGGGAAGCGCGGCGGCTTCAGGTTCTCCGACCGCCAGGAGAAGCGGCTGTGGCCGGCGTAGGGCGAGGAGGCCAGCAGCTCCGAGCGCAGGTACGTCTGGCTCGCGCGCGGGGTGCCCGTCTCGTCCAGCACCTCCACGGTGATGGTGTCGTCCTTCACCTTCTGCCAGTTCGCGTTGCCGAACTGCACCTCGCGGGTCCAGCAGTCCTCCACCGCGCCCGCGAGGCTGTAGAAGCTCCACTCGTCCGGGCCCTGGTTGACGTTGGTCCAGTCCAGCCCCGAGAAGACGGACTGGTTCTTGATCCACGCCAGCGCGGCCGTCTGGTCGTTGGGGTTGTTGTGCTGGTTGACCACGGTCTCCGACACGGAGAACTGGTTCAGGAAGTACTGGGTGTCCGACAGGATCTGCAGCGTCCCCGTGGGAGGCGACAGCGTCAGCGGGTTCTGCGCGAGCGGCGTGACGCACGTGTCCGGATACCCCGGGGTCACGCCGTTCTTCGCCACCATCTGCCCGTTGGGCAGGAAGGCGCAGCCGTTGATGTACTGGAGGCTCAGCCGGATCGCGCCGGAGTTGAGGCCCTGGTACGGGTCGAACCGCTTGGCACCGCGGCCCGTGGTGGACCCCTCGTCATCAGTGACCTTGAGGAGGTTGCAGGACAGCAGGGGCACCAGCAGGGCGCACCACGCGCTCTTCAACAGGATTGAGCGATTCATGGAAGACGAGGCCGGGGGGAGTCAGGGGGAGGAAAAGGAGCAGGTGTCCTCACGCGCGGGCCCACGCGACCCACCCTTCCCGACGCCGCCAGCGCTCCGCAACGCGGAGACGGTGAGGCTCGGTAAGGGTTGGGAGGAGAACACCTCATCGGTTCAAACTGACCACATTATGAGAGTCCGCGCAATTCGTGGACTTCAGATCGCACAGAGGGAAGCACGCGCCCGCGCGCCGGATCAGAGGCTCAGGCCCGCGGACAGGAGCAGCGCGAACACCAGCCCGAGCGCGGCAGTCTTCCCCAGGTGTGGGTTGAGCGCGCTGCCGTCCTCGCGCCAGATGGCGCGGATCTGCCGCACCGCGAGTGGCACGGCGACCAGGGTGAGGAGCCAGGCCCAGCGGTGCTCCGGCAGCACCGCCCAGGCAATCACTGGGAGCACGAACGCGCCCCCTACCGCCAGCGTGTATTCCCACTGCCCGAAGCGCTGGCCGAAGCGCACCACCAGCGTGCGCTTGCCGGCGGTCACGTCCGTCTTGCGGTCGCGCAGGTTGTTCACCGCGAGGATGCCCGCGGAGAAGAGCCCCATGGACAGCCCCGCCACCAGCACGGCCGGCGTGACGTGGTGCGTGAGCACGACATAGCTGCCGCTCACCCCCAGCAGCCCGAAGATGATCAGCACCAGCACGTCCCCCAGGCCCAGGTACCCCAGGGGCACGGGGCCCGCGGAGTAGAAGACCGCGCCCGCCAGGCAGAAGGCGCCGCCCGCGAACACCGGCCAGCCCTCCGCCTGGGTCAGCAGCAGCAGCGCGAGCGAGGATCCGGTGAACGCCAGCGCCGCGGCCGTCGCCACCTCGCGCGCCGTGAGCCAGCCCTTCTGCGTGACGCGCGCGGGCCCCAGGCGCGCCTCGGTGTCCGCGCCCCGTTCGAAGTCCGCGTAGTCGTTCACCAGGTTGCTGACGATCTGCATGAGCACGAAGCCCACCAGGAACGTCAGCGCCGGCGCGAGCCGCCAGTGGCCCTCCGCGTTCGCGAACGCCCAGCCCAGCAGCGTG
This sequence comes from Corallococcus sp. AB038B, assembly GCF_003668955.1. Classification (NCBI taxonomy): domain Bacteria; kingdom Pseudomonadati; phylum Myxococcota; class Myxococcia; order Myxococcales; family Myxococcaceae; genus Corallococcus; species Corallococcus sp. AB038B. The sequence continues at coordinate 646,328 of NZ_RAWO01000002.1, read as the reverse complement.
GGGGCGACGGAGGCGGTCAGCGTCTTGGGCCGCAGCGCGAGCCACCAGACGCGGGCCAGAGGGGGTCTTGATTCAAGCGCGACACTCGACGACGGGAGACTCGGAGTGGCCATGGATGTCCGGGGGGAGGAAGCACGCGCACGGTAAAGCTACAGGCCGGCCGACCGCAAGAGGAGCCAATGCTTCACATCGGTTTTCCTCATGTATCACCTGTCTACACTCCGGCGGGGGCTGCGTGACACAAAGGCAGACGCAAGTCCCTTCTCGGGTAAATTCCAGAACAATCAGAAATACAGGCCATTCGTGGTCGCTGGGTGATAGAAGGCGGCCATGAACTCCACCCCCTTCTCTTCCTCCCCTTCCCTTTCGCGCCGGAGCGCCGTGACGCTGCTAGGCGCGTTCGTGCTCGCGCTCGCCGGCTGCCACCCGGTGCTCTCCATCGAGGATGCGCGCTCGCGCTCCAACGGTTCGGAGGTGGTGGTGGAGGGCGCGGTGACCGTGGCGCCCGGCACGTTCTCCTCCGCCCTGGGCGATGAGGGCTTCGCCATCCAGGACGACACCGGCGGCATCTACGTCAAGCTGGAGGAGAAGTTGTCCTTCGGGCTGGGGGCCCGCGTGCGCGTCTCCGGCACGCTGGACGAGCAGAACATGCTGCGCATCCTCAAGAGCGTGCCCGAGGACGTGGACCTGAAATCGGGCACGGAGCAGGTGTCGCCCAAGGAAGTGACGACCGGCGGCGTGAACGAGTCCGTGGAGGGCCAGCTCATCCGCGTGAGCGGCGCCATCACCCAGGCGTTCCAGGACGACTCGCCGTACGGCTACAAGCTCTACATCGACGACGGCACCGGCGAGGTGCAGATGTTCGTCCACGTCTCCGCCGGCTTCGACAAGGCCTCGCTCCAGGCCCTCACCGTGGGACAGCGCATCGCCGTGGTGGGGCTGGCCGCGCAGTATGAGACGACCTACGAGGTGGCGCCCCGCATGCCGAGCGACCTCTCGGTGCTGAACGCCGCGCCCTGACAGCAGTCACGCGCCCTGGGTATGTAGCACCCCAGGCGCCAGACGCAGGGTCCGCGGGCCGTTGGCTTTCGTGCAGGGCTCCGTATGTGTGCCTGGGGGCGGATGCACGAAAGCCAACGCGCGCTTGCCAAGCGGACAGGCGGGCAGGTTCCAAGCTGACGGGCAGTGCCAATCCATCGGGGTCCCTGGCGGACGAACGAGGGCTGGCATGGACGGACTTCGAGGAACAGCAGCGGTCTTGCTTGCGTGCGCGGGCCTGTGGGCCCCGGGCACCGCGTGGGCACAGGCGCCCGACGAGGACGACTCCGGCGACGTGATGTCGGAGGAGAAGCTGGAGGCCCTGCTCGACACGCCGACGGCGCAGCCCTCGCAGGACGAGGTGACGGCGGAGGCCTTCGGGCCGGAGCGGCTTTCGACCTACTTCGCGGAAGGCCTGCTGGCGAAGGCGAAGGCGGAGTTCGACCGCGGCCGGTACAAGTCCGCGCGGGCGCTGCTCGCGACGGAGTCTCCCCCTTCCCTCCCCGGCCGCTTCCTCCAGGCGCAGAGCGCGTTCCTCGCGCGCGACTTCACGACCGCCGCCGCGGAGTTCACCGCGCTCGCGGAGGACTACGTTCCACTGCGCGACCACTGCCTGATGAAGGCCGCGCAGTCGCATGAACGGCTGCGCAAGCCGCTGCGCGCGGCGGAGCAGTATGGCCTGGTGAGCCCGGGCTCCCCGCTCTACCCGGAGGCCCGCTTCACCATGGCGCGCGTGCTCAAGCGCCAGCTGAAGATCCCCGAGGCGCTGGCCGCGCTCCAGGAGTTCATCGACAGCCGGCAGGCTCGCGGGCCGGACGCGCTGCGGATGAAGGCGCTGCTCGCGTACTGCGACTCGGCACGCGCGGCGGGGCAGTACAACGCCGAGCACCGCGCGCTGCTGGAGGTCTGGGCCACCGCGCCCCTGTCGCCGGAGGCGGACCGCGCGAAGGCGCTGCTGCGCGACCTGCCCCTGCCCATGAAGTGGCGCGTGCGCCGCGCGGAGGCGCTGGTGGAGCTGCACCAGAACGTCCCGGCCATGAACATGCTGGCCCGCTCGGGGCCTCGCACGGAGCTTCCTGACGAGCTGGCCTGCCGCGCCCAGCTCACCCTGGGCCGCGCGCTGCGAAAGGAGCGTCAGCACCGCCGCGCCATCCAGGTGCTGGAGCCGGTGGCGCGCGAGTGCCAGTCGCCGGAGCAGCGGCCGCAGGCGCTCTACCTGCTCGCCTATTCGCAGTCCGTGGTGCAGCCGGAAGCGGCGGTGGACACGTACGCCACGCTGGCGCGCGACTACCCGGAGCACGGCTACGCGGACGACGCGCTGTTCTTCGAGGCCTGGACGCAGCAGCGCCTGGGCCGCGCGGACGAAGCGCTGGAGAACTACGAGGCGCTCGCGAAGCGCTACCCCGCCGGCAACTTCGCCGCCGAGGCCCTCTTCCGCGCCTTCTGGCTGCACCAGCGCAAGGGCGAGACGCAGCAGGGCCTGGCGTCGCTGATGTCAGTGGAGCAGCTGCCGGAAGCCGCGCGCACCGACGACGCCCTCTGGCGCGCACGCTACTGGCAGGCTCGAGTCCAGGAGAACGCTGGCGCGCTGGACCCGGCGCTCGCGCGCTACGAGCTCATCGCCACCGAGCGGCCCACGGCCTGGTACGGCCTGCTGTCCCGCACGCGGCTGGCGCAGCACGCGCCGGAGCGGCTGGCGCGGTTGACGGAAACCGCCGCGCAGCCGGCCGTGGCGAAGACCTTGAACACCGCCGCGCCGGCCAACGACGAGGTCTGGCCCCTGCCCCCGGGCCCACTCCAGAAGGATGCGCGCTTCGCGGCGGGCGTGGAGCTTCTGCGCCTGGGACAGCCGGGCGTGGTGGAGGAGCTGCTCGCGGTGGACACGCGCGGCCTGGCGGAAGCGCCCGCGCGGCTGCTCTACCAGACCATGCGCCGCACCGGCCGGGGCCGGGCCACGCGGCAGGTGGCCCGCGTGACGCTGCGCCAGGAGGCCGCCGGGCCGCTCAGCGCCGCGTCCCGTCCGGTGTGGGAGGCCACGTGGCCGCTCGCGTTCCGGTCGCTCATCCAGAGCTATTCGAAGGCCGCTCGCGTGGACCCCGACCTCCTGCAGGGCCTCATCCGAGAGGAGAGCCGGTTCAACCCGCGCGCGCGCTCGTCCACCGGCGCGCTGGGGCTCGCGCAGCTCATGCCCACGACGGCGCAGGCGGTGGCGGACTCGCTCAAGCTGGCATCGTTCGAGATGTCGTCGCTGCTCCAGCCCGCGCCGAACATCCGGCTGGGGGCGGCGTACCTGGGCTCGCTGCTCAAGCACTTCGACGGCAACCCCGCCTACGCGGTGGCCGCCTACAACGCGGGCCCCAATGCGGTGGAGCGCTGGCGCAAGGCCCTGCCCCAGGCGGAGCTGGACGAGTGGGTGGAGCACATCGCCTTCGACGAGACCCGCGACTACGTGAAGCGCGTGCTCAGCAGCTACAGCGCCTACAAGCTGCTCTACGCCAACGAAGTCCCCGCCTCCTTCGCGCCGGCCCGCAAGGCCCCGCTGGAGGCCGCGCGCACGCCCACGATGAGCCCTGCGTCGGGCGTGGGCGGCAGCGGCCGGAACATGGCGACGCCCACGTCCTCCGTCTCCGGAAGACGCTAGGCGCTACGCCGGACGGGGCCGTGTTCCCGTCCGGCGCTTGGACCGCGGGTTCGCGCTACTTCAGGCCCGTGGGCTGGGTGATGGACTCGGAGCGGATGGTGTACTCGCCAGCGATGGCGTTCGTGTCGATGCCCGTGAAGTGACGGTACGGGTACGCGCCATCCGCGACGGTCTCGATGAACTCCACCGAGTCACCGGTGACGGACTTGCCGTTGATGTCCACGGTGAAGGTGTTCTTCTCCGAGTCCAGGCGCCACACGCACGCGCCCACGTTCGTCTCCGCGGAGCCGGTGGACAGCCCGTCGATGTCGAAGTCGTTCAGGAAGTGGTGGTTCATCTCCGCCCAGCGGAGGAAGTCCCGCCAGTTGGTGAAGGTGATCATCAGCCCGGCCGGCTGGGGGCTGGAGCCCTGGAGCACGCCGCCCCGGTAGATGTTCATCCGGTACGCGGAGCCGCCCGGCGAGCCCGTGAACGTGGGCAGGATGTTGACCGTGTTCGCCTCGCGGCCCGGCGTCACCTTCAGCGTGCTGACGACCTGGTCGCCATCGCGCGCGGACAGCTGGTAGCCACCCTGCGCCCCCAGACGCGTCGCCACGCGCTGCTCCCACTTCACGGCCTGCGTGAAGCTGCTGGAGACGCCGTCCTTCTGGGTCGTGAGGTTGGACACCGCCAGCCCGTCAGCGACGGCATCCACCTTCGCGCGGCCCAGCGCGCAGCTGGTGATGCCTTCGAACTTCTTCACGCACTGGGACGCCGCGGCTTCCTGCGCGTTCAGGGAACCGGAGGCCTGGCCTTCATCGGCACCGCCCGCGCAACCCGTGATGCTCAGCAGCATGGAAGCCAGCAGGGAACCCGTGATCTTCAGATGCATCCGTTACCTCATGGTGTGGGGTGTACTGCCCGCTGCCCCACTGCACCCGGCACGCCAACACCTGGAGTCCGTCTGTTTCACTCGTGTCATTCATTGATTGAGAAAACGGAGTAGCGCCAAATGTCACATGAAACATGCGGTTTTGTAGCAAGCCGGGTCTCACACGGAGCGTCAGGAGCACCCACTCGCGGGCGACGTCCTGAAACGGGGATTCAGGGGATGAACCGGACGCGGGCGGAACTTTGCCGTGGCGCACAACTCCCCAGGGGGTTCGGCGGATAATCTGGGGAGCGCGGTTCCTCCCCCGGACTCCCCAACATGGCCTCGAAGATCAACGACAGCTCGCGTCCCCTCACCTCCGTCTCGCGGCTGTCCTCGCAGGACGCCCGGACGAATGAGGCGAAGTCCCGGAACCGCCCCCTCGCGTTCAAGGACGGCTTCGAGTCCTCCGGCAGCACGCGCCCCGCGCCCGGCCAGCTGCCGCGGCTGCCCGCGCCGCCTCCGATTCTGGGACTGCCCGCGCCCACCACCCCGACGCCCGCGCCGACGACGCCCGTGCCTCCGGAGGCGCCCACCGAGCCGCCCGTTTCGGTCGACTCGGATCCGATGACGCACATCGAGTACCTGGCCTCGGACGCGCTGCAGGGACGTGACAGCCCCTCCGCGGGCCTGGATGCCGCTTCCGTCTACGTGCAGGCCCACGCGGAGAAGTACGGGCTCGTGGGGCCCAACATCAACAACCCGGAGAACCCCTTCCAGCAGAAGTTCAACGTCTACTCGTGGCTGGGCGCGGACAAGGCGGGCGAGACGGCGGGCGCGGCGCACGCAGGGCATGCCGAGCACAAGCAGTTCGGCCACACGATGTTCCAGGAGGGCTTCTACCTGGACGAGAAGATGCCCAAGGACACGCTGAAGAAGCTCAACCAGCAGTACGAGCAGACGATGAAGGCGGCGGGCCAGTCGGTGGTGCCGGCGCGCGCGGGCAAGCAGCGCAGCGTGGAGGAGCTCAAGCAGGTGGCCGCCGCCACGGGACAGGCCGTCAACACCATGGCCATGCTGCCCGGCACCGGCCCCCACAAGGACGAGGTCATCGTGGTGATGGCCCACCTGGACCACGTGGGCGTGGACCGCAAGGGCAACGCTTACAACGGCGCGGACGACAACGCGTCCGGCAGCGCGGTGCTGATGGCGGCGGTGCCGGAGCTGGCGGAGGCCGCGAAGAACGGCAAGCTGGACCGCTCCGTGCTCTTCATCTGGACGGGCGCGGAGGAGAAGGGCCTGGTGGGCTCGCAGTACTTCGTGGACCACCCCATCCCCGGCCTGGAGCTGAAGAACATCGCCGGCGTCATCAACACGGACATGGTGGGCCGCTGGGATGATCAGCGCCTGTCCGTGGTGGACACCAACACCAAGGGCCAGCCCAACTACTTCCGTGACGTGGTGGACCAGGCGAACCAGCAGCTGGCGGATCCGTTCGACCGCATCAACCGCGACATCAACGTCTACCGCGACCGGCAGGACGGCGCGTCCTTCGGGCGCAAGGGCGAGGACGTGCTCTTCCTCTTCGAGGGCCTGTCCAACCCCAATGGCGGCGGCGACCTCATCCCCGAGTACCACCGGCAGGATGACGACATCGACAAGATCATCGAGGACAACGGCGGCAACAAGCCCCGCCGCGTGAAGGACCTGCTCCTCAACGTCATCAACATCGCGGCGAACCGCACGACGGAGCCGCAGCAGCAGCCGAAGTAGCGGACCGCGGCACCCTCCGCCGGAAGGAGCACTTCCGGCGGGGAGCTTCCAACGGGGACAGCGGGACCGCTAGGCGGCCAGCTTCTCCCCACTGCCTTCCACGGGCCGGCCGGAGAGCGCGGCAACCTCGTGCTCGCTCAGCACGAGCTTCGCTTCAGAGCCGCTCCAGACGAACGGGATGCCCGGCTGGCGGTACAGGTTCGCGGGGATCTCCTGCGCCAGCTGCGCGTGCAGCTCCGGCAGCTTGGACCAGTGCAGACCGTGCCGCGTGTGATGCGCGGTGTGGTAGCCCAGGTTGCCCGTCATCAGGTTGTAGCCCTTGTGGAGGATGTTGTACGAGGCCTCCGAGTGGTTGGCCGTCTCCAGGCCCACGTGGTGGAAGTACGTGGCCCAGGTCGTCACGTAGAGCGACGCCATCATGGGCAACAGGAACACGAAGAGCGCGTTGTAGGGGTTCACCCAGAACAGGCCCGCCAGCAGCACCACCTGGAGCGCGGCCATCCACACGAACACGCGCAGCGCCTTGGGGTGATGCTTCTTCCCCACGTGGAACGCGCGCGAGTACGCGGTCAGCGCCGTGCTCAGCGAGTACTCCACCTCGCCCATCGTCGAGCCGTCATCCCGCTTCCAGCGCGACTCGTCCTGCGTCTGGTCCAGGTAGTTCTTGTGGTGGCCCAGCACGTGGTGGAGGAACCACGCCTGCGACGTCACGCCCGTCTGGAAGCCGAAGACGATCTCCAACAGGCGGTTGGGCAGCGCGTGCTTGAAGAAGGACAGGTGCTGGTGGTGGTGGTTCCACGAGCAGATCCATCCCTTGGGGATGATGCCCAGCCCGAACCACAGCACCGGGATCCACCAGCTCTGGGCCGTGAGGAACACCGTCACGTCGAGCGCGAACACGCCAAGGAACATCAGGACCGGGATGCGATCTTCAGGGTGCCGGAACAGGGTCATGGGCTTCCGAGACAAGTGGGCCGGGGAAAAAATGCCGCTTTTCCAACTGTAGGCTGCATTCCCCACCCCGAACAGCCCGCCCTTGTCCGCCTGTACGTTCCACACTGGCGGTAAACCACGTAGTCACGTTGTACTTGTCTTTCCACATTTCCAAGAATCACAGTCCTGCTTTGTGATAAACGCCGACCCAGCCCTTTTGGACCACCCTGGAGGCGGCAATGCGGAACCAGACCATCGAGGCGGCACTGGCGAAGAATCCCCACCGTGAACAGCTGATCAAGCACCGGTTCTTCGAAGTGGTGGATGAGAAGGCCTTCAGCCGCGATCAGGCGGAGCTGGTGCTGGGTCAGTGGTGGCACCCCCTGCACTATTTCCCCACCTTCCTGGGCAAGCTGATCGCCGTCTGCCCGCAGATGGAGATGAAGACGGCGGTGACGCACATCCTCAACCAGGAGGTGGGCGAGGGAGACCCGGCGCGCGCCCACGAGCGCTTCTTCATCCAGACGATGACGGACGCGGGCTTCACCCAGGCGGGCGTGTCCGAGGCGGACATGACGCCCGCGACGCGCCGGCTCATCGACGGTTACCAGCGCTCCACGGACAGCCACCTCACCGGCCTGGGCTTCCTCTACGGCACGGAGGTGGCGGATCTCACCATGGTGGCCAAGCTGGGCAAGCTGGTGCGCCGCACCACGGGCCTCAAGTCCCTGCCCTGGGTGGACATCCACGTGAAGCAGGAGCCGGACCACGTGGAGACGGCCGGCCACACCATGGGCCTCGCGTACACGGACGAGGAGCTGGCCACCATCACCCGCGGTGCCGAGGAGATGTGGCAGCTGTGGGTGGGTTTCTTCGAGGAGCTGCGCAACCGCGTCGTCTGAGCGGCGGCCTGCGTCAAGCGCAACCCCTCGGAATCCGTGCGTTTTCACACGGAACACTGGCGAATCTCTCCAGGTAGGGTAGTCACTCCCGCGTCACGGGAGTGTCACCCCAAAGAGGCGCCACCACCCTCCCGCGGCTGACAGCTCCTGTCCCTCCAGGCGCCGAGGGAGATCCCCATGCTCGAAAAGCTGATGCCGAAGTCGGACGAGTTCTTCGACGACTTCGACGCGCAATGCGCCAGAACTGTCGAGGGAGCAAAGCTCCTACACGAACTCCTGGGCGACTTCCGGGACGTGCCCAAGCGCGTCCAGGCCCTCAAGGACGTGGAGCACAAGGGCGACGAGGTCACCCACACGGCCTTCAACCGGCTCCACCAGCAGTTCATCACCCCGTTCGACCGGGGGCAGATCCACACGCTCTTGTCTCGCATCGACGACGTGCTGGACCTGACCAACGCGGCGGCGGCTCGCCTGCTGTACTACGAGATTGAATCCACCCGGGCGGATGCCACGGAGCTGGCGCGGCTGCTGGTGCTCTCCACGCTGAAGGTGCAGGAGGTCGTCGCGGCGCTGCGGCTCATCAAGAAGCCGGAGCAGATCCTCGCGGGCTGCAAGGAGATCAAACACCTGGAGTCCCAGGCGGATGAGGTCCTGCGCGCGGGCATGGGCCGGCTGTTCAAGAGCGGCGTGGACACCCTGACCATCATCAAGTGGAAGGAGATCTACGACCTCATCGAGACGGCCACGGACAAGTGCCAGGGCGTGGCCAACGTCATCGAGGGCGTCGTGCTGGAGCACAGCTGAGATGCTGCTCGCAGCGGTCGTCGCCATCGTCATCGTCGCGCTCGTCTTCGACTTCATCAACGGCTTCCACGACGCGGCGAACTCCATCGCCACCGTGGTGTCCACGCGCGTGCTGTCGCCGAACCTGGCTGTCGCCTGGGCCGCGTTCTTCAACTTCATCGCGGCCTTCGCGGGCGGCGTGCACGTGGCCAACACCATGGGCAAGGGCATCATCAACTTCGAGATGCTCCGCGCCGCCGGCCCCACCGCGGTGCTGATGGTCATCTTCTCGTCGCTGATGGGCGCCATCGTCTGGAACCTGCTCACCTGGTGGTGGGGGTTGCCCTCCTCGTCGTCGCACGCGCTGGCGGGCGGGATGATTGGCGCCACCCTGCCCGTGCTGGGCTTCGAGGGCCTGGTGGGCAGCGGCATCGCGCGCATCGCGGCCTTCATCGTGCTGTCGCCACTCATCGGCATGACGCTGGGCATCGGGATGATGCTGGCCAGCACCTGGGCGGTGCACCGTCAGACGCCGCTGCGCGTGGACACCTGGTTCCGCCGGCTGCAGCTGGTGTCGTCCGCCATCTTCTCCTTCAGCCACGGCACCAACGACGCGCAGAAGGTCATGGGCATCATCGCGGTGGTGCTCTTCGGCACCATCTGGCGCGACCGCCCGTTCCACATCGACTGGTGGATGATCATCTCCTGCCACGCCGCCATCGCGATGGGCACGTTCTTCGGCGGCTGGCGCATCATCCGCACCATGGGCCACAGCCTCACGAAGCTGGCGCCCATTGGCGGCTTCAGCGCGGAGACGGGCGGCGGCGTCACCATCATCGCGCTGGCGGAGCTGGGCATCCCCGTCTCCACCACGCACACCATCACCGGCGCCATCGTCGGCGTGGGTTCCACGCGCGGCTGGCGCGCCGTGAAGTGGGGCACCGCCGGCCGCATCATCTGGGCGTGGGTGTTCACCATCCCCGCGGCCGCGCTGGTGTCCGTCATCGTCTACGGAATCACGCTGGCCGTGGTTCGGATGGTGGGCTGAAGAAAGCCCGGGCGCGGGGGAGCAGTCCCCCGCGCCACCTGCTGCTGCCCTGCCCTACTGGACGACGCGGACGTTGAGGGACGACGACGGTCCACCCACGGCCGGCGGCACCCAGGGCACCACCTTCTTGTTCTGCCACTGGACCAGCTTCAGCGACGGGTCCTCGAGCGGCACATCGAAGGTGTAGGAGATGCGCGTGGGTCCTTCCGCGTCCGCCTCCTCAATCTTCACCATCATGCCCTTCATGTCGAACTCGTCGCCCTTGTGCACCGGGTGGCGCGCGGCGCGGTGGATGCGCTCCTCCACGGAGTCCAGGAAGTGGCCGCCCTTGGTGAGCTCCAGCTCCACTGAGTTCGGGCCGGTGCGCGTCACCTTCTGCTCGTAGAGCGAATAGGACAGCACCCACCAGGCCTTCGGAAGCGGATTGCCCGAGGACCACCAGCGCACGGAGCCGTAGATGCCGATGATGCCGTTGGGGGCGTTGAGCACCACCACGCGCTGATTGGAGAGCTTCGTCTGATCGAACGCCTCCTCGTAGCGCGCCTGCACGCGGCCCATGAGCGCGTCCGCCTGGGAGTACTGCTCCATGGTCTGCCACCAGAGGTAGGGCGAGCCCACGACGTGGATGAGGGCCATCACCGCAGCGCCGGCCAGCACCGCGCCCGCGCGGAACGTCTTCGCCCGCCCCTTCCACGCGTGGCGCAGCACCACGGCCAGGCCCACCGCCATGCCCAGGCTGGGCACGATGAGCGTGCGCGAGCCTGCGAAGGCGGAGTTGGACATCCACGTGGCCACGAACGCGCCCGTCAGCATCCAGCCCACCGTGCGGCGCTCCGCGGACTCCAGCCGGGGCCACACGCCCCACACCAGCAGCGCGAACAGCGTGAAACCCACCGCGCCCAGGATGGTGAAGAGGGGCACCAGGGACTGGTCGAAGATGAAGTCCGGGGGCGCGTTCAGCGTCAGGCCCGCGATGGCGGCCGGGACGCGCCCGAGCATCGCCTGGAACCACGCCACGGGCGTGCCCAGAGCGTCCAGGTACATGTCCGAGCCGCCCGCGCCGTAGCCCATGGCCCGGTACGCCGCGAAGTAGAGGGCCATCAGCACGCCGAAGGGGATGAGCCCCTTGAGCTTGTCCTTCGCCTGCCCCGGGCCGGAGAAGGCCTCGTAGGCCAGCACGTACGGGCTGAGGATGACCATCGTCTCGCCGCACAGGAGCGCCAGCGCGAAGGACACCAGCGCGCCCACCAGGGTGCTCGTGCGCTTCTCCTCCCGCCACTTCACGTGGAGGAAGATGCCAAGGATGCCGAAGAGCAGCGACATCACCACGCTGCGGTAGGACAGCCAGCCCAGCACCGCCGCGTGCGAGCCCCAGATGGCGAAGAGGAACATCGCCACGCCCGCCACCGCCGTGGGCAGCACGCGCTTGAGCAGCACGCCCGCCAGCACCACCAGGCCCACGTACCAGAGCAACGAGTGGAACTGGTAGGCCACGGCCACGCGGTTGTAGAGCACGTGGTCCAGTCCGTAGAGCAGGCTGCCCAGGGGCCGGAAGAACGCGACGCGCACGGTGGGCTCCACCCACCACGGAAAGACGCCCACCTGCGCCAGGTGCAGCGTGTGCTCCGGGATGCCCGTGGCCGTGCGGTACACGTCCAGGGGCGTGTTCCCCAGCGGCGCGGGCGGCGGAATGTTGTCCCAGACGCCCAGCCAGATGAAGTCATCCGGCATGAACCCCGAGCGCAACGCGAGCGCGCCCAGCGCCACCGCGAACACGATGGAAATCCAGAAGTAACGCTTAAACGGCCAACCCGGGGCGGCTGGCGAAGGAGAAGTATCCATGTTTCAAAGATCTATCAGCACGGCCCCCACACGAGATAGGTCCTCCTGGGTCGTCCGCTGCCACCGGAAACACGCGGAGTGCGGCGCGTGCGATGGAGATCCTTTGCCACCGCCCGGACTCCGGGTGATCCTCCGACGACGAAGGGGGACGCGGTCCGGCAGGTGAAAACACGAACGTGAGCGCGCCTCGTTTCGTCCGCGCCGCCGCCGGGCCCGCACGCATGCGCATCGCCATCATCGCCACGTACACCCATCCGACCCGGCTGCGAATCAAGGAACCCTCCATCATGCAGTCCTCCGTGCCGGAGCTCATCGCGGGCCTGTGCCCGGAGCACGCGGAGGTGGAGATCTTCAACGAGAAGGAGGCGGAGCTGCCGTTGGACCGGCACTGGGACCTCGTCTTCTTCTCGTACCTGCACTCGTACTACGAGCACACCAAGGTCCTCTCCACCCTCTTCCGTCAGCGCGGCATGACGACGGTGGCGGGAGGCCGGCACGCGGGCCACTTCCCCGACGACGCGGCGAAGTACTTCGACGCGGTCATCACCGGGGAGCCGGAGTCCAACGTGCCCGCGCTCATCGCGGACTTCGAGAAGGGCGAGCTCAAGCCCCGCTACAGCCTGCCGTCGCAGGGCGCCGCCGCCATCCGGCCGTACCGCTACGAGCTCATCGACTTCACGAACAACAAGGTGCGCCTGCCGGGCATCGAGGCATCGCGCGGCTGCCCCTTCACGTGCAACTTCTGCGTGCTCACCGGCCACGAGCGCTACCGCTTCCGGCCCATTCCGGAGGTCATCGACGAAATCCAGACGCGCATGCGCTGGAACCCGAACTTCCTGGGGCTGATGGGGGACGCGTTCGTCTTCCTCGACAACAACCTGGGCGGCTCGCCCAAGTACCTGCGCGCGCTGTGTGAGGCGCTCATCCCGTTGAAGAAGACGTGGGGCTGCGCGCTCACCTTCAACGTGCTGAAGGACGACTCGCTGGTGAAGCTAATGGCGAAGGCGGGCTGCCGCTACGTCTACACCGGCCTGGAGTCGCTCAACCCGGAGTCGCTCAAGGCGATGAACAAGGGGCAGAACAAGCTGTCGGAGGTGGACGCCGTCATCCGCCGCGTCTTCTCCGCCGGCATCCTGCTGTCGTTCGGGCTCATCGTCGGTTCGGACGGAGACACCAACGAGTATCTGCACCGGCTGCCGGACTACCTGGCGGACCTGAAGTACTTCTCCGTCACGTTCCTGGGCATCGTGTGCCCGTATCCGGAGACGCCCTTCTTCCGCGAGCTGAAGGCCGAGGACCGGCTCTTGCCCGGCACCACCAGCCGCGACTACGACGGCTACACGCTGTGCCACCGGCCCAAGAACATGCACGCGTCGGAGGTGGTGGAGCACTTCCAGCGGCTGTGCCACACGCTGGGCAGCCTGCCCAACATCGCGCGGCACTACGCGTCCAAGCTGATGATGAGCGACCTGCCCCGCTACAAGCAGACCATCCTCTTCTCCGGGCCGGAGATCGTCAGCATCCGCAACCCGGTGAAGAACAAGGAGCGCCGCTACATCGCGGGGCTGGATGCCATCGAGGCGTGGGACGCGGAGCGGATGCCCGCGCTGGGCCTCACGCCGCAGGTCCTGACCTGATCCGGGACGGCAGGCGCACGTCCCACGCCAGCCCCAGGACCTGGAGCGCTCGGATGAAGAGCCAACCCGGGTCCCACTGCCACCACACCCAACCGTGCCGCGCGGACGCGGGGAAGGCGTGGTGGTTGTTGTGCCAGCCCTCGCCCAGCGCGAGCACGCTCACCCACCACACGTTGCGGCTGTGGTCGCGCGTGTCGTGGACGCGCTTGCCGAACGCCGCGTGGCACACGGAGTTCACCGCGTAGGTGCTCTGCATCCAGCACACCACGGGCAGGAAGAAGTACGCGGGCACCGTGCGCCAGCCGAACGTCAGCCCCACGAAGAGCACCCCCAACACCTGCGGCGCGATGCGGTAGCGCAAGAGCCAGTGGTAGTAGCGGTCGTCCGCCATGTCGCGGCACCAGGTGCTCCAGCCGTCCTCTTCCGTGGAGGACTCGTTGAGGATCCACCCCATGTGCGCGTACCAGAAGCCGCGCAGCGGCGAGTGCACGTCCCCGTCCGCGTCCGCCTTCGCGTGGTGCAGCCGGTGGTTCGCGGCCCACAGGAGCGGACTGCCCTGCGCGGTGAGCATGGCCACCGACACCAGCGCGTACTCCACCCAGCGGGGGCATGCGAAGGCGCGGTGGCATAGAAGCCGGTGCAGCCCCACCGTCGTGCCCAGGCCAATGGACACGTACACGGCCAGCGCCACCGGCAGCGCGTACGGCGGCCAGGGCAGGAAGAACGCCAGCGCGGCCAGCCCGTGGACCACGAGCATGTAGATGACGATGACGGGACTGAGCTGGAAGCGGAGCGGCGCGGTGATCATGGCCCGGTGCGTGAGGTCGAAGGAGAAGCACGCAGTCTAGGGGCCCCGCCTGACGGGACAAGGAATGCGTCAGGCGCGTCACATCACGCGAGCGTCACGGGGCTTTGAGGCCTGGGGAGCAACAAGCGCCTCCACCGGCGGGGCCTGGAGGGTGGCCTGGAAGCGGTCCATGCGGCGCAGCTCCGCGCGGGCCTCCACCTCCGTGAAGATGGCGCGCGCTCGGGCGAGGAACTCCTCGCGCCGGTTCGGCAGCGCCACCGCCGCGTCGAAGTAGGCCACGCCCGTCTCCCAGCGGTTGGGGCTCTTCTCCAGGACGGCGATGGCCTCCAGGAACACGGGCTCCGCGGCCTTGGGGCCCTTGCGCAGGGCCAGTGAGCGCGCCGTCACGCGCAGCGCCGGGCCCTTCAGGTACGGATAGAGCCGCGCGATGACGCGCGCCTTGAGGCAGGACAGCCGCACGACCTTCAGCAGCTTCTTGCGCGGCACCACCGTGGCGCCCTCCTCCAGCGCGAAGAGGGCCGCCTCCGCCGCGTCCACCAACCCCACCTGGAGGAAGGGCACCAGCACCTGGTAGCTCCAGATGCTCTCGAAGCAGCGCACCGCGACGAGCGCGGCCTCCTCCACCTGGTGCTCGCGCACCGTGACGTTGGCCAGGTGGTTCAAGCTGGCGCACTGGTTGGCCAGGTCCGCCACCTCCTCGCTGATGCGCAGGCCCTGCTCCAGCTCCGCGCACAGCTCGCCCACGTCGCCTTCGCCCATGAGGTAGCGGCACATGGGCGCCCACGAGTGCGCCCAGCCCTGGTGCATCAGCGCGTTGAGCTCCACGCCAATGGTCCCCATCTGCTCGTAGAGCGCCACCGCCGGGCGGAAGCGCGAGTGGAGGAACTCGCCCGTGGCCTGCATCATCAGCGATGTCTGACGCTCCCAGCGCTCGCCCACCTGGCGCAGCGTGGAGACGGCCTCCTCCTGGAACTCCCGCGCACGCTCCAGCTCGTTGGCGAAGAAGGCCTGGATGCCCAGGCGGCTGAGCGCGAGCCCCTCCGCCACCGGATCCTTGGAGCGGCGCGCGTACTCCAGCGCCTTCTCGCAGTGGTAGCGCGAGCGCTTGAGCAGCCCCGCGCCGAACAGGAGCGTGCCGTAGTAACCGCGCGCCATGCTCATGGCGTAGTCGTTGCGCGAACGCTCCGCCATGTTGGTGGACACCAGCGTCGCCCAGGTGAGCTTGGTGATGTCCGCGAAGTAGTAGATGCGGATGAGCGAGTTGAGCGTGGACAGCTGCTGCAGGTAGTTGCCCAGCCTCGCCGCCGGCAGCGGACGCAGGATGAAGGGCAGCAGCGTCGCGAGCCCCCGGAGCACCAGGTTCGCCAGCGTGCGCAGGCCCAGCGCGGCCAGGCTCCCCGGGAGGCTGCGGCCCCTCAACACCAGCGACTTCTCCAGGTGCTGCGTGGCGAGCGCGGACTCGCCCTTCTCCTGGTGCGCGCGGCCCAGGCCCAGGTGCAGCTCCGCCTGGAGCGGGGGCTCCTCCTCGTCCACCAGGCACTGCTCGAACATCAGGATGGCGTTGGCGTAGTGGCCCGCCTGGAGCAACGTCTCCGCCAGCTCCTGCATCACCCGGCGCGTCTGGAGGAGCGTCACCTCCGGGTCCACCGGGACGACGGTGCCGAGCAGCTCCAGGCCCCGGTTGTAGTGGTAGAGCGCGTCGTCGTTCGCGTACTGCGCCCGCGCGCTGCGGGCCGCCATCAGCGTGTACGCCAGGCCCTTGTCCTCCACGTTGCCCGCGAGGAAGTGGAACGCGAGCAGACCCGCGGAGCCCGCGAGGTTGTCGTTGGCGCGGGCCTCCAGGTAGCGCGCGAGCCGGCGGTGCAGGTCCTCACGCGCGGACACCAGCAGCGTGTTGTAGGCCACGTCGCGGATGACGATGTGCTTGAAGAGGCAGGTGTACGGCTCCTCCGTCTCCAGCAGGATGAGGCCCAGGCGCTGGAGCGTGTCCATGGCCTCGCGCAGGACCTTGCTCCCCAGCGTGGGCACCAGCGCCACCACCGCGTCCAGCGTGAAGATGCGCCCGATGACGGACGCCACCTTCACCACCAGCTTCTCCGTCTCGCTGAGCAGGTCGATGCGCGACAGCACCACGTCCTGGATGGAGTCCGGCAGCAGCAGGTCCTGGAGGCCGCGCTTCACCTCCATGCGCGGCGAGCCGGGCTCCACCGGCCCCAGGTAGCCCTGCTCCGCCAGGCCCTCCACGATGGATTCGATGAAGAACGGGTTGCCCTGCACCTTCGCGAGCAGCCGGTCCTCCAGCGCGACGTCCGGCGGCGACAGGCGCAGGTGCACGCGCAGCAGCGCCCGCGTGTCCTCTTCGTCCAGGCTCGTCAGGTCCACCGGGACGAACTCCGGCAGCTCGCGCAGACCGCGGAGCTGGTCGCCCGGGCGCATCGTCGCCAGCACCATGATGCGGTGCGAGCCCACGCGCACCGCCAGGTACTGGAGCAGGTCCAACGAGATGTAGTCCGCCCAGTGCAGGTCCTCGAAGTAGAGCAGCAGCGGCTGCGCGCGGCTGAGCTTCTCCAGGAGCTGGAAGACGATCTGGAACACCTTCTGCTGCTTGCGCCGCGCGTCCATCCCCGCCGTGGCGGACGTCTCCTCCAGCGACATGCCGAGGATGCCCGCGACCACGGGAATCCACTCCGGCCCCACGTCCTCCAGGCCGTCCAGCCCCTGCCGCAGGCGCGTGAGCTGCGCCTCGGTGTCGTCCGAGTCGTGAAGACCGAAGGCCTGGAGCAGCACCTCCTTCCAGGGGAAGAAGGGGGTGAAGGCCTCGTAGGAGTAGCAGACGCCGTACAGCGCCCGGGCGCCGCCCTCCTCCGCGTCCTCCAACACGCGCGCGCCCAGCCGCGACTTGCCGATGCCCGCCTCGCCGGACACCACGCTCACGCGGCCCTGGCCCGCGAAGGCCGCGTTGAGCGACGCGTGCAGCACGTTGAGCTCGCGGCTGCGGCCGATGATGTCGCCCCGGCCCTTGATGAAGAGGCTGCGGCGCGTCTCCCCCAAGAGCCGGTACACCGGCACCGTGCGCGACACGCCCTTGAGCTTCGCGTCCTCCACGAACTCCGTGGCGAAGCCGCCCTGCTGCGAGCGCGACTGGGTGTTGGCGCACAGGTGCACGCCGTCCTGGCGTCCGCCGTGCGTCATCAGGCGCGCGGCCATGTTCACGACCTCGCCCAGCGCCGAGTAGCCCTTGCGCGTGGGCGAGCCCATGTCGCCGCAGTAGGCGTGGCCGGTGGCGATGCCGATCTGCAGCTCATCCAGGAAGGGGAACTGCTCCCGGGCCTTGAGCAGCTTGCAGGCCAGCCGGCACGCCAGCACCTCCTTGTTCTGCTGGGCGGTGGGCGCGCCGAACAGGACGTAGAGCACGTTGCCCTTGTCCGTGAAGTCCGTCATCAGCAGCACGCCGCCGTGGTGGGCGGACTCGCGCTGGACGTATTCGTAGTAGGCGTTGAGGTCGTGGGTGAACGCGTCCGGATCCGTGTCCGCCTGCGCGTGGGTGAAGCGCACGAAGAAGCAGGTGACGTCGCGGAAGTCGCCCGCGAACTCCTGGTGCGCGGTGGTGATCTTCGTGAAGAGCACCGGGTGCAGGAGCAGCGCGCACCGGCCCACCAGCTCCGCCCCGCCCGTGGGCGCGGGCAGCGGGCGCTTCACCGACTCCACCGGCGCGTCGAGCGCCAGCCGGTGGTTGCCACCCTCGCGTGGATCGCCCCTGCGCGCGGACTCCGGCAGCGCCGCCCAGGCGCGCGGGCTCAAGACGACCTCCGACACCGTGGCCTGCTTCTCCGCGCCCACCGCCTGCGCCAGCGGCTCTCCCACGAGCGCCGGGTGCATCCACAGGCCGGTGGTGCCCATCACGATGCGGGTGGCCTCACCAAAGCCGATTCCGATGCGCGACGACACGCCGAAGCGCTGGCCCAACAGCTCCAGCCGGGCGAAGCGCGCCAGCCTGCGCTGCACGCCCAGCGCGCACACCGCCGCTCGCTGCACGACGTCCGCGTCCGCTTCCTCGGGCGCGGACTCGAAGCACGCGAGGATGGAGTCGCCGGCGAACTGGTAGATGTCCCCGCCGTGGTCGCGGACGACGTCGATCATCTCCGTGTAGTAGTTCGTCAGCAGGCGCTGGAGCGCGTCGATGCCGCGAGGGCCCGCGCCGCTCAGCCCCACCACGATGGGCGTGAAGCCCGCGATGTCCAGCAGCAGGATGGCGCCCCGCACGCCCTCCGCCCGGGGCAGCGCGTCCGCATCCTGGCTCCCAAGCCGCGCGAGGATGGCCGCCGGCATGTAGGGCGCCAGCATCGCGACAGCGGGATCGATGGGCTGCGTGGAGGGCATCCTTAAGGGGCTTTCCGCTCAGGACAGGTTGGCGAAGCGCAGGTACAGGGCGCCCAGGCACATGGCGCCGTAGAGGGGGATTTCCGCCGTCTCCGGCCAGGGCTGCTGCTTGCGCACCGCGCCCCAGACGTGCACCGCCGTCATCAGGCCACCAATGAGGCCGATGAGCTCGAAGATGACCAGGTGGCTCTTGGGGTCCGGGATGAACTGCACCACCGCGATGATGACGGACAGCGCCAGGCCGCCCAGGCAACGCGCGAAGTAGACCGTCAAATCGTTGTTGCCCGTGGGCAGTTCCCACCCGAACCAACGCGCCCAGCGCAGCGGGATGAACAGCAACGGCAATGCGTAGACGACCAGGAAGACCGAGGTGGAGACCGCGAGGAACCAGCTGGCCAGCGGATAGTCGGGGTTGATCATGATGGCGGACGTGATGGGTGACGGACGTGCACCCGCGGCGCACGCCCCTCCCCACGACGTCCATCCTAGAATCTTTTGCCACCCCGTGGGGCGGCTTCCCCTCCACCAAGGCCCTGCTTGAGCCCGCCTGCCGCCTAGCGGGTGGCGGCCAGGAGGAACTCGGCCACCCGCTCCAGGGAGGTGGTGCGCTCGGCCTCCGCCGGGAAGCGCCGGAACAGCTCCGGTGGCCCGTGCAGGATGAGCGGCTTGCCATAGCGCAAGGCCAGGACGGCCTCCGCCGCGGTGCCGGCGCCCCCGGGCAGCGCGACCAGGGCATGCGGCGTCAGCACGTTGATGTGGTTGCGGCTCATGGGGTCCGTGCCCTGCTCCCCGCTGAGCGGCAGGTGGGTGTAGATGGGGATTTCGATGTCCGTGTTCGGGTAGCCGGCCCGGGGCTGGTAACGGCCGTCCGCGCCCACGGTGCCGGGGATGATGCCGATGGCCGCCCCCCGCCGCCCCTCCACCTGGACGAAGGCCCCCGCCGCCGCGCTCATGACGCCGCCGCCCGCGCCGGTGAGCAGGTCGAACCCGGCCTCCGCAATCCACCGCGCCAGGGGGACGACCCACTCCTCGTGAGAGTGCGCCCCGGAGCCGAACACTCCGATGATGCGGCGGTGTCTGCGCATGACTGCGTCCTCCCCGAAAAACTGGAACTACGTGAGCCCCTGTTCCATGCGAATCCCCGGCCAACGCCGCAAGGGCTCACGGACCGGCGTGCGTCCTGATTCCCGTCCACCCGTGGAAGGTGCGCGGCGCGAGCGTCGGCCAGCCGTCGCTTCCCTCCTCCCGGAGCGCCAGACGTTTCCGCACGACCCGTGATGTCGGACCCCTCCTCTACCTTCCTCGCAGGTGAGCAAGGAGGCTGCCCATGTTCGACGCCTGTGGAGGTTGTGAGCGCCGTGGCACCGCCGGAGAGGTGTTCGACTGGTGCGCGCACTGCGAATTGTCCCTGTGTCCCGAATGCCTCGTGCGCGGCTGCTGCGGCAGCGTGCCCGCGGACTCCGGGCGGGGCGCCCCCAAGGAGCTGCCCGACCCGCCACCTCCCGAGCGCGAAGTCCTCCCGGAGGACTTCGGGGGCCGGTGCTGCACGCACGCCCGTGCGGTGGCGTGCTCCTGCGCCTTCCACTGGGTCTGCACGCGCCACGGCGACCTGCATGTGGGCACCCACGACTGAGGGCGTTGACACACGGGCGGCCTGTCCACGAGGTTTCCGCCTGCTTTCAGGCATTCCCGCCCGGACACAGCACGGAGCACGAACACCATGGGTCTCGCCGAACGGTCGGAACTGGCCGCGTTCAAGAACGACACCTTCGCCTCGAAGGTGGCGGAGCTGAAGGAGGCCGCGGCGGGCGCGGACATCCAGGTGACGCTGGACGAGGCGAGCTTCACCACCGTGGCCGCCATCCAGATGCTCTCCAACGGCGTCTTCGACCGGCTCATCGACGACATGAAGTCCGTCTGCAGCGACGCCATCGGAAAGCAGGCCGTCCGGGAAGGCATCCAGACGTTGCACATCGTCCACAAGGACGCGCCGGGCTTCACGCTGGACCTGATGGACGGCACGCTCACGCTGCGCGCGAAGGTGGACGGCTCCCTCGGCGAGGACCTGCCGGGCTACGGCCAGTACCGGGCCTTCCTGCTGAAGAAACTGTAGGCCCCGCACGGCCTCACCGACCGGAGGGCCGCTTTGTCAGCGGTGTCCTCCGGCACGGGACATTCCGTCCGGCTCAGGGCACGTCCAGCACGACGCCCTGCCCCGGGACGGCCATCACCCAGCGGACGACGTCCGGCTTGCCGCCGCAGGTGACGCGCACCTCGAACTCGCGCCCCGCGGGCATCTGGTTGGACAGGGGCGTCTGGCCCTCCAGCACCTGCGAGCCCAGCGCCACGCGGCAGCCCTGGGCACCGGTGATGCTGAGTATGCCCCGGGCCTCCGCCTGGGGCGGGGCGTCCGCGAGCGTGCGCAGGTCGATGTGCTCCGACTTCGGCACCTTGCCGAAGCGGTGCAGCTTGCCGTCCACGGCCGTGGAGATGAGCCAGCCGGTGTTGCCTTCGGGCAGGCCCTGGCTCGCATCCAGCAGGACGCCGGACACGTAGACGCGCTCGCCCTCCTGGGCGTTGCGCACCTCCACGCCACCCTTGGGCAGCAGGAACACCAACGCGAGCCCCGCGAGCACCAGGCCCACGCCGCCCACGATGAGCCCCTTGCGCTGACCGGGCGTCATCCCCTTCCCCGTCGCTTCGGCGGTGGGCGCCGGAGCCGTGGGGGAGACCGCGTGGACGGGGGCCGGCGGCGCGGCCACGTGAGCCGCCGGAGGCCGCGCGGGCGGAGCCACGGGAGCGGACACCGGCGGAGCATGCGGGGCAGCCACGTGCGGCGGCGGCACGGCCACGGGCGAGGGGGGGTGTCCCCCATAGGCCGCGTGGGAGCCGGTCGGCGGCGGCGCATGGTGCCCCAGCGGCGGCTGCGGGGCGCTTCCCTGCTGCGCGTGGGCGGCCCCGTATTGCGCGTGGGTGCCCCCATGCGACGGGGGCGCTGCCACGGGGTGCGGCTGCGGAGCCGCGGTCAGGGGGGCGACGGAGGGCACCGCCACCGACGGACGCGCGGGCGCCTGCGGAGGAGGCCCCACGCGCGTGGGCACGTTGGCGGACGCCGCGGGGCGCACCGCGGTGGGCGGCGGCATCGGCGACGTGGGAGGAGGCGCGGCCGGGCGCGACGGGCGGGGCGCGGCGGCCACGGGCGGTGCCACCGGAGGCGCGGAGGCCACGGGCGGCCCGTTGACGGAGACGACCTCGGTGCCGCGCTCGGCGGGCTCCGGCGGGGAGGCCACCGGGGGCGGCTCCATCCGGGGCATGCTGCCGGAACCGCCGCGCACGGGCGGACGGGACAGGTCCGAGGGGGCCCGCATGTCGCTGCCCGAGCCCGTACCCAGGTTGCGCGAGTGCGAGCCCGTGCCCGGCATCAGCGCCCGGGGGTTGGAGCCCGTCCCCGGGCCGGCGATGGACGACGGCGCGTACTCGGAGAGCCGGTCGCCCAGCGTCTCCTTGAAGAACTGCGCCACCGACGCGGGCGACGAGGACAGCCGGTGGTGCGCGATGACGGCTTCAATCTCCTCGCGCATCGCCGCCGCGGAGGGCGTGCGCCGCGCCGGGTCCTTCACCAGCGCGCGCAGGATGAGGTCCGACACGTCCTGCGGGATGTGGGGCCGCAGCTGCGAGGGCACCGGCGCGGGCTCGCGCACGATGGCCGCGAGCGTGGCCGCGTCATGGTCCCGGCGGAACGGCAGCTGGCCGGTGAGCAGTTCGAAGAGCACCACGCCCAGCGCGAACACGTCGTTGCGCCAGTCCAGCGGGCGGCCGCTGGCGGCCTCCGGGGAGAGGTACGAAATCTTCCCCTTGATGACGCCCGCCTGCGTGTGCTCCTCGCCCTGCACCTTGGCGATGCCGAAGTCCGACAGCTTGATGGCGCCGTCCAGCGACACCAGCACGTTGTGGGGGCTGACGTCGCGGTGCACCACCGGGTGCGCCGTGCCAGACGGATCCACGTAGCTGTGCGCGTAGTGCAGGCCCGCGGCGACCTCCGCCACGATGCGCAGCGCGTGCTCCAGCGGCAGCGCCATGCCCTTGCGGCGCAGCTCCGTGAGCAGGCGCTTCAGGTCCGGGCCGCGCACGTACTCCATCAGGATGTACGCCACGCCGTCCGTCACGCCCACGTCGAAGGTCTGCACGACGTTGGGGTGCGTGAGGCGCGCGTTGGCGCGGGCCTCCGCGAAGAGCATGTCGACGAACTCAGGATTCTCAGCGAACTGCGCGAGAATCTTCTTCATCACCACGAACTTCTCGAAGCCCTTCACGCCCTGCTGCTTGGCGAGAAACACTTCCGCCATGCCGCCCTGCCCCAGCCGGCGGATGATCTGCAGCCGCGCGCCGCTGGTGTGCGTGTCCGTGGCTGACGAGCCCCGGGCGCTGGGGTCCGTGTTGGTGGAGCCGAAGAGGTACTGGCTGAGCGCGCGCTGCTCCAGCGCCTCGATGTCCTCCAGCGGCTTGTCCGTGAGCGGCGTGCGCGCGAGCAGCCCCTGGAACTGCGCGAGCGCCGGGGCCCGGGCGTTGCCGCCGCAGACGGGGCACACGCGCTCCATGGTGCCCTTGGCGCGCAGCACCTCCAGGTACTCGGAGGTCTGGATGCGCTGGTGGGTGACCTGGCCGCAGTTGCGGCAGTCGCACGGCAGCCACAGCGTGGCCAGCTTCGCGGGCAGCGTCTTGGTGGACTTCGCCAGCACGGCCAGCAGCGGCGGCGGCACGCGGCACAGCACCACCTGGGCGCCCTGCGCGGCCACCTCCAGCACCTGTTCGATGCGCGGCAGCGCTTCCTGCTCCACCACGCTCACGTGGCAGCAGTCGAATGCGACGCGCCCCTCCAGGCCGGACGCCAGCCGGCGCACGTTGAGGTCGCCCTTGAGCGTACTGGCCAGGGTGATGAAGGTGATGTCGTCCTGGACGATCTTCAGGTGCGACGAGAGCTCGGACGGCTCCGATGGGATGCCGGAGCGCAGGTAGCGCAGCACCGCGGGATCCACCGCGGAGAACTGCTGGCGGCGCGCGAAGTCGAAGAACTCCGTGGGCTCGTCCGCGAACTCCAGCGGCTGGGAGCATACCGGGCACTGGTGCGGCGGGGCCCCGCCCTGCTCCAGCACCTTCGCCTCCTCCACCAGGCGGACCAGCCGCAGCCGGTCCTCCTTGCAGAAGCGGCACGTGTACGGCGCCAACAGCGAGAGCACGCGCGCGACGCCCGCGAAGCCCTCCACCATGTTGAGCTGATCCACCACCACCGGCGGCGCGTTGACGACGTACAGCCCCGACACGCCCTGCGGCGGGTGGCCGGCGAACTCGATCCACCGGCGCACGCCGAAGGAGCTGATCCGCTCCACCAGGCCCAGGTCCACCACCACCAGGCCCTGGATGCCCTTGGACGCTGGCGTGAGGGGGAAGGTTTCGTCGATCACCCCGGCCACGCGCACGTGGGTCAGACTGCCCACGCGCAGGGAGGTGATGCTGGCATTGGAAGTTTGGCTCTCCACCCGCCTACCCTCGTTCCAGACTGAACAGCAGCGACTTGGGCTGCGCGGCCCGGCGGCGAGCGTCGCCCAGGTCCACTCCACAGGCGAACTGTGTGCGCTTTCCCGGAGTCACCCGCACCGCCACCGCGTCGCTGTGCTCCAGGATGCGCCGCAGACCCAGGCCCGCGCCACCACCCGAAGCATCTACCTGCGCCTTCTCACCCCAGGCCTTCATCACTCGCACCAGCGGTGACACCGACAGGCGGCCGAAGCGATCCGTCGCCTCCAGCCACGCCCGGCCGTCCGCCACCGCCCACGACACCAGGCAGCGGTCTTCATCCGCCACCGACTGCACCTGACCGCGCCGGTGGGCGTACTTCGGCTCGCCGCTTCCGTCCACTGGCGCGTCGAGCAGCGCGTTCACGCCAATCTCATGGACGACATCCGCCACCCGGCTGGCCGCGCCCTTGGAGCCGCCAGCCTGGAGGACGGCCTCGGCCGCGCGCTCGCCCACGGCCGTCACCTCCGCCACGCTGCCCAGCCACGCCACGGACGTGGCGGCTTCCTGGGGGATCATGGGCTCGCCGCGCAGGAGCGCGCTCAACAGCCGAGCCTCCCAGGCGGACGGCTGGCCGCCCTCGCGGGTGGCCAGCAGCAGCGCCGGGGGACGGCGTTCCAGGAGCGCGGCGTGGGCGGGAGTGAACCGCCCGTCGAACAGCACCAGCTGCGGCGCCGCGTCGTCACCGCGCCCCAACAACAGGCCGTCCCGGGCCAGCACTCCGGAGGCCTTCTCCAGTGCCTCCGGCGTGAGCGTCGTGTCCGGCGTCAACTTCAGGGGAGCATCCTTCACGGCGGCGACGGTATCCAAACAGCGCCCTAATAATGGAGTCGAACTTCTGTGAAGACGCCCAGCGGCGGTGCGGGGAAGCCGTGGGACTCCTCGTACTTCGCGTTGAAGAGGTTTGTGCCCAGCAGTGACACCGCCACGCGCTCGTGGACGTTGAAGCCCACGCGCGCGGTCGCGGTGATGTAGCTGGGCAGCTTCACGCGGGTGGTGGTGCCGGCGTTCTCGTCCACCACGAAGCCCGGATCATACCGGGCGCCCACGAACAGGCCGTAGAGCTCCACGAAGGCGAACTTGCCGATGTTGGTGCGGCCGCGCAGGTAGACGCGGTGGGTGGGCGCGTAGTCCAGTGGGTAGCTGGATCCGCCGCCCACGGGCAGCGCCTGGGCGTCCAGGAACTGGTAGGCCACGTCGAAGGACGAGTTGAGGGACGGCACCTGCGCCGCCGCTTCCGCCTCGAAGCCCGCCACGCGCGCGTCGCCCAGGTTCTTGAACTGGGACGTGGAGCCGAAGAGGAGCTCCTGATTGATGAAGTTGCGGGCGCGGTTGTAGAAGCCCGTGCCCGTCAGGCGCACCCTGCGGTCCAGCGGCCAGAAGTCCACCGCCGCCTCCACCGTGTCCAGCGTCTCCGCGCGCAGGGACGGGTTGCCCAACAGCGTCGCGGCGTACATCTGCTGGTTGATGGCCAACTCCGCCATCGTGGGCGCGCGGAAGGCGCGGCCGTAGTTGGTGCGCAGCGTGAGCAACTCCGGGATGGCGTGGAACACGACGCTGGCGCGCGGGGACACCTGATCCGTCTTCGCCTCCCAGACCTTGGCGGGGATCTGGTAGTTGTCGTAGCGAGCACCCGCACCCACCACCAGCCGGTCCGTGATGCGGTACTCCGCGTCCACGAAGCCGCCCAGGATGGTCTGCTTCGTGTCGTCCAGGGTCAGGCCGGGCAGGATGTTCTGGTTGTTCACCTGGTCGGCCTTCACGTCGCCGCCGACGGTGACGGAGAGCTTGTCCAGGGAGAACAGCGCGCGAGCCTCACCGCCCAGGCGGCTGCGCTTGCCCAGCGTGTCCTCCAGGGCGCCGGTGACCTCGTTCTCCAGCGTCACGTTGCGGCGCTTGAAGAAGGCGTAGGCCTGGGCGAACACGCGCACGTGGTCCGTCACCTGCTGATCCAACTGCAGGGCGGCGTTCAGGTTCTGGACGTGCTCGTTGTCCTGCGCGGTGTAGTGGCAGCGGCCGCAGTTGCCCACGGTGGAGATGTTCTGACCGCCGGGCCGGCCGATGTTGCCGTCCGTGAAGTCCGCGTCCAGCGCGAGGGGGCCCACGCGGACCTTGCCGTTCACCTGATGGACCAGCGAGTCCTCGTTGGTGTCCGTCTGGTTCAGCTGCGGGTTGTTGAAGAGCTGCGGGCCGTCCGAGCCGAAGCCGTAGTAGCCGAGCAGCGCCTCCACCGGACCGCCGCGGCCGGCGACGTTGGTCTGCAGGCGCCAGGTCTTGTCCTGGCCCGCGAGGATGCGCGCGTCGGCGCCCACGTTCTGGCCCTTGGCGATGAGGTCCGCGGGCTGGCGCTCGATGATGTTGATGACGCCGCTGAAGGCGTTGGAGCCGTAGAGCGACGAGCCCGGGCCGCGGATGACTTCCACCTGCTTCAGGTTGGTGAGCGGCGTCGTCTCATCCGCGTAGAACTGGCCCGTCCAGGGGTCCGTCAGCGGACGGCCGTCCTTGAGGAGCAGCAGGCGGTTGGACAGGTAGTTGGAGCCCAGGCCGCGCGCGCTCACCGCCGCCTTGCGCATGGAGCCCCGGCGGCACTCCATGCCGGGGAAGTACTGGATGGCCTCGCAGAGCGAGAACTGGCCGGTGCCTTCCAGCTCCTCCGCGGGGATCCACGACACCGTGAGGGGCACGTCGGAGATGCGCTGGCTGCGCTTGGACGCCGTGGTGACGACGGCCTCGCTCAGCGCCCTGTTGATGTTCTGCTCCAGGTCGTCGCCACCGCCCAGGTCCGGGCCGTCCAGGCCGGAGAGGCTGGAGGGCGGCGGCAGCGCGCGGTCGGAGGTGGGCTCCGTGAAGGGCGCGCGGTCCGGGACGTTGTCCGCCGTGCGCGGCTGCGACGACGGCAGCATCGCGCCGGCACCCAGCGCGGGCGCGGGCGGCGGGTTGGACGGGATGTCCGAAGTCAGCGGCCCGTCATACGGCGACGGCGAGGCCACGGGCAGCGGATCCGAAACGGACGGGCCCGGGCCGGCCACGGGGGCGAGCGGCGCGGGCGGCGGCTCGGTGGCGAGCGCCGGCGGCTGCGCGGCGGGCTCGTCCGTGGGAATGGGCTCCACGTCCGTCGGCGGGGGCTGGGCCTTCGCGCCCCGGCGCGTCTTCGCCGTGCGCGGAGGCTTCGCGCCGGGCGTGGCGGCCTTGGCACCCGGCGTGGCGGCCTTGGCGCCCGGCGTGGTGGCCGCGCGCTTGCGTGTGGCCTTGGTCCGCGTCTTGGGGGCGGGCTCCTGGGCCTCCTGGGCCTGGGCCGTCTCCACCGCGAAGAGGGACAGGGCGCAAACCACCAGGGTCAGGCACGCGCGCGCGCCCATCCGACCGGCAAACCCCTTCACCGCGTTGGTGCGCGATCCACCGTACTCAGTCGAGTCCATCGTTCTCAATTCCACGAGGGGAAGCAGGGGGTATCCGCGGTCCTAGCGCCAGGAACCAGAGCCGGTGCGACTGGCAATCGTTCTCAGGGACGAGTTTCCACCCCTGAACGGTGGCGATCCGCTCGACTTCTCAAATTACCGCAATAACTCGCCTTAGGCCAAGTCATGGCTGTCGATCGCGGTGAAACACGCGCACGGCGGCGAAACCACCGTGCGCGGATCAGCCCACGGCGCAATCAGTCATCCGGCTGTTCGGCGGAGACGGCCAGGTCGTCCGCGAACGGCGGCAGGGCAGGACCCAGCGACTCGGATTGGACGAGCACGGGGGTCTCCACCCGCAGGTCGGGCGAGTCCGCGAGGACGGGCTGACGGCGCGGGGGGCCCTGGGTGACGAGCTTGCGGAAGTCCTCGAACTCGCGGCCCTGGATGCGGGCGAAGGCGTCGAACGGGGCGACCGCACCCACGGAGGACAGGGACTGGGACAACGCGTCTCCCCCGCCCTTCAGGTCCACCAGCACGGCGCCCGGAACCCGGCTGCTCTTGAAGAGCACCCGCATGTCCTTGGGCACGTGCGCCACCGGCACGAGCGCGGCCTCCGCGCCCTTGGCCTCCAGCATCTTCACCGCCGACTCCACGTTGGGCACCGGCACCAGCTTGAAGTGCTTCTGGGCATCCAGGTCGCCGCCCAGCACGACGTGGGAGACGAACTTCGGATCCGCGGAGCCGGCGCCCTTGACCAGCGCCATGCGCTTGCCGGCCAGGTCCTTCACGGTGCCCTTCTGGAGGGAGATGATGGCCCAGCGCTGCTGCGTCTCACCGGCGCGCGGCGCGTACGCCACCGGCTCCGCCTTGGAGCCCAGCTGCACCGCGGCCCAGCCGTCCACCACGGCGAAGTCGATCTGCCCCTCCCCCACCGCCTTGGAGAAGTCCTCGTAGCGGCCAAAGCTCTTGGCGCCAACGGGGCGGCCCAGGCTGGCCTCCAGCTTCTGGGCGAGCGCCTCCGCGTACTGGAAGCGCTCCTGGCCGTCCGACAGCGTGGTGGCGAGGAACACGCCCAGCGTGGCCTTCTTCGGCGCGGCGGACGCGGGGCTGGCAACGGAAACGGCGAACAGCACGGCGGCGAGCAGGAGGCTCCCCCGCGCGACAAGGGATGGCGTCTTCACGGCGTCTCCTCCGCGACCCCAGCGGCCGGCGCGACGCCCTGCGCGTCACCCAGTCCATAGAGGCCCTGCAGGCGGTCCTTCCATTCCCGCACCTGAGCGGCGCGAGGACCCGCGCCAGCAGCCAGGTAGCGGCGCCAGGCGTCCACGGCCTCGGCGGGTTCATGCCGTCGCTCCTGCGCGTCGATGCCCAGGTTGAGCGAGGCGACAGGTACGGCGGTCTCCAGGCGCTTCCATGTCGCGAGCGCCGAAGCGCTGTCGCCCTGGCGCCAGCCCACGCACGCCAGGTTGTGCTGCACCAGCGCGTCGTCGGGCGTCGCGGCGAGCGCGGCCTTCAGCGCCTTCTCCGACGCCTTCATGTTGCCGGAGGCGTACGCGAGCGCCGCCTCACGCCGCAGCAGCGCGCCGGTGAGGTTGCCCATCCACTTCGGCTGCCCGGGCATGGGCTTCTTCTGCGCGGCGGTGAGCAGCTTGCGCGAGGGCGCGACCTTGCCCTGGCGGTAGAGCACCCACGCATCCGCGAGCGTGCGCGTGTTGGGCCAGGCCCATTCCGGCGCGGGCGTGAGGGAGCGCTTGAGGCCTGCGGTGGCCTCCGCGAACTTCCCCTCCTCCGCGCGCGTGAGCGCACGGGCGAAGGCGGCCAGCTTCGCCAGGTCCCCGCGCTTGCCGGTGCCCAGGCGGTCCACCGCGTCCAGGTCCCGGTTCGCCGCGGCGGCGTCGCCCGTCTCCAGCTTCGCCAGGGCCCGGCGCACCAGCACGCGAGGCAGGTTCGCCTCCGCCACCTTCGCGGCCGTCTTGGAGGGCCCCGCGTCCGTCAGCCGCTGCACGGCGGCGTCCACCTGGCCCAGCTCCACTTCCGCGAGCGCGGCGCCCGCGGACGCTTCCGCGCGCTGATCCGGCTCCTGCGTGGCCTCACCGGACTGGGTGAACGCGGCGAGCGCGGCCTGCGCGTCGCCACCGCCCAGCCGGGCGTAGCCGAGCAACAGGTGCTCGCGCCAGGTCGCACCCGGCAGCGTCACCGCGCCCTCCATCACCTTGCGGGCCTCCGCGAACTGGTGGCTGTCCAGGAGCGCCGCGCCCAGCCGGCGGGCCATGGGCACGGAGCGGTCCAGGTCATACGCGCGGCGCAGGTCGCGCACGGCGTCTTCCAGGCGCTGGGTGCCGGCTCGGTCTCTCGCGCGGTGGGCCAGGGCCCGGGCCAGCCACTGCTTCGCGCCGGGGTGGTTGGGCTCCACCTGGAGCGCGCTGCCGTAGTCCTCGATGGCCTGATCCCACTGGCCGGTGGCGAAGTGATCCGCGCCCAGCAGCACGTGGCCCAGCGCCTGGCGCGGGGCCATCTCCACCACGCGCCGGTGCACCTCCACCGCGCGCTGGTAGCGGCCGGCACGGCGGTTGACGGAGCCCAACGTCGCCCACAGCTCCAGGCTGCCGCCACCCGACTTCACGGCGGACTCCAGGAACTGGATGGCCTCCTCGTGGCGCGCCTGCGCCTGGAGCGCCTTGCCCACGGCGATCTGTCCCAGGAGCAGGCCCGGCTGCAGCTCCAGCACCTTGCGGAACTCCGCTTCCGCCTGCGCGGGCTGCTTCTGCGCGAGCCGCACGTCACCCAGCAAGAGGTGCGCGGCGGGAGTGGAGCCCAGCTTCATCAGGGCGGTGGCCTGGAGGTCCGCACGCGGCACGTCGCCCGCGGCGAGATACAGGCGCGCGAGGCGCTCCTTCGGCTCCGCCACCTGCGGGAACTTCGTCACCAGCCGCTCCAGGAGCGCGCGGGACTCCTGCACGTGGCCTTCCATCTCCAGCACGGCCGCGAGGCCGATCTGCGCGGTCGCGGACTCGGCCCGGCCGGCCTGCGCCTTCTCGAACGAGGCGCGCGCGGCGACAGCGTCCCGGCGGATGAGGTGCGCCTTGCCCAGCAGCTCGTGGATCTGGAAGTCGTTGCCCGCGAGCTTCTCCGGGCGCAGCGTCAGGTAGCGCTGCAGCCGCGTCACGGCCCGGTTCCCGTCCTGGACGTACAGGTAATAGCTGGCCAGGTAGTAGTGGACGATGAGGTGGTCCGGCTGATCCGCGGCGGCCACCTGCTCCAGCACCGGCACCGCCTCCTGGAAGCGGCGCAGCTTGAAGTACGCGGTGCCCAGCGGGTACGCGAGCGACAGCTCCTGCGGGTTCTGCGCGAACACCGGCGCAAGGCGCGCGGCCGTGCGCTGGAAGTCCTGGAGCGCGTTGGCGGCGCTGCCCAGGCCCGCGGCGGCGAACACGGACTGCGGCTCCTGCGTGAGCGACTGTTCGAAGAGCTGGAGCGCCTTCTTGAACTTCTCCTCCGCCTCCTTCTTGTCACCCTTGGAGGCGGCGGCGTTGGCGGACACGAGGGCCTGCTCGCCCTGCTCCGTCATGCGCTGCGCCTCGGTGGCGGGCGGAGGGCGGAACTGGGCGAGCGCCGCCGGCGGGCCGGCCAGGGTGGCCAGCAGGGCGAGCGCGGTGGAGACGCGGCGCGGGGAACGGTGGAATGGGCGCATGCGATTCGTCACGGCGAGGGGGCGGGGCTGAATTCGGCGACGATGACGGTGATGTCGTCGCGCTGGGGCTGGCCGGCGCTGTACGCGCGCACGTCCGCGAGGAGCGCGTCGCGAAGGGCGTCGGCGGGGAGGTGGGCGTGGGTCTGGAGCGCGGCGGCCAGTCGCTGCGTGCCGTAGAGCCGGTTGGCGCCGTCGCGCGCCTCGGTGAGGCCGTCCGTGTACCAGACGACGATGTCGCCGGGGCTCAGCACCGCCTGGCGCGACGTGAACTGCGAGGCGACGTTCGCGCCCAGCAGCGGACCACGCGCGGGCAGCGAGGCCATCTGCCGCGTGTTCCGGTTGTAGATGGCCGCCGCCGGGTGGGCGCCCGCCGCGTAATCAATCTGCCCGCTGTACACGTCGATGACCGCGAGCGCGCTGGACATCTGGTGCTCGCCGCGACCCACGTTGGCCAGCGTCACGTTGAGCGCGGTGATCAGCATCTGCGCGTGCACCTGCGACGGCTCGCGCAGCGTCATGGCGGAGGCGAAGCCGCTGGTGGCGCTGGTGGCGACCAGCGACGTGGACAGACCGTGGCCCGTCACGTCTCCGATGCCAATCACCACGCGCCGGTCGTCCAGCGCGGCGCGGAACCACCAGTCGCCGCCGCACGCGTCCGCGGGCACCACCAGCCCGGCCAGCCGCAGCGGGCCCACCGTCACGGCCTCGCGGCCCGGAAGGAGCGTCTCCTGCACCGTGCGCGCGAGCGACACCTCGCGCTCCAGCTGCGCCTTGGCGCGCACGTCCTCCAGCAGGACCTTGATGCGCTCCGCCATGTGGTTGAACACCACGCCCAGCGTCGTCACCTCGCGGCCCGCGCCCGGCGCCGTGCCCGCGCGAGCGCCCAGGTCACCGGCGGCCAGTTGCATCACGCGGTGGGTGAGCACGCCCAGCGGCTTGGTGATGCGGCGGCTTTGGAACGCGGCCAGCACGCCGGCCAGTACGACGAAGCCCACACCCAGCCCGACGATGCGCAGCGTGTTGGCGCGCACCGCGGCGCGGTTGGTCTCCTCCAACTCATGCAGCTGCTTCTGCAGGTCCTCCAGCGAGTAGCTGATGACGACCACGCCCTTGCCGGCCTGCGAGCCGTAGTCGAGCGGCTCCTGGAACTCGAAGACGGGCTGGCCCTGGAAGAAGGCGCTGGCCCAGCGGCGCTCGGCGCTGCGGCCTCCGGAGGACTCGCCCAGCTTGGCGGACGGGTCGCTGTCCGCGACGAGCTGCCCGTCCGCGTCGAACATCTGCACACGCAGGATGTTGCGGTTGTCCGAGATGATGGAGCGCGCCACTTCCGTGAGGAACGCGTAGTTGTTGTCACGCAGGCTGGTGGCGGAGGTGAGCGCCAGCGTGTGGCTCACCGTCTGACCCAGTTCGCGCGCCTGGGACTGGAGCCGCTGCGTGAAGCGGTCCGACGTCGCGGTGAGCTGCGCCTCCGTCGTCTTCGCGGACAGCGCGGCCAGCAGGCCCACGATCACGATGACCAGCGCGCCCGTGGTGAGCAGCAGCAGCTGATCCAACCGGAGCCCGCGGATGGCCGCCACGTTGGGCAGCTCTCCGGCCTCCATGGGCGCGATGACCGTGCTCGTGGGCTCCGTCGCCGGCAGCCCCACCGAGCCCGTCAGCCGGGTGGCCGTGTTCTCCCCGCGCAGCCCGGTGAGCTCCCGGGAATGGGTGCCGGTGTACTCCGGAGGAGGAGGCGGGGTGCCGGGCGCCGCATCGGATGCATCAGGTGATTCGGGCACGGGATCGAGGCGCGTGTTCGTACGGGACAAAGGCACACCTGGGGGAGCCCGCGTCGGAGAACGCGGTCGGAGCGGGGCGGACTGTATCTCACTTCCTGATTGACGCGAGGAGTCCACCTGTCAGCCGATTCCTCGCGGGCGCCCCCTCTCCCGCCCCCCCAACGGCCGTGCGATCAGCCCGGACCGGGAGCGTCCAAGCGCCTCCTGGAAGCAGCACGTCACGAGGGCATGGATGAGTTCCGCTCATTGCCGCGTCGCGCCACCCGGGGGCCGAAAGGTGCTGGCGAACACCCGTGACATCAGGGTCCTTGAGTCGGGAGGCCGCGTTCGGAGTATAGGGGCGTCCCTTTCTTTCCCCTTCGAGGTCGTCCGCCCGTGTCTCGGCCCCGGTTGATCAAAGAGAACTCCGCGCCGCTCTCCCTGCCCCGAGAGCAGCTCATTCGCATCCATGACCTGATGGTGAAGGCGCGCGTCCTGGAGGAGCGCCTGATCCAGATGTACAAGCAGGGCCACGGCTACTTCTGGATCGGCGGCCCCGGTGAGGAGGCGTTCAACGTCCCCCTGGGCATGCTGATGAAGGTCGGCGAGGGCCCGGCCTACGACTACCTGCACGCGCACTACCGTCAGTCCGCGACGCTGCTCGCCATGGGCGAGGAGCCCATCGGGGCGCTGCGGCAGATGAAGAACACGGCCACGGACCCCTACTCCGGCGGCCGCAACTTCGCGGGCCACTTC
Organism: Corallococcus sp. AB038B; assembly: GCF_003668955.1. Classification (NCBI taxonomy): domain Bacteria; kingdom Pseudomonadati; phylum Myxococcota; class Myxococcia; order Myxococcales; family Myxococcaceae; genus Corallococcus; species Corallococcus sp. AB038B. The sequence goes on along the minus strand of NZ_RAWO01000002.1, from coordinate 612,514 downwards.
AGCCGGCGCTCGAAGAACATCGCGCCCGTCACCTCCCCCATCGAGGTGCAGTACGCCGTCGCGCCGGGCACGGCCATGGCCCAGAAGCGCCACGGCGGCGACGGCATCACCATCGTCACCGGCGGCGACGCGGGCACGGCCGAGGGCGATTTCGCCAGCTGCCTCATCTGGAGCAGCCGCCCGGCCAACCCGCTGCCCATCCTGATCATCGTCACCAACAACAAGTGGGGCATCAGCACCACTTCGGACGGCCAGCACGGCGAGACGAACATCAGCGACCGCGCGCGCGCCTTCAACATCCAGGCGAAGACCATCAACGGCATTGATCCGGTGGAGTCCTACCAGGAGATCCAGGCCGCGATGGAGTACGTGCGCAAGGAGCGCAAGCCCTTCTTCATCGAGGCTCGCGTGTCCCGCCTGTACGGGCACTCGTCCGCGTCCGGCGCCAACTTCGTGAACGAGGAGCAGGACTGCCTGCGCCTGTTCGAGGCGCGGCTGGAGCAGGAAGGAGTCCTCAACCGCGAGCAGATGGACGAGGCGCGCACCCGGTACTCGGAGGAGCTGGCCGCCGCGGCGCGCACCGTGCGCGACGAGCCGCAGCCCTCTGGCGACTCCATCTGGGAACACATCTACGCGGAGAAGAAATAACCATGGCGAACATGGCACAGGCCATCCGCATGGCCCTGCACTACGCGGAAGAGAACCTGGGCGTCACCGACATCTTCGGCGAGGACGTGGGTGCCCCGCTGGGCGGCGTCTTCACCTGTACGCAGGGTCTGAAGACGGCGTGGAACAGCCCCCTGGACGAGCGCGGCATCATCGGCGCGGCCATGGGTCTGGCGATGGCGGGCCACCGCCCCGTGGCGGAGATCCAGTTCTGCGACTACATCTACAACACCATCGACCTGCTCAAGCTCGTGGGCAACACGCACTGGTCCACGAACGGTGACTGGTCCGTGCCCATGGTGGTGCGCACGCCCGTAGGCAGCGGCATCCGAGGGTCGCTGTACCACTCGCATTCCTTCGACGCGACGATGACGCACATCCCCGGCTGGAAGGTCGTCATGCCCTCCACGCCGCTGGACGCGTACGGTCTGCTCATCTCCGCGTGCCAGGAACCCAACCCCGTCATGTTCCTGGAGCCCAAGGCGCTCCTGCGCGTGAAGGGCGACGAGCGCATCCCCGGCGAGCCCGAGGACGACCGCGCGCTGTCGAAGATGATCGACGCGCCCCTGGGTGACCGCTCGCAGTGGAAGCCCCAGTGGCCCCTGGTGGAGGCGTTCGCCATCCCCATTGGCAAGGGCAAGCTCGTGCGCGAGGGCACCCAGGCCACGGTCATCAGCTACGGCCGCACCATGCCCCTGTGCATCAAGGCCGCCGCCCAGTTGGAAGAAGAGGGCCTGAGCGTGGAGGTCATCGACCTGCGCTCGCTCTGGCCGTACGACTGGGAGATGATCAAGGCCTCCGTCCAGAAGACGGGCCGCGTGCTCTTCGTCAACGAGGACACGGAGGTCACCAACTTCGGCGAGCACCTGGTCCGGCGCACCGTGGAGGAGCTGTTCTACTCGCTGCTCGCGCCGCCCCGGCTGGTCGCCGGCAAGTTCATCCCGGGCATCGGCCTGGCGGACGCGCTGGAGATGGCGTCCGTGCCGCAGCAGAACGACGTCACCACCGCCCTGCGCAACCTCTGCCGCGAGCAGCCGTAGGCGCTGGCCCGGGTTTCCGCCTACACCGCAGAAAGACATCCGGGCCGCCGTTCCTCTTTGGAGGCCGGCGGCCCAGTCGTTAGAATCCCAACTTCCGTGTCCCAGCCCATCGTACGCACCATGACCCCCGCCCCAGACGCCAACGCCTTCCGCATCCGCCGCGCGCGTCGCGGTGACGCCGAGGTCATGGCCCAGCTGCTGCGCGAGCTGGGCTACCCCCAGGGCACCGATCAGCAGACGGTGCACTGGGTCATCAGCCATCCGGAGATTGAAATCTTCGTCGCGGGAGACCCGCAGGACCGCGCGGTGGGCATGGTGTCCTTCTCCCACCGGCCGCAGCTGCGGCTGCGCGGGCGCGTGGCCACCGTGGACGAGCTGGTGGTGTCGGAGGGCTGGCGCCGCCGGGGCGTGGGCCGCGCGCTGCTCGCGCAGGTGGCCCAGCGGGGCAAGGTGCTGAGCGTGAAGCAGTTGCAGCTCATCGCCCCCATCAACGTCACCGAGGAGACGCGCGCCTTCTACCGGGCGTGCGGCTACGTGGAAGGTGACTCCGGGGTGTTCCGCCACGCGGAGTACGAGCTGCCCCAGCGGTAGCGGGAAGTGCCGCGAGGGCCCGGCGTCCTGGCCGGGCTCCTTCGCGGAGTGAAGCGTTTCAGCGCTTGAAGCTCGCGATGACTCGGCGCAGGCGCTCGTGGTCCTCTTCGCTCACGTCGATGAAGCGCACGCCGATGGCCTCCGCCTCGTCGCGCACCCAGGCGACGACAGCGGTGAGGTGGAAGTCCTCCCCATCGATGACCATGGCCAGCCGCACCTGCGCGCCCACGTCGTAGGACTTGCGCGTGCGCAGGCACAGACCGCCGGCGGACACATTCAGCGAGTAGGCCCGCAGCGCACGCGCCGCGTCCTCCATCTGCTCGAAGCGCACTTCGAACCGCGCCGCCACGCGCTCCTCGGCGCGGCGGTTCATGTACGGGTCTGGCTCCACCGGCCCATCCAACTTCGTGTTCATGCGCACCCTGACCCCCTCGGTTCTCGGACCGGAAGTGTCGGCTGGTTTCCAGGCCCGGTTCAAGGGCCCACGGACTACGGAATGGCTCGTGTAAGTCCCAGGCTACTTCGAAGCCAGGAGTTTCCGGATGAGTGCACGTCTCGTGTTGTTGGGTGGAGCCCTGATGTTGGGGCTGTGGGTGGCGGGCTGCGATGACGGAGAAACTGTCCGCCCGCCAACGGATGGGGGCACGTCCCTGGATTCCGGGACCGATGGCGGAGATTCCGGGACTGTCGATGCTGGCGATGGCGGCGGCGGTGGAAGCTCCGACTTCGCGTGCAACGTGGCGAAGCAGGAGGGCTGCGCCGCGGGCCAGAGCTGTCTCTACACGGACCTGGCGGATGGCGGCACGGGCAGTCAGTGCTTCGCGGCCGCGTGCGACGTGGTCCGCCAGGACTGTCCGTCCGGACAGCGGTGCACCTACGTGGGAACGGACGGAGGCACCACCGCGCGCCAGTGCGTCGCCGCGGGCACCGCCACAGAGGGCGCGCCGTGCACGTTGGCCGAGTCGCCTCCAGGCCAGACGTATGACACGTGCGCTGCGGGCCTGTACTGCAAGGACGCGTCGCAGGACGACGGCGGCACGGGGTTCTTCTGCCGCAAGCTGTGCCACGCGCCGTCCGACTGTGGCTCCGGCGAGTGCAACACCGTGCTGCGGCTGAACGGCACGCGAGAGCTGCCGCTGGTGTGTGGCCCCGCGTCCACGAGCTGCGATGCGTTCGCGCAGGACTGCGAGAGCCCGCTGGGCTGCTACCCCGCCGCCAACGGCCCGGTGTGCGCGGGCCAGGGGGCGCTGGCGGAAGGCGCCTCGTGCGAGTTCAGCAACCAGTGTTCACGGGGGAGCACCTGCGTGATGGCCGACGGCAGCGGCACGTGCCGGACGCTGTGCCGCACGCCCGCGGGCTCACCCGGGTGCGCGAACGGCGTGACCTGCCGGCCCATCAACAACAACGGCGACGTGGGGGCCTGCGTCCCGTAGGCAACGGATTGCCCACGGAAGGAAGCTTCTCCACCCGGGGTGGCGAGCGCGCGGGTCCTCCAGGGGCCCGGCCCGCCACCTCGTGGGGGAAGTCCTGCGCCGTCCGTGCCCGGCTGTTGGAAGTTCACGGCCCGTGGCGATTGGCTCGCGCCATGAATCCCCGGGTCGCCACGCGGGCACATCGTGCACATTGTCTTGCGCCGGGAGGTCGTGGGCATGGGTCTGAGGATGGCGCTGCGCTGGGGGTGTTTCGGTGCCCTGAGCGTGCTGGTGGGGTGTGGAGGCATGGATGACGGCCGCTCGCCCGAGGAGTCCTCCGGGCCGGGCCGCACGGACGCGGAGGTGAACGCGCCCGCCGCCACGGAGTCCGTGGAGGCCGCCCCCACGCTGACGCTGCACGATGGGCACCAGGTGCAGGCCACTCCGCCCGTGGCGCCCCTGCCCACGCAGTTCCAGCCCGCCTTCCATCAGTCGCTGCGCGAATCCGTCTCCGTGGGGAGCTTCACCACGTACCGGATCAAGGTGCCCCTGGGGCGCGCGGGCAGCCGCGTGCGCGTCACCTTCCGCTCCGGCGACGGCGGACTGACGCTGCAACGGGCCACGGTGGCGAAGGCTGGCGCCAGTGGCGCGCTGGGCTCCGCGCCGGTGGCGCTCACCTTCGGCGGACAAGCGGGCTTCACCACGGGCACGCGCACGCTGGTGACGTCGGATCCCATCGCCTTCCCGGTGGGCTTCCGCGACGAGGTGGCCATCTCCTTCGAGGTGAAGGGTGCGCTGGGCAAGAGCCGCATCCAGGCGTTCCCGGACAGCTGGATGAGGACCGGAGCCTTCGCGACGACGCAGGGCGTGCTGGGCGGCCAGGCCTGGGAATACGCCACGGGCGTGGCGACGGTGGACGTGGAAGGCGCGCCGGGCCGGGCCTTCGTCGCCATTGGAGACAGCATCACCGAGGGCTACACGGGCACGTGGAACGACACGCGCAACGCGTGGCCATCGCGTGTGGAGAAGCAGCTCGGGGTGCCGGTGGTGAACTCGGGCGCGTCCGGGCAGGGCTTCTGGGACGCGAACCTCCAGCTGCCGCAAGAGGTGCTCTCCCTGCAGGGCGTCACCGACTGCGTCGTCCTCTTGGGCGTCAACGACCTGGCCGCGGAGGGCATGACGGTGCCGAAGCTGCAGCAGCGCATGACGCAGCTGCTGGATCAGCTCCAGCCCATGTGCAAGCTGTGGGTCAGCACGCTGCTGCCCAAGGAGAAGATGGGCGCGGACGGCGGTGACTTCGATCTGATGAAGGCCCAGCGCCACGAGTTCAACGCGTGGCTGCGCTCCCTGACGCGCGCGCAGATCATCGACCTGGAGGCCGTGACGCGGCAGCCGGGCAACGTGGACCTCTTCATCGACGGACTGGAGGTGGACGGCATCCACCCGTCCGTGGAAGGCCACCGGGTCATGGCGGACGAGGCGGCGCGGACCCTCAAGGCGAAGGGCGGGCTGTAGCTGGAAAGCGCACGGAGGGTTTGAATAGGTTCGCGGGCGTTGCGTCCAGGCGGTGTTCCCGTCTTTCACAACTCCCGGAGCTTTCCCCCATGCGCGCCCTTCCCACCGCCCTCGTCGTCGCCTGCATTGCCCTGCCCTCGCTCGCCCACGCGGCGTCGCTGCGGTGTGGCAACAAGCTCGTGTCGGAGGGGGCGTCGCAAACGGACGCGGTGGCCAAGTGTGGCCAGCCCGTGTCGACCGAGACCAAGCGCGAGCGCGTGACCAACAAGTCCCGGGAAGGCAGGCGGGACGGGTCGCGCCGCGGGGATTCGTCCACGGAGGTTTCGACCTCGAGCAGCGTGGAGGAGTGGACCTACAACTTCGGGCCCAACCGGCTGTTGCAGGTGGCCATCTTCCGCGACGGCCTGCTGGTGGACGTGCGCAGCGGCGGCTACGGCTACTGAGTCCAGAGCGGTTGAATAGCTTCGGGGCCGCTGCGTCCAGGCCGTGTTCCCTGCCTTTTCTCCTCCTCGGAGCGTCCCCCATGCGCGCCCTTCCCGCCGCCCTTCCCGCCGCCCTCGTCGTCGCCGGCCTCGCCCTGCCCTCCCTCGTCCACGCGTCCGCGCTGCGCTGTGACAACAAGATCGTGTCGGAAGGAGCTTCGCAGGTGGACGCGCTGGCCAAGTGTGGGCAGCCCGTGGCGAAGCAGAGCAAGACGGAGTACGTGACCCACAAGGTCAAGGAAGGGGCGCGGGGTGAGACGCGCTACGGGGAGGCCTCCACGGAGGTCACGACCTCCACGACCGTGGAGGAGTGGACCTACAACTTCGGGCCCCACCGGTTGATCCAGGTGGCCATCTTCCGTGACGGCCGGCTGGTGGACGTGCGCAGCGGTTCCTACGGCTACTGAGGCCCCAGGTACTGCTCCAGTTGCTGGCGCATGATTGCCGGCCGCCGGATCAGCGCTGACCGGAAGTTCAGGAGGTTCGCGCGCCAGCCCGGCATGGAGGCCGGCTGACTCCAGCGCGCCACCTGGTCGGGCATCTCCAACTCGAGCGCCTCCGCCGCCGCGTCCAGGGCCGCCGTCACCCGCTCCTCGGCGAAGGTGTGCTCGGTGTGCCAGAGGAAGCGCTCGACGAAGCGGGCCTTGAACTCCGGCGACTGGAGCAGCCCCCTCAAGAGCTGCGTGGACCAGGCCGCCACCTCCGACCGGGCGTCCAGCACGCGCCCCAGGCTGTCCTGGTCCGGACCGTGGACCAGGGCGACGTCCAGGTCGTACACGAGCCAGCGCCAGCGACCGTCGTGTCCACGGGGCGCGTCCGGCTCCAGCTTCTTCGTGCGCAGCCGCCAGAACTTCACGTTGTTCTGCGGCCAGTCCGTGTTGCCCAGGTAGAGTTCCGCGACCTGGTAGTCGATGAAGTCCTCCACGTCCATCCGCGCGCTCACCCAGGCGTAGTGCTCCGGCACCGACAGGTCGTGCGTCGCCACGTAGTCGATGAGCTCCTGATAGGGCTGCTCGTCCCCCTCCTCCCCCACGTCGAGGACGCCGTAGCTCTCCAGGATGACTGCCTTCTTGCGGTCCACGCCGTAGTGCGACGCCAGGTAGTACTCGTCCAGACGCTCGCGCAGTTCGTGCAGGCCCCAGTACTCGCCATTGAGGAACACGAGCGTGGGACGGCAGGCCTGGAGCGCGAGTTGGGTCTCGGCCAGCAGGCCCTGCAACAGGCAGTCGCGCAGTTTGGTGACGCCCTGGTCCTGTCCGGACGTGCGCACGAGCAGCCGGGTGAACTCCGTCACCGGGGAGCCGGGGAACACCGGCCCCGCGAATGACTTCGGGCCGTAGTCCTCCTTCGCGTACAGCCGCAGGCTCTTCATCGGCATCACCGCGCTGCCAGTGCCGTGGATGCGCACGCCCGCGTCCTGGTCGAACACGCGATGGCCGGAGGTTTCGAACCACTCCACGTGGACGGGGCGCTCCCACTCCTTGCCGTTCTGCATGTAGTTGGCGGCGAGCGGATCATCGGGCCAGGCCTCGGCGGCGAGCCCAGGGACGTAGATGCCCGTCTCCGGGTCGAAGAAGTTCGCAGCGTCGGTGACGAGCGACAGCACCGGCAGCGTGTACGGCGCCCGGCCAACGACGAATGTGCGCGTGCGGACCGGGCCCACCGGCTCCGCGCCCGCGAACTGCCGGTAGCGCACCACCGCGACCTGGGGCGGCTCCTCCAGCGGCGCGACCCACCGTAGGACTTCCGGGGCATCCCGCGGCGTCGTGGGGACGAAGGACCACCGCGCCGGCGGCGTGGAGCGCGCCAGCAGCGCGATGGGGGCCGTGTAGCGCGACGACTCGGGCGTGGGCGTGGAGCCGTCCCGCGTGAAGTACGTCCGCAACCCCTGGGCCGTGGGCAACGCCAGCAGCGTCTCCGGTTGATAGAGCCCGGGCCGCGCGTCGAACGTCAGGTGCTGGAAGTCGACGCGGGCCCGCGCCTCGGCGCCCTGCCTGTCGCGCGCCACCACCTCCAGCGACAGCGCACGCCGGCCCGGCCACCAGGGCAGGCTCCAGCGGCCACTGTCGATGTCGGCATGGCCCAGGAAGCGCCCGTCCTCGTACACCTGCACCCGTGACGGCCCGGCGTCGCTCGCCACCGTGCCGAACAGCCGGTGCGTGTCCGGTTCGTGCCCGTCGATGGTGACGCGAGGCCCCGAGGGCGGTGGAAGCTCGGCCTCATTCAGCCGCCGCTCGGGAGCGGGCTCACAGCCGGCCCCTGCGAAGAGGAGGAGACCCAGGACGAAGGACGCGAAGTGACGGAGACGCATGAGGGTCTCCGTCCTGTACCAGACAATGCTTTGACCTCACACCGCCTTGTGACACAGCGCGGCGGGAGCCCCCTCCCTCAAGCGGGGGGCGCGGTGGCTTCGAGCAGTCCGTGCTTCTGGAGGAGCGTGGCCAGCGCGGGCGGCGCGAGCATCCAGTCCTCGCGCGTGGGCACCCAGCGCACGGGGGCGCCGGCGGCGGCGAGCCGCGCGTTCACCTCCGCGATCATCGGGACGAAGGTGGGCTGGGGCACGTCCCAGCTCCCCACGCCGGCCTGGACCTCCACGGCGCCGGGCTCCACGCGCACCGCGGGCTGGCCCTGCACCGGCTGGATGACGAACCCCGGCAGGTACGGCTGCATGGCGGCGGACAGGCGCTCCAGCAGCGTCGGGTCCTCGAAGGGGTGAGCGCCCTCCAGGTCGAAGAAGGTGGGCAGCTGCGCCTGGAGCTCGTCGCGCAGCGGGTTGTCCTTGCTGTCGCGCCAGGCGTGCTCGGCCAGGACGCGGGCCTCGTGGGGGATGCGGATCTCCCAGCGCTCCAGCAGCGCGAGCAGCTCCGCCACGCGCTCCACCTCCTCCCAGGGTGGCTCCACGCGCGTGAGCCAGGACACCTCCGACACCGTCTCTCCCCGGCGAAGGCCCGTCACCCGGTCCCCCTTGCGCAGTTGGAAGGGCGGAGCCTGAGTGAACTCCGGATCCGGATAGAGAGCGGTGTGCAGCAACCCCGTCCCCTCTTCCGGGCGCACGCGCGCGAAGCCGTACTTGGGGTTGATCTCCTCCACGACGAACGTGTCCTGGGCCATGGTCTCTTCTCTAACCGGTGTTCCGCATGCCCGCAGCGATGCCGTTGAGCGCCAGGAGGAGCGGCCGGTCGCACTCCGCGTCCCCGTCCCGCTTGCGCTTGAGCAGCTCCACCTGGAGGAAGGACATGGGGTCCACGTAGGGGTTGCGCAGCGCGATGCTCCGCTGCAGCTGCGGGTTGTTGTCCAGCAGCTTCGCCTCGCCCGTGAGCGACTTCACCGCGCGGCGCGTGCGGGAGTGCTCCTGCTGGATGCGCAGCCACAGGGGCCGCGTGGACGCGGGCGCCAGCTTCGCGTACCGCGCCGCGATGGCCATGTCCGTCTTGGCCAGCACCATGGTCACGTTGTCGATGACCGTGCGGAAGAAGGGCCACTCCTTGTACATGCGCTGCAGGAGCGCCGCGCCCTCCGGCGTGGCCGCGTACTCCTCCAGCGCGCTGCCCACGCCGTACCAGGCCGGGAGGATGGCGCGCGTCTGCGTCCACGCGAAGCTCCAGGGGATGGCGCGCAGCGTGTCCAGCCCGCCCGCCTTGCGCTTGCTGGGGCGCGAGCCGATGGGCAGCGCGGAAATCTCGTCCACCGGCGTGCCCTTCATGAAGAACTCCACGAAGCCCGGGTCCTCCCAGACGAGCCCGCGGTACGCCTTGCGGCCGGACTCCGCCAGCGCGTCGAAGGCGGCGCGGAAGGCGGACTCGTCTTCCGGGGAGGGGCGCGGCTGCGCGTCCAGCGTGTGCAGCAGCACGCCGCCCACCACCAGCTCCAGCGTGCGCTGGGTGAGCTCCGGGCGCGCGTACTTGTGGTCCATCGCCTCGCCCTGTTCGGTGGCCTTGTAGGCGCCGGCCACCGTGCCCGGCGGCAGCGCGAGGATGGCCGTCTGGGCGGGGCCGCCGCCGCGCGCCACCGTCTCCCCTCGGCCGTGGAACAGGCGCAGGGGCACGTCGTTCTCGTCCGCCACCTGCGTGAGCGCCACCTGGGCGCGGTACAGCGCGGCGCTCGCGGCGAGCAGGCCCACCTCCTTGCCGGAGTCGCTGTAGCCCACCATCACCTCCTGCACCCCACGGCCCTTCAGGTGCTGGCGGTACTCCGGATGCGCGAAGAGCTGGCGCAGCACGTCCGGGCCTCCGTCCAGCGCGCCCAGCTGCTCGAAGAGGGGCGCCACGTCCACGGTGGCGCACTGGAGCTTCGGGTCCCAGAGCCCCGCGTGCTTCAGGCACTGGAAGGCCGCCAGCACGTCGTCCGCGGTGGAGGCCATGGAGAGGATGAGCGTGCGACACACGGACTCGCCGCCCTCGTCCTGGCCCTCGCGCAGCTTCGCCAGCACCTCCAGCAGCCGCTTGCCGCCTTCGGTGGGAGCCGGTCCGCCGTTGAAGGACGCCGCCGCGCTCACCGCGTCCTCCGCGGGGGCGCGCACCTCCAACTCGCCCAGGCCCAGGCCCAGCGCGCGGACGCGCTCGGACATGCGGCGCACCTCGCGCAGGCCCGCGTGCTCCGCGCGCGCCGCGAAGAGCGACCGCTCCAGCACCGCCAGGTCATCCCCCAGCGCCTCCGGCGAGCGGTAGGCTTCGGCCGGCAGCGTGGACTCCCGCCCCTGCCGCCGCGCCAGCACGTGCTCCAGCGCCAAGGAAAGCCGCTCCTCCATGAAGCGCAGCTTGCGGCGCCACGGCTCGCCCAGCGTGCGCGGGCCCTGCTGCTTCGCCACGTCCGGCAGCGCCTTCGCGTCCTCCTCCAGCGAGCGCTCCAACTCCTGCGTGGGGCGCGCGTGCCGCTCCGACTGGGACAGCATCCCGCCCAGCAGCTCCACGTCTCGCAGGAGCAACCGCAGGCCCCGGGCGCGGTGCGCGCGCAGCGTGTCCGCGAACACCTCCGGAGTCACCAGCGGGTTGCCGTCCATGTCGCCGCCCACCCACGAGTGCACGCGCACGGGCGTGTCCAGCGCGCCCAGGGGCTCGCCGTAGGCACGCTCGAAGGCCCAGTCCAGCGCCTCCGGCAGGCGGGCCACCGGCTCCGACAGCATCTCCTCCACGTACCAGTGGACGTTCTTCACCTCGTCGCCCACGGTGGGGCGCTCTCGGCGCAGCTCGTCCGTCTGCCACAGCGCCGTGATCTCCTCGCGCATGGCGGTGAGGTTCGCGGCGGACTCGCGCGGGGTGAGCGTGCACCGGTCGCGCTCCTCCAACAGCTGCGCCAGCCGGTAGAGCTTCTCCAAGAGCGTGCGGCGCACCGCCTGGGTCGGGTGCGCGGTGAACGTCAGCGTCACCTTCAGCGTCCCCAGCGTTTCACGCACCTTGTCGGCGCTGACGCCCGCGGCCTTCAGCGCCAGCAGCGTCGACTCCAGCGACCCCTTCTGGGGCCGGGTGGAGGTGGGGCTCGCGTGGGCCCGCGCGCGGCGGATGCGGTGGTGCTGCTCAGCAAGGTTGACCAGCTGGAAGTAGACGGAGAAGGAGCGCAGCACCGGCTCCACCTGTTCCGACGGCAGCCGCCGCAACACCGCCGCCAGCTCCGCCGCCGCGGCGCGTCGTCCGGCCACCGGGCCCCGCCGCCGCTGGATGGCCAGGTGGCGGACCTCCTCCTCCTTGTCGAACAGGGCCTGCCCCTCCTGTTCCACCAACACCTCACCCAACAACCGGCCCAAGAGCCGGACATCCCGCCGCAGCGGGGGATCCACGGGACGTGAACGCGCCATAACGGACCGGAACCGTAGTCCTTTGGCCCCCCACCGCCCCTACCCATTCTCGAATTTTCGACCGCCAGCCGACGGATGACCCACTCCGTCCTTGCAGGAAAAATTCAACCTCCCGGTCTTCCCAAACGGTCAGGCCTTCCACTAGAAAGTGGGCACTCCCGGACCCCGCCGGGATGTCTGACCTGACCCAAAGGAGTGGCAATGCGGAAAAACCCATCTTGGCTGGCCCTGGGCCTGCTGACGCTCGCGGCGCCGTCGGCGTACGCGGAGCGCGCGTGGTACGAGAAGCCGCAACCCGATGTCGCCGCGCCGTCCACCAAGCTGCGCCAGGCGGTTGTCCAGGACATCACGGACGACCTGCCCCACCGTCTGGGTGAGCAGCAGAAGGAGCTCAAGGCCCAGGCGCTGCAGCAGCGCCTGGAGGGTCGTGGTCAGCCGGGCCGCGTGCAGAAGCTGGCCAACGGCAAGTTCGTGGAGCTGGAGCTGCAGCGCACGGACCGCATCTTCGTCATCCTGGTGGAGTACGGCACGCAGATCCACCCGGTGTTCGGCAACCCCGCCACCAACCCGGGCGGCAACATCCCCGGCCCGCTGCACAACGCGATTCCGGGCCCGGACCGCACGGTGGACAACACCACCATCTGGCAGCCGGACTACAACCGCGAGCACTTCGAAAAGCTCTACTTCGACACGACGCCGGGCGCTGACTCGGTGGCGAACTTCTACAAGGCCGCGTCCTCCGGCCGCTACACCGTGTCCGGCACGGTGTCCGAGTGGGTGAAGGTGCCGTACAACGCCGCCCGCTACGGCAACAACCTTTGCGGCAGCTCCAGCTGCTCCAACTCCATCTGGCCGCTCGTCAGCGACGCCATCAAGGCGTGGACCAACGCCCAGCTGGCCGCTGGCAAGACGCCCGCGGAGGTCAAGGCGTACCTGGACACGTTCGACACGTGGGACCGGTACGACTACGACGGCGACGGCAACTTCGACGAGCCGGACGGCTACATCGACCACTTCCAGATCGTCCACGCCGGCATGGGTGAGGAAGTCGGCGGCGGCGCGCAGGGCACCAACGCCGTGTGGAGCCACCGCTGGTTCGCGTACAGCAACGGCACGAGCGCGGACGGCATCGGCCCCGCGTACAACCAGAATGGCGGCACGCGCTTCGGGACGGGCATCGACAAGTGGGTGGGCGACTACACCATCCAGCCGGAGAACGGCGGACTCGGCGTGTTCGCGCACGAGTACGGCCACGACCTGGGCCTGCCGGACCATTACGACACGACGAACGCGGCGGACAACGGGACGGGCTTCTGGACCATCATGTCGTCCGGCTCGTACCTGAACGACGGCACCAAGGACATCGGCAGCCGTCCGGGTGACTTCTTCGCCTGGGACAAGCTGCAGCTGGGCTGGCTGGACTACGCCACCACGGACGCGGGCCTGTACTCGTACCACAACCTGGGCCCCGCGGAGGTCACGTCCCAGAACGCGAAGCAGGCGCTCGTGGTGAAGCTGCCCGGCAAGCCCGTGGTGCAGCCCACCACCGCCCCGTTCGAGGGCCAGGGCATGTGGCAGGGCGGCCAGGGCAACAACCTGGACCGCGTGCTCGAGAAGACGGTGAAGCTGCCGAACAAGAAGCCCATCACCTTCTCCTTCCAGACCTGGTTCGACATCGAGGAGGACTGGGACTACGCCTACGTCGCCCTCTCCGTGGACGGTGGCCCGTTCACCAACCTGGCCAGCCCGGTGAGCCGCACCACGAACCCGTGGGGCAACAACCTGGGCAACGGCATCACCGGCACGTCCGGTGGTTGGATTCCCCTGGAGTTCGACCTGTCCGCCTACGCGGGCAAGAGCGTCACGCTGAAGATCCGCTACAAGACGGACGCGGCGGAGTTCAACAAGGGCTTCCTGGTGGACTACGTCCAGCTGTGGGCGAAGAACACCTACGTCTTTGGTGACGACGGCGAGTGGGGCCACAAGTGGTGGGACAAGTCGACGTTCTTCGTGACGGACGGCACCAACACCCTCTACGACAACTACTACCTGGCCGAGTGGCGCCAGTTCCGCGGCTACGACGAGGGTCTGGCCACGGGTCCCTACAACTTCGGCTTCAGCTCGGATGGCCTGGTGGATTGGGCGGAGCGCTACTCGTACAACCCCGGCCTGCTGATCACCTACTGGGACACGTCGCAGTCGAACAACAACGTGTCTCAGCACCCGGGTTCGGGCCGCATCCTGCCCATCGACTCGCGCCCGCAGCCCCTGCAGCGCAGCGACGGCCGCTACTGGTCCGGCCGCGTGCAGACGCACGACGCGACTTTCGGTCTGGAGCCCAGCTTCCCGCTGTCGCTCAAGCCCAACGGCTTCCCGCGCAACGAGTACGCCTCGCAGCCCGCGGTGCCGGTGTTCAACGACACGAACGAGTTCTGGTACGCCACGCAGCCGTACGGCGGCGTGAAGGTTCCGAAGACGGGCACCATCATCGAGGTGCTGTCGACGAACCCGGCCCAGACCGTGATGGAAGTCCAGGTGCGCCCGGTCGACTGAGCCGCTGACCGTCGTCACCGCTGAGCAGTGAAGGCCGGTCCCGCTTCGATGCGGGGCCGGCCTTTCGCTTTTCGGGTTGAAGGAATCCGGACACCCGGGGCGCGGCCGGGGATGACGGACGCGCGGGGGACGCTACGGTGCCCGCCATGGCCGAGTGCCCCGTGGGAGCGCCCTCCTCCCCTTCCCCTCCTCCCGAGCCGCCCTCCGAAGTCGCGCGAACCGTGGCGCTGGAGTCCGCGGATCCGCTCTCCGTGCTCAACCAGGCGTTCCGCGACGCGTACGCCGCGCGCCGTGAGGCCGTGCTGTCCCGCATGGGGCCCGTCATCGCGCAGATCGACGACGTGCTCATCCTGCGCAAAGGCGGCCAGCGCTTCGAGGCGCCCGCGCGCACGCGCCACTACCACGAGTACAAGGCCGTCACCCACGTGCCCCTCGCGCTCCACGTCCTGCTCGCCAGCAAGGACGTGCTCGATGAAGAGACGCGCACGCGGCTCACCACGATGCGACGGCTCATCACCGCCTCGCGAATGAGCCTGGATGGCCGGGGTCTTCCAGACGAAGCCCTGGCGAGGCAGCACCGTCTGCTCGACGCGTCGCTCTCGCTCGTGGACGCCGTGCTCGCGGCGAGCCGGGTGACTCAGTCGGATCTCTCCGCGTTCATCCACGCCCAGGTGCCGGACCTCCTGAAGAACGCCGAGGACGCGGCGAGGGATCAGATCGACACCATGCACGCCTCGGTCGAAGCGTGGAAACGCCAGATGACCGAAGAGGAGCGCGGCCAGCTGCGCGCCGTGGTGGCCGCCTCGCACATGTCGCGGCCCGGCAACGTGGCCGCGCAGTACTTCTCCATCACGCTGGGCGACACGTGGGAGGGGCGCTTCCACGAAGAGGATCAACAGCCCGGCAAGCGCGTGCTCACCTCGGAGGCGACGTTCGACGAGCCCGCGGCGTTCGCGCTGCTCGCCACGCACGTGCTGGACGCGAACACGTCACGCGGCATCTTCGGCGAGGAGACGCGCATGGCCAGGGATCTGCTCGCGGACGCGGCCGAGCGCATCCTCGCGGGCATGTTCCAGACATCTCCCCAGTCGCCCGGCACAGGCGCGCCGTAGCGTCTCAGGAGCGCGTGAGCGGCAGCTCCACCGTGACCGTCGCGCCCTCGCCCAGGCAGCTGTCCAGGGACACGCGCCCGCCCTCGGCTTCCACGATGGTGCGGGTGAGGTAGAGCCCCAATCCCAGGCCGCCATAGTGGCGTTCGGACACCGCGCGGCCGTAGCGCTCGAAGAGGCGGGGCCGCTGCTCTGGCGAGATGCCGATGCCTCCGTCGCGCACCGTGAGCCGCGCCACGGGCCCATCCGCCACGAGCCGCACGGACACCGGCGTCCCGGGGCCGTACTTGAGGGCGTTGTCCAGCAGGTGATCCAACACCTGCGCCAGCCGTGTCCGGTCGAAGCAGCCGCGCACCGACTCCGGGGCTTCCACCTGGAACTCGCAGTGCTCCAGGACGAACCGGGGCGCGAACGTCGCGGCCACCTCGCGCACCACCTCCGCGACGTCCACCTCCTCGCGCTGCAGGCGGAAGGTGCCGGCGCTGATGCGCGACACGTCCAGCAGGTCGTTCATCAGCTCCGTGAGCCGGCGGACCTGGCGGTGCCCCGTCTCCACGTGGGCCTCGATGACCGGCACGAGCGGCGAGTCCGGATGCGACTTCACCGCGCGCGACAGCGCCTGGAGCTTCAGGCTCAGCGGCGTCAGCGGCGTCTTCAGCTCGTGGCTCGCGACGGAGAGGAACTCGTCGCGCAGGCGGATGGCCTCGCGCGCGCCGTGGAGCAGCCGCGCGTTGTCCACCGCGAGCCCGGCCAGGTTCGCCAGCTCCTGGGCGAACCGCAGGTCCTCGTCGTGATACCGGCGGCTGGAGGTGGTGATCAGGAAGGACAGCGCGCCCAGGATGTGGCCCCGGGCCATGATTGGCACGGTGAGCAGCGAACGGATGCCCACCCGCCGCATCGTCTCCAGGTGGTCCGCGTCCTGCGCCACGGACTGCATCACCGCGTCCGTGACCTCCGGCACCAGGGTGGACCGGCCGGTCGCCAGCGCCACCGCGGGAGGATAGACGGGCCGGTCCTGGGGCACCGGCGTCAGCCGCTGCACGGTGGCCGCGAGCGGCGCCTGGGAGGGATCCGCCGACACCACCTGGACGCGCTCGAAGTGGCCGTCCGAATGCAGCACGTCCACGATGCACCAGTCCGCGAGCGCCGACACCGACAGGTTCGCCAGCGACGCCAGCGTGGCGGAGGCGTCCAGCGACGACGCGAACAACTCGCTGGCCCGCGCCAGGAACGCGGCGCGCTCTTCGCCCAGGACCTGCGCCTGGATGTCGATGCAGGTGCCCACCCATTCGTGCACGGAGCCATCCGGCCCCAGCACGGGCATGCCCCGCGCGAGCATCCACACGTAAGCCCCGTCCACGCGGCGCAGCCGGTAGCGAGTGACGAAGGGCTGCGTCCCCGCCCTGGCCCGCTCCCACGCCGCCAGGGCCCCGGCCCGGTCATCCGGGTGCAGGGCGAGGAGCCACCCCTGGTTGCGCATCTGCTCCGGCGCCTGGCCGGTGAAGGCCGTCCACGATGGAGAAATGGGCGCCAGCGCATCCCTGGCGGGGTTCGTCGACCAGATGACCTGCGCCGCGGTCTCCAGCAGCCGGCGGAGCCGCTCGGCTTCCTGGCGCAGTTGGGCCACCTCCTCGCGCAGGGCGACCTCGGCACCGGCGGGAGGCGTGGAGACGCGGCTCGGGTCCAGGAGGGGGGACGTCATCGCGGTGCCTCAGTACACGTTGTACTTGGCTCGAAGCGCTTCGTGCTCCTGCGCGTTGCGCGACGGGTGCAGGACCTTCTGCGCGTCATGCAGGTAGTACCAGAAGTCGCTCTTCACCGGCCGCAGCGCGGCGAGCAGCGAGTCCACCGTGGGCGCGCCAATGGGGCCCGGCGGCAGGCCCGCGCGGGTGCGCGAGTTCCACGGATCCGAGTTGTCCCGCAGCCGCTTGAGGAACGCCTTGCGGTCGTTCCACTCCGCCAGCTCGTAGCGGCTGGTGGCGTCCACGCCCAGCGGGAAGCCCTTGTCCACGCGCTTCCAGAGGATGCCCGCGACGAGCGCGCGCTGGGACGGCACCGGCTCCTCGCGCTCCAGCATGGAGGCCATCACGACGATGTCGTGCAGCGACCGGCCGCTCTTGCCGATCTCGTCCTTGTGCTCGTCGTAGAAGCGGGCGCGGAAGGTGTCGATCTGCCGCTGGATGAACGCCTCCACCTTGAAGTTGTCCGCGATGATCCCGTACGTCTCCGGGTAGAGGTAGCCCTCCAGGCTGCGCACGGGCATGGGGAACGGCGCGTTGAAGTTGCTCGTGCGGCTGGCCGCGGCGATGTACTCGCCCGGTTTGATCAGGCCCTGGGCGGCGAGCACCTGATCGGTGTCGCGCAGGCGCCAGCCTTCGATCATCGCGAAGGGCACGTCCTCCGGCAGCGGCTGGCCTTCCAGGGCGTTGGCCAGCTCCGCCACGGAGGCGGTGGGGCTCAGCATGAAGCGGCCCGCCTTCACGTTGAGGCTGCCCCGGCGCCACAGGTGGAAGCGCCACACGGCGGGATTCTCCAGGAAGCCCTGGGCCTGGAGCTGCTGGCCCAGAGAGCGCGCGGACGCGCCCTTCTTCACCACGAACTCCTTGGGAGCCGGATCCGCTGCTGCGTGCGGCGCGGTGGTGGCGTTCTGGAAGTGCATGAACACGCCGCCTGCACCCGCGACCGCCAGGACGATGAGCACGAGGAGCGCGACCAGGATCTTCTTCATGGGGCGGCAACCTATCAAAGGCCCTGACGCTTCCAACGAGAACCACCGGGCGCCCTGCCGGGCAGGCGGACGCAAGCGCCCCCTTCTCAACACCCAGCGATGAAGGCGCCCCTCCCCCCGCGCCTCGTCTAGGATGAAGCCCTTGTTCGTCGACCCCCGCCGGCTCGAAACCTTCCGCGTCGTCGCCTCGACGGGGCAGATCTCCGCCGCCTCCCGCCTGCTCCACCTGTCGCAGCCCGCCGTCACCGCGCAGGTCCGGCAACTGGAGGCGGACTGCGGCCAACCGCTCCTCGTGCGAACCGCGCGCGGGGTGCGGCTGAACGCGGCGGGGCGTGTGCTCTTCGACTACGCCCAGCGCATCCATGGCCTGCTGGACGAGGCGGCGCTCGCCATCGCGGCCGAGGAGACCCTCACCGGAGAGCTGGCGCTGGCGGCGAGCACCACCGTCGCCAATGCCATCGTGCCCGGCCTGCTGGCGTCCTTCCTGCGCACGCACCGTGAGCTCCAGGTTCGTCTGGAAGTGGGCAATACGCGCGAGGTGCTGACGTGGTTGTCGGAGGGCCGGGTGCCGCTCGGGCTGGTGGAGGGGCACGCGCGGGCGCCCGGCATCCGGCTGGAGCGCTACCTGGATGACGAGCTGGTGCCGGTGGTCTCGTCACAGGGGCCGACGGAGTGGTCGCGGATCCGCACCATGGAAGCACTGAGGGAGGTACCGCTGCTGTGGCGCGAGCAGGGCTCCGGCACACGGGCCGTGCTGGACCGAGCCCTGCGCAAGGCGGGCGTGCGCAAGGGGCCCCGACGCGGAGACCTCCAGTTGGGCAGCACCGAGGCGATCAAACGGGCCGTGTCCCTGGGTATGGGCGTGGCGCTGTTATCCCGCTGGAGCATCGACGGCGAGCTGTCCCTGGGCCGGTTCCAGGTGCTGCCCGTGCCGGGGCTGCGCATCCCGCGTGCGTTCTCCTGGGCCCTGCCCGTGGATGATCCGTCCGGAGCCGCGGGCCGCTTCCTGCGCCATGCCCGCGCCACGCCCCCGGTGCTGCTGCCCTGAGCCCGAGGCTCACGCCGCCGCGCCATGCCCGCGCCACGCCCCCGGTGCTGCTGCCCTGAGCCCGAGGCTCACGCCGCCTGGCCGCCGCCCCCTGCCCGCAACGCCATCGGTGCTGCTGCCCTGAGCCCGCGCCTCACGCCGCCCAACCCAGCCTCAGCGCGCCCAGGCACAGGCCCGCCATGATCAGCCACAGCGCCACCGCCTGAGCGAGCGGACGAAGGCCCACGGCCCGCAGCGTCTCGCGCGTCAGCCCCGCCCCCAACAGGAACAGCGTCACGACGAGCAGCTGCCGGGCGACGGCCGCCACACCCTGCCCCACCGGCGCGAGCCCCGGGAACACCGTCACGACCGCCGCCGCGCCGAGGAACCCGGCGATGAACCACGGCCGGCGCACCCGGCCCGTCACCTCGTGGCCCTCGCGCCGGCGCCACGCGGCCAGGCCCACCGTCAGCGGGAGGATCCACAGGGCGCGCGCCAGCTTCACGGGCGTGGCCACCGCCAGGGCTTCGGGGCCGTAGCGCAGCGCCGCGCCCACCACGGAGCTGGTGTCGTGAATGGCCATCGCGCACCACAAGCCGAACTGGTGCGGCGTCAGCCCCACCGCGTGGCCCACGACGGGGAAGACGAACAGCGCCACCGCGTTGAGCAGGAACACCGTGCCCAGGGCCACGGACGTCTCGTGCTCCTGGGGCCGCAGCACCGGAACCACCGCCGCGATGGCGCTCCCGCCGCAGATGGCCGTGCCCACGCTGATGAGCAGCCCCGTCACGCGGGGAACACCGAGCAGCCGGGCGAGCCCCACCCCCAGCGTCAGGCACACCGCGATGCCCACCACCGTGTAGCCCAGCCCCTCACGCCCCGCCGCGAGCACCGTGCGCAGGTCCATGCCCGCGCCCAATCCCACCACCGCCAGGGACAACAGTCTGGGCGTCAGCGCCCGCGTCTTCCCCGCGAACGGATTGCCCACGGTCAGCGCCACGCACAGCCCCGCGAGCAGGGCCACGCCGGTGGAGACGGAAGGCAGCAGGCAGAGCGCCGTGCACAACGGCACCAGGACATGTCCGGCCGTCCAGGTCCGGGGATGGACAACGGGAAGCGGTGGAGGCGTTTCCATGCGCCAGGACATGCGCCGGGCGGCCTCCGGACACCAGATGTCAGAAGCGATAAGGCATCAGTTTTCTGGATGGCTCACGGAGATGAGCAGGGACAGCTCGTTGGGCGTGAGGACTTCGCAGCCGTCGCGGGTGACGAGCACGGTGTGCTCGAACTGGGCGGACAGGCTGCCGTCCGCGGTCACGACGGTCCACCCGTCCGGCATCATCCGGATGTCCGGCCGCCCCAGGTTCACCATGGGCTCGATGGTGATGACCATCCCCGATTTCAGCGTGATGCCCGTGCCCGCCTTGCCCACGTGCGGCACATGCGGCTCCCCATGCATCTGCCTGCCGATGCCGTGGCCCCCGAACTCCTCCACGATGCTGCACCCCTCCGCCTTCGCCAGCGCCATCACCGCCGCGCCAATGTCCCCCAGCCGCGCGCCGTGCCGCACCACCGACACGCCCGCGTCCCGGCAACGCCGAGCCACGTCCACGACGTGCTTCGCGTCCGCGGAGACCTCGCCAATCATGAACGTGGCGGACGTGTCGCCGTGGAAGCCGTCCAGGTGCGTCGTCACGTCCACGTTGACGATGTCGCCGGGCTTCAGCACTTCATCCGTGCGCGGGATGCCATGGCACACCACGTGGTTGCGGCTGGTGCACACCGTGGCCGGGAAGCCCTTGTAGCCCAGCTGACTGGGCGTCCCACCCCGCCGCGCCGTGTCCTCGCGAACCCACGCGTCGATGTCCGCCGTCGTCACGCCCGGCTGGAGCCGGGAGGCCACGTGCGCCAACGTGCCCGCCGCTGCACGGCCCGCGAGCCGCAACCGCTCCACTTCACTGCCCTTGAAGAGAGGAATTCCCATGGCGGGCAAGGTGGCACCCGCCCGTCCGGAGCGTCCAATGCTGTTCTGGCATGACGCGGCCTGCGTGCACGGCGCGCACGACTCGCGCTAACGTCCCGCGCGTGAGCATCACGCACCTCCAGTCCTTCGTCGCGGTGGCGGAAGAGGGCCACGTGGGCCGGGCCGCGCTCCGGCTGCACATCACCCAGCCGCCGCTCAGCCGTCACATCCTCGCCCTGGAGGATGAGCTGGGCACGCCCCTCTTCGAGCGCGTCCCCAAAGGCATGCGCCTGCTGCCCACCGGAGAGGCCCTGCTCCACCACGCGCGCCGCATCCTCGCGGAGGTGGAGGTCGCTACCCTCACCGTGCGCGAGGCGGCCGGAGGCTCTGGAGCCTCCAAGCCGCCACACACCTGACGGTCAAGACCAGGCGGCCATGCCGCCAATCCGGCGCAGCATCAGGATGGGGCCGTCGTCCATGCGCCGGCCGCGCAAATCAACCTCACAGTCGATGACCCAGTCCCCATGGCCCTCCGGGTCCATGATGCGCTGCTGGGCCTCCCACTGGCGCGTGCCCGCTTCCTTCAGCTGCGTGTTCGCCGGCTTGCGCGCCTGGGGCGTGAGCACCACCAGCTTGTGCTCCTCGAAGTACGGCGCCATGGCCAGCTCCAGCTTCGGCGCGGTCCACTCGCCCAGCGCGTTGTCCAGCATGCCCAGCGCGTCCAGGTAGCGGCGCTGGCCCAGGGCGCGCAACAAACGGTGCAGCTCCTCGCGCACGCGCGCGGCGAAGGCCTTGGGGTCCTCCGTGAGCTCCTTGGGCTTGAGGTCCACCACCGGCTTCACTTCGACGGGGGCCTCCGGGTTGCGCATCCGCTCCCACTCGTCCAGGAGGCTGGAGTCCACCTGACGCAGCGTCGCGCGGAGGTGGTCGAGGATGTCGTCCAGGTCCTCGTTGCGGAACTTCTCCGGCACCGTCTGCACCAGCGACTTGTAGACGTCACCCACGTAACGCAAGAGCACGCCCTCGCTGCGCTGCAGGCCGTACTCGCGCACGTAGTCGTGGAAGGACATGAAGCGCTCGAACATGTCCCGGACAATGGACTTGGGGCGGATGTTCTCCTCGCCCACCCACGGGTGTTTCTTCGCGAAGGCGTTGAAGGTGCCGTAGACGAACTCGCGGTTCGGCTTGGGCCACTCCAGCTTCTCCAGCTCCTCCATGCGGTCGTCGTACTCCACGCCCCGCGCCTTCATCTCCTGGATCTTCTCCCCCTTCAGCTGGTGCAGCTGCGCGTACAGCACCACGTCCGGGTTCTCCAGGATGGACTCCACCAGCGTGACGACGTCCAGCGCGTACGTGTCCAGCGTGGGGTCCAACAACTCCAGCGTCTCGTGCAGGTACAGCGACAGCGTGTGGTTGAGGCTGAAGTCGCGCTGCAGGTCCTCCGACACCTCCACCGTCGCCGAGTGCTTCTCCCACTGCACCACCTTCACGATGCCCGCGTCGCGCAGCGTGCGGAAGTACATCGCCGCGTCCTTCAGCAGCTTCTTCTTCGTGTAGTCGGAGCTGTGCGAGCGCATCACCAACTGCACCAGCCGCTTGTAGCCGCCGCTGCCCTCCGTCTTGTCGCTCTGGAGCAGGTTGAGCAGCAGGCCGTGGCTCACGTCGAAGCGCGACTCCAGCGGCTCCGGCATCCCGTTCTGGAGCCGCTCGAAGGTGCTCTTGTCGAACTGCACGAACCCCTTCTGCGGCGGCTTCGCCTTGGGCGACTTCTTCTTGCCCGCGGCCTCCTTCGCCGCCTGGCGGATGTTCTCGACCATGTACTCCGGGGCCTGCGCCACCACGCTGCCCTCGGTGTCGAAGCCCTTGCGGCCCGCGCGGCCGGAGATCTGCTTGAAGTCACGCACGCTCAACGTCGCCAGCTTCTCGCCGTTGAACTTGAACAGCTGCGTGAAGAGCACCGTGCGGATGGGGATGTTCACGCCCACGCCCAGCGTGTCCGTGCCGCTGATGACCTTGAGCAGTCCCTGCTGCGCCAGCTTCTCCACCAGCAGGCGGTACTTGGGCAGCAGGCCCGCGTGGTGCATGCCGATGCCGTGGCGCAGGAAGCGCTGGAAGTCCTTGCCGTAGGGCGTGTCGAAGGGGGCGTCCAGCAGCGCCTGGCGGATCTCCTCCTTCTCTTCCTTGGTGTTGAAGTCCACGGACATCAAATTTTGCGCCTGCTCGGCCGCGGCCCGCTGCGTGAAGTTCACCAGGTACACGGGGTACTTCCCGCGCGCGATGAGGTCCTGGATGGTCTCGTGCAGCGGAACCTCGCGGTAGTCGAAGTCCAGCGGCACGGGGCGCTCGGAGCTGCGCACCGTGGCCACCTCGCGGCCGGAGAGCTTCTCCAGGCTCTGCTCGATGACGTGCGTGTCGCCCAGCGTGGCGGACATCAGCAGGAACTGCGTCTTGGGCAGCGCCAGCAGCGGGATCTGCCAGGCCACCCCGCGCTCCTTGTCGGAGTAGTAGTGGAACTCGTCCATCACCACCGCGTCCACGCGCGCGGACGCGTCACGCAGCGCGAGGTTGGACAGGATCTCCGCCGTGCAGCAGAGGATGGGCGCCTCGCGGTTGATGGACGCGTCGCCCGTCAGCATGCCCACGTTCTCCGGGCCAAAGGCCTTGGAGAGCGCGAAGAACTTCTCGTTCACCAGCGCCTTGATGGGGCACGTGTAGAACGACACCTTGCCCTCGGCCATGGCCTTGAAGTGGAGCGCCATGGCCACCAGCGACTTGCCGGAGCCCGTGGGCGTCTTGAGGAACAGGTGCTTGTCGCTCAAGAGCTCCAGGATGGCTTCCTCCTGGGCGGAGTACAGGCTCAGGCCGTTCGTGGCCACGTAGCCCACGAAGCGGTTGAGGATCTCGTCGGCATCGAGAGGGGGCTCGCCGGGCTTCGGCAGCAAGGCGGCGAGCGGGGCGCGGGTGTCGGCGGAGGCACTCATCGGGCCCGACTCTAGGAGGAGCCGCCCCATCCCCGTGAAAAATCGCGCGTTCCCAGGCCGACACTCGCACCCGGAGAGGCCCCCTGCCTGCCCGGCCTGTGCACCCGGGCACAGTGGCAACGGCTGGGACGCGCATGGCCATCAACGGAGGGCCTCCCCATCCTGCCTCCGCGACATTCACGGGGGTTGGACATGCGGACAGCGAAATTCTGGATGGGGACACTGCTGGCGGGCGCGCTGGCGCTGGGCTACGGCTGCGGAAGCGAGGCGAACAAGGAGCCCACGCCGCAGGACGTGCCACAACAGCAGGTCCCGGACGCGGGCATCGACGCGGGCGTGCTCCTGACGCTCACCGACGCGCAGATCGCCCGCGTCCTGCAGGTGGCCAACGACAGCCTGGTGATGCTGGCCCAGTACGCCGCGCCGCTCTCCTCCGACCCGGCCGTGGTCGCCTTCAACAACCAGCTGGTCACGGATCAGACCGCCGCGAGACAACGGCTGGACGCGCTGCTCACGGCCCAAGGCATCACACCCGAGGACTCCGCGCTGAGCCTCCAATTGCAGACCGAGGCCCAGCAGATCATGCAGACCCTCGCCGGTCCGAACGCACCGGCCGCGGGCCCCGAGCTCGACCTGGCGCTGACCAGCGCGCAGCTCGCCCTGCACACACAAATCGGCTTCCTCAACGACAGCCTGCTGTCGACCCAGATCACCAACCCGGCCCTGACGCAGGAGGCGCTCACCGAGCGGCAGGCCGTGCAGCAGAACATCAACGCCGCCGTGGTCACCCAGTCGAACCTGGTGCTCCCACCCGTCACGCCGTAGCGGGAGCGCTTTCCGTCGCTGGATAAAAATACAGCTCGGGCTCTCAGAACCTGAGAGCCCGAGCGCGTTCACACGACCCGTGGGGGAGGATTCGACCCAGGTGCTTTCCAATCGTGTCGGACCGGTCTAGTAGGAATTTGGACCGCCGATGCAAAAGCCAACCGAACCGACCTCCGCGCAGAGCGAGCCGTTGACCACGGGACGGGTCCTGCGCTCCACGTATGAGATTGGCACCGTGCTGGGCAAGGGTGGCATGGGCGCGGTGTTCCTCGCGCGCCACCTGCGCCTGCCGGGCAAGCAGGTCGCCATCAAGGTACTGCACGGCGCGGAGGAGGTGTCGGAAGAGGTGGCGCTGCGCTTCCGGCGCGAGGCGGAGATCGCCTCCCGGCTGGGGCACCCGAACATCGTGGAGGTGCTGGACTTCGACACCCTGGAGGACGGCACGCCCTTCATGGTGATGGAGTACCTGCGCGGGGAAGGCCTGTCGCGCCGGCTGCGCAAGCAGAAGAAGTTGCCGCTGGAGGAGGTCTTCTCCATCACGCGGCAGATGGGCGCGGCGTTGCAGGCGGCGCACCGCGCGGGCGTGGTGCACCGCGACCTGAAGCCGGGCAACGTGTTCCTCGTGCCCACGGAAGCGGGCGGCGTCGTGGGCGAGCGCGTGAAGCTGCTCGACTTCGGCATCTCCAAGCTCGTGGACTCGCGCACGCTGATGACGCTGGACTCCGTGCTGATGGGGACGCCGCAGTACATGGCCCCCGAGCAGGCCATGGGCCACAACAGCAACGTGGACGCGCGCACGGACCTCTTCGCGTTCGGCTGCATCGTCTACGAGATGATCGCCGGCCGGCCGCCCTACTCGGGCGACAACGTCGCGGAGCTCATCTACCAGATCGTCCACCTGGAGCCCCCGCCGCTCCTGTCACTTGCGCCCGAGACGCCGCCGCACGTGGTGACGGCCATCTCCCGCGCGATGGCGAAGAAGCCAGACGACCGCTACCCGGACGTGGGCTCGTTCATCCTGGACCTGACGGGCAGCCCGCTCCAGACGCTCGCGGAAGTGAAGCCGGAGCAGCGCTCGCGGCCCGCCAATCCCACGGCCCCGCCGTCGGTGCCGCGTCCGCCGGACCGCGAGGAGCACATCCCCACGGTGGGCATGCGCCCCCACGCCGGCCACGACACGTCGTCCCCTGCCCCTTCCGCCGGTCCGCAGACGGCATCCCTGTCCGCCCAGCCGCTGGCCCCTGCCCGCCCGAAGTGGCCGGTGGCCGTGGCCGTGGGGATGGCGGTCATCATCGCGTTCGCCGTCGCCTTCTTCTGGAAGCGCCCGGACGTGACTGCGCCCGCCGTCGTGGTGGCGAATCCCCCGTCGCCCCCGGTCCAGCCCCAGCCCACGGAGCCCGTCACGCCGCCCGCCGTGGTCGTGGCGCCGCCGGAGGACGTGAACAAGCCCGTGGATCCGGAGCCCCAGCCGACGCAGCCGACGGAACCGGAGAACTCCACGCAGCCCACGGTGAACACCAAGCCGAAGACTCGCGTCGCCCCCGAGGCCATGCCGGACAGCGTGCGCGAGGACCTGGCGGCGGCGCAGAAGGCACTGGACGCGTCGAACACGGCGGAAGCGCTGCGTCACATCCGGCGCAGCCAGCGCACGAAGATCACCGGCCTGTCGTTCTCGCTGCTCACCCGCGTGTACTGCCAGCAGCACGACCTGGCGAACTCGCGGGCAAATTGGACCCGCGTACCGGCAACGGAACGTCCAAGGGTCCGACAATACTGTTCGCAGTACGATATCGACCTTTAGCGTCGTCCGGGCGCGCGGAAACTCCAGAGCGGGGGCGCGCCCGCAATCCAAGGAGTTGTCGTGAGAGTGCTACTGGCAGTGGGGGTCGTGGCGCTGTCCCTGGGGTGTTCCCGGGGCGTGCGGCCCGACAGCGAGGTGGCGGGTACGAAGCCCACCACCGGCAAGGTGTATTCCAACGAGGCCGGCGAGAAGATCTCCCTCATCGCGCTGGAGCCCGGTGACGCGAAGAAGGCGCTGGTCGCTTTCGAAGGCACCAAGAGCGAGCTGGACGGCCAGGTGCTGGTCGCGTGGGTGGACACGCAGCAGCGGCGCTCCGTGGAGTACTGGACGATGTGGCGCGGCAACAAGCAGCGCTTCGTCACCGTGCATGACCGGGGCGGCTACGAGGACCTGGTCTTCAGCGGCGTGAACCACACGGGCTACTCG
Source organism: Corallococcus sp. AB038B (assembly GCF_003668955.1). Classification (NCBI taxonomy): domain Bacteria; kingdom Pseudomonadati; phylum Myxococcota; class Myxococcia; order Myxococcales; family Myxococcaceae; genus Corallococcus; species Corallococcus sp. AB038B. The sequence continues at coordinate 585,604 of NZ_RAWO01000002.1, read as the reverse complement.
CACCTGAAGCCGGACACGGCCAAGACGGGCGCGCTGAAGGTGGAGAAGGTCTTCGAGCGCTACGAGGACCTGGAAGGCGACAAGAAGTACCAGGGCCTGCTCGCGTTCGACCGCAAGTTCTGGACGAACCAGGCGGAGACGCAGCTGTCCGAGGCCATTGCGGCGACGAACAAGGCGTGCGGCTCCAAGCTGACGTCCACCGTGGCCTGGGACTCCATCACGGACGCGCAGATCAACAAGATGTCCTTTGGCAGCTACTGCGTGGGCCCGATGGAGTCGCTCCAGAAGCTGTGCGAGCGCTCCGACGAGGCCAAGCGCGCCGTCCAGCAGAAGCTCCAGGCGGTGGAGTGCCGCTTGGACGACGCCAAGGCCGCGCTGAAGATGGAAGCCCAGAAGGTCATCTGGTCCGTGACCGCGGATCGGACGGTCCAGTCGGACGAGACCACCACCTTCTTCACCGACAACCTCTAGAACGAAAGCCCACCGACAATGACGCTTCGACACATGGTCATCGCCCTGGGGCTCGTCCTGGCCCCGCAAGCCGCGCTCGCGCTGGATCCGCCCTGGAAGCAGGAGCAGAAGCTGCGCGACCGCATGGTGCTGGAGTCCGCCAAGGTCTGCGCGGACGGCAAGGGTCACTACACGGTCCTCATCCCCCAGACGCCCGAGCACGAGGGCGACCTGTTCTACGGGGACGGCAAGACGTTCACGCAGGTGGTGCCGGTGGGCTACCCGTCCTCCACGGACGGCGCCTTCTTCGAGCCCCGCTTCTTCAACCCCAAGGCCAACGACAACTTCCGCGGCACGGACTACCGCGTCGTCTCCGACGTGAAGCTGAGCGAAGACTTCAAGACGTGCGCGCTGCGCTGCGGAGAGAAGAACCTGCCGCAGCAGCCGGTGCCGGCGGAAGAGGCCAAGGAGCTCTTGCGCAAGGCCACGTACCAGCCCAGCCCGGTGAAGTTCCAGCCGTACGCGCTGCTGCGCGACGACAAGGGTGTGTACTACCTGGTCGAGCGCGGCATCGGCTCGGACAACAAGAGCTTCCGCATCTTCACGGGCCAGCGCGGCCAGGTGAAGCAGCAGAAGATGCTCAACGTCGTCACCGACTCGCAGGGAGAAATCTTCTCCACGCAAGGCGGCGACCTGCGCCTCGTGGTGGACCGCGAGGAGCCGTCGTTCTGGGTCGTGAAGAGCAAGCGCCAGAAGCTGCGCGCGGTGCCGGTGGGTGAGAACCTGCCGTTCATCTACAACGAGCTGGGCGTCTACACGGGCGCGCGGCTGGGCACGCCCTGCGACGACGTGTAGTCCCGTAGCACCGGGGAGCCCCGGGCACGGTCAGCCGTTGAGCACCTTCACGGCTTTGACCATGTCCGGGGCCAACTCCTCGTGTTCCACGAGGGTGAACCCCAGCTTCTTGCTGACGGCCTGCATGCCGCGGTTGCGCGTGAGGATGTCCGCGACGATGCGGCGCAGGCCCCAGTCCCTCCCAATATCCACCAGCCGCCGCAGCAACTCCGTGCCCAGGCCCAGCCGCTGGGCGGGGTCGCTGACGGTGATGGCGAACTCCGCGTCCTTCGTGCCGCGCAGGCGCGTGAGCCGGCCCACCGCGAGGATCTCTCCCCCGCCCTTCCCGTCCGGGGACGGCCGCTCGGCGACGAGCGCCATCTCGCGCGCGTAGTCGTTGAAGCAGATGCGCGCCAGACGCTCATGGGCCACGCGCTGGCTGAGCTTCATCAGGCCCGCGTAGCGCATGAACACGGTCTGCTCGGAGAGGGCCTGATGGAAGCGGCCCATGGCGGGCTCGTCCTCCGGGCGGATGGGGCGCACCAGGAGCTGCTCGCCGTTCTTCAGCGTGAGCAGCTTCGCGTACTGGTGCGGGTACGGTTCGATGGCGAGCTTCGGCAGCGCCGCGACCGGGACCTCCGGCGGGTGCAGCACCACGCGCGCATCCAACGCGATGATGCGCTCGCCGGAGACGAGCAGCGGGTTGATGTCCAGCTCGCGGATGAGCGGCTGCTCCACCACCAGCTGGCTGAAGCGCACCATCAGCCGCTCCAGCGCGCCCATGTCCACGGGGGCCCGGCCGCGCACGCCCTTGAGCGCGTGGTGGATGCGCGTGCGCTCCATCATGCGTCGCGCCAGCGTGGTGGTGAGGGGCGGCAGGCCCAGGGCGCGGTCCTGCATCACCTCCACCAGGGTGCCGCCCGCGCCGAAGAGCAGCACCGGCCCGAACTGCGCGTCCAGGCTGCTGCCCAGAATCAGCTCGTAGCCGTCCAGCTTCGCCATGGGCTGCACGGTGACGCCCTGGAACGCGTCCTGAAGTCCTCGCTCCACGAGCGCGTCGCGGATGGCGCGCCAGGCCTCCCGCACCTGCGCCTCGTCGCGCAGGTCCAACCGCACGCCGCCCACGTCCGTCTTGTGCGTCACCGTGAGCGAGTTCAGCTTGAGCACCACGGGGAAGCCCAGCGCGCGGGCCTTCTCCACCGCCTCGTCCTCGGACGTGGCGAGCCACGTCTCCACGGTGGGGATGCCGTAGGCGGCCAGCAGGCGCTTGGACTCGTATTCGGACAGGAGGGTGCGACCGGAGGCGCGGGCTTCGTCCACCAGGGCGCGCGCCACGTCGCGGGCTCCGCCGGTGGGCTCCTCCGCCAGCGTGGGCGTCTCATAGAGCCCGGCGATGTTGTCCGAGTAGCGCCACATGTAGTTGAAGACACGGGCCGCGGTGTCCGGGTAGCCGAAGGTCGGGATGCCCGCGTCGTTGAGGATGCGCTCGCCGGCGGCGACTTCCGAACCGCCCATCCAACTGGCGAGCACGGGCTTGCCGGGCAGCTTCGCGTAGCCCTTGAGGCGGTCCGCGGTCTTGGTGGGCTCCGTCATGTCCTGCGGGGTGAGGATGACGAGCAGGCCGTCGCTGTTGGGGTCCGCGCCGGTGGTCTCCAGCGCCTTCGCGTAGCGCTCCGCGTCCGCGTCTCCCAGGATGTCCACCGGGTTGGCGTGGCTCCAAGGCGGCGGCAGGAAGCCGTCCAGTTGCTTCTTGGTGTCGTCGGACAGCACGGCCAGTTCGCCGCCACCGGACACGAGCGCATCCGTGGCGAGCACCGCGGGGCCGCCCGCGTTGGTGAGCAGCGTGAGCCTGCGGCCGGAGGGCCGGGGCTGGCGGGCCAGCACCTCCGCCATGTGGAACAGGTCCTCGATGGAGTCCACGCGCAGCACGCCCGCGCGGCGGAAGGCGGCGGAGAGCACCTCGTCGCTGCCGGCGAGCGTGCCGGTGTGGGACGCGGCGGCCTGCGCGGCCTGCGCGGTGCGGCCGGCCTTGATGACGATGATGGGCTTGGTGAGGGCCACCTCGCGCGCGGCGGACAGGAAGGCGCGCGCGTCGCCGATGGACTCCATGTACAGCAGGATGGAGCGCGTCATCGGATCATCCGCGAGGAAGTCGATGAGGTCTCCCCAGCCCACGTCCAGCATGGAGCCCACTGAGACGAAGGCGCTGAAGCCCACGGCCTCGCGCAGGCTCCAGTCGAGGATGGAGGTGAGCAGCGCGCCGGACTGGCTGATGAAGGCCACGTTGCCGGGGCGGGCCATGCCCTTGGCGAAGGTGGCGTTGAAGCCGCTCGTGGGGCGCATCACGCCCAGGCAGTTGGGGCCGATGATGCGCAGGTTCGCGGCCTGCGCGATTTGCAGCACCTCCTGCTCCAGCTTCGCGCCCTCCGGGCCCGTCTCCTTGAAGCCCGCGGAGATGATGATGGCGCCCTTGACGCCGACCTCCGCGCACTCGCGGATGATGGCCGGCACGGACTTGGCGGGGGTGACGATGACGGCCAGGTCCACGGGCTCCGGCAGCGCGCGCAACGAAGGCCACGCCTTGATGCCGAGCACGTTGGGGCGCTGCGGGTTCACCGGGTAGACGGTGCCGCCGAACGGGCTGCTGATGAGGTTCCAGAGGACGGTGCGGCCCACGCTGCCGGGACGCTCGCTCGCCCCCACCACCGCGACGCTGCGGGGGGAGAAGATGACCTCCAGCGGCTGACGGGTCCGCTGGTGGAGCAGGTCGATGGAAGGGTCCGTCCGGGCCGGGGGCGTGGCGGGGCGTTGCTCGTCCATGGTGCGCTCGTATTCGGTGGGTGGCCGTACCGGAGCAATCTCCGGCAGGCCCCCATCGTGCACCAGTTGTGAGGAAGGGGACGGGGCAGCGGACGTTTCCCCATCCTGTTCCTTATGCGAGCGAACGGGCGGACGCCGTCACGACGCGCGCGCCTGCTCCACCACCGGCTTGAGCACGGTGCTGGCGAACTCCGCCAGCGTGGTGGGCGTGGTGGTCTCCTTCGAGCGCGGCTCGGCCGGATCCATGCGCCCGTCCTGGATGGCGCCGTACATCTCCACGAAGGTGTCCGCCGCGAAAGCAGGCATGCCCGCGCCCGTCATGCCGTTGCGCAGGTCCTCCAGTCCCACCCGCACGTACTTCACGGGCTGGCCCAGCACCTGGGTGAGGATGCTGGCGACCTCCGGATAGGTGAGGTCCTTGGGCCCGTGGACGCCCACATAGCGGTGGCCCGTCCACGACGGATCCAGGAGCACCTCGGCGGCCTTGGCCGCGATGTCCGCGGTGGCGACCATGGGGAAGGCCTTCGTCTCCGGACTCGCGCTGAAGAGCGCGCCGGCCTTCGCCAGGCCCTGCACGTCGCGCAGCAGGTTCTCCATGAAGAAACCCGCGCGCAGGCTGACGACGTTGGGGGCCGCAGCCTGGAAGGCCTCTTCAATGGGCTTCAGCACGGACACCGGCCCCGTGCCCGGACCGCTCTGCGCGCCGACGCTGGAGAGGATCACCACGCGCTTCACGCCGTGCGCCTTCACGCGCTCCGCGGCCATCTTGCCGTTGGCCTTCGCCCAGTCCTGGAAGTCCGGGCGGATGGCGGGCGGCGACAGCCAGAACAGCGCCTCCGCGCCCACGAGCGCCGCGTCCAGCGTGGCCTGCTCCTCGATGGAGCCCTGAACCACCTTCGCGCCCTGCTTCACCAGGTCCGCCACCTTCTCCGGCGTGCGGGAGATGATCGTGACCTGACGGCCCGCCTTCAGCAGCTTCTCCACGAGGGGACGACCGATGTTGCCGTTCGGGGTGTTGATGACGATGGACATGGGGTGCCTCCAGCGACAGCGAGATGGCGCAACAGTGCTCCCGCGCCATTCATGAGGCCACTGCATGCTATGCATGCGCCCATGCGCCGCGCTCATGAAACCCCAGCGCCCTCCCCTGCGGAGGTCGACCTCTCCGGCATCAACCTCAACCTGATGGTGACGCTGGACGCGCTGCTGAAGGAGGCGCACGTCACCCGCGCCGCCGCGCGCGTGGGCCTCACCCAGTCCGCGATGAGCCATGCGCTCGCGCAGCTGCGGGAGTTGCTGGGCGACGCGCTGCTCATCCGCGGCCGGGGCGGCATGGTGCTGACACCTCGCGCGCAGCAGCTGGCCGCGCCGCTCAAACGGGGGCTGGCGGAGCTGCGCCGTGCACTGCGCGACGAGCCCGCGTTCGATCCCGCCACCGCGACCCGCCGCTTCACCGTGGCCACGCGCGACTTCTTCGGGTCGGTGCTGCTGCCGGGCGCGCTGGAGCTCCTGGGCCGCGAGGCCCCCGGCGTGGACCTGTCCGTGCTGCACGTGGACAGCAACACCTTCGCCGGCCAGCTGGAGACGGGCGAGGTGGACCTGGCCATCATCGTCGCGCCCGTGCCGTCCGGGCCGGGCCTGCGCCAGCAGAAGCTCCTCACCGAGGACTTCGTCTGCGTGGTGCGCAAGGACCACTCCACCGTGCGCCGCACGCTGGACGTGGACACCTACCTGAAGCTGTCCCACATCCTCATCAGCCCCAAAGGCGACGGCGTGGGCGCGGTGGACCTGGCCCTGGCCCAGCGCGGCCTGCCCCCGCGCCGCATCGCCGTGCGGGTGCCCTACTTCCTCATCGCGCCGCTGGCGGTGTCGCGCTCGGACCACGTCCTCACCGCGCCCCGCCGCCTCATCGCCGCGTTCCGCGACGCGTACGAACTCCAGGTCTTCCCCCCGCCCATCCCCTTGCGCCCCTTCGACATCCTCCAGGTCTGGCACGAGCGCTTCGACGGCGACCCCGCGCACCAGTGGCTCCGCGAACTGGTGGCGCGGTCCGTCAACGCAGGGTCTGAAAACACCCGGAATTCACGACGGGTGCGGCGCGCGCCAGCTTCCTGACACTCGGGGGACGCGACACTGAACGTCAGTACACAGGTGGGGGAGCATCGCATGGGGGGCTTCGTGTAGGGTGCTCCCCATGAATCCTGAGAAGCTTGTCTTCGCCCAGACCGTCGACGCGCTCTTCGTCCGCGCGCTGGAGAACCGCCTGACGCCGGCGTGCCGCGAGCACCTGAAGCGGGCGGGGCTGGACCTCGACAAAAAGCTGGAGCGCACCTATTCGCTGGAGCAGTGGCGGGAATTCCTGCGAATCGCGGCGGGCCACGTCTATGGCGGCGTGCCGGCGGAGGCCGCGTACTACTCCCTGGGCGAGCGCTTCATGGACGCCTACTTCGGCACCTTCTTTGGCCGAGCGCTCCTGGGCGTGGGCCGGCTGGCCGGTCCCCGGCGGATGCTGCTGCGGGCGGACCTGGGCTTTCGCGCCGGCAACAACTTCAGTGAAATCAAAATCGTGGAGCGCAGCGCGACGTCGCTAGAGCTCTGGATGAACGACGTGCTGGCGGATCAGCCGACGTTCGCGGCGGGTCTGCTGGCGCGCGCGGTGGCGCTGTGCGGGGGCTGGCGGGTGGTGGCGCTGCCGGAGGAGTTCGACGGCACGGCGGCGACGTTCCACCTTCGCTGGAGCGAGGCTTCCGCGGAAGGGGCGCTCAGCGCCACTGAGGATGGGTCCGGAGGCGACGCTCGACCTCAGGCGTGAGGGTACCCCCGTGCGGGGCCCGGGAGGACGAGCGCTCCCAGCGCTCCAGCCACCGGGTCCCCAGCGGGGCGGCCAGTGTTTCGTAGCGGGTCGAGGCCACGGTGGTCTCCCCCTTGGCGCCGGTGGACACGCCGGCGCCCACGTAGAACCCCGCGAGCAGCAGCGTGACGCGGGTGGGCGTGGCCGCGCTGTAGGTCATCAGCAGGGCGCCCTCTCCGTCTTCCCGGCAATGCCGGCGCACCCGGGCGAGGACGGCTTCGGTCCACATGTCCGGGTTGGACGCGGGTGAGAACGGATCGAAGAAGACGAGGTCCGCCGGGGGCAGCCCCGCGTCCGGCTCCAGGAAGGGCACCGCGTCCCCCAGCTTGAGGGTCCACTGGATGCCGGGCTCGGACCAGGTGCCGTGCTTCATGAGGCTTTCAGCGGCTTCGCGGAACGGCTGGAGGAAGGGGAAGCCCTCCGCGTCCGCGAGCGCGAGCCGCAGCGGGGCCAGGTCCACCTCGAAGCTGACGATGTGCAGGTCGCGGGCGCGGTCCGGGCCCATTTCCCGAGCGCGGGTGAGCGCTGCGACGGCGTTGGTGGCGGCGCCCAGGCCCACGTCATGGATGACGAGCGGCGGGCCGGGCTGGCGCAGGCGGTCCGCGAGGCCGGGCTGGTCGACGTAGAGGCGCAGGGCTTCCTGCCACGGGCCCACCGCGGGGTGCATGACCTCGCCATGGCCCAGGTGGCGCACGGCGCGGTGGCCGTTGCGAAGGGTGATGAGCTCGAAGTCGCCGTCGCGCGGATGGGAGGGCTCGGACACGGGGCTCCTGGCCTGGAGGGGATGTGTGGGAAAGGATGGGTGCCTAGCATGACGACTCCAGGGCAGGAACATCGGGGCGCGCTTCACGGGGAGGACGTCCGGCACGGGGAGGCTCCGTTCGAGGGCGGCCGGGTGCGGCTGTCGCTGCGGGTGGAGGCGGGAACGCGCACGGTGTTGGCGGCCGCGTGGGAGGCGACCGTGGATACGGGGCATCCGCTGGCGGCGTGCCTGGAGTCGCTGTGCCAGAACTCCGTGGGCATGGCGGTGGACGTGTTCCTGCGCTTCGACGACTTCCACCTGCGCGCGGGGTGTCCGGACGGACTGGAGACGACGGATGAGGCGGGGCTGGCGGTGCGGGTGTTCCGGCTGGCCTTCAGCCAGTTCCACCCCCGGGCCACGGGGCCCGCGTACCTGTCGAGCGGGCTGGTGCTGGCGAAGCTGCCCCGGGGCGCGAGTCCGGAGTGGGACGAGCCCGGGTTCTACTTCGCGCACTACTACCGCGAGGAGCTGTGGGCCTCGGCGGTGGAGGAGGCACGCCGAGGGGGCGTGCTGGGGCCGCGAGCGGCGTGTGCGTACATCGATGCGTTGCTGGCGAAGGCGGATGACGCGGTGGAGCTGGACTGGCCCGTGGAGCAGGGTACGGCGACCTGGGACTGGCTGACGCGCGTGTGCCTTCCGGCGGTGACGGGGGGCTCGGAGCGGACGCGGCGGTTGCTGGAAGGGGGGTACGGGGGCGCGAGCGGCACGGGGAGCTTCCCCTTCGGGCACCTGGACGGAGGGCCTTGGCATCCGCCGGTGGGGCTGCCGGAGCCCGAGGGCGTGGGGCACGCGGAGTTCATCCTCGGTGACCTGGAGCACCTGTTGCCGGAGCTGCCGAAGGATGGCGTGTTGCTGGCCGCGCCCCGGTGGATGGCGGTGGGACAGACACAGGACTCCCCTGCCCTGCGCCGGGCGGACATCTCCAGTGAGGAGGCCGGGGGCTTCGGCCTGTTCAACGCGGCGGCGCACGACGTGGGTGAAGACGATGATTGAGTTGCGCCTCCTGGGTGGGCTGGTGGCCCTGCTCTGTCTGTCGTGCGCTTCGGGTCCAAGGCAGTACGCGCAGACCACGGACTCCGCGACCAGTGGATGTCTGCGCAATCCCACCTGCTACACGCAGCCGGGGGATGAGGCGTTCCTGCCTTGGATGGACAAGGCCGTGAGGGCAGCGGCTTCCGCGGGCGCCACGATTCCAAATCCAATGCATTTTCGACCTCAAGTTCCCGTGCACGATGAAAAGCAAGGGCGACCCCCTCTCCAACGACGGAACCCGTGAACAAATGGCCCGCTACGCGGAGCTGAGAGGAAAGTGCAAGCCCGCGATCATCACGCCCCAGTTTGGAGTCGTGCGTGAGTAAGTATCCGTTCCTGCAACACTTCGCCCCGACGCTCCCCCGGGTCCAACTGGTCCTGCGCATCGTGTTCTACCTGCCGCATGACCACGGAGTGCTGGCCCCAGTCCTACGACGGGTCCTCGACACCTATCTCGGATTCATTGCTGCCAGTGGCGGGGCACTGACCGTCGGAGAGGATTCCGACGTCATTGAGGATGCCTTCCCGCTTGAGTCCGAGTTTTGGGAGGAAGCTCAACGCCACCTCACCAAGTCTCGATTCGAATACCTGGACGACATGGATCAAGACTCCTACTGGTTCCGAAGATTGACCAAGAGGGGCTTCGACACATGGGTCATCCTCAAGGGAGGACATTCGGAGCCAGATGGCTATGAATTCAGTTTCGAGTCTCGGCTCCCATGGAGAGAACCCACTTCCGAGCACAGCGTGCTGAGCGTGAAGCTCCCGATAAGCTTCCTGGAGACACAGGGGCCCGAGAAGGCCTTTGCACTGGCACGGTCTCTGGCGGAGCTTCTTCCGCTCTCCACGGGCCATGCCGGGCTGTCGCTCTCATTCACACGCGGGAGGTCGAAACTTCTTCCCCTGCTTAAAGAGCAGCTGTCCAGGCATCCCGGCTGGCACGTTCCGCCTACGCTGGCGTGGGGCTTGGGACCGTGGATTGACGACGTGCACTGGCTGAACTTCCTGGGCCCTCCCCTGCTCGAAACCGTTGGCGGTATCCAGGCACTTCGCTCGCATCTGAGCCATCCGGAGACCACCGTCCAGGAACTCACCGGAGGCCGCGCCCTGATCAGCCTGGGCCCCGAGCCGCTCGCCGGGGACACGAAGCTGGGTGAGACACTGCCGGCGTATCGCGAGCTGGCCCGGTTCCTGGAGCCCTGGCTCCTGCCCTTCCCCCACGTCAACACCTGGGACGGCTACACCGACGACGAGGCCCGTCTCTGGTGGCGCCGCTTCCTGGAGGCCCCTCCCGAGAAAATCTACGACCCACGCGGCGGATGACCGCGCCGGATTTTTTCACGCATTGCCCCAGCACCCGGCGCACTGATAATCCGCAACCCGGAGTGTTCACGTCGAGCGGCAGGCCGACGGTCGTGGTCGCGCCAGCCCTCGCGGATCGGGGTTTCATCGATGCGGTCACAACGCGCTGTCTGGAGCAGGCTCCTGTTGTTCGCCGCGAGCCTGGGCCTTCTTTCCTGCGGCGGGAACGAGCGCCCGGCGGCATCCGAGGGCATCCGCACCACGCACGCCCGTCTCGCGACGGCGCCGGCCTGGTACGCCACCCCGTCCATGGCGACGGCACGCGGGCAACACGCGGCCGTCCTGCTCCCCAACGGGAAACTGCTCGTCGTCAACGGCGTCAACTCGTCCGGATTCGTGGGCACGGCGGAGACCTACGATCCCGCCACCAGCACCTGGGCCTCCGCGGGCCCCTCCAGCCTCACGGGCAACGTCACCCTGGCCGTGCTCCTGCCCACGGGCCGGGTGCTGGTGCTGACCGATGGCTCGCAGGGGGGGCGCCTCTATGATCCCGTCGCCAACACCTGGGCCGCCACGGGCAACATGTCCACGACCCGCGCGCTCCCCACGGCCACGCTGCTGGCCACGGGACAGGTCCTCATCGCGGGCGGCACCGGCGGTGGCGGCGTCCGGCTCACGACCGCGGAACTGTACGACCCCGCGACCAACACCTTCACCGCCACGGGCGCCATGACCGAGGGCCGCGGCGCGCACATGTCGACGCGGCTGCGTGACGGGCGGGTGCTCGCGGTGAGCGGCTTCAGCGGCAGCGGAGAGGTGCCCGGCGCCGACCTCTACGATCCGGCCAGCGGCACCTGGTCCGCCGCCGCGCCCCCGCTGGTGGCCCGCCACTACTCCACCAGCACCCTGCTGCCCGACGGCCGCGTGCTCGTCGCGGGTGGCTTCACCGCGAGCGGTGTCACGGCCCAGTCGGAGCTCTACGACCCGGCCGCCAACACCTGGACCGCGACCGGCAGCCTCGCGTTCCCGCGCGCCAGCCACATGGCCACGTTGCTGCCCAATGGCCGCGTCCTCGTCACCGGCGGTTCCAACACTTCCAGGGCGGCGCAGATCGAATCGGAGCTCTACGACCCCGCCACCGGCACCTGGACCTCCGCGGGCACGATGAACATCGCCCGCGAGAACCACACCGCGACGCTGCTGCCCTCGGGCAAGGTGTTCGTCACGGGCGGGTTCGCCCAGCTCCCCGGCCTGACGTTCTTCGCGCAGACGGAGGTCTACGACCCCGCCGCGAGCCAGTGGTCCCCGGCCGGCGCCATGGGCACGCCCCGGACGGACCCCATGGTGGCGCTGCTGCCTGGCGGTCAGGTGCTCGTCGCGGGAGGCCGTGGCGTCAGTTCCTCGGCGGCGGTGGAGGTGTATGACCGCGCGAGCAACAGCTGGAGCGCCGCGCCCGCGCTCGCCGTGCCCCGCGAGCGCGCGACCGCGACCGTCCTGCGCTCCGGCCAGGTGCTGGTCGCCGGTGGCCGCAACGCGGGCGTCTCGACGGCCTCCGCCCAACGCTACGACTCCACCACCGGAACCTGGCTGCCCACCGCCGACCTCCTCGGCACGAGGCACCTCCACTCCGCCACGCTCCTTCCGGATGGCCGGGTGTTCGTGTCCGGTGGCCAGCGCAACGCCGCGGTGCTCGCCTCCGCGGAGATCTACTCGCCCGACGCCAACACCTGGAGCGCGGCGGCGCCTCCCACTGTCGCGCGTGCAAGCCATGGCGCGGTGCTGCTCCACGACGGCAGGGTGCTCGTCGCTGGCGGCCATGACAACACCGGCGTGGAGACGGCTTCGGCGGAGCTGTACGACCCCGTCACGAACACCTGGGCCCCCGCGGCGAGCCTCAATGGTATCCGGGACGAGCTGACGCTGACGCTGCTGCCCTCGGGCCAGGTGCTGGCGGCGGGAGGACTCGTGGGCCTCACGTACCTCACGTCCGCGGAGCTGTACGACCCCGCCACGAACACCTGGACTCCGGTGGGCTCGCTCTCGCAGTCGCGCTATCACCACACCGCCACATTGCTGCCCTCCGGCAAGGTCCTGATCGCGGGCGGCCTGACCGACCTGGGCGCGTACGTCGACACCGCGGAGATCTTCGATCCCCAGCTGCGCATCTTCACGACCGTCGCGGACCCCACCACGCGCGGAGGGCTGATCTCCACCGCGCTGCCTTCAGGCGAAGTCCTCCTCGTGGGAGGCGTGGGTGCGCCCGACGCGGAGCTGTTCAACGAGAACGGCGCCCAGCCCGCGTGGCGGCCCACGGTGACGAATCCGGTGACCCTCGTCGCGGCCTGCCCCACCGTCCTGGAGGGCATGCTGTTCCGGGGCATCTCCGGAGGCAGCAGCGGCAGCTACTCGGACTCCCCCACCGACTTCCCCCTGGTGCGGTTCCGCGCCGCGGAAGGCGGGCGTCTCTGGACGCTTCCCTCCAGCAACACCTCGGCCACGCGCGCGACGGTGACCGTCCCCGCGGACGTGCCGGTGGGCACCTACGGGCTGTCCGTCTTCGCCAACGCCATCTCCGGCGGGCGGATGGTGACCGTCGTCGCCAACCGTCCTCCGACGGCTGCGGACCAGACGGTCGTCGTTCCGAAGGACACGGTCACGGCGATCGCCCTGAGCGGCACGGATCCGGACCCCGGTCAGGTGTTGAGCTGGACCGCGGTCACCCAGCCGCAGCACGGCACGCTCGGCACCAGCGCGCAGGGGACGCTCGAGTACACCCCCAACCCCGGCTTCGTGGGCACCGACAGCTTCACCTACCGGGTCCGTGACTGCGCCGACGACAGCAACATCGCGACCGTGACCCTCAACGTGACGGACGACGCGGTGCCCCCCACCCTCACCTGCCCCGCGAACCTCACCGTGGAGGCGACGGATCCAGACGGCGCGCTCGTGACCTACGACCCCGCCGTGCTGGAGCCGGCGGGAGGGCTCCCGGTGAGCTACTCGCAGCCGTCGGGCTCGCTGTTCCCGATTGGCACCACGACGGTCACCGCGACCTCCACCGGCCTCACCTGTACCTTCCAGGTGACGGTGCAGGACACCACGGCGCCCACCCTCACCTGCCCCGCGGACATCACCGTGGCGCCGAACACGCAGGTGACGTTCACGCCCACGGCCACGGACGCGGTGACAGCCAATCCGACCGTGACGTCCTCGCCCGCGTCGGGCAGTGATTTCCCCGCCGGTGCCACGCAGGTCACCGTCACCGCGACGGATGCGGCGGGCAACACCGCGCAGTGCACGTTCCAGGTCCGGGTCCAGGCGCAGGTCGTGGAGATTGCCGGCGGTGGCTGCAACAGCACCGGTGGCACCACGTCCGCGCTGGCGCTCCTCGCCGCGCTGGCGGCCTGGGGCTCGTCGCGTCGCCGTCAGAACCCGGCCCGGGGGAACTGAGACATGCGCTCCCTCTTTTCTCGAATGGACCTCCCCTTGCGTACGAAGGCTCAGAGCTGGGCGCTGGCCGCGCTGCTGGCCACCGCCGTCACCCCCGCCGCGTTCGGGCAGACCACCACGAGCCCGCTCAGGCCGCTGGACCTGGAGCGCCTGCGCTTCACGCCGGCGGCGACGGACTCGATGCTGGTGGACACCGGCCGCGTTCTCCCCGAGGGCGGCTACCGCCTGCTCCTCATGGTCAACTACGAGCGCGGCATCCTCCTGCTCCAGGGCAGTGACGGACTGGAGCGCTCCATCCTCCACTACCGCACCGCGGGCTGGCTGGCCGGCGCGTGGTCGCCGGTGGACCGGTTGGAGTTCTCCGCGAAGCTGCCCGTCATCATCGCGCAGGGCGGTCACGGCGCGGAGCAGCTGGTGGGCGTGAGCGAGCCGGACTCGTTCGGCCTGGGCACGCCGGAGCTGGGCGTGCGCTACGAGCTGCTGCGGCGCGAAGAAGGCGCGCCGGTGTTCCTGGGCCTGGGATTGGACATCGGGCTGCCGGGAGGCACGGCGGACGCGTTCGGCCGTCAGGCGGGCTGGGCCGGGTTCCAGTTCGCGCCTCGCGTGTCCATCAGCCGCGAAGTGGGCCCCGTGGTGCTGGGTGCCAACGCGGGCATCCGGATCCGCTCGCGTGAAGTGGAGCCGGGCCGCGACGTGGGCACGGAGCTGGAGCAGGGCGTGGTGGTGGCCACGCGCGGCAAGGGGCTGCGCGCCGAAATCGCGCTGCAGGCCGCCGAGTCGCTCGTGGAGTCGGACCTGGCGCTGGAGTTGTTGGGCGGCGTGCGGCTGCCGGTGGGCGCGGGCTTCGAGGCCTTCGCGATTGGCGGGCACGGCTTCACGGACATCCCGGGCACGCCGTCGTTCCGGCTGGCCGCGGGCATCGCGTACGCGAACGAGCCCGAGCCCGTGGACCGGTGCCGCACCGGCCGCAGCCATACGCCGGAGCAGTGCCCGAACGAGGACGACGACGGCGACGGCGTGGCCAACAAGGACGACCGCTGCCCGCTGGAGGCCGGCTCCGTGGAGAACAACGGCTGCCCGGACAAGGACTCGGACGGCGACGGCGTGGTGGATCGCGAGGACCCGTGCCCGAACGAGGCCGGTCCCTCGTCCGAGCGCGGCTGCCCGGTGAAGGACTCGGATGGCGACGGCGTGCCCGACAAGGACGATGCCTGCCCGAACCAGGCCGGCCCCGCGTCCGAGCGTGGCTGCCCCGTGAAGGACTCGGATGGCGACGGCGTGCCCGACAAGGACGATGCCTGCCCGAACGAGGCCGGCCCCGCGTCCGAGCGTGGCTGCCCCGCGAAGGAACAGCCCAAGCCCGAGGAGCCCAAGCCCCAGCCCGAGGAGAAGCCCGCGGAGACGACGTCGCCGCTGGAGCACATCGTCCAGTTCCCGGTGAACCAGTCGGAGTTCCAGGAGAACGAGCAGCGGCAGCTGGATGACATCGCGGCCTACCTGAAGGCGAACCCGAAGCTGAACGTCCGGATTGAAGGCCACACGGACAACAGCGGTCCGGAGGAAGCCAACCGCACGCTGAGCCAGCAGCGCGCGAACCGCGTGCGCGCGTACCTCATCCAGAAGGGCATCGCGGGCTCGCGGCTGGAGGCGAAGGGCTTCGGCCCCGACCGTCCGCGCGTGTCCAACGAGACGCCGGAAGGCCGCAGCGCGAACCGCCGCGTGGAGTTCGTCCCCGTCACGGGGAGCTGACCGCGCCAACGTGACGCCGCTTCGTGGTCACCCACGAAGCGGCGCATGGATGTTTCAGTAAGACGGGCGTGGAGTCCTCCTCCACGCCCGTTTTGCGTCAGGCCTCTTCGGGATGCAGCTGCACCAGCGCGGGAAGCTCCGCCGCGCGGTCACGCAGCCGAGCCTTGGGCCGGATGGCCACCGGGACGCGGGAGGCCGCGAGCAACTCCAAATCGAACACGTTGTCGCCGAACGCAGCGTAGAGAGGCCGGTCCGTCCGCAGCCTCAGGCTGTTCACCTTGCCGGGGCCGTAGGGCACGGGCTCGAAGACAGACGTCAGCAGCCGTCCGCCCTCTTCCTTCGGCGTGCACGCCACCACGAAGTCAGGCGTGATGCCCACCTCGCGCACCGCGGCCTCCACCACCGCGCGCGGCGACGCGCTGACCACGTAGCAGTCCACGCCCTGCCCCCGGGCCCACTCCACCACGCGGCGGGCTTCCGGATGGACGCGACCGGCCACGCCTCGCCGGGCCACCACGTCGAGCGCGAAGCCGCGCATCTCCTCCGCGTGCCAGCCGGCGAAGACCCACGCCATCATCTCGTAGGTGTCCTTCTCCGGCAGGCGCCCGGCCTCGAACGCCTTGAACAGCGCGTGCGCCAGCGTCACCGCGTCCGGATGCGACTCCACGCCGTGGCGGGCCCCCAGCCGCTCCAGCGCCACGCGGGCCTCGGGGCGAACGCCGCCGTGCTCCAGCAGGGCCATGAACAGGTCGTCGCCCACGTCCCCGCTCCACAGCGTGCCGTCACCGTCGAAGGCCAGCACACCGTCCGGCGTCCGCTCCACCTCGCGACGGATGCGCTCCAGCGTCTCCTCGACCCGCTCAATCCTCATGGGCGGCATCCTCGCTGGCCGCACTGTGCGGTGTCACCCGTGTCCGCGCAGCCGGAACGCGGGCTGTTCACCATCCTGGGGAACGGGGGACTACTCTTCAGGGCATGGCACGAACCGAGAAAGAGAAGATGCTCGCGGGCGAGCTCTACGTCGCCACCGCCCCACAGCTGACGGCCGAGCGGGTCCGCGCCCGCAAGCTCCTGCGCGCCTACAACCAGTCCACCGAGGACGAGCTGCCGCTGCGTGAAAGCCTGCTCGCCGAGTTGCTGGGCAAGGTGGGCGCCGGAACGTGGATCGAACCGCCGTTCCTCTGCGACTACGGCGAGCACATCCGGCTGGGCGAGCGCGTCTTCATGAACTTCCAGTGCGTCATCCTGGACTGCAACACGGTGACGATTGGGGACGACGTGTCCTTCGGCCCGGGCGTGCAGGTGTACGCGGCCACGCATCCCCTGGACCCGGATGAGCGCATCAAGGGCCCGGAGCTGGGCCGCGCCGTCACCATCGGTTCGAAGGTGTGGATTGGCGGCGGCTCCATCATCTGCCCGGGCGTCACCATCGGCGAGGGAACCACCATCGGCGCGGGCAGCGTGGTGACGCGGGACATTCCTCCGTATGTCTTCGCCGCCGGCAATCCCTGTCGCGTCATCCGGAACCTCCGGTAGCACGGACTGTCATTGCGGCCCGGAATCGAGCAAGACCCGAACTGAGGCGGGAGACCTCAGCCCACGGCCTGGTGGGTCTCGGTGACGCCCTGGTACTGGTAGGCGCCGCTGTCATACGGGGTGATGGCGTCGTCAGCCTTCTTGGTGCAGGCCGCGGCGGTAGGGTCGAAGGCCTGGAACTGGCCCTTGTCGTCCTTGAACTCCACCCACGCGTGGGCGCCCCGGTCCGTATTGCCGAAGACGACGCGCGCGTCCACGCCGGCCTGCTCGAAGCGCTGCTCGGCCTCGATGGCCATGTCCACGCAGACGCCGGACTTGGACGCGTCGAAGTTGCTGGAGTTCTTCATGGCCGCATCCCACGTCTTGCCGCCCGAGTAGTCGTACTTCCAGGACGTGGCCTCCTTCGCGATGTCCTGGGCCACCTGATCCGCGCTCTTGCCGGAGGACGGGCCCTTCGCGCCTTGCACCTGCGTGGGAGCGGGCGTCGGAGCCGGAGTGGGCTGGGGCTTCTGGGCCTGGGCCTTGGCCGGCTCGAAGCTGTCGCGCTGCCAGTTCTGCTGGAAGCTCTGCGAGCCGGTGGTGGGCTTCGGGCCCTGGGCCTTCACGCCCTCGCCCTTCAGCAGGGACTCCTTCGTCAGGCCCAGCTCCTTCAGCAGCTTGGCGAACTCCTGGGGCTGCTTCGCGGAGTCCACCGTCTTCACGGGAGAGCCGTCGGCGTTGACGACCTTCACCACGACATTCCGCGGGGCCTGCGCGGCTTCGGGGGACACCTTCGCGCACGGGCTGGAGGACGGACGCGAGAGGGAAGAGATCGCCATGGGATAGGGCCTCGAAGAAACAGCGGGGATGCCCGTCCCATGAGCACGGCGTGTGCCAGCGCTCGTGCTGCCTGGGGTGAACGCCAAACCCCTGTGTTTCCAAGCGCCGTGGGCCTGTCCTTGTCAGCGAAGGCCCGCGCCGCTGATGACAGCCGTGCGCCGGGTGATGTCCGGCGTCATCACCCCACCGACTCGGAGGCGACGTCAGGCTCCGGTTCGTCCGGTCCCTCCACGGTGCGCTCCAGCGTGCGAGCCAGCGCGGCCCGCGCCTCCGCCGCCTCCTCGAAGGGCTCATCGCTCCCGGCCCGCGCGGGGGCAGGCACCGTCGCATCCAGCTCCGCCGGGTGCAGGCGGAACCACTTCGCGACGAGCATCACCTCCTGGGCCTCCTGGGCGCGGAGGCCAATCGCCTCCGGCTCCGGCACGTCGAAGATGTCCCGCACGCGTGCGTCCAGCGCCGCCTGCTCCTCCGGCGTCCGGGGCGTGGGCACCTCCGCGCGGATCCGCCCCCGCCGCAGCACATACGTGCGGTCCTCCCCGCCGTGCCCGCGCACCGTGTAGACCAGCGACAGCCGCCGCAGCGTGCGCCCCAGCTCGACGATCCACGCCTGCACGTTCTCCAGCCGCTCCGCGCGATCCCTCAGCTCCGCCGCGTATTCGAACTGGAGCCGCCGCGCCGCCATCGCCATGCGCTCGCGCAGGATGACCAGCGGCCGGTCCGACTCGCCGTTGAGGAACGCCCGAGCCAGCGAGACCTGCGCCAGGTACTCCGCCGTCGTGCACCCGCCCGCGCACGGAGACAGGCACCGCGCCGTCTGCCCACGCATGCACCGCGGGTCGTCCTTCAGGGGGAAGAGCTGGATCTGATCCGCCAGCCGCATGGGCGTCTCGGACGGGCAGTCGCGCAGCTCCAGCAGGTCGTTCACCGCGCGCACCACGTCCGCCATGGTGTGCCGGCCGTGGAAGGGCCCGAAGTACTCCGCGCGACCACCGCCACCCGGCTGGCCCACCACGCGCAGCCGGGGCACGGCCTCGCGCGTGAGCTGGAGGAAGCAGTGCGCGCGGTCGCGCTTGTGCTCCACGTTGTAGAGAGGCCGGTGGCTCTTGATCAGCCGGAACTCATGCAGGAGCGCCGCGAACTCGCTGGCCGTGTACTCCCACTCCACCTGGTGCGCCTGGGCGACGATCTCCCAGGCCTTCTCGCCCTCGTCCGCGCGGAAGTAAGACAGGAGCCGAGTGCGCACCCGCACGGACTTGCCCACGTAGAGCAGCTCCCCAGCGGGACCGAAGAACCGGTACACGCCGGGCCGGTTCTCCGCGCTCGAGCGGACGTGACTCAGGAGGGTGGCGACGCGCGGGTCCATGCGGCAGGTAGCACCGCAGGCTAACCCGCCACGTCCCGCCGCACCGCCGTTCGCGTGCGGCCCGTCACAACCCGGCCGGAGGGCGGGCGGAGGGCCACCCGCACGGACTTCAGCCCACGTCCTTCAACGTCGCGGCGCTGGCCAGGGCCTCGTCCTTGAGGTCCTTGGGCGTGGCGATGGCGGCCTTCAATTCGCGGTACGTCTGCGCATAGCCGTTGCGCAGGATGCCCTCGCGCACGCGCTCCATGAGCCGCTGATAGTGCCGCACGTTGTGCACGGACAAGAAGCGCGAGCCCAGGTGGTGCTTGCCGCGCATCAGGTGCTGCAGGTAGCCGCGCGTGTAGCGCTTGCACACGTAGCAGTCGCACTCGGGGTCGAGCGGCCCGTCATCCAACTGGTACACAGTGCGGGTGATGCGCACCAGCCCCTGGAACGTGTACGCGTAGCCCTGCTGCGCCATCTTGGTGGGGATGATGCAGTCGAACATGTCCACGCCGCGCAGCACCGCCTCCAGCAGGTCCGTGGGCGTGCCCACGCCCATCAGGTAGCGAGGCTTGTCCTGCGGCAGGGACGCGGTGGCGCGCTCGGTCATCGTGTCGCGCTCCACCTTCGTCTCGCCCACGGCCAGACCGCCGATGGCGAAACCGTCGAAGGGCAGCTGGGTGAGGAACGCGGCGCTCTCATCGCGCAGGGCCGGGTGGACGCCACCCTGGACGATGCCGAACAGCGCCTGGCCCGTGGGCTTCGACTCCTTCGCGGCGAGGCTGCGCACGGCCCAGCGGTGGGTGCGCTCCATGGCCTCGCGGGTGCCGGCCTCGTCCGTGCGCGAGTCGATGCACACGTCCAGCACCATCATGATCTCCGAGTTGATCGCCTGCTGCATGGCGATGCTGGACTCGGGGCTGAGGAGCCGGCGGCTGTTGTCGTAGAAGCTGCGGAAGTGCGCGCCCTTCTCCGTGATGAGCCGGTCCTCCGGCAGGGAGAAGATTTGAAACCCGCCCGAGTCCGTCAGCACGGCGCCGTCCCAGCCCATGAAGGGGTGGATGCCGCCGAAGCGCTCGAACACCTCCGGGCCGGGCCGGAGCATCAGGTGATAGGTGTTGGCGAGGAGGACCTTGGCCCCCGTCTCCTTCACCTCCTCCATGGCGAGGTGGCGGAAGCCGGCGTGGGTGGCCACCGGCATGAACATCGGCGTGGGGAAGGACCCCTTGCGGGTGTGAAGGATGCCCGTGCGGGCGCCGGTGGGGTCGGTATTCAGGAGTTCGAAGCGGACGGCCATTGGACGGGCCTTATACCCAGCCTGCCCGTCCGGGGGCACCCGCTTCCTGGGGACGCCCGCCTGGTCTCCTGGAGGCCGTCTCGCCCCTCCCCGCCCTCGGGAGGCCCCGGTTTCCCTACCCAGCCCCCGGGGGCGAGGGGGTGGCTGGGGGGATGGGAACCCGGTGGGAAGGCGGCATTTCCGGGGCGGTCCGGCGGTTACATTGGGTCCTCCGGTACGCCGCCGGGCTTCGATTTACCGCGCGTCTTGGGTCGCCGCGCCATTTCCGTTACAAGCCGCCGCCATGTTCAACGTCATCAACGTCTCCAAGGCCTATGGGCCCAAGAAGCTGTTCGAGGAGGTCAACGTCGCCTTCTCGCCGGGCCGCCGCTACGGCCTGACCGGTCCGAACGGGGCCGGCAAGTCCACGTTCATGAAGATCCTCGCGGGAGACGAGGAGCAGGACATGGGCGACATCATCCGCCCGCGGAAGCTGGGCATCCTGCGCCAGGACCACTTCCGCTACGAGAGCGACCGCGTCATCGACGTGGTGCTGATGGGCAACCGCCACCTGTGGGCGGCGATGGACGAGAAGAACAAGCTCCTGGCCAAGGCCGACATCACCGAGGAGGACGGCAACCGGCTGGGTGAGCTGGAAGGCGTCATCGCGGAAGAGGACGGCTACTCGGCGGAGAGCGACGCGGCCACGCTGCTGGCCGGCCTGGGCATCGAGGAGTCCTTCCACGAAGAGCCCATGCGCCAGCTGACGGGCGGCCTGAAGCTGCGAGTGCTGCTCGCGCAGGCGCTGTTCGGCAAGCCGGAGGGGCTGCTGCTCGACGAGCCCACGAACAACCTGGATATCGACTCCATCCGCTGGCTGGAGAACTTCCTCCATGTGTACGAGGGCGTGCTGATCACCATCAGCCACGACCGGCACTTCCTGAACTCCATCTGCACGCACATCGCGGACATCGATTACGAGACCATCATCCAGTACACGGGTGGTTACGACGACATGGTCCGGCAGAAGTCGCAGCTGCGGACCCGGGTCGAGTCCGAGACGGAAGAGAAGAAGAAGAAGATCGCCCAGCTGCAGGACTTCGTGGCGCGCTTCCACGCCGGTACGCGAGCGTCGCAGGTGCAGAGCCGCATCAAGCAGATCGACAAGCTGAAGACGGAGGACCTGAAGCGCTCGAACATCGCGCGGCCGTTCATCCGGTTCGACCAGAAGGTGATCAGCGGTCGTCAGACGCTGATGTTCGAGGGCCTGAAGAAGTCCTTCGACGGGGTGCCGGTCATCAAGCCGTTCACGGGCCTGGTCTGCAAGGGCGAGCGCATCTGCGTGATTGGCCGCAACGCCGTGGGTAAGTCCACGCTGGTGAAGATGCTGGCCAACCAGCTGGAGCCGGACGCGGGGACCATCACCTGGGGCCACCAGGCGACGGTGGGCTACCTGCCGCAGGACCACCACGGCGTCATCCACAAGGGGACGACGTGCTTCGGCTACCTGCGGGAGATCAGCGAGAAGCTGACGAACGAGGAGATTTCGGGCGTGTTGGGCCGGATGCTCTTCTCGGGTGAGGAGCGGATGAAGCCCACGGACACGCTCTCCGGTGGTGAGACGGTGCGCGTGCTGTTGTCCAAGCTGATGATCACGCAGGACAACGTGCTCATCCTGGACGAGCCGACGAACCACCTGGACCTGGAGTCCATCGCGGCGCTGGCCGAAGGCCTGTCGAAGTTCGACGGCACGGTCATCTGCGTGACGCACGACCAGGAGCTCATCTCCGAGGTCGCGACCCGCATCTGGAGCCTGGAGGCGGGCAAGGAAGTGCTCGACTTCAACGGCCCGTATTCGGAGTTCATGGAGAAGCACGCGGACGCGGCGCAGAAGCGCCGGTAGTTCTTCGTCAGTTCAGGCTGTGCCCACGCCGCCCGTTTCCGGTCATCCGGAAGCGAGGCGGCGTTTTCGTGCCCGTGTCCATCCCGCTTCCGGGTGATGCCAAAGCAGAGCGAAGTCGGCCAAGACACCGCTCTTCCAGTTGGGAGAAGCTGATTCACCTCAGGTTGAAGTCAGTGTCCGCCGTGCCGACCCGTCGCAGCGGCCCCCACCAGCAAGACGCTGGCATCCACTGCACAGGTCAGAAGCATGACCTCGAAGACCGAGTTCATTTTCGATGAAGATGCCGGTATCACTCACACAGCATGCGGGCCCAGGATTTCAAGCTGAACCGATACACTCCCCTCAAGCGGGAGGTCAAGGGCGCCAAGAACGCCGACGCGGGCGTTGATGTCTACCTCATGACTGATGCCCTCTAGAGAGGATGCAAGCACCCAAGGAACTTCGTTACCTCCCTACATCCCCAACCCTGCAAGTGCCCAACTTGACCAACACCCAAGACGTCCCCGCCAAGAAGATTCGGCAATAACGTAGAAACTCGCTGCGGCACGCCTTCGCGAATAGGCTAGAGGCAAAAAAATGCCACATGACTACGAGCATGAACGACGGGTGAACGCGCCATTGCCGGGGGGCAACAATAGCGAACCTCGAAATGTCATTTTCAAACCTAACGAAGTGACGTATGCGCGCGGCCGAAGAACTGACTGCACTTACATCCACCGTACCTTCACCCTGGATCTACGTGCCTCACAGGACTACGGCCAGCCAGCTCGCTTCATAGTCAAGGTTTTCGACGAGTCTAATGAGCCAAATCAACCCGAAAATACACCCCACAACCTAGAGCGGACGGAGCAAACAGTGTTCACCACGCCAGGTGGTCGCAAGCAAATTAAGATACAAATTGCCCGGGAAACGGGCCAAGTCAGAGAACTGCAAATCCAGCGAGTTCCCACGAGCGGTGACGCAACAAAACTTGAGAATCTCCTGACTCTCGATCGCGAAGCTGCGGCAAGGCTCGTTGACATGATTCAGGCACTCAAACACATTCCAGTTGAAGGAGGGGAATCAAGAATCCGAATAGACGATCAAACGATTCGCGACTTCTTCGCCGATCCTGAGGCAATGCTTCGTTTGTACTCTCGGGACCCTGCCAAATTCCGCCAAATCATTGAGAACGACGCTTCGGCTGAGGATCTCGTTGCACTTGCCCACCGCAAGAAGGTGGTTCAAGAGTTCCGAGATCTGCTCTCCGATGAGAACCATTTCGAGCGCGCGCGAGTCCTGCATGGGGGTAGCCGGGAGCAGGTCTGGCAGGCACTTCTTGAACAAAACCCGTGGATCCTGGGCATCAGCTTAACTGGTCAACTTTTGACATCCTGGAGCAAAAACAAACTGGAGCAAGTAGTCGCCGGCTTCTCGATCGCAGGTTCCGGCAAGCGCGCAGATGCCCTTATGCGCACCAATGGCAGAATTCGCGCAATGGTGTTCGCAGAAATTAAACACCACGAAACCAAACTGCTCGCAAGCCAAGAGTATCGCCCAGGCTGTTGGGCACCTTCTCCAGAGCTTGTCGGAGGTGTCACTCAGGTGCAGCAGACGATTCATCTGGCTGCAAAACAGATAGGTTCATATCTATCCGACACGGATGAAGACGGGGCAGAAACACAGGATGGGACCTTTGTCGTCAGGCCGCGTTCCTTCCTTATCGCAGGACATCTGGACCAACTTCGGGGCTCGGGCGGTGGCGTGCATCGCGATAAATACCAGTCATTCGAACTCTACAGACGCAACTTGTATGAACCGGAAATCATCACATTCGACGAACTCTTAGCTCGGGCAGAGTGGCACGTCAGTGGTGACCAATAAACAAGTTCCAAGACAGCGGCATCAATAAATTCGAACCCATAAAACCTCGCTCGGCAGACACTCCATAGTGGATGCAAGCAATTTCCTGCCTGCCATCAAAACCAGCCTCCTGATTCAGGCCTTACCTGAGGCGAGTTGGGACTATTGAAGCTACTGAGAAATATCAACCAAAAACTCACACTGAAAAGCGGCGGCTATTTGTCGTCCGCGCTTTTCATGGCATAGCGCTCCCGTCTTCAGTGCGTTGTCATAGGCCCCTATGGGACTGCTCGCGGTTTACCTTATTGGATGGTGGTTTCGATCAGGCCCGCGAGCCCGTGTGCTCGGGAGCGACAGGGCCAGCCTCGCCGAAACCTGAACAGGTCTGCACCCATACCCCGCTCTTCGCACGTGCGTGGGGCAAGTAGCCAGTCCTGAGCGGTCAGCGTATGCGTTCCCTTCAATCAACCCTTGCGCGCTCCGCTTACCTGGGCCTTGGCACTGTCCGCAAGAACTTCCTTTCGTCGGCCACAAGGCCTCAGGAACAACCTCGCAGACCTCTGCCCCCTCGCCGCCATGCGTGAGGCTGACGGCGTGAATCCCGAGGCGTACCTCACCGACGTACCGTTGGGCGTCCAGACGCACCAGGATGTGCATCGAGGAACTGCTGCCGCACGAGTGGAGTTGCCAACGCGCCGCCGACTCTTCCAGAAGCCGCATTCCATGCACAGCGATTCCTGAACCGTCGAGTGGTTCGGCGATCGAGACACCCGTCCGCCCTCAAGCGATCCGGCACATCGTTGGCCGGACGGCCCCCGCCACCATGTGTTGGCTCTTCATGCAAGTCTGATGATCTGGGCCCCGAATGAAGGAAGGATGCACACAAGCGGCCCATGGACACACCTACCCCCTCTTTTGTGCCATGCTGCATGTTCAGGACAAGAGGTCGAACAAGGCGTTACAATGGCACTTAAATCCAATTCAATTCTCTACCATCATCACTCGACCAAAATTATGCACCTCAAATCCACCATCGTATGAACGGCGAGTTTTTACAAAGCCCCTATTTCTTCGCATTCTTCCCCCCGTTTATCCTTTTAATCATTGGGGTTCTTGCCAAAAAGCTCATCAGCAAGAAGGCGTGGAATGATTGGCCGTTATACTTCCTTGGAATCGAATCATCCACTGCCGCACTGACATCTGCCATCATATACATTGGAGAACTAGCGCAACAAAGCCATCAGCAGGACTGGCGCAGAGTACTCGGAATCGTCGGCTTCACCCTGATTTCGCTCGTCGTTTTCATGCTCATACTGACCCTCCATCAGCACTTCGAGGGTCAACCCTTCGACAAGTGGCACATCATCGCGCTCGCCGGCGTTTGCAACTTACTCGGCTCAGGCTTGCTACTCGCTTTTCTATTCATAAAAGGCGTTGGCATCCATCAAGACGCATCAAACAGCCAATCAGACATATCCCCTACAAGGAAAACCCCACAAACAAAGCCCATCCACCAACAGGTCGAGACGGAGTAAATATCTATGCAGCAGAAAAATTCAAAACCGACACCTTCTCAACCTGACCGCATACTCAAGAGACTGCTTGTCTCATCCGCACTAACTGGCACGGCAGTAGCCGTGAGCGTATTCGCACTCACACCAAGCGGACGAGAGTTCAAAACAAAAATAGCCCTTCTCGTCATCTCGATGACGCTGGCGGTGCTTGGCATCACATTTGCGTTAGTATCTGAATACGGGAAGCAACTACGCGCCCTTTTTGGCTTGGCTGCTGCGCAAGAAAACTCAAGACTGACCGGCAGCGAGTATCGTCGCCTGCGTGACCAGTTACGCAGACAGCTCACGATTGGAGTACATGGAGGACTCTCCAATCAATTCAAACGACAGCTAACTCGACAGCGCCATCGAAACCCCTACAAGCTACTGCTCGTCATCAACGAAGAAGAACGAGAACTCAAAAGACAACTGTCAATTATCGCCAAGATCAAAGAAGAATTACAGAACAAATGAGCATTGCAACGGCGAACGCTGCGATTAACTCAGGACTCGTTTAGCGCGATCGCCGAGGCTTGCTCTTCTCTGGGGATGAGCGCAGGACATCCCCCGGAGAAGCTGCGACGGGCTATCGATCGGGCCTTCCACGACGAGGGCCTGTCGTATGTGCAGATAGCTCACATGCTAGGCATTGGGGAAGCGACGGTGAGCCGCGCCTCCGGCTGTACCGAGAGACGGGAGACGTCGTGCTGCGGCCCAAAGGCAACGGCAACTTCTCGCCTATTCGGGGCAAGGTGGCCAGCGAGTCCAAACTACTGCTGGCTCGGAAGCCGGACGCGACGGTGTGCGATCTGATGGCCGAGTTGATGGCCCGCCTGGGAATCATCGCCGGCCGTCCCTCAATCCAAAGGGGCCTGCATCTACTGGGCTTCTCACCCAAGAAAGTCATTCACCGCCTTCGAGCACGCTGCACCGCAAAGCTTCTGGAGCAGAAGCGTCTTTGCCGCGCTCCTGAGCGTTGTGGACGTGCAGCGGATCGTCTTCCTCGGCGAGTCCTTCTGCAATACATCCATGGCGCGAGTACAGCTGGGCTCCGATGGGCCAACGCGCCCGATGCATGCACCCTGGAGGACGCTGGACACCCCTGACGCTGGTGGGCGCCATCCGCGAGGGCTGTCTTCCCCAAGTTGATGACGCATCAAGGGGCCATCGACGGCCGCATCTCCGGGCGAGTCATCCGCCAGCGGATTTGCCCTTGGCTCCATTCAGGCGATGTGGCGCTGATGGATAACCTAGCTGCCCACAAAGCTTAATGCCGGAGGGAGACGGGCGTCAGTGGGTATGATGCAGAGCCATGCACCCGAGACGCCGTCTCCTGGCCCGTGGACCGTGGTTGTTTGATCTCAGACCGAATCGGCTCATCGTCTTCCACGGCGCCGAAGGCGTGCGTCGGGAGGTAGGAGGCGACGTGCCGGAGTATCCGTCCTCGCCCGTGGTGCTCGCCGCACTCGACGAGGCAACGGACGTCTGGGTGGGGAGCGGAGATCGGCGTGTCTTCTCCGTGGGGGCCGGCGCGAGCGCTCCCGCCCAGGTCCTTCCCAGGGAGTGCTTCGATCTCACCACCGATGGGGACCGGCTCATCGGAACAGTGGTGGGCGCGGCCCTCAAGCTGACCACCCTCTTCACGACCGACGGGTCCGGGCAGCAATTGGCGCCCATGACCTTGCCCAAGCCCGTGCCCGCCAGCCACGGGTACAGCTATAGCGAGGGGCGCCCCCAGCGTCAGGCTCCCGATGGCGCGTTCCTCGACACGAGCCCCTTTGGCATCACCGTCGTGGAGAAGGGCCGGGGCCGCGTCTATGTGCTCCGGCCAGGGGCGGCTCAGCCGGAGGGCGCGCTCCAGGTGGAGCCGGGCCATGAGCAGGACATCTGGCGGGCCCAGGCCACTCCCCACGGAGTGCTCCTCCTGCTCGTCATCAACTACCGGCAGACGGTGCTCCTTCACTTCGCGCTCGACGGCACCGTGCTCGGCTCCCTCCCGTCCAACGATGAGGATGAGGACGAAGATGACGTTGAACTGACCTGGGGCGGTAAAGGGGTGTGCGTTCTCGACTCGGAGCGGGCGCTCCTCTTCGTGCAGGACAAGACCCTCCTGGTATCCCTGCCCGGGCTCCAGGTGCTCGAGACGCTCGCCGGGGAGTGGCCCTCCTTCGTGTCCGTGACGCCTGCGGGGACTGAGCGGTGGTGGGTGGGCCCCGAGGACAGTGACGCGCTCTTCCTGCTCACCGCCGAGCCCGGACAGCCCTTGCGCCTCGACGCGTCGAACCGTCCGGTGAGTCCGGGCGCGCCGCTCATGCACGTGGGCTACAAAACGCCCACGCTCCACTGGACCGAACACACCTCGGCGCCGCTGGCCGTGTCCGCGCCTGTGACCGAGACGTGGCGGGCGGTGGTGCGCAATGACGGGACCGCGTGTGAGACGGTGCGGATCCGCGTGTCCGGGGTGCTCGTCGGTGCTCGCGTGATGGACGTGAGCGTGCGGTATCGCGGTCAGCCACTCCCGATGGTGGAGGAGCACCGCGTGAACCTCGTGGGGGTTTCCGCCGGACTGGAGAGCGGGGCCACCGCGGAGCTGGAGGTGACCTTCAAGCCCCGGAGCGAAGGCTCGGGACCGCTGACCATGACCGTCGAGCCCTGCTCCTGGCAGTCGCAGGGCAAAGCGTGGCAGTGGGACAAGGAGGAGTCTCGCGTCCTCGCGGTGACGGGCCATCCGGCATCCGCCCAGTTCTCGATCACCGTGGAGTAGCGCGAACCTTCTCGGGCTCGGGCGCGGCGTTCATCTTCCAGAGCAGGGCGCCGCCTCCGAGCACGAGACCCAGGCCCACTGCCGCCGCGAGGATCCAGCCTCGTCCCACGCGGGGCCGTGCCTGGCGCTCCGGGACGTCCGGAGCCGGGGGGATGACGGTCGGGTCGTCGCTCGGAGAGACCTGCTGGACGAGTTGGGCCAGCTGCCTCGGCGTCACCGGCTCTCCCACCGAACGGATGAAAGCCTCCAGGTCCTTCCGGAACGTGTGGCAGTCCGGATACCGCTCGTCCCGATCCTTCGCGAGCGCCCGGGCGAGGATTGCTCGAAGGGCGTCGGGCAGGTCCGGCCGGTGCTGCTCGGCGGGC
This sequence comes from Corallococcus sp. AB038B, assembly GCF_003668955.1. Taxonomy (NCBI): domain Bacteria; kingdom Pseudomonadati; phylum Myxococcota; class Myxococcia; order Myxococcales; family Myxococcaceae; genus Corallococcus; species Corallococcus sp. AB038B. Next base: position 556,911 of record NZ_RAWO01000002.1, on the reverse strand, counting down.
ACGATGGGCTCGGACACGACGGCACGAAACAAGTCCCAGTCGGATGTGGACTCAAAAGGCCTACGCGTGGTGAGCAGTTCGTAGAGCACCAGACCCAGCGCGTAGACGTCCACCCGCCGGTCCACCGACACGCCCATGATCTCCTCGGGCGCCATGTACCTGTACTTGCTCAGGTTGGGGGTGAAGTATTCGGGGGCCCATCGGACTCGGAAGTAGTCGATGTCGAAGTCCACCACCTGGGTCGTCCCCTGGCGCGACAGGAGGATGTTGTACGGCCGGACACAGCGGTGGATGAGCCGCAGCGGCTGGTTCGTCTTGGGGTCGGCGAGGTCGTGGGCATAGGCGAGCCCCTCACAGGCTTGCGAGATGATGCGCGCGCACAGTGTCGCCGGCAGGGTCAACCGCTGGGCCACCACGTGCTTGATCACCCTGCGCAGGCTGGGCCCATCGACGTGCTCCCTGGCGAGGAAGTACGTGCCGTCCGCCTCACCGAAGTCGACGACCTTCACGAGGTGCGGGTGATTGAGCTGGGCGACGCTCTTCGCCGTGTCGAGGAACATCTCCGGGAAATTCACCTGCTCGGCCATGTCCGAGCGGAGGCACTGGAGCACCAGCGTCTTCTCGACGCCTCGCGGGCCGGCGGCCTTGGCCAGATGATCCTCGATGATGTCTTCGGTGAGCAGGCGGATGCGCTGGTATTTGCCGACTTGGGATGTCACGGAGCGTATGAATAGCAGACCATGACCCGGTATCGCTTCCTTGGGCTTCTGCTGGCGCTGCTTCCTCTCCATGTCGGCGCTGTTTCCATTCCAGCCGAGCAATTGGTGGGCATCTGGGGCAGTGAGCGCGTCCTGGGTCCTCAAGTCCGAGGCGAGCTGACGCTGGTTCGGGAGGGCAACACCTGGCGCGCGCGCATCGCCGGATTCGATGTTCCTGCCCGGGTTGAGAGTCGGAAGGTGTCCGTCGTCTTCCCAGGTGGCGAACTCCGAGCCACGTTGGCGGAGAACGGCCAGAGCATCACGGGCCACTGGATCCAGCCGCGTGTGCTCATGAGCGGCATGAAGTTCGCCACTCCCGTGGAACTGCGCGCACTTCAGCCGGGCGTCTGGCGCGGCACCGTGGCTCCGCTGGAGGACCGGTTCTCGCTGTACCTCGTCGTCCAGAAGCAGCCTGACGGCTCCGTGACGGCGTTCATCCGCAACCCGGAGCGAAACTTCGGCAACCGGATGCTCTTCCGTGTCGACCTCCAGGGCCGCACGGTCCGACTCACGTCCACCAAGGGCGACACCCAGATTGAAGGCACGTTCGACTCGCAGTCCGGACGGCTGTCGCTCCCCTACCCTCCCTTCGACACGACGTTCGACTTCACCCGCCGGGACCGGTCGCAGGCCGTGGGCCTCTACTCGCGCACGCCCGCTCCCGGCCCCTACGCCTACCAGAAGCCAATCGCGGAGGACGACGGCTGGACCACGGCCTCCCCTGCCGACGTCGGCATGGACGTCCAACCGCTCCAGCAGTTCGTGCAGCGCATCCTCGACCAGGAACCCAGCCCGGACTCAGTGCCCGCCATCCAGGGGCTGCTCATCGCGCGTCACGGAAAGCTCATCGTCGACGAGTACTTCCAGGGCTTCGACAAGGAGCGCCCCCACGACCTGCGCTCCTCCTCCAAGTCCTACGCGTCGCTGTTGATTGGCATTGCCCTGGACCAGGGTGCGGCCTTCTCCGTGGACACGCCCGTCGCGTCCCTCTTCCCCGCGTACAAAGGCAAGCTCTCCAACCTGGACGCGCGCAAGCGCAAGCTCACCGTCGCGCACCTGATGACCATGGCGACGGGCCTGGCTTGTGACGACGACAATCCGGATTCACCCGGCAACGAGGACCGGCTCGAGGACTCCGTACCGGATTGGTACAAGTACACGCTGGACCTCCCCATGGTCCGTGCTCCCGGCGGCGGGAAGGCCGTGTACTGCTCCGCGAACATCAACCTGCTGGGCGGCGTCGTCCGCAACACCACCCGCACGTGGATCCCCGAGTTCTTCACGAAGAACGTCGCCACGCCCCTCCAGATGCGCGGCTACCACCTGGACCTGATGCCTGACGGCGAGCAGTACCTCGGCGGCGGCATCTACATGCGCCCTCGCGACGCCCTGAAGCTCGGGCAGCTCTACCTCTCCGGTGGCACTTGGAACGGGAAGCGCGTGGTCAGCCAGCGCTGGGTGGAACGCTCCGTCGCGAACCAGGCGACGATGCCGGACGGACGGACCTATGGCTACACGTGGTGGCGCCATGAGCTCCGCGTCGGCGACCGTGTGTATTCGCAGTACGAGGCCAGCGGCAACGGTGGCCAGCTCGTGATGGTCGTCCCGGAGCTGGACCTCGTCGTGCTGTTCACCGCGGGCAACTACAACCACGTCGCCATCTGGCGGAAGTTCCGCGAGGAACTCCTGCCCCGGTACATCATGGCCGCGGTCTCGCCTTGAGCCGCGATCAATCCCGGTCCGGCGCGCCCAGCGGGAAGAGCGGGCGGTACGGCCTCCCTCCATCCACAGCCCGGGCGACCGACGGACGCGCGAGCAACCTCGCGCGATAGGCGCGCAGCTGGGGACACGACTCGGGAATCCGGTGCGTCCAGTCCGCGTAGAACAGCGACGGCGCGGCCGCACAGTCCGCCAGCGTGAAGTCGTTGCCCGCGGCCCAGGTCCGGCCACCCAGCTGGCCTTCAATCCACGCGTAGGACCGCTCCAGCTTCTCCACCGCCAGCTTCATCCCGTCCTGGCGCTTCACCGGGTCCCCCGTCAGCGCTCCGTTCACGGCGTGCTGGGCCGCGTCCATGACGTGCAGGTCGAAGAAGCGGTCGAGGAACCGCACGTCCAGCGCGACCAGCGGGTCCTCGGGCAGCAGGCGCACCGACCCGGGATGCTTCAGCTGGAGATACTCGATGATGATGCTCGTCTCGACGACCTGACGGTCACCGTCCACCAGCAGCGGGAACTTGCGCAGCGGCCAGCGGCGCAGCCATTCGGCTGAATGCTCCGGCGTCTCCGGGCTGATGCTTCGAAACTCGAAGGGCGTGCCGTTCTCATACAGCGCGATGAGCACCTTCTGCGTATACGAAGAGAAATAGTGACCGTAGACCGCGAGCGACATCGTCGGACCTCTCCATTCGACCACTTGCGTTTAACAACGGGTTGAACCGTATTTGCACCACTTGCATACTGCAAGCAGAAACCCCAGGAGCATGGCCATGCCGCAGACAGGGCGCTCCGGCTGCCCCATCAACCTGACGCTCGAACAGCTTGGCGACCGCTGGAGCCTGATCGTCATCCGCGACGTCATGTTCGGGAACCGGCGCAGCTACGGCGACCTGCTCTCACAGAGCGAAGAAGGCATCGCCTCCAACATCCTCGCGGACCGGCTGAAGCGCTTGGTTGCGTCCGGCCTGCTGTCGCGACGCCCGGATCCGAACCACCAGCAGAAAGGCATCTACAGCCTCACGGAGGCGTCCATCCAACTGGTGCCCCTGCTCGCGCACATGGGGGCCTGGGGCCGCCGGCACACGCAGGTGAGCGAGGAGCTGTCGGTACGCGCGGAGCTGCTTGAGAAGGGCGGCCCGTCCCTCTGGAACGCGTTCATGGACGAGCTGCGCCACCTGCACCTGGACGCGCCGCGCCCTTCCCGCTCGGTGTTCAGCGAGCTTCAGGCAGCCTACGAGAAGGCCGTCGCTCGCAACGCTCGGGACGGACGGACCTGAAGCAGGTAGCGTTCACCGCGCTCATGAAAGTCATCGGCTGGTGGATGTTCGTCCTGATGTGCGCGCTGTGGCTCCCCGCCTGCGGTCCCTACGACTGCACTGCGGAGAACTGCGCGGACGGATGCTGCTCCGCGCTCAATGAATGCATCCGCTACCGGAGCGACTCGGAATGCGGCCCCAATGGCGGCAGCTGTGAAGCGTGCGCGGAAGGCAGTGTCTGCCGGCTCGACCAGCGCGCCTGCTACGCGGGCGTGATGCGCACCTACGTGCAGCCCCGGCGGGCTGTCATCGCTGACGTCGATCCGGACACGGGCGAGGACTGGGATTCCGACGGTTCCCCTCCGGACGTCGTCGTGGAGATGAAGTGCCCCTCCGCTCCCGATCGCTCCCGCACCCCCGAGGACGAGAGCTGGGAGCCCGAATGGCGCTCCGGCGGCTGCCAGGTCATCTCCTCCAACCTCCTGCGCTACCCGATTGAAATCTCCATCTTCGACAACGACGACTTCACCTTCGATGACGAGTTCGGCGGCCTCTCCTACCAGGTCACCCGCGCGGACCTGAACCTGGGCCGCATCGAGCTCTCCATCCCGCCCATCGTGAAGACGCTCGTCTTCGAGCTGAGCCACAACTACGCACCGCAGTGAGCCGGGCCCGGCTGTAACCGCCTCCGCGCCCCTGGCGTAGTCCTGGGCATGCGCGCCCACGCACTGCCCCTCCTGGTCCTGTTCGCCTCCGCCTGTGGTCCCTCCTCCTCCGTGGACGAGGGGCTCGGCGTCGTCCAGGGCATCGACACGTCCGAGAAGGGCATCACGGACTTCGTCCGCTCGGGCCAGTACACCTCCTGGCTCGCGGAGCCTTCGGTCCATGACACGCGCGCCCCCCACGGCAGCAAGGTCCGCGTGTTCTTCAACGACGTCGTCACGCGTTCGCTGCGCGACGGCAACGCCACGCACCCCGTGGGCAGCATCCTGGTGAAGGAGCTCTTCGAGGACGACGGGAGGACGCTCCGAGGCCACGCGCTGGACGTGAAGGTCTCGGAAGGCCCCGGCAAGGACACCTGGATCTTCTACGAGGGCTTCGGCCCCAGCTACTCCAACAACTACTACGGCCGCGCCCACTCGACCTGCCACGGCTGCCACTCCGACGGGATGGACTACGTCACGTCACCCCTGCCTTGAAAATGACAACGGGCGGCCCCCTTTCGAGGACCGCCCGCCGTCGAGCGGCATGACTACCGCGCCGTGGACTTGCGGCGCATCAGGAACACGCCCAGGCCCACGCCCGCGGCCCACTTCGCCGCGGCGGCCAGCGGCGTCTTGCTCAGCGGCACCGGGCGGTTCTCGTACTGAGGCTGGGGCGGAACCGGACGGAAGTCCGTGGCGCCGGGGAGGTTCGCGCCCTCCTCTTCCGCCTCCGTCTTCGTCACGTTCGGTCCCGGCGCGTCCGGATCACGCGAACCCGGAGCCTTCCCGTCCGGCGACTTGTGCTCGAGGATGCCGTTGATCTCCGCACCCAGCAGCACGACCATGCAGGAGATCTGCATCCACAGCAGCATCACGATGACACCGCCGATGGCGCCATAGTTCACGTCATACGAGCCGAAGTTCGCCACGTACTTCGAGAAGCCCCACGAGGCGATCACCCAGATGACCACGCTCACCACCGAGCCCGGCGTGATGAACTTGAACTTCTGCTTCACGTCCGGAAGCACGTAGTACAGCACCGCCAGGAGCAGCATCATCAGGATGCCCGCCACCGGCATGCGCAGCCACAGCACGATGCTGGTGAACGGCTCGCCCAGCTTGTTCGCGATCGCCGGCGTCACGATGGCGACGAGGGCCGCCAACACCACCGTCACCGCCGTCCCCAGCGTCGTCAGCAGCGCGAGTCCACGCTTCTTCCAGAACGGGCGCTTCTCCGTCACGCCGTAGACCGTGTTGAGCGCGTCCATCAGCGCCACCACACCGCCGGATGCCGCCCAGACGGCGCCCACGCCACCGATCGTCAAGAGCCCCACCGGATTGCTGCTCGCCAGCGCCTCCAGCCGCTCGCCCAGGATCTTCGTCACCTCCTGGGGCGCCACCTTCGACAGCTCCTGGATGAGCTGCTGCGCCTGGTGCGGATCAATCAGCACACCGGCCAGTGACACGAGGAACAGAAGGAACGGGAACAACGCCATGATGGCGGAGAACGTCAGCGCTCCCGCGACGTTGCTCACGTTGTCGCGCCCCCATTCGTCCTTGAGGGACTTGAAGAACTCCTTCCAACTCATTCCCCTGCCGGGCAGGACCATGCGTCTCCTCCTTGGAGGAGATTGGGCATTCCATCCCCCGGCTGGCTTCCTCCCCCAGGACGGAGCTCGCCCCCCTGCCTGCTCATCGCGCAGGGGGCGGGGAATGACAAGCCCCCGCGCCACGCCTGCCCGGCCGCCCTTCGCGTTAGAAAACGGGCAGCACGGGCGCGTCCTTCAACCGGGGCGCGCGCTGATCCTTCGCCGACAAGAGCGGCTGCTTCACCGGCCACGGGATGGCCAGGTCCGGATCATCCCAGGCCACGCTCCGCTCGGACTCCGGGGAGTACAGCGCGGTGCACTTGTAGAAGAAGTCCGCCGAGTCGCTCACCACGCAGAACCCGTGCGCCAGGCCCGCGGGAACCCAGAGCTGATGCTTGTTCTCGCCCGTCAGCTCCGCGGCCACCCAGCGGCCGAACGTGGGCGACCCCTTGCGGATGTCCACCGCCACGTCCCACACCGCGCCCGCCAGGCACTGCACCAACTTGCCCTGCGCGTTCGGCTCCTGGAAGTGCAGGCCTCGCAGTGTGCCCTTCACCGAGCGCGACAGGTTGTCCTGTACGAACGGGCCGACCACGCCCACGTCCGCGTAGCGCTTCGCGTGGAAGGACTCGAGGAAGAAGCCCCGGTCGTCGCCGAACACCTTCGGCTCGATGAGCAGGACGTCCGGAATCGCCAGCGGGGTCACCTTCACGACACCGCCCCCCGCTTCTCCACCAGGTCCAACAGGTACTGGCCGTACTCGTTCTTGCGCATGGGCTCCGCCAGCGCCGTCAGCCGCTGCTCGTCGATGTAGCCCATGCGGAAGGCGATCTCCTCCGGACAGGCCACCTTGAGGCCCTGACGGCGCTCGATGATCTCGATGTAGTTGGATGCCTGCATCAGCGACTCGTGCGTGCCGGTGTCCAGCCACGCGTAGCCGCGTCCCATCAGCTCCACGTTGAGCTGGCCGCGGCGCAGGTACTCCGCGTTGACGTCGGTGATTTCGTACTCGCCGCGCTTGCCCGGCTTGAGGTTCGCCGCGATGTCGATGACCTGGTTGTCGTAGAAGTACAGACCGGTCACGGCGTAGTGCGACTTGGGCTTCGTAGGCTTCTCCTCGATGCTGACGGCCTTGTGCTGGGCGTTGAGCTCCACCACGCCGTAGCGCTCCGGATCCTTCACGTAGTAGCCGAACACCGTGGCGCCCTGCGTGCGCTTCGACGCGCGCTGGGTGAGCTCTCCCATGCCGTGGCCGTAGAAGATGTTGTCACCCAGGATGAGCGACACGGGGTCATTGCCCACGAAGTCCCGGCCGATGACGAACGCCTGCGCCAGGCCCTCCGGACGCGGCTGCTCGGCGTACTGGAGGCGGATGCCCCACTGCTCTCCGTCGCCCAACAGCTCGCGAAAGCGCGGCAGGTCCTGCGGCGTGGAGATGACGAGGATCTCCCGGATGCCCGCCAGCATCAGCGTCGTCAGCGGGTAGTAGATCATCGGCTTGTCGTAGACGGGCAACAGCTGCTTGCTCACCACGCGCGTCAGTGGATACAGGCGCGTGCCCGAACCCCCGGCCAGAATGATTCCCTTCATGCGTGCTCCCCTGTGTTCCACGGCCCGGCCGCGAAACGGATGCGCGCGGCCCGGACGCCACGCGCGCGATGCTCAACCGGCGCGGTGCGCCTTCCAGGCCGCGTGGAAGCGCGCCAGGGACTCCGCCAGCTCCAGCGGCTGGGCCTTCAGCTCCGTGCGCACCTTGTCCGTCTTGAGGCCGCTGCGCAGCGGACGGGGGCTGGCCAGCTTCAGGTCCGCCATCCGCGTGGGCGTGATCAACGACGCGTCGAAGCCGAACACCTCGCAGAGCGCCCGGCCAAAACCCACCCGGTCGATGACCGTGCCACCGCAGGTGTTCCACACGCCACCGAGCCGACGCTCACCCAGTTCCACCAGCATGGCGGCCACGCTGTCCGCGAAGCTGGGGGACACCACCTGGTCCTCGAAGAGCTTCACCGGCTGGCCCTTCTCCAACGCCCCCACCAACCACGCCCCGAAGTTGGGACGCCCCGCCGCGGGCCAGCCGTACACCACCGCCGTGCGCGCGATGGCGCAGCCCGGCGCGAACACGCGCGCCGCCTGCTCGGCCATGTGCTTGGTCAGCGCGTACACGCCACGCGGGTTGGGCAGCGCGTCCTCGGAATACGGCCCGGCGTCCCCGTCGAAGACGTAGTCCGTGGAGACGTGCACCAGGTGCGCCCCGGCCACCTTCGCCGCGCGGGCCACTGCCGCCGTGGCGTGGACATTCGCCGCGTAGGCCGCGTCCGGGTCCTTCTCACACGCGTCCACTTCCGTCATGGAGGCGGGGTGGATGATGGCCTCCGGACGGGCCTGGGCGATGGCCGCGGCCACGTCCTGCTCGCGCGTGAGGTCCACCTCCACGTAGCCGTGCGTGCCACCCGTGCGCCGGGGACCGCGCCCCAGACCCACCACTTCGTGTCCGCGCTCGGTCAGCTGCGCGCAGACGCGGCTGCCCACCAGGCCGTTGGCTCCCGTGACGAGAAAGCGCATGGCGTTAGCCCCGCCCCTGCAGACGGGCCTTGTACTGGGTGTCGAAGTACTGGCGATAGGCGCCGCTGGTCACCCGCTCCCACCAGGCGCGGTTCTCCATGTACCAGGTCACCGTCTCCTCCAGCCCCTGCTCGAAGGTGTGCTTCGGCTGATAGCCCAGCTCCGTGCGGATCTTCGTGGGGTCGATGGCGTAGCGACGGTCATGGCCCGGCCGGTCCGCCACGTACTGGATGAGCGACTCGGGCTTCTTCAGCAGGCCCAGGATGCCCTTGACGATCTCGATGTTGCGGCGCTCGGAGCCGCCGCCGATGTTGTAGACCTCGCCCGCGCGGCCCTTCTCCAGCGCCACCAGCAGGCCCTGGCAGTGGTCCTCCACGTGGAGCCAGTCGCGCACGTTGGCGCCATCGCCGTAGACGGGCAGCGGCTTGTCGTGCAGCGCGTTCACCACCATCAGCGGGATGAGCTTCTCCGGGAACTGGTAGCGGCCGTAGTTGTTCGAACAACGCGTCACCACCACGTCCATCTTGAACGTGTGGTGGTAGGCCAGCGCGACCAGGTCGGAGGACGTCTTGGACGCGGAGTACGGGCTGGAGGGCTGCAGCGGAGAGGTCTCCGTGAAGGCGCCCGTGGGGCCCAGCGAGCCGTAGACCTCGTCGGTGGAGACCATCAGGAAGCGCTTCACGCCCCGGGCGCGGCAGGCCTCCAGCAGCTGCTGGGTGCCCAGCACGTTGGTGTTGATGAACACCTCCGGGCCCAGGATGGAGCGGTCCACGTGGCTTTCGGCGGCCAGGTGCATCACCGCGTCGACACCGTGCTGGACGATGAGGTGTTCCACCAGCTCCCGGTTGGCGATGTCGCCGCGCACGAAGACGTGCTTCGGGTCACCTTCCAGGTCGGCGAGGGTCTCGAGGTTGCCCGCGTACGTGAGCTTGTCGAGGTTGATGATCTTCCAGTCGGGGCGCTCGCGGCGCAGGTACTTCACCAGATTGGAGCCGATGAAGCCGCAGCCCCCTGTCACCAGGACGTTCATTGACAAGCCACCACTCGCACTTCGAGAGAAAGCGCCCTCCGTAGCGGAGGGAAGGATCCCCGTCAAGGCAAGCGCGCGACCACTTGTGGCCGGTCCGGGCCAGGGGTAAATGCCATGCCCAACGTGAGCCTCTGGAACAGCAAGCGAGGGACCGCGTCCTCGAGCGCCGGAGCAGTCCACCAGCTCGTGCCGCGGCTGGCCTGGGGCGACGCCGTGGGCAACCAGGTGCGCTACCTGCGAAACCTTCTGCGCGGATGGGGATACGCGTCGGAGATCTACGCCGAGCAGTGGGACGAGGCGTGTCGCGACGAGGTGCGCCCAGCTCTCGACTACGCGCGCGACGCGGGCCGGGACACCGCGCTGCTCGTCCACCACAGCTTCGAGTCGCGGCTGGTGCCGCTGGTGGCCAAGGCGAAGGGCCGCAAGGCGCTGCTGTACCACAACGTCACGCCCGAACGGTTCTTCGAGGGCACCGACCGCCACGTCGCCCGCGGCTGCATGCTCGCGCGCGAGGAGCTGCTCCAGCTGCGCGAGCACGTGACGCACGCCTGGGCGTACTCGCACTTCAGCGTGGAGGAGCTGTCCGCCGCGGGCTATCCGGACGCGAGCGTCCTGCCCTTCGCGGTGGACTGGAACGCGTTCAACGTGCCGCCAGACACGGCCCTGCGCGAGCAGGTGGAGGACGGGTGCGCCAACGTGCTCTTCGTGGGCCGCACGGTGCCCAGCAAGCGGTTGGAGGACGTGCTGCGCGTCTTCACCGCCTACCAGCGCCTGTACCAGCCCAAGAGCCGGCTGCTGGTCGCGGGGACGCTCTACAGCAGCGCGCCCTATGACGCGTCCGTGCTGGCGCTGCGCGAGCAGCTGGGCCCGGATCGCGTGGTGTTCCTGGGGCGGGTGGACGCCGCGCAGCTGTCCGCGTGCTTCGCCTCCGCCACCGCGTACCTCTCCATGAGCCGCCACGAGGGGTTCGGCGTGCCCCTGCTGGAGGCCATGTACCGGGGCGTGCCGGTGGTGGCCTACGGCGCCGCGGCGGTGCCGGAGACCATGGGCGGCGCGGGCCTCACCACCCTGTCGGACGACCCCGCGCAGGTGGCGGGGCTGCTGGCGGTGCTGGAGCGAGACCCCGCCCTGCGCTCGCGAGTGGTGGAGGCGCAGCGCCAGCGACTGGCGTCCCTGGACCAGCAGTCCGTGGCCCAGCGCGTGCGCGAGGCGCTCATGCCCTTCCTCCAGGGAGATGCACCCCCGGCCCGTCCGCCCGCCGCGCCCGCCGTCACCGTGGTGTGCCCGGGCTTCGACGCCTCGCCGGATGCGCCCATGTCCCAGCTGGCGCGCGCGGTGGTGGACCGGCTGCCGGACGCGAGCCTGTGGACGGTGCGCCGTCAGGTGATGCCCCTGCAGCTGGCCCCGAGCGATGAGCGCGACGGCGTGACGCGGGTGCGGCGCTTCACGGCGGACGAGCCCTGCTTCGGGTTGGACGGGGTCAGCCCGCCGTCGTCGTCGCTGGAGACGGGCGTGCGGTGCGCCCCGGGGCCGTTGCTGTTCGCGGGCGCCGGTGAGGAGGTGGCCCGGCGCACGGTGTCTCGGCTGCCGCCGGACATGCGCGTCGCGGGCATCTGGGAGCCTCGCCGCGCGCCGGACGCGAGCGTCAAACAGGTGCTGGGAAAGAGGCTGTGGGAGCTCACCCCGGGGCGCGACCTGACGTCGCTGGCGGCGGAGCTGGCAAGAGAGCTGGACGTGGGAGGACGCCCGCATGCGAGCTGAGGACCTCATCACCGGCGACCCCACCGTGAAGGCGGTGCTGGAGTCCCTGGAGCGGCTGCCCACGCCCGAGCCCGAGAAGGTGGAGGCGCTGCGCAGACGCCTCGCCGCCACCCAGGGCCCGGCCACCAGCCCCGCGTGGCCTCCGTTCCTGGAGGGCGCGCGGCTGAAGCGCGACGCGCGCTACGCGGACCCCCCTTCGTCCCACCGGCCCGTGGTGGGGCCCGCGCTGGTGATGGCCAAGCGCGCCTTCCGGCTGGCGTTCCAGCCCTTCATCAACGAGGCGCTCCGGCGACAGGTGGAGTTCAACGAGGCCATCCTGGACGCGCTCGCGCTCATCCACGAACACCAGCGCGTGCAGGCGCGCACGCAGTCCCTGTGGCGCCAGGAGGTAGAGCGCCAGCTGGAGCAGCTGACGTCGCGCCAGCCTGCCGCGGCGCCGGAGCCTTCGCCGAAGCCGTCTCCAGAGCCAGCGCAGGAACCGCCGCGCCGTGGGCCTTCGCGGCGACGGGGCCGCTAGCTGGCCTGGAAGCCCGGCGGACACGTGACGGGGGACGCGCGGAAGCGGTAGGGTGCCGCCCCCTATGTCCGCCCCCTCCTGTCCCGCCTGCGCTTCATCCTCGCTCCGACCGTCCTTCCAGGGGCCCCGGCTGGACGTGGAGACCTGCGCGAGCTGTGGCCACCGAGTGGCCACCCACCGCGCGCCGCGCAACACCGCCGACTACCACGCGCAATACGACAGCGGTGGCTTCATGGACTCGCTGCGCGTCACGCGCCAGCGCCAGGCCCGGAGCATCGTCGAGCGTCTGCGCCGCCACATCCCCCAGCCCTCGCGGCTCCTGGACTTCGGTGCGGGCCGGGGCTGGTTCCTGGAGGGCTGCCGCGAGGCGGGCGTCCAGGAGCTGGCTGGCGCGGACATCTCCGAGCTGTCCGTCAACCTGATGCGCGACGCGGGCATCCCCGCCATGCGCCTGCCCCTTCCGGAGGGCGGACAGTGGCCCCTGCCCCTCCAGGACCTGCCCTTCCGTCCGCGCATCCTCACGCTTCTGGACGTCGTGGAGCACTTCCCGGGTGCGCACCTGACGGACATGGTGCGCCACCTCGTCACACAGCTGGCGCCCGAGTTGGAGTGGGTGGTGTTGAAGGTGCCGGTGGCCAGCGGTCTGCTCTACCGCGTCTCCCGTGCCATGGCCGGCGTGGCCTCGTCGGGGCTTCTGGAGCAGCTCTACCAGGCCGGCACCTTTCCGCCGCACGAGAGCTACTTCACCCACGACTCCATGGACGCCCTGCTCCCGCGCGTGGGCCTGGAGCGCGTGGACGCCTTCGGGGACCTGGACTTCGAGGCCGACAGCCTGGCGGACCGGGCGCACGCCCTGCGCAAGCTCCCCCGGCCGCTCGTCTCCCTGGCGGGCCAGGGCCTGGGCGCGGTGGCCAGGGGCCTGAGCCTGGAGGACGCGGGTATCTTCATCGCGCGTGTGAGCGGGAATCGGGCGTAGCGAGTTGTTCGTGCGTGCCGGGAAACGATAGAAGCCCGGAAGACGCAGGAGGGGGCTGAATGGACACCCGACAGGGCCTCATCGTGTTGCTGGCCTTCAACGAGGAGGAGTGCATCGGCTCGACGGTGGCGGAGCTGCGCGAGGCGCTGCCGGAGTTCGACGTGCTCGTCGTGGACGACGGCTCACGCGACGCCACGGCGCAGCGCGCGCGGGACTGCGGAGCGCGGGTGCTCACCCATCCCTTCAACCTGGGCGTCGCCGCGGGCGAGGCCAGCGGCCTGCTGTTCGCGTCCCGCAACGGGTACGAGCACGTCATCCGCATGGACGGCGACGGGCAGCATGACCCGGCGTCCGTGCCCGCACTGCGCGAGGCGCTCCAGTCGGGCGTGGAGCTGGTCATCGGCAGCCGCTTCGCGGGCGTCACCAGCTTCCGCTCCACGTGGCTGCGCCGCTTCGGCAACCGGTTCCTGTCGAGCCTCCTGTCCACGCTGAGCCACCACCGCATCACCGACCCCACCTCCGGCTTCCGGGGCTTCGGTCCGCAGGCGATCCGCTTCTTCGCGCGCGTCCACCCGCACGACTACCCGGAGCCGGAGAGCGTGCTGATGGCGGCACGGCAGGGCTTCGCCATCGCGGAGGTGCCGGTGCGCATGCGCCCGCGCCTCACCGGCACCAGCTCGCTGACGCCGTGGAAGTCGGCCTTCTACATGGCGAAGGTGTCCTTCGCCCTGCTCATGGAGCGGGTCCGTCCCGTCTGATGCCCATGCTTCGCTCCAGCCTCATCGGCGTGGCCTTCGCGGCCGCCTTCGCCTTCAGCGTCCTGTGGTCGGCCCGGGGCCGGCGCACCAGCGAGCGGCACACCTTCGCGTGGCTGCTGGTGGCGGTGGCCATCGCGGGCCTGTCGTTGTGGCGCCATGGCATCGACGCGCTGGCGTCAGCCATGGGCATCTACTACGCCCCATCCGCCCTCTTCTTCATCGCCCTGACGTGCCTCATGTGGCTGGTATACCGGCTGAGCCTCCAGGTGGCCGACCAGCGCCAGCAGCTCAAGCGCCTGGCCCAGGAGGTCGCCCTGCTCACCTCCGCGGAGGCCGAGCGCGTCGCGCGTACACAGCCCCGTCCTGAAGTCGTCTCCTCCGCTGTCGCCGCCCGTCGCGACTCGCACGCCGTCTGAGGGCCCAACGGGCCCATCCCTTCTCCATGCTTCCGTCTTCACCGCCCCCGTCTCCGCTGCGTCCGTTCTTCATCGCGCCCGTCGTGGCCTTCCTCGTCGTGGCCGCCGTGCTGGGCGCGGTGCTGAGCTTCCTCACGCCCCCGTTCCAGGTGGCGGACGAGCCCGCGCACTTCTACCGCGCGTACCAGGTCTCCGAGGGACAGCTGACGGCCACGCGAATCCCGGTGGGTGACGCGGGAGGGCAGCTCCCGCGCAGCATCGTGCGGGTGGCGCAGGAGGTGTCCGACGGCGTGGGTGGCCATCCCGAGGTGCGCCAGGACCGGCAGCGCCTGAGCGACGCGATGCACGCGGCGCTGGCGCCCCAGGACACCCAGGAGTGGCGCTTCGCCGCGTCCGCCATCTACTTCCCGCTGGTCTACTTCCCGCAGTCGCTGGGCATGGTGCCCGCACGGCTGTTGGAGGCGTCCCCGGTGGCGGTGCTGTGGGCGGGCCGGCTGGGCAACGTGCTGGTGGCGCTGGTGCTCACCGCGCTGGCGCTGCGCCTGATGCCCTTCCAGCGGTGGGCCTTCGCGCTGCTGGCGCTCACGCCCATGGTGCTCTTCCAGCGCGCGTCGGTCTCCGCGGATCCCATCACGATGTCGGCGTGCCTGCTGCTGGTGGCGCTGTCTCTGCACTACACCTTCGCGCACCCGGGGCCGCTGGGCGCGAAGCAGCTGGGGCTGCTGCTGGCGAGCGCGGTGTTCGTGGCGCTTTGCAAGCAGGCCTACCTGCCGCTGTCGCTGGTGTTCCTGCTGCTGCCGCTCACCCGCCTGGGGACGCGCGGCCGCTACGCCCTGGCCCTGGCCGCCATCGTCGCCGTGCCCGCGCTGCTCCAGTTCGCGTGGTCCTCCACCGTGCGGGACATCTTCCGCCCCAGCGAGGTGGTGGCGCAGGTGGCCCACATCCGCGCGCACCCCTTCCAGGTGCTGGGCGTGCTGGTGAGCGACTTCTGGAGGCGGTTGCCGGACTTCCTGCACCAGGGCGGCGGCGTGCTGGGCTGGCTGGACACGCCGGTGCCCCGCCCTGCCCTCTTCGCCCTGGCCGCGTTGCTCCTGGGAGTGATGGCGCTGGACGCCGACGGGGCCGCGCCGAAGGTGGGCTGGCGCGAGCGCGTGGTGGCGCTGGGTGTGGCGGTGGCGGGCGTGCTGGCCATCCAGGCCATGCTGTACCTGGCGTGGACGGCTCCGGGTGCGAACCACGTGGACGGGGTGCAGGGCCGCTACCTGTTGCCCTACACGCCGCTGCTGGTGGTGGCGCTGGCCCCGCCCGCCTGGGCACCGCGCGCGCTGGCGCGCTTCAAACCGGTGCTCATCGCCTGCTTCATCCTGCTCACCGCGGCGGTGACGCTCACCACGGTGTACCAGCGCTACTACGGCCCGGCGTAGGGTCTCAGGCCTGGGGCTTCTTCACTTCCAGGACCCACACCACTTCCAGACACGGCGGATCCAGGAAGGCCAGCTTGATGTCGAAGGGCAGGCCCAGCTGGTCGCGGGCCGCGGAGAACAGCTCGAACATCTCGTTGAACGTCCACACGTGGAAGTGGATGTTGGTGCCGTTCCGGATGAAGTCCTCCGTCAGGCGGGCCAGCTCCTCGCCCTCCTTCCGGTCGATGACGCGCAGCCACTCGTCGTAGTGGGCGCGCCGGGAGACCTCCGGCCCCTTGAGGTGGTCCTCCACGACGTGCGCCGCGGAGGTGAGCGCCCGGGGCAGGTCGAAGGTGAAGCGCTTGTCCGGGATGGCCATGAAGAGGATGCCTCCGGGCCGCAGGACCCGGATGAAGTTCTTCAGCGTGCCAATGGGGTCTTCGCAGTGCTCCAGCACGTGGTTGGCGATGACGAAGTCCTGTGACTCCGGCGCCACCGTGCCCAGCTCCTCGCCGTTGTCCACGATGTCCGGCGTGACGATGCGGTCCGCCACCTCCGGGAAACGGGCGCGCAGCACGTCGATGGGCGCCACGTCCACATAGCGGACCCGGACTCCCGCGGGCAGCTGCGTGGGATTGGACAGGGCACCAATCTCCAGGCCTTCACCGCGCAGGTACTGGGCCGCGATGAGCTGCCGGGTGATGGGCGGAAGCGTGGGGGCCGGCGGTGGCGGCGCCTCGACGACCGGCGGTGACGGCTCCACGGGGGCCGGCGGCGACCAGCGCGACCGCAGCGATGCCAACTGGTTCTCCGTGCGTGTCAGCCCCGTGTGGAGCTGGGAGCGCACGACGGTCTTGATCGCGGGAGGAATCAGGGCCTTGAGCTGGGACAAACGCATGGGTCGTCTCCGGTGGGTTCAGCGTTGGGTCGCCGCGGTGTTGGCTTCCTTGAGAGGCGTGCTTCGGGCAGGCGGATTCACCAGGCCGGACAGAAGCCCGTGGAGTTCCTTGGCCTGGGTCTCGTAGTCGCGCACGGTGGTGTGCTGGGAGCTCGGTGCGCGCGACAGACGCTCCGGGTGGGCCACCAGGTCGCGCAGCACGCGGCGGAAGCCGTCGGCGTCCGCCATGTCCACGACGTTGCCGTTGACGCCCTCCACGATGTCCTCGCTGACGCCGCCTGACGCCGTGGTGACCACCCACACGTTACGGGCCATGGCCTCGCGCACCGTCAGGCCGAAGCTCTCCTTGCACTGCGAGGGCATCAGCAGCACGTCCACCCCGTCGAAGAAGGCGTCCATCCCGTCCTGATCATACGGAGGCACCACCTCCACCTTCCCCTTCACCTTCCACTCCTTCGCGTCGATGGAGGCCGACCCCATGCGCAGTTGGATGTCGGTCATCTTCAGGACCCAGCCGGACTCCGGCACCGACTCCAGGATGTCCTTGAGCCAGAAGTACCCCTTGTGCACCGCGTGGCCGCCCAGGTAGGCGAAGCGCACGGGGGCGTTGGCGGGGCGCGGGGCGCGCGCACGCGTGGGCAGCAGCACGCCGTTCTTGTTCACGACGATGCGCTCCGGCGCGACGCCGTTGGCGATGTAGAGCTGGCGCTGGAACTCGCTGGGCGCCATCAGCAGGGCCGCGCCGTCCAGCACCTTGCGCAGGGCGAACGTGCGCTTGAAGGTGTAGCGCGTGTCCGGCACGCACTTGGTGCACACGCGCAGGTCGATGCCCTTCTGGCCGCAGTACGTGGCGTCCTCGCGGACCATGAACTGCCGCTCGCACAGCCACCACGCGTCATGCACGGTGATGGTGTACGGGATGCCCTCCGCGGCGCACGCCGTGGCGAGCGCGGAGGTCAAGAGCTGGATGGAGTGGAAGTGCACCACGTCCGGGCGCACCGCCTTGAGCACCTGGGTGAAGGTCTCCCCCATGCGCGGGTTCTGGTACTCCTGGGCGCGGTCGGTGAGGGCCGGCACCTGGGTGGCGATGACCGGCAGGCCGAGCGCCTCGTAGCGCACCACCGAATAGGCGGGCAGCGGCGAGTTCAGGATGCCGGTGAACACTGTGACGTCGCAGCCCTCCGTCTTCAACTGGTGCGCCAACTGCTCCGCGACGACGGTCGCCCCGCCGAAGCTCAAGGGCGCGAAGAGGATGTTGGCCTCCAGCACCTTCAGGCGCGGAGGCGGCGCGGGCGGCAGGTGCTGGAGGATGGGCTGGAGCCGCTCCGTGGCCACCACCGCCGGGTGGTAGCGCGCCATCACGCTGCGGTGGGCCTCCTCGCCCATGCGCTTGCGCAGCGACGCGTCCTGCACCAGCGCGGACAGCCCGGACTCCCACTCCTCACGGGTGGTGGCGACGAAGCCATTACGGCCGTGGTCGATGATCTCCCGGAACGGCCCGGAGCCGGAGCACACCGCGGGCACGCGGAAGATGGACGCCTCGATGAACTTGATGTTGCTCTTCGCGTCGTTGAAGACCGTCGTCTCCAGCGGCGCGATGGAGATCTGCCAGGACGCGAGCGCGCGCAGGTAGTCGTCCGCGTCCAGGAACGGGATGCGGAAGACGCGGTCGGAGAAGCGCTCGAAGCCCGCCGGCAGCTCCAGGAAGCCGTGGATGGCCAGGCGCACGTTCGGATGGCGCTCCATCACCGCGAGGATGGCGTCCGCGGCGATGGCGAAGTCGGCGTCGTGCGTGCGGGTGCCGCTGCCGTAACCGATGGTGACCGTGTCCGCGTCCACCGCGGGCGGGCGCGCTTCCATCTCCCGGGCCAGCTCCAGGATGCCGTCGTCCAGGCAGTTCTCGACGACGTAGACCTTGCCGGAGATGACGCGGGCCATCTGCTCCGCGATGGTGGGCGTGCTGGCGATGGCGTGCTCACACAGGCTGAGCGCCTTGCGGTAGAGCTTCGCGCCGTTGAGCAGCAGCTCGCGCTCGTTCTCCGGCAGCCGCTGCACGTTGGTGTTCTTCTGGTACTCCTCCACGTCGAAGATGAGGTCGTCGACGTCGAAGAAGTGCGGGACACCCAGGCGCTTCGTTTCCGCCAGCAGTTCCTCCACGCCAGGGAACGCGGGCACCCGGTAGTAGATGACCAGGCCGTGGAACTGGAGCGCGGCCTTGCACTCCTCGTGGTCGTTCCAGCGCAGGACGGTGACGTCGTACCCGAGCCGGTGGAACATGGCGACCTTCTGATCCACGCGGTAGCGCTTGCACTGGGGCAGCGACAGCTCCGCGATGATCAGGATGCGCCGGCCCAGGCTGGCCTGGGAGAGCTGCGTCAGCGGCGCGGTCCATGGAGCCGGGGGCGCGAGCGGCGCGCTCGGGGCCACGACCGCGGGGATGGGGGCAGTGAGTGCGACGGGGGCGGCCGGCGTGAGGGCAGCCTTGGCGGCGCGCAGCGCCTTGAGCGCGCCCTGCTTCGCGGGAAGCTTGATCAGCTTCGCGCCCACCTTGTGCAGCGTGCCCTTGCTCTTCTGGTAGAGGTGGCCGCGCTTCGTGCCGGGGGGCAGCACGCGCTCGCGCATGGCCCAGTAGCGGTTGATGGCCTTCCACGCGAGGCTGCCGTTGATGTGCGCCAGCTCCGAGCCCTGGCGCGACACGTGCGCATCCAGTTCGTAGATGCGAGCGTTCTTGCGGCCCAGCTCCTCCTGGAGCATCCGCTGGGCCAGGCCCTGCCGCGCGAGCCGGCCTTCGAACTCGCGCAGGGTGCTGGCGGTGTCGCGCGCCGCTTCACGGGCGGCGTCCAGCTCCGTCTGAAGCTGCTGCGCCTGGCGCGCGTGGTCCGCGGCCTGCTGTTCCTTCTGGCCGTAGGCGTCGCGCAGGTGCTGCCGGTGCAGCAGGAGCGTCAGTCGCCCGCCCAGCGTGGCGAAGGCCTGCCGCACGTTTTCGCGCTCCGCGTCCCGGGTGCTCGTCAGGGCAAGCATCCCTTCCGGCTGCTCCGGGCCCACGGCGAGCACGCCCAGACCGAAGCCGTGCTCGAACTCGAAGGACGGATACTGACCCCGGAGTTCCTCCCACAGCTGCCAGACGCCGAAGTCGCGCTCGTGCACGTGGGTGTCGTGGAAGAGGATGACGCCGCGCGCGCTCATCTTGGGGCGCCAGTGCTCGAAGTCCGCCTTCACCTGGGCGTATTCGTGGCAGCCGTCGATGTGGAGCAGGTCGATGGAGCCGTCCGCGAACTGGCTCAGTGCCTCGTCGAAGGTCATCTGGTGCAGCTGTGAGAACCGGCTGTAGAGCGGGTCATGGTGCGCGCGCAGGTCCGCGAGCACGTCCGCCCCGTAGAAGCCCGCGTGCGGGTCGCCCTGCCAGGTGTCCACCGCGTGGCAGCGCGTCTCCAGCTTCAGCGCGTCCACCGCCTGGCAGAACGCGGAGTAGGACACGCCGGTGTGTGCACCCAGCTCCACCAGCGTCGCGGGACGCAGCAGGTCCATCAGGAACATCGCGAACGGGACGTGCTCCACCCAGGCTGAGGAGGCCAGCAGCCGCAGGGGCTGCGTGAGGCAGAGGGGGTGTTCCAGGGGATTGAGCTGTGGATGCATGGTGGTGGCGTCCGGAAGGCCGACCCTCGCTGCAGGCAAGGCACGCCCCCCTCTCCTTGGCGGATGTCCTCCATGTCACCCCCCTCCGGGAGCGTCAAGGCTGGCAGCCCGCCCGCTCCCCATGGGAGGAGGCGCGGTCGCTGTTCATTTCTACGGTGTCTGGAGAAAGCGGAGGCGCGGATGTCCGGTGGGGTCGGTCCGTCCCGCGCGGACCCACGCTTCACGGAGCCGGTTGGCGTCGTGGGTGGCCTCGGGTGCGTCGTCCCGGGAGCGGGTGCACACGAGTCGCGCGTGGGGAGCATAGAGGACGCGCAGCCCGGCTTCGCTCGCGCGCAGGCACAGGTCCACGCCGCGGGCCTCGTCGGAGGTGAAGGCCGCGTCCCAACCTCCGAGCGACTCCAGGACCTCGCGGCGGATCATCGCGCAGGCGCTGGAGACGGCGCGCACGTCCCGCGGCCAATGCGAGCCACCGAATGCGCCGAGCGTGGGATCGAACAGCCCCGCGAAGGGACGCAGCACCTGGCCCTCGGCGTCGAAGCGCAGCCCGGCCTCCAGCACCAGGCCCCAGGGAGAGACGATGCGCGCGCCCACCACGCCGACGCCGGGGCGCGAAGCCTGCGACGCAAGCTCCCGCAGCCACCCCGGTCCGGTCGGAAGCGTGCCTGCCTCCAGGACGAGGATGAGTTCGCCCCGGGCCTCGCGCAGCAACTGGTTCGCCACGGCGCCCGGAGTCGCGGCCGCGTCGACCTGGACGCGGATGGCGTTGCCGGTGGAGAAAGCTGCTGGAGACGAAACAGGGACGCGGACCTCCACGTCCAGGTCGTCCGTGAAGGCGAGGAGCGCTGCGAGTTCGGCCTCGGTGGGCGTTTCCGACAGCAGCACGGACACCCGGGGACGGCCCACGAGCGGGTGACGGATCCGGTACAGCCCTGGCGAGACCGTCTCCGCGGAGCCGCCCTCCCCCATGCGCGCCAGATGCTCCGCCACGGCCCTGCGTCCCGCTTCGGAGGCCGCGGGCTTCGCGCTGGCGTCCGTGGCCGTGGAGCCGGGCAGCGTCCTCCAGTGGTAGAGCACGCGGGGGATGTGCTCGAAGCGCCGCGTGCGCTCCATCAGGCGCAGCAACAGGTCGTGGTCCTGCGCTCCCTCGAAGCCCGGGCGGATGCCTCCCACCTCGCGCAGCAGCGATGCGCGCACCACGAGGAAGTGGCACACGTAGTTCACCGCGCGCAGCAACTCCGGAGACAGAGAGGGCTTCAGGTAGGGTGCGAAGCGCAGCCCCTGCGCGTCCACCTTGTCCTCATCCGAGTAGACGACGTCCGCGTCCGGCGCTTCACCCAGCCGCAGCGCGACCTCGGCCAGCGCGTGCGGCGCCAGCAGATCGTCGTGGTCGAGGAAACCCACGTAATCGCCGGTGGCCAGGGCCAGCGCGGCGTTGGTCGCGCGGGCGATGCCCTGGTTCGACTCCAGCCGCTCGAAGCGGATGCGCGCGTCGCCGGCCGCGGCCTCTCGCAGCGTGTCCGCCACCGCCGCCGAGCGCGACCCGTCGTCGACGATGCACAATTCCCAGTGCGGATACACCTGCGCACGCACGGACGCGACACATGCGCGGAGGACGTCCACCGGCGTCTCCCACGCGGGCGTGACCAGACTGATCAGCGGCTGGCGCTCCAGCCGTGCCAGCGCGGCGGTCGCGTCGCAGACCTCGTGGGCCTCCTGCTCCAGGGCGTCGCGCGTGTACCCCACCGGCGCGGGCAACAACACGGCGGGACGGGCCACGCCCAGAAGGTGCCGCAACAGGCGGACGGTCGCGTGATTGAAGGCGACCTGCCGCCGCCACAGCTCGCGCCACAAGGGCAGGCCCACCGCACCGGCCTCTTGCGACAGCACGTCGCAGCGGGCCTCCAGCGCGTCCAGTGCCTCGGCGGCACCTTCGGTCCGGAGGGGCCATCCAGGTCTGGAGAGCAGGGCCACGACTGCGAGGTTCCAGGCCCGCTGTGCCTCCAGCCCGGGCACGGAGGGAAGCCAGCGGCCCACCGCGCCCACGGGCCGAGGATCCGCGAGTCGCCCGAGCTCCTCGCGGGCCAGCTCCGGCAGTGTCCGCTCCGGCTGCCGGATCAATGCCCTCAGCCGCAGGTCGAAGCGCAGCTGGCGATCCAGCACCCAGCGCTGCAAGGGCGAGAGCCCCCGCGTCCCCAAGCGTTTGGCGGCGGTGATGACCGGCCCCCAGCGCGCGCGGTGCGACTGAGGCACATCGAAGCCCAACACCTCGACGAAGATATCGCGCGGCGGATGCGCCCGGCCGCCTGGAGGTCCCGACGCGGACTCCGCAACGGAGGATGACTTCCGGTCGGCCGCATCCAACGTCGCTGCCTCGACGCCCGGCGTCTCCCGCGAGCCACGTGGGCCGTCACTGTCGGCGGTGCCCATCGTCTCAGCGCCCGCTGCCGGATTTGAGCCGATTCGCCAGGGCCTTGAGCGTACCGTGGACCCAGGGGATGCCGTGGACGCGGGCATTCAGCATGTCCACCACCCGGTGGCGGAACTCCCTGGCCTGGAGCGTCTCTTCGCGGATCCGCGCCACGACGTCCACCCAGGCATCCAGCGGGCGCACCAGCCAGGTCCCCGGAGCCACGGCGACGGACGGCGGCTCGCGCGGACCGCGTACCTCACACGAGGCGATACCGCCCAGGAACACCGGTGGAAACAGCGCCCCCAGCCGCGCCGGCAGGTCCCCAAGTCCCGACTCCATCGCCACCGGGAAGGGCCCGATGCGACTCCGGTCAATCACCATCGCGTGGACGAGTTCCGGGTGGATCACCAGGTGCTCCACCTCCAGCCGCTCACCCAGCGGGAAAGGCACCTTCGCGCGCACGTACGGCGGAGTCCCCTCACCGGACGCCCACTCGGTGCGGAACGCCCGCGCCAACGCCCAGGCCTCACGGCCCGTCTGGAGCGCGCGCACCAACTCCACGAAGTGACGCGGGTACACCACGCACCGAGCATCCACGAACGCCAGGTACTGTCCCCGGGCCTCGCGCACGGCCTCCGCGTACAGAGCCCCCGAGGGCGCGCGCACGGTGCGAGCCTGGAACGACCCCAGTCTGCCGTAGCGCTCCAGCGCCGCCTCCGCGGCGGACAGGTCCACGCCCTCGGGCGCCGCGAGCAGGAGCTCCAGCGGCTGCTGCTCCTGACAGGCCAGCGCGAAGAGAGCCTCGTCGAGCGCCGCGTCCCGAGTCCCCGGCTCCACCGTGACGACGACGCTGAGCAGTCCCGCTACCGGCGCGCGCACGGGCCCGTCCGGCACCGCGACGTAGAGCCCCTCCTCCACCTGCGTGGACGGCGACAGCTGGGCCAGCAGCGCCCGCAGCGCCTGCGCGGTGTCCTCCGCCAGCGCCGTGCCCCCGGACGCGCACGGCACCACCTCACGGTGCGCCACGCGGTAGCCGGCTTCGGCCAGCAGCCGCAGCATCCGCTGTTCGGAGAGCCCCGCGCGCACCGGCGCGTCACCCGTCAGCGCGCCCATCAGCGCCCGCGCCGAACCGGCGTTGCGCAAGCTGAACACCAGCTCCGCCCCCGGTGCCTCGCGCCGCAGCGCCTCCAGCCCTTCCTCCAGCAACCGCTCGACCGCGTCGCCCTCCAGCACCACGAGCGTCGGCGCGGGACCCTTGCCCCGCTTCCACTCCGGCCCCGGCAGCTCCCGCACGGAGCCGCCCCGAGCCCGCAGAGCCTCCGCCAGCGCAGGCGACGCGCCGACCAGGCACACCGCCGCGCCCGCGTGCGCACGCGACAGCACCAGCTCCATCCACCGCGCGGACGCGACGGACGGAGGCGCCTCTTCGGACAGAGCGTTCACCAGCGCCTCCGAGCGAACTCCAGATGGTGCCTGAAGTCCGCGATGCCCGCGAGCCGCCGCCCGGGCTTGAGGATGTCGGGCGTCTGGAATGGCTCGCCGCCCAGCTGCGCGTACTCCCGCATGCGGGCGTTCGTGAAGGCCGCGTCACCGTACTTCGCCCCGAGCAGGACCGCGCTGCGGCGGACCATCCGCTCGCGCACCGGGCTCTCCTCCCGGGTGACGGTGTAGTGGTGCACCAGCGCGGAGGGCGCCACCCGGATGGACAGCCCGGAGGCCCTCGCCCGCCACGACAGGTCCACATCCTCGCAGTACATGAAGAAGCGCTCGTCGAAGCCGCCCACCGTCGCGTGCAACTTCTTCGTCACGAGCAGCACGCAGCCGCTGCACCAGGGCGTCTCGCCCGTCGCCGGATGGTACGGCTTGGGGTGCTCGTCCGGGAACAGCCGGGCCTCCACCAGCCCCGTGTCCGCCCGCTGATCCGCCACCCGCGCCAGCTCCCGCACGCAGTCCGGATGCAGGAGCCCGTCCGGGTTCACGCAGACGTAGTACCGCGCCCCGCCCGAACCGAAGGCCTCCGTCATCAGCCGGTTGTGCGCGGCCCCGAAGCCCAGGTTCCTGCCGGCGTGACGGTAGTCCGCGTCCGCGTCCAGCCGCGCCACCCGCGAGCGCAGCGTGTCGTCCGGCGAGTTGTCCATCCAGACGACCCGGAACGCGGGTGCACCCGGGACCTCTCGGTTCCACCGGAGCGACTCCCACAGTCGCTCCAGCTCCCGCTCCGGGTTCCGGTAAAGCACGATGCCCAGCCAGATGCCCGGCCCCCCCCCATTCGCCGAAGCAGGGCCGCTCACGAGCCGACGTCTCGCACTGGCGCCACGCGAGCCGCGACGCCCTCCACGATCCACCGGTGCGGAGGCCGCGTCAGGCCTCCGTCCCGCACGCTGGAGCGCACCTCGAAGGAGCACGCCGCCTCGCGCTTCTCCCGCACCTGCCCTGCCCGGTCGCGCACCACCACCGTGAACGCGTAGCGCCCCGCGGTGAGGCCCAGCCGGTCCACCACGAAGCGCACCGTCCCGCTGCCGGCCGCCGCCGCGCAGAAGGAAACATCCTCCGCGAACGTGTCCGTGGCGTGCACCAGCACCCCGTCCGCCCGGGAGAGCTCCAGCCCCAGGCCCAGCTCCGGCGCGGGCGTGCGCGCGGTGTACGCCACGCTCAGCTCCAGGCCGTCCTCGGTGTCCACGAACTCCACCGCCGCGCCGTCCCGGCCCAGCAGCCGCACCGCGTCCACGGTCAGCGGAGACGGTTCGGCCTGGGGCGCCGCCAGCGACGGCAGCGCACCGCCGTCCGACGCCAGCGCGGGCGCCTCCATGGACATGCCGCGCTCCTCCGCCAGCGCCACCGCGCGACGGTAGCTGCGGATGACGTCCGCGGGCGGACCGAACTCGCGGATGCGCCCGGCGTCGATCCACGCGCCCAGGTCGCACCAGCGCTCCAGCGTCCCCAGGTCGTGGGTGACGATGACGATGGTCTTCCCGGCCCGCTTGAACTCCGTCATCTTCGCCAGGCTCTTCTTGCCGAAGTGCTCGTCACCGACGGCGAGGATCTCGTCGATGATGAGGATGTCCGGATCCACGTGCGTGGCCACGGAGAACGCCAGACGCATGTACATGCCGCTGGAGTAGGTGCGCACCGGCTCGTCGATGAAGTCGCCCAGCTCGCTGAAGGAGATGATCTCCTCCATCCGCTCCTTCACCTCCGCGCGCGACATCCCCAGGATGATGCCGTTGATGAGGATGTTCTCCCGGCCGGAGAAGTCCGGGTGGAAGCCCGCGCCCAGGTCCAACAGCGCGCTGATGCGCCCGTTGATGTCGATGGTGCCCGTGGTCGGCGTGTAGATGCCGGAGATGAGCTTGAGCAGCGTGCTCTTGCCGGAGCCGTTGCGCCCGATGATGCCCACCGTCTTGCCGCGGGGCACCACCAGGTCAATGCCCCGGAGCGCTTCGATCATGGACTTGCCGTCCGTGTCGCGCTGGCCACGCAGGAGGCGGATGAGCTCCGACTTGATGGTGGTGTACTCGCGCCGGATGGTGCTCTTCCGGAAGCTCTTCACCACGTTGCGGAGCACGATGGCGTCCGGAGACGCAATGGCGGTGGTCATATGAACTCCGCGAAGTCCTCGCGACGGCGCTCGAAGATGCCCGCCGCCACCCACAGCAGCGCAGCGGAGATGCCCATCCACATCAGGAGCGGGCCGGGCTGCGGCAGCTGGTGTTCGTAGAAGATGGCCTGGTACGACGTCACCATCACCGCCATGGGGTTGAGCAGCACGATCGGCCCCCGGGCCGCCTCCGGCAGCGAGTCCACCCGGTAGAACACCGGCGTGACGAAGAACCACATCGTCAGCAGGTTGGCGATGATCTGCTGCAGGTCCCGGAACGTCACGTTGAGCGCGGACACGATGTAGACCAGCGCCACCGTCATGCACAGCTGCGTGAGCAGCACCACGGGGAACGCCACCACGTGCCAGCTGGGCACGTAGCCCAGCAGCAGCCCCAGCGCGACCATCAGCGGCAGGGACAACACGTAGTTGCACAGGTTGGTCACCACCACCGTGGCCGGCAGCACCTGCGCGGGGAAGCGCACCTTGGTGAGCAGATCGCGCCGGTCACTGATGGCGCTGGCCCCGGTCCCCAGCGACGTGGAGAACCAGATCCATGGGAGCAGACCGATGAAGACGAAGAACGTGTACCCGGGGATCTTCTGCCGCATGTAGACGGTGAAGAGCAGCGAGTAGACGCCCATCTGGAGCATCGGGTTGAGGAACGTCCAGAAGAAGCCGAGCACCGAGTTCCGGTACCGCGCCTTCAGCTCGCGCTGGGTCAGGCTGAGCAGGAGGCCCCGGTACTGGTAGAGCTCACGGAGGTTGCGAAGCATGCGGCGCCATCCATACCTCATGCCCCCGGAAGGTGTCAGGCATGGGACTCCAGCCATCCACGCGAAAGCCCGTCTGGCCGGCAGCCCTCGCGCGCCCTCGGAGAGGCCATCTTGGAAAAGAAAAAGGCCCCCTGGTTTCCCAGAGGGCCTTTGATTGGAGCGGGAAAAGGGATTTGAACCCTCGACCCTCGCCTTGGCAAGGCGATGCTCTACCGCTGAGCTATTCCCGCATCAGGTACTGCAGTGCTGCGTACTTCGCTTGGAGCGGGAAAAGGGATTTGAACCCTCGACCCTCGCCTTGGCAAGGCGATGCTCTACCGCTGAGCTATTCCCGCATCAGGTACCGCTGTGTTACTCGCCACCCGCCGGTCGGTGCCGCGCCGGAGGTGGGGTGCGATATACAGAGGCCCTTCGGACACGTCAAACACTTTTCGCATCCGGATCCGTGCTGCCCCGGCGGGCGAGCATGTTGAGGAACGCGCGAAAGTAGACGACCGCGCTCCACACGGAGAACGCACCCGACAGGTACACCAGCACCTTGCCCACCTGGTTGTAGTCCACCGTGACAACGCGGAAGCCCACGTCCAGCGGATGCACGTAGTGGACGCACAGGGAGATGATCCCCACCAGTTGGAGGGACGTCTTCCACTTCCCCTCCTGCCCCGCGGCGATGACCATGCCTTCACTGGCGGCGATGGTGCGCAGGCCGGTGACGATGAACTCGCGGGCCAGCAGCACGATGACGACCCAGGCGGCGATGCGGCCCAGGCGCACCATCATCACCAGGGCGGCCATGGCGATGAGCTTGTCCGCCAGCGGATCCATGAACTTGCCGACGACGGTGATGAGGTTCCAGCGGCGCGCCAGGTAGCCGTCAATCACGTCGGTGATGGCGGCCACGGCGAACACCAGGCCGGCCAGCAGCGAGTGCAGGGGGTCCGCGTCGTAGGTGAGCCAGACGAACACGGGGATGAGGAGGATGCGCCCCAGCGTCAGCATGTTGGGCAGGTTCCAGAACTCCTGCACCAGGATGCTGGGACGGCGGGACGCGCGGCGGCGGGCCCGCTCCTCGCGCTTGCGCTGCTTCCTGAGGGCTCGCTCGGTGGCCATGGGCGCGCGTTCTACCGGACCCCGAGTGCGATGAGGGCAAATCCTTCACCGCCCAGTTCCACCGCCGCCTTCAGTGTCTCCCCGGCAGCGGATGTCACGAGCGGCACCACGCGGGGCGTGAGGTTGCCCACCCAGCCCACCAGGTGCGTGAGGGGCACCGTCACCGGCTGGTCCATGGCCACCGGCACCGAGCGCAGCGGGCCCGTCAGGCTGAGCAGCACCCGCCCCTGCCCGCGCAGGTGCACCAGGTCCAGGTCCTGGGCCAGGTCCGACGGCACGCGGCCGTTCTCGAAGACGACGGGCTCCTCGAAGGCGAAGACGCACGCGTCGCGCAGGTAGACGGACTCGTCGTCCAGGGAGACAGCCACCCACTGCCGCCCAGACACCGGCTCCAGGTGCAGCGTCCCCTGCCCCCGGGCGCGCACCATGGACTGGTCGCCCTCGCCAAAGGGCTT
The DNA here is from genome assembly GCF_003668955.1 of Corallococcus sp. AB038B. Classification (NCBI taxonomy): domain Bacteria; kingdom Pseudomonadati; phylum Myxococcota; class Myxococcia; order Myxococcales; family Myxococcaceae; genus Corallococcus; species Corallococcus sp. AB038B. Next base: position 528,582 of record NZ_RAWO01000002.1, on the reverse strand, counting down.
GTCCGTGGCCCGACCCCGGAAGCGCTTCATCTCCGGCTCGAAGGTGACCTGCCCGCGCACGGCGATCAGCCCCTCCAGGCGCGTGAGCAGCTCGCCTTCCACCGCGAGCGCCATCGCGGACGCACCTTGGGTGAAGGGCTGGCCCGGCACCGCGCCCGGCAGCGCCACCGAGGGCACCCACGCGGTGAGCACCGGCGGACTCACGCCCGTTCCGGCATCAGGCGAGGAAGGCGGTTCGGCGGAGTGGGTCACCTGAAGCGACCCGATGGACCGGGTCAGCTGGAGCGGCTCGGCAGGCCGGGTCTCCGGGGGCTGCTCGCTCGTGGCCAGCGCGGCGAAGGTCTCCGCGAAGGCGTCGCCGGGCTCCGACTCCAGGTCGGACGCGAGGACGGGCGGCTCCTCGGAGACCTCGATCTCCTCCGACACCGGCGTGGGGGGCAGCTCGTCGGCGACCTCGACGTCGTCACCGGAGGTGTCCGCGTCCGTGGTGGCGGCGAGCTCCGCGTCTTCGTCAAAGAGGCTCTCGCCCGCAGCCAGGCTGGGGTCCTCGTCCTCCTGGACCTGGATCGCGGCTCCCGAGGTGAAGGCGTGGTCATCCGTGGGAGCGGGAGGGCCCTCGTCCTCCGCGAAGCGCATGTCGTCGTCCGGCGGCTTCGCGGCGACCTGGGGCGGCGGCGCGGCGGCGGTGCGAGGACTGCGCGGCGCCTCATCCAGACCGAACTGGGCACCCCAGTCACTCTCGCCGGAGCTGGACGCAGGCGGCGCGGCGGTCTCCTCTTCCTCCTCGCGCGGACGGGCCGGCATGGGGGCGGCGGGAGGACGGCTGTAGACCTCCCCGGCGATGGCGCGCGACATCTTCTCCGCCATGGCGTCGCTGCCGGACAGGAGGAAGTGCTCGCGCGCGCGGCCGTACTCGCCCATCTGGGCGAAGGTCAGGCCCAGGTAGTTGTGGGCCTTCTTGTGATCCGGAGCCAGGTCGGTGGCGGTCTCGAATTCACGCGCCGCGCGCTGGAGCGCGTTCGTCTTCAAGTAGACGAGCCCCAGGTTCACGCGCAGCGTCGGGTCCACCGGGTTGTCCCGCACGAGCATCTCGTACAGGTCGGCGGCGCGGTCGAAGAGGCCCAGCTTGAAATACGTCAGGCCCAGGAGGTTCTGGGCCTTCTCATGGCGCGGCTGGAGCTGGTGCGCACGCTCCAGGAAGTCCTTCGCTTCGGTGACCTTGCCGGCGCCCAGCAGCTCGCTCCCGCGATGGAGCTGCTGCAGGAACTCCTCGTCATCGGGGCCCGGCGGCTTCGTCCCCTTCGTGCGCGTCGTCATTCTCGGGTGTGGGCTCACGGCTGCTGGCCTCGGCCTGGGCGAGCCGCTCGCGCTCCTTGTAGTGTTGGTAGAGCTGGAGGACCTTGCGCACGTAATCCTGCGTCTCGGCGTACGGCGGCACCTGGCCTCCGTACTTCTTCACCGCGTCCGGCCCAGCGTTGTAGGCAGCGACCATCTTCACCATGTCGCCGTCGAACATGTTGGCCAGGACGCGCAGGTAGCGCACGCCGCCCTCGATGTTCTCCTTCGAGTCGAAGATGTCCTTCACGTACATGTCCGACGCGGTGCCCGGCATGAGCTGCATCAGCCCGCTGGCGCCCTTGTGGCTGAGCGCGTTCGGGTTGAAGTTGCTCTCCGTGTGCATGATGGCGCGCACCAGCGCGGGCGGGATGCGGTAGCGCAGCGCCGCGGTGGTGATGTGCGGATCCAACTCCGTGGGCGTCCGCGAACGGCCCCGCACGGGAGCGGACTTGGCCGGCGCGGGCGTGAAGGTCCCGGACAGCTTGCGGGCCTTGCGCGCGCCTCCAGGCGGCACGTTCGTGTAGACGATGGTGCCGTCCTTCTCCACGTAGCTGTAGATGCCGTCCGAGGCAGCGGCCGGCAGGGCGGCGGTCAACAGGACGACGAGGGCGGTCAGGACACGCATGGCGGCGGTGCGAAACCTTAGACAACACCCGGAAAGTCCTCAAGAAAACGCCTTGTTTCCAGCACTTACCGCCATTAAGGCTGTTGGCCATGCCCCATCGGTTTGATTTTCTGGTCATGGGCGGCGGCGTGGCCGGACTGTCGTTCGCCCTCCAGGCGGCCCGGCACGGCACGGTCGCCGTGCTCACCAAGCGCGAGCGCGGCGAAGGCAACACCGCCTACGCCCAGGGGGGCATCGCCGGGGTACTTTCCCCCACGGACACCTTCGATTCGCACATCGAGGACACGCTCGTGGCGGGCGCGGGCCTGTGCCACCGCGACGCGGTGGAGGTGACGGTGCGGGAGGGGCCCGCGCGTCTCAAGGAACTGGTGGCGCTGGGCGCGGCGTTCGACCAGCGCGGCGGCGAGTTCGACCTCACGCGCGAAGGTGGCCACTCCGCCCGCCGGATCATCCACGCGGGTGACATCACCGGCCGCGAGGTGCAGCGCGCGCTGCTGGCCGCGTGCGACGCGCAGCCCAACATCACCTTCTTCCAGAACACGGCCGCCATCGACCTCATCCTGGACCGGCGTCCGCACACCCCGGCCGGCAGCCGGTGCCTGGGCACGTACGCACTGATGGAGGACGGCTCCATCGAGCGCTTCCTCTCCAAGGTGACGGTGCTGGCCACGGGTGGCGCGGGCAAGGTGTACCTCTACACCTCCAACCCGGACGTCGCGACGGGCGACGGCGTGGCCATGGCGTACCGCGCGGGCGCGCGCGTGGCGAACATGGAGTTCTACCAGTTCCACCCCACGTGCCTCTTCCACCCGGAGGCCAAGAGCTTCCTGATCAGCGAAGCGCTGCGCGGCGAGGGCGGCAAGCTGCGGCTCAAGGGCGGCCAGACGTTCATGGACCGCTACCACCCCATGCGGGACCTGGCCCCGCGCGACGTGGTGGCGCGAGCCATCGACGCGGAGCTCAAGCGCACGGGCAATGACTGCGTCTACCTGGACATGACGCACCTGGGCCGCGCGTACCTCACCGAGCGCTTCCCCAACATCTACGCCACCTGCAAGGCCTTCAACATCGACATGGCGGTGCAGCCCATCCCCGTGGTGCCCGCGGCCCACTACCAGTGCGGCGGCGTGGTGACGGACCTGCACGGGCGCACCAACATCCCGGGCCTCTACGCCATTGGCGAGGTGTCCTGCACCGGCCTGCACGGCGCGAACCGGCTCGCCTCCAACTCGCTGCTGGAGGGCCTGGTGTACGGCCACCGCGCGGTGCAGGTGGCGGCGGAGGAGCTGTCCTCGTTGACGCTGCCGAAGGAGGACCCTCCGGCCTGGGACTCCGGCAGCGCGGTGGACTCCGACGAGAGCGTGGTCGTCACCCACAACTGGGATGAGATCCGCCGGCTGATGTGGAACTACGTGGGCATCGTCCGCACGGACAAGCGGCTGATGCGCGCACGGAGGCGGCTGGAGCTCTTGCGCGAGGAGATCCGCGACTACTACTGGCGCTTCAAGGTCACCCGCGACGTCATCGAGCTGCGCAACATCGCGGAGGTGGCGCACCTCATCGTGGACTGCGCCAGCCGCCGCAAGGAGAGCCGGGGCCTGCACTACACCCTGGACTACCCCCACACGGACGAGCACCAGGGCACGCGCGACACCGTCCTTTCACGGGAGCTGTGAGAACCCATGTCCCGTCCGCGCCGCATGCTGGATGACCTCCCCGGCCCCTCCGGGCTGGGAGACGAGAAGGACAACGCGCCACGTGGACAGGGCGGGGACGGACCGCCCCCGGGCCCCCAGCAGCCCCGGCCCGCGCTGCGCACGCCCTACGTCAGCTTCGCCATCATCGCGGGCGCGGTGGGGATGTTCGTCCTCAGTCGGTCCCTGGGCCGGCCGCTGATCATCGACGGGACGAACTACGGCATCGTGGGGCCGCTGGCGCTCTACGGGCCGTGGGTCCAGGCGGGCGAGTACTGGCGCCTGCTCGGCATGGTGTTCGAGCACGGCGGCGCGATGCACCTGCTCTTCAACATGCTCGCCGTCTATTCGCTGGGCGCGTCGCTGGAGCGTGGCATCGGAAGCCTGAGGTTCCTGGGGCTGTCGCTCGTCACCGCGCTGGGCGGCTCCGCGTTCGCGCTCTTCTTCAACTTCGACATCGTGACGGTGGGCGCGTCCGGAATGATCCTCGGCTGGGGCGGCGCGATGCTGCCCATCCTCAACCAGCAGGGCCGCCGGGATCACATGTTCTGGCTCGTGCAGGTGGCGGTCATCAGCCTGCTGCCCGGGGTGAGCTGGGCGGGGCACCTGGGCGGCTTCGTCTTCGGCCTGCCGTGCGGCATGGCGCTGCGCATGGGCCCGAAGGTCTACGCGCGCGCCATCCCCGTCCTGCTGTTCATCGCCGCGGCGCTGGCCGTGGTCGCCGCCCATCCCGGGCGCCTTGGAGGCTTTTGACGATGGCTGAACCCACCGTTCGCAGCGTCTGCGTCTTCTGTGGCTCGCGCTCCGGCGTGCGCGCCGAGTACCGCGAGGCCGCTTCCAGGATGGGGGCCGCGCTGGCGAAGCGGGGCCTGACGCTCGTCTACGGCGGCGCCAGCGTGGGGTTGATGGGCGCGGTGGCGGACGCGGTCATCGCCAACGGTGGCCAGACCGTGGGCGTGCTCCCCCACTTCATGGACGCGAAGGAGCTGGCCCACCCGCGGCTGACGGAGCTGCACCGGGTGGACTCCATGCACTCGCGCAAGGCGATGATGGCCGAGCGCTCGGACGCCTTCGTCGCCCTGCCCGGCGGCTTCGGCACGCTGGACGAGCTCTTCGAAATCGTCACCTGGGCGCAGCTGGGCCTGCACCGGAAGCCCATGGGCCTGCTGGACGTGGACGGCTTCTTCCAGCCGCTGCTCGCGATGGCGAAGCAGATGGTGGAGGCGGGCTTCGTCCCGGAGACGCAGGGCGTGCCCTTCGCGGTGAATGCCTCGCCGGACGCGCTCCTGGACCGCCTGCTCGCGGGGCCCACGATGCCGCTCACGTCGAAGTGGCTGAAGGACGGCCAGCAGACCTGAAGGCCGTCCCGCCGCGGTCAGCGCGCGTGGACCTTCAGCTCCGCGTTCCCCAACGACGAGGCGACGCGGAGCATCACCTGCTCGGTGCCCTCGGGGATGACGGGCTGGCCGTCGGTGAAGGTCTTGGGGAAGCGCACGCGGTAGCCCACCCAGAAGAGGCTGGCGTAGGGGTAGTAGGCGCGCACGTTGAGGTCCGCCCGGCCCAGGCGGCGGATCTCCATGGGCGTGATTTCGCCCGCGGGCGTCACCAGCGCGATCCGCCAGATGCTGTTGCGGTGGGCGAAGTCGTCGTAGCGGTAGTCGTTGACGTGCACCGCCAGGAAGAACTCGTAGAACTTCGCCGCTTCGGCCTGTTCCTCCGCCAGCAGCTGCTCCACCTTCGCCGCGGGCAGCGTCTGGAAGATGGCTCGGCGGTGGATGCGGGCCTCGCGGAACGCAGGCGTCTGGAACGTGGCCCCCGCGAAGACGCGCGTGTCGAAGCCGTCGTAGATCTCCTTGCGGTCCGAGTAGCGGTCCAACACCGCCATGTAGGCGGACTCCTGCTTGGGGTCATCCAGCGTGGGCGCGGGCTCTCCGACGATGGGGGGCGAGGTGGAGCAGCCGCCCAGCACGACCAGCAGCACCGCGGCCAACAGCAGCCTTCTCACGGGATGAAGTCCTTGCGCGTGAACAGCGTGGTGAGGCGGTGGCCGGCGGACTCCACGGCTTCGCGTCCGCCCTCCAGCCGATCCACCAGTGCGAAGGCGCCCAGCACCGTCAGGCCCTCCAGCTTCGCGCGCTCAATCGCCTTGATCGTGGACGCGCCCGTCGTCACCACGTCCTCCACGATGGCCACCGGGGCGCCGGGGCTCAGCGCGGACAGGCCTTCAATCCACTGGCCGGTGCCGTGGCCCTTGGGCTCCTTGCGCACGATGAACGCGTGCAGGGGCTTCTGGCCGCCGCCCTCCAGGAAGCTGGTCAGGCTCACCGCCGACGCGAGCGGATCCGCGCCCAGCGTCAGACCGCCCGCGGCCACCGCCGACGGAGCGTCGCGCCGGATGGCCTCCAGGAGCAGCCGGCCGATGAGGTAGTGGCCCTCGGCGAGCAGCGCCGTGCGCTTGCAGTCGATGTAGAAGTCCGACTCCTTGCCGGAGGAGAGCACCACGCGCCTGCGCTCGAAGGAGCGCTGCGTGAGCACCTCCAGGAGCCGGGCGCGGTCGCGTTCGAGCGTTTCCGCCATGGCCTACAGACCCTCCAGGTACGCCACCAGCTGCGCCGAGTAGCGCAGCTGCATCAGCAGCTCCGCCTTGCGCGATTCGTCCAGCGCCGCGAACACGTCCGCGAGCAGCGACAAGTCCTGGTTGAGGGCGCCCATGCGCTGCGCGACGTCCACCGCCAGCTCGTCCGCGTCGATTTCCTCCTCGACGCCCTCCGGAGCCAGCGTCTCTTCGGTGGCGAGCGCCTTCTCCAGCATGTCGCGCACCGGCGCGGTCAGCCGGCCTTCGGCCTCCAGCGACTCGCGCTTGGCCTCCAGCACGTCGTGCTCCACCGGCGAGGCGTGGATGGCCTCCGCCAGGGACAACAGGAGCGCGTCCTCGTCGGACAGCTCCTCGTGCACGCGCACCTGGAGCTGGTCGCGCTTGAGGAAGCGCAGCGCCGCCACGCGCCGGAAGCCGCAGATGAGCTGGTAGCGCTCCTCGCCGCGCGGGCGCACGTCCACCGGGAACAGCTGGCCCAGTCGCGCCAGGTCCGTCGCCAGCTCGGACACGTCGCCCTCGTCCCGCAGGCGGAAGGTGGTGTCCTCCTCCAGTCGCTCCAGCGGCAGCACCATCGCCGTCACCTGTCCCATCACGCGTGGCTCGATGGCCTGCGCGTGGGGCTCCCCATCCGAAGTCGCCGCGCCGTCGTTGGCGCTGTGTTCCGAACCGTCTCCGGAGCCCATGGAGCCCGCGTCCTCCTGGCTCGCACGGCTCGCCACGTCCCAGATGCCGGCGCTCAGCAGCGCGTCATCCGCGCCCGACACCGGACCGGAGCTCGGCTCCGCCACCATGTCCTTCGCCTCGCCGCCACCGTCGCTGCCCGTGGCGGAGGCGTCCTGGACGCTCTCGCCCGAGGATAGCTCCACGTAGCGGCCAGGGCCCGAAGAGGCCTCCGCGTCCGCCGGGGTGCTGGTGCCCTCGCCCTGCACGGTCGCCCCGGAGCCTTCCGGTTCGCCAGCGTGGGCGGATGCTCCACCCGACGTCGCGGCGTCCCCGGCGGGAGTCTCTTCGCCGGTGCGGCCCGGCGACTCGCCGCCCTCGGTGCGTGTCTCCGGCTCACTGGAGGCTCCGGCGGCCGTGCTGGCCTCGGTCGCGCTCACGGAGGCCTGCCCACTCTCTTCAGGCACGTCGGTCTGCGCCCCACCCGCTTCGGCCTGGGGGGCACCTTCCGGCGTCACGTCTCCACTCGCGCCCTCGCCTTGCTTCGGCGCGGACGCGTCAGCCGCTCCCTCCTGCTGGGACGGCATCGAATTCTCTCCAGGTGTGCCCGGCATCCCTTCCTGTCCCTCGGCCCTGTGCTCGGCGTCCATGGTGGCACCCCCGGTTGTTCCACCCCCGCGCCGCCGGAAACGACGGCGCGGCGGGCGGGCTCTAACGGGACTTCTTCACCACGACCTTCTTCTTCGCGCCAGCACCCATCACGCGGGAAAGGGGCGCGCCGGCACTGCTCGCCTGCTCAGTGACTGCCGGACGCGGAGGCTCCGGAGCCCGGGTCGTGGTCGCGGCGGGCGGAGGGGGCGGCGGCAGCGGCTTGGCCGACGGACGGGCCACGACGGTGGCCGGCGCCGACGCGGGCTGCGTGCGCGCGGGAGGCGGGGGCGGGGCGGCGCGCGGCGGAGCGGCCGGCGGCGTCGGAGGACGCGGCGGGGTGGCGCCCGGACGCACCGTGGGACGCGTCACCGCCTGGGGACGGGCCACGGCGGGGCGTTCGGACGGCAGCCGGCCCGGTTCCACGTCTCCCATGTCCACGCGGCCGCGGAAGCTGGCCCCGTCCACGATGATGACGCGGGGGGCGCGGATGTCGCCCACCATGCGGCCTTCGCGGGTGAGCTCCACGCTCTCCGTGGCGTTGATGTTGCCCACCACCACGCCGCTGACGATGGCGTTTCTCACCGCCACGTTGGCCTTCACCACGCCGGACGGCTCCACGATGAGGGTGCGGCTGAGGGTGAGTTCACCCTCGACGCGCCCGCGGACCGTGAGGTCCTCGTCACCCGTGAGCCGACCGCTGATGAGGATGGAAGGCCCCACCACGGTGTTGTCGACGGAGTTGCCTGCAAGATCCTTCGCGGTCGCCACGGATCAGCGCTCCTTCATGTCCATGTCGACGTTGCCCTTGAAGGAGGCACCGTCGGCGATGAGGATGCGCGGGGCCTTGATGTCGCCCACCACGCGGCAGTCCGTCTTCAGCTCGACCTTGTCGGTGGCGGCGATGTTGCCCGTCACGCGGCCGGCGATCTCCACGTTCTGCGTCTCGATGTCCGCCTCGACGACGCCCGAGCCCTCCACGTAGAGGCTCTCCTTGAGGGAGATCTTCCCCTTCACGGTGCCCTGGATGACCAGGTCCTCGTCCCCGGAAATCTCCCCGTCGATGACGATGCTCGAGCCAATGATCGTATTCGCCATGAGTGTTGTCCGCCTTCTCGAAGCTGTGCGCCTGGGGGGCCGTGGGTCGGTCCCCGGTGGATGCTAGATGTCGTCCGGCAACTTCACGTCCATCTCGATGGAGCCGTTGAACACGGCACCATCCTCGATGACGACCCGCGGGGCCTTGATGTCGCCCGCCACCTTCGCCGAGGCGTTGATGGCCACGCGCGTGGAGGCGTCGATGTTGCCGCTCGCCTCGCCGTTGATGGTCAGTTCCTCGGCGCGGATGTCCGCCTGCACCTTGCCGGTGCCTTCGATGGTGAGGTGGTTCTTCAGGGCGATCTGCCCCTCCACGCGTCCTTCGATGACCAGGTCCCCTCCGCCCGTGAGGTTGCCCCTGATGACGATGCCCTTGCCAATGATGCCCGTTTCACCCTGTGCCATGAGGTGATCCTCGCCAGCGCCTGCTCCGTCGGGAGCGGGGCGACCTGATTATGTCAGAGATGCGCGGAGATCCAGCCGGAGATGTCCTGGAACACCGTCGCGCGGTCCCGCTCGTTGAGCGGCTCGTGCCGCATGCCGGGGTACTCCTTGAACTTCTTGTCCGCCGTCCCCGCAGCCTCGAAGAAGGCCCGCGCCGCCGCCGGCAGCGCGACCCCGTCCTCCTGGCCACACAGCACGAACAGCGGCACTTGAATCTTCGGCGCCAGCCCGAGCGTCTGCGCCTGGGCGGCCGTGGACTCCACGAACCAGCGGGGCGTGGCGAAGGGAACGTAGAGCGGGTCCGCTCCGACTGCCTTCTGGATGTCCGGGTCGGTGCTGAGCATCTCCGGGGCCAGGCCCGAGGGGACCTTCATCCACGGCACCAGGGTGCCCACCATGCGCGCGGCGAGCACCTTCGCGGCCGGCGGGCTGATGGCCAGCTTGAGGTAGGGCGCGGAGAGGATGGCGCCGGAGAGGCCTTCCAGTCTCCCGGTCAGGGCGTGCGCGGCCATCAGGCCGCCGTGGCTGTGGGCGAGCAGGAAGATCTTCTCGTTGCCCGCGGCCTTGCGCACGCGCTGCCAGAAGCCGTCCAGGTCGTCGAGGAACTCGGTCCACTTCGCGGCGTAGGCGCGCCGGCCATCCGCGCGGCCGTGGCCCCGGTAGTCGAAGCCGTGCACGGCGAAGCCGTCCTGCACCAGCGCGTCGATGACGGGCCGGTAGCGACCGATGTGGTCGCCGTAGCCATGGACGATGGCGACGTGCGCGCGCGGAGCCGCGTCCGGCAGGTCGAGCGTCCAGAACAGCCGGGTGTTGTCCTTCCCGGTGAAGAAGCCTTCGTCGTGGCGGGCCATGAGCCCGGGACCTTAGCGGCCCGGCGCGGTCGAGGGTAGCGCCTTCAACTTGCGCTCCAGGGTGGTGCGCTGGTCCGCGGGCTCGGCGGCCTCCGGCTCCAGCGTCAGCACCTCCAGCGCGCGCTTCCAGGTCAGGACGGCCTCCGGGGCGCGGCCTGCCTTGAGGTACGCGTCCCCCAGGTGCTCCAGGATGGCGGGGTCGTCCGGGGCCAGCTCCACTGCGCGCTCCAGGACCTCCACGGCCTTCTTCGCGTCGCCGCGCTGGAAGAGGACCCACCCCAGCGAGTCCACGTAGGCCCCGTTGTCCGGCCGGAGCGCCAGCGCGCGGCGCACCAGCCGCTCCGCCTCGTCCAGGTCCCGGCCCCGCTGCGCCATCACGTAACCCATGAAGTTCAGCGCGGCGGAATGGTCCGGCTTCAGCGCGAGCACCCCCCGCATGCGCGACAGCGCTCCGGCCACGTCGCCCTGACGATCCAGCAGGGTGGCCAGGGCGAACTGCAGGTCCTGGTTCCTCGGCGTCTTCGCGACGGCGTCCCTCAAGAGCGCGAGCGCGTCCGGAGCCCGGCCCTGGCGCTCCAGCAGGCTGGCCAGCGCGTCGTACGCCAGCGCCCCACCCTCCCCCGCCAGCGCCTCGCGCAGCACGCCTTCCGCTCGCGCCGCGTCCCCGCTCCGCTCCAGCGCCCGGGCGTAGCCGACGCGCACCTCCACGTCGTCGGGCGCTTCCGACATGGCCATGCGGTAGAGCACCAGCGCGCGAGGATGGTCTCCCGTCAGCGACAGACAGCGGGCCTGGCGCACGCGGGCGTCGGGGAACACCTCCGAGTCCGGGGGCACGCCCGCGAAGTCCGCGGCGGCGACGGCGAAGCGGCGCGTGCGCTCCGCGACGAGGCCCGCGTAGTACGCGAGACGGGGCTCGTCCGGCGCGTCCTTGCGCGCGGCGTCCAGCACCTCCTTCGCGGCGGCGGACTCTCCGGAGGACAGGTAGCTGAAGGCCACCCGCACGGCCAGCTCCGGCGACGCGGAGAGCGACAGCAGCCGGTCGAAGTAGGCCCGCGCCCGGGTCGCCGACCCGCCCTTCAGCGCGGCACGGCCCGCGGACAGCAGCACCTCGCGGCTGTCCGGATCCGCCTCCAGCGCGCGGGCCAGCGCGTCCTCCGCCTCCTTCGGACGGCCGGAGTCCTCGTAGAGACGGGCCAGCGTGGACCACACCTCCACGTCGCCCGGGTCGCGCTCGGAGGCCTTCGCGAGCAGGCGCTCGGCGCGGGCCGCGTCGCCGCGCTCGGCCAGCACGAGCCCCAGCCGCCGGTAGCCGGAGGCCTCTCCCGGCAGCGCGTGGGCCAGCGACTCCACCACCTTCACCGCATCGTCGGGGGCCTTCGCGTCCAGGTACAGCTGCGACAGGACGAGGTACGCCTCCGGCTCCCGGGGACGCAGGGCCACCGCGCGGCGCAGGTGCTGCTTCGCGCGCACCGTGCGGCCGGACTCCAGCAACACCCGGCCCAGGAGCACGTGGGCGGCGTAGTGCGTGGGGGCCTTCTCCACGGCCCGGCGAAGTTCGCGTTCGGCGCGCTCCAGGTCACCCAGGCGCGCGTACTCCTCGCCCAGCTGGGTGAGGAGGGTCGGGTTGCCGTCGTCGGTGGCGAGCGCCAGCCGCAGCTCGTCCACCGAGGCCCGGTGGTTGCCCTCCAGGTGCATCAGCCGCGCCTGGAGGTAGTGCGCGTAGCTGGCGGACGACGCGGACGGCTCGTCGTCGCGGTCGCTCGAATCCATTGCCTCGCGCATCGCCTCGCGGTCGACGTGCGGGGCCGGGGCCTTCCTCGCGGGCGCGGCCCCCGAACCTCCGGCGGCCAGCGCGAGGCACATCACGGCGGCACGGCTGAGGAGCGGGAGCGGGCGCACGCGGGCTAGTGGACCTCGGGAGGCGGCGCTCCCAGCTTCTCCAGCAGCTTCTCCACCGGATCGCTGTCCTGGCTGACGTCCGCCATGGCGGCCCGGTACTCGATGGAGGTCACGTTCTCCACGTCCGGCATCAGGCGGTTGATGACCGTGCGCGCCGCGTCCGCGTTGCACTCGGGCAGCACCACCGCGAAGACGCCCAGCCCCAGATGGGCGATGGAGTCCGGGTGGCGCACGCGCTTGCGCATCACCTCCGCCATGTTGGGCGGCATGGCCTCCAGCTCGCGGTCCGGACGCAGCACCGCCAGCGTGAGGGCGCGGTGGTAGCGCCGGCTGCGGGCCACCTCCTGCTCCAAGCGCAGGAGCAGGCCGCGGCGGTCGAGCAGGCCCGTCACCGGATCGCTGCCGGTGCGCCGCTGCAGCGAGTTCGTCTTGTCCTGCTGATCCTTCTCACCCCGGCTCAGCTTGAGGGCGCGCTCGGTGCGGTTGAGCAGCTCCACTGCGTTGAAGGGCTTGGCCATGTAGTCCACCGCGCCCAGGTTGAGCGCGCGGACCTTGTCGGCCACGCCCTGGTGGGCGGACAGGAGGATGACCGGGATGTGCGCCGTGTCCGACGAGGACTTGAGCGCCATGGCCGCATCCAGGCCGTCCAGCTTGGGCAGGAACACGTCCATCACCACCAGGTCCGGCCGTGAAGCGCGTGCCTTCGCCAGGCCCTCCGCGCCGTCGCGAGCGACCTCCACGCGGTACTTCGAGCGCAGCACCTCCGACAGCACCGCCGCGATTTCCGGCTCGTCCTCCACCACCAGCACGCGCGGCTGCTCGGGCGCGGAGCCGGGCGCGGGCTGCGGCCGGGGGTTGCGCGCGGCCTCCTGCGCCAGGGGCAGCGTGAAGACGAAGGTGCAGCCGCCGTCGGCCGGGCTCTCCGCCCAGATTTCACCGCCGTGCAGCTCCACGAACTCCTTGCAGATGGCCAGCCCCAGCCCCGTGCCCTTGGGCCCGTGGCGGTAGCGGTCGAAGACGAGGTGCAGCTCGTCCGGGGGAATGCCCACCCCGTTGTCGCTCACCATGACCCGCACCGCGTCGCCGTCCGGCCGCGATAGCCGCTGCGTGCGCACCACCACCACGCCCGGGTCGCTGGCGTGCTGGATGGCGTTGCTGATGAGGTTCTGCAGCACCTCGTGCAGCTTCACCTCGTCGCCAATCAGCATCAGGCTGTCGGGGCACTCGGAGCGCAGCGACACGGCCTTCTCCGCCGCGAGAATCTCCAGCTCCGCCACGGCGTCGCGGCACAGCTGCGCCACGTCCAGCACACGGGGCTCGATGGACAGCCGCGCCGCCTCGCCCTTGCCCTTCTCCAGCAGGGACTCGACCAGGGTGAGGATCTTCCGGCCCTGGCGGATCATCGCCTCCGCGGACTGCTTCTGCTGCGTCTCCAGCGGCCCTTCCAAGAGCAGCCGGCCGTGCCCCAGGAGCACCTGGAGCGGCGCGCGCAGGTCGTGGCTGCACACCGCGATGATCTCATCCTTGAGGCGGTTGAGTTCCTTCAGGCGGCGGTTCGCGTCGTTGAGCTCGCGATAGCGCTCCACGTACGCCAGCTCCAGGTCCTCGCGCTTCTTCTTCACCGCCGTGTGCAGACGCGCGTTGCGGATGGAGTTGGCGAGCACGCCCGCCACCGCCTCCGCGAACTCCTGCTCGTCGCGCCCGATGGACGCCTCGCCCTTGGACACGCGCAGGAAGAGCGCGCCCAGCAGGTCGTCCTGGCAGATGAGCGGCTGCACCAGGATGGACTTCACGCCCTGCGGGAGCAGCGACGTGCGCACCTCCGCCATCAGCGGGTCGCGCTGCGCCTCTTCAATCAGGACGGGCTGCCGCGTCTCCAGCGCGCGGCGCAGCTCCGGGTAGCGCGCCACCTCGATGTCCAGCTGGACGAGGCTGGGGTCCTCCTGCGTCGCGACGACCGTGGCCGTGCGCGCGTGGCTGCCCTCCACCAGCACCACGGAGCAGCGGTCCGTGCCCGTCACCTGGCCGACCTTCTCCACCGCGATGCGGAGGATCTCCTCCAGCTCCAGCGAGCTGGTGGCCGCCTGGGTGATTTCGAGCAGCATCCCCATGCGCATCCGGATGCGCTCCTCGCGCTCCTTGAGCCTCCAGGCGCGCAGGGCGGACTCCAGCCGGGGCACCAGTTCGTCGGCGCCGCGCACGAAGTCGTCCACCGCCAGCCGCTTGAAGGCCTCCGCCGAGCGCGCGCGGCCCTGATCCACCAGCACCGGCAGACGCTGGAGCTTGTCCGTCTTGCGCACCGTCTCCAGCAGCTCCGCGGCCCGCTTGGCCGTCACCGCCAGGAGCACCACCTCCGGCTGGAGCTGATCCACCATCTCCGCCAGCCCGGTCTCCCGTTCCGTGGAGGCGCACTGGTAGCCACTCGCCGTGAGCCGCTCCACCAACGCGTCACCCGCGGCCTTGGCCGCGAGCACCAGCACCCGCCCCCGCTGCTCAGACGACAACATCTCGATCCTCACGGCGCGCCTCCGCCCCGCCCAGACTGGGAACGACGTCGCGAAAACCCGTTGGGTGCGAAAGGGGTCATGGTCGATTCCGGATCATGCCGTCTAACCCGTCCGCGGGCCAGCGGTTGAACGGGGCTCTCCTCAAGCAAGAGGGGTGGGAAAAGGCGCGCGACGTATACCCCGGACCGGTGTTCTTCCTCCGGAATCCCGCACGCGCGTGACGGTCCGATGACCGGAAACCGCTCGCCCACCCCTTGTAGCGGTGGAATCCCACGAAAACAGTCAGACTGTCACTTTCTTCCAACACCACCCTCGTCGTCCGGCCGGAGGCAGGGTGGGCAGACAGGCGCCGGCGAGGGTTTTCAGGGCTCTCGCGATCAGGATTCCGGGGGATGGGCGCGGTAGGGACGTGGCCCCGCCCGCTTCCCGGGGGAGCGCGGTAGAGTGCGAAACCATGCACTCCGTCCCTTCGCGCCCGTTCGCGCCGCGGGCCTTCCTGGCCTCGCTGACCTTCTGCGCTTCCGTGTTCGCCGCCTGTGGTGGTGAGAAGCCGGCTCCCACTCCGGACCCGCCGACGGTGACCCTCACCGTGCCGCAGCCCAACACGGCGGCCCCGTCGCTGACGGTGCGGGTCATCGTGTCCGGGTGTGACGCCGTGTCGCGGGTGGACATCTACGACAAGGACACGTTCCTGAAGACCGTGCCCTACACCAGCGGGTCCATGGACTTCGAGCTGGCCTCGAATGAGATCAAGTACACCCGCGGCCTCGCCGTGAGCCTGTCGCTCAACGCGCGGGCGACGTGCTCGGACGGCCGGACGAATTCGTCCCAGCCTCAGGCGGCCACGTTCCTGCCGGTGACGAAGGTCATCAAGGATCCGGACCCCAACGGCCAGGTGGTGACGGACTTCTTCATCGCCGAGGGCAGCGGCACCAGCGTCGCCTTCATCGGGTGCGGCAACCCCACCACGGGCTCCGGCACGCTCTTCCGCGTGGACTCCGCGGGCGTGGTGCGCAACTCGGTGGAGCTGGGCATCCCGTGCAGCTCCTCCACCGTCATCACCAGCATCAACTCGACGAGTGGCAAGCGGTGGGTGTGGACGCCGGGCTCGGGCGCCGTGGCGGTGGACTCCAACTTCGCCACCTCCGGCCGCACCGCGGCCACGTACAAGCTGCAGCAGCTGTCGGTGATGGCCAACGGCGACGCGCTGGTGAACGACCTCTACACGGTGTCGCGCCTCAAGCACACGTCGTCCGGCGGCTCCTTCCAGTGGATGTTCGAGAACGCGCCGCTGCAGCCCATCACCCCGCCCAAGGAGAAGGGCCAGCAGGTGCTGGTGGCCTATCCGAACACCGCGGGTGGCGGCGGGCCCGCCTTGCAGATCGAGGTCGCCACCCTGGACGCGAACGCCACGAGCCAGGACCTCCAGCCGGTGAGCACGCGCATCATCTACCAGTACAACGGCCTCATCAGCGCGCCGCCGCCCGCGTCGTTCAGCGTGGATGGCTCCACGCTCTTCATGTCCTTCGACTTCAACAACAACCAGTCGCGCATCGAGGCCTGCTCCACGGAGGCCGCGGGCTGCGAGGGCAACGCGTACCGGTGGTCCAGCACCACCTTCCCGGTGCCCATCCGCTTCCTGCTGCCGTTCAATGGCGGCGCGAAGGTGGCGGCCATTGGCGACCAGCGCGTGTGGTTCCTGAACTCGACGAGCGGCCTCGTCATGAACAAGGGCGGCACGTCCGTGGACGCGTCCGGGCAGCTGCGCATCCTCCAGGTGCAGCTGGGCCAGCCGACGAGCGCGGAGTTCTACCTGCTCACCGGCCCGAACGTGGCGGGCGCCCTGCCCCAGGAGATCGTCGCGGTGGACTCCGCCGAACAGGGCGAGCTGTTCCGCTACGAGGTCTCCAGCAGCCTGTCCTGCTCCGTGGATGACAGCGGGCGGCTGTGGATGCGCGTGGGCAACAACCTGGTCCAGGCCCTCACGCTGCCCGAGTACCGCGCCGTCAAGCCGTGACGGCGGGCCTCAGGGCCTGTCGGCGACGAGGAGCGCTTCCACGTTGCCGGCGGGCCCAGGCACAGGCGAGTCCATCAACCCGCGCACGCTGAGCCCGTGCTCGCGCACGAAGGCCGTCACGGTGTCGATGGCGTCCTGACGCGCTTGCGGGTCGCGCACCACGCCGCCCTTGCCCACCCGCTCCGGGCCCACCTCGAACTGGGGCTTCACCAGGGCGATGAGCAGCCCGCCCGGTGAGAGGAACGGCAGCACCGACGGCAGCACCTGGGTGAGCGAGATGAAGCTCACGTCGATGACGACCACGCCTACCTTCTCCGGCAGGTCCTCGTCCGTGAGGTAGCGCGCGTTGACCCGCTCGCGGGAGCGCACGCGCGGATCCACGCGCAGCTTCTCGTGCAGCTGGCCGTAGCCCACGTCGATGGCGTGCACCCGCACCGCGCCGTGCTGGAGCAGGCAGTCGGTGAAGCCGCCCGTGCTGGCGCCGATGTCCGCGCCCACGCGGCCCGTCACGTCCAGGCCGAAGCGGTCCATGGCCCCCTTCAGCTTGAGGCCGCCGCGCGACACGTACGGCATCACCTCGCCCTTGAGGCGCAGCTCGGCCTCCACCGGCACGAGGGAGCCGGGCTTGTCCACACGCTGGTCCGCCACTACCACCTGGCCGGCGAGGATGAGCGCCTGGGCCTTGGTACGCGACTCGGCGAGCCCGCGCTCCACCACCAGCACGTCCAGGCGTTCCTTCTTCGGCTTCACCGGTTCTCCTCTCCCAGCAGCGCACGGCCCGCGCGCAGCAGGCCCGCCGCATCCAGTCCCAGCTGCGTGCGCTGCACCCGCGCGTCTCCGTGCGGCAGGAAGACATCCGGCATGCCCAGGAGCGTCACGCGGGGGGATACGCCCGACGCGGCGTACAGCTCCAGCACCGCGCTGCCCAGGCCGCCCCGGACGGTGCCCTCCTCCGCCACCACCACGTGCCCGCCCGCCGCGGCCTCCAGCAGCGCGGCTTCATCCAAGGGCCACGCCCGGCGCGCGTCCAGCACGCTCCAGTCCGGTTCGCTCCGCACGGCCTCCAGCGCGGACAGGCCCAGCGGGCCCAGCGTCACCAAGGTCAGCCGTGAGCCGGGCACACGCTTCAGCCAGCGGGCGCCCGGCATGGGGAGCGCGGCCGGTGTCAGCCGCGAGGCCGTGGAGCTCTTGCCCCCCTCCGCGCCAGCGCGCGCGTCGTGCGCCGACGCCTCGGTCCCGTCCTGCGCCAGCTCCGGCGGCAGGTCCGGCAGAGTGCCGCGCGGGAAGCGCAGCACGGAGGGCCCGGAGGCCTGGAGCGCGGTGGCGAGCATGGGCCCCAGGTCCTCACCCACCACCGGAGCCCACTGCGTGAGGCCCGGCAGCGGCCGGAGGAAGGACACGTCGTAGGCGCCCTGGTGTGTGGCGCCGTCCGCGCCCACGAGCCCCGCCCGGTCCACCGCGAAGACGACGGGCAACCCCGGCAGGCACACGTCGTGGACCACCTGGTCGTACGCGCGCTGGAGGAAGGTGGAGTAGATGACGCACACCGGCTTCGCGCCCGCCGCGGCGAGCCCCGCGCAGAACGTCACCGCGTGCTGCTCCGCGATGCCCACGTCGTGCACTCGGTCCGGGAAGCGCGCCTTCAAGCCGGTGAGCGCGCTGCCCTCCAGCATCGCGGGCGTCACGGCCACCACGCGCGGGTCGCGCTCCAGCGCATCACCCAACACCTGGGCGAAGGCCTCGCTGTACGTGGGCCGTCCCCCGCGCGAGCGCACCAGCTTTCCGTCGCGCCACTCGTACGGCCCCATCGCGTGGCCGCGCGTCTGCTCGTCGGCTTCGGCAGGCGGGAAGCCGCGCCCCTTCTTCGTCAGCGCGTGCACCACCACCGGACGCGATGACGCCTTCGCCTCGCGCAGCACCCGCGTGAGCGCGCCCAGGTCGTGCCCGTCCACCGGGCCCAGGTAGGTGAAGCCCAGCGATTCGAAGAAGGCGCGGGCGTTGCGCGTGCGCAGGAGCGCGGGGATGGCGCCCACGTTCGCGCTGATGGACATCTGGTTGTCGTTGAGCACCACCACGAGCGGCAGCGGGCTCCCCCCCGCGTTGTTGAGACCCTCGAAACTCAGGCCGCCGGTGAGCGCGCCGTCGCCCACCACCGCCACCACGTGGCCCGAGTGCCCCAGCTGCCGCCGGCCGGAGAGCAGGCCCAGCGCCGCGGAGATGGCCGTGCACGCATGCCCGGCCGCCAGCGCGTCGTGGTGGCTCTCCCGCGGATCCAGGAACGGCGCGATGCCGTCCGCCTGCCGCAGCGTGTGCATCCGGTCGCGCCGGCCGGTGAGCAGCTTGTGCGCGTATGCTTGGTGCCCCACGTCGAAGAGGAGCGCGTCCTGCGGCGTGTGGAAGACGCGGTGCAGGGCCACGACCAACTCGACCGCGCCCAGCGACGCGCCCAGGTGGCCTCCGACGCGGCCGCAGGTGGTGATGATGGCCTCGCGCAGCGCCTCGCACAGGCCGGGCAGCGCGTCCTCGGGGAGCGCGCGCACATCCGCGGGAGACGCGACACCGGACAGCACGTCCGCCATCAGGACTTCCGCTCCACCGAGTAGCGCGCCAGCGCCGCCAGCGGACCGTCCACGCCCTCCAGCGGACGCACCGCCGCCTCCGCGCGGGCCACCAGCTCGTCTGCCATGCGGCGGGACTCGTCCAGCCCCACCACCGCCGGGAAGGTGAAGCGCCCGGCCTCCGCGTCCGCGCCCACCGGCTTGCCCATGGCCTCCGCGCTGGAGGTCACGTCCAGCACGTCGTCGGCAATCTGGAAGGCCAGGCCCACCGCCTCACCGTACGTCACCGCGCTGGCGAGCGCCGCCGCGTCGCCACCGGCCGCCAGGACGCCCATCCGGCACGCCGCGAGGATGAGCGCGCCCGTCTTCATCCGGTGCAACCGCAGGAGGTAATCCAAAGCCGCGGCCCGGTCCGCCGCGATGTCCAGCGCCTGCCCGCCCACCATCCCGCTCGCGCCCGCCGCGCGCGCCAGCTCCGCGCACAGGAGGCCGCGCACCGGCTCCGGTCCGGAGGCGAGCACGTTGAAGGCCTCCGTCAACAGCCCGTCCCCGGCCAGCAGCGCCACCGGCTCGCCGTAGACCTTGTGGTTCGTGGGCAGGCCCCGGCGCAGGTCGTCGTTGTCCAGGGAGGGCAGGTCGTCGTGCACCAGCGAATAGGTGTGTACGTACTCCAGCGCGCAGGCCGCGTCCGCCACGACGGCGGCGTCGGTGCTCGACTTGGACACCGCGTCCGCGAAGGCCAGGCACAGCACCGGGCGCAGGCGCTTGCCCCCCGCGAGCAGCGAGTAGCGCATGGACTCCGCCAGCCGGGGCGGCGTGCCCGCGGGACCCAGGCGGTCCGCGCGTTCGAGCAGGAGCGCCTCCACCCGCGACTGCTGGGTGCGCATGAAGGGGTCCAGGTTGAAAGCGGCCATCGTCGTCAGGGCTCCTTCGCCACGTCGGCGGGGATGAGTTCGCGGATGCGCTTGACGAGCGCGTCCAGCTCCAGCGGCTTCACGAAGTAGTCGGCCGCGCCGACCTCCATGCCTCGCCGCTTGTCCTCCGGGTCTCCCCGCCCGCTGATGAAGATGATGGGGATGTCCCGGAACTGCTTGTTCTGCTTCACGGCCTGACACAGCTCGAAGCCGTTGATCCAGGACATGTTCACGTCCAGGAGGATGGCGTGCGGCCGGTGCAGCTCCAGCGACGCGACGAGCCGCAGGCCATTGGCCGCGGACATGACCTCGAACCCCTCGGCCCCCAGGGCCTCGGCGAGCAGCTCGCGCGTGTCGCGGTCGTCATCGACAATTGTAATCTTCGGCTTCGACATGCCCGGCCTCCACCCTTCCCCTGATACCTAGAACGGGACATCGTCCTCCGGTGGCGGACGCGCCTGCGCGCTCGTCCGGGGGGCAGCCTGCGGAGCGGGCCGGGCCGCCACCGCCAGCGGCGCCGCCACGTCCTGGCCGTCCTCGTCCACCAGCAGCTGTTCGATTCGCTGCTCGGCCTCCGTGAGCAGCTTCTCACCCCGGCGGACGAGGCGGATGCCCTCCTCGAACGCCTTGAGCGACTCTTCCAACGACAGGTCGCCGCTTTCCAGCCGCGCCACTGTGTCTTCCAAGCGCGACACCACGTCTCCGTACTGCTCCGGAGCGGGCTCCACCTTGGGGTTCTTGTCCGACTTCGCCACGGCCATCCACCTCCCCGAGCGGGGCGCGGAATGTAGAGGGTGGCCCGCTAGCAGTCCACCGGGCCTTTCAGGCTGGTAACGGTGGCTTCGATTTCTTCACACCCGCCCAGGGTTTTCGCCCCGTGGGCCGCCAGCTTGATGCCCAGCACGTCCCCCACCACCACGTCCGCCGTGGAGCGCACCACGACGCCGTCCCGCTGGCGGAACGTCACCGCATAGCCGCGAGACATCACCTTCAGGGGGCTCAGGGCGTCCAGGCGGCCCCCCAACCGTCCGAAGTGCGTCTGCGCGGTCGCCAGCATGCCCCGCTGCAGCTCCAGGAGCCGCGAGCGCGTCTGGGCCACCTTCGCCCGCTCGGCCGCCACCCGCGCCGTAGGGGATTGCCGCTCCAGCCCCAGCCGCGCGTCCGCCAGCGCGCCCCGCCGACGGGTGACGCCCGCGCGTGCTGCCTCCGACAGGCGCATGGCCAGCTTGAGCAGGTGGGCCCGCTGTTCCGACAGCCGCGTCTGGGGCCGCGCCCGCTGCAGCCGCTCCTGCAGGGCTCGCAGCGTCTCCCGGTGCTCGCGCGCGCGCGGGCGCAGGACGCGCATCATCGCCTCCACCTGTTCGGACAGGTGCAGGCGCTGGTGGTTCACCTCGCGGCGAGGGTCCGGCAGCCGCGCGCGAAGCTGGCCCTGGCTCTGACGCAGCTCCAGCACCCGGCGCTCCATGGCCCGGCGCAAGCGGCCGGACTGCGTGGCCAGCGTCAGCTCCAGGTCGGCCAGCACCGGCGCCAGCCGCTCCGCCGCCGCGCTGGGCGTGGGCGCGCGCAGGTCCGCGACGAAGTCCGAAATGGTGAAGTCGATTTCGTGGCCGATGGCGGACACCACCGGCACCGGCGAGGCGAAGATGGCGCGCGCCACCCGCTCCTCGTTGAACGTCCAGAGGTCCTCCACGGAGCCTCCGCCGCGCGTCACGACGATGACGTCCACGTCGGTGCGCGAAAGCCGCTCGATGGCCCGCGCCACGTCCTCCGCGGCGCCCTCACCCTGCACGCGCGCGTCCGCCAGCAGCACGCCCAGCCGGGGGTTGCGCGAGTGCAGCACGCGCAGGAAGTCCTGGAGTGCCGCGCCGGTGCGGCTGGTGACGACGCCGATGCGCCGGGGCAGGAACGGCACGGGCCGGGGCGGCCGCACGCGCCGGTCGCCGATGAGCCCCTCCGCCGCCAGCCGCTGCTTGAGCTGCTCGAACGCGAGCGCCAGCGCGCCCTCGCCCACCGGCTCCAGCCGGGACACGATGAGGCTGTAGCGGCCCTGCGGCTCGTACAGGTCCACGCTGCCCTCGGCCACCACCTCCATGCCGTCGCGCAGCGCGAAGCGGATCCGCCCCGCCATGGACGCCCACACCTTCGCGTCGATGGAGGCGTCCGCGTCCTTGAGCGTGAAGTACCAGTGGCCGCGCGCGTTGGCGCCCCGGAAGCTGGACACCTCACCGCGAACCATCACGCGCGGGAAGCGCGTCTCCACCGTCTGCTTGATCTGCCGGGTGAGCTCGCCCACCGACAACACCGTGCGCTCCGGGCGCGGCGGCGGGGTGACGGCGGCCGGAGGCGGCGGAGCGATTTCAGCCACCGGCGCGGTCGAAGGAGCCAGGGGAGCCGGGGGGGCAGGAGGCGTCTTGCCTCCGCTGGCGGCCTTCGCCGGTGCGGGACGCAAGGGGGGTAGCAGCGACGTGCCGAACAGGTCGCCCTGCCCCGGCTCATCGGCCGGAGGCGGCTCCAGCCCCTTGCGCTTCTTCATCGCGACAGCTTCTCGACCCAGCCCTGGGCCTTGCCGTGCAGCTCGTCGTCAGGCGGCGTCATCGCGACGACGTCGCGGAACTTGGGCAGCGCGTCCTCCGGGCTGGAGTCCTTGATGGAGTAGGCCTGCATGTACAGGTCCTTCGCCTTGCCCTTGAGGTCGTTGACGATATTGGCGGCGCCCGTGTGGTTGGGGTCCGCCTGGAGCGCGCGGCGGGCGAACTCCATGGCGCGCGACCACTGGCCGGCGGCCTTCGCGCCCGCGGCGCTCTTGTAATAGATGGTTCCCGCGCGGGTGCCCGCGTTGCGCCCCATCTTGCTGCCGCGCCCGTCGGTGATGTCCTTGTCCAGCGCGAGCAGCCGGGTCAGGCCCTTCGCGTCCAGATCCTCCAGCTTCTTGTAGAGGTTGCCGAACTCCGTCACCTGTCCCATCACCTGCTTGCACTGGGACGTCTTGCCGGCGCACGCGTTGAGGATGGCCACCGCGCCGGTGATGTCACCGTCGCGGAAGCGCTCCACCGCGGGCTCCCACGGCTTGGGCGCCGCGGCCACGCGCACGGGGTCCGGACGCGTCAGGTCCGCGATGACACGCGCGGCGTCGTCGTTGACCAGCTTGCCGTCGCGGTGCTCGGGGAAGGTCGCGAGCACGTCGTCGGTGATGGCCTTGGCCTTCTGCACGTTATCCAGCTGGCGGGTGTCCAGGAGCCCCTTGGCCTCCTTCGTGCGCGTGTCGGCGGCGTCCAGCAGGTTCTTGCGCGCCGTCTTCAGCTGCTCGTACTGCTGGGTGTCGCTGGTCACCTTATCGATGGACGCCTTCGCGCTGGCCAGCTCGCCCTTGGTCAACGCCGCCTGGGCCGCGCTCAGGTGTTTCTGGTTGGGAATCTCCCGGTCCGCGGCCTTCAGGTAGTCCTCCACGCCGGGGTAGTCCGACGCCCGCGTGTGGAGCTCCTCCAGCTTCGCCTTGGCCTGCTCCCACTGGCCCTCGCGCACCAGGTTCTTGGCCTCCTGGAAGAGGCCGCCCAGTTGCGCGCGGTACTCACGCTGCTCCGCCTCGATGCGGCCCTGCTCCTCCGCCTGCTGCCGCATGCGCGAGCGCGCGACGCCCAGGCCCGCGAAGAGCACCACCAGCACGGCGACGCCCGCGAGCTTCATCCGCATGCGCTTGCGCTGCGCTTCCGGCGTGAGCTCCGCGGCGGCGGCGGCGCGCGACGTCTGCGGGCGCGCACGGCCCTCCCGGGCGGGACGCGTGGGCACGGCCGTGGGAGCTCGGCCCGCCGCCGTGGACGGACGGGGCCGGGAGCCGGTGGGGGCCTGCACCTTCGCGGTGCTGTTGGCGGTGTCCTCGTAACGCAGCTCCGAGTCGCCCAGCGTGATGACGTCGCCGTTGGCGAGGAGCGTCTCCTCGGCGATGGGCTCGCCGTTGAGGATGGTTCCGTTGCCGGAGCCCATGTCACTGACCATCCAGCCCGAGGACTCCTTGCGCAGCGTCACGTGCTTGCGGGAGACGGACGTGTCCTGGATGCAGATGGGGTTGTCGGCGGAGCGGCCGACCGTGTACTCGAGCTCGGAGAGCGCGAACTCCTCACCCTCCATGGGGCCGGCGACGACGACGAGCTTCGCGGGGCGGGCCGCGGCGGCACCGGCGGTCGACCGGCGGACCGGCGCGCGCGATCCGCTCCCGGAGGAGGGCGTACCGGACGTAGGCCGTCGGCGGGCGGGGGGAGGTGCGTTCGACATGGCGGTCACCGCGTCCTGCTGAGGGGGGCACGGGCCCTAAAGCTCGTGCTCATAGGCTTTTTCCTGCGCGAGATTGTGGCAGCGATGCTCAGCCGTAGGGAAGCGTCTCCGTACGTCTTCCAGGGTCGCGACCGCATCCCGTCGGCTGCGGAACTGAACCGCCCGCTGGAACTGCATCATCAGCTGGCTGCAGCGGTGGTCCAGCTCCATTGAAATCTGGGCAATCCGCTCCCGGACGTCCTCGTAAAGCTCCGGCTTGTCGTCCAGCGCTTCCAGGGTGATCCAAGCGGCGCGGTATTCCCGCCACGCCTTGAACAGGTTCTCCGCGCCCACATCCTTGAGCTCGTAGAAGCGGGCCCCCGCCGTCGCGGCCTCCCGGGCGGAGGCGACCAGCTGATCCGGCGGCGCCTCCGGCACCGGGATGATCTCCAGCCGCAGGTTCCAGATGCGCCACGGGTCGCGGCCGGGCGGGTTGAGGGCGTTGTCGAAGAGGATCTGGTTGTTGGCGTTGCGCCGCAGGAGGCTGGGCGGGAGGATCTGCTCCAGCTCACGCTCGGCCGTCTGCGCAGTGTCCGGGGGCACCCAGCCCAGGGACACGCCGTTGAGGGACAGGTTGACCTCGTCCCGGGCGATGCTGCTGGCCTGGTAGTGCAGCACCGCCACGGCGCGCGTGGGGGACACGAAGCGGAAGTCGAAGAGCTTGTCGTCGGCGTGGACCCAGCGCACGCCGTCGCCCAGGCCGAAGGAGTCCGTCACCGGCTCCATGCCCAGCTTGAAGGGTTCGCTGCCCGGGAGCCGGATGGCCGTGGGGACCGCGAGCGCCACGAGCAGCGTCACCACGCACAGCACGGCCACGCCCGCCAGCGACGCGAAGGCGATCCGCTTGGGCAGCGACTGGCGCTTCCAGAAGAGGATGAACCGGCCCTGGAGTGACTTGCCCAGCTGACGCCGTTGACGAGCCTTGTCGGCGGCGGACGAGGGCTCGACCTTCGCGACGACCGTCACCGGGCCGTTGGGCACGGGCTGGACGAAGGAGTCTTCCAGGTCGGCCGGCACGGGCTGGGTGGCATCCCCCTCCACGTCCGCGGAGGGCACGGGGGCCAGTGGGAACTCGCCCGGCAGCGGGCCGGGGTCCAGGGTCGGGGCAGGCGCGGCCCGGTCCCGGCCGACGAACGTCACCGGCTCCGGCGATGGCGGCGGGACGGGAGGGCTCGAGGCCGGCGGAGGCGCCACGGGGGCGGGGGCAACCTGGCCCGTGAAGGTCCCCGAAGCCCGGGTCTCCTCGGGGGCCGCGTAGAGGTCATCGTCCTGGCCGACGAAGGTCGAGGGCTCGCTGGAGTCGGGCGCGGGGACGGGAGCGCTCGCGACGCGCACCGGAGGGGCCACGAGCGGACTGACCGGAGTGATGGGCCGGAGGTCGAGAACGGTCCGCTCCTCGGGCTCCTCCATCATCGGCGGAGGCAGCGCGGGCAAGGCCGCCGGTGGCGGCGCCGACTCTTCCAGGGGAGGCGCTTCCGGGGTCGCCGGAATCGCCATCAGCGTGCGCTCCTCGGGCTCGTCCAGCTCCGGGAGCGACAGCACGGGGGGCGGCACCACGGCGGGCACGAGCGAGTCCACCGTGGAGATCGCCATCAGCGTGCGCTCCTCGGGCTCGTCCAGCTCCGGGAGCGGCAGTACGGGAGACAGCGCCGCGGCGGGTGCGTCCGCCGTGGGGATCGCCATCAGCGTGCGCTCCTCGGGTTCATCCGGCACCACGGGGGCCAGATCCACGGGAGGCGGTACGACGGAAGGCCGAGCCGGAGGCGGCGGAGCCATGAGCCCCGGCGGCGACATCAACGGCAGTCCAGGCGCGGAAGCCGCGGCGCCCCGGGACACTGGAGCAGCGGACGCGCGCGCGGCGCCAAGCCCCAGCGAGGGACGGTTCAGCGCGGGCGCGCCGACACCAGGCAGGTTCGCGACGCCGTTCCGCTTGGCGGGAGCCGCGGGCTCGGCAGGAGCTGAAGCGGCGGCCTTCCCCTGCGAGGAGGTCGCAGTCGAGGCAGGAACTCCAGCCGCGGGATGTTCGAGCGCGGTGGGGTGCGAGGGGGCCGGGGCAGCCTCCAGCGCGGACGACCTGCCCGGTCCCGAGGCACCGACCGCTGACAGTCCCGGCCCGGAGGCCCGGACGGAGGCGGAAGGTCCCGGAGCCTTGTTCACGGCCGGAGCGCTCAGCACCGGGGGGCCAGCAGGAGCCTTGGCCGGCGCACCCGCGCCCGAAGCAGCAGGACCCAACACCGGGGGCCCGGCGGGAGTCCTGGCAGGCGCGGTCGCGCCCGGCGCCGAAGGCCCCAACACAGGAGGCGCGGCGGGAACCTTGCCCGAAGCAGCCGACGCGGAGGCACCCAGCGCAGGCGGACCCGGAGGAGGCCTGGGCGGAGTCGCCGCACCCGTCACGGCAGCTCCCTGCACGGGCGCTCCAGGTGCAGGCCGAGCCGGCGCAGCGGATGCCGGCGAGGAAGCTCCCAGCACAGGAGGCCCGGCGGAAGGCTTGGGCGGAGCCGCCGCACCCGGCGCGGAAGCGCTGAGCGCAGGCCCCGGTGGAGGCCGGACCTGCGCGGCCGCACCCGGCGCGGGGGCAGTGACCGCCGGCAGATCCGGAGCGGAGGGCCGCTTCGGTGTGGCGGCCGGCACCGGCATCGCCGGGGTCGCCCCACCCTTCGCAGCGGGCACCGCCATTCCCGGGCGCGGCGGGGATGCAGGCCGGGCCATGGCCGGCATCGACTGCTGGTAGCTCGTGGGCGCCGCTTCGATCTCCGCGAGCGAGGCCTGCCCCAAGCCCTGCGGCGACACGTTCGCGTGGGGCGGCGCGAGCACCCGCCGGATGGGCCGGGTGACGTCGTCGTCATCCTCCGGCGGCATCCACACGAAGGTGAACTCCACGGGCCCCACGGTGATGCGGTCGCCGTCGCGCAGCTGCTTCTCGCCGGCCAGCGGCTGGCCGTTCAGCTGCGTGCCGTTCGCGCTGCCAACGTCCGCGGCGAAGTAGCGCCCATCCCTCGCCGTGATGCGGGCATGACGCCGGGAGACACCGTGGTCATGCAGCACCAGGTCGTTCTCCGAGGTCCGGCCGATCTTCACTTCGGCCTGCTCGAAGGCGAGCTCCCGTCCGACCTGGAGCCCCTGGGTGATGGTGAGCAGGATGGGCAGAGGACTAGCCCCCGACGTTGCCGAACATGAACTGGAACACGATGGGCCCGAAGAGCACCATGAACACCGTCGGGAAGATGCAGGCGATGAGCGGGAAGAGCATCTTCACCGGCGCCTCGCCCGCCAGCTTCTCGGCGCGCTGCGTGCGGTCGATGCGCATCTGCGTGGACTGGATGCGCAGCACCTTGCCCAGGCTCGTACCCATCTTGTCCGCCTGGATCAGCGCCGTGACAAACGTCGTCAGCGACGGCAGGTCCACGCGCACGATCATGCTCTTGAGCCCCTCTTCACGCGTCTTGCCCATCTTGAGCTGCTTGAGCACCAGCTGCAGCTCTTCACGCAGCGGACCCTGGCGGCCCTTCTCCACCACCTTCGCCAGCGCGCCCGTGAAGTCCATGCCCGCTTCCACCGACAGCGTCAGCAGGTCCAGGTTGTACGGAAGCGCGCGGCTGATGGCCAGGTGACGGCGCTTCACCTGATCGTTCAACCAGATGAGCGGATAGAACAGGCCCAGCAGCATCACCAGCAGCGACCAGGCCAGGTTCATGCCCATGCCGTTGACGACGAACAGGCCGGCCAGGAGCGCGAAGAAGGCGCTGATCTCCTGAAGCGCCATGATGTCCTCGGGCTTGTACTGCGACGGCTCGCCCGCCTTGATCAGCTTGCGGCGCGTCTTGGACTCGTAGCCCGGCCACATGAAGCGCCGGTTCATCGAGCCCAGCTTGCGGACGGCGACGGAGCCAGCGCCCTTCATGCCGCCCGCGGACTCGTCGCGGACTTCCGTGAGGAAGCGCTCCAGGAGGTTGGAGTACAGGCCGATGCCCAGGAACGCCACCGCGCCCGCGGTCAGCAGTGCCGAGCCGCCCATCAGCAGAAATGTCAGGACTTCCTGCACGGTGCGCCTCGTTTCAGATGTCGATGTTGACGATGCGCCGGATGATGAGGATGCCCATGATCTCCATGATGGCGATGATGGTCACCAGGATGTAGCCGAAGATGTGGTTCATCATCGGCTCCATCAGGTCCGGACGCATGTAGTTGAGAACCATGCCCAGCACCGCCGGCATGGCCGCGACGATCCACCCTTGAAGCTTGCCCTGGGAGGTCAGCGCGTCGATCTTGCCTTCCAGACGGAAGCGCTCGCGGATCACCGTGGAGATGGTCTCGAACATCTCCGCCATGTTGCCGCCCAGCTGGCGCGCGATGTTGGTGGACACCACCACCAGCTCCAGGTCGTCGCTGCCCACGCGCTTGCCCATGTTGACGAGCGCTTCTTCCAGCGGCACGCCCAGCTTCACTTCCTTCACGAAGAGGCCGAACTCCTGGGACAGGGGCGGCATCGCTTCGCGCGCCACGTGCTCAATGGCCTGGGGGAACGTGAGGCCCGCCTTGAACGCGTTGGCCATGGCCTGCAGCGCGTCCACCAACTGCACGTTGAACTTCTTGATGCGGCGCTTGCGGTAGTGCTTCACGAGCAGCATCGGCAGGAAGAAGCCGAAGATGGTCGCGAGCACCGCGAGGATGGGGTTGAAGACGATGTAGCTGAGGATGCCCAGGAGGCACATGCAGGCGATGTTGAGGATCAACATCTGCCGCGCGTCGATGAAGAGGAACATGTCGCTCAAGTCGTTCATCGACTTGGCGACGTACCGCTCCTGGTACTGCTCATACGCCTTCGACAGGACGCTGAAGATCACCAGGCTGAAAAAGAACACCGAGCCGGTGACGAGAAGGAGGACGATACCTGCGAGCATGGGCGCGAATCCCCGGGGGATGAGGGAGGGGTCGGCAGGGCCGCTTCAGCCGTGAGCGAAGCGGCCCCGCGCGCAGGACTACGGAGAGCCGGCCGAGGCCTTCTCGCCGCCGCCACTGCCCTTGATGATCTGGATGATCTCCCGGCGCTTCTGCTCCAGCACACGGGTGCGTTCACCGGAGAGCAGCGTGCTGATGGTCGCGCGGCCACGCTCCTCGATGAGGTCCACGTCGTCCTCGTTGCGCAGGGACAACGTCAGCTGGCCCAGTTCCGCCGCCAGCACCAGGATCTCCGCCTCTTCCGGCAGCACCATCAGCGAGACGTTGGAGTACTCGCGCTGGTTCTCCGGGATGAGGTTGATGTTCGTGGTGCCGGTGATCTTACCCGTGGCGACCACGATGATGTTCTGCAGCAGCGTCACCGCGACGCTCTCGTCCGTCTGCGGATCGCGGAACGTGCCGATGATGTCCACGTGGTCGTTCGGGCGAATCCACCCGCCCACGGACGTGGTCTGCTTCGCCTCGATGGTGATGGCGCGCGCCTTCTTCTGCACCTTCGTGGACAGGCGCTCGGCGGCCTTCGTCGTCTCGAACTGGCTCCAGAGGATGGGGTCGCCGGCCTGCAGCGCCACCAGCACCTTCTGGTTCACGATGTAGTTGGCGGAGTCCGGCTTCACCACCGACGAGGTGACGAACTGCTCCGGCACCGAGCGCTGGGAGATCATCTCGTACGTGATGACCGAGCCCTCGGGCATGTCCTGGCCCGCCACCACCACGGGAACCAGGTTCCACCCGCGGCGCACATCGGATTCCTTCTTCTTGATGGCCGAGTAGGCCACGATGCCCGCGAGCAAACCGAGCACCAGTGCGACGACGAGTGGGGTCTTACCCTTCAACATGGTTCAAAGTCCTCCAGAACGGTGGGGCGCCGTCGTGGCGGCAGGACTGCTTTGGACGAGGGGGCGATGCCAGGGCGCGAACGAGGCAAGATGTTAGCCATGCCCCAGAGCAGGTGTCAAAACCACCTCTCGTGACAAAGCGGAATCCCGGGACTGCCGGAGCTCGCGGAGCCTGTCCGCCCAGGGGGGAGGACGGCTCGACGCAGTGAGTTGATCCGCGGCCTTCCGTCCCTCAGGGGAAAGGCAGGTTCAGCACGAAGTAAAACGAGTCGTAATAGATCTGGTACGCCTCGAGGAACAGGTCGATGACGTTGGTCTGCCGGTCGTCCGTCCAGCGGATCTTCACCGTGGCGCCGACGACGAGCCCGACGATCAACACCCAGTTGATCATCGAGTACTCCACCATGGCCTGGCCACGGCGGGCCCGGCGCGGGGAGCGCGGCGGTGACTTCCGGGGGCTGTTCACGGGGGGAGCGTGCACGTCCGACGTCATGCTCCTATTATCCAGGACCCAGGCCCCGGACGCATCGGTCATGTGGACTGCCGCCCTCCCCTACTGCGCGGGCTGGGAAGGGGCGGCACTGGCCGGAGCAGACTCCGGAGCCGTGGCGGGCGAGGCCTGACGCATGCGGCGCTGGGCCAGCTGCGCCGCGCTGGAGCCGGGGGCCTCGTTGATGATCTGCCCGCAGATGGCGGCAGCCTCCCGGGTCCGTCCCTGGACGGACTCGGACTCGCAGAGCCGTGAGAGCAGGGCCAGCCGCTCACTGCCGCTGGCTCCAGCCGCGAGCGCGGCGCGCAGCAGCTGGGCCTCCCGGGCGCGGTCACCCTGGTTCGCCGCGGCCTGGGCCTGGGCGGACAGGTCGCGCGCCGTCATCGCCTCCTTGGAGGCGGACTTCTCCATGGGAGCCGGCTTCGCGGCCTGGGCCTGGGGGGACTCCGGCTTGGGCGTGGACGGAGGCGTCGCACCGCCGATGGAGCCCACGGCGGAGGGGGCCTTGGGCACGGCCTGGACCACGGGCGCGGAGGCCACGGCAGGAGGCGGCGGAGCCGCGCCCGCGGCCACGGCCTGGTCGTCATCCTCCGTCATGAGCCCACGGCCATAGGCCGCCTCGCCCAGCCGCAGCGAGTCGCCCTTCGCGCCCATGGCCTTGTCGCTGAGCTTTCCCGAGGAACGCCGTGCCGCGGGCTCATCCTTCGCGAGGTAGCCGTCGTTGGCCTGCTCTTCCTTCGGAGGCGCCTCCTGCTCGGCCACCCCGGCCGTCGCCTGCGAGAGCGCGGCGAAGTCGTCGTCCGCGTCCCGGACGGCCTTGGACATCTTCTTCTTGGGAGCCTCGGCTTCCGCGCGGCGCTCCAGCATCGCGCCACCACTGCCCGCGTTCATCCAGTCGGACGGACGCGCCGCGGCGGTGCCCTTGCGCTGCACCTTGGCCTCCACCTGGTTCTTCGTCACGTCCGGCGCGGGCGCGGCCGCCAGTTCGTCCGAGGCACCCTCGGGCACGTCCACTTCGAGGGTCGCGGTCGACGGCGCGGGGGCCAGGGAGCTCGGGGCGTTCCTCTCGCGCGTCGGCGACTCCTGCTTCGCCGCCGCCATCGTCGGGCTGGGTGCGACCCGCTGCGACAGGTTCGGCGCCAGGTCCAGGTTCTCGCTCACCGTCAACGTCAGGAGGCCGAAGGTGCCCACCGTGGCCAGGCCCACCGCGGGCAGCAGGAAGCGGCGCCAGCGCGAGGGCTTCGGCTCGGGGCCTGCGGCGGCTCGGCGCGCGGACTGCTGCGCGTACGCGAGCAGCGACTCCAGGCCCGCGTCCGGCGCGGGCTCCGACGACAGCTGCGCCATGGTGGTGCGCACGCCGCGGATGTCCGCCAGCGCCTTCGTGCAGCGCGCACAGCCCTGGACGTGCTGCTCCAGCACATGGGCCTCCGACGCAGGCAGTTCGCCATAGGCGAAGTCGAGGAGCCGGTCCTCGTGCGCGTGGGCATTCTGGGCATTCATCCCGCCACCGTCCTTCCATCCTCCGACAGGTCGCCGTCCACGCCCAGCTCACCCAGGCGGCGGCGCAGGCCCTCCAGCGCGTAGCGCATGCGGCTCTTCACCGTGTTCTCGGACACGCCTGTTACCTCGGCGATCTCCTTGAACGGGATGCCGCTGTACTCGCGCAGCACGAACAC
Source organism: Corallococcus sp. AB038B (assembly GCF_003668955.1). Lineage (NCBI taxonomy): Bacteria > Pseudomonadati > Myxococcota > Myxococcia > Myxococcales > Myxococcaceae > Corallococcus > Corallococcus sp. AB038B. Next base: position 496,461 of record NZ_RAWO01000002.1, on the reverse strand, counting down.
CTCGCGCTGCTCCTCCGGCAGGGCGGACAGGGCCCGCTCCAGCAGGGGCCGGAGGCGGGCGTTGTGCGCGCCGCGCTCCGGGCTGGCCCCGGCATCCGGCAGCCCCTCGCCCAACGGACGTCCCTCGTCGCCGTCGGCACCTGCCGAGGGGGCTTCCAGGGACGTCGTCTGGCGGTAGCTCTCTTTGCGCGTGCTGTCCACGCAGAGGTTCCTCGCGATGGTGTACAGCCAGGTCGTGAACCGGGCCTTCGGCTCGTATTCCCGGGCGCTGCGGACCACCTTGAGCCAGGTCTCCTGCAGCACGTCCTCCGCCCGCGCCCTGTGCCCTACGAAGCGCAGGATGAAGTTGAACACCGGCGCGCGGTGCTTGCGCACCAACGCATCGAACGCACGCGCGTTTCCCGCCTGGAAGGCGAGCATCAGCTGCTCGTCTGAGGTTTCGGGTGCCAAACTTCCCCCAGTGCCCATGAAGCCACGGGTGCCATCCCCTTCACCGCCCACGGCCTGTAACGGACAGCCGTGCGCGAAAGGTCTATTCCGGCCGTGGCCGCCGGTAAGTGGCGAGAATGACAGGGACCGCCACCCCTGTCACCAGAAGTGCCTGCGCAAGTAATACCGCCGGCAGTGGGCGCTGCACATGCACGTACAGCGAGCGGCCGAGCCCCACTCCCAACAGGATGCCCGTCAGCGTGCGCACCGCGTTGGAACCCGAGGCGGGCCGGAAGCGTCCCACCGCCCAGTCCACGAGCGCGGGAAGCGTGAGCCCCAGCACCACCGGCACGTCCCACTCCCACTGGAGCGGCGCCTTCAGCGCGAACAGCGCGAGGAACACGCCCGCGAGCACCGGGTACGTGCCCAGGCATCGCGCGCACACGCGTACGCCCGCGAGCACGTACGTGCGGTTGTACTCATCCGGGTGATGATGGCTGAGCCAGAACACCGGCACCTCCTCCGGACGTGGAAACAGCGGGCCCGTCCTGCACGTTGCGCGAATCCCCTTCGGCCAGGAAGCAAGCCGCGGCGTGGCCTCCACCCAGGGGATACAGCGGCGGTGACTCGCGGCGGCAGCGCTCCATCACATGCGGGCAGCGCGGATGGAACGCGCAGCCGGTCGGCGGCGACAGGGGCGAAGGCGGCTCTCCCGGCAGCAACAGCCGCGTGGGGGGACGCTCCGGATCCGGCACGGGCACCGCGGACAGCAGCGCCTGCGTGTACGGATGGCGAGGTCCGGCGTACAGCGACCGGGACGGCGCCACCTCCACGATGCGGCCCAGGTACATCACCGCCACACGCGTGGACACGTACTCAACAATCTTCAGGTCGTGCGCGATGAAGACGTAGGTGAGCCCGCGCTCGCGTTGCAGGTCCACCAGCAGGTTGACGATCTGCGCCTGGATGGAGACGTCCAGCGCGCTGATGGGCTCGTCCGCCACCACCAGCTCCGGACGCAACGCGATGGCACGTGCAATGCCGATGCGTTGACGCTGGCCGCCGGAGAACTCGTGCGGGTAGCGCTGGCGCGCCTCGCGGGGCAGCCCCATGGCGTCGAGCAGCGCCAGCACCTCGTCCTCGCGAGCCTTGCCCTTCGCGAGGCCGTGGATGGCGAAGGGCTCCGCGAGGATGTCCCCCACCGTCATGCGCGGGTTGAGCGACGCGTACGGGTCCTGGAAGACAAGCTGCATCTGGCGGCGCAGCGGTCGCAATTCGCGCTGCGACAGGCCGGTCAGCTCGCGCCCGGCCACGCGGATGGAGCCGGAGGTCGGGTCGATGAGGCGCAGCACCGCGCGACCCAGCGTGCTCTTGCCGCAGCCACTCTCCCCCACCAGGCCCAGCGTCTCCCCGCGGGCGACGTCGAAGGACACGCCGTCCACCGCGCGCACCGTGCCGCGAGTGCGCCCCAACAAGCCGCCCTTCACCGGGAAGTGCACCTTCAGGTCGCGCACCTGGACCAGCGGTTCGCTCATGGCGCGGGCACCGGGTGATGGCAGGCGGCGGACTGGCCTCCGCGCTTCGGCTCCAGCACGGGCGTGACTCGGGCGCACAGCTCCGAGGCGCGGTCGCAGCGGTCCCGGAACGCGCACCCGGACGGCAGCGCGGTGAGCGATGGCACCATGCCGGGAATGGCCTTCAGGCGCTGACGCCCGCCCTCGGATGCAGCGCCCGCGTCGTGCAGCGACGGGATGGAGCGCAGCAGGCCCGCCGTGTACGGGTGCGCGGGCCGGGCGAACAGCTCGCGCACCGGTGCCTGCTCCACGATGCGGCCCGCATACATCACCACCACCGCGTCGCAGCTTCCCGCCACCACGCCCAGATCGTGGGTGATGAGCATCACCGCCATGTTCCGCTCGGCTTGCAGGCGCTTGAGCAGTTCCAGGATCTGGGCCTGGATGGTGACGTCCAGCGCCGTGGTCGGCTCGTCCGCGATGAGCAGCGCCGGGTCGCACGCGAGCGCCATGGCGATCATCACGCGCTGGCGCATGCCTCCGGAGAGCTGGTGCGGGTACGCATCCACACGCTCGCCGGGCGCCGGGATGCCCACCTGCCGGAGCATCTCCACCGCGCGCTCACGCGCCTGCGCCCGGGTGGCGCCCAGGTGCAGCCGGACGCCTTCGCCAATCTGCTCGCCCACGGTGAACACCGGGTTGAGCGACGTCATGGGCTCCTGGAAGACCATGGCCACATGCCGGCCGCGCACGCGCCGCATCTCCTTCTCCGGCAGGGCCAGCAGGTCCTCGCCCCGGAAGCGCACCTCGCCGCCCACCACACGGCCGGGCGGCTGCGGAACGAGCCGCATCACCGACAGCGCCGTCAGGCTCTTGCCGCAGCCGCTCTCCCCCACCACTCCCAGCGTGCCGCCGGGAGGGACAGAGAAGGACACGCCGTCCACCGCGCGCACCGTGCCGCGCGGGAGCGACAGTTGAGTGACGAGCCCCCGCACGTCCAGGAGCGGGGCACCGGCAGAGGCCCCGGGGGACGGCGCGACGCCGGTCACTTCTGGGCCAGCTCCTCCAGGAACTCCGCCTCCTGGATGAGCCCCTTGCGGATGAGCAGGCGGATGAGGCTCGCGACCATGCGCGCGGGCTTCACCTTCTCCGTGTCCAGGCTGGCCTCTTCGCCGCGCGAGATGCGGTCGATGTCGTCCAGCACCGCCAGGTCCTCCTCGGAGAAGTCCGGCTTGGGCGTGAGCGCCACGGACGGCTTCACGCCCTGCGCGGCACCGCCGAAGAGCACCACCGGCACGCGCGGCTTGCTCGGATCCTCCGGCTCCGCGGGAGGCGGGGGCGGCGGCGGACGGGCGGCGGCGGGAGGCGGCGGCGGACGCGGGGCCTTGGGGATCTTGGGACGGGGCGTGGAGCCCAGGATGTCCTCCAGCACCTCCGCGCCGTCAGCGGACGCGTCGCCATCATGCGGCGGAGGCGGCGGCAGGTCCCAGTCCAGCGTCGGCGGCGCGGGTGGGCGCGGCGGCGGAGGCGGGCGCGCGGCCGCGGGAGGGGGCGGCGGCAGGATGTCCGGCGAATCGTCCTCGTCCATGTCCATCGGTTCAGCCTCCACGATGTCCAGGGGCTCACCCCGGCCGCGCGCGAGCGCCTGCTCCAGGTCGTCCGGCGCTACGACGAACACCTTGAGCGGCTTGCGCAGTTGGAAGCGCAGCTCGTCCACCAACATCAGGTTGCCCGGGTCTTCCACGGCGACGTGGATCTTCTCGCTGCGGCCGTCCTGCTCCGCCGCGAAGAGGAGCACCCGGTGCTCGGTCTGGAAGTCCATGGACACCAGCGAGGACACCGCATGCGGGATGTACTCGGGGATCTCCACGAACGGCAGCTCGTGCTGCGTCGCCAGCGCCCGCGCGATGTCCCGGCCCGTGCACAGGCCCATGGACACCAACACCTCACCCAGCTTGCGGCCCTGGCCGCGCCGTCCGGACGCGAGGGCCTGCTTCACCTGCTCGTCCGTCACCACTCCGGCCTGGACGAGGAGTTCACCAATCTTCTTGCGCATGGCCGGGGGCTACCGCTTGACCTTGGCGAGGTATTCCTCGCGGGAGAAAATGCCCTTCTCGATGAGCAGCTCGACCATGGCCTTCAGCGCCGCGACCTCCTTGCGCTGAACGTCCTCCACGCTCTTGAGCAGCTCCGCGGGGCTGCCGGAGGCCGCGCGAGGCGCCTCCGGCGGAGGCGCCTGACGGGGGGGCGGCGCGGCGGCAGGCTTGGGGGACATGGCGACGGCGGCGGCCGGGTCCAGGTCCTTGAGGTTCTTCACGACGGTGCGGCCCTGCGCGTCCACCACCTTGAAGTTGGTGTCCGCGTCCTCCAGCTCCGCCGTCTCTTCGTAGAGGCGCGCGAACGCCCGCGCCACGGAGGTGCGCCCGGCCACGTTGGCCACGATGCGGCACTTGGACAGGGCCCGCAGCTCGTCCAGCACCCGCACGTTGAGCGGGTCCGACATGGCGACCACCAGCGTCTTGCCGTCGTCGCGCAGCTGCAGCGGGACGACAGAGAAGTCGCGCGCCGTCTGCGCCGGAATCTTGGCCTTCACGTGCGGCGGCACCATCTGCACGGAGTCCAGGTTCACCGCCGGCATGCCCAGCTGCTTCGACAAGGCGCGCACGAGGATGTCCTCGGAGACGAGGTTCATCCGGACGAGGATCTCGCCCAGCTTCCCGCCCCACTTGGCCTGCTCGGCGAGCGCCGCCTTGAGCTGGCTCTCCTGCAGGACGTTCGCCTTGATCAGCAGTTCTCCAAGCTTGATCTGTGCCATGTCGTGCGCGCCATAGTACCCGGTTTGCGCCGGGACGCTGCCTTTCGACGCCTGGAAGCTCAGGAACCCGGCGTTGGGGGCGGCTGGGACACCGGCTCCCCCGAGCGGACCTCCTGGCCCCGCGCGTCGACGTCCACCACCTTCGCCCCCTGGGGCGCGCCCAATTCATAGAGCGTCAGGTCCGGGCGGCCATTGAGGCGGATGTCCGTGTACTTCAGGTCCAGCTTCGTGTTCGCCGTGGCGGCGATGAGGTGCACCTTGCCCGGGAAGAACTGGTCGTCCCGCTGCTGGAAGTCCTCGAACGCCAGGTCGTAGCCCGGCACGCCCCGGACCTCGCTCTTCACCACGCGCAGGTGCTTGGGATCCACGCGCAGTGTCTGCGTCGCGGGCCCCCGCTGGAGCTTGAGCACGTACACCCGCTCCTTCTCGTCCAGCTCCAGGGTCATGGATTCCGGCGGCAGGAGGGGGACCTGCCCCAGCATCACCGCCACCAGCTCCTCGCTCGGCAGGACGACAGGCAGGAAGCGGGACACGTTCTCCGCGCTCGCCGGGCCCTGGAGGTACGTGTTCTCCCCCGCCTGGTAGACGCCAAAGCGTTCGCCATCGGAGACGAGCGAGGCCACCGGGCGGTTGAAGAAGTCGTACGTCTCCAGGTGGATGAGGGCCGGACGGGTGATGGAGAGGTACGTGGAGAGCGTTCCACTGCCCTGGGGCGAGTCCACGTGCAGCTTGGCGTCACCCTCCAGGGTCACCACCTTCGCCTGCCGCTCGCGCACGTGCTGGTAGAGCGTCTGGGCGTCCTCGATGCGGCCCTCCGGACCGAACTCGAGACGTTTGGGGCAGGCCGAACAGAGGAGGGCCAGGAAGATTGCGGCGGCTGCGCGGTTCATATGTCCTAGTGTGAGCCAGGGCCGCCTGCCCGGTCATCCATCATGAGCCTGAACGATCTACTTCATTACCTTCGCCTGGGCGGCGTCACCCTCGCCCTCCTCCTGGGCGCCTCCGTGGTGGCCCTGGGCGTGGCCATCGAGCGGCTCATCGCCCTCTGGGGCGTGAGCGAGCGCTCCCGCAATCTGGGCGAAATCGTCCAGAAGCACCTCCTCCGGGGAGATGTGACCGCCGCCCGCACCGCCGCCGAGCGCTCCGACGCCGTTGCGGCCGACATCTTCCTCGCCGGGTTCGACCGCTGGGAGCGCTCCCGCTCCACTGGCGGCAACGGCATTGAGTCCGCCGTGGAGCGCGAGCGCGCCCAGGTGGGGCTCAAGCTGCGACGCAACCTGTGGCTGCTCGCCACCATCGGTTCGACGACGCCCTTCGTGGGCCTCTTCGGCACCGTGGCCGGCATCATGCGTTCCTTCAAGGACCTGGGCGTGGACGTGGAGGCCGGCGGCACCGGCGGCTCCGCGGCCGTGATGACGGGCATCTCCGAAGCGCTCGTCGCCACCGCCGTGGGCATCCTCGTCGCCGTGCAGGCGATGGTCTTCTACAACTACTTCCAGGCCCGGCTGTCCCGCGTGCTGGTGGAGCTGCGCCTGCTGGGTGACGAGTTCGCGGAGGTGCTCAAGGAGCGCTCGGCCGGCGGCCCGCTGCCGGAAGCCACGCCGCCCCCGCGCGAAAGCACCACGCCCCCGGCGCCCCGCCCGGATCCGCAGCCCGCCTCGTAAGGAGACACGCCCACCATGGCCATGGGAAAGACGCCCGGCTCGGGCGACGACGAGGTGGAGGGCGCGGGCTTCGCGGAGATCAACATCACGCCGCTGACGGACGTGATGCTCGTGCTGCTCATCATCTTCATGGTGACCAGCTCGGTCATCACCCAGCAGGGCCCGGGCGGCGGTGCCAAGGCGGGCCTCAAGGTGAACCTGCCCAAGGGCGGCGCCGCGGACGTCACCGCGCGCACCACGGACCTGTCCGTGGCGGTGCTGGCGGACGGCCGCTTCGTGCTCGCGGGCAACGTCGTCGCGGAGGCCGAGCTGAAGCAGGCCTTCGACAACGCGAAGAACCAGAACCCCGACACCGTGGTGATTGTCCAGGCGGACGAAGGCGTCCCCCACGGCACCGTGGTGCAGGTGATGGAGTTGGCGAAGAAGGCCGGCCTCGCGCAGCTCGCCATCGGCGTGCGCGAAGGCGACTAGGCTCAGGCCCGAAAAGCAAAAGGCCCCCCGGCGCGTCACGTGCCGGAGGGCCTTCTTCATTTCAGGACTTCAGCTTCCGCTTCAGACGCCGCCGAACGCCGCGTCGGTGATGTCCACCGGAGACGTGTCCTCGGTGGCGATGAGGCGCGCGGCGTACTCCACGTTGGGCAGCACGTTGCGCGCGTACCACAGGGCGCTGAACTTCTTGCCCTCGTAGAACGCCTTGTCCGGGTGGTCGGCGGCCACGTTGGCGGCGGCCTTCTCCGCGATGACGGCCGCGTCCAGCAGCAGCCAGCCCACGGCGACCTCCGACATCATGTTGAGGAAGCGGTTGGCGGACAGGGGGATGAGCGGGAAGCGGCCCTGGTCCTGCGACCAGCCGAACAGCGCCATCGCGCTGGACATCAGGCCTTCCTGCGCGCCGGCCAGCGTCTTCACGGCCTCGCCCAGCACCGGGTGCTCACGGTGCGCTTCCACGAAGCTGCCCACGTCACCCATGAACTGCTGGAAGTGCGCGCCGCCCGCCTGGCCCATCTTGCGGCCCACCAGGTCCATGGCCTGGATGTGGTTGGTGCCCTCGTAGATGGAGAAGATCTTCGAGTCGCGCGTGTACTGCTCCACCGGGTAGTCCTGGATGTAGCCGGCGCCGCCGTACACCTGGATGGCCTGCGCGCAGAGGCGGAAGGCCTGATCAGAGCCGTAGGACTTCACCAGCGGCGTCAGCACCTCCACCTGACCCTTGTGGTAGGTGGCCGCGTCGTCGTCCTTGCCCGCCAGCTGCTTCGCCTTGTCCAGGTGCATGGCCAGCTTGATGACCAGCGCGCGGATGCCTTCCACGTGCGCCTTGATGTCCAGCAGCATGCGGCGGACGTCCGGGTGCTCGATGATGGAGGCGCGCGGCGCGGACGGGTCCTTCCACTTGGTGAAGTGGGAGCCCTGCTTGCGGTCCTTCGCGTAGTCGAGCGCGTTGTAGTACGCGGCCGACGCCAGGCTCACGCCCTGGATGCCCACGGCGATGCGCGCGCCGTTCATCATCTTGAACATCTGGCTCATGCCCACGTGCTCGACCGTGCCCACGAGCTCGCCCAGACAGCCGTCGTTCTCACCGAAGTTGAGGACACAGGTCGCCGAGCCGTTGATGCCCATCTTGTGCTCGATGGACGCCACGGTGACGTCGTTGGACTGGCCCGAGGAACCGTCCTCGTTGATGCGCAGCTTGGGGACGATGAACAGCGACAGGCCCTTGGTGCCCACCGGCGCGCCGTCGATGCGCGCGAGCACCAGGTGGATGATGTTCCCGGCCATGTCATGGTCGCCGCCGGAGATGAAGATCTTCGTGCCCTTGATGCTGTAGGTGCCGTCCCCGTTGCGCTTCGCGGTGGACTTGGCGGCGCCCACGTCGGAGCCGGCGTGCGGCTCGGTGAGGCACATGGTACCGCCCCACGTGCCGTTGAGCATGCGCTCCACGAACTGTTTCTGCTGCGCGGGCGTGCCGCACTCAGCGACAACTTCCGCCGCGCCGAACGCCAGGCCCGGGTACATGTTGAAGGCCGTGTTGGCGCCGGAGAGGATCTCCTCCACCGTCACCTGGAGCATCATCGGCGCGCCCTGGCCGCCGTGATCCGGGCTCACCGCCACCGTCTTGAAGCCCTGCTCGTAGAGCTTGTTCCAGGCGTCCTTGAAGCCCTTGGGCGTGAAGACCGAGCCGTTCTCCACCCGGCAGCCCTCGCGGTCGCCCACCGAGTTGAGGGGCCCCAGCACCTCGCGCGCGAAGCGGTACGTCTCCGTGAGGACCGCCTTCGCCTCGTCCGGACCCCAGGCGTCGTAGGGGGCCGTGCCCGCCACCTGGCCGAAGCCGAACTGCTCGAACAGCGTGAAGAAGATCTCTCGAAGGTCGGTCTTGTAGGTGTTGATGCCGGCGGACATGGCCACTCCTGCGTAGGGGCTCGCTGCCTGCCTGCTTCCCGCAGGGCGGGAAAAAGTAAGGGTCAGCGGCCCATGTGACGCAGGAAGTGTGGCGTCGACTGATTTTTGAGTCAACCCAAGATGACACCCCGCGTTGACGAGCGGTCGAAGCCGCCCTTCTGGAACGCGGGAATTCGCCTTGGAACGCCCCTGGAAAGCCTACTTCTTGGCCTTCTTCGCGGCCGGGAGGGACGCCGTCTTGGCGGCGGGCTTCTCCCGAGGGGCGGTCTTCTTGGACGAGGCGCCGTTGCGGGGCTCGTCCGCTTCCTCGTCATCGTCCTCGTCGTCCTCGTCCCGGTCGCGTTCCGGAGCGGCGGGCGCCGGGACGCTGGTGGCGGCATCCGGGGTGGCGGGGGCCGGGACGACCAGGCTCTCGCGGGGCACTTCCACCACGATGGGGGACTGGCCGGAGCGCTGCCGGTTCTCGTCCTCCAGGGAGTAGAAGAGCTGGATCTGCGAGCCGCCCTTCATGACGAGCTCGCCCTTCTGGTTCTCCGCCCAGAGGTCGATTTCGACGAAGTACCGGCCGCCGGAGCCGTGGCGGTCGCTCACGCGGCCCTTGCAGACCACGGTGTCGCCCGGCCACACCATCTTGATGAAGCGGACGTTGTAGCGCCGCAGCTGGCCGCCGCGGGCCCAGTCGCTGATGAGCTGGCCCAACATGCCCATGACGAGCATGCCGGGGGCGTAGACGGACGGCATGCCCACGCTCTTGGCGTAGAGCTCGTCCACGTGCACGGGGTTGTAGTCGCCGGAGGCGCCCGCGTAGCGCGACAGCTGGACGCGGTCCACCGGGGCCTTGGCCAACGCCGGCAGCTCGTCACCGACGCGGATGGATTCGAAGTAGAGCTTGCGCGCGGGCATCAGGCGTTCTCCTTGGCGGCACGCACCACGAGGGTCCGGCGGGCGCGGAAGACGAGGTTGCCCTCTTCGTCCCGGCCTTCGTCCTCGATGACCGCGATGTCCATCTTGCCGGACATGCCCGGCCGCTCGAAGACGTCCGACACGCGAGTGGACACGTAGATGCGGTCCCCCGCGAAGATGGGCCGCTCGTAGTCGAAGCCCTGTTCGGCGTGCAGCAGGCTCTTGATGCCCACCCCCAACAGCTCCCGGAGGTCCGCGGCGGAATGGAACGACGCGGGGAAAGTGGGCGGCGCGACGATGGTGGGGTAGCCCGAGGCCCGGGCGTACTCCTCATCGTAGTAGATGGGATTGTAGTCGCCGATTGCCTCGGCGAAGCGCCGGATGGCGCCCTTCTCCACCTCGTTGAGCGTCGGCGGCGAGGCGCGGCCAATCGCGTTCTTGTCCAGCATTTCCCTCTCCTGATGAGTCTTCAGCGACCTGACGGAAGCTCGAGCACCGTCAGGAGCCCGGCCTCCGCGGCCGTCAAACGTGGCGCGGCATTCACCAGCGCGTTCGCGGTGGCCCGGTCGCCCGCCACTCCCCCCGGTATCTCAAGCACCAGCCTGGGGTCCGCGTCGATCTCGATGCGATCCCGTGGGTTGTCCGCCCCTACCGCGATGGTCAGCTCCAGGCGGACCCGCTCCTGCCCCTCCTCCAAACCCACCACGGACTGGAACATGCCCGCGACGCGGCCTTTCTTCACGACAAATGCGCCGCCGGTGATGTCCTCCTCGGCGAACACGGGCGCGACCTCCTCCTCGAAGTCGTCACAGTCCAGCCCCAGCCCCACCGCCGCCAGCGCCGCGGACTCCACCAGCCCCACGTGGCCCAGCTCCTCGCGGTCCACCAGGTCGAAGAACTCCTCCTCCGTCAGGCCCGCGCCCACCTTGCGCTGCAGGGCCTCACGGCGCGTACGCGCGTCCACCACGCGGCTGGCCAGCACCTTGCGCACGGGGCCGCACACCTGACCGGCGGTGGCCACCAGGCGGTCCAGCACGAAGCCCGGGTTCACGCCCGTGCCCACGATGGCGACGCCCGCCTTCTCCGCGGCGCGCTCCAGCTTCTCCGCCAGCTCCGGGTACTTGAGGTGCGGGAACGCCAGCTCCTCGCAGGTGCTGGCCACCGGCAGGCCCAGCTTCAGCGCGTCCAGCAGCTGATCCATCACCTGGGAGAGCCGCGAGCTGGTGGCGTGCAGCACCACCACGCCCTTGCGGCGCCCCACGGCGCGCTCCAGCGAGTCCGCGACCTTGAAGCGCGGGCCGGCCAGCCCCAGCACGTCGCCCAGGGGACGACCCACCAGGGAGGGCTGCGAGTCCACCGCGCCCATCAACTCCACTTCGGTGGACGACAGGGCTGCCCTGGCAATCTCCTGCCCGATAAACCCCAGCCCCATCACCACCACCGGCACCGGCCCATCAGGGGCTCTAGCCATCGGAGATTGCTCCCGAATTCCAAGGGGTTACAGCCATTTACGTTGGGTAGGCGGCCACCATAGAACACGGCTCGACGGGCAGGCAAGCAGGACGTGGAATCCAGCGACCACCGGTTTCAGGGAAACCTCAAGAATTCCGGTAGTTTGGCGGTACTGGAAAGCTTGGGGGGGCCTGTCTGGCCGTCTGCGGACCGGCTATAAGAGTCTGAGAAAAACGCAGCCCACTCGCTCGGAGCGTATCAGCCCATGGCCCGAATCCTCGTGGTGGACGACGACGTGCTCATCCTCGCGGCGCTGTCCCGAATCCTCCAGGCGGAGGGTTACGAGGTCGTGACACACAGCGACCCGGTGGTGGCGGCGCGGGAGCAGGGATTCGACGTCGTCCTCACGGACTTCATGATGCCGTACCTCAACGGCATCGAGCTGTTGTCGGCACTCCGGGAGAAGAACCCTCGCGCGGTGCGGCTGATGTTGACGGCGGCGGCGGACTTCAAGACGGCGTCGGAGGCGGTGAACCGGGGCGAGGTCTTCCGGCTCCTGGGCAAGCCGTGGTCGCTGAGCGACCTGACCAGCAGCATCCGGCAGGCCTTCGAGCACCACCGGCTGGTGGCGACCAACGAGCGGCTGACACGTGAGGTCGCGGAGAAGAACGCGGAGCTCCTCTCCATCAACGAGGGGCTGGAGCGCCGGGTCATCGAGCGGACCACGGGCCTTCTGGACGGGCTGATCAGCGCGCTGGACTACCGCGACACGGAGACGCAGTGGCACTCGCGGCGCGTGTCGCTGTACGCGCGGCGGCTGGCGCAGGAGATCGGCCTCACCGGACCGGCGCTGGACGTGGTGGAACAGGGCGCGCTGCTGCACGACATCGGGAAGATTGGCGTGCGGGACTCCATCCTGCTCAAGCCCGGGCCGCTCACGCCGGAGGAATGGGTGGAGATGAAGCTGCACCCGGAGTTCGGCTACCGGATGCTGGCGAAGATGCCGTACCTGCACGAGGCGGCGCTCATCGTCCTGCAGCACCAGGAGCGCTGGGACGGCAAGGGCTACCCGCTGGGGCTCAAGGGCGAGGAGATCGTCATCGGGGCGCGCATCTTCTGCCTCGTGGACACGCTGGATGCCATCACCTCCGACCGGCCCTATCGCAAGGGGCGCCCCATGAGCGTGGCGCGCGACGAGGTCCGCCGCTGCGCGGGCACGCAGTTCGATCCGATGCTCGCGGAGGCGTTCCTCGGCCTGCCGGAGACGGAGTGGGCTCGCATCCGCCGTGAGGTGGAGACGATGGAGGAGGCGGAGAGCCACCGCTGGACGGGCGCGCAGCTCAACGCCCAGGGCGAGCCGGTGCCCGCGCGCGCCGCCGGGGCCTGACGCGCGAGGGGCCTGCTTCAGGGGGCGCGGGTACCGACGATGACATCGTCGATGACCGTGCCCTCCAGGAGCGCGTCCACCACGTCCATGCCTTGAGTCACTTCACCAAAGGCCGTGTAGCGGCCGTCCAGGTGCGGCTGCGGTGAGTGCGTGAAGAAGAACTGGCTGCCGCCGGTGTCCTTGCCCGACAGCGCCATCCCCACGGTGCCCCGCGCATACGGCCGGCGCGTCATCTCGCAGCGGATGGAGTAGCCAGGCCCACCCTCCCCGTCTCCGCGCGGATCTCCGCCCTGCGCGACGAAGTCCGGCACCACGCGGTGGAAGGTGATGCCCCGGAAGTAGCCCTTCTTCGCGAGCGCCATCAGGTTGCCTCCCGTGAGCGGTGCGTCGGGATCCAACAGGACGGTGATGTCGCCCTTGCGCGTGCGCAACGTGAGCGTCGTGCCCGGGGGCGCGGCCGGCGGACGGTACGTCTCCGGAGGCAGCTCCACGCGGGCGGAGTGGACCGGCTGTCCCGTGAGTGAGGTGAGGGACTCGGCCGCGATCCGGCGCACGTTGGCGTGGGGATGGGTCAGCCATTCGCGCAGGCGGGGTTCCGCCGCGCGGCCCTTCAACACAATGAGCGCGCCGGCCACCGCCTCCGCCAGGTCCGGCTCCTTGGGGACGCGGTCGGCCAGGGCCTCCAGCGCGGGCAGGGCTTCGGCGTCCTTCAGCTTGCCGGCGGCGGCCGCGGCCAGTCCCGCCACCACCGCGTCCCCTCCTCCGATGAGCGCGCGAATGGGCGCCAGCGCTTCAGGCACGGGGCGTTCAGAGAGTGTGTCCAACGCAGCGCCGCGCACGATGGGACTGACGTGGTTCAGGTAGGGCACCGCGAACGCGGCGCCGGTGGGCTGCCCCTTGAACTGCGCCACCTCGTGCAGGCCCAGCGCGAGCCATCGGGCTTCGGGGACGCGGCCGTAGCCGCACTGGAGGACTTGATCCAGCGTGCCCTGCTGCCGGTCCATGGCCGCCGCGAAACGGCAGTCCAGCCAGGCGAGGTCCGCACGGGCCTCCTCGGTGGCAGCGCTCCGGTCCGCATCCGCGAGCGCTTTTCTCCAGAGCCCCCACACCGGCCGGCCCTCGAGCGGAAGTCCCTGCTGCGCCACCGCGAGCAACGCATGGCCCTGCGCCGCCTTTCCCTCCGCGACCTGCTTCGCCCGGTACACCTCGCGTTCCAGCGCGAACAGTGGAGTACAGGGTGAGCCGGCCTCGCACTTCGTGGCGAGCTTCGCCAGCGCACGCGCCGCCTCCGCCGACACGCGAGGCGTGGCGTTGCCCAGCGTCAGGTTCAGCGCCACCCAGTCCCGCGGGCTGCCCACGTCGCCCAGGCCCTTCACGCAGAGGGCCATCACATCCGGATGCCCGATGGCCAGGCAGGAGCGGAGCGCATCCGCGGCATCCGGCCGCTTCGACGCCACCAGGAGGTACGCCCCGGCGACGTTCACCTCGCTCCGCAATCGGGGCTTCAGCAGCGCGCGGATCGTCTCCAGGGGGACGTTCGCCACGGCCGCGGCTCCGGCCTTGCGCGCGGTCACGCCCAGCGCCATCGCCGCGGCCTCGGACCAGGGGCCATCGGCTGGAGACAGCCGGGCCGTCAGCACCTCCACCGCACCGGGCGTGGCCAGCTTGCCCAGGGCCTCCAGCTGCGTGATGCGCACCCAGCCGTCGGCTTCCGTGGCCTCCGCTCGCACCAGCGCTTCCGTGAGCGCCGTCCGTGCGTCCTCCGGCAGCGGCTCCCACGACTGCGCCAGCTCGCCCGCCGCGAAGGCGGCCTCCTCGCGCACGGCCTTGTCCGGCGCCGTCAGCCCGGCGATGACGACATCGAGCGTCGCCACGTCCTGGATGCGCGCCAGGGCCCGGAGGGCGCGCACACGCACGGCCACTTCCGGCGCGGAGGTGGCGAACCGCACGAGGTCACCACCTCCCAGGGAGCGGCGGTCCTCCCAGTCCTGGATCCGCGCGATGGCCTTCGAGGGCTCGACAGGGGGCGAAGGCATGTCGGGCGCCGGCACCGAGCGGACACAGGCGCTCACGAGGAGGAAACCGGCGGACACGGCGGCGGGCAGGCGGGCCATGCTCGAACGGGCTAGGTCAATTCCCCGCGAAAATCCAGGGGTTATGGCGCTGAACGGGTTTGACAGCCGCGCGCTGGGGCCGGGAAGATATCGGGCCGTTTCCCCCCTCCCGGAGCACCGGCCCTGAACTGCCCAGGCTGTAATCGCAAGGTCGCGGAAGACACCGCCATCTGCCCCCACTGCGACCACATCATCGACGAGTCCTTCCTCGGGGGAGCCGGGGATGAGGGGGACTCTGGCGGCGATGACGAGAGCACCGGAGTCCGGCCGCCGCCGCGCTCGCGGCCTCCTCCGGCCCGCGCCGCTCCGGAGCCTCGCGCCCGCCCCGCTCCGGCCCGCGCCAGGACGGGCGCCCGCCCCGCCGCGCCGCCGCCGAGCGACGACGCCACCAACGTGCGGAGCATGGACGACATCGCCCGGGAGAAGGCCCAACGTGCCGCTCCGCCCGCCCGGGGCGGTGGCGCCGCCAAGGCCGCTCCCGCCCGCGCGCCGGCCCGCCGCGCCCCGGCGCCCGCTCCCGTCGAGGAGGACGAGGACGACGCCGGCGACGCGGTGGCGGACCCCTGGTCCCGCGAGGCCCGTGAGCTGGAGTCCTCGCGCTCGCCCATCGACGATCCAGAGGTCCTGCTGGACGACGCGCGCTCGTTCCTGGGCGAGCTGCAAGGCGGCGACCGCATCGCGTTCTGGGGCGCGGCGCTGGTGGTGCTCTCCTGCTTCATTCCGTGGAAGGAGACGGCGGAGGGCGGAGACTTCCTGGGCCTCATCAGCCTGGGGTTCATCTCCTTCATCTTCGCCATCGCGACCATGGTCTTCGTGGGCCTGCGGGCGCGGGAGGTGATGACCTGGGTGAACCCCATGCTGCCGTGGGGTGCGCAGATGGTCTGCAGCGTGGTGACCCTCGTCTGGTCGCTGGTGTTCCTGAAGCTCTCCTCGGACACCACGCTCGTGCCGTCGCCCATGGGCAACGCGGAGATGATGAACTCGTCGCCGAGCATCGGCTGTTTCCTGGGCATCCTCGGCGGCGTCATCGCGGTGCTGGGCACCCTGATGGGGCTGAAGCGCCAGGAGTAGGCCCGAGGATTTCGCTGCCGCGCCGGACATGAGGCGGGCTACCGTCGCCCGCCACCATGTCCGACGCCACGCCCCTCTCCCGCCTCCTCGACGCGCTGGGCTCGGCCGTCGTGGGCCAGCCCCGCGTGCTGGCCGACCTGGTGACGGCCTTCCTCGCGCGCGGCCACGTGCTGCTGGAGGGCGTGCCCGGGGTCGCCAAGACGCTCACCGCGCGCAGCATGGCGGGGGCGCTGGGCCTGTCCTTCTCCCGCGTGCAGTTCACCCCGGACCTGATGCCCGCGGACATCCTGGGCACCAACGTCTTCCAGCCGCAGGAGCAGACCTTCCGCCTGATGAAGGGCCCCGTCTTCACGGAGGTCCTGGTCGCGGATGAAATCAACCGCACGCCGCCCAAGACGCAGGCGGCGCTCCTGGAGGCCATGGAGGAGCGGCAGGTCACCATCGACGGCGTCACCCACGCGCTGCCGCCACACTTCTTCGTCGTCGCCACGCAGAACCCGCTGGAGCTGGAGGGCACCTATCCCCTCCCCGAGGCGCAGCTGGATCGCTTCCTCATGCGCGTGCGCGTGGGCTACCCGGACGGCGACGCCGAAACGTCGCTCCTGCGCGCCTTCCACCAGCGCGAGGGCCGGCCGCCCGTCGTGTCCCGCGTGCTGGACGCTGCCACGCTGACGGAACTGCAGGACCGCGCCGCGCGCGTCGCGTGTGACGACTCCATCCTCCAGTACGTGGTGCAGCTCGTGCGCGACACCCGCGCCCATCCCCGCGTGCGACTGGGCGCGAGCCCCCGCGCCGCGCAGGCCCTGCTCGCGGCGTCCAAGGCGCACGCGGCGCTCCGGGGCACCGACTTCGTCACGCCTGATGACGTGAAGTCCGTCACGCCCAGCGTCCTCAACCACCGCCTCCTGCTCAAGGCCGAGGCGGAGGTGGAGGGCGTCACCGCGGACGACGTGCTGAAGCAGATGCTCGAACGGGTGCGAGTGCCCCGGTGAGCCTCGGGCGTCCCGTCCCCAGCGGCCTCGCCGTGGCGCTGTTCGCCGGAGCGCTGGTGCCCGCCGCGCTCGCGGTGGCGAGCCCCGCCTTCGGATGGCTGGCGCTCGCGATGGACGTGGCCGTCCTGCTCCTGTGCGCGGTGGACTTCCTGCGCGCGCCGCATGCCCGTGACGTCGACGCGCGCCGCGAGGTGGAGCCCATCCTCTCCTCCGGCGTGGACAACACCGTGCGCTGGGAGCTGCGTTCGCGCACGGACAGGCCCGTGCGTGGCGAGCTTCGCGACGAGCCGCCCCTGGACGTGGAGAGCCACGGCCACCGGCAGCCCTTCACGCTGGAGCCGAAAGACGCCACGCGGCTGACGTACCGCGTGCACCCTCCCTCCCGGGGCGATGCGCGCTTCGGCGACGTGAACCTGCGCCTGATGGGGCCCCTGGGCCTGTGCTCACGGCAGGTGCGGCTGCCCGCGGGCCAGGACGTGAAGGTGTATCCGGACCTCCGCGCCCTCTCTCGCGAAGCGCTGACGCTGGCGCGCGCGTCGGAGGCCGTGTCCGCGCGCACGCTCCTTCGCAAATCCGTGGAGGGCCGCGAGTTCGAATCGCTGCGCGAGTACCGCCCCGGCGACGACTACCGGCACATCGACTGGAAGTCCTCCGCGCGTCACGGCCACACGCTGGTGCGCACGTGGCAGCCGGAGCGCAACCAGCCGGTGCTGCTTCTCCTGGACTGCGGCCGTCACATGGCGGGCCGGGTGCAGGGGCGCCGGAAACTGGATCACGCGGTGGACGCGGCGCTGCGGCTGGCGCGCGTGAGCCTGGACGCGGGGGACGTGGTGGGCGTGCTCGCGTTCGCCAGCGACGTGCGCACCTTCCTGCCCCCGCGCAAGGGCGCGGAGCACCTGCGCCTCATCACCGAGTCCCTCTACCGCGCGGAGGCCGGCCTGGAGGAGAGCGACTACGGCCGCGCGTTCGACTTCGCCTTCGCCCGCCAGACGCGCCGCGCGCTGGTGGTGCTCTTCACCGACTTGGTGGATCCGGACGCGTCCTCCGCGCTCCTCACGCGCACGCTGGCCCTGCGCCCCCGGCACCTGCCCGTCGTCGCGTCACTGCTGGACGAGGACCTGGAGGCCGCCGCCACCGACGTTCCCGGCGACGCGACGTCCGCCTACGCGCGGCAGGCCGCCTCCCGCATGGAGTCCGAGTACCGCCGCACCGCCACCACGCTGCGTGACGCGGGGGCGCTGGTGGTGCGCGCTCCGGCACGCGGATTCGGCGCCGCTGCACTCAACGTGTACCTGGACGTGAAGGCGCGCGGGCGGCTCTGAGCGCTCACGACGCGTTCGTCAAGCCCTTTGAGACATTCCAACGCTCGCGCGCGCATGTGTCACTCCGCCGAACACCACGCTTGCCAATCGCGCGGAGGCCGAGTTTTCGGCCTCGGGGACGACCCCCTTTACAGATGGCGATCGCTGCCCACAATGGCGCGCCTCAACTGTTCGCGCGCACGCGCGCACGCTCCAAACCGGACGGGAGGCGGGACTTGGCGGAGGTCGCGAGGGGTTTGAAGCTGGAAGTGGAAGCAGACGCCGCGGCCATCGCGGCCCGTGCCGCGGAGGAGCTGGTGGAGGCGGGGCTGACGCCCTTCCACGAGCGGCTCCTCGCCGAGGAGTTGCTCGCGCGCAGCGGTGACACGCAGCAGCGGCTGGCGAACGCGCTGGCCGAAGCGAAGGTGGACCTCAACCCGCATCAGGTCGAAGCGGCGATGTTCGCGCTGGACGCGCTGTCGCGCGGCGGCTGCATGCTCGCGGACGAGGTGGGCCTGGGGAAGACCATCGAGGCGGGCCTCGTCATCGCCCAGCTCATGGCGGAGGGAAAGAACCGCATCCTCATCCTCGCCCCCGCCGTGCTGCGTGCGCAGTGGAACGCTGAATTGCGCGAGAAGTTCGACCTGGACAGCGTCCTCGTCGACGGCCGCGACGTGAAGAAGCACAACAACTGCTTCGATCAGCCCTTCCCCGTCATCTGCTCGCACCCGTTCGCGGCGAACCGCTCCGCGCTCGTGTCAGAGATTCCGTGGGACCTGATCATCATCGATGAGGCCCACCGGCTCCGGAACGCGCACCGGCCCAACAACAAGACGGGCCAGGCGCTGCGCGCGTCGCTCGCGGGCCGCCCCAAGCTGCTGCTCACCGCCACCCCGCTCCAGAACGACCTGATGGAGCTGTTCGGCCTGATGTCGCTGCTGGACGAGCAGATTCTGGGCCCCGAGCACGCCTTCCGCAGCCGCTACCGCGCCGACGAGGGCGGCGGCATGACGGAGGCTGCCGCGTGCGAGCTCAAGGAGCGGCTGGCCCCGGTGGTGCAACGCACGCTGCGCCGTCAGGTGCGCGAATACGTCCGCTACACCAACCGCCGCAGCATCGTGGAGGACTTCCTCCCCTCCCCCGAGGAGCACGACCTCTACGAGAAGGTCAGTGAGTACCTGCAGCGCTCGGAGGCCGCGGCCATCGAGCCGGGCAAGAAGACGCTCCTGACGCTGTGCTACCGCAAGCTGCTGGCCTCCTCCACGTTCGCCATCGCGCCCACGCTGCGGCGGCTGTCGGAGAACCTGGAGAAGCGCCTGTCGGCCGCGCGGCTGGGACAGCAGGCCCTGTCGCTCTTCGAGCCGGAAGAGGCCAAGCAGTTCGTGGAGGAAGGCGAGGAGTGGTCCGACGACCCCGCCAAGGCGCCCCAGGTCCGCACGCTGGAACAGGAGGTCTGGGAGCTGCGTCAGTACGCGGACCTCGCGGACTCCATCCGCATCAACGCCAAGGGTGAGGCACTCAAGCGCGCCCTGGACCGCACGTTCGCGGTGATGCGCACGCACTCCTGGCCGGAGAAGGCGCTCATCTTCACGGAGTCCAAGCGCACGCAGCAGTACCTCTTCAGGCTGCTGTCGGACCACGGCTACAAGGACAAGATTTCGCTCCTGTCCGGCGACGCTGGCGGCACGCCCGAGGAGCGCCGGGCGCTGGTGGAGGAGTTCCGCCACAAGTCGCAGATCCTCATCTGCACGGAGGCCGGTGCCGAAGGCCTCAACCTCCAGTTCTGCAACCTGGTGGTGAACTACGATTTGCCGTGGAACCCGCAGCGCGTGGAGCAGCGCATCGGCCGATGCCACCGCTACGGCCAGCAGCGCGACGTGCTGGTGGTGAACTTCCTCAACCGGCAGAACGCGGCGGACGCGCGCCTGTTCGAGCTGTTGGAGAAGAAGCTCAACCTCTTCGACGGCGTGTTCGGCGCGTCCGACGAAATCCTGGGCGCGCTGGAGAGCGGCGTCGACTTCGAGCGGCGCGTGCTGGACATCTACCAGTCCTGCCGCGACCCGAAGGACATCAACGTCGCCTTCGACAAGCTGCGCGAGGAGCTGGAGGGCACCATCAACCAGCGCATGACGTCGATGCGCTCGGTGGTGCTGGAGCGCTTCGACGGCGACGTGCGCCGCCGGCTGCGCGTGGCGGGAGACGCGGCCAAGGAGGTCGTGGCCAAGCGCCAGCAGGAGGCAAGGGCGCTCACCGGCTCCGTGCTGGGCAGCCGCACCTCCGGACGGCTCCAGGTGGCCAAGGCCGCCTACGCGGTGCGCGACCGCACCCAGGACACCGTCAGCTACCTGCAGCTGGACGCGGCGGGCCTGCCCTCACGGCTGGCGCGACTGGCCGGCAGCGAGGGCTGGTGGTTCGTCTACAAGTTCGAGACGACGGGCCTCAAGCCGGAGGAGAAGCTGGTCCACCTGGTGCTGGTGAAGGACCGGGACGGCGGCTTCCGCGCCCTGCCGCTGACGGACGGCGTCCACTTCACGAAGCTCGACGCCAAGGAAGAGAAGCGCCGTCAGCCCGCGCCGGTGTCGGTCCAGCTCATGCAAGAGCAGTCGCTCATGACCGCCAAGGATGAGCTGATTCGGGCCGCGGAACGGCGCAACGCGTTGGAGCTGGACAAGGCCAAGGAGCGCGCGGACCGTTACGTCGAGGACTGCCTGATGGAGTCCCGCGAGGTGGTGGAGTCCGCCCGTCAGGCATGGTTCGACGCGCGCAAGGAAGTCTCCGGTATCGAGGACGTCGCGGAGCGCGCGAAGGCCCGGGCGCACTCGGACCGGCAGGAGCGCGACTACCGCCGCAAGCTGGCGTCGCTGCGCAACGAGGAGGAGAAGCGCTACGCCTCCAAGGACCGGCAGATGGCGGAGCTGGCCAACAAGGCGCGCGTGACGGAGAAGCGCACCCTCATCGCGTCCGCGTACTTCTGGCTGTCCTGAGCCCCGTCACAGGGGCTTGAGTCGCACCCACGTCGCGCCCCAGCCTCCGTCCGCTTCGGAGGCTGACTGGAAGCCTTCCACTTCCGGCAGCGTGGGCAGCAGGGACTGCACGGTGCGCCTCAGCGCGCCCGTGCCCTTGCCGTGGATGATGCGCACGTCGAGCACGCCCTTCTGGCGGCAGGCCCAGAGGTACTCGGTGACGAGGTCCTTCACGTCGCGAGGCTGGAAGAGATGCAGGTCGAGGTTTCCATCGACCGGAATTTCTACCGCTCCCAGCTCGCCTCCCAGCTCATCGGGTGTGGGCGGAGGCTCCGGACCCTCCGGCGGCAGGGGCGGGAGTGGCTTTCGGCGTGACACCGTAGCGTGCCTCCTCCTGGCGCTTCTTCTCCTCGGCCGCCAGGCGCTGACGCTCGCGCGCCAGCCGGAACTCTTCCTTGAGGCTGGTGATCTCCCCCTTGAGCGAGGAGATGTCTTCCTTCACCGCTCGCGGGTGGCTTTCGCCAGCCGGGTCGTGATGGTTGCCCGCACGCTTGCCCTCCGAGCCGGCTCCACCGGAGGCGGTCATCTGCATCAACAGCGCGGCCAGGGTCATCACCATCATGAGCATTCACGTAAGCAAGCGCCGTGCTCGCGCGCAAGTCATGTTGCGTGAACGGCGCCTCTCTGGCCGCCCTCCTCCTTGTGTGACACGACGCGTTCCGCGAGCCGTACGGCGGACAGCGGGGCGCTCCCTTCCGCCTTGTTGTTGATCGTCACGAAGACGGGACGTTCGCGTCGCACCGCCGCCATGCACACACGGGCCAGCACGTCGCGGGTGCCCACGTCCTCGTCCACCAGCTGGTTGAAGGGCGCATAGCGGGCATAGGCCTCCTCGTAGCCGAGGTTCGGCGGCAGCATCCATCGCACCACCACGGCGCGGGCCTCGAACGCGCGCGTGAGCTTCGCCTGCCGCGCGACGGGCGGCATGTGGGCCCACACCGCGAGCACCGGGCTCACGCCCGTGTCCGCGAGCGCCTGCGCGAAGCCCTCCGTGAGCAGCTCCTCGTTGCGCACCTCCACCGCGTACAGCGGTCCCCGGGGCAGCGCGGAGAAGAACGCGTGCAGCCGCTCCACGAAGCGGCCCGCGCCCCCCAGCGCCGCGGGGTCCTGCGGCGGGAACTGGAAGACGAGCGGCCCGGCCTTGTCGCCCAGCCCCTCCAGGAACGGCGCCACCACGTGGTCCACGGCGTAGGCCGCCTGGAGGAAGCGCTCGTTCACCTGCCCCCGGTGCGCGCCGTAGCGCTCGTGCACGGGGAAGCGCGCCAACGTGCAGGCCTCGTGGGCCTTCACCAGGAAGCGGAAGCCGTCCGGCACCTGCTGCGCGTACTCAGCGAAGGTCGCGGCCGGCACCGGTGCGTAGAACGTCCGGTCGATGCCGACCGTGCGCAGCACCGGGTGGTGCGCGTAGGCAGACAGGCCCTCGCGCGCCAGCTGGGTCGTGCTGGCCTCATGGTCGTAGACGAGCCCGTTCCAACCCGGGAAGGTCCATGACGACGTGCCCAGGTAGACGCCGCGCGGGAGCTGCTCGCCCAACATGCGCAGGCCGTCGGACGGCTCGGCGGGTCCCACCGGCTGGGTCCTGCGCCGCGGCGACGCGGGTGGCTCCTCCACCGCGCCCGTGAAGAGGTCGAACTGCGCGGGTCGTTGCGGTGCGCTCATGCGTGCAGCTCCTCTCCCTCGTTGGGGACGGCGGGGAAACCCAGGGAGTAATCCCCAGGCCCAGGCGATGCAGCAGGTTGCCTCGATTCAGGGGGACGTTCCAGGTTTCCGGCACGCCCCCCAGGCAAACGGGCACGCACGGACAGTCTCCTCCAGGCACGACGGTATGTGATTGGACGTTCGTCCAAATGCAAACGCAGTCGCCTCGCTGTAAGATATCCAAACCAAGCAATTCAGCATTAACACTGTAAAGCTTGGACAGGATTGCAACGGCCGGGGGGCCTCATGGACTGGTCGTTGACCGCATCGCTGCTCGCGGAGCGGGACACACGCCCCATCGTCGTGATGGACCGGCGCGGCCGCATCGAGCTGGCGAACGGCGCGTTCACGTCGCTGCTGGGCCGGCCCCGCGAGGAGTTGTTGGGGCGCCGCTGGACGGATGTCTGCACGCCGAGCGAGCACGGACGCGAGGTGGGACAAGCGCTGCGGGCCATCTTCACCAGCGCCGAGACGCGGATGGAGACAGAGGTGCTCACGCGCGACGGCGAGCGGCTGCCGGTGGAGCTGGACGTGGCCGCCGTGGGCCGCCCTCCCCTGCGGCTGGTGGCCATCGTCACGCGCACCGCTCCGCCCCTCTTCGTCCCCGAGCGCACCTTCGTCCCGGAGCCGGCCCGGGACCACGGGCCTCGCCGGGACCTGAGCTACGAAATCTCCACCGAGCTGTCGTCATTCGGGACGCTCAAGGCGGTGTGGACGTCCGGGGAGGCGCGGCAGGAGGAGCTGGTGGGCCGGCCGTGCTTCGGCGCCTTCGCGCACCGCGACGCGCCCTGCCTGGACTGCCCGCTGACGATGGCGGCGCCCTCCTCCTGGCCACACACCATCGTGCGGCAGGCCTCCGAGCACGCGGAGGGCTATGAGGTCATCACCGCCACGCCCACGAGCGCTGGCACCGCGCGCGTCAGCGTCCACACCATCGGTGATGAAACACTCAGCGGTCTCTTCGAGGCGAAGGTGCGGCGCATGGCGAACGCCGCGCGGCTGTCCGAGCGGGAAGGCGATGTGTTGCGTTATCTCGCGCTCGGCCGCTCGCCCACCGACATCTCGACCGTGTTAGGGATTACCGAGCGCACTGTGAAATTCCACCAGGCCAACCTGCTCCGGAAGCTGGGCGCGGAGACGCGATACGACCTGCTCCGCCTGTTCTTCTGATCAGGGCGCCTTCCCTCTGGGACAGCTTTCACGCCGTTGACTTTGGGGGATGCTGGTCCTTCGACTCCGGAGTCTTGTGGGTCGGGGGGGCCGTTGCCCATGGGCAGCGCCAGACAAATCCGTCTCATCAAACACATACAGTCTATGTGGACTTCCGTCCGGGAGCGTCCTGTCCGTGGGTGACACTCCGGGCTGGGACGACGTGATGCGGGAGTTCCTCCTCGAGTCCCGCGAGCACGTGCAGAGCATCGAGGCGACGGTGCTGGAGCTGGAGGCGCGGCCGGGCTCGCAGCCGTTGCTGGCGCAGCTGTTCCGGGCCCTGCACACCGTGAAGGGCACCTGCGGCTTCCTGGGCTTCAGCCGCCTGGAAGCGCTGATGCACGCCGCCGAGGAGATGCTCGGCCTGGCGCGCGACCGGCGCCTGGTGCTGGACCGCGAGCGCGTGTCCACGCTGCTGGCGGCGGCGGACGCGGCGCGCGGGACGCTGGAGCACATCGAGGCGACAGGGCTGGAGCCCGCGGTGGACCACTCCGCGCTGCTCGCTCGCATGGCGGGCGCGGCGGCGGGCTCCGCGCCGCTGGAGGTGTCCGAGCCCCTGACGCCTCCGGGCGCCGTGCCCTGGCGCGGCGCCGCGACCGGGGTGGACTCCAAGCTGCGCGTGGACGTGGCGCTGTTGGACCGGTTGATGAACCTGATGGGCGAGCTGGTGCTGGCCCGAAACCGCATCCTCCAATGCGCGGCCTCGCCCACGCCGGGCGCGGAGCTGGTCACGGCGTCGCAGCGGTTGGACGTCGTCACCACCCAGGTGCAGCAGGTGGTGATGAAGACGCGGCTCCAGCCGGTGGGCCAGGTGTGGAACCGCTTCCCCCGGCTGGTGCGCGAGCTGGCGCACGGGTGCGGCAAGCAGGTGCGTCTGCAATTGCAGGGCGCGGACACGGAGCTGGACAAGACGCTGGTGGAGGCGCTGCATGATCCGCTCACCCACCTCTTGCGCAACGCCGTGGACCACGGCGTGGAGACGCCCGAGCAGCGCATGGCCGCGGGCAAGCCGCCCGTGGGGTGCCTGACGCTGAGCGCGTCGCACGAGGGCGGGCTCGTGCACCTGGGCATGTCCGACGACGGCGCGGGCATCGACGTGCAGCGCGTGCGGCAGGTCGCGGTGCAGCGCGGCCTGCTCACGGCCGACCAGGCGGCGCGGATGGCGGACGCGGACGCGATGATGCTCATCTTCATGCCGGGCTTCAGCACCGCGGAGCGCGTCACGTCGCTGTCCGGCCGGGGCGTGGGCATGGACGTGGTGCGCTCGCAGGTGGAGCGCATTGGCGGCACCGTGGAGGTGCACAGCCGGCCCGGTCAGGGCACGACGTTCACCCTGAAGATTCCCCTCACCCTGGCCATCATCCCGGCGCTGCTCGTCACTTGCCGGGGAGACCGCTACGCGCTGCCGCAGGCCTCCCTGCGGGAGGTGGTGTTCCTGGAGCCGGCCCAGGCGCGCAGGGACATCACCCGCATCCAGGGCGCGTGCGTCCTGCGGCTGCGCGGGGAGTTGCTCCCGCTGGTGGTGCTCGCCGCCGAGTTGGGCGTGGGGCCGGCGATGCCGGACCTGGACGAGGGCGCCACCGTCGTCGTGCTGCAGGCCGGTGAGCGCACCTTCGGGCTGTGGGTGGACGCCATCCACGACACGGAAGAGATCGTCGTCAAGCCGCTGTGGAAGCACCTGAAGGGGCTGGCCTGCTACGCGGGCGCGACGGTGCTGGGCGACGGGCGCGTGGCGCTCATCCTGGATGCCATGGGTCTGGGCCGCCGCGCGGGCATGGTCACCGAGGCGCAGGCCCAGGTCGTCATTCCGGAGGCCGCCGCGGAAGCCCCTGCGCCGGAGGAGCCGCGCGAGCGCGTGCTGCTGTGCCGCAACGGCGCGGAGGGCCGCGTGGCCATCCCGCTGTCGCGCGTGGCCCGGCTGGAGGAGCTGCCCGCGTCGGACATCGAGCGGCTGAGCGGAGGCATGGAGATGGCGCGCTACCACGGGCAGCTGCTGCCGCTGGTGCGCGTGGCGTCCGTGCTGGAGGCCAGGCCCGGCGCGACCGAGCGGATGGCGCAACACATCCAGGTCGCCCTGGGCGAGTCGCTGTCCGTCGTCGTCACCCAGCACGCGGACACGCGCGTGGGGCTGGTGGTGGACGCCATCCTCGACGTCGCGGAGGTGGAGCTCGCGCTCCAGTGGGAGACGCGCCGCCCGGGCGTGCTGGGCTCCATGGTGGTGCAGGCCCGGGCCACCGAGTTCCTGGACGTGGAGGGCACCGTGCGCGCCGTGCACCCGGAGCTGCTGACAGGCGGTGCGCCATGAGCGCCTTCCGTCAGCTGTGCTCGTTCCAGGTGGGCGACCACCTGTTCGGTCTGGACATCGAACGCGTGCAGGAAATCCTCCTGCCGCCCCCGCTCACGCGCGTCCCCGGCGCGCCTCCGGAAGTGGCGGGGCTGCTCAACCTGCGCGGACAGATCGTCCCCGCCATCGACCTGCGCCGCCGTCTGGAATTGCCCGAAGGCACCGCCCCCGCGGACGCGCCCCACGTCGTCCTGCGCGGCGACGAAGGCGCGGTGAGCCTTCGCGTGGATGCCATTGGCGACATCCTCCCCTTCGAACAGTCGGACCTGGCGCCGCTGCCGGACAACCTGCGCGGGCCGCTGCGCCCGTTCCTGCTGGGTGTCCATGCGCTGCCGGACCGGCTGCTGCTCGTGTTGTCCGCGGACGCGGTTGTGGACGGGCTCTCGCCTGCGTCCAGCGCTTCCGCCTCCCCTTCCTTCCCCGTGCTTCCCCAGGAGTCCCGCTGATGGCCCGCCCGACCGCGCCCGCCGTGAAAACCACCCTCTTCCAGCGCCTGGGCGGCAAGGCCCCCCTGACGGCCGCCGTGCAGAAGCTCTACGCACGGGTGATGACGGACGCGCTGCTCAAGCCCTACTTCCGCCGCGCGGACATGCTCCAACTGCAGCGCCAGATGGTCGCGTTCCTCACCCAGCACCTGGGTGGGCCGGCCGTCTACAAGGGCCCGTCCATGCGCGACGTGCACGCGCGCATGGAGCTCAAGCCCCATCACTTCGGGCGCATCGCAGAGCACCTGGCCACCGTGCTGGATGAATTGGACGTGCCGGGCCCCGTCGCCCGCGAGTTGCTGTCCGCCGTGGGCACCTTGCAGGACGACATCGTGAGCAGGCCCGTCAAGAAGGCCTCCTCCCGGACCGCCGCCGTGAAGCGTGCTCCGGCGCGTGCCTCCCGGACGGAGGGACGCCGGGTCGCCACGGTGTCCGTGCCCGCGCCCCGGTCCTCGCGCCGCCGCGCGCCCACGCCGCTCGAAGGCGCCCTGAGCGAGGCGGTGCTGGACGCGGCGAGCGTCAACCTGTTCATCCTGGACCCGGACCTGGCCATCGTCTTCTCGAACGCGTCCTCCTCGGAGGCCATCGAGCGCATCAGCCAGACGGCCGCCTTCCGCGACAGCGCGGGGGACGCGGGCGGAGACTTCCTCGCCCACTTCGAGCACCAGATTCGCCTTGAAGAAGAGCGGCTGAGCGACCCGTCGTCGCTGCCGCACGAAGCCCACTTCGCGGTGGGCGCTGCCCTGCTCAAGGCGCGCATTGACGGCATCTCGGGCCGGGGTGGAGCGCTCACCGGCTACGTGGTGACGTGGACGGACGTCACGGATCAACAGCGCGCGGACACGGAGTTGGCGCGCCTCAGGGCCATGATGGAGAACGCGCCCACCTGCGTGATGGTGGCCGACCTGGACCTGAAGATCGTCTACCTGAACCCCGCCTCGCGCCGGCTGTTGCAGCGCGTGGAGAAGCACCTGCCCATCGCCGCGGACCGGGTGCTGGGTGCCCCCATCGACGTCTTCCACAAGGACGTGGCGTACCAGCGGAAGATCCTGGCCAACGACAAGAACCTGCCGGTGCGCGCGAACATCCCCATTGGGCCGGAGACCGCGGACCTGCTGGTGACGGCGGTGTACGACGGCCAGGGCCGCTACCTGGGGCCCATGGTGACGTGGGAGCTGATCACGGAGAAGCTCGCCGTGCAGCAGCGTGAGAAGGATCTGGACACCACCCTGCGCGGCATCTTCCAGGAGGTGACGCAGCACTCGCAGACGCTCGCCGCGTCGTCGCAGGAGCTGTCCAGCGTCAGCCAGCAGATGGTGAGCAACGCGCAGGAGACCGCGGCGCAGGCCACCCAGGTGTCCGCTGGCGCCGAACAGGTCAGCCGCAACGTGCAGAGCGTCGCGTCCGGCATGGAGGAGGTCAACGCGAACATCCGCGAGGTGGCGCGCAACGCGAGCGCCGCCGCCAAGGTGGCGTCCTCCGCGGTGAAGCTCGCGGACTCCACGTCCAGCGTCGTCGGCAAGCTGGGCACGAGCAGCCAGGAGATCGGCAAGGTCATCAAGGTCATCACCTCCATCGCGCAGCAGACGAACCTGCTGGCGCTCAACGCGACCATCGAGGCGGCGCGCGCCGGTGAGGCGGGCCGGGGCTTCGCGGTGGTGGCCAACGAAGTGAAGGAGCTGGCGCGCGAGACGGCCCGCGCCACGGAGGACATTGGCCAGAAGATCGGCAGCATCCAGGGCGACACCGAGGAGGTGGTCAACGCCATCCTGGAGATTGGCGCCACCATCGGCCGCATCAACGAGTTGCAGACGTCCATCGCCTCCTCCGTGGAGGAGCAGACGGCCACCGCGGGGGAGATCCTCCGCAACGTGGGCGAGGCCGCCAAGGGCAGCCAGCAGATCTCCGAGAACATGGCCGCCGTGGCGGAGGCCGCGCGCAGCACCACCGAGGGCGCGGGCAGCACGCAGCGCTCGGCGGTGGAGCTGGCCCACATGGCGCAGTCGCTGCAACGGCTGGTCGTGCAGGTGGACACCTCCGACAAGCAGACGCGGACGAAGTAGCGCGGGCGGCGTCAGACACAGGGAGCCACGACACGTGCGAACCGGATTGAAGCGGTGGTGGGAGCTGGGCCAGGTGGCCCGTGCCTCCACGCGCCTGCGGCGGGGGTCCCGGCCCCAGGACGTGGAGCGCGCGCGGCAGGAGCTGACCGAGCGTCTCCTCGGACTGCGGGGCCTGCCCCAGAAGGTGGGGCAGGTGCTCACGCTCGCGGAGCTGGGCGCGGACACGCCGGGGTTCGGTTCGCTCGCGGAGGCGCCCTCCCCGCTCGACCCGGAGGCCGCGCTGGCGGAGGTGTCCCGCCGGTTGGGCCGTCCGTGGCGGGAGGTGTTCAAGTCGCTGGAGGGCACGGGCATCGCCGCGTCGCTGGGCCAGGTGCACCGGGGCGTGCTGCATGACGGGCGCACCGTGGCCGTGAAGCTGCGGCACCCGGGCATCGCGGAGGCCGTGCGGGATGATTTGCGGGCGCTGGGGTGGCTGGCCGCCCCGTTGGGAGGCTGGCGCGGGAAGCTGGACCTGTCTGCCTACCGCCACGAGCTGGCCCGCATGCTCCAGGGCGAGCTGGACTATCGCCACGAGGCCCAGGCCCTGCAGGACGCGGGCACTCGCATGGCGGAGGTGCCGGGCGTCGTCATCCCCGTACCGGTGGATGAGCTCACGCGGGAAGACCTGCTGGTGATGACGTGGGTGGAGGGCGAGTCGCTCGCGGAGGGCTGGCGCTGGAGCGAAGCGGACCGCCGCGCGCTGTCCACGACGCTGGTGCGCCTGTTCCTCCACGGCTGCTTCACGTGGGGCGCGCTCCACGCGGATCCGCACCCGGGCAACTACCGCGTGTCGCGGGGAGCGGACGGCAAGCCCGTGCTGGGAGTGCTCGACTTCGGCTGTGTGAAGCCAC
Source organism: Corallococcus sp. AB038B (assembly GCF_003668955.1). NCBI lineage: Bacteria > Pseudomonadati > Myxococcota > Myxococcia > Myxococcales > Myxococcaceae > Corallococcus > Corallococcus sp. AB038B. The sequence continues at coordinate 466,710 of NZ_RAWO01000002.1, read as the reverse complement.
TGCCGCCGGAGCTGTCCGTGGGGCTGGGGCGGTTGATCTCGCTCCTCAAGTGTCCGAGCACTCCGCCGCGCCCGGATCAACTCCTGTCCGCGTGGGTGATGCTGGGCTTCGCGCCGGAGTTGCTGGAGCCCATGGCGGAGACACTGCCCGCCGTCAGCCGCGTGCTGCTGGAGCCCTTCCTCCTGGACCGTCCCTTCCACGCGCGAAGCTGGCGGCTGGGCGAGCGGCTCACCGAGGCGCTGGGGCCGCACCGCTGGAACTTCCGCGCTGCGGGGCCCGCGTCGCTCCTGTTCGTCCTGCGCGCGTTCCATGGACTGGTGCGCCACCTGGACGTGCTGGATGCGCCCATCGCCTGGGGACCCCTCCTGGATGAGGCCCGCGCGCCTTCGCTACTACCTCCGCCATCGCCGCCGGCGGCTCCCGTGGAGGGCACCGCGCGCTACCTGAAGGTCCAGGTGACGGAAGGAGGGCGCACGCGCGTCGCGCTCACCTTCCGCGCGGACGTGACGGCGCACCTGGAGGATCTGCTGCCGGAGGACCTGCCTCGCAAGCTGGCGGCGCGGGGCGTGGATCCTGCGGCCATTGGTATCGCGGCGGTCGCGGCGGGTCTGCGGCCGTCGGAGTTGTTCCACCTGGATGAGGGCCGCCGGCGTGTCCGGGTCTGGCTCGAATGAAACACGGACAAGGAGGTGACGGATGGTCACCATCGGCATGAACTACGAAGTGCGTGAGGGCAAGGCGGACGCCTTCGAGCGGAAGTTCGCGCTCGTGCTGGAGGCGATGCGCAAGCTGCCGACGCACGCTCACACGGAGCTGTTCAAGAGCGTGGGAGCGCCGGGGCGCTACCTCATCGTCTCCGAGTGGCACAGCCGCGAGGGCTTCGACGCCTTCGTCGCGTCCGAGGCCTTCCACCGCGTGACGGACTGGGGCGCCAGCGCCATCCTCGCGAGCCGGCCGCGCCACGAGGTGTATGGAGAGCGGGCCGCCAGCGCCCCAGCGGGCCGCTGCCCGGTCGCGCACGCGGCGCGGTGAAGCGGGTGCGAATGAACGCCATCCGGGTCCTCGTGGTCGACGACGCGGCCGTGGTGCGGCGTCAGGTGTCGCTGCTGCTGGGCGCGGCGCCGGGCCTGGAGGTCGTCGCCACCGCGCCCAATGGCCGCATCGCCCTGGCGAAGGTGGAGCAGTTCCAGCCGGACGTCGTGCTGTTGGACCTGGAGATGCCGGAGCTGGACGGGCTGGAGACGCTGAAGCTCTTGCGCCAACGTGCCCCGGAGTTGCCCGTGGTGATGTTCAGCGCGCTCACCGAACGCGCGGGTGTGTTGACCCTGGAGGCGCTCGCGCTGGGGGCCCGCGACTACGTGACGAAGCCCACGTCCGCGGGCGGGATGAACATCACCGTGGAGGCAGTGCGGGACGAACTGGTGCGCAAGCTCAAGGCGCTGAACGTGCGCACGCCGTCCGCGACGCCCTCGCCTCCACTGGTGACGCGCGAGCCGCAGCCCAGGCCGCGAGTGCCCGCGCGGGTGGAGGCCATCGTCGTCGGCGCGTCCACGGGAGGCCCGGGCGCGCTGGTGCGCCTGGTGTCCGCGCTGCCGTCGGACCTGCCGGTGCCGGTGTTCATCGTGCAGCACATGCCGCCCCTCTTCACCCGGCTGCTCGCGGAGCGGTTGCAGGGCGTGACGCCGCTCACCGTGCGAGAGGCAGTGACGGGCGCATCCGTGAATGCGGGCGAGGTGTGGGTCGCTCCCGGCGACTTCCACCTGGCAGTGTGCCGGGATGCGACGGGCGTGCGGCTGCTCACGCACCAGGGGCCGGCGGAGAACGCGTGCCGTCCGGCGGTGGACCTGCTCTTCCGCTCCGCGGCGGAGGTGTACGGCGCGGGGGCGCTGGCGGTGGTGCTCACCGGCATGGGCCAGGACGGGCTGCGCGGCTGCCGGCGGGTGAACGAGGCAGGCGGTCAAGTGGTGGTGCAGGACCAGGCCAGCTGCGTCGTCGGCAGCATGCCGGGTGCGGTGGAGCAGGCGGGGCTCGCGGATGCCGTGGTGCCCCTGGATGCGCTGGCCCTGGAGCTGGCGCGGCGCGTGGATCCGCGCGGACGGAGGACTTGAACATGTCCCTGCTTCCCGACGACTTCGCGTACCTGCGGCAGCGCGTGCTGCGCCGCTCCGGGCTCGTGCTGGAGCCCGACACGCACGCGCTGGTGGAGACGCGGCTCACGCCCCTCATGCGCGAGGAGCGGCTGCCGGACCTCTCCTCCCTGGTCTCGCGGTTGCGCTCGCAGCCGGAGGGCAGTCCGCTGCACCAGCGCCTGGCGGAAGCGCTGGCCAACCACGAGACGGCCTTCTTCCGCGACGCGCCCGTCTTCGAGGCCCTGCGAACCACGGTGCTGCCCACGCTGCTGGCCAGGCGCATCCGCACGCGGACGCTGCGCATCTGGTGCGCGGCATGTGCCTACGGTCAGGAGCCCTACAGCGTCGCGATGACGCTGGCCGAGGCCGGACTGCTCATCACCGGATGGACGGTGCGCATCCTCGCCACGGACTTCTCCACCCGCGCCATCGTCCGCGCCTGCGAGGCCCGCTACGACTCGAAGGAGATTCACCGGGGCCTGACGCCCGAACTGCGCCAGCGCTACTTCCACCAGGAGCGCGACGGGTGGCGGCTGAGTGAACAGGTGCGCAAGCCGGTGGAGTTCCGGCCGCTCAACCTGATGGAGGACTTCCCGCTGGAAGCGCCCGTGGATCTCGTCTTCCTTCGCAACGTGATGATCTACTGGGACGCGCCCACCCGGCGCGCGGTGCTCGCCCGCGTGCGGCGGATGCTCCACGCGGACGGCTACCTGGTGCTGGGCGCCGCGGAGGCCTCGCCCCTGGTGGAGGACGGCTTCACGCGGCACCTGATTGGACAGACGAGCTGGTACCGCCCCACGCCCGCCTCGTCTGGCGCCGGCGCGCCCGTGGAGGACGCGCGGCGCTCGCCCCGCTCCGGCGCTACACCTTGAGGCGGATGGCGCCCGGCAACAGCGTCATGGTGCAGGGCAACCGGCCCGGCGTCTCGCCGTCCACGTCCAGGAACACGTCGCCCGTCAGCGACTCGGCGTGGATGGTGCGGCAGCGCAGCCTCCGCGTGCCCTTCCAGGTGACGTGGTCGCCGTTGTAGACGCCCTTGGACTTGAGGACGAAGTCGGACAGGCCGTAGTTGGACCAGATGGTGACGTCGAAGAGGCCGTCGTGCGTCACCGCGTCGGGCGCCACGAACATGCCGCTGCCGAAGTAGCGGCCGTTGGCCACGGCCACCGCGGTGACGCTCACCGTCTCCGGCTCGCCGCCGTCCACCGTGAGGCGCACCTGCTGCTCCTGGTACTTGATGAGGCCCTTCACGGTGCCCCACATGAAGCTCAGGTTGCCGCCCAGCGCCTTGCTGCCCTGGTTCACCTCGCGGGCCACCACCGCGCTCACGCCGAACGAGGCGATGTTGGCGAAGAAGCGCGTGGCCGGCTTGCCGTCGTTGTCGGTGAACTCCAGCCGCCCCACGTCGAAGGGCTCGGTGGTTTCCGTGCGCAGCCGCTCCAGCGCGGACGTCAGCTCCAGGTCCCACCCGAAGGTGCGGCGGAAGTCGCCGCCCGTGCCTCGGGGCAACAGGCCCAGCGTGGCCCGGGGGTTGATGACCTGTCCGTCGCGGAAGAAGCCGTTGGTGACCTCGTTGAGGGTGCCGTCGCCGCCCACCGCGACGATGCACTCAAAACCGTCATCGATGGCCTGCTGCGCCAGACGCGCCGCATCCATGCCGCCGCTGGTGAAGCCGTACCCGAAGTCGCCGAGCACCTTGCCCACCTGCGCGGAGATCTCCACCCATCGCTTCCCCGTCTGCCCGTTGGCGCTGCGCGGGTTGACCACGAGGAACGTCTTCATTCAGTGCCTTCTCCCTGCTGCGAGAACGACCTGTTTACGCAATTGTGAGCCAAGGCTCCACTCCGTGACCCACGGGAGGGCCTTATCGCCCGGGGTGTTTGTCACCCGGCCCCGGCCATGCTGGGCTCTCCGCCCCCCATTTCGTCCCGGATCCCGAGTGAATGCCCCGTCCTCCACCGAGCAGCTCGCGCCCCACCGGGAGGCCACACTCGCCCTGGACTGGGCGCTGCCCGCGCTCCGGGCGGACCTGACGGCGGCGGCGCGCCAGCCCTTCCGGGAGACAGGGGCCCAGGAGGACTTCCTGCACCGTCATGACGCACCGGCCCATGAAACCCAGGGAACGGCGCGGACGGAGCGCTTCGAGCGGGCCCTGGCCCGGGTGCGGCGGCTCGCGGACCTGGGCGAGCCGCTGACCTTCGCCCGGATGGTGGAGGTCCAGGCGGAGCTCCTGGGCGCGCCCACGGGCTTTCGCACCGGGGACGCCTTCGCGCGCGGTGGCGAGCACCGCTATGCGCAAGCGCCCGGCCTGGAGGCGGCCTTCCGCGACAAGGTGGAAGCGGACGCACGGGAAAAACGTCATCCCGTGGCGCATGCCACGCGGTTGTATCTGGACCTCTGTTTCTTCCACCCCTTCCCTGACGGCAACGCCCGCGCGGCAAGGCTGTGGCTGGAATACATGCTGCGCCGGGGCCGGCTGCCCACGCCACCGCTGGCGCCCGTGGTGCTGTGGCCCAAGCGCCCGGGGGACGCGGTGAACTACACACGGCTGGCGAGACTGCTGGCCCGGACCATCGCGGGGCCGGACGCCCCGTGCCGCAACGAGGTGCCTGAATGAGCAGTGACGCTTCGGCTTTCACGTGGCGCCGCATCCGCGACAGCCTGGATGCCTACGCACCGCAAGCGCTGGCGTCCCGGCTGAGGGAGGCCTTGGCCCCCCTTCGGTCCGGAAGCATCCACGCAAGCCGGCTCAAACAGGCGCAGAACGCCGTGAAGGACCTGCTCCAGGCCGAGCTGGGGCCCTGGTACATCGAGAGCGGCCTGCCCCTGGGCAATGAAGTGCTGGGGGGCTATTGCTGGTGTCACTCGTTCTTCAACCAGAACCCGCCGCATCGGACGATGGACGTGGATGCGAACATCCAGCTCATGCTGGAGGCGCTGGAGCGGATCCGTTCGTTTCTGTACGCGCTGGACGGCGTGTATCAGGGCGCGCGGCGTCAGCTCGAGTTGGCGGCCGACGACAAGGCTCTCCGGGCGAAGGCGCTCGCGGAAGGGCTGGTGCGGACCGTGGACCTGACGGCGGAGACGACGTCCTGCGAGGAGACCTGGTACCAGGTCGCGCAGGACGCCATGTCGTGGTGCATCGAGGCGATGGGACTGCCCTTGTCGGGTGCCACGCAGGAGCAGCTGGACACGGCCTTCAACTTCACGTCCTGGATCGCGCCGCCCCCGGAGGTCCTCCGGGACGCCGCGGCGCGGGTCGCGGAAGTGGCCGTATGACCCGTTCGGCCCTGGGGCATTGGCTGCGCATCCGTGACAGCCTGGAGGGGTACGACCCGGAGAAGCTCATCCGGTTGCTGCGCGAATACCTGGCGCCGCGCGTGCCCCCGGGGACGCGCAAGCTCACGGACGAGCAGCACGACACGATGGCGAAGCACATCCAGCGGATGCTCAACCAGAACCTGGGCCCCTGGTACACGGAGACGGGTCTGTATCTGGGCAATGAGAGCTTCGGCGGCTACTGCTGGTGCCACCGCTTCTTCAGACAGAAGCCCACCCCGAACATGAGCGTGGAATACAACATCCAGCTCATCATCAACGCGCTCGAGCAGTCGCGCGAATGGCTGTTCAAGCTGGATACCCACTTCCAGGCGCTGAAGCGGGACCTGCCGTCCGGCCCCGGCGACAATGACATCCGGACGCTGGCGCTGGCGGATGGAATCGTCACCACGATGAACCTCACCATCGACGCCACGGGCTGCGAGGAGTCCTGGTACACCTTCGCGGACGAAGCACTGTCCTGGATGTTCGACGCCATCGGACTGCGCCCCGGCTATCAGGCCGGGAAGCTGATGCGGAAGCTGTTCGCCTTCGAGTCCTGGCACTCACCAGCCGAAGCGGAGCTGCGCGACTCGGCGGAGAAGGTGGCGGCGGCCGTCGTGGAAGACGAGGGCCGCCGGCACACGCATTGATCCGCGTGCCCCTCCCTCAGTGGATGGGCTTGCCGCGCGTCATCCGGCGGGCCTGCTCGCGCGAGCCCCCCTTCACCTCGATGCGCTTGCCCTGGGGCAGCGCCTCCGGAAGCCTCAGGGAGACCTCCAGGACGCCGTTCTCGAAGTTCGCCTGGATCGACTCCGTGTCGATGCCTTCCGGAAGCGGGATGACGCGGCGGAACAGACCGGTGCTGCGCTCCAGGCTCCAGATGCCCTCGGCCTCCTCTTCCTCCTCCAGTTCGAAGGAGCGTTCGCCTTCGATGACGAGCAGATCCTTCAGCACCTCGACGTGGATGTCCTCCCGCCGCATTCCTGGCAGGTCGGCCTTCACGATGAGGTTTCCGTTCCGCTCCAGCACGTCCACCTGCGGTGACCAGAGGCCCTCGTCCAGCAGGCCGCTCCGGGCGGTGAGGCCCCGGCCTCCGAAGCCGGAGACGAGCTGGTCCATGTCCTCCATCATCCGGCGCAGCAGCCCGAACGGACTCACGGGCGCGGCTTCCCTGCCGATGGCCGGTGCCTGCGACTCGCGGCGGCTGATGCCAGCGCCCGTCCTCGGGTCCTGTCCCGGCGAGGTGGCGCTCGGCACCTCGGTCTGGGCGTTCTTCATGACGGGCGAGGAGGAGGGTCCCCCCTGCGCGCCTGGGTTCCTGTTGTCGGTTGCCATGACGTCCTCCCCCGGTGGAGCCGGCTGGCAACTGGCCGCCAGACCGCACCGGTCACTCAAGCGGGGATGGAATCATCCCAACCTCGAACCTGGAGGTGCGCGGCGAGGCCATCAAGGGGCCCGGCACCGCGGTCCGTCATGCGCGTGAGCCTCGCTATGCGAGCAGCGTGGCGTCCATCACGGTGAGGGCCACTCCACCGACGCGGGCGCGCTCGATGTGGCCTGGTCGGCCGGTGACCTGGATGTCGATGCGGCCCGGCTTGCCGAGCGTGTCGCCCTGTTCGATGCGACTCGACACCGTGCCGCCGTGCTCCGGCAGGCGAAGGCTCCCGTGCTCGGCGAGCCAGGCCGCGAGCGGTCCCGCGGCGGAGCCCGTCACGGGGTCCTCCAGGATGCCGAAGCCCGGGACGAAGTAGCGCGCCTGAGCCACGCTCCCTTCCTCCTTCGCTTCGCGGGTGAAGAGGTAGACGCCGCGCAAGCCGTGCGGCATCAGCAGCGCGTTCATCGCCGCGCCTCGCGGCGTCAGGGCCTCCAGGTCCGCGAGCCGCCGGAGGGGTACCACCAGCCGGTGGCCCTGGCGGATGACCGGCAGTGACGCGTCCACCTGCGACGCGGTCCCGCCCATCGTGGCCATCAGCGCGTCCAGGGCCACGGGGTTGGGCTGCGCGGGCGGCGGGGGCGTGGCGATCCACACCCGAGTCCCACGCGTGCCCTGGGGCTCCAGCTCGATGCCGAACGTGCCGCCGGGGCACTCCAGCGTGTACGTCCCCGGGCTTCGCAGGAGCCCCTTCTCCGCGAGCAGGTGGAAGGTGGCCACCGTGGCGTGGCCGCAGAAGGGGATCTCGTCCACGGGCGTGAAGTAGCGCAGGCGCACAGTGGCGTCACCGGGCCGGGACAGCAGGAACGCGGTCTCCGACGCGCTGACAGCCGCGGCGGTCCGCTGCATCGTGGGGACATCCAGCGCCGAGGCGTCGAGCACCACGCCCGCGCGATTTCCCGCACCGGCGGTGCGGGTGAAGGCATCGATGATGTGGACCTGCATGGGCGGACTCCGGACAGGGGAAGGGCCTGGGAAACAGCGCAGGCATGCTCCGCCTGGACCGTTGGCGTCAAGCGCTGGACCGGCGCACCGGAGCCCCCACAACAGGGTTGAACGGGAGCGCTGGAGCAGGCACAGCAAGGATGCATGAATCTCCTGAAGTCGGGTGGGTGGGTGGTGCTGGTGGTGTTGCTCCACGCGAGCGGCGCGGCGGCACAGATCGTCAACGTGCAGGCGCTCTTCGACGAGAAGGCGGAGCCGGGGCCGGCCGCGGCCATCGAGCTGGGCGGCGACTGGCGCACGGGCAGCACGGAGCTGTTCTCCATTCGGGGCTCCCTGGTGGGCCAGTTGCGCTCCGAGCGCGACGTCTGGCTGGGCGTCATCCGGGGTGAGTATTCGTTCGCCAGCGGCGAGCGCATCGTCAGCCAGGTGCTGGAGCACGTGCGCTATCGGCGCAAGCTCACGGACACGGTGTCGGGCGAGATCTTCGCGCAGCACGAATACAACGAGTTCCGCCGGCTCCAGCTCCGGATCCTGCTGGGCGCGGGACCGCGCTTCATCCTGCTCAACGAGGACAGCCTGGGGCTCACCTTCGGGGTGGCGCTGATGATGGAGCACGAGCGGCTGCGTAAGGACGGCGAGCCGGACGCGGGAGACCGCTACACGGATCCGCGAGTCTCCAGCTACCTGCTGGGACGGATAAAGCTGATGGAGAACATCAACCTCGTGGAGACGGTCTACATCCAGCCGCGAGTCACCCGCCCCTCCGACCTGCGCGTGCTCAACGAGACGATCTTCGCGGTGACGCCCAATCCCCGCGTCACAGTGGGCATCGGCTTCAACCTCACCTACGACAGCGCGCCGCCCGCGACAGTGCCGCCACTGGACACGCAGCTGCGCACCACGGTGGGTGTGAAGCTTTGAGTGAATGGCAACTACCGCGTTGACGAACCGAGCGCGGAAGTAAGGCTCGGGAGGAAGCACCTTCTCCAGCGTCAACGACGCATCCACGGCCACCGTGCGCCGAGTGCGCATGGGCCGCCGCACCACCGGGCCCCGCGCTGCCATCAACCGAAGCGCCTCGCGCGCTATGTCCCGGCATAGGCCATGGAGACGCGCCAGCTTCGATTCCGAGCCTAACCGCGCACGAGCCGGTAGTCCCCCCAGCGAAAGACCGCGCTCAAACTGCGCCCCCACATCCGCCACGCGCCCCACTCGCACCATCCCCATCCCCTCTTCGTCCCAGCATCGCCATCCAACCATAGGGGTCTGACATGGACTCGACGTCACCCGTCGGACCAGCACGGCCCCGGGCCCCATGCGGCGAAAACCTGTCCGACTGTCGGACAAGTTTTGAGGAAGCCGGCCCCGGACGGGCGACTCTGTCCGAGCCCTCGCCTGGAGTTCGCTCACGCATGAAATTGCTCCCCCCCGGGGCCCCGGGCGGCGAAAACCTGTCCGACTGTCGGACAAGTTTTGAGGTAACCGGCCCCGGGCGGGCGCCTCACTTCGTGGGCTCACCCCGCCGTCCGCTCCTGCATCCCGTCGGTCCCCATTGCCGCACCCCGCCAAGGGGTGCGCCGCCGCGAACACCGGATCACAGACTCTGTTGGCGAGCTCCTGGCGGCCTACCTGAGGTTAGGCTTCAGTCATGGCGTCCCACTCCATTCCCGCCCCCGTCGTCCTATTGGGAGGCGGCAAGATCGCCGAAGCCCTCATCCTGGGACTGTTGCGGTCCGGCCATGTGCGTCCGTCGGACCTTCGCGTCACAGTGCGCCGTCCCGAGCGCGGAGAGGAATTGCGCTCCCGGCACGGTGTGCACGTCCTCATGGACAACGCGCAGGCGGTGCGGGGCGCGGCCGTAGTCGTGCTGGCGGTGCGACAGGCGCAGCTGCGGGACCTGATGGCGGTCATCTCGCCTGCCTTGGAACCTGGGCAGACCGTGGTGTCGCTCTCCGCAGACGTGCGACTCGCGCAGTTGGAAGCGGCGTTGCCATCCAGCGTCTCTGTCATCCGCGCCCTGCCCCATACGCCCGTGCGAGTGGGGGCGGGCGTAACACCCCTATCGGCCGGGACTCGGGCGACGGAAGCCGCGAGGCAGTCCACCGAGTCCGTCTTCGCGGCGACGGGCCGGCCCATGTGGATGACCGAGGAAGCGCTCACGGTCTGCACGGGCGTGTGCGGCACGGGCCCCGCGTATGTCTTCCGCTTCGTGGAGACCCTGGCCCAGGCCGCGATGGCGCACGGAATGGACGCGGAGGAGGCGGCGGCGCTCGCGAAGGAAACGCTCATTGGCGCGGCGAAGCTGCTGGCCGAACCCGGCGCCACCACCCCTCGCCTCATCACGGAGATAGCGACCCCGGGAGGCATCACCGAGGCAGGGCTGATGGCGATGGATTCCCACGGTCTGCCTCGCATCGTGGGCGAAGCGGTATCCGTCGCCATCCAGCGCACCCGGGAGCGCGCGGACGCGAACGCCGCGGCCTACAGCGCGCCGAAGTGACGCTTGAGCCCCCGCTGGCCTCCTGGCGTGACGATGAGGCCGCGAGAGTCGGGCTGACGCTCCACCCATCCCAATGAGAACACCCGGGCGGCGAGCGCCGCGCCCAGCGCCCCCGCGAGGTGGTCGCGCCGCTCGCTCCAGTCCAGGCAGCGGTGGGCGAAGTGGCGCCGCTGCTCGCGCACGGGCTCCAGGTCGATGCCGAAGTCCTGGAACCACGCCTCGCCGCTCGGGGTGAGCGCGAACGCGCGTTTACGCAGGGAGAGGTGCCCGGCCCGCAGGAGCGCGTCGGTGATGCCCATGCCCAATCTGCCCGCAAGATGGTCGTAGCAATAGCGCGCGGCACGCAGGGGTTCCGGAGTCACTGACGCACGGGGTCCCCAGACCGCCACGGTCATCAGCGCTTCCACCATCCGAGCCACGGTGGGCGTGGCGATCCGGAACACCTTGTTGCGTCCCTGCCGGGTGGCGCGCACCAGTCGGGCCTGCTCCAGCCGCTGAAGGTGCGCGGTCGCCGTCGCGGGGCTGACGCCCGTGCCGAACGCGAGCTCCTTCGCGACAAGCGCCCGTCCCTCCATGAGCAGCTCCAGCATCCGGATCCGCGTGGCGTCACCCACGGCCGTGGCCAGCGTCGTGAGGTCCGGCCCTGCATTCATCGTTCGGTCCATGACGAACCATTTCCTAGCACACGGACACGGCAACGGCAGCAGAGTGCCCCGCAACGAGGACCGATGACACCGCCCACCGACCCGTATCAGGCCGTCCCCCACCCCGACCCATACCCCTACTACGCGGAGCTTCGAGCCCAGGGCGGATTGCACCGCGTCCCCGGCTTCGGGCCATGGATCGCGGCGGATGCAGCCACCGTCCGCGCGGTGCTCACGAGCGAGCACTGCCGGGTCCGGCCACTGTCGGAGCCGGTGCCTCCGCATCTGGTGGGCACCGCGGCCGGGGCCCTCTTTGGACGGCTGGTGAGGATGAACGACGGAGGCCCCTACCCCGCCGTGAAGCAGACGCTTGCACGCGCGTTGCCGGAGGCGCTGGGTGAGGTCAAAGCGGAGAGCCGCCGCTGGGCGGCACAGCTGTTCGCAACGCCCTCACTGTCTCGACTGCCAGACGCCGCACTCCAGCTTCCCGTGTTCGTGCTGGGGTCGCTGCTGGGCTTCCCAGAAGACACGCTGGAGGCGAGCGTGCAGGACGTGGATGCCTATGTCCGCTCGGTCGCAGGTCCTCCTGTGGGCAGTGAGGGTGCGGCGAGGCTGAACGAACGAATGGCGGCCTGCTTCCAGTCCCCGGCGAGGACCGCGTTCACGACGCGGCTTCTTGAAAGCCATGGCTCGGAGGACCTGCGCATCCCGAACGCCGTGGGTCTGCTCACCCAGGCGTATGAAGCAACGGCCGGACTCCTGGGCGCGACGCTGCTTGCCTTCGCTCGCGTGCCCGGGCTGCGCGAACAACTCTCACGGGGTGCGTGCACGCTGGACGACGTGGTCCAGGAAGCGGCTCGATACGATTCGCCGGTCCAGAACACGCGACGCTTCATCCATGCCGCAGCGACCGTCGCGGGTCAGGCGCTGGAGGCCGGTGAGACCGTGGTCGTCGTGCTCGCCGCCGCGAATCGCGATCCGCTGGAGAATCCCCAACCCGACGCCTTCCTGCCAAGGCGCGCACGGCGCCAGACCTTCACCTTCGGCCTGGGCTCGCATGCCTGCCCTGGGCCCCTGCTCGCAACGACGATGGCCACGGCAGCGGCGGAGAGCGTGCTCGCGAGCGGCCTGGACCTGTCACCGTTGTCGGGCCCCGTCACCTGGCGTGCTTCCACCAATGCTCGCGTACTGGGAGGACTGGAATGATTGCTGTCATCTTCGAGGTCTGGACACACGAAGCACATCGGCAGCGATACCTGGACCTCGCGGCGGAGCTGCGGCCCCTGCTGGCGGACATTGATGGCTTCATCTCCATCGAGCGGTTCCAGAGTCTCAGCACACCGGGGAAGCTGCTGTCCCTGTCCTACTGGCGCGATGAGGCGGCGGTCGCGGAGTGGCGGAGGCAGGAGGCCCACCGTGAAGCCCAGCGCGAAGGCCGAGAAGGCGTGTTCAGCGACTACCGCCTGCGGGTGGCGCACGTCGTGAGGGATTACGGATTGAAGGACCGGGCGGCCGTGCCCGCCGACAGTCGCACCGTGCACGACTGACGCGGCCGGCGCACGGCGGCTGTCTTCCCGCCCGTCCCTCCCATGCGGGCCATGACTCCCCCACCTTCTTTGGGGGGTGAACGATGAAGCGAGGCCATTGGAGAGGTGCCTGGGGACTGGCTGCCGCGCTGCTCGGGCTTCCGGCGGTGGGGCAGATGGAAGGCCCACCCGAGGGTGCGTCGCAATACTCCTGCTTCGAAGCGGCACGCCAGGGCAGCTCGGTGAGTGAGAGCATCGCGGCGCAGCTCTGCCAGGGTGCCCGTTCAGACACCCCGGCACAGTGCTTCCTCCGGGTGCAGGAGAAAGGCTTCCTCGCCGACCCGCAGGCGCTCCAGCTCTGCCAGTACGCCCAGCCCTCGGATGATCCCGCGGCCTGCTTCTTCAAGGCACGGACGTCCTCGTTCCTCGACGAGACACAGCTCCTGGAACTCTGCCGCCCGCCCATCGCGCAGATGCTGAAGATGTGTCCCTACGGTCCGTGAGGCTTCAGGCCCAGGGGCTCACCGGGCGCGGAGGAACGCCTTGACGCTCGGGGCCTGGAGCTTCTGGGACTCGATGCACAGCCGGATGGACTCCAGGGCCCGGGTGAGCGCGCGCGGACCGCCTTCAATCTTGTCCACGCGAGGCGTGAGGAACGTTTCCACCTGCGCCAGGTGGATGTCATCGCAGAGGCTCCCCGTCTGGCCAATCAGCCGGCCCAGCTCATCCGAACGCAGCCGCTGGGTCAGCGCATCGAAGTGCGTCTGGTAGAAGTTCCACGCCAGCGACTGCGACTCCGCCGACATCAACGCCATCCGGAGGATGATCTGCGAGTCGCGCACGTCGAAGCCCGGCGACACCACGAGCCCCAGCGCCCGCCACAGCAGGTCCGGGTTCCGGAAGTAGCCCAGCGACATCAGCAGCCGGGAACGCTCGGTGCGGTCCTGTTCCCTCTTCGCCGCGTCCAGCAGCGCGTCGAACAGCGCCGCATCACCGTGCGTCGCCGCTCGGGGCAGCGCGGCACTGAACGCCTCCGGGTCCACCGACTTCCGGTCCGCCAGCCATGCGCGCACCAGGGGCAGCGCCTCCTTCACCAGCCGAGGGTCATCGCCCAGACCACCGGCCAGCCGGAGGAACAGGGAGCGTGAATCCTTCACGGAGTCGTCCTCGCCCGGCTTCGGCACCCAGCCCATGGCCCGCGCGCGCGCCGAGTAGAGCGAGGCCACCCACGCGCGGAAGCGCTGGCGCTCCTCGGGCGTGAGCTGATCCAGGCGCACGAGCTCCAGCAGCGAGGCGCCGCTCTGCACCACGAGCCGGTTCGTCGACTTCGCGGAGGCAGGCACCGCCTTCAGCGCCTCCCCCAGCGGCAGGTCGCCCCGGCTCACCGCCGCATCCACATCCGCCCAGAGCGCCATCTGCTCCGCGGGAGTGAAGGCCGCGACCGGAGTCGCGAGCAGCTTCGTCAACTGCTCGCGGGTGTAACCGCCGCGGTAGTAACCCGTGCCGCCCGCGTTGAGCAGCACCCACGCCGGGCACTGCTTCGAGGGCAGCGCGACCTCCGTCGAGGGCCCCTGCACCATCGAGCACACCCGCGACGACTGCGTGCCCGTGCCCACGCGAAGACACACGGGCACCTGCCACTCCTGCCGCGAGTCCGCCTTGGAGCCCACGGGCAGGTAGCGCTCCTGCGACAGCTTCACGGACGGAGCGCCGCCCGCCGGGCACGACAGCTGCGCGGTGATCCGAGGCGCCCCGCTCCGCTCGATGAACCCGCCGAAGGATTGCGCCACTTCCGGCCCCGCCGCCTGGGACAGGTCCGCGAGGAAGTCCTCCATCGTCGCGACCTTCCACTCGTGCTTGCGGACATAGCCCCGGAGGAAGTCGCGGAAGCGCTCGGGGCCCATCCAGGCCTCGTACATGGCGATGACGGACGAGCCCTTGTCATACGTCGTCCCGTTGTCGAACGAGCCCACGATGTCGTCATTGCTCTCCACCGGCTTGCGAACGGGCAGCGCCGACGCCAGCTCATCCGAAGCCAGGGCTGAGCGGGTCGCGGACATGGCGCGCTCCTGCTGGTAGTCCCAGGACGGCTCCAGCCGGTCCACGGTCTGCCGGTCCAACCACGCGGTGAAGGACTCGTTCAGCCAGATGTCGTTCCACCAGGAGCAGGTGACGACGTCCCCGAACCAGTAGTGGCCCAGCTCATGGTTGGCGATGACCGCGTACGACTTGCGGCGGGCCAGCGTCTCCTCGCCGGGCGGAATGAGCGTGAGCGGTTGCCCGAGTGCGACGATGCCCGGGTGCTCCATCGTGCCCCAGTACCGGGGCACGACCGCCACATCGAGCTTCTCGTACGGGTACGGCTGGTCGAAGAAGTCCTCCAGCCCCTTCACGATGCGAGGCGTGATGCTCGCGGCGTAGCGCGTCTCCGCGCCCCGGCCCTTGGGGACGATGAAGCGCAGAGGCACGTTCGTGCGTCCCACGGTGCCGGCCTCGACGATGTCGAACGGCCCCACCATGAAGGCCACGAGGTAGCTGGGCATCGGCTTGCTTTCCGCGAAGGTGACGCGCTCCAGGCCGTCCGCCAGCGGCTCGCGCGACACGACGGGGTGGTTGGCCAGCGCCACGTGTCCGGCCTTCACGGTGAAGCGCAGGCGCCATGGCACCTTGAAGGTCGGCTCGTCGAAGCACGGGAAGGCGCGGCGCGCGTCGATGGGCTCGAAGAACGTGTAGAGATAGGGCTCACCGCCCTCCTCCACTCCGTAGATGCCCTGGCTGCGCTCGCGGTCCACCTTGCCGGTGAAGTCGAGCAGGAGCTGGGCCTTGCCCACCGGCAGTTCCTCCGGCAGCAGCAATCCCAGACGTCCTTCGGGCGCGGTGACAGGCTTCGCGTCGAACGTGCGGCCCGCCACGGTGACACGAGCCCGCGTCACGTCCACGTCCTGCGCATGCAGCCACACCTGGCGCACGGGCTCGCGGACCTCCACGTCGATGGTGACGCTGCCCGGGTACGTGTCCTCCGAGGGCACGAGCTTCAGGTCCAGCGCGTAGTGCATGGGCCGCACGGTGTCCGGCAACCGCAGCGCGGGGGGCAATGCCTCCGGCCACGAGACGGCGGGCAGCGCGGAAGCAGTCGGCGCGGCCTCCGGCGCGTGGGCACAGCGGACGGTCAACACCACCAGGGCGAGGAGTGGGAGCAGTCGCATGGGCGCGCAGCGTAGACCATGCGCGGGTCGTGCATCGTGCCAACGTCTCGACTCGCACCCACCGCATTCTCGAGATGTCTCCTACCCGTGAATCGGTGCTTTCAACCCCGCGAGCCGGTACGGTCCTGCTCCCCCCGCTTCAGCCCAAAGCCGAGGAAAAACATGTTTCGTCGCAGCAGCGGTCTTCCCTCCTTCTTCGTGTCCCTGCTTTTCGTCGTGGGCTTCGCGTCGTCGGCAAGCGCTGACACCTACCAGACCTATGTGACACCCACGGTCAATGGCTATCAGATTGGTACGTACCTCCCCAACCAGCCCACCGGGAACTTCAGTAGCGCCGCCGACACCGCCCGCCGCTTCTGTCAGGACCAGGGCCACAGCGGCGCGCAAAGCTTCACCACCGCCATCCGTGGTTCCGCCTTCTCGTTCATCGTGGGTACGAATGGCGTGGGCAACTGGGGCACCACCGGCAATTCCAACGTGACCATGCTGGAGACCGTCACCTGCTTCACCTCCAACTCGGGCGTCACCTACACGACTCCCGCGGTCAATGGCTATCAGATTGGCACGTACCTCCCCAACCAGCCCACCGGGAACTTCAGTAGCGCCGCCGACACCGCCCGCCGCTTCTGTCAGGACCAGGGCCACAGCGGCGCGCAAAGCTTCACCACCGCCATCCGTGGTTCCGCCTTCTCGTTCATCGTGGGTACGAATGGCGTGGGCAACTGGGGCACCACCGGCAATTCCAACGTGACCATGCTGGAGACCATCACCTGCTTCGACGCGACGGTGCTCACGTACACGACGCCGACGGTCAACGGCTACCAGGTGGGCACCGTCCAGCCCAACTTCCCGTCCGGCAACTACAGCACCCCGGCGGCTACCGCCCGCCGCTTCTGCCAGGACCAGGGCCATATCAACGTGAGCAGCTTCACCACCGCCATCCGCGGCTCCGCCTACTCGTTCATCGTGGGCACGAACGGCGTGGGCAACTGGGGCACCACCGGCAACTCCAATGTGACCATGCTCGAAACGGTCACCTGCATCACGCAGTAACCGACAGTCCGGGGACCGGGGCTCCTCGCCGCCCCGGTCCACCGGGTGTCTTCCAGATGCACGCGGCGGTGGAGTGGGTCAGGATGCGGCCCATGTCCAACCTCCAAGGCAAGACCCTCTTCATCACCGGCGCCAGCCGCGGCATCGGCAAGGCCATCGCGCTGCGCGCGGCCCGCGACGGCGCCAACATCGTCATCGCCGCGAAAACCACGGACCCGCACCCCAAGCTGCCCGGCACCATCTACACGGCGGCGAAGGAGATTGAAGAGGCCGGCGGCAAGGCCCTCCCCTGCGTGGTGGACATCCGCGACGAGGCGCAGATCCACGCCGCCGTCGCCAAGGCCGTGGAGACCTTCGGCGGCATCGACATCCTGGTGAACAACGCCAGCGCCATCAGCCTCACTGGCACGCTGGAGACGCCACTCAAGCGCTTCGACCTGATGCACGGCATCAACACGCGCGGCACCTTCGCGTGCTCGCAGGCGTGCATCCCGTACCTCAAGAAGTCCTCCAACCCGCACATCCTCAACAACTCGCCGCCGCTCAACATGGAGCCGCGCTGGTTCGGCCCCCACGTGGCCTACACCATCGCGAAGTACGGCATGAGCCTGTGCGCCCTGGGCATGGCGGAGGAGCTCAAGGACGACGGCATCGCCGTCAACACGCTGTGGCCCCGCACCGTCATCGCCACCGCCGCCGTGCAGAACCTGCTGGGCGGCGACGACACCATCAAGGGCAGCCGCACGCCGGAGATCATGGCCGACGCCGCCTACGCCATCCTCACCAAGCCCAGCCGCTCCTTCACCGGCAACTTCTGCATCGACGATGAAGTGCTGCGCGCCGCCGGCATCACCAACCTGGACAAGTACCAGTCCGTCCCCGGCGCGGAGCTGCTGCCCGACTTCTTCCTCTAGCGCGTCTCGGCCCATGCCCCCGCGCAAGCTCCAGCGACACCTGGTCTGGCTCGAGTCCTTCACCGCCGCCGTGGAGGCCGGCAGCATCGACGCCGCCGCGGAGCACCTGGGCGTCGCCCGCTCCGTCGTGAGCGAGCACATCCGCGCACTGGAGGAAGCGCTCGCGGATGGCGCCGCCCTGCTGGAGCGGGGGCCGGGCCGGCGCCTGCAACTGTCCGCGCGTGGAGAGCGCCTCTACGCGGGCACCCAGACGCCGCTGCACCAACTGGACGTGAAGCGGCTGATGGACCTGGCCCGCGTGGAGCCCACCCTGCGCCTGGGCCTCAACCCCACGCTGTCCATGTCGCTCCTGGGCGGCATCGCGCAGGATGCCGCCGCCGCCGACCTCAAGCTGGTGGTGGGCTTCGGCGGCTCGCACGAGCTCATGCGGCAGGTGCAGACGCGGCAGCAGGACCTGGCGCTCGACTTCACCCCCCTGCCCCCACACGAGGGCGTGGACACCGAGTCCCTACTGCGCATGTCCTTCGTCGTCATCGCGGGCCCGGACTCCGCGCTCGCCCGGACGCACCCCTCCCGCCGCTCCCTGGACGTGAAGGACCTCCAGGATCAGCGCTTCGTGGACTGGCTGCGGGACGACCCCTACGGCGGCGCCAACAGCGCGCGCTTCGCCGCGCACGGCGTCTCCGTCACCGAGGTCGGCCGGGTGGAGAGCTTCCTCCACCTCTACGAGCTGCTGCGCGCCTACAAGGCGTGCACCATCGCCCCGGACGTGCGCCCCACCCAGCCCTTCCCCTCGGACCTCCACGTCTGGCCCCTGCGCGAACAGGAGCCCCAGGTCGTGGAGGTGGTCGCCGTCTGGCCCTCCGGAGGCCTCAGCCCCGCCGTCCAATCCATCCTTGACGGGCTGCGTCGCCGCCTGAACAAACGACGATAATCCGACGAAGACGTCGAATTCTGCCGGATTTCCGTCTTGCAGTGGGGTGGGTATTCTTCAGGAGTCCTGCATCTCCTGAAGGAGCCGCTCGCGATGACGCCCACGGAACGGACCATTGCCCGCCTTCCCGCCCACCTGCGCCGCTACGTGGTGGGCCAGGACTACGCGGCGTACACGCCCCGGGATCAGGCGGTGTGGCGGCACATCCTGGGGCAGCTGCGCGAGCACCTGAGCGACAAGGCGCACCCCGTCTACCTGG
Organism: Corallococcus sp. AB038B; assembly: GCF_003668955.1. Lineage (NCBI taxonomy): Bacteria > Pseudomonadati > Myxococcota > Myxococcia > Myxococcales > Myxococcaceae > Corallococcus > Corallococcus sp. AB038B. The sequence continues at coordinate 447,847 of NZ_RAWO01000002.1, read as the reverse complement.
AGGGCCTGGAGGCCACGGGCATTGGCGCGGAGGCCATCCCCAGCCTGGACGAGATGAACGAGAAGCTGTCCACGCTGGGCTGGTCCTGCGTGGCGGTGCGCGGCTTCATCCCGCCGGCCGTCTTCACGGAGCTGCAGGCGCTGGGCGTGCTGGCCATCGCGGCGGACATCCGCACGCACGAGCACATCCAGTACACGCCCGCGCCGGACATCGTCCATGAGAGCGCGGGCCACGCGCCCATCATCGCGAACGCGCGGTACGCCCAGTACCTCAAGGCCGTGGGGCTGGTGGGCTTCAAGGCCATCGCCAGCGTGGAGGACCAGGCCGTCTTCGAGGCCATCCGCAACCTCTCCGTGGTGAAGGAGGACCCCACCGCGACGGAAGAAGAAATCGCCCACGCCCAGGCCCGCCTGGAGGCCGCCAACGCCAGCCACCGCTACATCAGCGAGAGCACCCGCGCGAGCCGCCTGTACTGGTGGACCGCGGAGTTCGGGCTGATTGGTGACCTGAAGCACCCGCGCATCTACGGTGCGGGCCTGCTGTCCAGCATCGCCGAGGCCCGGCACTGCCTGACGTCCGCCGTGCACAAGCTGCCCCTGGGCGTGGCGTGCGCGGACACGGACTACGACATCACCCGCATGCAGCCGCAGCTCTTCGTGGCACGCGACTTCGAACACCTCTTCGAAGTCCTGACCGATTTCGAGTCCACGCTCGCGTGGAAGCGCGGCGGCGACCTGGGCCTCAACGAGGCGCTGCGCGCGCGCACGGTCAACCACCTGGTGCTCGCGGACGGCCGCGAGGTGACGGGCAAGGTGGTGGAGCTGCTGCCCGCCGCGAAGGATGTGGCCCCGGGCCTGTCCACCGCGCTGGCCCGGCTGGAGGGCCCCATCCTCACGTCCATGAACGGGCACGCCCTGGACAAGCCGTTCAGCGGCGCGGCGCTGGTCGCCTTTGGCCAGGGCACCCTGCCGGAGCGCGGGAGCTTCACGCTCACGCTCGACAGCGGGCTGGTGCTGGAGGGCTTCGCGGTGGGCGGCGGAGAAGTGATTGCCCTGCGCGGCACGCTGGCCGGCCAGGAGCTGACGCTGCCGTCCATGGCGCGCCTGTACCTGACGGAGCGGCTGCCGTCCGTGGCGGGCGGCCCCGCCGACCCGGGCACGTGGGACGAGTGGTTCGGGGAGATGGACGCCTTCTCCGCGGGCGACGGCGAGGCCCAGGCGCGCGAGCGCAAGGCGCAGGCCCTGCCCCCGTCGCTGGCCGCCCTCTACACGGAGGTGCGCCGCATCCGCGAGACGGGGCAGCTGGCCTCCGAGCGACTGGAGCAGATCGCCCGCGCGTCCACGGACTTCCCCACCGACTGGCTCCTGCGCGCCGAGGTCGCGGAGCTGCGCGGCGAGGTGCCCGCGAGGCGCGAGGCGGCGCAGGCGTAGGGCCGGCGCTTCGAATCCCAGACGGATGACGCGCAACGGCCCGGTCGACCTCTTCACGAGGTCGCCGGGCCGACTCACTTCCGGGGGGGACGGCTTTCCGCCGGGGCTACTTGTTGATGCGCACCATGGCCACGTCGTAGTGGCGCTCGGTCACGTAGCCGTTCGCGGCCTTGCCGGGGCGGTACATGTTCCCGGTCTTGTCATCCACGTAGAAGCGGTTGTTCGGGTTCGTGTCCTTGCCCGTGCTGGCGTTCTTCGTGCCCGGGTCGTGGAACGTGTAGTAGGTGCGGCCCTTGTCGTCGACGCCGCGGCCCGTGATGGTCACGAAGTGGTCCGTGAGGCCGTCCGCGTTGTAGCTCGCGTCCTTGTGGCTCACGCCCACGACCACCGGCTTGCCGGCCTCCAGCTGCTTGTCGATGTAGCTGCGGCCCTCGGCGGCCTTCTTCGAGTCCACGTTGAGCGCGCCGACGCCGTTCTCGCTCTTGCCCACCTGGATGCGGCGGTCCGGGCCCAGCACGGTCGCGCCGGAGTCACGCGCCATCGCCGTCGCGGCCTTGAAGCACGCCGTGTCGCTCGCGGTGTAGCCGTGGCCGTTCTCGAACTGGCTGTAGTACGGCACCTTCACGTGCACCGCAGGCTTGTCCTTGGACGGGGCCACCTGCTCCGTGTTCGCGGGGGCCGCCTCCGTGGTGGGCTTGGAGGTGTTCGTGCCCTGCGTCGTGGGCTTGCCTTCCGTGGTGCCCGGCTTCGAGCCGTTGTTCACGGACGGGGGAACCACGCCCGTGTTGGTGTTGGCCGGCTTCGTCGTGGTGCCCGACTTCTCCTGCTTCAGCATCGCGAGGGCGTCCTTCGCCTCCGACTTGAAGCGGTTGGCCACGCCCTTCTGCACGTCCTTGGAGCTGCCGGAGAAGTGCACCAGGGTGCCGCTGGCGTTGGTGCGGCCGCGCTCGGCGTAGATGTCCTTGATGAGCTGCTCGTCGCTCACCTTCGCGGGGTCGCGACCGTTGAGCGCCTTCTTGAAGATGTCGTCCGCCTTGCCCGGGCCGTGCTGCACGGAGGTGGACCAGGCCACGTCCCGCAGCGCCGCGGAGCGCTTGTCCAGGTCGATGCCCGTCGCCTTCTTGATGTTGGCGGCGCCCGCGTCGTAGTGCGTGGTCTTGATGTAGTCGTGCTGCGCCTTGTCGAAGCCCTTCGGGTCCTTCGCGGCCAGCTGCTTCCACGCGGCGGAGAACTCCGCGGTGCCCGGCTTGCTGCCCGACAGCGCCTTGTGGAAGTCCGGGTTCGTCTTCTTCAGCGAGTTGACGAACGACTGCGCGGACCCGTTCGCGGAGGCGAACTGGTAGGAGCCGTAGGACACGCCGCCCTTGTCACCCTTGCCCGTGGACACGGTGCCGGGGCCGCGCGCCTCGTACTTGCGGCTCAGCCCGCCCAGCTCCCCGTTGGTCGCGCTGCTGGAGTTCGTGTTCGCGGCGGGCGTGGTCGCCTTCGCGCCGTCCGTGGACTGCGTGAAGCTGTCGCCCGACGTCTTCGTCCCCGCGCTCGACTTGTTGGTGCCCTTCGTGTCGAAACCGTCCTGCACCTTCAGCGTCTGGCCGGCCAGGATCTTGTTCGGATCCTTGATGTTGTTCGCCTTGGCCAGCGCGTCAACAGTCGTGTTGTAGCGCTTCGCGAGGCCGGAAAGCGTATCGCCGGAATTGACGCGGATGTTGGAGACGGTCACGGAGAAGACCCCTCTATGTCTGGCCGCGACCAAAGGCGCCGCGGACGTGCTTGGATTGATCGGATTATCGAAAGGCAATGCGATCAGTTTCGCATTCCCAGTCACAATCGTGTGAAACCAGTGATTCCAGCAACTTCAGTTTCAGCGGATCGATCCGCTGAGACTGAAGAACCTGCCCAGGAGGACCAGTCGGATGTCCAGGATCCAACCGGAATTCAAAAGTTTGGCATTACTGTTTGCCATTTGCGTCACGGGCGCGGTCCCGGACGCCTCGGCTCAGGGGTCCGAGGGACTCACGGGGGTCTATTCAAACAAGGGCGGGACGCTCGCCATCGTCGAGGGCAGCAACGAGACGCTCGTGCACTTCTCGGGCTCGTTCCCGCAGGGCAGCAGCGCGGGCACCTGCGATTGCGCCCTGGTCGTCCAGAAGAAGACAGTCACGAATTGGTCACTTCATCAGGCGGGTGAGGAAGACGCCTGGACGCTGCGCGTCAATCCCAAGCAATTCGTCCTGGAGTCGGGTCCGTCACCGTCCTGTTGCGGCGCCGGCTACCCAGGCAAGGACTCGTTCGCCCGGAGCACCGCCAAGCCGCTGAGCATCTGCAAGGTGAAGGTGTCCAAGGCGGGCTTCCACGCGTCGGACGCGGCCAACACGCCGCGCAAGGCGTTCGTGGTGTCCGGCGACGCGGTGGAGGCCTACGTCGACCCGGTGGAGCCGGACTTCCTCGCCGCGCGCTTCCAGGGGCCCCAGAAGGCCACGGCGGGGCTGCTCAAGCGCGAGGACCTGGACTGCGCGGCGGAAGGCGCGCCCACAGCCGCGAAGGCTCCCGTGGCCGCGGACAAGCTCCAGCCCTTCGCGGGGACGTGGGTGGAGTTGACGCGGCAGGGCAAAGGCTTCGTGGTGCTCAAGCCCTGCTCGGCCGCGACGCGCAGCTTCACCGTCAAGCCCGCGACGGGCGAGGTGGAGGTGCAGCTGGGCCAGGAGGCCACGACGATGAAGGTGACGTCCGTGGAGGCCGGCAAGGGCGCCGGGGCCTGGGTGTTGGGGCTCACGGCCGCGGACGGCAAGCCGGAGGCGCTCCAGTGGAAGACGGCCGACGCCGCGAAGGGCACCGTGACCGTGAACAGCCCGGACCTCTTCTCCCAGAGCCACGACTACGTGCGCCAGGAGAAGAAGTCCGCCTTCCCGTCCAAGCAGGAGACGGGGTGCGACGAGTTCGAGCGCTAACGCGCCCGTGAACGCCGCCGGGCCCGCAGGCCCCCGCCGAGCAACAGCGCGATGAGCGCACCGGACAGGGGGCCACCCGCGGCCTGGCAGCCACCGTCATCCGAGGGCGTGCGCGGATCATCGATGGGATCCACGGGCCTGCCCGCGTCCACGGTCCCCGCATCGGCGGTGCCTGCGTCCGCGCCGGCATCGGACGTCCCAGCGTCGGTTCCGGCGTCCGTTCCCGCATCCGTCGCATCGAGCGGCGCGCAGGACGCAGCCTGGCCGGTGGCCGCGATGCACAGCCGGCCATAGCGGCCCAGGCCTTCCATCCGGCCGTCCACGACCGCCACCATCACGCGCGTGGCGTCATCCGCGGCCACCTGGGTGCGCAGTGCGTTCGGCCCGTCCACGGTCGCCACCCGCAGCACGGCGTCATCCGTGACGGCCGCGACGACCAGGTGCACCGTGGCCGGGTCGATGCCCGGCTCGGGCTCGAAGGACGCGCCCACGAAGGACGCGCCGCCGGGGACCTCGAAGATCCGCGAGGCCGCCGCCGCGACGCGCACGCGATCGATCGTGGTGGGGAGCTCCGCCGCCGTCTTCGCCACCGGTGCATAGCCCTCCCCTCGCGCGTAGCCGAACCCCGGCGTCGCGCGCGGGCCGGTGCCCAGGTTCCAGGTGGCGAACAGGGCGAAGGCCGCGTCGAAGCTGGAGGCGAAGTCGCGGCGCAGACAGGTGTCCAGCAGCACCGGCCAGCGGGCCTCCGGCTGGCGCACGGACTCCTCCAGCAGCGCGACGAGCGCGCCGTCACCGTAGCGCTCGCCCACGAACTGGAAGAAGAGCCCCGCGCCGTAGATGAAGGTCACGCCGGGCCCCGCGGGGTCCAGCACCAGGGTGCTGTCCGGGGTCAGCATGTAGCCGCGGGTGAAGTGCTCCAGGTCGTCGAGCGCGGGCTCGAAGCGCTCGGTGGCCCAGACGGCGGTGCCCTCGGAGGCGACGCCGCCCAGGTCGGGCCGGTAGGCGGCCTGTACCGCGTGGAAGAACTCGTGGCTGGCCAGGATCTCCACGGCCTCGGCGTCGGACGGGTAGTTGTAGCCCGTGAAGTCGTTCTCCTGGAGCATGAAGCCCGTGCAGCGCGTGACGCCGTCCAGACAGGTCTCCTGCCGGAAGGCGCCGTCGCCAATGCCCGCGAAGTCCACCAGGTACACGTCGAAGCGGCCGTCGCCGCCGTCGTCCCCAGCGGGGTTCGTGTCATCGGGCGGCAGGCGGAAGCCCAGGTCCACGTAGAACGTCGCCACGCGTTCGTAGGTGCGCCCGACGAGTTCCACGAAGTCGGGCACGCCGCTGCCATCCGCGTCCGCGGGCGGCACGGCGTGGGTGCCCTGGCGGGTGAAGTGGATGCGGAAGCGCCCGCCCGGCGACACGACGGACTCCACCGTGTCCTCGGGCTCATAGCGCGGCGCCTGCGCGCCAGGCGAGGTGGGCCGCCCGGACTCGGCGACCAACCCCACCACGGCCTCCCGCTCGTGCGGGAGGCCGCGCGGGGTTCCCGCGCCAGCCAGCATCAGAAGCAGCGTGGGAACCCCGGGGAGCATCACGGCAGGTAGGCCCACCGCAGGCGGATCGACCCGGCGCTGGTAGAAGAGCTCACCGAGCCCGTCGTGTCGCACTGCGACTGCACGGTGGGCTCATAGTAGGCCTTGACCTGCAGCTTCGCGTGACGGCCGTCCGCCAACTGGATGAGGAACACCTTGTTCGTCATCTGCAGGCATTGGGCATAGTCCCAGAACGTCAGGGTCTGGGTCGCCGGGCTCTGGAGGCCGAACGGGTCCCCGCTGAACGTGCAGGTGTCGGGGGTGTAGTAGTTCTCCGCCTGGAACTGAGCATCGGTAGGCACGGACGTCACCGCTTCGAACGTCGTGCCCTCCGGCGTCTGTGCCACCGTCACGCACGACGGCCCGGACACGCCGCTGTTGAAGCGCACGACGTACCGGCGCACCGCGACGTCCCACGCCGTCGAGCTCAGCGCGGCCTGATCATCGATGTCGACCTTCTGGAGGCCCGTCGGCGTGAAGCGCGCGTAGGTGTACGAGTCCGGAACGCTGGTGCCACCCGCGCGGCCGTCCAGGAACGTGAGGTACTCGCCCTGGGTCGTGCCCTCCTCCGTCACGCCGCCGGTGGCGATGGTGGTCCGGAGCCGAAGCTTGTCGATGCTCTGCTCCGTGCAGGCCACGGCGTTGCGGCACAGCTCCGCGCCACCGTCCGTGGGCGTGCCGGCGTCGGTCTCCGTGCCCGCGTCGGTCTCCGTGCCCGCGTCCGTGGTCGTACCTGCGTCCGTCGTCGTGCCCGCGTCGGTGGTGGTCCCAGCGTCGGTGGTGGTGCCCGCGTCCGTCTCCGGCTCGTCGTCCGGCGTCAAGGTGCGCTGCTCGCACTTCTTGTCCGCGTTGCAGGTCCAGGCCTTGCCCGCGGGGGCCGCGCCCTCATCGCGGCAGTCGAACGCATCCACGCACTCGTCGCTGCTGCATCCCGGCGCCACCACGGCCAGCGTGAGGGCCGCCAGGGCCCCCATGCCGAACCACCGTGCACTGCTCTTCCGGACCGCCCCTTCGGGGTTGCTCATCGTCGTCACCTTTCGCCGCGGAGACCCGCCGCCGTTCGATGGGGACGATCTCTATTCGATAACGATTCTCATTTTCAATATCGATGATCCACTTTCAGGCCGAAGTGTCGCCGGGCGGTTTCGGGGCGTTGTGGGCGGACAGGCGGGGTTGTCCGCCGGGGCCCAGGAGTCCCTGCATGGCGTCGAAGAGGTTGAGGTTGGAGCCGCTGGGGAGGAAGACGACCTTGTCCAGGCCTCCGACGACGGCGGCCTGGGCCTGCGCGGCCACGGCCTTCACGAAGTTCTCCCCTCCCCCCAGGGATTCCACGCGCTGACGGAATTGGCCGGCTTCCACTTCCGCGAGGCGCGACTGGCGCTCCACCTCCAGGTCATTGAGGCGCTGCTGGCGATCCAGGGCCACCTGGGTGGTGAGCCGTTCGCGTTCGATCTCCGCTTCGGAGCGGATGCGCGAAGCGCGGGCATCGGACTCGGCACGGGCCAGGGCCTCTTCGCTCTCCACGCGGGCGCGCTCCAGTTGGGCCTCCGCCTCCACCTTGGCGCGGCTGAGCGTCTCCAGCTGGTGGTTGCGGTTCTGCAATTCGATGAGGGATTGGCGCTCCGCCTCCGACTTGCGGTGGCTGGAGATGTCCGCGAGCTGCTTCTCCTCCTCGCTCCGGATGCGCTTGAGCTCCGCGGCGGCCTGGGCCTCCTGGCGTGAGGCGTCCAGTTGGATCTGGATGTTGGTGTCGATGGCCTCGCGCAGCTTCAGGGCCGTCTTCTCGTCGACGGGGGCGATGTCCTTGATGTCGATGTCGATGATGCGCAGCTGGTTCTCGGAGAAGAGGCGGTCCTTGCGAGCGCGGCCCGCGTCATCCATGCCGAAGATGGTGCGGCGGATGAGCACGCTGGCGTTCTTGTGGAAGGTCTCGAACTCGTTCTCCGCGGCGACCTGGCGGATGCGCGACGCGAGGTTCTCACACACGTACCCGATGAAGTCGTTCACCCGGAAGATGGCCTTGTCCTTCTCCGGGTCGCCCTGCACGTCGAACTGCCACTTGTAGGAAAGCTTGATGCGCAGCCGCGCGTGGTCGCGAGTGGCCACCTCGAACAGGTCCGTGGCGAAGTCCGGCCCCAGCCGCAGCATCAGCACCTTGAGCTGACGCGGGCGCTTGGGCGTGCTGCCGGACAAATCCAGGACGGTGACGTCCTCGTACGGACGCAACATCACCTTCGCGGGGCCGAACTCCACGCGCGCGTGATTGGACTCGAAGTCGTTGATGAGGACCGCCGTGTTGTCCTCGATGCGCAGCACGATGGCGCGCGTGCGGTCCCCCTTCTCCGTCGCGTTTGTGGGCCGCGGCGCACGGGCGTCCTTCGCCTCCACGGGCAGCAGCGGCGGAGTGAGGCCCAGCAGGGCCTCCGCGTCCGGAGACAGGCGCTTCTCGTGCAGCTCCTGATGCGCCTCCGGCATGAACTGGCAAGGCCCCTGGACGAGCGACACCTTGCCCGAGCGCAGGTCGCGCACGTACAGGCCTTCCCCCTGCCCCAATGACAGCGCGGCAATCTCGCGATGGATGAGGACCTTCTCGCTGGGCACGTAGGTGCGCGGGCCGCGGACGATCCACGTGTCACCGGCCTTGCGAGCGCGCGGCTCGCCGCCCTCGTTCTCGGAGAGGTCGTCCAGTGCCTGGAGCTTCAGGCCCTGCAGCTCCGACAGGACATGCTTGCGGCGCACGTCCCCTTCCAGCGCCTCACCGGGTTCGAGGAAGAAGACATCCGGACCGGAGACGACCTTGCGGCGGCCCTCCTGGACGCGGCCGGTGGCGCGGTCCACGGGATTGAGGATGACGCAGTACTCGGTCTCCTTGAGGACGCGGGCCTTCTCCAGCGACACGACGGTGACGGATTCGCCGGGCACGTAGCGGCCGGGGCCGCGCACCAGCCACTCGTCACCAGCTTCACGGCGGCGGGGGGCGTCCGGGACGTGGGTGTCCGTGAAGGCGGTGAGCGCGCGAAGCCGCAGCGCCTCCGACACACCCAGGACGTATTCCGGGACGATGTCGCCCTCCAGCTCCTCGCCGGGGTACAGCGGGAACACCTTCGGGCCCACGCGGACCTCGCGGTCGCCCACCGCGACGCGGGCCTGTCCGAAGTCGTCCAGCGCCACCTGACCGTCCACGCGCACCACCGGGTTGCGCACCACGCACCAGCTGCCGGCGCCCAACTCCACCATCCGCTCCTTCGCCACGAGCGTCAGGTGCGCTTCGAGCGTCAGCACGCGCGGGCCTACTTCCATGAGCACGACGCCGCGGTTGGCGTCCTCGATGTATGCGTACTCGCGGTTCTTCAGGGAGATACGCTGGATGGCTTCGGTGCTGGGGGCGGACGGCATGGGACACCTGCTCGCGGTGGTGGGGTTCGGCCGCGAGTCATTGCGAGCCCCATGCCGTCATCGCTCGCCCTGGAACAGCTCCGCACCGCGCCGGACTGGCACGGACCCTCGCTCCATTCCGGTGCGCGGTGTTCCAGACTGGAACGCATTTCGAACGACCAGCGCGCCGGGGCTTCTCCGTATTCGCAGGCAGACAGACATGCGGAGCGCCATGACGGCGCCCGCTCTGCCTCATTTGGAGAAACCCTCATGCTTCAGCGCGCACGGCTCGCGTCGTCGTTCCTCGTCCTTGGACTCCTGGGAGGCGTGGGCTGCGGCCCCGCCGCGGAGGAGATGCCCGTTCCCGAAGCCGCGCCCCAGGAGCAGGCGCCCGTCGCTCCGTCGCAGGACGAAGGTCGCACCGTCACCGCGATGGCCACGACGGCCCTCTCCTGGAACGACTTCGGGAAGACGACGGTGCAGTACGTGGCCGAGTGCGTGACCGGGCCCTACACCCACTCGTGCTACTTCTGCGGGACCAATCCGTTGTACTCCGGGGAGTACAGCGTGAGCGGCTGCACGTCGCCCAGCGACATCCAGAACTCCTGCATCACGTGCGACCGGGAGATTCGCGAGAAGGTGGCCTACGCCGAGCTGCCCGATGGCGACGTCATCCTCGCGGAGGTCGAGCACAACGTGGCGGGGCCGGAGGTCATCGAGTTCCGGCTCAACTCCGGCTCCAACGTGACGTGGTGGAAGCAGGTCGCCCTCGTGGGCGGCGGTGATGACTGGCGCGTCTGGAACCACAACGGCAGCTCCTGGTGCAACTGGCCCAATGCCTCCACGACCAACTGCGACACCAATTCGCAGTGGACAAACATCGTGCAGGCCTCGGGCACGCGCTTCATCTTCAGCAAGGCCAAGCTCTTCGGAATCCACACGGAGATGTATTCATTGGGCGGTCTGGGTGACCATCTCACCGGTGGCGACCGCGTGACCTTCCGCTGGATTCGCGACTGAGTGACCTTGGATTGCGTCGCGGCGTCTGTTCGAATGCCTTCCTGTCAGCGGGCCAGGATGCTCTGACCCGGTGGCACCCACCCCGGAGGAAGCATGAAGGCATCGCGACTGAAGCAGACGATTCCTGGATTCGCGCTGATCATCGGCATCATGGCGGGTACGGCCCTGGCCATGGTTCCCGGCTCGACGGCGGAGACGACCGATAACCAGGCGTCTGCTGTCCAGATGATCTGTTCACGCACCTGCAAGCCGTGCTCGACCCAGATGGAGTGCGGCACGAGCGGCGGTTCCTGCGGGGTCTGGCGCTGCACCCAGCCGTAAACACAAGCGCCTCCGAGTCCCAGGACTCGGAGGCGCTCTCTGCGGATTCGTGAAGACCGCTGACCGCTTCAGCCCTGCGCGGAGCGGGGCTTGCGCGTGGACTTCTTCGTCGTCGCGATCTCCAGCGACAGGTCCATGGCCCGCGCCGAGTGCGTCAGCGCGCCCATCGACACGAAGTCCACGCCCAGCTTCGCCAGCCGGGGCAGCCGGTCCAACGTGACGCCGCCCGACACTTCGATGGGCACGCGGCTCGCCGTCAGCTTCACCGCTTCGCGGATCTGCGCGTCGTCCATGTTGTCCAACATGATGACGTCCGCGCCCGCGGCGATGGCCTCCTCCAGCTGCTTGAAGTTGGTGACCTCCACTTCAATCTTCACCAGCCGGGGACCGTTCAGCTTCGCGCGGCGCACCGCTTCGGTGATGTCGCCACCTACCGCCGCGATGTGGTTGTCCTTGATGAGGATGCCGTCGAAGAGGCCGAAGCGGTGGTTGGACGCGCCGCCCATGCGCACCGCGTGCTTCGCGAGGCCTCGCATGCCCGGCGGCGTCTTGCGCGTGTCCAGCACCCGCAGCTTCGAGCCTCGCACGGAGGTCATCGCCTGCTGGGCCAGCGTCGCGATGCCGGCGGCGCGCTGCACCAGGTTGAGCGCCGTGCGCTCAGCGGCCAGCAGCGAACGCAGCTTGCCGTGGACGCGCGCGGCGACCACCTTCGGTTTGATTTCCTCGCCGTCGCGCTTGAGGACCTCCACCTCCACCTCCGCGTCCACCATGTGGAAGACGCGGACGAAGGCGTCCAGGCCGGCGACGATCATCTGCTCCTTCGCGACCAGCTCACCGCTGCCCTCCGCTTCGGCGGGGACCACCGCCAGCGAGGTGACGTCCCCCGCAGCACCCAGGTCCTCGTCGAGGGACAGCGCGATGAGCCGATCGAGATAATCCTGCTGCACTTCCGCCTCCTACCGGCGCGCCTTGCGAGCCGGCTTGCCCCGAGTGGTCTTCTTCGCCGCGGCCTTCTTCGCGGCGGTCTTCTTGCCCGCCGCCTTCTTCGCCGAAGCCTTCTTCGCAGGAGCCTTCTTCACCGCCGCCTTCTTCGCGGCCGTCTTCTTGCCCGCCGCCTTCTTCGCGGAAGCCTTCTTCGCAGGGGCTTTCTTCGCGGCGGACTTCTTCCCCGCAGCCTTCTTCGCGGAGGCCTTCTTCGCAGGGGCCTTCTTCACCGCCGCCTTCTTCGCGGCCGTCTTCTTGCCTGCCGCCTTCTTCGCGGAAGCCTTCTTCGCAGGGGCCTTCTTCGTCGGAGCCTTCTTCACCGGCTTCGCCGAACCCTCCGGCGCCTCGCGGGCGTCGCCGCCCTCCTTGGCCCGGTCGAACTCGCGCATCGCGTCGTCCACGAGGCCCATGCTCATGTACGCGACGCCCAGGTCGTGGTGGTCCGCCGGGGACAGCCCTTCCTTGGTGCCCTCGCGCAGCTTTTTGAGGGCCTCCTCCACCACCGGATCCGCGGCCTGGGGCGCCTGCGAAGCCTCTTCGGCTTCAATCTCGCCCTTCAGCTCCTGGCCCAGGTTCACCGCTTCGTCCTTCGGTTCCTGCGGCTCGGTGGCCACCTTCACCTGGGCGCTCTCGGGCGCGGGGGACTCGGACGCTTCAGGGGCTTCGGACTCGGTGCTGCCCGGCAACGGCGACGGCGTCTCGGACATGGGGGGCTCCGGGGCGATGCGCTGGAGGTGATCCTGCAGCTTGACCGTGCGCTCCTGGAGCTCCGCCACCCGGGCCTTGTCCTTCTCCACCACGTCCGGCGGAGCACGGGCCACGAAGTTCGGGTTGTCCAGCTTGCGCTGCAAACCGGTGAGTTCCTGCTCGGAGCGGACGATCTCCTTCTTCAGGCGGTCGCGCTCCGCGTCCAGGTCCACCAGGCCCGCCAGGGGCACGTAGATTTCCAGGTTGCCGCTCACGAACGCCGCCGCCTGCGGAGGCTTGGCGCCCGGAGGGCCCACCACCACTTCGGACAGGCCCGCGAGAGGCATCAGGTACGCGCGCCAACGCTCCAACAGCTCGCGCGTCGTCGCGTCCGGGCTCTGCACCACCGCCTTCACCTTCGCGGACGGCGGCAGGTTGCTCTCGCCGCGCAGCGTGCGCAGGCCCTCGATGGCCGCGATGACCGGCGCCATCTCGCCTTCCGCGGCCGCGTCCACCCACGCCGCCTCCGGCACCGGGTACGCCGCGATGCAGATGCTCTCCGTGGGCCGGGACATCGGCAGCTTCTGCCAGATCTCCTCGGTGATGAACGGCATGAACGGGTGCATCAGCCGCAGGATGCGGTCCAGACACGTCACCAGCACCGCGCGCGTGGTGTCCTTGGCCTCCGCGTCGTCGCCGTACAGCGAGCCCTTCGCCAGCTCGATGTACCAGTCGCAGAACTCCGCCCACAGGAACTGGTACAGCGTGGACGCGGCCTCCGCGAAGCCGAACGCCTCCAGCGCGGCGTGCGTCTCCGTGGTCGCCTTCTGCAACCGGGAGAGGATCCACCGGTCCGCCAGCGTCAGCTTGCGGCCCTCCAGCGGCGTCTTGTCCAGGCTGAAGTCGCCCATGTTCATCAGGGCGAAGCGGCTGGCGTTCCACAGCTTGTTGCAGAACGCCTTGTAGCCACCCAGGCGGTCCATCGACAGCTTGATGTCCCGTCCCTGCTGCGTCGCGGACGCCAGCGTGAAGCGCAGTGCGTCCGCGCCGTGCGCGGGCATGCCTTGCGGGAAGCGGTTGCGCAGCGACGGCTGCAGCGACTCCACCTTCGCGCCAAGGATGACGTCCAGGGGATCGATGACGTTCCCCTTCACCTTGGACATCTTCTCGCCCTTCTCGTCGCGCACCATCGCGTGCAGATACACGGTGCGGAAGGGCACATCCCCCATGAAGTGCAGGCCCATCATCATCATCCGGGCGACCCAGAAGAAGATGATGTCGTGGCCCGTCTCCATCACGGACGTCGGGTAGAACGTGGAGAGATCCGGCGTCTGACGCGGCCAGCCCAGCGTGGAGAACGGCCACAGCGCGGACGAGAACCACGTGTCCAGCACGTCGGAGTCCTGCGTCAGCTCCTTGCCGCCACACTTGGGACACGACTCCGGCGGCGTGCGCGACACGATGACGTCCGCGGTGTCCAGCGAGCGCGCCTCCGGGGGCGTGCACGCCGTGCAGTACCACGCGGGGATCTGGTGGCCCCACCACAGCTGGCGGCTCACGCACCAGTCGTGGATGTTGCGCATCCAGTGGAAGTACGTGTTCGTCCAGGACTCGGGGACGAACTTCGTGCGGCCCTGCTCCACCGCCTCGATGGCCGGCTTCGCCAGCGGTTCGATCTTGATGAACCACTGCGGCGACAGGCGCGGCTCCACCACCGTGGTGCAGCGCTGGCAGGTGCCCACGTTCAGCTTGTGCGGCTCCTCCTTCTCCAGCAGGCCCAGCTCCGTCAGGTCCGCCAGCACCTGCTTGCGCGCGTCGGCCCGGTCCAGGCCCGCGTACTTGCCGGTGTCCTTCGTCATCCGCGCCGCTTCGTCCAGGATGGACAGCATCGGCAGCTTGTGGCGCAGGCCCGTCTGGTAGTCGTTGAAGTCGTGCGCGGGCGTGACCTTCACCACGCCGGTGCCGAACTCCATGTTCACCAACTCGCCGTCCGCGATGACGGGAATCTCACGGTCGGTGAGCGGCAACGCCACGCTCTTGCCGATGAGGTCCTGATAGCGCGGGTCGTCCGGATGCACGGCGACGGCCGTGTCGCCCAGCAGCGTCTCCGGGCGCGTCGTCGCCACGGTGAGGAAGCGCTCCGTGCCCTTCACCGGGTAGCGGATGTGCCAGAGCGAGCCGTTCTTCTCCTCGTGCTCCACTTCCAGGTCGGAGAGGGCCGTGCGGCAGGACGGGCACCAGTTGATCAGCTTCTGGGCCCGGTACATCAGGCCCTCTTCGTACAGCCGGACGAACACCTCGCGCACCGCGGCCGAGGACTGCTCGTCCATGGTGAAGCGCTCGCGGCTCCAGTCCAGGGACGCGCCCAGGTAGCGGTGCTGCTCACCGATGCGCGCGCCGAACTTGCCCTTCCACGTCCAGACGCGCTCGAGGAACGCCTCGCGGCCCAGGTCGTGGCGGCTCTTGCCCTCCGTCTTCTTGAGCTCCTTCTCCACCACCATCTGCGTGGCGATGCCCGCGTGGTCCGTGCCGGGCAGCCAGAGCGCGTTGAAGCCGCTCATCCGCTTCCAGCGCGTGAGGATGTCCTGGATGGTCGCGGTGAGCGCGTGGCCGATGTGCAGGCTGCCCGTCACGTTGGGCGGCGGCAGCACGATGCTGAACGGCGGCTTGGAGGAAGGGGCTTCGGCGCGGAAGTAGTCGCGCTCCAGCCAGTGGTTGTACCACCGCGCCTCCACTTCGGAGGGCTCGTAGGCCTTGGACAGTTCAGTCGTGTCAGTCATTGCAAGCGGCCGGCCCCCGACGGGGCCGGCGGGGAATCAGAGGGGACTGCGAATCAATGCTGGGTCTCGCGGTCCTTGATGAGCCGCTCCAGCTCTTCCCGGATGATGGCCTCCGCCAGCTGCGGTACGACCTCCCAGGCAATCTTCTCGATGACCTCGCGGGACGCCTTCGACAGCGCCTCGCGCAGCAGCGCCTCGCCGCCATCCGCGGCCGGACGGGCGCGCGCGGGAGGAGTCGCCGGCGAGGGGCCGCCGATATCCAGGGAGATTTCCTCCGCGCCGCTGGGCTCGGGCAGCGAGTCCTCGATGCGGATGCTCCCCGTGCGGGCCTGCGCGGCGGGCGGGGCGGCCGGTGCACCCAGCCCGAACGGATCCCGGGCACGGGCCGCTGGAGGCACCGCGGCGGGCGGGGGCGCGGACGGCAGCGGCGCGGCGCCCGGAGGACGCGGGAAGCCGCCCGGGATGTTCGGGGCGCCAGGGCCCGGAGGACGCGCGGCCATGCCCGGAGGCGGCGCACCTGGAGGACGCGCGCCCGGAGGCACGGCACCCGGCGGAGGACGCGCACCCGGCGGCATGGCACCCGGAGGCGGCGCACCCGGAGGACGCGCACCCATGCCCGGAGGCGGCGCACCCGGCGGAGGACGTGCACCCGGCGGCATGGCGCCCGGAGGCGGCGCACCCGGAGGACGCGCGCCCGGAGGAACAGCGCCCGGCAGCGGACGCGCCGCACCCGGAGGAGGAGGCACACCGGCGCCCGGAGGACGCGCGCCCGGAGGCACGGCACCCGGCGGAGGACGCGCACCCGGCGGCACGGCGCCCGGAGGCGGCGCACCCGCGGGACGCGCACCCGGCGGCACGGCGGCGGCGGGCGGCGCGCTGGCCGGAGCGCTCGGGGCGGAGGTCTGGGGCAGGATGCGCGTCGCGGCGGACGCGGGCATCGTGTTGGACTTCTGGCCCACCAGCGCCTTCACCTTGTCGAGGAGGATCTGGCTCTCGAAGGGCTTGGCGATGTGGTCATCCGCCCGGGCGGCCTTCGCGCGGTTCTCGTCGAACGCCTCGAAGGTGCCGGCCAGGAGCAGCACCGGGATGGCCTGCGTGGAGGGGTCGCTCTTGAGCGCCTCGCAGACCTCGTAGCCGCTCTTGCCCGGCATCATCACGTCGGCGAGCACCACGTCCGGACGCAGCTCGCGCGCGCGGGAGATGGCGTCCAGCCCGTTGTCCACCGCGGTCACCTGGAAGTCTTCCGTCGCGAAGATCATCCCGATCACCTTGCGGATGGTGAGCGAGTCGTCGGCGATCAGTAGATTCTTGGGCATCGGCTCCGGCCTCGGGGGGCGCATACCCCCCTGAATTCGTTTGAGATTTCGGGCGAGCAAGCCTGCCTGCACGCCCTGTGTCAATCGGAGAAGCTTAGGATTCGCGCGTTGGGCCGATCAAGAAAACATGCGCTGCAGGTCCAGTAACATCACCGGATCCGGCAGCCCCGGCGCCCGGAACGTTCCGGGAAGCTCGGCCGGCTTGAACTTCTGCAGCACACCAAGCACCCGGGTGGCCGCCAGCCCCACGTTCCGCCCCGCCAGTTCCGTGAGGACGAACAGCTCCTCCGCCTGGGCCGGCGCACCCAACAGCGCTGGAATCGAACAGATGGGCCACAGCGCCTGCGCGTGGGGATAGACGCCCGCCACCGGCCCGCT
The DNA here is from genome assembly GCF_003668955.1 of Corallococcus sp. AB038B. Lineage (NCBI taxonomy): Bacteria > Pseudomonadati > Myxococcota > Myxococcia > Myxococcales > Myxococcaceae > Corallococcus > Corallococcus sp. AB038B. The sequence continues at coordinate 431,031 of NZ_RAWO01000002.1, read as the reverse complement.
CTGCACCGGGAGCACGCTGAACGCCTCGCCCCGGGGCACCACCTGGGAGACGCAACCCAGCGGAACGCCGAACAGCACCCCCTGGGATTCCAGCACCAGTGCCCGCTCCGGGGGCACGTCCGCATAGTGCACGGGCCGGGGCTCCGGCGGGGTCGCCCGGGGGCCCGCCCGGTGCGGCAGCGCCTCCACGATGAGCTCCAGGTACAGCCGATCCTTGTGCAGCACCGCGCCCCGGCTCAGCGGCGCCAGCGAGTCCGCCAGGCCCGGAGGCAGCAGGAAGAACGGATCCCTCGCGACGTCCGCGACCTCCACCACGGCGCGCACCCGCACCGCGAGCGTGGGGCTGACGTCCAGGACCACCACCATGCCCGGCACTTCCTCAGGCAGGCCGCCGAGCAGCGCGGCGAGATCCTTCACTTCCAGTACGCCGCGCAGACTCGCGCCGCGAGCGCCCGGCATCGCGACCTCGATGACGGAGGTGGCCTCTACCGCGTAGCGCGTCTCTCCGGCCTCCACCAGCAGGCAGAGCCGCCGTCCGCTTTCAAAGGGCACGGCCCGGGACCCTAGCAGCCTTCCAGCGTTGGGTGCTAAGCCCTGAAACAGTCATGGCGCGACTGCTCCTCGTCGACGACGAAAAGATCGCCCGCAATCTCTACGGCGACTACCTCACGGCCGCGGGACACCTGGTCACGGCGGTGCCCACCGTGGCGGACGCGAAGGCCGCCCTCTCCGCGGCGCGGTTCGACGCGGTGGTGACGGACCTCATCCTCCCCGGCGGCGACGGCATGGAAGTCCTCCGTCACGTGCGCGAGCGCTATCCTGGCGTGGAGGTGCTGGTCATCACCGGCCTGGACAAGGTGGCCCCCGCGGTGCGCGCCATCAAGAGCGGCGCGGCGGAGTACCTGGTCAAGCCCGTGGCGCCGGAGGCCCTGGAACACGCGCTGCGCCGCGCGCTCACCACGCGCGACCTGATGCGTGAGAACGCGTCCCTGCGCCAGCACGTCGCGCTGCTGGAGGCGGGCCAGCGCATCGCCACCACGCTCGACCGCGAGCGGCTGTCCACGGCCGCGTCGGACGCGCTGGAGTCCATGGCCAACGCCTCCGCGGTGATGCTCCTGGAGCGGGACCCCGGCGGCACGGGCTTCCGCTCGCACGGCATGCGCGGGCTGCCGGTGGACCTGCACGAGGCGCTCGTCCCGCTGCTCATCGAGCGGCTCTCGGGCTCGCGCACGCCGGTGGAGCTCGACGGACTTCAAGTTCCCTGGCCGCGCACCCTCTCCTTCCCCGCCGTGGACGGAGAACTGGTGCTGGGCCACGCGGTGCTCTTCCACGACAGCGCGCCCGCGGAGCACCACGCGGAGACCGTGGGATTCCTCGTGCGCAACTGGGCGCTGGCCCTGCGCAACCTGGGCCGCTTCGCCGCCGTGGAGGACCTGGCCTACGTCGACGACCTCACCCGCCTGTTCAACACGCGCTACCTGCACCTGGTGCTGGACCGCGAGGTGAACGAGGCCCTCCAGACGGAGCGCCCCTTCTCCCTGCTGTTCCTGGACCTGGACCGCTTCAAGGCCATCAACGACACGTACGGGCACCTGGTGGGCTCGCGGGTGCTGGTGGAGGCCGCGCGCGTGCTCAAGGGCTGCGTGCGCGACCCGGACGTGGTGGCGCGCTTCGGCGGCGACGAGTACGTGGTGCTCCTGCGCGGCACGGACTCCGGCGGGGCCCTCAAGGTCGCCGAGCGCATCCGCCGCACCATGGAGACCCATCAGTTCCTGGGTCGCGAGGGGCTGGCGCTCAAGCTCACCACCTGCATCGGCGTGGCCAGCTTCCCGGAGCATGCCCAGGACAAGGACCACCTGCTGGACCTGTCCGACCGGGCCATGTACCGGGGCAAGCGTGGCACCCGGAACGTCGTCTACATGGCGGCGCAGGACCTGGAAGCCACCCCGGCCGAGCGCCGTCAGAATCCCCCGCCCCCGCAGGGCCAGGGCTGAAAGCCGCACCGCGCGCTACTTGCGCAGGCTGCCCACGGTGAGGTGCTTGGGCAGCTCCACTTCCGCGGGCACGCCGCCGCCGCCCTCGCCCACCGCCTCCACCTCTTCGTGAGACGCGCCGGTGGTGATGAGGCGGTACTTCTGCGACGCCTCGCGGTCGTGCTGGGCCTGCTCCGGATCCAACCGCGCGATGAGCTGCCAGAAGAGGGCCGCGTGCTCGCGCTCCTCGTCCATGACGTGCCGCAGGATGGCCTTCGCCTCCTCGTTGTCCGTCGCGTCCAGGTGCGCGGCGTAGAGGTTGATGGCGTCCAGTTCCGCCTCGATGTTGAGCCGGATGGAGCGGGCCAGTTCGGAGTCCGTCAGCTTCCGGGGCACCAGCGAGTGGAACGGGTTCGTCTGCGGCATGAGGACCTCAGCGACAGGGAGGGTTTCCAGCAAGCGAGCGGGCAGCAGCGTTTCCATCAGGCCAGGCTGGAAGGCGTGCGCGAGCATCCGTTCGGTCGCGAGCGCGGTCAACCGAATCCCGCTGGGGGTGCGTTGCACGTGAACACCTGCCTCCGCCATGCTCCCGCGCATGGAGACCCCCTCGGCGCTCGCGCAGCTTCTCCAGGCCCTGGACGCGGGGGACCTGGAGAAGGCACGGCTCGCGGCCGTGGCGCTGCAACGCGCCAACGCCCACACCCATCAGGTCGCCGCGGAGGTCCTCCATGAGCTGCGTCAGCCCCTGCTGGGCGCGAAGGCCTACGCCCAGCTGCTGGCCGAGGAAGGAGGCTCCAGCGGCCCGCTGAAGCTGCTGCTCGCGCAGGTGGAGCGGATGGAGCAGATCGTCTCCGACTTCATCCGCCTGGCCAGCGAGCGGCCGGCCCCGCAGCAGCGGCTGTCCCTGGCCGCGCCCATCTGGGCGGCGGCGAAGGTGTTCAGCGTCAACCCGGACTCGGCGCGCATCTCCCTGGAGGTGGAGGCCCCCGAGGACCTCACCATCCAGGGCAACGCGCGGCTGATTGAGCAGCTCACGCTCAACCTGCTCAACAACGCCCGCGACGCCATGTCCGGCCGGGGCCGCGTGAAGGTGACGCTCACGCGCGATGGCGCCTCCGCGGCCCTCTACGTGTCCGACTGGGGACCGGGCATCCCGGACGAGCTGAAGACGCGCATCTTCGAACCCTACGTCTCCGCCAGCAAACGCGGCACGGGCCTGGGGCTCGCCGTCTGTCGTCGCATCGCGCAGGAGCACCACGCGCAGATTGCCCTGGTGCCGCCCACGACGCTGCGCGAGGTGCCGCCCCCGGCCACTGTGTTCCGCGTGCTCTTCCCGCCCACGGACGCGCCGCGCCCGCCGCGCAAGCGCCTGCTGGTGGTGGACGACGAGGGCATCATCCGGATGGTCTTCAAGGACCTGATGGACAAGGAGTGCGAGGTCATTGAAGCGGCCACGGGCGAGGCCGCGCTCGAAATCCTCCGCTCGTCGCGCGTGGACCTCATCGTCACGGACAAGAACCTGCCCGGCATCTCCGGCCTGGAGCTGGCCCAGCACGCGCGGAAGCTGGACCCCGCGTCGCGCGTCATCCTGATGACGGGCTACCCCTCGCTGGTGACGACGCAGCAGGCGCTGCAGCTGGGCGTGGTGGACTACCTGCTCAAGCCCTTCGACGACATCCGCCAGGTGCGCGCGCTGCTGCGGCAGGCGCTGTACACGCCGGCCGCGCCGCCTGTCCCCGCCCCCAGCGCTGGCGTGCGCCGGGTGGACGTGCTGGAGGACAACCCGGCCACCGCGCGGCTGATTTCAGAGGCGCTGACGCTGCTGGGCCTGGAGGCGCGCGTCGTCGCGGGCGCGGAGGTGGCCACCATGGAGCCGCCCGTGGGCGTGGTGGTGTCGTGGGACTTCGCGCCGGCCTACGGCAAGAAGGCGCTGGAGCTGGCCCGGGCCCTGAGCCAGGGCGCGCCCTTCGTCGTCCTGGCCGAGCACCTCACCATGGACACGGCGCTGGCGTCGCTGCGCGCCGGGGCCGCCGCGTGCCTGCCCAAGCTGCTCTCCGACACCTCCGCGCTCAGCCGCGAGCTGGGCCTGGCCTTCAAGAAGACCGCTTCCTGAAAAAGACTCCGGCCCCGGGCGCCCCGCTCTCGCGGAGCCCACCGGGGCCGGAAACCCTACGAAGCTACGGAGCCGTTACGTCGGCTCAGTAGTCCATGTCGTCGCCGCCGTACTCCGGCATGGCGCCGCCGCCCGCGCCGCCCTTGGCCTTCTTCTTGGGGCGCTCGGCGATCATCGCCTCGGTGGTGAGCAGCAGGGACGCCACGGAGGCGGCGTTCTGCAGCGCGGTGCGCTCGACCTTCGTCGGGTCGATGACGCCGGCCTTCTCCAGGTCCTCGTAGGTCTCCGTGCGGGCGTTGAAGCCGAACGCGCCGGTGCCGTCCTTGACCTTGTTGATGACGACGGCGCCTTCGACGCCGGCGTTGCTGGAGATCTTGCGCAGGGGCTCCTGCAGTGCCTTGCGGATGATGTCCACGCCGAAGTCCTGCTCGCCGCCCAGCTTCAGGCCGTCCAGCGCCTTGAGGCTGCGGATGTAGGCCACGCCGCCGCCGGGGACGATGCCCTCTTCGACGGCCGCGCGGGTCGCGTGCAGCGCGTCTTCCACGCGGGCCTTCTTCTCCTTCATCTCCACTTCAGTCGCCGCGCCGACGTTGATGACCGCCACGCCGCCCACGAGCTTCGCCATGCGCTCCTGGAGCTTCTCGCGGTCGTAGTCGCTGGTGACCGTCTCAATCTGGGTGCGGATGAGCTTGATGCGGCCCTCGATGTCCGCCTTCTGGCCGGCACCGTCCACGATGGTGGTGTTGTCCTTGTCCACCGTGATGCGCTTGGCGCGGCCCAGGTCGGTGAGGGTCAGGTTCTCGTACTTGTGACCCAGCTCCTCGCTCACCACCATGCCGCCCGTCAGCGTGGCGATGTCCTTGAGCATCTCCTTGCGGCGGTCGCCGAAGCCCGGCGCCTTCACCGCGGCCACGTTCAGCACGCCGCGGATCTTGTTCACCACCAGGGTGGCCAGGGCCTCGCCCTCGATGTCGTCCGCGATGATGAGCAGCGGCTTGCCCGAGCGCGCCACCTGCTCCAGCACCGGAATCATGTCCTGCATCGACGAGACCTTCTTCTCGCTGATGAGGATGTAGGGGTCGTCCATGACGACCTCCATGCGATCGCGGTTCGTGACGAAGTACGGCGACACGTAGCCACGGTCGAACTGCATGCCCTCCACCACGTCGAGCGTCGTCTCCAGGCCCTTGGCCTCCTCGACGGTGATGACGCCCTCCTTGCCGACCTTCTCCATCGCGTCCGCGATGGTCTGGCCGATGGTCTCATCCCCGTTGGCGGAGATGGTGCCCACCTGCGCGATGGCCTGCTTGTCCGTGGTCGTCTTGGACATCTTCTTCAGCTCCGCGACCACCACCTCCACGGCCTTGTCGATGCCGCGCTTGAGGTCCATGGGGCTGTGGCCGGCGGCCACCAGCTTCAGGCCCTCCTCATAGATGGCGCGCGCGAGCACGGTCGCCGTCGTGGTGCCGTCGCCGGCCTTGTCGGAGGTCTTCGACGCGACCTCCTTCACCATCTGCGCGCCCATGTTCTCGAAGCGGTTCTCGAGATCGATCTCCTTGGCGACGGTGACGCCGTCCTTGGTGATGGTGGGCGAGCCGAAGCTCTTCTCGATGACCACGTTGCGGCCCTTGGGACCGAGCGTCACCGCGACCGCATCCGCGAGGATCCGGACGCCGCGCAGGATGGAATCGCGCGCGGACTGGTGGAAGAAGATTTCCTTCGCTGCCATCGTAACCTCCGATAATACTTGGGGAATTTCTACAAATGGGGATGGCCGTTAGCACTCGGCCATGTCGAGCGCCAACATAAGGGCCGCATCGACGATGTCAACGGAAAGGGGCAGACGTGTGGGCCTGAGGACGCCTACTGGCCCGCCTGGGTGGGGGGCCCAGACGGCCCGGGAAGGCCCTACTCCGCGAAGCGCACGAGGTTGAGCAGCTGCCCCATGTCCAGGGGCTTCTGCAGGGTGATGGCGACGCCCTTGCGCAGGCCCCGGTCCGAGATGTTGGCGTCCGTGCTGGCGGTCATCATCAGGACGGAGATGCGCTGGAAGCGGGGGTCCGCCTTCAGCATCTCCGTGAAGTGGATGCCGTCCAGGTGGGGCATCAGGTAGTCGGTGATGACCAACCCCACGGGGTGACGCTCCATGATGTCCAGGGCCTGGAGCGCGTCCGACGCCGAGAACACGGTGTAGCCATGCATCTCCAGGTAGCGAGAGAGCATGGTGCACAGCTCGTAATCGTCGTCGACGACCAGGATGTTCACGGGGTTCGGGCCGAAACGGGGCGCTGGAAGGTAACAGCGACGCCGGTCGTTGACAACGCGAAGGACGGCTTCTTAGCTGCCGGCCCGAATGGCGAAGCGCATGGCGAAGCAAGGGGAGGCGCGAGGCGTGGACGCGCGGCTGGAGGGGCTCGCTGACGCCTTCGAGGCCAGGGACTTCGAGGCCGCGCTCACCAGCGCCGACGCCCTGCTCCGGGACGTTCCGGACTCACCAGAAGCCCTGCACTACCGGGCCGCCGCGCTGGTGGAGGTGGGACGCCTGGAGGACGCGGGCAAGGCCTATGGCGCCGCCCTCAAGCTGGCCCCGGAAGACCTGGAGATCCTTTTCGGCGCGGCGGAATTCCTCGTGTGCCGTACCGGCGAGGACCGCGAGGCGGTGGAGGAAGGGCTGGAGTGGTGCGGCCGCGGACGGAAGCTTGCGCAGCGGGCCGATGACGTGGAGCTCGTCTACGAGTTCCTCCTCCTGGAGGGCATGGGCCTCAACCAGTTGGGGGAATGTGAGTCCGCGCTGAAAATCCTGGACCAGGCGCTGACGCACATGCCGCGCTCGACGGACGCGCAGCTGGAGCGGGGCATCGCGCTCTTCGAATTGTGCCGCTTCGCGCCCGCGCAGGAGTCCTTCGAGCGGGTGTTGAAGGACGCGCCGGATGAAGCCTGGGCGCACCACTACCTGGGGCTCGTCGCGGAGCGGCGCCAGGATGCGAAGGAGGCGAAGAAGCGCTTCTCCCGGGCGCAGGCGCTGGCCCCGGAAGAGCTGCCGCCGCCGGTGGCCCTGGAGGAGGCGGCGTTCGACCGCGCGGTGGAGGACGCGATGCGCGCCCTGCCCTCCCAGGTGAAGCAGTACATGGACAACGTGACGCTGGCGGTGGAGGACCTGCCGTCGGATGAGGACCTGCTGGGTCAGCAGCCGCCGCTGTCGCCGTGCATCCTGGGGGTGTTCCGGGGCACGCCCGTGGGCGAGCGCAGCGTGATGGACGCGGCGGATCACTTCCCGCCCTCCATCGTGCTGTACCAGAAGAACCTGGAGCGTTTCGCGCGGACCCGCGAGGAACTCATCGAACAGATTGGCATCACGGTGATGCACGAAGTCGGTCACTTGATGGGTCTGGATGAAGACGACCTGTGGGAGCGGGGGCTGGACTAGCGCCGTTCTCCCCTGCCCTGATGCGCGCCATGCATGCATGGACGAAGCTGGGGCTGATGGTGGTGCTGGGTCTGACGGGCTGTCTGGGCGACGACGAAGAAGAGCCGCGCACGTGTCCGCAGGTGGTGGTGTTCGCGCGCTCGGACAGCGAGACGTGCAAGTCCTTCCCGACGCCGTGTGACGTGCCGGAGGGGTACGTCGAGTGCTGCGGCGGCCTCTTCGGAGGCTGCGCGGGGAACGTGTCCGGGAACACCTGCGTGGATGATCCGTCCGACACGTGCCAGCCCGGGGGCAGCGCGGACTGCCCGGGCATCTGCCAGTAGGCGTCAGGCGGCGCGCGAGCCCTTGTCCTCGAAGTAGGCGCGGCGGGCGCGGGCGCAGGTGGGGCACTGCCACTGCACCAGGGTGAGGTGGCGGTCGCCCAGGACGACGGCCTCGTGGCGGAGCGAGTCCCGTGGGGCCTCGCTGGTGGCTCCACAGGCGCAGCGCAGCCGGCCCAGCGTGGACAACAGCTCCTGCGGGCTGGTGATGGGGATGGCAGTTCCCGCGCTGTCGCCCCGGTGGTCCGCGTCGAACTTGCGTGCGAAGGCCCGGCGCCGGCCCCACGCGCGGCCCTTGCGCCAGAGCGCCACCGGGCCGCCCTGCGCGATGACGAACCACAGCACGAGGCACGTCGCGATGACGCCCAGGAGGATGGCACCCGCCTCGCCGGACGGAACGGATGAGGCCTGGTCGCGGGCGGCCCGGCTCCTGAGTTGGATGGCGTAGCCGCGCTGGGCCTCGGTGGCGCGCACGGCCTTCACGTACTCGGCGATGCGCTCGGGCGGGACCGAGTCCGCGGTGCTGCGGTAGCTGTAGTCGAGCAGCAGCGTCTTGCCTTCGGCGCGGGTGTCGGCCACGAAGCGGAAGGCCGGACCGTCCACGACCTCGTACTCCGTTTTGACGGGGGGCAGCTCGCCTGCCTTCAGCGTGATGCGGTGGCGGGCGAAGACGGGGTGCTCCACCTCCAGCGGGAAGGCGCGGTGGGAGTAGTTCGGCACGGCGAGGTACTGGCGCAGGCCATGCGCGCGGAACTCCCGGCGACCGTCCGAGGTCCAGAAGTCCTCGATGCGGTAGTGCTCCTGCGTGACGAGCACGTTCGTCACGGTGTCGTCGTCCACCGACATGGGCTTCGCGATGGAGATGTCCGCGTCCGTCTTCGCGTAGTAGTTGAAGTAGAGGCGGGACACCTCGGACAGGGACGTGCCCGCGAGCGCGCGGCGCATGGAGTTGGCGGCCGCCCCCGTGCGAGTGGTGACGACGTCGAGTGTCGCGGCCCCGTCGCGGCCCTTCGCGACGTACGTCTCGTCCACGAAGATGGAGGGCTCCGTCAGCGTGGGCGTGGGGATGACGGAGAGCGCCGTGGTGCCGGGGGCGACGAGGAGGGCCCGGCCGTAGGAGGGCGGCTCGTAGCTGTCGAGCCCGCCGCGCTCCAGCGCCGCCGTGGGATCCACCCAAAGTTCGCGGCCAGCCACGGTGGCGTGGACGATGACGTGGTTGAACGCGGTGGCGGTGGGACGCAAGCCGTCCAGCAACTGCGTGAGGTCCGTGCTCACGAGCGCCGGCTGCGCGTCGATGCCCAGTCCCTTGAGGAGCGATACCAAGAGGAGCGACTTGTCCTTGCAGTCGCCGAAGCGGCGCTGGAGGACCTCGTCGGGCGGATGGGGCTGGTGGGAGTTGGGGCCCATCTCGATGCCCAGGTAGCGAACCTCGTCCTGGACGAAGCGAAGCGCGGCGAGGAAGCGCGCCTCCGGGGTGGGCTCCTTCGACAGTCGGCGGACCTCCTGCTCCAGCGACTTCGAGCGGGCGGGCACCTGGAACAGCGTGGAGGCCCAGCGCGCGACGTCGTTCCAGTCCTTGTATTCGCTGAACTGGATCCACGGGTAGACGGGCTGCCAGCCGGGGACGTTGTCCTCGTGGCGGACCGCGGGCACGTGGTGGCGCTCCAGGATGATTTCACGCTCGCCGTTCAGCATCGACTCCGAGCGCGACAAGCCCGGCGCGGCGAAGTCCCGGATGAAGAGCGTGCGCCCCCGCCCTTCCGGCCACAGCAGCCGGTAGGCGAAGTGGACCACGGGATAGGAATGGCCCACGCCGACGACGTCGGAGAAGCGTCCGCCAAAGACGGGGTTGGCGCCTTCGAAGGAGTACGCGACCTCCACGGTGTCGCCCACGCGCACGTCGCGGAGGAAGGGCACCACGGAGAGGTTGCCGTTGTAGAGCCGGTTCTGGAGCTCGGTCTCCTGCTGGATGACGCGGGCCTCGGCGGGCTGGAAGACGTCCTCGCGGCGGCCATCGCGGATGCGCCAGATGCCGTGGACGGTGAGCTTCTGGTACGTCGGATCGAAGCGGAACTGGATGTCCGTGACGCGGTCGATGCCCCGCGGCGAGAGGACCTTCTGGGCCGAGTGCAGGTAGTGCACGCGCGACGGGCCGGACACGCGCACCTGTTCCTCGATCAGCAGCCGGGAGACGCTGGTCTCCTCCTCGCCCTCGGGAGTCGGGCCGGGGTCTGGAGGAATGGGAAGCGGCTTCACCCACGCGGCGGGAGGCCCGACGCGGAACGGCCTGGCGTTCGTCGCCGCCGGTGCTGCCCCCGCGCTCAAGGACAGACACAGACACAGCAGCAGGACGGGCACCGGAAAGAAGCCCGGTGCCAGGAGGACGGAACGGAAGGTTCGGCGCATGGCGGAAGGGCGCTCATCATGGAGCCCGGATGACGCGCCGGGCAAGGCGCCCCCTGGGACACCGGGCGAGCGGCCCCGCTTCATTCACCAGTGAAAACCGCCATGCAGGCCAAGCCTGGAATTGCCGTGACACGGGCTAGGGTTCCGGCCATCGGTTGGAAGGCCCAGGAGGCTGGCGATGGTCAACGTGAGGCAGGTCGCGACGCGGCTGAAGAGTGCGTTCCTGGCGGACCCGGAGCGCTTCTATACGAACGAGACAGGGGCCTGGGTGGCGGGGATGCCGGCACCGAGCGACATCCGGGTGACGACGGGCCGTGAGCCCTTCTGGATCAACCTGGGCTACTGGAAGCACGTGGAGAAGGTGGACGACTCCAACGTGGAGCGCGTGGGGGAGCTGTTCCGGTCCGCGCAGGCGGAGATGGCGCGCCTGTTGGCGAGGACGGCGAAGCTGGGGCCTGGGGATGCCGTCTTGGACTGCGGCTTCGGGTACGCGGACCAGGACCTGCTGTGGGCGGAGGAGTTCAAGCCCGCGAGCATCGTCGGGGTGAACATCACGCCGAACCAGGTGAAGGTGGGCCGGGAGCGCGTGAAGCTGACGGGGCTGGAGGGTGTGGTCCGGCTGGAGGTGGGGAGCGCGACGGCGCTGCCGGGGGCGGGAGCGTTCGATGTGGTGTTCGCGCTGGAGTCCGCGATGCACTTCCGGATGCGGCAGGACTTCCTGCGCGAGGCCTTCCGGGTGCTGAAGCCGGGAGGCCGGCTGGTGATGGCGGACATGGCGCAGAAGACGGACCGTGAGGCTGGAGCAGGACTCCGAGCGCGGCTGCGCTACCGCTACTGGCGGGGGCTGATTGCCTTCCCGGAGGAGAATGTCTGGTCGACGGAGCGCTACCGGGAGGAGCTGCGGCGGGCGGGGTTCCAGGACGTGAAGGTGGAGTCCATCGCGGAGGATGTGTACCCGGCGGTGAACACGGCGCTGGTGGCGCTGCGGGGCATGACGCAGCTGGAGCGCAATCCGGGGAGCACGTCCCTGCACCAGGTGCGCGCGGACGTGCACAAGGCGATGAGGATGACACCGGAGCAGCTCCAGTGGCCCGCTCTGTTCAACTGCGACGAGTACGCCGTGGTGTCCGCGCGCAAGGCGTGACCGTGGTTGACGGACTGGCGCGGAGCGGCGGTAATCGGAAGCGGTAGGGCCTCCGGACCTGGTGGCCGGCCCGGTCTTCAAAACCGGTGAGGGGCTGCGAGAGCAGTCCCTGGCGAGTTCGATTCCCGTGCCCTACCGCCACTCATCCCCACGATCCGCGCGTGGCAGGCATCTGCGAGATGAATCGCTTCATCCTCATCTCACTGCCTTTGTATTTGATCCACGCCTCCTTCAGCGTCTTCACGCTGGACACGAAGCGCTTCAGATTGCGATGGAAGTGTGGTCCCGACAAGGGCGTGACGCCCTCCTCGTCCTGCTCAAGCATGAGCGCATGGATGTGCGTGTCATGGCCGCCGCCCATCTGCTCCGCTACCGGACGGCTGAAGCCAAAGCGGTCCTGGAGGAAGCCGCCAAGGGCAAGGGGCTCGTGCCCTTTGAAGCCGGGCAGGCATTGAAGCGCTGGGAAGAAGGAACCTGGGCGCTCGATCCAGAGAAGCCCGCATCGGACGGACGACCTCATGCCGAGGCGGTTCTTCAAGTTGACCGATGACGTGTACCTCTCCGGCCGGTGGGAGCTGGGGCATCCTCTCGATCAGGAGGGCCGGAAGCTCGATGACCAGTGGCAGTTCAGCAACGAGCAACTGGCAACTGGCTCAGTCAGACGCGCATGTGGGTACGTACTCCTCGGTGTCCGAGATGCGCATCGACCCGGCGAAGGTGGAAAGCGCCAAGGTGTTCCGCACCTGGGGCGGAGGACCCACTACGGCGACTGGGCCACTGTCCGCTCTGCCTACGTCATATCTGCTCCCGCGCTCCTCCTCTCGGACCGTCGCGGATACGACCAAGTAGCATTAGAAGAGAAGGACAGATCAGGGTTATTATCAGACAATGTCTGTCCCCACCCATGGCCCCTCCTGTACAACCTGGACGTTCCCCACCAAATGCTGGCACTGCAAGGCCAACATCCTCATATTCCAATGCACTTGCGGCAGTGTCGTCCTATTCGACAATCAGCCATTTCCATGGCCGTACCACGACTGCTCCTCGGAACAACTGCCAACTGGATGGGCTGCGATCTCCAAGCTCCAAGCAATGGGAATCCCCATCGACAAACAGGTCCTAGATTACGCATTTCCGACGGGCATCCCAGCCCCTCCTCCTGGGAGGCCTCCTCCTTTTGAAAGGGCCAATCCAGTCCACAACCAAAAACTCCAGTTTATCGGAGCAGTGCGCGAACTTCTTCCAAAAACGAAACACATCCACGAGCTGGCACAGCTCGGCCAAACAGGCTGGAAGATGATTGGGCTCCCCAGCTCGACACAGTTCTGGCAAATAACAGTTGCCGACAACTCGAATTCGCCACAGAAAACCTACACAGCACTGGTTCCAGGCAAGCTCGGCCAAAGTGGCATCACCAAGAACCAACTCGTATTCATAGAGCTTCGAGGTGTCGCCCTTGGCTCATTCTCCGCATGGATTGCCACATTCCTCGAACTCGCCAGCTAACGCCATCACCAACGAGATCCAGCCCCCATCTCCCGATGGTACTGACTCACTCCCAGGCAGGACAGCCTCCTCCGCCCGAGGATTTCTTGAGACATCTCTCTGGGGGATAACCTCCCCCTCGTGAGGTAGATGTGAATAAGGAGCAGGACAGGACGGCGGAGCACGGTCGGTTCTCGGCGAAGCGGAAGAAGGAGGCCGTGCTCCGATTGCTCAAGGGCGAGGAGTTCGACGCGCTCTCTCGGGAGCTGGGGGTCACCACGGCCTGGCGGACGCGCGCATCGCGGCCCGCGCCACCGCCCTCGCGGCGGCCTACGACGCCCATCCCGAGCGCTTTCCTCACGGCCCTCCGAAGCCCCAGGCCCTTCCAAACGCCATCTGGATCAACAACCTCGCGCCGCTCCCCACCTCACAGGGGGCTGCGCACTAATCTCTCAGTTTCACTGTCTCATTCACGTTGACAGGTTCCGAAGCCCGGCGATTGCCTGCGCCTCCTGGTGGAGAGCCCCACAGTCGCCGGGGATGGCCGTTACGCCCTCGCCATGGCCCTGGCCCAGGGCGTCGTACGGGACGAGATGATGGACGACTTCAAGGACATGGCCAACCCCAAGGCCATTTTGGCGGCGGTTCTTTGGACGTGGACCACGTACTGCATCTTGCTCGCGGTGCCCGAGCCTTTCTCGAAGGGCGTGGCCGCTGTGATGACCGTCTCCCTCATTGCCTACGTGGGGGTCGATACGTTCGAAGCCGGGCAGGCATTGAAGCGCTGGGAAGAAGGAACCTGGGCGCTCGATCCAGAGTAGCCCGCATCGGATGGACGAGCTCCGGGCGAGCGCATCAGGATCCCCATCAAGTTCAAGGATGCCATGGAGCGCGCGGGCGTCACTGGCGCGAAGTTCACGGACGTCACCGGCCTGACGTAGCCAAGGGTTCCCTGCCCCCTGCCATCCCCACCCTCGTACCCAAGCTGTACCCAAGATGAACGGACGCGGGTGGCTCCCCATGGACGCGCCGCTCCCGTGCCCTACCGCCAATATCAACGCGAGACAGATTGACGTCCCGGAATGAGACACCGGCGGCCGGCAGCCGGCCGTGAATCCGGGAAGCGTGGCGCACGATATCTGCATGCAGGGCGTGTCCTCCGTTGAGGACTCCTGCCTGCCATGCTCACGCTCCCTGACGTAGCTACTGAAACGCGCGTTGCACGGGTTCGCAAGGCGCTCTCCGAGGAACTGTTCTTCGTCCGCGGCGTCAGCCTGCTGCTCGTGGTGCTGGTCCATGTGATTGGCGTGGAGCCCTTCCAGGGAGTGCGCAAGCTCTTCTCCCCGGAGCGCGCGGAGCTGCGGTTCGTGGCGGAGCTCATCCACAGCTTCAACATGGCGGTGATGATCATCGGCTCGGGAGTGGCGGTGTCACTCTTCGGCGCGCCGGACTCGTCCTTCCGGGAGTTTGCACACAAGAAGCTGCGCAAGCTCGTCATCCCCATGGTGGTGTGGGCCCCCGTCTTCCTCTACACCCATGAACTCTCCCAGGCGCGCCCGCGGACACCTGGTGGATGGCTGGTGCTGCTGGGCCAGTTCCCTGCTGCTTGGTTCCCTCCGTACGCCATCTTCTGGTTCATTCACGCCCTGGTGGGCTGTACCTGTCTGGCGTGGGTGTATCAGCGCATCGTGCCTGCCCGGTACCACTGGAACGGGCTGAGCTACCTGGGCCTGTCCTGGGTGTTGTATGCCGCTGTCGAGGCCCTGGACTCTCCTCTGTCTGGAATTGGGATGAGATACCTCCGCTTCATCCTCTTCTGGAACTGCCTCTTCGGTCTGGGAATGAGCCTGTCTCCCTGGCTGGTGCTGGCGCGCAGCCGGCTGTCCCAGTGGCCTCTGGCACTCCAGGGACTGGTTCCCTTGGGGTTCCTGGGACTGCTGGTCTCGTTCCATGTCTCGGGGCTCGCGGAGGGACATCTGGATCCGCGACTGATCACGGGGCCGCTGGGCTTCTGCATGCAATTCACCCTGGCCATCTTCCTCCTGGGTGCCTCGTGGAAGGGATTGGCGAGCCGGATTGTCTACCTGGGCTCGATCAGCATGCCCCTCTACCTCTTCCACATCTATTTCGTGTCCGGGATGCGACTGGCTTTGGGCAAGGTGCTGCCAGGAGCGCCGCTCGTGCTGCACCTGGCGCTGGGCTCACTCGTCGGGCTGATGGGACCCCTGGGCCTCTACCTCCTCCTGGAGAGGAACCGTGCCTTCCGGTGGAGCATCGGTCTGCCGGGTGTCCCTTTGGACACGCCCGGCCTCGGCGCGGATGAGTCCCCTGGCACCCGGCCACGGCGGGTGGAGGCATCAACCATGAAAGGGGCCGACGTATGAACCCAAATGAAGTGTTTCCTAATCGACAAAATGTTTGTGTTTCAGGGAGGGACGGCCATGCTGGCTGGCTAAACCAAAGTTCATGGAGGCCCCCTCTGAGCGCCTCCATTCCCCGGAGTTGTCATGGACGTGATGCGAGCCAGCAGGGCCCTGCTGCTGGGACTGGTCTGTGTTGCAGCAGGCTGTAGCAGCAAGCCGCCAGAAGAGAAAACGCTGACCCACAGCGCTTCGCCGTTGGTGGTGGAGGGGTGGACCGAGACCGCACCCATGGCGGAGGCTCGGAAATACCACGCGGGTGTCGTGCTGCCTTCCGGCAAGGTGCTGGTGACGGGCGGATACAACGCCAGTGGTTATCTCTCCTCCTCCACGCTCTTCGACCCCGCGACCGGTGCGTGGACAGCGGCCGCGCCCATGCCGGAGGCCCGACAGAGTCACGCCCTGACGCTGCTGCCTTCGGGCAAGGTGCTGGTCGTCGGCGGAGAGAATGCGACGGGCCGCCTGACTTCCGCGGCGGTGTATTCCCCGGACACCAATACCTGGGCCCCCGCGGGAAGCTTCGCCACGGGCGTGGCTCGGGCGGCCATGACGACGACGCTGCTGCCTTCAGGCAAGGTGCTGGTGGCCGGCGGTGGAAACGGTACGGGGGCGTCCTTCCGGGTGGATGTGTATGACCCGGCCTCCGGAAGCTGGAGTGTCGGACCGAACCTGGGCGCGCCGCGTCGCAACCACACGGCGACACTGCTGCCTTCGGGCCAGGTGCTGGTGGCGGGCGGCGTCGAGAGCGGGAGCCTGGCGACTGCCGAGGTGTACACCCCCTCGAGCAATACCTGGTCGGCGACGGGGAGCCTCGCGACAGCGCGCTACGACCATACGGAGACGCTGCTGCCTTCGGGCAAGGTGCTGGTGGTGGGTGGCCGTAACAGCAGCGGACTGTTGGCGACAGCGGAGGAGTATGACCCGAGCACCGGGCAGTGGAGTGCGACGGGCGCGCTGGGCGCGGCCAGGATGCTGCACACCGCCACCCTGCTGAGCACCGGGAAGGTGCTGGTGGCCGGCGGAATGTTTGGCAGCGCCGCGACGGCTGCCCTGGCGAACACGGAACTGTACGACCCTGTCACCCGGCAGTGGAGCGCGGCGACGCCGATGGCTGGTGCGCGGTATTCGCATGTGGCGGTGTCGCTGGGGACGCATGCCAAGGTGTTGGTGGTGGGCGGCATCGGCGCCAACGCCGCGAGCCAGAAGACGGCGGAGGTGTATGGGTATGACGCGTGCGCCGGAGTGACGTGCAACAACTCCCCAGGGTCCTGCCATGAGGCGGCGGGAACATGCAGCAATGGGGTGTGCAGCTACGCGCCGAAGGCGACCGGGGCCACCTGTGACGACGGCAATGCGTGCACCGGGGCGGACGTGTGCAACGGCGCGGGCGTGTGCGCGGGGAGTGCCACCCAGTGCGGCAGTCCTCCGGGGCAGTGCTACGAGACGGCGGGAACGTGCAGCGATGGGACGTGCTCCTACGCGTACAAGGCGACGGGCGCCGCGTGTGATGATGGGGATGCGTGTACGGTGGACGAAACGTGCAACGGGGCGGGCGGGTGCTCGGGCACGCCGGTGACGTGCAACAGCCCGCCGAGCCAGTGCTTCGAGGCGGCGGGAACGTGCAGCGATGGGGCGTGCACCTATGCGCCGAAGGCGACGGGCACCGCTTGTGATGATGGCAATGGTGGCACCATCAATGACGTCTGTAATGGGACCGGCGTCTGCTCCGGAGTTCCGGCCTGCACGACGCCGCCGGACGCCTGCCATGGCTCCCCGGGCACGTACTCCAACGGGGCGTGCACCTACCCGCCGAAGGCCGCAGGCACCCTCTGCGATGATGGCAACGCTTGCACGAGCGGCGACGTCTGCAACGGCTCTGGCACCTGCGGTGGCGCGGCGCTGAGCTGCAACAGCCCGCCCAGCCAGTGCCACGAGGCCGCGGGGACCTGCTCCAACGGCACCTGCTCCTACGCGCCGAAGTTCTCGGGTGCGAGCTGCGATGACGGCAACGCCTGCACGACGGGCGACGTCTGCAACGGCTCTGGCACGTGTGGTGGCGCGGCGCTGAGCTGCAACAGTCCGCCCAGCCAGTGCCACGAGGCCGCGGGCACCTGCTCCAATGGCACCTGTAGCTATGTGCCGAAGACCGCGGGCGCCAGCTGCGATGACAGCAACTCGTGCACGACGGGCGATGTCTGCAACGGTGCGGGCTCCTGCGGCGGCTCGCCCCTGAGTTGCAGCACCGCCAGTACCAACTACTGCAGCGGCAATGACATCCGGAGGACCATGGGCACGGGCACCTGTAGCGGCGGCTCCTGCCAGTCCACTGACGTCCTCGTGCAGACGTGCCAGACCGGCAGCAGCGGTCCCTACTGCAGCGGCAACGGCGCCTACGAGACCGTCCATGGCGGCTGCTCCAACGGTGTCTGCATGTCCTCCCAGCAGCTCATCGAGTCGTGCTCCACCTCCAGCAGCAACTACTGCAGCGGCAACACCGCCCGGAAGCTGACCGGCACCGGTTGCAGCGGCGGCAACTGCGGCTCCACCGACACCCTCGTCCAGACGTGCTCCACCTCGAGCAGCAACTACTGCAATGGCAATGACGTGCGGAAGACCACCGGCACCGGTTGCAGTGACGGCTCCTGTGGCTCCACCGACACGCTCGTCCAGACGTGCCCGACGGGCACCAGCAGCCCCTTCTGCAGTGGCAGCAGCGTCTACCGGACCCTCAATTCCGGCTGCAGCGGAGGCGCCTGCGCGTCCAGCCAGCAACTCATTGAGACGTGCTCCACCTCGAGCAGCAACTACTGCAGCGGCAACACCGTCCGGAAGACCACCGGCACCGGCACTTGCAGCGGCGGCGCCTGCGGCACCACGGACACCCTCGTCCAGACGTGCTCCACCGCGAGCACCAACTACTGCAGCGGCAATGACTTGCGGAAGACCGCGGGCACTGGCACCTGCAGCGGCGGTTCCTGCGGCTCCACGGACACCCTCGTGCAGACGTGCCAGACCGGAACCAGTGGCCCCTTCTGCAGTGGCAACGGTGCCTACCAGACCGTTTACGGCGGCTGCTCCAACGGTGCCTGCACTTCTTCCCAGCAACTCATCGAGTCGTGCTCTACCTCCAGCAGCAACTACTGCAGCGGCAACACCGTCCGGAAGGTCACCGGCACTGGATGCAGCGGCGGCTCCTGCGGATCCACCGACACCGTCGTCCAGAACTGCACCACCGGGAGCAGCAACTACTGCAGCGGCAACACCGTCCGGAAGACCTCCTACACCGGTTGCAGCGGTGGCTCCTGTGGCGTCACCGACACGCTCGTCCAGACGTGCGCGACGGGCACCAGCAGCCCTTTCTGCAGCGGCAACAGCGTCTACCAGACCGTCAATGGCGGCTGCAGCGGAGGCTCCTGCTCGTCCAGCCAGCAGCTCGTCCAGACGTGCTCCACCTCCAGCAACAACTACTGCAGCGGCAATGATGTGCGGAAGACCACCGGAACCGGTTGCAGCGGCGGCTCCTGCGGTTCCTCCGACGCCTTCGTCCAGACGTGCTCCACCGCGAGCACGACCTACTGCAGCGGCAATAACGTGCGGAGGACCACTGGCACCGGCTGTAGCGGTGGCAACTGTGGCTCCAGCGACACCTTGGTCCAGACGTGCTCCACCGCGAGCACGACCTACTGCAGCGGCAACACCGTCCGGAGGACGACTGGCACGGGTTGCAGCGGCAGTGGTACCTGCGGCTCCACGGACACCCTGGTCCAGACGTGCAACAGCCAGTTCGAGATGTGCAGCGACGGCGCATGCGTTTCCAACGATGGGCTCTGGCAGTTGGTGGGTTCGTGCAGCACCCGGTGCCCAGCCAATGAATGCTCCCCCGTCAACCCGGACGGCCAGGACTGCAGGCCCGTGGGTTCCACTTGCTTCTGGTATGGCGGCCCCACCGGTCGTACCGAATGGAAGTGCGCGCCGTACTGAATGAATGTGTGAGTCGGAGTCCGTCCACTCACACCTCTTGAATTCAGCGTGGAAGCCTCCGTGCGCCCCCAACGCACGGAGGCTTCGCCTCGACGGGGTGCTCCGCGGCGCCCAAGAGCTCGGCGTGGATGAGTCTGTCGACACCCGGCTCGCAGGGGACGACCCCATGGTCGTGATTGAGGCCAATGCACGATCTCATGTAGAGCGTCGGCCGAATGGCGGGATGATTGTGTTTCAAAAGCGGATCGCCATGCTGGCGGGCTAAACCAAATTTCATGGGGGCCCCTCTGTGCGCCTCCATTCCCTGGAGTTGTCATGGACGCGTGGAGAGTCAGCAGGGCTCTGCTGTTGGGGCTGCTCTGTGTCGTCGTGGGCTGTAGTAGCAAACCACCAGAAGAGAAGACGCTGGCCCAACAGGCTTCGCCACTGGCGGTGGAGGGTTGGACCGAGACCGCGCCCATGGCGGAGGCTCGCAAGTACCACGCAGGCGTCGCGCTGCCGTCAGGCAAGGTGCTGGTGACGGGCGGGTACAACGCCAGTGGCTATCTCTCCTCCTCCACCCTCTTCGACCCCGCGACGGGCTCCTGGACGGCGGCCGCGTCCATGCCGGAGGCCCGGCAGATCCACGCCCTGACGCTGCTGCCTTCGGGCAAGGTGCTCGTGGTGGGCGGAGAGAATGCGACGGGCCGTCTGGCTTCCGCGGCGGTGTACTCCCCGGACACCAATACCTGGGCCTTCGCGGGGAGCTTCGCCACGGGCGTGGCTCGGGCGGCCGTGACGGCGACGGTGCTTCCCTCGGGCAAGGTGCTGGTGGCCGGCGGTGGAAACAATACGGGCGCCTACTTCAAGGTGGACCTGTATGACCCGGCCTCCGGAAGCTGGAGTGCCGGCTCCAATCTGGGCGCGCCGCGCCGCAACCACACGGCGACGCTGCTGCCTTCGGGCCAGGTGCTGGTGGCGGGCGGCGTAGAGAGCGTGAGCCTTGCGTCGGCGGAGCTGTACAACCCGTCGAGCAATACCTGGGCGGCGACGGGCAGCCTGGCGTCCGCGCGCTACAACCACACGGCGACGCTTCTGCCTTCGGGCAAGGTGCTGGTGGTGGGTGGCCGCAACGGCACCGGCCTGCTGGTGACGGCCGAGGAGTATGACCCGAGCACCGGGCAGTGGAGTGCGACGGGCGCACTGGGCACGGCCAGGGAGTTGCACACCGCCACCCTGCTGAGCACGGGGCATGTGCTGGTGACTGGCGGAATGTTTGGCAGCGCCGCGACGGCCGCACTCGCGAGCACGGAGGTGTACGACCCCGCCACCCGGCTGTGGAGCGCGGCGACTCCCATGGTCGGTGCTCGGTACTCGCATGTGGCGGTGTCGCTGGGGGCGCAGGGCAAGGTGCTGGTGGTGGGCGGCCTGGGCTCCAGCGGCACGAGCCTGAAGACGGCGGAGCTGTATGGCTACGACGCGTGCACCTGGGTGACCTGTAACAGCGCACCAGGGCCCTGCTACGAGGCGACGGGGACGTGTGGCAATGGGGTGTGCAGCTACGCGCCGAAGGCCGTTGGAGTCACCTGCGACGATGGGGATACGTGCACCACCGCGGACGCGTGCAACGGCGCGGGCGTGTGCGCGGGGAGTGCCACCCAGTGCGGCAGTCCTCCGGGGCAGTGCTACGAGACGGCGGGAACGTGCAGCGATGGGACGTGCTCCTACGCGTACAAGGCGACGGGCGCCGCGTGTGATGACGGGGATGCGTGCACGGTGGGCGAGACGTGCAATGGGGCGGGCGGATGCTCAGGCTCGCCCATGAGCTGCAACAGCCCGCCGAGCCAGTGCTTCGAGTTGGCGGGGACGTGCAGCGACGGGGCGTGCACGTATGCTCCGAAGGCGGCGGGCACGGCTTGTGATGACAACAATGGGGGCACCATCAACGACGTGTGCAGCGGAGCGGGCGTCTGCGCCGGAGTGCCGGCCTGCACGACACCGCCGGACGCCTGCCATGGCTCCCCGGGCACGTACTCCAACGGAGCGTGCACCTACCCGCCGAAGGCCGCGGGCACCCTCTGCGATGACAGTAACTCGTGTACGACGAGCGACGTCTGCGACGGTGCGGGCATCTGTCGCGGCTCGGAACTGAGCTGCAACAGCCCTCCCAATCAGTGCTACCAGTCCGCCGGCACCTGCTCCAACGGCACCTGCTCCTATGTGCCGAAGGCCGCGGGCGCCAGCTGCGATGACAGCAACTCGTGCACGACGGGCGATGTCTGCAACGGTGCGGGCTCCTGCGGCGGCTCGCCCCTGAGTTGCAGCACCGCCAGTACCAACTACTGCAGCGGCAATGACATCCGGAGGACCATGGGCACGGGCACCTGTAGCGGCGGCTCCTGCCAGTCCACTGACGTCCTCGTGCAGACGTGCCAGACCGGCAGCAGCGGCCCCTACTGCAGCGGCAACGGCGCCTACCAGACCGTCCATGGCGGCTGCTCCCACGGGGCCTGCACGTCCTCCCAGCAACTCATTGAGTCTTGCTCCACCTCCAGCAGCAACTACTGCAGCGGCAACACCGTCCGGAAGCTCACCGGCACCGGTTGCAGCGGCGGCAACTGCGGCTCCACCGACACCCTCGTCCAGACGTGCTCCACCGCGAGCAACGACTACTGCAGCGGCAACACCGTCCGCAGGACCACCGGCACCGGTTGCAGCGGCGGCTCCTGCGGCTCCACGGACACCGCCGTCCAGACGTGCTCCCCGGTGGACAGCTATTCGTGCAGCGGCAACACCGTCCAGAAGACCACCAGCGGATTATGCAGCGGTGGCGGCTGCGGTGGCAGCACCACCACCAACGTCACGACGTGCTCCCCCTTCGACACCTACTCCTGCAACGGCAACACCGTCCAAAAGACCACCAACGGCCTCTGCAGCGGCAGCGGTTGCAGTGGCAGCAGCACCACCAACGTCAGGACGTGCTCGCCCGTGGACACCTACACCTGCAACGGCAACACCGTTCAGAAGACCACCCGAGGCCTTTGCCTTGGCAATGGCTGCAATGGTTCCACCGCCACCACCGACGTCACGACGTGCACGCCCTATGACGTCTACACCTGCAGCGGCAACACCATTCAGAGGATCACCAGTGGCTCTTGCATCGCCGGCGGCGGCTGTGTTGGCGTCGTCATCACCGACGTCCAGACCTGTGGCAGTGGCCAGACGTGCAGCGGCGGAACGTGCGTCAGCTCCGGTGCGAGATGGGTCAACACGGGTACGTGCGACGACGGCTCCCGCGCCTGCCGGACCGTCAACTGCAACAACTTCTCCCCGGATGGACCCTGCGCACAGCTGGGCTCTGCTTGTGCCGTCGGCAGCAGCCCCAGATACCAGTGGGTGTGCCTATAGGAGCCATCCCGCGCTGACGGCTCCATGCTCCAACACGGAGCCGTCATGTCGCGGAGGCTCGCTTCGCCGTCACCGACGGGCGGGCCGGGTACACGGCCGCAAGTGCTCCCAACAGGATGTGCAGCAGGAAGAGCAGTGGCGTCTGGCGGTATTCCCACTCGGAGAAGCTCTGGGCGAAGGCGCCCAGGAGGCCGAAGAAGACTCCGATTCCAAAGCGTGAGCGCAGCGCGGGCGAACGCTTGAGGAAGAAGCTGGCTCCCATCTTGAACCAGCTCAGCCAGACCGCCGCGAAGAGGACGACTCCGGGCCAGCCTGTCTCTCCCAGCGTGATGAGATACAGGCTGTGTCCCGGGGGGGCCTGGGCCGCGTCCACGTTCGAGCCCGCCGGGATGGGCCCCTTGGGCGGCGCTTCATCCGTGCCCGCATAGGGGATGTAACCGAAGCCGATCATCCGGCCGTACTGGTTGGACACCGCGTAGGACCAGTTGTTCAGCCCGGCTCCGAAGACATGGTCCTCCTGCATCAACCGGGCGAGGTGGACGTAGGCGCCGCGCCCTTCGTGCTCCTTGCCCCCGAACTCACTGGAGAGTCCTCCTTCGGAATCGAAGCGGGCCTGGAAGGCCGGTGCCAGCTTGAGGCCCAGGGGAATGGCCGCGAGCAACAGCAGGAGCGCCACCCCTGCTGTCTTCGGCGTTGGCTTCAACGCCCCACACGTCAAGGCCACCGCCACCAGGAGCAGTCCTAGCGAAATCAGTCCCGCTCGCGACACGGTGCACAGCACCGAGATGGAGCCCAGGAAGGTGGCCACGCCGCACAGACGTTTGAGGCGTGGCTCTACGTCCGAGAGCGCCACCGCGAGCAGCACCGGGACCGCGATGAGGTTGAACATCGACACGGTGTTCGGGTGGAACAGCGTCCCGTCCGCCCGGCTGTGCCCCAACACGACCCGGGAGTGAATCACCCAGAAGCACTCGTAGATGACCGTGATGGCCAGCGCCGCGACGAGGCGCCGGAGGTCCCGCTCGTTCTTCACGCAGGCCGCGATCGTCACGTACACCATGACGGCGCGGAACATCTTCGACAGCTCGAACAGGCCGAACAACCGGGGATCGGAGAGCAGGACGTTCACCGCGTTGTAGGCGAGGAACACTCCCATGATGGCCAGCCCGTGGGGCCACTCGCGCCGCTGGACTGGCTTGCGGTGCCGCAGCTCGTCCACCCACAGGAAGATCCATAGGAAGTCGAGCCAGCTGAACTCGAAGCCACGCGTGGTGCCGCGGTACCAGGCTCGGCTGAAGAAGTTGAGGGACACCGCCGAGGCGTGGGTGGTGCCCCAGACGAGCAGGATGACGCAGAGGTGCTTCAGGCGTTCGGACCTCCCGACGGCGTGTATCCCGGCGGGAATGACGACCGCGCACAGGCCCAGGAAGAGGAGGGACTTCGTCTCCATCAGCGCGCCGCGATGTCGATGCGCCGGTAGAGCTCGTCTTCCTCGAAGAAGCACGGGAGGAACTCGCCTCCGTCCACGTCGTGCAGCGTGTGCCAGCGCGGCTCCGCGTCTCGGCGCTCCATCTGCGAGGCGTGCAGCGCCAGCGCGGCGCGCTTCTGCTCCACCACGCCCCGGAGGGACACCTTCGTCCGGAAGTCCTTGAGCATCCGCAGTCCCAGCCTCGTCGACACCGTCCCCGCCAGCACCGACCGCTGCTGCCTTCGTGTCCTTCCGAAGCCCACCATGGGCCAGTGCCTCCAGGCCCATACCGCGTACTCGAACACCGTGACGGGCCGCCCTACCCTTGCCACTGCCTCATGCACGAGGTGGTTCGTGCTCACGTGGTCCGCGTGTTCGCCCCGAGCGTACGGGACGAAGAGTTGCTCCGGCCGGTGCCTCCGCAGCAGGTCCTCCACCCTGGCCACTGCCGCCTCCCGGTTCGCGTCCAGCGCTCCGTCGGGAAAGCCCAGCAGGAAGACGTCCGCCTCCTCCACTCCCAGGACCTTCGCCGCGCCCAGCGCCTCTTGCGCCCTCTGCGCCTTCAGTTCGTCGCGTGAGATCAGGTGCGCGTGTGAGCTGGCGCCGTCCGTCAGGAGAACGATCCGCACCGCTGCTCCCGCGCGCCGCTTCTGGAGGATGGCGCCCCCACACCCCAGCGTCTCGTCATCCGGGTGCGGCGCGAACACCATCGCGGGACACCGGAGCTCGTCCTCGTTGAACGTGCGGGCTCGCCGTCCCAGCGCCAGCCGCTGCAAGCGACGGAGTCCTCTCCTCACCGGGCTTCCGTCCATCATCGCCGCGCTCCTTCCTCGAGGACCGCTTGGTAGAGCTCCGCGACCTTGCTTGCCACCACGTCCCAGCTGAAGCGCTGGCGCACCTGCCCGGCGCCCGCTCGCGCCGCCACGTCCAGCCGCACGGGGTTGGCGAGTGCCTTTCGCAGCGCCTGGGCCCAGTCCTCCACCTCCAGGGTCGGCACGCTCAGCCCTTCTGGACCAATGGCTCCGGCGAGATCCGCCAGCCCCGAGTGATCCGCGAGCAAGGCCGGTCTCCCCGCCGCCCACGCCTCCAACACCGCCAGTCCGAAGGCCTCGTGCGCCGAGGGCACCAGCACGAGCCTGGAGAGCGCCAGCAGATCCGGAACCTCGCGGGCCGCGTCAAGATTGCCCAGGACATGGACGCGCTCGCCGAGCCCCAGTGCCTGTATCTCTCGCTTCAGCTTTTCCCCATAGGCGGCGTCCACCGTCGCGCCCGCGAGGACCAGGTGGTGATCCTCGGGCGCCCCTGCGGCGAAGGCCCTCACGGCCAACACCTGGTTCTTCTGCGGCGAGATGCGCCCCACCAGGGTGACAACGCGTGCGCGCGCGAACCGGGGCCACCGCTCTCTCGCCCGCTGCGCGCTTCCCTTGGCCATCCGCTCCAGGTCCACGCCCTGATCGAGCCTCACCGCCCGGTCCCCGATCACCTCGGACAGGGCGCGACGCTCCTCTTCGTTGAAGGTGATGACTCGCGCGGCGTCCTGGATGACGCGCCGGGCACCGAACAGCCACCCGATGGGCCGGCCCATATCCATGAGCCCCGACAGCCGCCGCGCGGTGTCCTGCTCCAGCCAGGACTTCCGCGCCAGCAGGGGCCCATGCACCGAGATGACGTAGGGGCGCCTCGTGAGCCTCATGGCCGTCCGCACGGCTCCGCCGATTCGCCCCGCCGTGTGCAGGTGCGCCAGGGCGAGGCCTGCGTCCTTCGCGAGCCGGAGCGGCTCATCGAAGGTGGCCAGGTTGCCGGCATTGGCGATGAGCGCCCTTCGCTTCTCGGCCGGGCCCAGGAACGGACAGAAGGCCTGATAGCGCAGCAGCGGGACCTCGGGGCCCAGCGCTCGATCCGGCTCCGAGGGCCCCGCCGGTGCGTGCACCTCTGGCCCCCAGCCCAACGCCGCCAGCCGCCGCGTCACCTCCACGACGTGCGTCTCCGTCCCGCCCCACTCGCGCGGGTCGTACTTGCGAAGGACATGCACCACGCGCCGCCCGGGGCGCTCCACAGCCGTCATATGCACGGGCAAGACGCAATTCATGGACCAGACACTCCGCGCCCACCCGCGGCGTCCCTCCTTCCCCATTCCCATTCCGAGACGTCTCAATGCGAGACATCCGGGCGGTGAATCAGCAAGGAAGCCGCTCGCGGGAGGCATGTCCCCTGCAAGCTGCTGGGCCTGCCCGTGAGAGTCACCGTCCTTACCAACCTGTACCCGCCCGACGTCCTCGGCGGCTACGAACTGCTCGCGCGGGATGTGGTGGAGGGGTTGGAGCGGCGCGGCCACGTGGTCGATGTCCTCACCAGCGGCGATGGCTCCGAGAACGGGCGCGTGCTGCGGACCCTTTGCCTGGCTCGCCGCTTCGGCCAGCCCGCGGGGCGGGATCGCCTCCGACACTTCGCGGCCGGTGCGCGAAACACGGCGGCGGTGCGCCGCTACCTGAAGGTCCGTGGCAGGCCGGACGCGGTGCTGGTCATGAGCCTGCGGAGACTGGGGCTCGCGCCGCTGCGGGTGCTCCAGGAGGCCGGCGTCCCTGCGATCGTCACGGTGAACGATGACTGGCCGGTGGCGTTCAGCGTGGGGCTCGACGCGCGGCCCTGGGCCCGGCTGGGCGGCGTCATCGACTCGCTGCTGGTGCCTTCACGAACGTGGACCGGCATCCAACCCGCGGGGGTCGCGTGGCTTTCGGACGCGGTCCGGCGCACGTGCCTCGCGGCGGGTGTACCGCTGGGCTTCGGTGTCGTGCGGTCGCAGGGCGTGGACCTGTCGCGCTTCACCCCACGTCCCTTCCGGCCCATGCGCGCAGAGCCTCGGCTGCTCTTCGTCGGCCGGCTCCATCCGAGCAAGGCGCCCGATGCGGCCATCGACGCCCTGGCGGCTTTGGAGAAGCGCGGCGTCCAGGCCACCCTCACGCTGGCGGGCGCGGCGGACGATCCGGCGTACCTCACGTCCTTGCGGCAACGGGCGCGGGCGCTGCGAGTGGGCGGACGCGTGGCATGGGCCGGACAGTTGCCCCGCGAGCAGTTGCTTCCGCTGTATCAGGACGCGGATGCGCTTCTGTTCGCGTCGAAGCTGGAGCACGAGGGCCAGGGCCTCACGTATCTGGAGGCCATGGCCTGCGGCCTGCCGGTGGCGGCGTCCCCCAGCGGCGGGGCTCGCGACTTTCTCGAGCGGCACGACGCGTCGCGGCTGGTGAAGGCGTGCACGGGTGAGGCTTTCGCCGAGGCGCTGGCGGCCCTCCACCGGGACGCGGCGGCACAGGCGTCGCTTGTCCAGCGAGCGCTCGACATCGTGAGGGAACACGCCTCACTCGACGCCTACGTCCTCGGCATCGAGGAGATGCTGCGTGGTGCGGAGCAAGCGCACTGCCGTCGCAGCACCACCCGCTGACCCACGCTCGCATCCGCATGCCCGATGCGCAGGCGCGGCCTCGACATAGGGAACGTCTGCGCGGTGCGCGCTCAAACTCACTGCCGCCGCAGCACCACCCGCTGACCCACGCTCGCGTCCGCGTTCCCGCTCCGCAGGCGCTGCTCTCCCCACTGGTGTCCCTTCCAATAAGCCCAGTGGTACACGAGCCGCCGGGGAACGGAGAGCGCCAGGCCTGCGGCATCTCGCGCCCGGATGTGCGCGACCGCATCCCTTGCCCATGACGCGCCCAGCTTCCGGGCCAGTCCCGTCAGCGATGCGGGCTCCTCCCGGATGAAGGCATCCGCCTCGCCTTCGATGAAGCGGCGCCCGTACAACTGTTTCAACGTGTAGTTGTGCGAATGCATCACCCACGCGTCCGGCACGTAGCGCACCCGGAGCCCGTGGCCTCGCGCCCGGTGTCCCCACTCCGTGTCCTCGGAGCCCCATGCGTCCTCGTAGAACGGTTGCTTGAGCCACGCATCCCGCGTCATCGCCGCGAATGGCAGCGAGTACGTCATCCAGGGCGGCGGCGCTCCCTGCGCTGGGAATGCCACTTCGTAATCCCTTCGCACCCACGTGTGCGCTTCGGGCCTCGGCAGCTGTCGCGCGAAGGTCGCGTCCGCATCGGTGCGCTCGATGGGCTCCAGCAACCGGTCCAGCGCCTGCGGCGTCAGCGGCACCACGTCGGAGTTCTGGAAGACGATGATGTCGCCTTGCGCTTCGCGGATGGCTCGATTGAGCACCACGCCCGGGAAGTACGCCCCGGCGTCGATGCGGATCAGTTTGCAGGGGAAGCGCGAGACGATGTCCAACGTCGCGTCCCTGGAGCCCGAGTCCACCACGAGCAACTCGAAGTCCTTGCGCGCCTGCGAGAACAGGCCGGAGAGCGCCTGGCCTATGACCCAGGCCGAGTCCTTCGAGCGCATGATGACGGTGACCTTGCGACTCATGGATGGTCTCCCAGGCGCAGGCCGAGCTTCCTCGCCACGTGCGCGAAGTTGGGGTCTCCCGACTCGCCCCAGTACCTCAGATATGCGCGCCGTAAGTCCGCTGGCTCGCGGCTCGCGGCTCCCAGCAGCTGTCGCGCGAACTCTGCGTCCCGGGGCCCGCCCACCTCGAACGCCACGAACGGGAACGCCGCCGCCAGCACCCCTCGCGGCCCTCCGAGCCTCAGCCCCAATCGCGCTCGGAGCCCCAGTTCGGGTGAAGCCTTTGGCCGGAACCTCACGCCGTTGCGCACCCGTCGCAGCCAGACCTTCGGTTGGAGGCCGCCCTCCTTGAGGGAGTGCTTCAACGCCCGCTCCACGTATCCGGACCACTTCAGCCCGGGCACCGACAGCCTCGCGGCCTCACACGTGAGGTGGACCTCCGCGAGCCTCGCCCTCCCCTCGTCCATCCATGGCCCCAGCTCGCTTGGGGCGAAGCGCGCGTAGTCCGGCTCCAGGCGGAAGGCGCTCGCCTCGTCGTACAGCTTCCGGAACCCGGCCGGCACGTCGTGCCGCAGCGCCATCCGCCGCCGCTTCTCCGCGTAGCTCCAGTCGTATGCCCCCAGGAAGTACAGCAGCGCGTCGCCGTAGCCGATGATGGCCTTCGCCGTGTGCCGGAGGATGGTGCGGCGCGCGTCCTCATCCGGTGCGCCCTGGTCTCGCAGCACCTGGTTGATGATCAGCAGCGTGCCCCGGTTCACCGCCAGGTTCCGTACGTCGTCGGGTGGGATGCCTTCGCGCGTGAAGTGCTCGAGCCCCGGGAGGAACGACGCATCCCCCGCCACCGTCTTGTGGCCGAACCGCATGTCGTACCAGATGACCTGACACGGGGACCTTCGCAGCGCCCGCACCGTCGTCACGCCCAGGTCCAACCCCAGCCCGTGCCGCTCGCGCAGCGGCTCCAGCACCAGGTCCAGCCGCGCCTTCAGCCCCTCTCGCGGGGCTCGCTCCAGCACCAGGAGGAAGTCGAGGTTGTTGTGCGGCCGCTCGACTCCGTCTCTCTTCTCCACTCCTCCCTCACCGCGCCCGTAGCCGCCAATGAGGGCCAGCGTCCGCAGTTCGTCCGGGCGCACATGCGCGTGGATGACGGCCGCCGCTTCGGCCACCACCTGGGAGATCCTCGCCTCCACCTCGGGCGAGCCCTTCAACGTGAAGTGTCCGCCCCTCACGCCGCCCTCCCTCCCGCTCCCGCCACCGACTCCAGCAGCGCCAGCAGTCGCGTCACGTGCCGCTCGGGGACGAAGCGCTCCTCGTAGGTCCTTCGCGCGTGCGCCTCCATCGTCCTCCTCAGGCCCGGCGCCGCCATCAGCCTGTCGATCGCCTTCGCGAGTGCCTCCGGATCATTTGGCGGCACACCCAGCCCCGTCTCGCCTTCCGTCAGCCACTCCCCCACTCCGCCCACTCGGCTGGCGATGACTGGCGTCCCGTGCGCCAGTGCTTCGATGCCCACCAGGCCGGACGTCTCCGGCGCTCGGCTGGGGAAGACGACGCATGCGGCACGCCGGTACTGCGCGGAGAGCGCGTCGGGCGCCATCGGGCCCAGGAAGGCCACTCGCTTCGACAACCCCAGCTCGTCCACCTTCGCACGCAGCTCCTCCTCCTGCCGGCCCCTTCCCACCACCGCCAGGCGGCACGGCTGCGTGGTGCGTGTCAGCGCGTGGAACAGCACGTCCAGGCCCTTGCCCGTCGTCAGCTGCCCTACGAACAGGAGCAGGTCCTCCTCTCGATCCACCTGCACCCGCGACTGGTGCGGGGCTTGCGCGTACAGCGGGATGACGTGCGTCCGCTCGCGTGCGAAGCCATGCGCCGCCACGTGGTCCGCCATGTACCGCGAGCCCACCACGAAGGCGTGATGACTCCGGGCCAGAGCCTGCTCCTCCCGCAGCCTCCCCAGCGAGGCCCACTTCAGCCCGGGCCAGTCCTCCGAACGGCCCACGAAGCCGAGACATGGGTAGCAGGCCGCGCCCACCGGCTTCGTGCAGGGCTCCTTTCCCAGCGTCGTGTACTTGTGCTCGCGCAGGCAGAACAGCCGGTGGTCGTGGAAGAAGCGGACCACCGGCGCTGGCGAATCCACCAGCGCGCGCTGCGCCTTCAGGCTCGCGAGCTGGTGCACGTAGACGACGTCCGGCGCCAGCTCCCTCAGCTGCCGCGCCAGGTCGACGATGGGGAAGATGCCCTCGAACGGCTCCCGCATCACCGGGTGCGGATCCGACGAGACGTTCACGTCGTAGAAGAGCAGCGACGTCACTCCCCGCCTGCCCAACTCCCGCGCGGTCTCTCGCACGTAGCGCTCGGCGCCGCCCACGGGGGTGGCGGCGTCGTTGAGCCATGCGACCCTCAAGCCGCGGCCCATGGCGGTCTCCCGTCCGGGTTCGTCTCCCCTTCCAGACCCAGCATCGCGCACACCCATCCGGCCACGTCCATCAACGCGCCTCGGTCCCGGGGCAGCGGCGCATCCGAGGCGATGGCGGAATACGCCGAGGGGCTGTCCACGTCGTAGCCGTGCATGCCTCGCACGTTGCCCCCCACGAAGCTGGGGGCGAACAGGGCTCCTTCCCGCAGCACGAAGAGGGCTTGTCCGTAAGGCGCACCCCGCACCGGCGCCTGGCGCTCCACCAGCGCATCCGCGTCCAGCCATCGTCCCGGGAGCCCGTGCGCCACCATCCGCTCGCGGGCCTTCTCGCGCGTCCGCTCATCACCCCAGACCCGCAGCATCGTGCTGTCCACGAACAGCCGCGTGCCTCGCAGCTCCCCGAGCATCCGCCGTGGATCCACCACCTCGTGGATGTCCGCCATCCCGTGGTCCCCCACCATCACCGTCGTCACGTCACCTCCGCCCGCGCGCATCGCGTCCACCGTCTGCTCGATCCGCTCGGTGAGCCGCCGGGCCGTCGCCAACGCGTCCCGGCTGCCGTTGCCTGTACGGTGCAGGGCGCCGTCCAGGGCGGTGGCGTACGCGAAGGCCAGGTCCGGTTTGCTCGCCCGCAGCACCGCGCAGGTGTGCGCCCAGCGCTCCTCCTCAGGCAACTGCCAGGGCGCGGCGAACACGCGCAGGCCCGCGCGCCGTGCCTTCGTGAGGAACGTCTCCACCCCGCCGATGCGCTCGGCGTTGAACAGGTCCTCACGCTCCGGCAGGTCGAGCCAGCGGAACAGCTCCGGAGGGACGCGGTACAGGTCCACGTACCCGGTCAGCCCCTCCGTCCTCTTCAGCACCCGCGCCGCGGCGCGCCTCAGCATTCCCCGCTCATGCACCTGGCGCGGCAACAGCCCCAGCCACCTCAGCGGTGACAGCACGCCTTCGTCCTCACGCTCCGCGTGCGCGAAGAGGCACATCCGCCCATGTCGCTCCGGCGGCGCGCCGGTGAGGATCGTCGGCAGGGCGCCACATGAATAGCCGAGGATGCCGCGCAGGCGGCCCCGGTGCGGCAACCCACTCAGCCCTTCGAAGGTCTCCAGCTGGGACGGGCCCAGCGCATCGACGAAGACCACGAGCACACGACGCGGCTGGACGGGCCGTGCTCCGGCGCTGTCTCCTCTTGGTGTCATCTCTTCCTGGGACATGGTTCTGTCTCAATGTGAGACGGCTCCGAGCGCTCCCGCCGTCCGCGATGGTGTCTGACATTGCAAGAGCTCCGCCATCCGCGCCCATCCAGGCTGGCATCCACCGTGCAGCCGGTCCGCACCGGATGTTCTCGCTGGAAGAGGGCCCGGAGCCCGAAACGCAGACGGCGCTCGTGCGACAGGAGTCGGTGCGCTCTGGGTATCCCGTCGATCCCCTGCGCATCGCGCGGGTGCTGCGGCGCCGCTGGCGGATCATCGCCGGGTGCTTCGTCGCGGGCATCGTCCTGGGCGTGCTGCTGGCCAAGACCGTGATGCCCCGCGAGTTCACCGCTCGCACCATTCTCGTCTGGGAGCCCACGGGCTCGCGCGCGGCCGCGAACCCCGAGCGGGAGATCCAGACGCTGATGGACACGCTCAAGCTCCCCAACAACCTGGAGGCGCTGCGTATGCGCACGGGCCTGCCGGTGACGCTGGAGGCGCTGGCCCGGCGGGTGGACATCGCAGTGGCCCGCGGCTCCAACATCCTCACCCTCTCCGCGACCGCAGCGAGCCCCGAGGAGGCCGTCCGGCTCTCCGACGGCATGACCCAGGTGTTCCTGGACCATCAGCGGGACTCGGAGCGGACCCGGGCCGAGGCGCAGCTGAAGGCGCTGGGCGAGGAGGTGCTCAAGGTCCAGGCGCAACTGGAGGAGGCCCGGACGCGCTACGACGGCTTCCGCCAGGAGAACGGCATCGCGGAGCTCACGCTCGACCGGCAGTCTTTCATCGAGGAGGCGGCGCGGCTGCGCACCGAGAAGAACCGCTTCCGGATCGAAGCGGAGTCCTCGGACGCCAGGGCGCTGTTGCTGAAGCAGGCGGCTCGCGAGCAGCCCAGCCGGATGGTGCTGTCGGAGACCGAGAGCTATTTCGAGCTGCGCAAGCTGGCCGAGCTGCGCGCGGAGCTCGCCGCCCGCGGAGCCAATCTCTCCATGGAACATCCCGAGGTGGTGCAGCTCACCGCCGCAGTGCGGGCCCTGGAGTCACGGCCGGCAGGTGGCACCGTCTCCGACCGCGTCGTGGGGACCAACCCCTCCTGGACCTTCCTCCAGAACAGCCTGCTGGACGCCGGCTCACAGCGGGAGCTGGCCCAGAAGAAGTGGCGCGCCTACGCCGAAGCGGAGGAGGCCGCGAAGGAGCGCATCACACGGCTGTCCGCACTGGAGGGCCAAGCCAGCGCGCTGCTCGCGCGGATCCACATCACCGAGACGCGCCTCACCGAACTCCAGCAGCGTCAGAAGGTGGTGGAGGGCGAGGTGCGCCAGCCCGCGATGGAGCTGCGCGTGCTCACCTCCGCCACGCCGCCGACGCGTCCCTCGAAGTCCTACCGCCGCGCGGTGGCCCTGCTGCTGCCTCCCTTCTTCGCGCTGCTGGCCGTGGTGGCCCTCACCGCCTCCTCGCTGCGCGGCTTCAAGCTGTGGACGCCGGCCGAGTTCTCGTTCTGGGGACGCGGCCCGGTGGTGGCCTCCACTCCCTGGCCCGCCACCGCTGAAGGCCTGGAGGAGCTCGTCGTGGAGCTCCGGGCCGCGCTGGACGAGGCGAGCGGCGTGACTCGGGTGTTGCCGCTCGGGGAAGCGCAGCAAGAGCGGACCCGGGAGCTGCTGTCCCGGCTTGGGGCAACGGACGTCCCAGCCCGGGATGACGTCCCGGGACGAGGCGCGATGCTCGTGTCTTGGGAGGAGGCGCGGCGTCCGCAAGCGCTGCGACTCGCGGTCCGCAAGGGTGCCCGCGTGCTTGTCGTCGCCAGCTCCGGCGCTCACTCCGTGTTCGAGGTGTGGGCGCTGCGGCGGCTGCTCGGGAGCGAGGCGTGCGTCGGTTTCGTGGTGGTGGGGCTCGGCACCGACCTTGCTACCCATCCGGATCGCGTGGGCGACGTCATGGGCTTCTGGTCCGGCTCCGGAGCGTCGAGGGGCATGGAAGGGCCCTTCCCGCGAAAGGAGCCGCGCTGAGAGGAAGACGCCTTCGCGCGCGTCATCACAGGGCAGCCCTCCGTCCGGCGGGCCCCCCAGGAACGGAACCGACGACACCATGTTCGCCGTCATCCATCGCAGCGCCGCGGCTCCTGGCGCCGGGTTCCTGTCCGTGGCCGGGCCCCCGCTCGTCACCCGCCAGTTGCAGTGGCTGCGCGCGTCGGGCTTCGAGAAGGTGGCCATCGACATCGGCGCGGACGCCCATGGAGAGGAACTGCGCAGCCTCGTCTCGCAGCAGGAGGCGCTGGCCCGCAACGTCATCTTCGTCCCCACGGCCTCGCTGTTCCCGCCGGGCGTCATCGCGGACTCGGCGGGCTTTCCCGCCCACGCGCCCTTCCTCGTGGTGCCGGACACCGTCCTGGGCAACGCGGACCTCGCGGCCTTCTACCGACGGGCGCCAGAGCGGGGCGTGCGCGTGGGCCGACTGACACCACCACCCGCCGTGGAGCCCTTCGCGCCAGCCGAGGTGCACCTGATCACCGCGGCCACCGGTCCCGTCACTGAGGAGGACCTGCCCGGGTGGGGCGCGCGCCTGGAGACTCCGGGCGCGGCCCTGCGGCTGGCCTGCAAGGCGCTGCTGGGGCGGCTGCCGCGAGCGGAAGGAACCTCACGGCTCCTGATCCACGCGGCCGAACGGGCACCGGGGGTCTGGGTGGCGCGCGGCGCCCTCCTCCAGCGCGGCGCCGAGGTGAACCCTCCCGTGCTCATCGGTCCCCAGGCGCTCGTGTGCGCCGGAGCGCGGATCGGCCCGGGAGCCCTCATTGGAGCGCGCGCCATCATCGAGCGCGGCACCCGTCTGGTGAACGCCGTGGTGGAGGAGGAGACCGTGGTGGGCGAGGGCCTGGAGGTGCGCGATGCCATCGCCACACCCGACGGATTGGCCTCGCTGGAGGGCACCGGTCCCCTGCTCCCGCTGGGAGATCCCCTGTTGCTTGCGCGGCGCCGGCTCCTGTCGCGAGCGGCGTTACGTCTGCTGGGGCTCTCCCGATGACGGAGCCACGCGCACCGGGAAGCGTGTCACCCCGGCTCCGGCTCCCGCTGGATGCGCAGCTCCGCCACGCGACGATAGAGCGTGGCCCGGCCCAGGCCGAGCAGCCGGGCCGCGAGGGTGATGCTTCCGTTCGTCACCGTGAGGGCCTTGAGGATCTCCCGGCGCTCCAGTTCACGCAGCGGCACCACCACGTCGGGTGACGGGGCCAGGTCCTCGGACATCCGCTGAAGCGGTGGAGGCGCCACGGGGACGGGCGGTAGCACCAGGACGCGCAGCTCTGGTGGGAGGTCCGCCAGCTCGATGCGCTCGCCATCGCAGGAGAGGATGGCGCGCTGGATGACGTTCTGGAGCTCGCGCACGTTGCCGGGCCAGCGGTGGCGCACGAGCGCTTCGCGGGCCTCGTCGGCCAGGACGAGCGAAGCGCCTCCGTACTTTTCCAGGAAGTGGTCGCTGAGCGAGAGGATGTCCGTGGGCCGCTCGCGCAGTGCGGGCACCTTCACGGGGTACACCGCCAGCCGGTAGTACAGGTCCTCCCGGAAGCGCCCCGCCTTCACCTCCGCCACCAGGTCCCGGTGCGTGGCGGCGATGATGCGCACGTCCACGCGGACCTCCGTGGTGCTGCCCACCCGGCGCAGCGTGCGCTCCTGGAGGATGCGCAAGAGGCGCACCTGGGTGGCGGGGCTCATCTCGCCCACCTCGTCCAGGAAGAGCGTTCCGCCCTGGGCCTGCTCGAAGCAGCCGCGGTGCTGGGCCGACGCTCCGGTGAAGGCGCCGCGCTCGTGGCCGAAGAGCTCCGACTCCAGGAGCGCCTCGGAGAAGGCCGCGCAGTTCACCGCCACGAAGGGCCCCTTGGCCCGCGCGCCCTGTTCGTGGATGGCGCGCGCCACCAGCTCCTTGCCCGTCCCCGTCTCACCGAAGATGCACACCGGCACGTCGGATTGGAGGATGCGATCCAACTGGCGCGCCAAGGTCCGCATCGGGGCGCTGCGTCCCACGATGGCGCCGATGAGCCGCTCCGCCCCGCCCTCCCGCGCGCCCCGCGGCTCCCGCCAGGTCATGCGGCGGGTCTTCGCGGCGCTTTGCAGCGTCCGCTCGAGCCGGGCCGGTTCAGAGGACTTGTCCAGGAAGGCGAAGGCCCCCATCCGGGTGGCATCCACCGCGGTGTCGAGCTGCAGGTTCCGGGTGAGGACGATGACGGGCAGCGTCGTGTCCCGCGCGCGCAGATGCCGCAGCACGTCCAGGCCCGCCATGTCGTCCAACACCAGCTCCAGGCAGACCGCGAGCCACTCGGCGCTGTCCGCCTCCAACGCCTCGCGCGCGGTGGCGTACTCGCGCACCGCGTAGCCCGCCGCCTCCAGCCAGGCGCCCAGGCGACGTCTGGCGACGTCATCCCTATCGACAATCACCACGGGGGACTGCCGGTTCACGTCCAGGACATTCACGGTTTCGGGTCTCCTGACAGGGGGATGCGCTTGACGGGAGCACGCCTCCGGTCCCGGTGATGCGCGAGGCCGGGCACTCGCACATCGGAGTACGCGGGACAGCAAACGCATCCGTTTGCACAGACCATTCCCGCATGTCGAGACATCCCCTCTGGTTGATCCGGATGCGCTCGGCCAACGACTTGTCCTCTGGCCTGTTTGACAAATCCCGGCGTTGTCTACGTTTGAGACATCCCGGCGTCCCCAGATGAGACATCCCGGTTCGGGACGCAGACAGGCCCGCGGCGACCTGACACGCACCGGCAGCGCGTGCGACGCCATGGTTCCTGCCTTGCAAGCGGCAGCCGCCCATGCGTGCGTCAGCGAAGTCAATCCATGCCTGCATGGAGCCGTTGCGCGCCCTGCGTTCGGACAGGGCCCGGGTGGTGGATGCGGTCAGGGACCGGGGGGCGCGCTTTCCCAGAGCCGCGGCCCTGGCGGATCCGTCCTTATGGGCGGTGGGCCTGCTGCGGTGGGGGGCGGTGCTCCGGCGCGGACTGGGCACTTCACTGGGCCTGTCCACGCTGTTGCGCGTGGGCTTCCACATCGATGTGTGGACGGATGATATCGGCCCCGGCTTGAGGCTGCCGCACCCCTTCAACATCGTCATTGGCGATGGGGTGGAGATTGGCCCGGAGTGCACCCTGCTCCACGGCGTCACCGTCCAGCGGGGCGCGGGCACACGCATTGGCCGGGGCGTGGTGCTGGCCAACGGCACGACGGTGCTGGCGGGAGCGTCCGTGGGCGACGGGTGCCTGGTGGGCGCGGCCAGCGTGGTGCGCGGAGCCATTCCCCCTGCGTCCGTGGCGGTGGGCGTACCCGCGCGTGTGGTGCGAGCGTCCCGTCCCGGGGAGGCCGCGCCGTGAGGCTGGCCGTCGCGCTGGGGGGAACGGATTGGGGGCGCTCGGGCATTGGCACGTACGTGCGCGCGATGCTGCCCCGGCTGACACGGGGGCTCGCGCGAACCGGGGGCCGGCTGGTGGCGCTCGGCACGGCTCGGGACTTCGCCGCGTATGACCCGGAGCTCGTGGGCGCGGAGCGGGCCGTGGCACCGGCCGTCGTCGACACGCCCGCGCTGGGTGCATCTTGGTACCTCGCCCGCTGCGGAGCGCATGCGCGCGGGGCCGGAGCGGACGTGCTGCTGCTGCCCGCAGCCAATCGCCGCGTCGCGCTGCGGCCCGGCCTGCCCACGGTGGGCGTGGTGCACGACCTGGCCCAGTTCAACGTGCCGGACAAGTACGACCGGCTGCGCACCACCTACGTGAGATGGCTTCTGCCCAAGGCGCTGAGGTCCTTCGAGGCGCTGGCCGCCGTCAGCCAGGCCACGCGCGGGGACATGGTGAGCTTCCTCTCCTGCGCGCCCGAGCGGATCCACGTCATCCCCAACGGCGTGGACGCGGACCGCTTCGCGCTCGGGGACGGCGCTGGCGCCGCGTGGGCCCGCGAGCGGCTGGGTTTGAAGGCGCCGTACCTGCTGTACCTGTCGCGCCTGGAGCACCCGGGAAAGAACCACCTGCGGCTGCTGCGGGCGTTCGCCGCGTCCCCGGTGCGGGAGGACCATCAGCTGGTGCTGGCCGGCGCGGATTGGGGCGCCGAGCAGCTCATCCGGGAGGAGCTCCAGCGGCTGGGGCTCCAGGAGCGCGTGAGGATCCTGGGCTACCTGGAGGATGGCCTCATCCCGGGCCTGGTCGCGGGCGCGGAGGCCCTCATCGCGGTGGGGCTGTGCGAGGGCTTCGGCCTGCCAGCGCTGGAGGCCATCGCGGCGGGAAAGCCCGTGCTGGCGGCCCGGGCGGGAGCGCTTCCAGAGGTGGTGGGCGATCTGGGGGTGTTGTGCGATCCGCTCGATGAGCAGGACATGGCGGCGGCGCTGACGCGGGTGGTGCGGGACGAGCCACTGGCCGCGCGGGTGCGTCGCGAAGGGCCCGGGCACGCCCGCCAGCGCAGCTGGGATCGCACGGGCGATGATCTGCTGGCCCTGTGCCGCTCCGTGGGAGGCGTTCGATGAAGGCGCCCCTTCCCCGAGCCTTGCTGCGTGACGTCCTGCGCGGGCGCGCTCCGCTGGTGGGCGCGCGCTTCAACGAGGTGCTGCCGCGCGGCTACCTGTCGCCAGTGGAGGCGCGGTGGCTGCTCGGCCTGCCCTATGGCGACCTCGCCGCCGAGGAGGCGCGCTATCTCCAGGGCCGCACCCCCGCGACGGACTTCGGCGTGATGTTGCGCACGTCGGTGGCTCGCGCGTTGGCACCGCCCGAGAGCGCCCAGCCCGAAGTGCGCCCGTTCATCGTCTCCGCCCGCGTGGACAACCTCACGCTCGAACAGGCGGTGGAGCAGCTCTTCACGCAAGGACAAGGTGGCCGCGCGAAGCTGGTGTCCATCGTGCATCCGCACGCCTTGAACCTGGCGGCGCGCGACACGGCGCTCGCGCGGGCGCTGGCAGAAGCGGACATGGTGCTGCCGGATGGCATTGGCATCCGGGTGGGCGCGGCGCTGCTCGGCGTGGCCATGCGCCACAACCTCAATGGCACGGACCTGTTGCCGCTGCTCTGCAAGCACGCGCCCGCGCGAGGCTGGCCCGTGGTGCTGGTGGGGGCTGCCCCCGGCGTGGCGGAGGCGTGCGCGGAGAACCTGCGAAGGGCCCACCCGGGCCTGGAGCTCCCCATCGTCTCGCACGGCTTCCTCACCGCCGCTGGCTCCCGCGCACTGGCGGAGTCCATCTCAAGGCTGGGCCCCTGCCTGGTGCTGGTGGGCATGGGCAGCCCCCGGCAGGAGCTGTGGGCGCGCGAGTACCTCTCCGGAGCCGCGCAGGCCGTCATCCTCACGGTGGGAGGGCTGTTCGACTTCTACTCGGGCCGGATCCAACGCGCGCCCATTGCCTGGCGCGAGCTGGGACTGGAGTGGATGTATCGCCTGCTCCAGGAGCCCCGCCGGATGGCCGTCCGCTACCTGCTGGGCAATCCACTCTTCCTGCTCCGCATCCTCTGGCAGAAGCTGCGGTAGGCCTCAGGGTGCGTACGTCGGCACCGCGCTGCCCACCGGTGTGGATGCCGCCGCCGCGAGGCGTGCATCCCGCCGCCACCAGACGAGCAGCGCCATCCCGGTCCCCAGCAGCGTGACGAGCGCGCAGATGCAGGCGCTTCCGAACGGGCCTCGCGAGGCGAAGGGAGCGAGTCCCCAGCCCACGACGAATGACACGAGGCCCGCGGCTCCGACCGGGGCCAGTGCCCAGAGCACCTCCCGGACGGTCCACTGGACCAGGGCGCGGACCTTCCGCCAGACGAGCACGGCGATGACCAGGTTTCCGAGGACGGTGCCTCCGGCGACGGCCCACGCACCTGCGTACCGCACCCCAGCCATGGAGACGGCGACGTTGAGCGCGTGGCCGATGAGCACCGGGTGGGTCAGGTGCCACGGCGTCTCACCGCTCACGGCCAGGGCCGAGGACGCGCTCTCCTCCGCGGCCGCGATGATCGCCGCGGTGCCCAGGAGGACGACCGCGAGCATGGTGACGGAGTCGTGCGCGAGCGCGCCCACCCAGGCCTCCAGCAGGGCGGTGCCATCCAGGGCCAGCGCGATGACGCCGCTGGAGGCCAGGCCGCCCAGAAGGGCCGTGCCGAGGCGCAGCGCGCTGGAGCGGTGCCGGGCATCTCCAAGGCGATGGATGAGCCATCCGCCCGCCTGTTTCGCGAAGGAGAGGATCTGCTCCACGGCGCGGGAGGCCACCTGATACGCGCCCACCGAGCTCAGGGACGCGGAGCGGGTCAGGATGAGGACGTCCGCTCGGACCGCCGCCGCGATGCCCACGTTCATGGCCAGGGCAGCGGCGCCCTGCCGGAACGCGCTGCGCACCTGGGCCGGATCCGCCGGCCATCCAGGACGGAGCGAGAGATGCGGGTCGATGCGCCTGGACACCGCCGCGAGGAGCAGGAGCTCCAGCGTGGCGCCCGCGAACAGCCCCAGCGCCGGCGCCAGCAACGAGCGCGTGGTGCCGAGCACCGCCGCCGTCAATGCAATCTGGGTCGCGGCTCCGATGGCGCGCGCCCAGGCGAGCGAGGTGTTGGCGCCCCGCATCAGCAAGAACGCACGCAACGGTGACGCCAGCGAGCCCGCGAGTCCTGCAGCGAGGACCGGAAGCGCGGCGCGGGCCACGTCCGCTCGCAGCGCTTCGGACGCGGACGGGAGGTGGAGGAAGAACACGTACGCACAAACGCAGAGACAGGGACAGGCGAGCGTCACCACCAGCAGCGTGAGCCGGATGAGCTCGCGCGTGGCGGCCTCGTCCGGTCTGGCCGCCGTGCGTTGGACCGCGATGCTGAGGCCGAGGTCCGACAACCCGAGGAGGAAGCCCGTCGTGCCAAGGACGCCCCAGGCGCCCAGGCTCTCCGGACCGAGCAGGCGCACCACCAGCGCGACCGTCGCCAGCCCCGTCACGATCTGCACCACGTGCCGAGCGCACGACGCGAGCACGTCGACGCTCATCCTCAGGAGCGATCTCTCAGGGGCCATGCACCCCTGACCATTGCAGCCCGCATGCCGTAGCGCGTGGGCCGACGCTGTAGCTCAGCCCCGGGTCTTCACGGCGCGGACGCCGATGACGACTTCGTAGTGGGGGTCATGCACGTCGAGGTCCGCGGTTCGCAGGTCCTCCCGGGCCAGGCCGTGCAGGGTCGCGACCGCGGCGCGGACGTTCCCGAAGGACTCCACCCGCACGTTGCCGGGGCCGAAGGACTGCTCAAAGAGGCGGTGGACGGAGCGGGAGGTGAACCGCCAGCAGTCCGGCCACTGCTCCATCGCGCCCCAGTCCACCTTGATGATACCGGGCACGGTCAGCAGCGCCACGCCGCCAGGCTGGAGGATGCGGTGCAGCTGTCGCACGGCGGCCTGGACATCGAAGACGTACTGCAACACCTGGGTGAAGAGGACGCAGTCGAACGCATCCGAGGGGATGTCGACCGCGTGGGCAATGTCTCCCACGAAGGTGGCTTCCGGGTTCCCAGGAAGCGCGTGGAGGATGTCGGAGCGGGTGACACGGCTGGCACCGAACCGCCGCGTGTAGCGCGCGTCCCCGACCTCCAGGGTTCGGCCCTGGACGTCGGCCGCGTGCCGAGCCAGGAAGCGCTCGATGTAATAGCGATCAATGGGCTGGCCGCGGTCGTGTCCCCAGTGCGTGCCGATGGGCGTCTGACGGCCCAGGCTGCCCCACCGCACCCGCCCCATGGAGACCTGGCGTTTGTGATGGGCCAGCCACTGATAGATGCCGTCGGGAACCACGGCCCGGAAGAGTCGCTTCGCCCCTGTGGGAGTCATTGGGCGATACAATCAAACACAGCCACAGGGAGCAACCTCACCGGAACGTGTCTCGAATTGAGACACGTGGGCCGGTGCGCGCGCTACCCGTTGCGCTTCGCGAAGTCGTCCATGAATGAGACGAGCGTCTTCACGTGATCCACGGTCACCGCGTTGTAGAGGGACACGCGGATGCCGCCCGTGATGCGGTGGCCCTTCATGCCCACCATGCCGGCCTTGGCGCCTTCGGCCACGAAGGCCTCTTCCAGCTTTTCGTCCGGCAGGCGGAACACGACGTTCATGTACGAGCGTGACGCCTTCTCCACCGGGGCCCGGTAGAAACCCGCGTTGCGGTCGATGGCCGTGTACAGCAGGTCGCCCTTCTCGCGGTTCCAGGCCTCCACCTGCTTCAGGCCGCCCACGCCCTTGATCCACGAGAGCACGTTGCGGCAGAGGTAGATGGAGAAGGTGGGCGGCGTGTTGTAGAGCGAGTTGTTCTCCGCGTAGGTCGTGTAGCGGAAGATCTTCGGGATGTCCTTGCGGCCCTTCGCCATGAAGGACTTCTCCACCAGCACCAGGACGATGCCCGACGGCCCGATGTTCTTCTGGGCTCCCGCGTAGATGAGCGCGAAGCGGCTCACGTCGATGGGCTTCCACAGGATGTCGGAGCTCATGTCCGCCACGAGCGGCACCTGCCCCACTTCCGGGAACGTGTGCCATTGCGTCCCGAAGAGCGTGTTGTTGCTCGTCATGTGGACGTAGGCGGCCTTCGGATCCAACTGGAGCTCGGCCTGGGTGGGGACGCGCGTGAAGCGCTTGTCCTTGTCCACCGTGTTCGCGGCGATGCGCGGCGTGCCGTAGTAGCGCGTCTCGTCCACCGCCTTCTCGCTCCAGCCTCCCGTCACCACGTAGTCCGCGGAGCCGCCCTGGGGCATGAAGTTCATGGGCACCTGCGCGAACTGCTGCGAGGCGCCGCCCTGGAGGAAGAGGATCTCGTGGGTGTCCGGAACGGCCAGCAGCTCCTTCACGAGGGCGATGGTCTCGTTGTGGACAGCCTCGAACGCCTTGCCCCGGTGGCTGTGCTCGATGATCGACATCCCCGTGCCCTGGAAGTCGAGCAGCTCGTCCCGGGCCCGCTCCAGCGCTGCCGTGGGGAGACCGGCCGGGCCGGGATTGAAGTTGATGACGCGCATGGCAGTGTCCTCTGGCAAGTGAACCGCTCCGGCATTCTCGCCGGTGGAACTCCGGGGGTCACGAGCAACGTGGGCTCGGGCGGACGGTGGCCTTCGTCCGCCCGGTGGGGGTGGTAGCGTCCCGGGCGTGTCCCCCGCGCCCACTCCTTTGGCCTCCGCCTTTCTCGCGGCTCCTGGCCGCGCGCCCGCTCCGCTTCCGGAGCCCTCGCGTCTGGAGGATCTGCTCCGTGCGTCGCTCGACCGCGCCCGGTCGCGCTGGCCCGGGGTGGAGCTGGAGCCGCTCGCCTTCGTGGCGTTCGTCGCGCAGCGGCTGACGTCCCAGACGGCGCTCCTGGAGGCGCTCGAAGGGGCCTCGCCTGCCTTCTCGGAGCTGTACCTGGCCTTCGGGTGCCTGCGGCATGACCGCGCCGCGCTCCAGTTCTTCGAGGATGGCTACCTCCGTGATGTCGGCGCGTTCGTGTCCGGCGTGGACCGCTCGCCCGCGTTCGTCGCGGAGGTTCGGCAGGTGCTCCGGGAGAAGCTGTTCACGGCGGCTGCTGGCGGTGAGCCGAAGATTTCGGAGTTCACCGGTGGCGGCGCGCTGGGCGGCTGGGTGCGGGTGGCGGCGCTGCGCATCGCGCTCAACATCAAGCGCTCCGAAGCCCGGGCCGACTCCGCCGCGCAGGACTCCGTCGAGTCCGCGTTCGGCGAGCAGCTGGGGCCAGAGCTCGAACACCTGCGCTCGCGGTACCGCGAGGCCTTCACGGAGGCCGTGCGCACGGCGCTGGGTGAACTGTCCGACCGGGACCGCACGCTGATGCGCCTGTACCACGTGGAGTCGCTGTCGCTGGACGCCATCGCGGCGCTCTACCGCGTCCACATGTCCACGGTGTCGCGGTGGCTCAGCCGCGCGCGGGAGCAGGTGGCGGAGGCCACGACGCGGCGGCTCTGCGAACGCCTGGGGGTGGGCGCGTCCTCGGTGGACAGCATCGCGGCGCTGGTCGTGAGCCAGGTGGACCTCAGCCTGACGCGGCTGCTCGGTCCGGGGGGCTGAACTTTCGCTGCAAGGGATTTCCCGGCCGGTGTCAGGGCGTCGAAAGGCCCCTTCCGGGCCTCACCGAGGAAAGCCCCATGCGCGTCTCTTCCTGGCTGTCCGTCGTCACCCTCGCCGCCACCGTCTCCGCCTGCGAGCCGTTCCCCGACGATGCCCCCTCCATCCCCACCGAGGTGCAGTGGCCCGGCGAGGTCTTCTTTCCAGAGGGCATCGCGGCCTCGAAGGACGGCACGCTCTACGCGGGCAGCCTGGGCACCGGCGCCATCGCGCGCGCCAAGCCGGGCTCGCTGGGGGCCGAGGTCTTCGTCCCGGGCCGGGCCTCATTCGGCGTCTACGGGCTCGAGGTGGATGAGGCCCACGACACGCTCTGGGCCTGCACCTACGACGACCTGCTGCTGCCCGCGCAGGCCTCGTACCTGAACGGGTATGCGCTCTCCACGGGTGCCCTGAAGGCCAGCCATGCCATGCCCAGCCAGGTCAGCTTCTGCAACGACGTCGCCGTCGATGCCGCGGGCAACGTGTACGTGACGGACTCGTTCGGGAACGCGGTCTTCCGGCTGGCCGTGGGTGGGACGGCGCTCGAC
The DNA here is from genome assembly GCF_003668955.1 of Corallococcus sp. AB038B. Taxonomy (NCBI): domain Bacteria; kingdom Pseudomonadati; phylum Myxococcota; class Myxococcia; order Myxococcales; family Myxococcaceae; genus Corallococcus; species Corallococcus sp. AB038B. The sequence continues at coordinate 386,332 of NZ_RAWO01000002.1, read as the reverse complement.
ACGTGGTCCTCGGATGCCGCGTACGAGCCCTCCGAGCCGGGCCTCATCACGCTCAACGGCATCGCCTACGACGGGGCGAACCGGCTCTACGTCGTGAAGAGCGACACGGGCGCGCTGTTCTCCATCGATATCCAGCCGGATGGCAGCGCGGCGGCGCCCGTGAACATCCCGGTGACGCCGGCGCTGGAGACGCCGGACGGGGTCGAGTGGGTGGATTCGGGCCGGCTGTTCGTCGTGGAGAACACGGTGGGGCGGGCTTCGCTGGTGACGCTGGGTGAAGGCGCTGGCGCGAAGGAGGTGCTCGCCAACGGCTTCGTGGAGCCGACCGCCGCCGCGATCACGAAGGACGGCGCGTGGGTGCTGGAGTCGCAGATGGGGTTCTTCTTCGGCACGCCGGGGACCCCGGCCCTGCCCTTCCGCGCGTACCGGGTCGCCGTCCCCCCTCTTCTGCCCTGAGCGCGAACAATCCTAGAGTCGCGTCCCACCATGTCGGGATGTCCCTCCGAGGAAACGATTCTCGCCTTCGTGGAGGACCGCCTGCCGCATGAGCAGCGCGCCCTCGCGGAGGCGCACCTGTCCCGCTGCGATTCCTGCGGGTCGCTGCTCGCGGCCGTCGCGGCGACGTGGCACGCGGAGGGCCGGTTCGTGGAGGCGGCTCCGCCCCGCTCGTTCGCTCCTGGGGAGCGGGTGGGGCCGTACGTCATCGTCGCCCATGCGGGCAGTGGCGCGATGGGGGACGTGTACCGGGCTCGCGATGGGCGGCTGGGACGGGACGTGGCCTTGAAGGTGCTCCCGCTCCGGTTCGCGCAGGACGCGGAGCGCCTGGCCCGTTTCCGACAGGAGGCCCGCGCGGCGGGCGCGCTGTCCCATCCCCACCTGCTCACGCTGTTCGACGTGGGGACCCACGAGGACGTGCCGTACCTCGTCACCGAGTGGCTGGAGGGGGGCACCCTGCGGGCGCGGCTGATGCGTGGGCCGCTTCCACCAGAGCAGGCGCTGCGGCTGGGCATCCAGTTGTCCCAGGGGCTCGCGGCCGCGCACGCGCGGGGTGTCATCCACCGAGACCTCAAGCCCGCGAACATCTTCCTGTGCTCGAACGGCGGAGCGCGGATCCTCGACTTCGGGCTGGCCCGGCTCACCGAGCGCGTCGAGCACACCGGGGACGCCTCGCTCACCCAGAGCGGCGCGGTGGTGGGCACCGCCGGGTACATGGCTCCGGAGCAGATCCGCGGCCAGGGCGTGGATGCTCGCGCGGATGTGTTCTCACTCGGCGCGGTGCTCTACGAGGCCGTGAGCGGCCGTGGTCCCTTTGGCGGTGACAGCCCGGTGGAGCGGATGAGCGCCGCGCTCCGCGATGCGCCTCCCGTGCTGCCGGGAGAGCTGGGGACGGTGATTGCTCGCTGTCTGGCGAAGGATCCAGGCGAACGGTTCCAGTCCGCGCAGGACCTGGCCTTCGCCCTGGAGTCCATCGCGGCTCGTGGTGCGCCCCTGGCCTTGCGGCGCGGAGTGTTCCCACGCCCTGCCCTGTGGGTGGCCGCGGCGGCCGTGCTGCTGTCTGTCGTGGGTGGCTTCCTGGCGTTCGGACACAGGCCGGCGACTGCGGCGGTGCCAACGGCGCAGTCCTCACGCCCGACGTACCGCCCCGTCACGTTCCGCCGGGGCCACGTGCTCAACGCCCGGTTCTCCGCGGACGGACACACGTTGCTCTATGGCGCGGCGTGGGAGGGAGGACCCGCGGAGCTCTACAGCGCGCGCACGGAGCGTCCGCTGTCACAACCGCTGGGGCAGCACGCGGATGTGCTCGCCGCGTCCTCGAAGGGGGAGCTGGCGGTGCTGCTCGAGCCCCGGTTCTTCGACGCCGAGCATGGCAGCGGGACGCTCGGCTTGATGCCGCTCGCGGGCGGCGCGCCCCGGGCCGTGCTCGATGGCGTGCTGGAGGCGGACTGGGGACGTGCGGATGGACCGCTCGCGGTGGTGCGCCGCGTGGGCGAGAACTTCCGGCTGGAGCAGCCCCCCGGCACGGTGCGCTTCGAATCCCAGGGATGGATCAGCCACGCACGCGTCTCCCCCGACGGAGCGCGGATCGCCTTTCTGTTCCATGCACATCCCAAGGACGACCGGGGCGGGGTCTGGGTGCTGGAGAAGGACGGTCCGCCCCGCGAGCTTTCGTCGGACTGGGCGAGCATCCGGGGCCTGGCGTGGTCTCCCGATGGAAGCGAGGTGTGGTTCACCGCCTCGCGTACAGGCGCGGACTCCGAGCTGTTCGCGGTCGACCTGCGCGGCACGACGCGGCCGGTGGATCGGATCGCCGGGCGGATGGTGCTGCATGACATCTCCCAGGACGGCTCCGTCCTGGTGGATCACCCGGTGATCCGCACGGGGCTGGCGTTCGGGCACGCGGGCACGGAGCGGGACCTGACGTGGTCGGACTCGTCGTTCATGACGGACATGTCCCGCGATGGCCGGACCTTCCTCTTCACCGAGGGCGCGGAGGTGGAGGGCCCCACCTACGGCGCCTATCTGCGCACCTCCGATGGCGCACCACCGATCCGCCTGGGCGACGGCATCCCCATGGCGCTGTCTCCGGACGGCAAGCAGGTGCTGCTGGTGCGCTACGGCGAACAGATGGAGTTCCTGCTGCTGCCCACGGGCGCGGGCGAGCCTCGGTCGCTGTCGCTCGCTCCTGTCACCACGGTGCTCACGGCGCGCTGGTTCCCGGATGGGAAGCGGTTGCTCCTTCGCGCGCACGAAGAGGGACGTCCTGCCCGGCTCTGGGTCTTCGAACCCGGCTCCGGAGCCCCCAGGCCCATCACAGAGGAAGGCACGGGCTTCCACACGGTCATCTCACCCGATGGCCTCCGCCTCGCGACCGTGGACGCGGAGGGAAGCCTCCGCCTGTTCTCCCAGACGGGTGAGGCGCAAGGCACCGTCCCCGGCCGGTTCACGAATCAATGGGTGGCGGGCTGGGACGCGAGCGGAACGGCGCTCTATCTGCGAAGCGTCTCGCTCCCGGTGCGCGTCTCCAGGGTCGACGTGAAGACCGGCGCGAGCACGCCACACCTGACCCTTCCGGCGGGGGGCGTCATGCCGGGCCTCATCTCCGTGATGACGCTGGCGATCTCCGAGGACGGAAAGTTCTACACATACAGTTACAACGAAGCGCTTTCCCGGCTGTATCTGGTGAAAGGATTGGTGGGAGCCCGGTCTTCCCCGCAATAACGGTGCTAGACTTCCATTGCGGTCCAAACCCAACCGGAGGTCGTGATGAAGCTCAAGATGGCGCTGGCGGCGGTAGCGGCATGTCTGGGATTCGCGGCGGGATTCACCAACACCCAGGCCGAGGCGGCAGGTCCCTGTCCGTACTGTATCGACATGCGCGCCCGGTGCATGCGCAACGCGACGACTCCGGCGCAGGAAGAGGCCTGCTACGTCCAGTTCGACAAGTGCCGCATTGACTGGTGCGAGCGGCACTGAACGCATCCGAGAACCGCGCCGCTCCGGACCGTGCCGAGCCGGGCCGCGCGGTTCCCGTCACTTCACTTCACATCAGGCGTTCTTCAGGTTCTCGTTCACGAAGTCCCAGTTCACGAGGCTGTTGAGGAAGGTCTCGATGAACTTGGGGCGCAGGTTGCGGAAGTCGATGTAGTAGGCGTGCTCCCAGACGTCGATGGTGAGCAGCGCCTTCTTGCCGTGCTTCAGCGGCAGGTCCGCGTTGGACGTCTTCATGATGGACAGCTTGTTGCCGTCCTTCACCAGCCAGGCCCAGCCGGAGCCGAACTGCGTGATGGCGGCCTCGGTGAACTGCTTCTTGAACTCGTCGTAGGAGCCGAAGTCGCGGTCGATGGCGGCCGCGATGTCACCCGTCGGCTTGCCACCGCCGGCCGGCTTCATGCAGTTCCAGAAGAAGGTGTGGTTCCACACCTGGGCCGCGTTGTTGAACACGGGGCCGTCGCTGCTGAGGATGACTTCCTCCAGCGACTTGCTGGCCTCGGGCTTGCCCGCGGTCAGCTCGTTGAGCTTGTTGACGTACGCGGCGTGGTGCTTGTCGTGGTGGAACTCCAGCGTCTCCTGGCTCATGTGAGGGGCCAGCGCGTCCTTCTTGTACGGGAGATCGGGCAGCGTGAAGGGCATCGGGTGCGTCCTTTCCGGGTTCAGTGAGGTTTCAGCTACTCGTTCGCTACTTCGGGGCGGGCCCTGGCTCCGGGTGCGCCGTCAGCGCGCGATACCCCCGGTTCCAGTAGAGCAACGGTTCTTCGTCCACTCCCCGCTGGATGCGCTCCACGCGGCCCACCAGCAACAGGTGATCGCCGTAACGGTGCACATCCAACAGAGCGCACGCCAGACCCACCAGGCTGTCCTGCACGAAGGCTCCTTCGTCGAACATCCGGCCTTCGGCCTCCCCCTTCGCGCAGCGGACCGACACGTCGCGTTGGATGGTGGACAGCACGCTCACACTGAAGCGGCGGGCGGCCTCCACGCGCTTGAGCGTGCGGGAGGACTGCTGCAGCGCCAGGGCAATCAGCGGAGGCGTCAGGGAGAGGGAACTGAAGGAGCTGACCGTCGTCGCCGCGATCCCGTCCGCATCACGGACGGAGACCACCGCCACCCCGCTCGCCCACCGGGACATCGCCTCCCGGAAGTCCAGGGCCGACACCCCTTCAGTACCACTCTGAGTCATGTGCCGGTCTCTACCACCCGCCCCGCCACCCGGTCAGCACTTCCTCCAATCCATTGGCGGAATACCAACGCAGTGGAACCTGCCCTCCAGGCCCGTCCATGGCCGGATCCACCCGCCCTCCGTATGCTGGCCGGCTGGAGGCGCCCATGGATCCGTTGTGGGGGGAGACGCTGAGGCGTCTGGATGCGCTGCTCGTCCAGGTGTGTGACCTGGAGGAGGCCCGCGCTTCGAAGCTCCGGGGGGAACAGGAGAATGGCTGGGATGCCGTGCGCACCACCGTGCGCCCTTCCACCGCCGAGCTCGCCTTCAGCTCGGCGCTCGCGGAGACGCCGCTCCTGGGGACTTCGCCTCCCCTTCCCTTCGCGCGGCTGCGGGCTTCGCTTCGCGTCGACACCGTGGAGGAGGAGGCGCTGCTGCTCCTGCTCGCGACGTGGCTGGAGCCCCGGTACTCGCGCCTGTTCGCCGTGCTCCAGGACGAGACCGCGCAGGGATGGAACGTGGAGCGGTTGCTGCTCACCGTCCTGGGACGCACGCCTGCTCGCGCGCAGCGCTTGCTGGCGTCCCTGACCGACAGCGGACTCCTGGTGGGCGGTGGATTTTTGCAGACGGGCGCTGGCGCTTTTCCTCCCATGCTCCGGCCCGTGGACCTGGCTCCGGAGGTCCGCGAGGCCCTGCTGGAACTGCCCAGGCCCTCCGTGCTGGGCGAGCTCTCGCTGGAATGGCATGGACCGGAGGTGCTGCCGTCTTCGTCACTCGGGACGTTCGCTGTCGTGCATGGCGAAGGAGAGCGGCTGGGCGTGGCGATGAGCCTCGCTGACGAAGCCGGTGTACCGCTGGTTGTCGCTCGGTGGGCAGGGGCTCCAGAGCCGGTTTCCATGGCCCGGGCCCTGTGGCGTCTGGCCTCCGTGCGCGGCGCGATGCTGGCCGTGGACATGTCCGGGGGTGAGCGGGGGCTGGCACTCTCCGTCACGGAGACGCTGTCTGGATTGTGCCAACGGTTTGGCGGGCGGGCCCTGGTGCTCGCGGACTCCGCGCAGCCCTTCGCCGTGCCGCACCATGAGGCACCCGCTCCAGGCTTCGTCCAGCGGCGGACCCTGTGGCTGGAGGAGGCCCGGGTCCGGGGATTGTCATTGACGGAAGTGGACGCGGGACGGCTGGCGTCTGGCTTTCGGGGCGGGGTTCAGGAGATCCGCCGCGTGTTCGACTCGGCTCCGGGCGGTGACGCGGATGCGCTTCGTGCCGCGGCCTCGCGGCTTGTCCAGGTGCCTTTGCGCCATGGCTACCGGCTGGAGACGTCGCGGACCTTCGCGGACCTCGTGGTGCGTGACACCACTCGCGCGGCCTTGGAGCGACTGCTGTTCTACGTGGCCCAGCGCGACCGCGTCGCCGAAGAGCGTGGCCTGTCACGTCGCTTCCGGATGCACACGGGGCCGGTGGCGCTCTTCTCCGGACGCTCCGGCACTGGCAAGACCTTGGCCGCGGAGGTCATCGCCCATGCGGTGGGCCGGCCGCTGTATGTCATCGACCTGTCCCGGCTCGTCAGCAAGTACGTGGGCGAGACGGAGAAGAACATCGACGAGGTGCTGTCCCACGGCGAGCGCTCCGGCGCCGTGCTGTTCTTCGACGAGGCGGACTCGCTGTTCTCCGCGCGCACGGAGGTCAGCAACGCCAATGACCGCTTCGCCAACCTGGAGGTCGGCTTCCTCCTCCAGCGCATCGAACGTCACGACGGGCTGATCATCCTCGCCACCAACCTGCAGACGGCCATCGATGAAGCCTTCCTGCGGCGCTTCCACGCGCGCATCGAGTTCCCCTTCCCCGAGGTCGACGAGCGCCGCCGCATCTGGGAGCTGATGCTTCCGGAGGGTGTGCCTCGCGCGGGGGCTCTCGACCTGGCGGGACTGGCGCAGCGGCACCGGCTGGCGGGCGGCGACATCCGCAACGCCGCGCTCAAGGCCATCTTCCTCGCCGAACAGGCGGGTGCTCCGCTGGCCCAGGAGCACCTGGAGCGCGCCGTCGCGCTGGAGCTGTATGAGCTGGGCCGGCTCTCGCGGCGCCCGGAGGCGGAGGCTCCCTCGGACGCGGGCACACGCCTTCGTCGCGTGGCGGAAGTGTTCCAGGAGGCACTGGATTCGCAGCTCAGACAACACTTCCTCAAGGAGGTCCACATCCTCCACGGCTCCCCCACCCGGGAGGCGCTCGCGGGGAAGCGGCCCGCTGTGTCGCTCGCGCTCTACCGGCTGGCTGTCACCCAGAACGGTGCGCTGCGGTTGGGGCTCATCGTCTCCGCGTGGTCACACCGCGCGGAGGAGGAACATGAGCTGCTTGGCGTGTTGCATGGGTTGCTCTCCCGTGGACTCCCGCACGAGCTGGATGGCCGCAAGCTCACACCTCGCGTCCAGGAGAGTTATGACTTTGACCTGCTCCATCGCTTCTGGAGCAGTCATGGACATCCCATCCGGGCCTCGCTGGTCCTCGATGTGGAGATGACCTAGCGTCCCTCGCGCTGATGGTGCGGGGGGGACCGTGCGCATCCGTGACCAGGGCCCGAAGGCCTCCGCCAAGGCCATGCTCCGGAAGAACTCCGGGCGCACTCCCTCGTCCTCCGCGGCCCTTCCTCGTGCTCCGGGTGTCGTTCCCCGGGGCCCTTCCTCGTCCAATCCCGCGCGTGAGCTGGCGGCGCGGCTCGCGTCACTTAAAGGCTCGGCCCCTGCCCTTCACGGGCCCGTGCTTCGTGATGCCGCTCGCGATCTGGAGCGCCGGTGGAGCGACCCGGCGTGGCGGACACTGGGCGGTCCGCGCTCGCATCTTTTCGAGCCGTACCCGGTCCACCCGCCGGAGGTCGCGCTGCTCTCCACGCCCGGCGCCGTCGAGGCGGAGCTGGGCATCCATGGGCTCGCGCCACAACCGAACACCGGGCTCGCGCAGGCGGCTGGCGCGTCCCAGCCCGCGACCCTCGAGCAGCAAGAGGAGGATGCTCGACGGCGTGATGCGGCACGCATGGCCGTCCTGCCTCTGGGCTCCGCTGAGCAACTCGGAGACACCGCCGCGCGGCTCGCCGAGGCCCGTGCTTCAGACCTCGAACCCACCACGAGCACCGCGGAGTCGGAAGCGGCGGGACTCGGGGGCAGCACTTCTCCCGCGCCCGAATCCATTACAGCCACCACCGTCGATGCGCCCAGCGCGGGCGGCGAGCTGGCAACGCATGAGCAAGCTCCCGCGCCCGCTTCCATTCCCACGGGGACCGCTCCCGGCGGCATGGACGACGCCGCGCGCATCGACACGCTGGTGTCCGCGCTGTCGAGCCAGAGCGATGTCCACATCGTCGTCCGTCAGGCCTCCCCTGGCGCTGGACCCCAGGAGCCTCCTTCCATCCAGACGGAGGCCACGGTCGACACGGGCCCCAGGGTGCCCGTGCCTCCGGCCGCGATGGAGTGGCAGAAGCAGCTGGCCGAGGCCCATGCGCAGGGCGCCCAAGGCATCAAGCACGGTCTCGAAACCGCTCCGGATCCGACGGGTGCCGTCGCGGCGGTGGAGCCCCCTGCCAGCCTTCCCGCGCCGCCTCCTGCGCAGGCGGCACCTGTCACGGCGGGGCCCATCCCCGCTGCGCCAGCGGTGGGCGCGGACGCGGATCCGGTCACCGCATGGAAGGGCCGCATCTCCAGCACCACGGCGCAGGTCCCGGAGCCCCAGCTTCCTCCCGCGCCCCGCTACACGTTCAAGATCACCCAGGCCGCCGTGGACCCCAACGCGGTCCGCGCCGCGCGCCTCAAGCAACTGGAGGACGAAGGCAAGAAGGCCATCACCCCGGCGAAGCAGCCGAAGGACCTTCCGGCCATCCCGGACGATCCCACCGGCAAGGCCTCCTCGCTGGTGGATGCGAAGTGCGAACGGAAGCTGGACGTCAAGGAGGCCAAACTCCCCGACCTGCGGAAGAGCCCGCTGGGCCATGTGCCGGAGATTGGCGCGCAGCTCGTGCGCGACGACGGCGGGCACATGCTCATCAAGGGCCCGCTCGGCGACCTCGTCTACAAGCCCGGCGGCCCCAAGCCCACCGACCCGGAGAAGCTCAAGGACTGGACGCGCCTCCAGAAGAAGATCACCGCCGAGGCAGACAAGCAGAAGAAGGCGAAGGTCCAGCCCAAGGAACCCGCGAAGGGCATCACCGTCCTCGAACAGGCCGCCCCCGCGCCCATCAACGTCCCCGACTTCGCTCGCGTGGACATTGGCGACGTGCTGGCGCGGCTGCTCGTCGCTCCGGACAAGTACGCGGACGCCTCCGTCCAGAAGGCCCGCGAAGCCTATGTCCCGGGCGGTCTGGATGCGTCCTGGGGCGTTGCTCTCATCACCGCGGAACGTCCCATCTTCGCCGCGGAGCTCCAGCGCGTCGCGGACGCCGCGCAGATCAAGAAGGAGGACCTGGACGCGAAGGTGGAGGCCCGCCGCAAGCAACTGGTGGACTCGCACGCCGCCACCACCGGCACGCTCAGCAAGGCGCACGAGGACGCGAAGAAGAGCCTGGAGGAGGGCGGCAAGTCGTTCGCTGATTCCCTGTCGCGCATGCGCGCCTCGCTCGACGCGCAGTCCGAGGCGAAGGCCGCCGCCATCAAGGGCGGCGTCGACCTGACCGAGGCCCGGCGCAAACGCGACGCGCTCATCGCGGCCGTGGACACCAAGGTGAGCAACTGGGTCGTCCGGTACGACCAGAACGGCAAGCGCTTCAAGGAAGCCTTCGCGAAGGCCGCGAGCGACCAGATGCACGCCTACGAGCTCGCCGCGCTCCAGGACGAGTGGGAGCTCAAGAAGGACGCCGGCGATGATCCGGTGAAGCTCAAGACCGCCACGGAGGCGTACCGCCCCACCAAGAAGTGGTTGGACGACCGCCGCAAGGAGATTGGCGCCGTCGTCTCGAAGGCGAAGCGCGACATCGACCAGAGCGTGGAGCGCTATCAGCAGGAGCTGCGCGACGCGGGCAAGGAGGCCCGGGAGGTCATCCGCGATTGGCACGCGAAGCAGATCGGCTACGAGCGCGGCTTCTGGGACCGGCTGCTCGGGTGGATCATCGACTGGCTGGCGGCCGCCCACGACGAGAGCCGCGCGTGGGAGACCGCTCGCGCGGCGGAGAACAAGACGTCGCTGGACCAGAACATGCTGTTCCTCGCGGAGGTGCGCCTGCGCCAGGGCGAGGAGCTGGACGCGGAGACCATCAAGGGGAACAACGCCCTCAGCGAGGAGCAGAAGGCCATCCTGCTCTCCTACTACGGCAAGGGTGGCAAGGACGCGGTGCAGGCGCTCGCGGAGGGACTGGCCGTGCGCATCATCGGCCAGCGCCGCAAGCCGCTCATGGAGGCCCTGGAGAAGGAGCTGCTCGCGTCCACAGACCTGGAGCGGCTCAAGATCGTCGTCGACCAGCAGGAGCCCCTCTTCAGCAACCGCGCTCGCAACATCTCCCTCAAGGTCTGGGAGGGCGTGGACCAGTGGGGCACGGACGAGAAGAAGATCTTCGACGCGCTCGCCAACCTCAACCCGCTCCAGGGCCACTACATCGAGCTCCTCTACCAGCAGGAGCACAACGAGAACCTGCGCGAGCGGCTCAAGAGCGAGCTGGACGACTTCTTCAGCACCACCACGCACGACTGGGACAAGGCGGAAGCGCTGCTCTCCGGCAACGCCTCCAAGGCCGCCGCTGTCGAGCTGAACGACGCCATGGAGGGCACCTTCTTCGGCTTGGGCTGGGGCACGGACGAGGCCGCCATCCTCACCCTGCTTCGCGGCAAGACGCCGGAGCAGATCGAAGCCATCAAGAAGGCCTACCAGCAGAAGTACGGCAAGGACCTGGTCGTCCAGATGGACGACGAGCTGCGCAGCGGCGCGCTCAAGACACACGACGTGGACGAGATGCACGCCCTGGTGGAGGGCCGCACCGAGGACGCGCGCGCCATCGAGATGGACCGCGCCATGCGCGGCGGGTGGTTCTTCGGCCTGGGCACCGACCGCAAGGCCATGGAGGGCGTCTACGACCGCATCCGCAAGGAGACGGAGGCGGACGCGCAGCAGTACGGCTGGGACACCAAGACGTTCCGCGCGGAGCTGCTCAAGCGCAACCAGGCCATCGACGCGTCGTATGAGAAGCAATACGGCCCGGAGTGGACCGAGCGCACCACGGGTGAGAGCGCGCTCAGCGCCGCGTTCCACGACGAGATGAAGGGCGAGGACCTCAAGCTCATCGAGGGCCTGCGCGACGACAAGGGACTCCAGGTGGATGCCGCGCGCATCCGCATCGAGCACACCAGCGTCTTCTACGCGGACGACAAGGTCATCCGCGACGCCATGTCCGCGCAGGGCAAGCGGCAGATCGCCGACGCGCGCCGTGACGGCTACCTGGACGTCCAGGAGCGAATGGACATCGAGCGCACGCTGGACGAGGCGAAGGTCAAGCCCGCCAGCGAAGGCCCGCTCACGGAGGAGGACCGCCGCAAGGGCCGCATCAGTGAAGTGGAGTTCCTGGACAAGTGGAGCCCGGAGAAGGTCCAGGCCCGCATCGCGAAGGAACGCAAGGAGGTGGACGGCAAGGCGAAGGCCCAGGCCCAGGCCGACGCCATGGCGAACATGAAGGCGCTGGCGGCCGAGTACGACAGCGCCTACGTGGAGGGCACGCACCTCCAGGCGAGCTTCGAGCAGGCCGTCCTGATGGACACGTCCGGCGCGGACCGGGACGCCGTCGCGTCGCTCTTGGAGAAGGGCTACCTCACCGACGCGGAAATCGTTCAGTACGCCGTGCAGGGCGTGGGCACGGACGAGGACGCGCTCAAGGAGGTCTTCGCCGGGAAGACGAAGGCGGAGATCCAGGCCATGGCCGAGGAGTGGGCCAAGGACCACCCCGCCGACCCTGGCGACACGCGCACGCCCTTCGAGCGCTTCCGCGCGCGCATCGACGAGGAGCTGGGCGGACGCGATGAGTTCGACGTCCTGGACATGGTGGACTACGGCGAGCCCGTCACGCCCCGCGAGAAGGCGGACCGGGCCTGGCGCCGGGTGCACTTCGAGGCGCGCTCCACCAACAGCCTGGCGTCGTCGGAGTACCAGCTGGTGCTGGACCAGGCGTCCGCGCTCGACGCCGAGGTGAGCGCGCTGGAGCTGCACGAGCGGATGCGCCCCAAGCCCGGGGACAAGAACTACACCGCCGACGGGCTGCGCCAGTGGCAGGACGACTGGGAGAAGAAGTCCGATCGCGTGCAGCGCCAGGGTGATTACGCCGACGAGTCGGTGCAGATGCACCGCGAGCAGGTGGACTTCATCACCGACCGGCTGGTGATGGTCCTCACCGCGGTGGTGATGGCGGTGGTGATCATCATCGGCGTCATCGTCAGCATCTTCGCTCCGCCCGCGGGCGCGGGGTTCTGGGCCGCGTTCGGCGCGTTCATGGCCAGCACGCCGGTGCTGGTGGGCATGGCGGTGGCGACGGCCGCGGTGACGATGCTGACCAAGGCCGCCATGAAGGGCAGCGCCTACGGTTGGGAGGAGGCGGCCGTCGACGCGGGCGTGGGCGCCGTGGACGCCCTCACCGCCGCGGCCACCGCTGGCATGGGCACGAAGCTGCTCAAGCTGGGGTTCCTGGCGCGCATGGCGGAGGAAGGCGGGGTGATGGCCCGCGTGGCGGCGCACGGCCTGGCCCAGGGCGCCGAAGGCCTGGTGCAGTCCGCGCCCTCCGCGTTCCTGGGCAACGTCCTCAACGACGAGAACTACAAGGGCGGCAACGCGCTCTTCAACGTGCTGGCCGGCACCGTGATGCAGGCGGCGCCGGGCGCGGTGATGGCCGGGGCCTTCGGCGCGCTGGGCGGCATCTCCAAGCCCCATGTCCCGCCGCGCACCCAGGACCTGCTCCACTTCCGGGGCACGCCCAAGGAGCGGCTGACCCTCTTCAAGAAGTGGAAGGCGGAGAACCCCGCCGGGAACATGAAGGAGTTCCTGCGCGAGTTCGACGAGGGCCTGCTCAAGCAGATGTCCGGCGACTTCGACCGGCAGCAGCTCCAGCGCGCGATGCGCAAGGAGCTGCTGGAGCACATCCCGCCCGCGCAGCGAAAGGCGTTCGCGAACACGCCCATCGAGCTGATCTCCGAGGCGGACTTCGAAGCCCTCACCGGCAGCAAGTCCGCCCAGGCCGTCGCGATGTTCCGGCGCGGCAAGCCCACCATCATCGTCAAGGCGGGCGCGGACCTGTCCGACCTGGGCGAGGAGGGCCTGCACCTGCTCCAGCGCCACGACAAGGCGACGCGCGACCTGATCAAGGCCCTGGACGAACGGGCGCTGCGGCACTGGGACAAGCTGCCCATCGAGAAGCAGTTCGAGCTCTATCGCAAGAAGCTGCTCCTGGAGATCGACGCGCAGGAGTCGCTGCTCACGTCGCTGGAGGGCAAGCGCGGCGTGTCCATGGACCCGGAGGAGGCGACCCGCCGCATCCGGCAGGGAAAGAAGACGCTGGAGAACCTGCGCCAGCGGATGAAGGAGGTGGATGCGTTCACACCCCTCGACATGGCGGAGTTCGGCCAGGGCGTGCGCTCGAAGCCGCAGTACCTGAATGAGCCTCCACGGCTGTTCAGCAAGAAGGAACCGCCCGTCCCTTCACCGGAGGCGGAGGGGGCCAGACAGCTGGAGCTGGAATTCACCCCGGCGAAGCCGTCAGCGCCGGAGGTTCCGACGCCAAAACAGCTGGAGATGGAGCTTCCCACGGCGAAGCCACCGGAGGTGGTCGTTCCGGAGACGAAGCCGCCGGCGGTCAAGACGCGCGGAGGTGGGAAGAAGACGGCCCCGGTGCTCACCGTGACGGACACCAAGCCCGTCATCCGGGAGCCAGGCAGGCCCAACAACGTGTGGCCCAACACCGTGCTCCACGGCGACCACCCGGAGGTGGGGCCGTTCTCGAAGGGGGGGCCGGAGCTGGATGATCCGTACATCAAGAGCGCACCGCGCCAGGTGTTCGACGACCTCCAGCGTGGGCGCACCACGCTGGAGCTGGATCCGGCGGACACGGTGGCGCAGATCGGCCCCGCGTGGCAGGAGGTCATGTACCGCCCCAAGGAGCTCCGTTACTACAAGCTGGTGGAGGTGACTCGCGCCAGCGGTGAGAAGGAATACATCGAGCTCATCCTGTCCAAGCGCTCCCGCAACCGCTGGCAGCCGCGCGGCTACGGCACCACCGAGGCGGGCGAGGTGGTGGAGAAGCAGAAGTCCCGGGCGTTCACGGAGGCGCTGCTCGGCGAACGGATGGGGCCGACGGAGCGATTCCGGCGGCTGGACTTCAAGCCCAGGGGCGCGGAGCAAGGCAGCGGCATCGATGAAATCATCGTCGAGTTCGACCACGCCGCGGATCCGACGAGCGCGAAGCTCCACCTGGTCGAGGTGAAGGGCGGCAAGCACGCCCCCAGGCTCAAGGACTTCACGGCGGTGGGGGAGAACCTCCGCAAGAACCTGGACGACCTGCAAGCGCAGCTGTCGGACCTGGCCTGGACCCGGGCGAGAGGCCTGGGGCCGGCGCACCTGGAGGCGCTGACCAAGGCCATCGACGAGTGGCGGATCTCCATCGAGCTGCGCGTGGGGCCCATTACCCCCATGCCTCCGCCGGGCTGGGAGCTCGTCGACCGCGTCGAACGCATCGCGGACGCGTGGCGCAAGATGTCGCTGGTCCGGGAGGTCATGCCCCACGGTTCGGCCCCCCGCGCGGAGCTCGATGCCCTGATGGTTGTCTTCAGGGATGAGCTGAAGAAGGGCCGCGTCGGGGCCACGCTGAAGGTGCTGAAGAAGGTGGAGTCGGCGCTCAAGGGCACGAAGCGCAAGCCAGGCCTGCTGGCCCAGTACAACATCGATCCCAAACAGCTGAAGGGGCTCATCCACAGCCTGGACCCGAACGTGAAGCCGGGAGAGATCGCCCGGATCATCGAACCGTTCGAGACCGCGAAGCGCATTCGCACGATAGGTCCCACCGGCAACGTGCTGGGCTGGGGGGACTTCGACGTCACCGTCTCCCGCAGCTGGAGCAGCCGCCGGTTCAAGCCCTTCGAGCTGGCGCAGATGCGCGACCTGCAAGCGGGGCTGGAGGACATCCCGGAGCTGGACCCCTCGACGTTCGGCACGCTGTCGCTCCGGGACCGGCAGCAGGCCCTCAAGAAGTCAGTGGGTGCGGCAATGGATGCCATGGGCGTCCCCCAGTCGCGTCGTCCACGGGTCGAATTCCAGAACCTGCCGGCTGGGGACTACGGATGGATGGAATGGGACTTCAACGTCACGCACCAGGGCCGGCTCGCGCCCGTAAGCCGGCGTGGCGTCATCGTCATCAACGAGAACCTGGACGTGGGCGACGCGGTGGGCACCGCCGTCCACGAGTCGCGGCACTACTATCAGGCGTATCAGGCCTACCAGTATTCGATTGGCCGACAGTCGCATCCGTTCTCGCGCCGGTGGTGGCGCAACCTGCCTGGCTCCGGCGGCCACTACTACGGGCCGGGAGACCCAAGGTACTTCCGGCAGCCCATTGAAACGGACGCGGAGAGCTTCGGCCGCCGCGTCATCGATCTCTTGCCGCCCCGCTGGCCTCCTCCATGATGAGGTTCCGACATGCGCGTCGCTCCTTCCACCTCCGTCACCTGCTTCGTGTGCGGCTCCACGTTCACCGTCCACAACCGGGTGGACCTGACCGGAGGCCGGCGGACCGTCCTCCAGGAACCGTCGGCCTGTCCCTTCTGTGATGCGCCCCTGCGGAGCATCCCCAGGCTGGACGTGGGCGTGGCCAAGAGCCTGTTGCTCACCGAGGCCGGCGCGCCGGAGGAGAAGAAGACATACGGAACGGTGGAGCGGTTCCTGAAGCGCTTCACCCGCACGGAGGCGGAGGTGGACACGCTGCTGACGTTGGCGCGCGAAATGGACCTGGAGGCCTGGGAGTCGGGCAACCTGGCGCGGCTCCAGCGCAGCAAGGATGCGGGGCTGAAGACGGAGACGAAGTTCGTCTCGAAGCTTCGCAAAGAGGCGGAGGACGGTGGCCTCTTCGAGCGATTGCAGCGCGCCGCGACGACCGTCAAAGATGCGCACCGCGCCCTGTGGAAGCACCACATGGCCCTCTTCCAGCAACGGCAGCAGCCGTGAACGAGGCGGAGTGACATGGCTGGAATCCCCGTGAACGTTCCAGGCACCTGGGCCGGGCTCTTCTCCGCCGAGTGGGGAGAGAACACCCACGCGCGCGAGCTCATGAAGCGCTTCTCGCCCATCGCGCTGACGAAGGCGAACACGCCCGTTCAATACCTGCGGACGCTGGCGGATGTGCTCGCGTCGCTCATCGTGTTGACGGGAGCCGAGGAGGCCCGCGCGGCGGCCGCGCCCCTGGTGCCGCTGTGTGCGGCTGGAGTCGAGCAGGCCGGGGGGTTCTTCGACTCGGTGGATCCGCCGCGAGTCGCCCTCCAGGTGCTGTCCTTCGTGAACGCGGCGGAAGCGTGCGGGGCCGCGCAAGGAATGGTGAAGGCTTCGCCCGCGAAGACGTGGCTGGAGGCCCTCGCTAAGAAGGTGAAGAAGCTGGATGACGTGTTGCTCTATCGCTGCGGGCTGGTGGCGCTCTGTCTGGGGGAGCCGGACCTGGCGGCGAAGCTGGTGGGAGGTGGGAAGCTTCCGGAGACGCTCACGCCCGGGGAGCAGTTCGGCTTCAACGTCCAGGGCTTCGTGCGCTACCTGGCGACGGCGATGAAGGTCGGGGCACCGTCTGAAGCGGTGCGGCCCGCGTGGGAGTCCTTCGTGGAGGGCTTTCCGAAGATCAAGGCCGCGGAGCAGGTCTCGTGGAGTGACCTGCTTTGGGCGGCTCGCGCGTACTTCGTGGGCGTGGAGGGGCGGCCGGTGGCGCGGGTGGGTGAGTCGCTGCATGCGCTCGTGAAGCCGGCCTGATGCGCTCCCCTGCCCTTGTCGCCCTGCCGGAGGTTTCTTTCGAGGCGATGGACCGGGTGCTGTCCGCGCTGGGCTGGTTCCTCCAGTCCGAAAGCCAGACGCCTCCGCTCATCCCAGGCGAGCCGGAGTCCGCGGTGTATGTGAAGCGCGGGACGGACTCGGCGCTCCATTACACGTTCAACCCGGTGCTCCGGCTGCGGGTGCTCGAGTTCTCCGGACCTGACGCCGTGGGGGAATGGGTGGCCGTGCGCAAGGCGGTGCCGGTGATGGAGGCCCCGGCGCTCGCGGCGCTGCTGGCGTCGTCGGAGACACGGGAGGTGCTGCTGGGGTTGCTGGCCACGGAGACGCTGCGGGAGCGCTCGTCGATGGAGCGCGTGGCGGCGCTGCGCTTCCATCCGGAGTTCAGCGTGTCGCGGACCGCGGAGCGCGTGCTGGCGTCGCTGGTGCCGGATGGGACGGAGGAGGCGTTCGCGCGGCTGAAGGCGGAGAAGGAGGCGCATCCGGACCGCTCCGTGCTGTTCGCGCACCTGCCGGGGGAGGAGCAGCGGCGGCAGGTGTTGCGCTGGCTCATCCATGATCAGGCGGCGTCCAATCCGGACGTCGACGCGGTGCTGCGCTCCGCGCTGGTGGACGCGGACGCGGAGGTTCGGGTGACGGCGGTGATGGCGGCGGCCCGGCTCCAGGCGAGGGAGGTGCTGCCGGCGCTGCGCGAGGCTCGGATGCCTACGTCGACGCGTGAGGGCGCGGACCCGAGGGACCGGCAGTTCTATTCGAACCTGCGGGACCTGGTGGCCCATGTGCTCGCGGGCCGGCCGCTGCCTCCTGAGGGTTCGCCGAAGCGTGAGCGGATGGCTCCGCTGCTGCGCGCGCTATCGGGTCCCGCGGATGTT
This sequence comes from Corallococcus sp. AB038B, assembly GCF_003668955.1. Taxonomy (NCBI): domain Bacteria; kingdom Pseudomonadati; phylum Myxococcota; class Myxococcia; order Myxococcales; family Myxococcaceae; genus Corallococcus; species Corallococcus sp. AB038B. The sequence continues at coordinate 368,842 of NZ_RAWO01000002.1, read as the reverse complement.
CGGGACGACCCCACGCTGCTGTTGCATGCGCTCACGACGCCGGTGGATCCGGGGCCTCGTCCGGCGGGACTGCCCGAAGCGGTGGTGGAACGGGAAGGCACGTACCGGCTGCGCCGCTCCGGGTTGGAGGCGCGCTGGGTGCCTCCGGTGGAGCACTGGCTGGGGACAGGGCCGACGCTGCGGCGGGTGATGTCTCCGGGGTTCTTTGTTGCTCGGGTTCCCGTGAGCCGGGCCGCTGCGGCCTGGGCGATGGCGGCTTCACAGGGGCCGATGGGCACGGCGGGGCCGGACGCGGAGGAACCACTGCCGTGCACTCTCGTGGAGGCAGAGGAACTGTGCTCGGCGCTGTCACGCATTGAAGGCGTGGAGCTGCGGCTGCCTTCCGGTGAGGAATGGGAGATGGCGGCCCGTGGGCCTGATGGACGGCTGTTCCCGTGGGGCAATTCGATGCGGGACGACGGGGCTACTCGGGCGTCGGCCTGGGGCGTGGAGAAGCTCGTGGCTTCGCTTCCGCAATGGGCGCGGGCGGGACTGCTGTGCGGGGGACGGGAACAGCCGCTGTGCGCTTCGCGCCGCGAGGTGTCGGCGGGAGTGGGCGCCGTGCGGTGGGTGCTGGCCTCCTGAAGCTGACTGGCAGTGCGAGGACGCCGGGGCTGCCGCTCACGAAGCTGGGCCCCCTGGGATGGCGGGGAGTTTCAGGCGGGCCGCCACCTCCGGGGGCGAGGCGCCTCAAACCTGTCCGACTGTCGGACAGGTTTCCCGAGGCCCAGGCCCGGGGCCCCCTCCCCTCGGAACCACCAGCCACTGTCCTGGTCCGTCGAGTCGGGGTGGGCTACTTCTTCGGCATCCGGATATTGGGGTTCGCCGTGACCCGGGGGGCGCTCTTCGCCTTGAAGCTGCCCCCGGCCGCAGCCTTCATCGTGGGCCCTTTGGCCGCGGTTCCCAGTTGGGCCCTGGCTGTGTCCGTCTTGGGCTGCTGCGACGGCGCGATGGCCTTGTTCATGGCGGGCTTGCGGTCGGGTGTCTTCCGCGTCTGCGACGTCATTGTCTTCATGGGTTGCCTCCGGGAATGCGTCCGGCCGGGATGCCTTCCAGCTTGAGCGACACACCGGGCTGCGCTGGGACTTCCAGGTCCACCAGGCCCCCTGCGCCAGTGAGGTGCACGTCCGGGCCTATCTCCAGACGGCAGCCCACGGCCGGACGTCCCGTGTGGTCCTGGACCAGCAGCCTGCGCCGGTCGTCGCTCACCACCACCGACGGGCGCCTCAATGCGACCTGCGCCTGCGCGATGAGCACGCAGCGCTGACCCTTCACGCTCGCTCGGACCTGGGCCCGGACCCGGGCGACTCCGGGTGTCTTGCCTTCGGGAGGTCTCGCCAAGAGCGTGGCAGTGGACGCGGGTGGACCTGGGAGGACAGCGCCTTCCCAGACCGCTTCGAGTCCTTCGTCCAGTCCCACCGCCGCGAGCGACAACGGCACGCGGATGGCCTCCGCGCCCAGCCAGAGTTCGTCTGGCGCGACGATGGCCACTTCGGGCTCCAGTTGGACTTCGGCGATCCAGGACCAGCGCTCGGTGAGCAGGTCCGCGAGCCAGCCGGCTTCTTCTGGCGACATGCGTGTCAGTGCCTGCTCCACGTGCGCCGGGTCCGCCAGTCGTTGGAGCGCCGCGGCGCCGTCCTTGAACCTGGCGTTCTCCAATAGGCCGTCGAGCTGGCCCGGAAGCTGTTTCGCGAGGGAGCGCAGCAGGTGGCCCAATCGCTGTCTTGGAGGAAGTGCGTTCATCCTCGCCTCCTCCACAGCGATCGGCCGACCATCCGGCGCCGCAGTCGCTGTTCTGCTTGATGGAGCGCTTCTGCGTCCCTCGCCGTGAGGCGACGGCCGTTCATGAAGAAGGCCCGTGTGCTTGTTTCCAGTTCGTGTTCCGGCGCGTCTTCCCACACGGGTTCTTCATCTGCGACTTCGGGCCGTGGCAGTGCCTGGACTCGCGGCGGAGGAAGCAACGTCTTCACTTCGATGTGCACCGGGCCTGGTGCGGTGTGCCTCGTGGCCCGTGATGGGGAGAGGATGGATTCGCCCCGTTCCTCCGATTGGGAAGGATGCGGAGTCCGTGATTCAGGTCTGTCGTAACGACGTGGTCCGAGTTCCTCCTGGAACGGGGGGACCTTTCGTGTGTCCGGTGCTGGCCGTCGGTCCACGGCTCGGGGTGTCCGGCTCCTCCGTGGCGATGCCCGTGGGGGCGTCTCCCTTTGCTCCACTGGGGGAGCCTGTGGTGGCGCTTGGGTGGTGGCGCGCGCGACGCGATGGCGGCGTGTTGGGGACTCCGGGACCCGTGCGCTGATCCGTGAGGGTTCGGCGCTCCTCTCTACGGCGGGTCTCGGCACCCGGCTCCTTCGCGGACTTGGGGCCTTCACGCGTGTTTCGGCGGCGAGAGGGACATCAGAGGCCTTCTGGATTGCTGGTTCGGGCCGGTCGCTTCGTTGTGAAGGGACATCCCCGGCTTCCGTGCGAGGACGGCGTGGTTGTGGCTCCGCGACCTCCGTCTGAACCTCTGGGGCGCTGGGGACAACGGGGAGCGCGAGCGTGGGAGGCAGTTGCCCATCTGGGCTTCGGTTCACGGGTTCGACCGGTGGCCGTGGTTCCTGGAGCTGTGCTGGCGTGCCGACAGGTCGGGGGACGCGACGGCGGATGGGTGCGATGGGTTCCGTCACGGAAGGGACTTCGACCCGCTCAGGACGCTTGAGCATGGGTGGCGCCGCGTTGGCAGGCTCCGTGAGCCCCATGGACCTGGGGCCTGTCGAGGGCGACGCGGTCTTCACCGCGCGGCCTGACTCCCCTTCCCGCCTCCGCGCACCTGGCGTTGGCAGGGACGGTGGCAGCGGTGGATCCACCTTGAAGTCTCCGCGCTCTCCTCGCTCCAGGGGATGGAGCACCCGGTCCAGTTCCGCGAGCAGCGCGGCCACCGCGAAGAGGTCGTCTCTGGCTTCGCTCATGTCGGCACTCCCAGCCAGGACTTGAGGACCGTGGTCGCGGCCCTCAGCTCCGGATCCCTCAGCACCGTCTTCGTCACGCCGCCGTCCTGCACCGTGATGTTCGCTGTGCCTGAGTCCAGCTCGATGGGGAGCATGACTCCCGTGGCGAGGCTCGGGCCTCCGAAGCCCTTGAAGTCGCGCCGCAGCGTCACGTCGCGGACCAGCGCCTTGGGCATCTGCAGGTCGCGCAGCGTGATGACCACGACCTCCTCGTCGTCCTCGCAGCACAGCGGCGCGGGCGTCGTTGTCACCTCGTCGTCCGCTCGGGCCGCCGCGCCTGTGCGCACGTCCACCGTGTCCACAGTGGCTACGCCCTGCCACCACGTTCCTTCGTCGTCCGCTCCGCGCACGAGCAACAGCTCCCCGGGCCTTGCGACCTGCACCGGCTTGCTCGAGCCAGATGTGCTCACCAGCGGGCTGCCATCCAGGAACAGCTGCGTCGCTCCGACCTCCACTGGCGGCAGCAACTTGAACGTCTGGCCTGGATACGGCGCGGCCACCGATGACGGCACCAGCCCCAGCGCGCCTCCTCCCTGCCCCAGGATCAGGTTCAGCTTCGCGCCCAGAGCGATGATCTCCTGCACCACCCCGTCCGCCTGCGGCCCCGCCGCCGCGTGTCCCTCCATCAACTCCTGCGTGGAGATGGACACCGCGCTTCCACTCACGGGCGAGCCACTCCTCACCAGCCCGGCGATACCCGGCAGCTTCGCGTCCGTCGCGATGGACACATTCAGCGGTGCGATTCGCAGGCGCTTCTCGGCTCCTTTCACCTCCCAGCCCAGCACCAGCGCAAGCGTGGGCCGCTCTCCTCCCACGTTCGCCACGTGGCCCGGCTGCACCTGCCCCAGGTCCACCGTGGGCGTCACCGATAGCACCGTCGCCTGCGTGAGCGTGTCCTTCACCAGGGCCACCGGTCCCACCAGCGGGATTCCCGTGGACTGTCCCGCGAGCACCCGCGTCAGGCTGTCGCAGAATGGCTTAAGGACGAGCTTCAGCAGCGGTGCCAGCGCGGCCCGGTTGCGTACGTCGAACCATCGCTGACGGAACACCCAGTGGAAGCGCAGCGACCATTCCAACGTCCGGAGCATCCGCAGCGACCCATCCGGATACGCCAGCCGCGACGCCACCGCCTCGTCCATTCCCTTCCCTGCCTCGATGTCCAACGTCGTCAGCTCGTTGGACAGCTGGCCGGGGATGCCCGGTGAATCCGCCCTCCTCAGCGTGGTCTTCAACGACGCCAGTCCCGACACGGACGCAATCACGGTGCGTGGCGGCTGGAGCGCCGTGGCCACCGCGCCGTAGTCCGTCGCCGATGCCTGAAGTGAATCCGCCGCGCGTTGGAGCGCATCCGTCAACTCCGGGGCCGCGCCCTGCTCCTCCAGCGTGACCTTCGCCTGGAGCAGCACGTTCCGGTCCGACAGGCACTCGCTCTGGCGGGTTGAAGCCCCGGACGCCACCGGATCAAAGGCGCTGGATGTCGACGAGACGCTCAGCCCATCCAGCACGCTGCTCAGGGACACCGTCTCTGCTGTCGTCTTCAGCTCCGCCCGCCTCGTGGTGCGCAGGCCCGTCCAGGTCCCCAGCTCCGCGACGCCGCTCTCCGCCGCATCCTTCCGCTGGTCCGTGGTGAAGAGCCCCGCGTCGATGGCGTCCTCCACGGTGCCGCTCGTCGAAAGGGGCCCGAAGTCATACGTGGGCACCCGCACCGCCACCTCGCCGCCGTGCTTCTCGTCGCGGAAGGCGAACAGCGTCACCGTTCCCGCGAGCAACGCCGCTCCCGTGAGCTTTCCGTCTCCATCCGCTTCGATGGTGCCCACCGCGAACTCCAGCTCCTCCACGCCCGGCAGCCGGCTCTCACTCCCTACGAGCGAACCGACGGACACATTCGGCAGTCCTTCGCCCCGGGGCGCGGCGGCCAGGGCTGGCGCAAGCGCGATGCCCACCGCGCGACGACGGGCCCGCTCGATGACGTTGAACACGGGCAGGAGCGCGCACACTGTCTGGACTTGCGGCGCGTCCTGATCCGCCACGCCGTCCATGCGGTCCAGGAACGCCTCCAGCTGCTTCCAGGCCGCTGTCCAGCCGTCCAGCTCCGCGCTCAGGCGTGTCACCGCGCTCACGGGCCGGTTCCCTTCTTGGGCGTGCCGGGTGGTGGTGTGGACGTGTCAGCCGCGGGGGGCTGCGGACTCGGCGGACGTTCGGACGCGCCCGGACCTCCGAAGCCGATGGCCAGCGAACGCCCTCCCCGGCGCTGGGCGTGCTTCGTGGACGCAATGCCCTCCAGAATCTCCTTCTGTTCCTCCACGTGCTCCTTCGACTGGTCCAGCACCTCCACCAGCGCGGAGCGGCTCCGCTCGGCGGCGGCCTTCAGTTCCTCTGGCGTGCGCCCCACCGCCTTCGCGAACCTCTCGGGCGCCTTCTCCACCGCGTTCACGAACTTGTCCGCCTTCTTCTGGGCCGTCGTCTTCAGGTTGCCCCAGGCGTCCTTCACCTCGTCCGTGTTCGCCTCCAGCACCTGCGCCGCCTCGCTCTCCAGCAGGGCCTTCTTCACGTCCTGGAGCGTGAGGTCTCCCGACGCCAGCTCCATCGCCGCGGACAGGCCCAGCAGCTCCCAGAGCATCGCGGCCTTCGCCAGGTTGGGGCCCGCCGCCAGCAGGCAGATGCCTCCCACGTAGCCTCCCGGGGGCCGGTTCGTCGCCGTGAGGAAGGCCTGCTTCAGCCCCGCCACTCCGCCCGTCGTCGACACCGGCAGCGCGTACATCCCCGCGGACTTGAGCGCGTTCAGCAGGTCGATGATGGCTTGCACCGCCTGCGCCAGCTTCAGCAACACCTGCACCTTGTCCTGCATCGCGGCGGCGAGACTCCGCAGAAGCGTCGCCAGGTTGTCCACCGACAGGAGCAGCGCCCTGAGCGCCTCCGGGAGGATGAGCAGCTTCTCCAGGTCCGGGAACAGGTCCCGCATGCGCGCGGACTTCCAGTCCGGCTTCACTGACCTTCCACGCGCCCGGCTGCGGCGCGGATCCAACGCGCCCTTCGGGTACTTCTCGAACGCCTTCTTGAACGCGCTGATGTTGAGCAGCTTGCCCAGCAGGTACAGCGCCTGCCGGAGCGCATCCAGCGACGGCGCCGCCATCACGATGAACACCGCCTGCACCGGCGCGCCGTCCGTCACCGTCGGGCGCGAGTCATCCCCCGGATCATCGAAGGACGCGACGAACCGCCCCGCCCAGCGCGCGAAGCCGTCCGGCGTCACTGGCGGGCGCTCCAGCGCGAAGCCCGCCTTGAAGTCCTTGGGGATGTTCGGGATGAAGCCCGTCTCCGCCAGGTTCGTCTCCGTGGGCCCGATGCCCGGCGCGTCCGCGTAGAGGTACGCCCCCGCGTTGAGCAGGTCGTTGATGATGTCCTTGAGCAGCTCGTAGGCCGCGAGGATGAGCGCCCGGAACGGATCCGGCAGCCCCAGGAGGATGGCCGCCAGCGCCTGGAGCAGCGCCTGCACGAACTGGAGCACCGCGATGATGATCTGCAGCGGCGGCTTGATGATGCCCACCAGCTGCTCCAGCCCCGGCGGCACGCCGATCAGCAGCGGACGCCACGCGGGCCCGGCCCCGGCCTCGGTGCCAGTGGCGTCCGTGCCTTCCGCATCCTCCAGTGCCTTCGCCAGGTCCTCGCAGCAGGCCTCCAGCGCGCCGTGGAGCTCAGCGATAGCGGCGTCGTTGAACTCGGCCACGCGCGTCCTCCCGGGTGCGTTGTTCCAGCTCCATCAGCTTCTCCAGCCGCTCGGCGTCCTGGGCCACGCCCACCGCCGCTGCCTGGAGCAGCAGGGCCTTCACCTCCTCCAGCCGCTCGCGCAGCACCGAGGCTTCCAATGGCTTCCAGTCGGGAGCCTTCATCGCGTCACCCCACCGGCATGCGCTTGACGAAGCCGAAGTAGGACCAGTCCAGCATCGGCGTCATCGCCGCCCAGACATCCAGGAGCGGCCCGTACGCGGCCACCGTCATCGGGTTCACCGCCTTGAGGATCTGAGCCAGCATCGTGAAGTGGATGGCCAGCCCGTCCCCCAGCACCATGGGCGAGATGGCGGAGATGCCGCCCACCTGGCACATGCCCAGCATCGTGTTGATGGACACGTTGCCCATCAGCGCGTCGATGGAGACGGCGTTGAGCGACGGGCCCGGCATGTCTGGCATCGCCGCGGCCACCTTCACCGCCTTGCCCGCGGCGAAGTTCACGTTGCCGCCGGACGTGACGCCGTAGCCCCCCACCGCTGTCTCCTGCGACGCGCCGGAGACGATGCGCGTGTGGCTGCCCTGGATGCGGTCCTCTCGCGGGCCGCCCACGATCTCCTTCACGCCGCTGCCACCTACCGTGCGCGAGTAGCCCGCCACGTCCACCTTCTCCGTCAGCGACCCCGTCACGTGCAGCGACACGTCCCCGCCCACGTCGCGGGTGTGGCTGCCGTCCACCGTCTCATCCTGCTTGCCCGCCACCTCCAGGTGGTCGTCGCCGTCCACCTCCGCGGAGCGGTTGCCCTCGTTCACCGTGCGCTCGTTGCTGATGAGCCGGTCCAGGCCTTCCGCGGACAGGATGACGCGATTGCCCTGCCGGTCGTGGATCTCCACGCGCGCGGTCTCCGGCCGGTCGTCCAGGACGATGTAGTGGCCCGTGGCGGACTTGAGCATCCGCACGCCCGGCACCGCGGACTGGGGCGGGTAGTCGTGCTTGGGAATCTCGCTGACGTCCGGGGCCACTCGCGCGGTGGAGTCCGGCTGGCCCAGGTCCGCGAGAGAGGGCTGCCCCCACCACATGCCGCTCCAGATGGGCTGGGACAGGTCTCCGCCCTCGAACTCCACCCAGACGCCCGCGCCTACGTCCGGCACCACGAAGAGGCCTTGATCCGGTCCCGCGTACGGCGTGCACGGCATGGCCCAGCCCGTGGCCACGTCCCCCATCAGGCGCGGCACCACGCACTGGATGCGCCCCAGGTTGAGCGGGTCCGAGACGTTCGTCACATAGCCCCGGTACTTGCCGAAGTAGCGGCTCTCCGTGCGTTCGATGAGCTGCTGCAGCAGTTGTTCGATCATCGCGCGCTCCCCAGGTCGTCGTCCTCGTCGTACTGGCGCACGCCGGAGACGTCCGACAGGTTGATGTAGACGGGTGTGGCGCCATCCGGCCCGGTGAGGTGGACGACGTCGTCGATGAGCTCCACCACCAGACCCACGTACACCTGGCCCAACGTGGTGAAGAGGTAGCAGCGCTGCCCCATGCTGGCTTCGAGCAGCTTGCGCATCACTCCTCCAGTTTCTGCACCAGCCGCGTGGCCAGCTTCACGCGCGTGTCCACCCAGATGCCCACGTCGCGCTGGCGCTCGGAGGCGAGCCTGCGGCGCGCGGCGCGCACCAGGTCCTGGAGCGTCACTGGCACCGTGGGCACCGGCGGCAGGCGGGAGATGCGCACGTCCAGCGCCCGGAGCACGGAGGTGTCCAGGTCCAGCTTCGCGCGCGTGCCGGCCAGGTTCTCCAGCGTCGCGGCCTTCGCGTCGGGCGCGTCCGGCGTGGCGGAGAGGGAGACTTCGGGCAGCGCGGTGCGCTGGAGGGCGACACGGCCACTGAGGGCGAAGGGGTCGGGCATGGGGGTGTCCTCGCGAAAGGGACTTCCAGCGCTACGGGTTGAGCTCCACCACGGCGTCGGCTTCCTGGACGTGCACACCGGAGGTGGTCGCGTTGCCGACGGCCGCCACGCGCGAGCCGCCCAGGATGATGACGGAGTGGGCATACGGATCCGGCGCCGGCTCCGGCGGGAGGGGCCGGATGCCCGCGTCCTGCACCGGGATGGGGCCGGTGGTGCCGCCCGTGTAGAACGAGTCCGCCAGCACCTCGTGCAGCACGGAGACGTTGAGGATGCTCTCCTTCACCGTGGACGCCGCCGAGTCGATGCCGAGCACGCTCTTGTCCACCAGTTGGAGGGCCTTCTTCGGGTCGCCGTCCGCCGCGGTCAGCACGGAGCGCACCTGGCCCTGCACGTCCTCGGGCTTGTCCGCGTGCATCGCGACGCGGTCCACCAGGTCCCGTAGCGCGCTCGTGGGCGAGTCGTCCTTCGTCACCGCGATGCCGTAGAGCGTCCGGGCCGCCATGCTCACGTCCATGGTCGCGGGCAGCTTCGAGCGGACGTCCTGCATCGTCGCGTTGTCCAGCACGCCCTTGGCGGGGACCTCCGCCCGGGCCTGGGGCGGGAGGGGCGTGGGTCGGAGGACGAGCTCCGCGAGCAGCGTGGAGAAGGCATCGCTCGCCACGTCGCGGCGGCGCTGGAGGCCGCCCAGGAGCAGCTCCTGGTCCAGGGGCACGCCCAGGGTGGAGCCTCCGCCCACGGGAATCTGGAGCGTCAGCCTGTCCGAGGGCATCAGCCACTGGGGACGCACCACCGGCGGGGGCGGCGTCACCGTCTCCGCGCCCAGCACCACGTTGCCGGTGAAGGTCACTGGCGCTTTCTCCACGCGCAGGACGACGACGTTCACCGCGTCCAGGCACTGGCACCGGTTGCCGCTGAAGACGGTGGAGTCCGCGCGGCGCAGGTACACCGCGCCCACGCCACCCTCGCTGCGCAGCTCGTTGCCGGACACGGCCGCGGAGATGACCGCGCCGCCGTTGCCCAGCAGGAGCAGCGCGGGGCCTCGCGCGGTGATGTCGTTGCCCTCCACCTGCACGCCCCGCTTCGCCTTCACCACCGGCTTCGGGAGGATGGGGATGGGCCTGACGAGGAAGTCCACCAGCGCGGGCTGCACCAGCGCCGTCGTCGCCGTGAGGTAGCGCGAGGCCGCCGCGCTGGCACTCAGGGTGGGCACGAAGTCCGCGGCTGTCACCGCGAGCGCGCGGTTGAGCACCGGCCCCGCGGCGAACTTCTGCTTCAGCGAACCCAGCTGCACCAGGTCCTCCACGCGGGGCACCGAGGCGAGCGTGGCGATGGAGGACGGCGACGAATTGCCGGCGACCGTGCGGCCATCCGTGCCCGGTTTGGGCACCGGGTCCGTGGCGAGGAAGGGCACGCGCGACAGCTTCGCCACCAGGTCCGGAGGCAGCGTGTCGGTGACGACGAGGACGCCCGCGCCTCCGCCACCACCGCCCGCGTGGCGCACGGTGTTGCCGCGCACCACCGTCTCGCCTCGCCAGTCGATGGCCACCTCGTGGAGCACTGCCTGCGGCAGCGTGTTGCCGCTCTCCAGGAAGACGTTGCCCTTCACCACCAGCTCGCCGGAGCCCACGAAGGAGGCCACCGCCTGGCCCAGGCCGGGCTCGCCCGCGGTGGGCAGGCCCGCGCACGCGAAGAGGTGGTTGTCGGAGACCACCGTCACGGACAGGTCCGGCCGCAGCCGCAGGCCCGACACCGCGCAGCCCTCCAGCCGGTTGCCGTCCACGTCCAGCAGCGAGCCTGGATCCGTGGGCGCCTCCGTCAACAGGTGCCCCGCCGCGCCCAGGGCGGTGATGCCGGTGACGGTGTCGCGCACGGTGTTGTCCGCCAGCCGCACGCGGCCCTGCACGCCGGACACGAAGAGACCGTCCGCGGGCAACGGGAAGGTGTCGAAGACGGGGTCCACCAGGTCGCCGGGGTCCGGCGCCTCGCCGCGCGCCAGTTGCTCCAGCGACTTGCGCAGCATGTCCAGGATGGCGTCCAGCGCCTGCATGCCGGTGACGACGGCGACGAGCGACGCGGAGACCTTGTCGGAGCGCTGGCGCAGGTACTCCTGGAGCCGCGCGACTCGCGATGCGTCGTCCTCGGCGGGGTCCAGGGCCTGCTCCACGGCGCGCAGCAGGACCGCGGCGGCGTCCAGCTCGGCCGTCACCGTGCTGGATCTGACGACGGCCTCCGCGGCGGTGGTCGCGGGCTCGTCCACCAGCAGGTGCAGGGCCTGGCGCGCGGGCACGCCGCCGTTGCCGCTGGTGAGCGCGGTGATGGCGTCGCTCACGCGCTGGAGCGCCAGCGTGCGCAATCTCCCCTGGATGCCCGCGATGTCCAGCACACGGTCGTACTGCGAGAGGTAGAGCTGCAACGAGCCGCTGAGCACCGGCCCTGGCGCCATGCCGCGCACGGCCAGCACCAGCGCGCCCAGGGCGGAGACCCAGCGCTCCAGCGGCTCCGCCTTCGGCGGCACGGGCGGTAGAGGAATGGGCAGCACCTCCAGCGTCTGCACACGGATGCGGTCCAGGAGACTCCGGGCGATGGCCACCTGCTCCATGCGCTTCTGCGGCTGGGCAATGGCGTCGAGCACCGCCTGGTGCGCCTGCAACGAGAGCGCGGACAGCTCCGCGTCGCCGCTCACCAGCTCGCCCAGCTGCCCCACCGCGGTGCCGAAGGCGCGCAGCTGCTTCTCCACCGTGTCGTCGGATTCAGTGACGAGGCCCGCCGCCTGCCGGTCCAGGTTCGTGGCGTACAGGCCAATGGTGGCGGTGATCCCCTGCGCCGCGATGCGCGTGCCGTCCTCCGGCGCGACGTCGGACGGGGGCAGCACGCCGGTGGTGAAGTCCAGCACCTGCTTGAGCGTGGCGCGCATGCGGTCCACCACCGGCTGCATCTTGCCGCCGGTGCGCTCCACGTCGCGGTAGTCCGCCTCCACCTGCGAGGCCAGCGCGGGGTGGAGCTCCTGGAGCTGATCCGTCAGGGCCTCCTTGGACAGGCGCAGCTGCACGAGCACGTCCGTGTTGGCCTTCGCGTCGCGGGTGCCCGGCTGGAGCGGCAGCTGTTGCAGCGCGGCCTGGGCGAAGGTCCCGATAATGGTCTTCTTGGGTCCCACCGCCTGGCCGATGACGGGCTGCCGCGCGCGCTGCGCCTGCGCCTCGCGCAGCTGGGCCACCTGGCTCAACGCCCCCGCCAGCGTGACGATCGCGGTCAGGTCACCCGGCCCGCCCTGCACCCGGGCCAGGGCCTTGAGGAGGAATTCCCTCGTGTCGGAGGGCAGGCCCTGCACCAGCGAGTCGAAGGCGCCCTTGATGCGGTCCGCCGTCGTCGCCACGGCGTCCTTGCCGGACACGGTGGCCAGATCGAACTGCGCCACCATGTCCCACGCCTCCTGGGACAAGGGGTCCGGCGCGGTGAAGCTGGAGGCGCGGCTCAGCGACGAGCGCACCGCGTGCGCGGTCTGGGTGTGGTCGTTGAAGCTCTGGGCGGCGCGCAGCTCCGCGACGTCGTTCTCCAGCGCGGAGAGAATGGAGTCGGGCACGGTCCCCAGGTCCTCCAGCTCCACCACCAGGGTGTCGAGCGGGCCGTACAGGCCCCGGCCAAGCTTCTGGCGTCCGTCCACGTTCGCGCCCGTGTACTGCAACACGATGGAGTACAGGCCCACCACGGCACCGTGCACGTTCGCGCGCTCCGGGCGGACGGTGGAACTCGTGACACTGAGTTGCTGGAGCACCACGGTGATGGGCGGCAGCTTCACCGGGCCCGTCACGGGCGGCGGCTGCGTCGTCGTCACCGGCGCATGCACGCCGTCCACCTCGTTGCCCTCCACGGTGATGCCGGAGCCGGACACCACCGCGATGCCCGCCGCGCGCACCTCCGCGTCCGGGAGTCCGGGCGCGCCGTAGGCCTGCGTACGTCCCACCTGGAGCAGCCGGTTGCCGCGCACCTGCGCCTCGTCCACGCCCGCGAGAACCACCGCGCCCCGGAGCGTCAGCCGCTCCAGCCAGCGCAGCGCCGCGTCCAGGGGGGCGCGCACGCGGGTCGTGGCGTTGGCGAGCAGCGCCTCCACGAGCGGCCGGGGACGGGACTTCGCGTCCGCGCTCAGCACGGCCTCCAGACCCGGGTCCAGGCGGGACAGCGCCAGCGTGTTGTCCTCCTGCGAAGGCACGTCCGCGAGCGCCACCTGTTCGAAACGGTTGTCCTCCACGCGCAGGCGTCCCACCGCGCCGCCCGTGCCCCAGGTGCGCACGGCCGAGTCCCCCAGCGCGCGCACCACGTTGCCCCGGATGCGCACGTCGAACACCGGCTGCGGACCGCCCAGCAGGATGCCGAAGCCCGGCGTGGACTCACCGTCGCCTTCGATGCGGTTGTCCACCACCTCCACGTCCGAGGCGGGACGTCCGTTGGACGCGCCGTCATCCAGGCCATCGCCCACGACGATGCCGGCCACCACGCCCAGCACGGACGCGGCGGGCACGGCCGGCAGGGAGATCCACGACTCGCGCACGCGCAGCGCCCGGCCCGCCAGTTGGATGCCCACCTGGAACAAGCTGTCCGACACGGCGTTGCGGATCTCGTTGCCCACGACGTCCACGCCGTCGCCCGCGACCTGGATGCCCACGGCCGCGGAGCCCAGAATCTGATTCTCCGCCACCACCACGCGGTCCACCGGCCCCGCGAGTCCCCCTTCCGCCAGGTCCTGCACCAGGATGCCCACCTGGAAGCCCTGGACACTGTTGCCGCGCACCTCCACGCCCGCCAGGCGTCCGTCCGCCACGTGGATGCCCGTGGTCGCGTCCCCCAGCGGCTGGAGCCGGTTGTTGGTGATGGCCAGCGCGTCCACGAAGAGGCCCGCGCGCGGGAAGGACGCGAGGAAGCGCTCCGCGAGATACGGGGCATACGGCGCCACCGCGATGCCTGTCGCCGCGCCGATGCGATTCTCGTCGATGACGATGCGCTCGCAGGTGCCCGTCACCAGCACGCCTGTCGCCTCGGAGCCGGCCTGGTTCGCCTGGATGTGGCAGCGGCGCAGCGTCACGCCGCTGGAGTCCGCCAGCGTCACCACGCCGTGCGGCAGCGCCGCCAGCGCGTCGAGCAGCGGCTTTGCTTCCGGCACGTCCTCCAGCGGCTGGCCCGGGTGCTGGCGTTGCAGCTTGCGCAGCTGCACCAGGGTGGCCACCACGGAGCCCGCCGCGCGGCCCTGGCCCGGGACGATGGCCTTGATGCGGTCGACGACCACGTCCACGAAGTCGGCTTCGGCGGACGGGTGCTTCACGTCGTCCTCCTCCAGCACCCGGTCGTCGTCCACCTCCACCAGCGGCACGAAGCGCTGGCCGTTCGACATGGCCACGCTCGTCTTCACCGCCTTCACCACGGGCTGGAGGCCTCCGCCAATCACCACGTCCTCGAAGGGGGCCTCCACCAGCTTGAGGTCCTCGATGCGCACGTCGCCATCCAGGCCGCAGCGGTCCACGAAGAAGGCGCCGCCGGAGCCCTGGGTGCGCAGCTCGGTGGCCTCTCCGTCGCCCAGGAGATGCACGGAGGACAGGTTGCGCAGCAGCACCGGGTGCTCCAGCTTGTAGCGGCCGGCTCGCACGAAGATGGAGCCGCCCTGCCCTCCCATCCGGTCCACCGCCGCCTGGAGCGCCTCGTCGCCGGTGATGCCTTCGAGCAGGTCCTGGTCGACGTCGCCGAAGCTGCGCACGCCGTCGCCCACCACCACCGTGAAGACGCCCGGGCCGATGACGCGCTCGGAGAGTTCCACCAATCTGTCTCGCACCTGGGCGAGCGGCAGGTAGCGCGGGCGCAGGTCCTCGAAGATTCGCGTCGCACCGCCTGTCACTCGCGCCAGTGGCACGCAGTGGTGCACCGGACCTTGCACGGGCGCGTCCGTGAGCTGCTCCACTTCGCCCCGGGCCGCGCCGTCCGCCGCGCGCACTCGCACGGTGAAGGACCAGTATTCGGTCGCGCGCCCTTCCGTGTTGCCGAAGGCCAGCGTGATGCCGTCGTCGAAGCGGTAGCGCGTGTTGGACACCAGCAGGTCGCCGCCGTCCCACCGGCGCACCACCGCGCCCTGCTCCGGGTCGAAGGCCCGGCCCAGCGTGCCTCCCACGGGGAGCGGCACGGGGTCCGTGGTGAGTACGGTGCTCGCGTCCGCCAGCTCCAGCTTGCCCGTGTCCGCCTGGACGCCTCGCAGCCGCCGCAGCACTGGCCGCGACGGTCCTTCGGGCTGGAGCCGGGTGACCCGGTCTTCGATGACGACGAGGTCTCCCGCGCGAAGCTTCGCGGCGCTCGCGGGGGAGACCTGGAGCGTCATCGCATCCGCCGCCGCGGGCGCGGTCAGCGGGAGCACCGTGGAGCCGTTGTCTCGCGACCACAGCACCACCGGCTGCGCGCCGCCCCGGAAGAACTCCACGCGGAAGTGGAGGTTGTCGGAGCCCGTGTAGCCCTCGCCCGTGGAGGCGTTCTCCGTGGACAGGCAGCGGTCTCGACAGGGGTCCAGCGGCTCCGGTGGGAAGCGGTCTGGCAGCGCGCCCTTCGGGATGTTGGTGGTGAGGCGTGCGCCGCTGGTGGGCGTGGGCAGGACCTCCGCGTCGGTGTCAGCCAGACCCTGGAGCGCGCGCACCTGGGTGACGAGCCGCAGGCGCACGGTGGTGTCCTGGCCGTCCAGCGCGGGCTCCTCCAGGAACGCGTCGTCGTACTGGGTGGTGGTCTGCTCCCAGCAGTCGAGGAAGAAGAAGTGGTGCCGCGTGCCGTCCGTGGGCAGCGCCGCCAGCGGATCCGCCTCCGGTAGATCCGGCTGCACGGAGTAACGCAGGTCCTGCTCCAGGAAGATGCGCACGCCGTCGAGCAGCATGCGGCCCGCGCCCGGCAGCGTCCCGTCACCACCCCTTATAATGATATCGGCGCCCAGCGCCGCGTCCTCCACACGCAGCGCGGCCACCCACGTGCGGGCCACGGGCGGCAGGCCCAGCACGCCCCAGGAGCTCAGCTTCGTCGGGTCCACGCCCGCGAACGCGGCGACGGGGAAGCGCACGTCGTTCCAGCCCGTGGGCCGCTGCCCCAGACCGGCGGAGAGGACCGCTTCGTTCCCTTCCGTGTCCGCGACAACCACGCGCAGGTCGATGAACTCATCGTCGGTGAGCGGTCGTTCGAAGCGCAGGCCGATGACGAGCACGGAGGCGATGAAGGTGGTGCTGTCCGAGCGCGGCACTGCCGTGAGATCCAACGGCGCGGGCAGCGTGCGGCGCAGCGCGATGTGGCCCCGGCTGCGCACCACGAACGGCAGCGTCTCCGAGTCGTAGCGGTCCAGGCGCAGCTCGCGCGGGATGATGCGCTCGTCGTCCGCGGGCAGGCCCTGCCCCGTCCAGCCGAGCACGTTGCGGATGGGATCCACCAGGTACGTGTCGACGATGCGGAAGCCGTCGTCGGGCGAGCCCTCGGCGACGTCGGCGGAGCGGCGGCGCGAGTCCACGGTGCGCAGCCGCACCTCCTCGTTCCAGTCAGCGTCGAGGCTCATGCGCCCCATCTGCTGATAGACGCCGGAGAATCGCCGGGCTTCGTCGAAGCGGGACCTGGAGGTGTACGCTTTCACGGTCATGGTCGGCTCATCCGAACGAGGTCGTCCTGGCTGCGGTCGGCGTGGAAGGGCGTGATGCCAATGGGCATGCTGTCGTCGGTGCGCGCGGAGAGTTCGCGCTCGTGGTCAGAGCGCTCGTCGTGGGCACCGGGGACTCCGCCGCGCTCGGAGGCGTGGAGCGCTTCGGGGCCGTTGTTGTCGCCCAGGACGAGGTAGCCCGGGTCCGTCTGGCGGTTCGACTGGAAGGACACGGTGTGCACCCGCGACTGGTGCGACACCGGAGGCTGTCCGCCGCGCGCGAAGAGGCTGTAGCGCAGCCAGCCCAGGTCCGGCCGGTCCGTGCGCACCTCGCCCGCGAAGGCGCAGGAGGAAGCCTCCAGCACACCCGCTTCCGTGGCCCCGAGCACCGTGCAGTGCCGCAGTCGCACGGTCGCGCCCGCCGCTCGGATGGCGACGGCGTCGCGGTCTCCGGCGTCGAAGGTGCAGCCCGCGGCGATGAGGTGCACCCAGGGCGGCAGCTCGATGACGCCCACCATGCAGCCGTAGAGGCGCAGCTCCACGTCGGCGGGAGGCAGCGAACGCCGCGCGCTGATGTCCTGGTGCCCACCGCCCGGCATCCACACGCCCACCTGTCCGGGCGCGCCCAGGTTGCACCAGCGCAGATCCGCCTGCCCCCGAGCGAGCACCAGGTCCAGCCGCCCCGCGAGCCACAAGCCCGCGAGCCACACGCGCGTGGCCGCGCTGCCTCCGAAGCCCGGGTAGAGCGCCAGCGAGAGGCCGTGCTCGTCCGCGCCGATGCATGGCGCCGCGCCCGTGTCCGCGGCGAAGAGGGACAGCCCGTTGTCCAGGCCCTGTGACAGACGCTCCGGAGCAAGACGCGGCGAACCGATGAGGCCCAGCACCGGAGGTGCTCCGGCTTGGAGTCCATCCGCGACGGTGGCGACGATGGGCCGCTCCTGGCCTCCGGCCGCCAGCACTCCGCCCGCGCGCTCCGGGGAGATCCACGCGGTGACAGGAAGGCCGGTGCCGGAGCGGTCGCCAGGACGGTCCGGCGGATCGATGAACGGGAAGTCCGGCTCCGCCCACGCGGCGGGCGGACGGCGGTCCGGAGGAAGCAGCCCCGCTCCCAATGAGGCGCCCCGCCCTACCCGCGCGGAGACGGTGACACGGCCCACGGGTGCGTCGTCCTGGATCACGACGCGGCCCAGGCGTGGATCCACCGCGACGATGCCGGAGGCGATGCTCGGAGCGAGCTTCGTCCACGGGCCCAGGCTTCGCTGGCGCAGCTGGAACGGGTGGCGACTCAGCCGTCCGGGCACCGAATAGCGCCGCGCACCGCCGGCCACGGAAGCATCCCTCGAGTGGTACGCACCGCCGGGCCGGGAATCGAGCGGGAGCGGCTGGCCCTCGCGAGGTTCGATGAACGCGGCGCCGTCGTTGGCGACGTTGAAGCGCAGGAGTTCATCCGGGAGCAGGGCCAGCTCTGGCAGGAAGGCCAGGTAGCCGCGACCGCCCAGTGAGAAGACGATCTCCGACGCGGGCAGCGGCGCCGGATCCGTGAGGAGCACGCGCCCATCGACGTAGAGCGCTTCGCCCGGAACCGGCGGGTTCGTGCCCGAGGCCTCCAGCAGTCCGGCGACCCAGGCATCCTCGCCTGCCTTCAGCGTCATCCGTTGAGGACGCGTCGTGTCCGCCCAGACGAGCGCCTCCACGCCGTCGGCGGTGGTGGTTGCCACGAGCGTGCCTGGCAGGTTCGCGGTGATGGGCAGTGGGGCCAGGGGGCGCCAGACAGGGCTCGCGGAGGCCGGGTCACAGAGCATCACCGGCACGGCCAGTTCTCCCGTCACGGCCTCGCCGCCCACGAGCATCAGTCCTTGCGCCGTGCTCAGCAGCGTCGCGGCCTTGCGCTCCTGGCGGTTGCGCACTGCATGGGGCCGCCACGGTCCGCCCGTGACCGGCAGCGACCAGAGGTCTCCAGTGGGCGCGCCGCCCAGGTCACCGCCGAAGACGAAGAGCCGGCCGCCGCGCACGCACAGGCTGGGAGCCAGTCGCGCCGAGGGCTGCCGTGGGCTCGCGGTGTCCAACCGCGTCCCCGTCGGAGTCGCGGTGTCCAGGCCCGTCACCGACCACACGCCCAGCTTCCCCGTGCCGTCCGGCGCCACCAGCAACAGTGAGTCACCAGCAATGGCCAGGGACATGCCTGGACCGTCTGGAGGCAACGCGCCGATGAGCTCCGTCACCTGCCAGGGCGCGCCGTCAGCGCTCGCGTCGAAGCGGGCAAGGCGCAGGCTGCCATCCGCGAGGTGTTGCTCGATGCGAGCGACCCACGGCGCACCGGCCAGATCCACGCGGATGGCGTTGCTGCGAGGAGGCCCCTGGCGAAGCCCCACGGTGAGGGTGCGCCACGTGCCGTCCGCGTCGCGCAGGCGCGGATCACCGCTCACCCGTTCAACGAGCAACGCCGCCGTGGTGCCACCCAGGAGCTGGTTCGCTTCCGGCGTGACGGTGACGGCATTCAGTGCGTCCGCCACAAGCTCGGTGGACAGGAGCACCGTGTCCGAGTTCTCACGCGCGGCCAGCAGCGTCAGTCGCCATGTGTCTCCGGGCGAAGGCCTGCCCCGGTCCGCGAAGCGCAGCGTGGGCGAGGGCCCCACGGGCGCGGTGGGCAGCGGCCCGCGCAGGAGTGGCAGGGCTTCCGGTCCCACCAGCGGAATGCCGTCGACGGAGACGGTGATGGCATCCGCGCGTTCAGCGGCGTCGGCGTCCTCGGCCAGCGAGGTAGGGGTGAGCAGCATCGCCGCCGTGCGTCCCGTGACGAGCGACGGAGGCGCGGGCTCATGGCGAGCGGTGAGGCCTCCCGTGAGGTCCGCGCGCTCCAGGGGCTTGAGCCACACCAGGGGAGCATCGCGGTCGAGTGGATCCACGCGAAAGCCCCGGTAGCCGTTGGGCAGCGTGAGCACGGTGGCCGGGGTGACTTCCTCCAACTCCACGGGCGTCAGGCGCGCGGTGCGGATGAGGGCGACATCCGGACGTGCCCAGCCCAGCAGGTCCAGCGTGCGCGGAGTCGCGGCAACACGGCCTGCGTCCGCGCTCCCCAGTCGGCGCAAAGCCTGGTCCAGCGTCTCGCCGGGCGCGACGCCAATGAAGAGGCCACGCTCCGGGACACCGTCGCGGGGACGCTCGATGCCAGGCGAGCGGCGGGTGAGCGGATCCGCGAGGCCGATGGGATCCCACATCACCGCGCTGCGGCCGCGCCAGGGCAGCAGGTCGTTGAGGTCCTGGGTCTCCAGCAGCGAACGGAAGGACTCGTCCACTTCCGCGTCCCAGAGGCTGGTGACGGAGAGCACCTCCTCCAGCGACGCGAGCGTGCCCTTCCGTCGTCGCCACGCCACCGCGCGAGCCACCACTCCGCGCTGCACGCGAGGGTTGTCGGTGATCAGCCGTGCGCCCATCAACTCCGCGAGCAACGGCAGCGCCTGCGGGCCTGCACGCTCCACGAAATGATCATCCCAGAGTTGATCCACTGCGCGCGCGAACGCATCCAGCTCCATGCCCAGCACGGCGAGCAGCTTGAGGAGCGGCTGATCCGCGAGCGTGGAGTCCCGCGCCGGGTAGAGCCCCGGAAGGAGCTGGATCAGCCGCTGAGAAGGAGGGCTCATGGGGCCTGCCCCTCCACGACCGGAAGCGTCGCGGCCACGCTGTAACGCGCCGCACCAAGCGCCCGAACATCAATGCCGTGCACCTTCCGCCCGACACGGTCCCAACCTGTCCGACTGTCGGACAGGTTTCCGCAGCTCGGCAGGAGCAGAGGTCCCCCGCCTGCGTCCTCAAAACCTGTCCGACTGTCGGACAGGTTTCCGCAGCTCGGCGGGCGCTGAGGTCCCCGACCTGGGTCCTTCAATCCTGTCCGGCTGTCGGACAGGTTCATGCGGTGCGCCGCAGCCGGGAGTCCCCGCAGGGTTCCCTCTTTCTCAGCCACGGAGACTGACCCCATGTCCGCAGACGTGGGGCGGGGGCCGGTCGGGCGCGTCGAGGCGGGGCTCATAGGTCCTGGGCCTCCTCGTAGGTGAGCGCGACGCCATCGCTTTCTCCGGACGGCGGGGCCCACGCGAGCAGCTCGCCGGGCGCGGTGACGATGCGCTCGAAGAGGGCTGGCGGCGTGCCTTCGCGATGCAGCCGCTGCACCACCACCGAGCGCAGGCCCGTGATCTCCGCGAGCGCGCCGTACACGTCCGACAGCTGCAGATCCTGTCCCAGCTCCACGCGATCCGGATCCAGCAGACCAGGCTCACGATCCGGGTCGCGGTCCACGCCCAGCCGCAGGCGCGTCTCTTGAAGCACCGCGACCGGATCCGCGCCCTTCACCACGCGCAGCAGCACCCGCAGCCGCACTTCCACGCGCTGCCGATTGATCAGGTTCAGCTCCACCTTCGGCGCAACCCGTGCCGCCAGATGCGCGTGGAGTGCTTCCAGATCGGCTGCGCCCAGGGCTGCTCCTTCCGGCCCGGCCACCACCACCTTCAACGAACGGCGGCGCACGCCATCCCGGAACACGTTCGCGCGGTGCACGCCGTCGAACACCAACGTCAGCGCCTGCACGTCCGAGAGCGACACGGCGCGGTCCATCGCGCCCACCGTGGCGGGCCCTCGCACGCGCGCCAACTCCGGTGCCTCCGGATCCGTTCCTCCGGCCAGCGGCAGCGGGTTGAACGTCTTCTCCACGCAGGGATGCGGGCTCGCCATCGCCAGCAGCCGCAGCGCGGCCCGGTTGCCTCCCGTCCCTCTGCCCACGCGGTAGCGGACCCGCACCTCCGCGCCCAGGGGCAACGCAGAACCGTGGTCCCCTTCTCCGAAGCGCAGCCGCGCGGCCCCGGCCGGCAGCGACTCCACCGCGAAGGCCAGCTCATCCGGCGCCGCGTCCAACAACGAATCCACCGGATGCCACGCGAGTCCCCCCACCGTCAGGGATACCTCCGGCCGGCGGCCTCCCGCGCGGCTCGGGTCGCGCAACCAGGTCACCGGCCCGTGCAGCAGTGACACCGTGCGCAGATCCAGCGCGGGCACGGCGACCTCCTCCACCGTGGAGCCCTCGCTGACGAGCGTGTTGTTTCCCAGCAGCACCACGCCGTCCAACGCGTACGCGCGCGACAGCGGTGGCTGGAACGTCACCTGCGTCATCGGCGTTCGCTGACCGGGCGGAACCTCCGTGCGGACCCGCAGCACTCGCAGCGCTTCGCGGTAGATCCGCTCCGTGCCCTTCGCTCCTCCGGGGCCCAGGCGCTCCACGTCCTCGGCCAGCACGAACCAGTCTCCTGGCCGCACCGGCGGATCCTGAGAGGTGAGCCCGGAAGCATCCGTCAGTGGCAGCAGGTAGAGCGTGTCCGTTCCGGATGCCGCCACGCCCAACGGCCGGGCCACTCCCGCCTCCGCGCCGAAGGCCTGGTCCGCCCGGTTCAGCGCCTCACTGCCCTTGAGGATGACGAGTTGATCCCGCGCCTCCTGGATGAGGCTGTTCACGAAGGCATCCAGGAACGTGACCATCTTGTCCAACCGGACCGCGTGCACGGTCGGGTCCTCGTCCGCGCACGGGGCCAGCGCCTCCTCCAACGCGGCCAGTGCGTCCGCCTGCCGCTTCTGCAAGTTGCGGAGCTGGCGGGCGAGGATCTCCTGCGACTCGGACAACGCGCCCACGGGACGGCCGGGCGGAGGCACCGCCTGCGCCACGACCTTCTGGGCCTCGCACAGTTGTTCGCAGAGCGCGTCCAGAGTGCTCTTGCACGCCGCATCCCCGCCCAGGTCCAACGTCTTCATCAACGACGCCAGCTTGCGAGCATCCTGCTTCGCTCGAGCCACCTGCCGTTCCTCCAACGGGCCGTGGCGCTGCACCTCGATGCGATCCTGAAGCCCCGCGACCACCGAGCCGGGCCCGAAGATGCCGCCCGTGGGGGCCGGAGCCCCGGGCTCACCCGCCTCGCCGGAAGGCGCACCGGTCCCACCACCCGTCCCCGTGCTTCCACCTGTTCCCGTTCCCCCACCTGTCTCCGTCCCCGTCCCGGTTCCAGCTCCTGTCCCCACTCCAACCAGAGGAGGCAGGAACGCGCGCAGCTCGTTGAGCTCCGGAAGCAGGCGCAGCGCCGCGAGCGTCTCGAACACAGCGGCGGTCTCTTCCCCCTCCGCCGCTGAATTCACCGCCGTTCCCGGCGACAGCGTGCCGCGCACGTTCGCCTTGCAGCGGAAGTGCTGGAGCCCCACCGCCGCGGTGCCCGGGCTCGGCCGATAACCAATGTGCCCGAGCAGCTTGGAGACGGAGTCCTCCAGCCGCGCGGTGGCGAGGAAGCTCTCCTCCGCCCACGCCTGCTGATACGTCCACAGCACGTGCAGCGCGAGCGCCACGCTGTCCAGCAGCCCCCGCCCCAGGTCCACCGAGGAGGGCGCCGCGTACGCGAGCGGATTCCACGTGGGCGCTTCGTCCAGCCGGGTGAAGACGATGCGCGCCGACTCGCCCAGCCGGGTGCGGAGCTGCTCATGCGTCAGCGCCTGGTGCGTGGAGGGAACGCGGCTCATCGCAGTCCTCCGCACACCTGCACGGTGAGGACGCCTTCAGACCCCGGCCAGTAACCACCCCGAGCAGTGGCCACCTCGTCGGGTCCAATGGGAATGACGCCCGCCTCCAGCCGCTCCTGCGCTTGAGGCTCCAGCCGGCGGAAGCGCTTCACCCGCACCGCCGTCACGCCCGGGACGCGCAGCACCGCCTGGTACAGGTCCGCGAGCTGCACGTCGCCGTTCAGGCCAGAGCGGTCCGGATCCAACAGGCCGCCGTCCCCCGCGATGGCGCCCACCACCGCGCCGCGCACCTGGTCGGCCTGCGCATACGGCGCGGCATCCACCTCCAGGTCCAAGTCGAGCGGCACCCATTTGGGCGGCAGCGCTTCCACGTCCACGCCCAGCAGGCGTATTTCCTCCAGGCGACTGCGCACCCCCGCCCATCGGCGCAGCAGCTCGTCGCGGTCGAGCGTGTCCTCGTCGCGCAGCAACACCGTCACGCGGATGACCGTGCGCAGGTCCCGGTCCACGGCGCGCGCCGAAGCTCCCGCAACCTCCGGCAGCTGCTGGAGCATCCGCACATAGTCGTCGACCGTGACGGCGGACAGCGGCTGCGACACGCCCGCCGGCGCACGGTAGCGAATGGAGTCGAGCGACTCCGCGTCGCGTCCCTCCACCGCGGGCAGCGGATTGTCCACGCGCACCAACGCGCGCAAGTCGTCCATCGATTGGGCCAGCAGCTCGCCCGCGGACGCGGAGCGCTGCGGATCCAACGGCACCTGGAGCAACCGCGTGAGCACGCCCTCCCCCACGTTGGCCACCGTCCCCAGCCCCACGCGCAGCGACAGTCCCAGCGCCGTCTCCCGGGGCGGAAGCAAGGCGCCGTTGACGCCGTCGCCCCAGCGCAGGCTGGCACCACCCGTGGGGGTCGCACGCAGCACGAACACCTCATCCCCCGGCCCCTGGACGGACAGGTCGTCCACCAGTGTCCAGGGGTCATCCTCCACGCTCACCTGGAGCTGGGGCGTCCCGCGCCGCGACGTCTCCTCCGGCAGTGGATACCCGGAGGCCTGGACGCTGACTGGATGGAACGGCAGGGCGAACTCGCGCTCCTCGCTGCCGTCCACGACCGGGGACAGCAACGCGCGCCACTGCGCGAGGCTGCGCGCGAAGGGCTCCGCCGAGTCCGCCTCGAAGCCCTCTGGAAGCGGCGTCACCGGTAGTCCGTGATGCGCGGGTATCACGTTGCCCAGAACCGTCGCGCGAGGCCCGGGTGCGGGGTCTCCCGGCGCCAGGAACACCTCCGGCGCGAACCTGCGGGGATCCCACCCGACAAAGGTCGTATCGGTGGCGAGCGCCACGGAGGTCACTCGCACCACGTGCCCGCTCTCGCCGCGGCCCCGGTAGAGGATCAGCCAACGGCCGGGCTCCAGCTCCGGGTACAGACCCGCGAGCGTGGCGCCCGTGTCCCCCAACTGCACGGACTCCGCGAGCGTCACGATCTCCAGCCGGGGGAAGTACGACAGGGGCGACTCAGTGACGAACACCAGCGAGTGCTCGTCCGTGGAGACATTCGCCACCAGCGTTTCAGCGGGAATCTCCAGCACGCCGCCACCGGTGAGGAACTCCAGCGCGGTGGTGCCGGGCGGAAGTACCGACAGGTTCAGTTCCTCCAGCCGCGCCTTCACCAACGCCGCGAGCGCCTCCGGATCCAATCGGAACCGCAGCATCACCGTGGCGGAGAGCCCCGGATCCGGCACGTAATCCAGTCCGCGCGCGTGGTCCTCCACGGAGCGCCGCAACCGGGCCTCCTCCAGGAAGCCCTCCACCACCGCGCGCTCCTGCTGGTACGCCAGCGAGTCCAGCTGCGCGGCCACGGCCTCCAGCAACATGGTCGTGAAGTCCGCGGGCCCCCGGTCCTCCCACGGCGACATCACCGTGCGAGCCCGCTCCAGCATCACCGCCAGCAACGACTGCGCATCGCGAGCCTGGTAGTCCACCAGCGCGCCAGGCGCCGGACGCTCCGGGGCCGCGAGCCACGGGCGCGGCTGCGGATCCCTCACGTCACAGCCCGGCACGACGTCCGGAGCCCACGCGCCAATGAATGGCGGCGGGTCGCGAGGACCATCGCCCGGAACCGGCACGGCCGCCCGCGAGATGGCAGCATCCGGAACCAGCCGCAGGTCCACGGTCTCCGGGGGCGGCAGGCCGCCAGTGAGCAACACCGGAGGAATCTCCGGAGTCCCCGGCGTCCGATACGGCAGTGGCCCCACCTCCAGGAACGGCGGGGCCGCGCCCTGAGCGAACAGCGCGGGAGAGGCGGACAGCTCCGCGTCCGGCTCCAGCACGAACGGCGCGCCCACGATGGCCGTGAAGAGCGAGTCGTAGGCGCGAATCTCCCCGGGCCCCAGCTGCAGCCCATGCGCATGCCGGTGCCAGGTGAGCTGCGCGAGCAACAGCTGTTCCGCCTGGAGCCAGCCCGCGTGCACCGACGTCCAGGCCTCGGTGCGTCGCACCAGCGCCGTGCGCAGTCCGCCCTCCAGTTGCAACGCGGTGCCGGTGATGACGAAGAGGGAGCAGTCCTCGACGGCGATCTCCCCCGGCGTGCCCACGTCCAGCACCGGCTCCAGGCCACCCAGCGGCGCGGCCACGTGCAGGCCCACGACGTCCGCATCGGTGGGAAACGCAGGCAGCGTCAGCGGCCCCACGACCGAAGCAGACAGTGCATCCAACGCGGCGATGAGCCAGTCCGACCAGGACGCCTCGGGCTGCGCGGACACCGGAACAGGCGCCGCTGACACACGGCTCACCTCCACGTCACGAACCACCACCGGCTCCAGCGAGGGTCCCCCCAGCACCCGCATGCCCGTGGCGCGTGTTCCGGCGGAGACATCCTCCACCTGGCCCATGGCCACTTCGATGCTCCGCCCACCCAATGCGAGCACGCCCATCGGGAACCCGCCCTGTACCCGCTGCACGGTGAAGCCACGCACCTGGAGCACGCCCGCCGAGGCCACCAAGAGCCCGATGCTCCACTGCACCCCGAACGCATCCACCTCGCTCACGGACACGTCCACCATGGACAGGCCCTCGCCCTCCTCCCGAGCCACCAGCACCCGCGCTCCGGTCGCGTTCGGCCCGGAGACCTGCGACACCGTGAGCCCGGACAGGTCCGCTCGGGTGAAGCCCGCAAGCTCCAGGCCCACGCCCGTCTCCATGCCCATGACGTTGCGCACCGCCACGTCCGCCCACTGCGAACGTTGGCAGACCGCGCGCACGCCGAAGGCATCCCCCACCGTGGCCCTCACGCCGTCCACGGACAGCCCCGTGACGCGGGCCTCCGTCGCCAGCAACCGGAGCCCTGTCGCCACCTCGCCCCTCGCCTGCGTCACCGTGAGCGAGTCGATGGCCACCTCGCCGTCCGGCGTCTCCACGCTCAGCGCCGCGCAATCCCCGGACGCCGTGGCGCTCACCGTGACGTCCGACACCTCCACCCGCGCCCCCAGGAGGACCAGCCCGGCGTCCACAGCCACCACCGTCACGCCCGACAATCCGGTGACGAGCCCCGTGACTTCGAGCGTCCCGCCGTCGAGCTTCAGCGTCACGCCCGGACCGCCCGTGAGCCGCAGCGCGTGCGCGGGCGTGCCGATGACGAAGTTCGTGGTGAGCACGCCCTCGCCCACGGGCAGCACCCACTCCACCTCGCCCGGCGGAGTGGTCTCCAACGCGGCCTGTGCCTCCGCGAGCGACGCCTCCAGCGGCAGTGTCAGGACCCGTGCGCTCACGGCGGCGCCTCCAGGTCCCGGCGGAACAGCTCCGCGTGTTCCTCGCCCGTCGCCAGCAGCGTGTAGAGGATGTCCACGTAGAGTGTGGCGTCCTCGGCGCTCACCTTCACTGCGTCCAGGCGCACCTGGTCGCGCATGAACTCCTGCACGTTGAGGCGGATGATGTACTCGGCCGTGGCGGCGGCCTCCGGGCTCGCGGCGCCGAACACCATTCGCTGCACGCCGCATCCGAAGCGCGGCCGGTTCACCCGCTCCCCGGGCAGCGTGAAGAGCAACTGCTCCAACTGCTGGCGGATGACCTGCGAGGGACCCACCGTGCGCGGAGTGCCCAGGTCTCCCAGCTGGAAGGGGAAGTTCAGGCCGCGCCCCATCACGCAACCCCGTTGAGCGCGTCGCGCGCCAGGTCCACATCCACTTCGTAGCGGGCCAGCGCCTCCGCCCACACCCAGCGGTGCCGGGCGCCGCGCACGTACCAGGTGCCATCCATCAGCTTGCCCGCCCCCACGATCCCTACCGGACGCCGGGCGCGAAGGATGCGCTCGTAGCGCAGGCCCTGCACCGTGCCGTTCGCCTCCGCGAGCCAGTCCGCCTCGCGGTAGTCCGACCACGCCAGGTTCTCCACCTCCGGCACGTCGTGCGGCACGTCCACGTACTGCAGGCCCACTGCCTTCGTCTGGGGCCGCTTCGGCAGCACCGCCGCCATGCGCGCCTTCAGGATGTCCGCTCGGCTCGTGGGCCCCATGCGCGGGAAGCGAGGCGCCGTCACCGTGGCGGAGCGGATCCGCCGCGTCCGCTCGTCGATGTGCTCGCCATGCAGCTCCGTGGGGCGGTGGCTCTCCCAGCGCGCCTTGAGCTCAATGACGGTCGGCGTGGAGCGAGGAATGAGCGACAGGTCCGGCTGCTTCGGACCATTTGGCCGGGGCAGGTGGAAGTGGCCCACGCTCTCCGGCGCCGCGTTGGCGCCCGCGCCCACCGGCCCCTGCTTGCGCTCCACGAAGACCTCGAAGCCGTTGCGCCGCGCGAGCCACCGGAGGAGCGACGCATCCGTTCCGCGCTGGAGCACCACCGCCCGCGCCGGGTCGCGCACGGGCGCCGTCTCCTGCACGTCCAGCGCGAAGCCGTATTCACCGTACAGCTGCCGCACGATGCCCGCGTCGGACAGCCCGCTGAACGAGCGCGTGCGCTCCTCCAGGTGCATCAGGCACGACGCGTCCAGCCCGTACACCTCCAGCGACGAGTCCGGCATGCGCGAGGGGCCGAAGTACGGCTCCACCGCGGTGATGTAGCCGTCGAACACCACCTCCTGCACGTCCGGCGCCTCGCTGTCCGGAGCGCCCAGCCCGAAACTGATGGTGACGCGCTTGAGCAGCGCGAAGCGCCCGTCCGCCAGCGCGTCCCAGTCCCCCGAGTCCGTGGGCGCCATGTCCAGGGACAGGTGGAAGGAGGACGCGTCGTCGGTGCGCTCGTCCACCTCCAGACGCGACACCCGGCCGCGGGCGTCCGTCATGGGCTGCCCGTCGATCCACAGCTGGAGGAACGCCGCGCGCTGATCCGCCATCAGGGCTTCTCCGGGATGAACAGCACCGTTCCCGGCTCCAGGAGCGCCTCGGGCTCGAAGGTGGGGTTGGCGTCCACGATGCGCCACGCCTGATACGGGTCGCTGAAGTAGCGCTGCGCGAGCAGGTCCAACCGGTCCCCCGCCACCACCTTGTGCAACAGGGACGTGGGCACGCTCGGCGCCACGCGGGGCACGTACAGCGACACCGTGGCGCCCTCCGGCCCCAGCGGCACCGCGTACGTCGGCAGGTCCTTGTGTCGCGAGGAAGGGTCGCTCATGGCCGTCTCTTCAGCTCGCCCCGTTGAGCTTCACCTGCGGCGCCAGGGCCTGCGCGATGAGGGTGCTCGCGTCCGCGCCCTTCACCGCCGCCAGGTCCTCCATCCGCAGGCGCTGGTCGCGCAGGTTCGCGAATGCCTGCTCCACCTTGCTGTTCGCCGCGTTCTCCCCCACCTCCAGGATGCGCATGCGCAGGTCCACCTCCGCGCGCAGCGGGAACAACGACGGGTCGAAGCGCTGCTCCACGATGGTCATCCCGGTGATGACCACCGGGAAGGTGCGCGGCCCCAGCATCAAGAGCAGCTCCGTGGGGTTGAGCGAAACGAGCTTCGTCGCGGGCTTCTTCTCCTCGTCCCCCGTCTGGTCCTTGCCCAGCGCCATGCCCTCCAGCATGGCCAGCTCCGGCAGCACGCCCTGGATGCCCTCCCCCTTCGTGTCGCGCAGCAGCGCCTCCGTCACGTCGAAGACGAGCTTCAGGGCAATGGTCTCGCTCTTGGCGTGCAGGCCGCCGCCGCGCTGACCATCGGTGAGGATCTTGGTCTGCTCGGGCGTCTTGCCGGGCTTCGTCTCCCACTGGCCCGCACGCGTGCGCGTCACCGTCTCCGGGTTGTACTGGAAGCGCAGCGCGATCACGCCCGACGCGGCCTTCGGGTCGGCGGACGACGGCGGCAGCGTCACCAGCATGCCCTTCTGGAGCTGCTGATCGAACGCGATGAGCGTCGGATCCAGGTTGCGCGTCATCCATTGCCCCGAGCGCCGGGCGGCTCGCGCTGGGCGAGGCTCCGGGCAATGGCTTCGTTGTTCTTGTCCATCAGCGCCACCACCGTCTGGGTGAACAGCTTCACGAACTCCTTGGGGTTGTCCGGGACGCTGCGCAGCATCCACGCGAGCTCACGCTCCATCTCGCGACGGGTGAGTCCGACCTGTCCTTGCACCGGGGGTGGGGCCATGGCGTGCGCGTCCTCTCGTCAGCTCCAGCCATCCACCAGCGGACGGCCTTCAAGCTCGTTGCGAAGCAGCTCCAGGTAGCGCCACCGCCGGGCCCGCGGCAGGGCCAGGATGTCCGCCTCCGACCAGTGGTAGTGGAAGGCCAGCACGTGCACCTCCGTCTCCAATCGCGCCGCGCCGCCCCGCAGCTCGCGCGCCAGGAGCGCGAACGGATCCAGCTCCAGCTCCAACCACGCGGCGCACTTCGGACAGCGCGCCAGCAGCCCCAGGTCCGGCGCGCTCGAGCCGTCCGCCAATGCCAGCGCCACCGCGTGCCGTGAACGCGCGGGCAGCGCCAACCACGCGGAAGGCGTCAGCGTCTGCCCGTCCACCACCACCAGCCGCGACCACAGGAGCGCGGACCGCTCCGCCCGCGTGCCAAGCACTTCCGCGAGCAGCGCGTCGTCCTCGCCCGTGGGCTCGCGCACCTCCGCCCGTCCCTCCGGCAGCGCCACGGTGAGCACCTCCGGCGCCGCGTCCACCCGCTCCGGCGAGAGCGCGGAGAGCCGCACGTCCACGTCCGCCATCGCCTCACAGCCAGGCGCGGGGCAGCGCGCCACCAGCGTCGCGCGGTCCCCGTACATCCGGGCCCGCAGGTGCAGCGCCAGGTGGTGCCGGTCTCCGCGCGTGAGGCAGGCCGCCAGCTCCGCGTCCACGCGCGAGTAATCCCCCAACCGTCCCAGACACACCGCCAGCCACCCGCTCACCTCGCGCGGGCCGGGACGCTCTCCGGCCTGGGCCAGCGCCCACTCCTCGCGGCCGGTGAGCGGGCGCAGCTCGCCCTGGCGGTGACAGCGGCCGTCCTCGTCGAAGAGGCCGTGCGGCAGCAGCACCGGGATGGGAGGTTCCAGGAGCACGTCAGACCACCGGCTCCAGCGTGAAGCCCTCGTGCTGGACCTCCAGGGACTCGATGAGGATCTCGTTCGCCTCCGCGGCCAGCTCCGACATCGCGGTGAACTTCGAGACCCACGCGTTGCGCAGCACGAACTTCTTCACCGCGCGGTTGAAGTCCAGATCGAAGACGAGGATCTCCACGGTGCGCCGGAAGTCCGGCTCCGCCGAGCGGAATCCGGGCGTGGCTTCATGGCGGATGAGCTGGGTGGCCCAGTCCCGGAACGTCGTGTCCTGGGTGAGGCCCGCCTCCAGCGTGAGGGGCTCGTAGTGCACCCGGCCCGGTGACAGCTCGTCCACGGAGGACGGGCTGTTGCCGGAGCGGAACTTCACCACCTCCACGGTGCCGGTGATGCCGGAAATCTTCCGGCACGCGGCCACCTCGAGGTTGTTGAAGAGCACGCGGAAGTTGAAGTTGCGGTACGGGTCGCGCTTCGTGGATTCGACGAATCGGGGCATGGCTTCACTCCTCGAATGGGGACGTCAGGGCGTCGGGAGGCTCGTCGCGGGCATGGACAGCACGGGCCGGGGCACCGGCTCCCAGCCCTCGTGGGTGAGCTCCAGCGACAGGAGCGCCACCTCGCCCGCCATGGCGTCCAGCTTGGGCAGGGCGTGGAACTTGCTCACCCACGCGTTGTGCACGTGGAAGCTGCGGATGCGCGCCTCCATGCCTCCGGGCGGCGGCACTTCCGTGGGGTGCGCGTAGGCGTCCCACACGTCGAGGAAGAGGTCGCGCTTCACCGGCTCGCCGGGCGCCTTGCCGGTGCGCGCGAACTCCAGCACCGCGCGCGCCCAGCGCTCCAGCGTGTCGTCCAGCGCCAGTCCCTGCTCCAGCACGAGCGGCTCCCAGTTCACCTTGTGGGGCTGCGCGTAGCGGTGCAGGTTGTTGCCGCCCTCCCACGTCTCATAGGCGCCCACGCTGACGGACAGGCCGGACACGGTGCGCACTCCCGCCACGTAGTCGCCGGCCGCGGAGGTGCTCATCCGGAGCCGGAACTGGAAGGTCCGCAGCGGGTTGCGGGCGTTGGCGGGAACGGGCGTGGGCATCAGGCCGCCAGCAGGCTCTTCTGGCTGATTTCGATGACCACGAACTCCGCGGGCTTCAGCGGCGCGAACGCCACCTGCGCGGTGACGATGCCCGCGTCCACGTTCTCCTGCGGGTTGGTGCTCCGGTCGCAGACGACGCTGAAGGCCTCTTCCGGCGTGCTGCCCTGGAACGCGCCCTGCCGGAACAGCCCCAGCATGAACGACTCGATGGCGACGCGGATGCGGCCCCAGAGCTCTTCGTCGTTGGGCTCGAACACCGCCCACATCAGGCCGCGCCGCAGGGACTCCTTGAGGAAGAGCGCGGTGCGGCGCACCGGGATGTAGCGCCACTCCGGGTCGGGCGACAGCGTGCGCGAGCCCCACGACACCAGCCCCACGCCGGGGAACTGGCGCAGGCAGTTGAGGCTCGCCGGGTTGAGCTGGTCCTGCTCCGCGTCGATGACGGGGTACTGGAGGCCCAGCGCATTGGAGAGGGACGCCTCGATGCCGGCGGGCGCCTTCCACACGCCACGCGTGGTGTCCGTGCGCGCGAAGAGGCCCGCCACGTGGCCGGAGGGCGGCACCAACCGCGTGGGGTTGCGGCCCACGCCCACGGAGTCCGCTACGCGGATCCACGGGTAGAACATGGCCGAGTTCTTCGAGCGCGAGGGCAACCCCTCCACGAACTGCTTCGCGTCGTCCGGCACCACCGCGAAGTCCTTGTCCACGCCGCCGGGGCCGTCCGCGAGGAAGAAGCAGTCGCCCCGGTTGTCGCAGTACGCGACGCCCGCGGCGATGAACGACACCTCGTTCTTGCCGGGCAGCGCCACGATGTTGACCTCCTCCGTGTCCAGCGCGTGCAGGCCCGTGCGCAGCTTCGCGTCGCCCGCGAAGTCAGACGTGTCCAGGAGGCCCGCGCCGTCGTCGCCGCCCAGGAGCCGCAGGTTCGTCACCGAAGACGGACGCACCACCGGGTTCGCGGGCGAGTCATCCGAGTAGCCACGTGCGCGCGGCGCGAAGCCCAGCTGCCGGAGCATGGTGGGCACCGTCGGCTGGAGCGTTTCGCTGATGGAGAGCTGGAGCCCGTCGAAGGACTCCGCGCTCGTGCCCGCCGTGCCCGCGGCGGCAGTGCCGGTGAAGCCGGTGGCGGAGAGCGACAGCGTGGAGGTCCCCGCCGCCGTGGCCAGGCCCGTGATGACGGTGTTGCCCTGCGCGTCCGTCACCACCGACGCGACCTTGCCGGCCAGCGCCACGCTCAGCGAGTGGTTCAACTCCGCGGGCGTCACCGCGCCCTTGTCCACCGCCAGGATGGGGATGGGCACCACCGTGGTGCCGCCCGGCGAGCCCACGGTGACCTTCGCGTCCTCCGGGTCCAGGTCGTACGTCGCGCCCGTGGGCTTGGGGATGGTGAGCGTGGGCCCGGTGGCCACCTTCAGCGAAATCTCCGGCGAGTCCGTGCCACCGATGACGAAGGTGTTGGTGAGACCCGCCGAGGTAACGGCCTGGGTGAGGAAGGCCTTGAGCTCCGTGGCGGTCAGCTGCACTCGTCCGTTGACGAACGCGGCGGCCGGCACTGCGGCCACCACCAGGGCCTGGGTGATGGAGACGTCCAGCGTCGTGCGGGGCAGGTCCGGCTGGGCCTCGTCCCAGGTGGAGACCTGGAGCTTGCCGCCGTCATAGAGGCTGTACTTCGTGCTGGCCAGCACCGCGGCCTTGAGCCGGGGAGGCACGCCCGCGACGAGCACCGCGCCGGGCGCCCGGGCGGCCAGCGCCACCTGGAACTCGTCGCGCACGCGGAGGTAGCGGGAGATGTCGTTGATGCGGTCGCCGACATAGTCCTCACTGGACGGGTCCATGCGCACGTCCTCGAACGTCTCCAGGCGGCGCGTGGCCCCGGCCTCCGTCCACATCACCTCCACGCGGAACGCCTCGCTGGGGAAGTTGATGGAGTCGCTCACGTTGACGCGGAGGTAGTCGGACCACTCTCCAGCGCCCCGCGCCAGGAACGTGAGGGCGTTGAGGCTGCCGCCCGCTCTCGCTACCAGTGGAGTGGACACACCGCCCACCGCGTCGGAGGGCAGCACGCGCACGACGTACGCGCGCCGCCCGCCCGAATCGAAGAAGGCCTCCACCGCCTGCGCGACGAGGCCCGCCTCCCCGGGCTCGTGTCCGCCAAAGGCCCGCTCGTACTCGGCGAAGCCGGTGACGAACGAGGCCAGGGCCGGGATGCCTCGCGCCGTGCGTCCGACGAACGCCGCCGTGGACGTGCCCACCCCTTCGATGGGGCGCGCACCGGCACTGATCTCCTCGACATAGACGCCCGGATGCAGTCGCTCAGCCACGTTCATCCTCCTGGTTTCAGATGGTCCCGCGCCTGGCGGTATCGACTTCGGTGACAGATGTTCCCGGATGGCCGCTGGCGCCTCGCGCAGCACCGCGCGCGATGAGGTCCACCCGCGGCGTCTCGACGAGGCGGGCGGTGCTGCGCGCGTTCGGCTCGTCCATCAGCGCGGAGACCCGGTAGTCCACGCAGCAGCGGTACAGGTGGTTCAAGAGGTCGTCGCGGCGGCGCAGCTGCGTCTGGAAGAAGAAGCACTCCTCCTGGAACACGAGCGTGCGGCCCCGGGCCCAGGCGCCCTCCACGGGGCGGCTGAGCGTCACGCGGTCGCCATCCAGCCCCAGCACCAGCGCCTGGAAGCGCTGCTTGCCCACGCGGTAGCCATCGTCGCTCGAACCCAGCACCACCACGTCGCCGGGCTTGAGGCGCGAGGCCGCCGTGACGGAGCGGCGCAGCGCCGGATCCAACGGCCCCACGGGCTCCGCCACCAGGTGCACGTGGTCCACCGTGAAGTCCAACGGCGTGCCCGCCTGCGCCCCCAGCGTGAGCACCATGTCGCTCGCGGCGACGGTGACGCCCGGCGCGGCGACGGGCGGCGCGGGCGTGGCGTCCGCGTCCTGGAGCGGCTGCGGCACCCCGTCCGCCGACAGCCACACCACGCCCTCCCCCGCCTCCAGCCGCGCGTGAAGCACCACGCCGGCCTCCAGCCGCTCCACCGGAAGCCGCCAGCGCGTCTCCGCGACCTGCGTCCCGGTGGCCTGCGCCAGCGTCGCGGTGGCTACCACCTCGCCCATGAGCCGGGTGTCCACCTGCTCGTAGCGGACGATGAGCCGCAGCACGGGCTGCCCCTGCGCCATCAGCACGGCCACCGGCAACGACTGCGCGGCCACGGCGCCAGCGGCGACGCGCAGCCCCACCGACAGCGCCAGTCCGTCCGGGGCCGGATTGTCGGCGTGGAAGGGGTCGGGCACTGCGGGCATGGGGTAGACGAGGACGGAGGCAGTACC
The DNA here is from genome assembly GCF_003668955.1 of Corallococcus sp. AB038B. Classification (NCBI taxonomy): domain Bacteria; kingdom Pseudomonadati; phylum Myxococcota; class Myxococcia; order Myxococcales; family Myxococcaceae; genus Corallococcus; species Corallococcus sp. AB038B. The sequence goes on along the minus strand of NZ_RAWO01000002.1, from coordinate 334,155 downwards.
GGTGCCGGACAGGCGCAGGCCCTCGGAGGTGGGAAGGAAGGATGCACCGGGCGTCAGGTCCACGCGTCCGCCGCGCGCGCGCTCCAGGTTCTGATCGCTGGCCTCCAGGTGCACCAGGGACAGGACCGTGGTGGGCTCACCGCGCGTCAGCAGGCGAACCGTCGTGGCGCCTTCGGGCACGTCCTCGGCCAGCAGCGACGGGCGCAGCACCATCTGCCCGCGCGTGGGGATGGAGAGCGCCACCGTGTCCATGATGGACGCCAGGTCCACCTGCGAGCCCGCCCACAGGTCCACCTGCACATCGATGGCCATGGCCTTGGGCGCGCGGATCTTGCTGAGGAACACCCTGCCCTCTTGAGAACGCTCCGGAGGCTCCAGGCCCAGAGGCCCTTCGATGCCGCCAGCGACAGGCAGCACCTCCACGCTGGAGCGGAACTCCATGGAGGGAATGCCCGCGTCGGAGCTGATCGCGAGCCGGCTCCCCTCCACGTCCCAGCGCGCGATGACGCCAGCGAGCGCCTCCAGCAGCAGCGGGTCCGTGAGCGGCGCGCCCGTGGGCTCCTGGAAGAGTCCACCGGTGAGCGCATCCGCCAGCCGCGCGTTGATGGCGGCGGCGAGCGCGGGGCCCGTCGCGGTGGAAGCAAACGAGCCGCCCGGCAGGCCCGTAAGGGTGACGGTGGCGCGGCCATCCAGGCGCAGCTTGAGCGAGCCATTGGGCGGCACGCTGTCCCCGGAAGCGCGAGGCCTGCCGACGAGGTGGCCCGGCACACGGAAGGTGGCGACGCCCGTGCGCCCGTTCTCTCGCTCGGGTTCGGGGAACAGGCCCAGCGGGCCGACAACGGAGAGGAATGGCACGCGCGAAGGCCGGTAGCCTTCATCCACGTAGCCATGCGCGGCGAAGACGCGCACGTCGCCGCTGCGCAAAGCCACCCGGCCCTGCCATAGCAGTCCGCTGAGGATCTCGCGAATCACGCGAAACGACCCTCCAGGGTAACGCCATGTCTGGTTTCAAGCTGCTGCGTCACGGCACCCCCCGGCACCCCTCGGAAACCGCCCGACTCCCGCTGTGACACGCGAAGGGCGGCGACAATGAATCAGGAGCCCGGCCGCCGTCAACACTGCACGCATGTATTGCTTTGATATTTTGTGTGTCTATTCCGACGGGCTTCCCATCCCGAGGGGAGGGTGGATCGCGGTGGCTGTCCGCTGCGTCGCAAACCACCTTTGCCGGAGGGGGAGCGGTGGATGCGATTCGAGGATCTGGTGGCCCTGGCCGCCCAATGGTTCGACGCCGCGGGCGTCGGCGTGATGGTGGTGGGAACGGTGGTGTCCGTGGCGCTCGTCCTCCAGGACGTACGGGGTCCGCGGAAGGGGGAGGCGTACCGGCAGCTTCGCCACTACCTGGGCCGCGCCATCCTGCTGGGACTGGAGCTGCTCGTGGCGGCGGACATCATCCGCACGGTCGCGGGGGCGCCCACGCTGAGGCAGGTGCTCATCCTGGGCCTCATCGTCCTCATCCGGACCTTCCTCAGCTTCACGCTGGAGGTGGAGATCGACAGGCGCTGGCCCTGGCAATCCAAGCCAGCGGACGAGGAGGGGCCCGGCCCTCCGCGTGCATGAGCCAACGGGAGGGACTGGCCCGCTGCCTGTCTGTCATTGGGTGCCAGCCAGGCGGCAGCCGCGTCTCCGGGCCGGTGTGGATTGCCCACCGGGGCCGGGGATGCACACCCTCCAAGTCAGGCCACTCCCATGGTGGGAAGCGGCGTCACGGGGCCCTGCCTCCAAGCTCGCCGGGAAGGGCCGGGGTCAAAGGAGGCGCGCGTGGAGAGCCCCAGCGCAAGCTTCGACCCGGAGACCATCGAGACCCTCTCCGACGCGCATTCCCGGCTGCTCCTCGAGACGCTGGTGGCGAGCACGCCGGTGGGCCTCGCGGTGGTGGACATGGAGCAGCGCTTTGTCCAGGTCAACGACGCGCTCGCCGCCATGAATGGCATCCCGCGCGCCGCGCACCTGGGGCGCAAGGTGCAGGACATCGTCCCGGAGATGTGGCCCACCCTCCGTCCCCAGTATCAGCGCATCCTGGAGGGAGGGAGCGCGCAGACGGTGGAGGTGGTGGGCGCCACCTCGAAGGAGGTGGGCGTGGAGCGCCACTTCCTCGTCAGCTACTACCCGGTGCGCACCAACTCGGGCGTGTTGCTGGGCATCGGCGTCATCGTATCGGAGGTCACCGAACAGCGCAGGGCCCACGACGCGCTCCAGGCCAGCGAGCAGCGCTACCGCTCACTGGTGGAGGCCATGTCGCAGCCGGTGTGGTCCACCAACGCCCGGGGCGAGGTGGTGGAGCCCGCGCCGCGCTGGCTGGCCTTCACGGGCCAGACGCACGCGGAGCACCTGGGACTGGGCTGGCTTTCGGCCATCCATCCGGACGACCGCAAGCGCGTGGTGCGCAGCTGGGTGGAGTCCCTGCGCACGAAGGCGTCCTACCGGGGTGAGTTCCGCCTGCGCTTCCACGCGGGGGGCTACCGGGACGTCGTGGGCCGGGCGGTGCCCGTGTTCGGCGACAACGGTGTCATCCGGGAGTGGGTGTCCACGGCGGAGGACATCACCGAGCGCAAGCACGCGGAGGCCCAGGTGGAGAACGAGCGCGCGCGGCTGCGCTCCGTGCTGACGAGCGCCCCGGCGTCCATCGCCATCCTCAACGGAGAGCGGCAGGTCTTCACGCTGGTGAACCCCCTCTACAAGGTGCTGTCGGGAGGCGCGGACCTGATGGGCATCTCCGTCAGGGACGTCGCGGACGAACGGGGGGCCGTGTACTCGCGACTCCTGGAGAAGGCCTATCGCCAGGGAGAGTCGTTCATCGAAAAAGAGGTCCCGGTCACCACCGACTTCCAGGGCGACGGAGTCCAGTCGACGCGGCAGTTCGATGTGGCGTACCAGCCACTGCGCGACGTGCGGGGCCAGGTGGACTCCGTGCTGTCGTTCGCCGTCGACGTGACGGTTCGGGTGGAGGCGAGAAAGAAGCTGGAGGAGTCCGCCGCGTCCCTGAAGAACCAGCAGCAGTGGCTGGAGGCGATGCTGGACCGGACGCCCGTGGCCATCATCCTGGTGGAGCCCGTGACTGGCCGCATCATCTTCGCGAACCAGGCGGCCCGGCAGATGGCCGGCGGTGATTTCCCCGGGGGCCTGCGCGAGGAGAGCTACATGCGCGGCGCGCACCGCTTCACGGACGAAGCGGGCCGCGAGCTGACCATGGAGGAGATCCCTGGCATCCGCGCGGTGAGGGGCAATCCCGTGCACGCGGAGCCGGTCGTCTGGCACACGCCCACGGGTCACTACTCGCTGCTGGTGGAGGCGGGCACCCTGCCCGCCCAGCACGGCCATCCAGAGGCGGTCCTCCTGGCGCTCCAGGACGTCACGGAGCTGAGAAAGACACAGGCCCAGCTCCAGCACGCCGTGTCGCTCCGGGATGAATTCCTGACGGTGGCGTCGCATGAATTGAAGACACCGCTGACACCGTTGCAGCTCAAGCTCCAATCCCTGGTCAAGGACGCGCAGGCGGAACAGACGCTGGAGTCGCTGCGGGAGCGCGTGGTGAAGACAGCGGAGACCGTCTCCGGGCAGATCAGGAAGATGACCACGCTCATCAACGACCTGCTGGAGGTGACGCAGCTCACGGGCCCCTCCGCACCGCTGCAACTGGAGGACGTGGACCTGGTGGACGTGGTGCGCGACGCGGTGGAGCGCTTCCAGGCCCAGGCGGCGAAGGCGGGCTGCGAGCTCATCGTCCATGCGACACCGGGCGTCGTCGGCCGCTGGGACCGCCACCGGCTGGAACAGGTGGCGAGCAGCCTGCTGTCCAACGCGCTGAAATACGGCACGGGCCACCCGGTGACGATTCGCGTGGAGCACGTCCGCGGCCGGGCAAGGCTGAGCGTGAGGGACGAAGGCATCGGCATCTCGCCGGGGAGCCTCCAGGCCATCTTCGAGAAATTCACCCGCGCCGTGTCGACACGGCATTACGGCGGTCTGGGATTGGGCCTCTTCATCACCAGACAGATTGTCGAAGCCCACCACGGCACCCTGCGCGTGGAGAGTCAGCCCGGCCACGGCGCGACCTTCATCGTGGAGTTGCCGGCCTCCTGACGCCGACAAAAAGATACACACATCCCACCCCGCCCCAAGCGCGGAGCCGGAACACCAGGACTTGGCAGGTCGCCAACCCCATGCATCAGGGCGGCGCCGACCCATTCCTGCTCATCCGTACCGCTGGGCACGCCTATGTTTCGTATCGCTGTCTGGGTATGATGTCGGCCGGGGGAGCGCGTCCCGCCAGAAGCGGGTCAGAGCGCCATCATGCCCATGCCCAAATTCCTGTCAGTGCACGGCGCCGCCGCCGCGGTCCTGTTGAGTGCCCTGCCCGCCTGGGCCCAGTCCGCCCTTCCCGGCTTTGAATTGGAGCACCTGGAGATCAACCCCGGCCGCGGAACCGCGGTGATGCGCAACGGCGAGCTGCTGGTGCCCGGCGGCATGAGCCTGGGGCTGGTGGGCCAGTATCAACAGCTGCCGCTCGTGCTCCTCAACGGCGAGCGCCGCCTGGAGGCCGTGCGCAACCGCGCGTCCTCCGTCCTGGCGGGCAGCTACGGCGTGCTGCCGTGGCTGGAGGTGGGCGCGCAGGTCCCCGTGGTGTTGTGGCAGCAGGGGGATGATCCAGCGCCCCTGGGCCTGACGCCGCTGGCCTCGCAGGGCCTGGGCACCCCGGAGATACAGGCGCGCCTGGGGCTGTTGTCGCGCCGTGACGACCACCCCGTGGACCTCGCCATGGACCTGGGCGTGGGGCTGCCCATCGGCAGCGCGGCGGTGCTGGGCCGGGACTCGGGCATCCGCGTGCGCGCCCTGGCCGCCATCGGCACGCAGGTGGGGTTCCTCAAGCCCGCGCTGGAGGCCGGCATGCTGCTGCGCTCGCGCAACCCGCTCTCCGCGCCGAACGCCTCCGGACAGACCCTGGAGGTCCGCCTGGGCGCCGGGTTGACGACGGCCGGACAGGGCCTGCGCGGCGAACTGGCGGTGAAGGCCGCCTTCGCGGCGGACATGGACCAGCCCGCTGTGGAGGTGCTGGCCGGCGGACGCATCCCGCTATCGGAGGGACTGGAGCTGCACGCGCTCGCGGGGCCCGGCCTGGGACGCACGCCGGGCACGCCCATCGCCCGGGTGCTCCTGGGCGTGTCGTTCCGCCAGGAGCCTCCTCCCCGGATGGAGGTGCTCCCGGAGCCCGTGCCCCACCTGCGCCTGGAGGAGTTCAAGACGCGGCCGGAGTACGTCCCGGACTCGAGCGTGGAGCCGGTGCCCACCCGCGAGCTGCTCCCCCCTGAACCCGCGCCGTCACCCTCGCCATGACCTTCGAGCCACGCATCGTCCTCTCCGCGTTCGACGGCACCCAGCCGCCTCCGGACAGCGTGCCCGCGTGGCTTGCGCGAAGCTGGGAGGATCCGGATGGCTTCGCCGCCGCGATGGCCCCCATCCACGCCGGCCGGAGCACGCCCTTCAAGAGCCGCACCGGCCAGCACCACGACTTCTTCCACGACCTGGTGGCCCGCCACGCCACCACGGACCGCATCGCGCTGCGCGCGTACTCGCGGACGCAGGGCTGGCGCACGCTGAGCTACCGCCAGCTCCAGGAGCAGGCCTCGCGGCGGGCCACCGCCTGGGCGGGGTTGGGGGTGAAGCCGGGCGCGAAGCTGTGCCTGATGCTGCCGCCGGGCGCGGAGCTGATGGTGTCGCTGTGCGCCGCGCTGGGCCTGGGCGCGTGCGTGAGCCTCCTGCCGCCCGGGGCCCGCGCCTTCGTGGCGCGCCGGCTGGACGCGCTCGCGCCCCAACACATCGCCGCCGAGCCTCACCAGGCGCCGCTCCTGGGCAAGCACGCCTCGCGGCTCCTGCCCATGCAGACGCAGGTGCCGCCCGCGCTCGCGTCGTACACGTACAAGCCCTCCGAGCCGGTGGGCCTGCTCTTCTCTCCGCTGGCCAAACCCAGCGACGTGCCCGTGCCGCTCACCGCCGGGGACGCGTGGCGGAGCGCGCTGGTGGACGGGCTGCTGACCTTCGGACTGAACCCGGGGGACCACCTGGCGGCGCCGGGCTTCCACCCGCTCCAGCACCTGCCGGCGCTGTACTTCACCACGCTCCTGCGCGGCGCGACGTACCTGCACGTGGAGCCCGCGGACCTGGACGTCACTCCCACGCTGCTCACCGAGCACCCCGTGCGGGCCCTGGGCCTCACGCCCGCCGTGCGCGACCTGGTGGCCCGCGCGCGCCTTCCGCTCAAGAACGTGGGCCTGTGGTTCAGGGATCCGCAGGCGCCCTTCGACTTCTACGCCTGGCGCGACGCGCTCAAGGCCTGCGGGCTGGCCAGCGTGCCCGGCGGCAACGTGTGCGTGGACCCGGCGTTGGGAGGCGCGGTGCTGTGCTCGCACCGGCGCGTGGCGGCGGACGTGCACACGGACATCGCCCCCGCGCCCGGGCGCGCCTGGGCGCTGCGCGACTTCACCGACAGCGGGCAGGACGCCGTGGGAGACACGGGGCTCTTCACCCCCCTGCCGGACGCCGGACGGCCGCTCGCGCACGTCGTCCTGACGCGGGTGCGCGGCCAGTACCACCACCTGGGCGTGCGCGAGCCCCGGCGCGAGGGACGGGTGTTCCTCTTCGAGGAGGTCGCGAACGCGCTGCGCGAGCCTCCCGGCCCCCGGCTGGACACGGTGGGGCTGGCCGTGCCGGAGAGCGGCCTGGCGGGCGCGTATCGCAGCGTGCTGGTCGTCTTCACCGGCGACCTGCCTCCCGGCGTGGAGGTCAGCGAAGCGGACGTGCGCCGCCGCATTGAACAGGCCCTGGGCGCGGACGCACTGCCGGACCGCATCGAGCGCTTCGCGCTCCACGCGCGGCGCCTGAACGGACAGCAGGACGGGCCGTTGGATGAAGAGTGGTGCCGTGCGCAGTACTTCATGGGCTCCCTGAAGCTGAAATCAGGAGACCCCCTGTTCCAGGCGCTCACGTCACTGCGCGCCCGGGTGGAGTCACGCTGATGGGAATCCAGGTCGTGTCCGGAGCCATGCTCCAGTGCAGCTTCGGGATGGCGCCCTCGACGCTGTCGGTGCTGCCCGCCAACAAGGTGAACTCCACCGCGCCGGCGGCCACCATCATGGACAACGTCCCGGGCATGAACGTGCCGCCCTTCGTCATGTGCAAGTCCATGGCGAACCCCACCGTGGCCACCGCCACCGCCGCCGCGATGGGCGTCCTCACGCCCATGCCGTGCCTGCCGGTGATTCCCGCACCGTGGACGCCGGGCTCGCCCACCGTGGTGATCAAGGGCAAGCCGGCGCTCACCGACACGTGCACGTGCACCTGCGCCTATGGCGGCATGATCAAGATCAACATGACCGCCCAGACGAAGACCCAGGTGAAGTGACTCACGGCAGGGGCACGTAGCGCAGGGGCGCCTCCCGCTGCGGCAGGCGCACCTCCAGCTCCACCACGTCCTCCGCGCTCCAGACGGCGAACAGCTCCACCAGCCGGCCGCACAACAGGTCCACCAGCGGCAACAGCGACGCGTCCATGGGCCCGAAGCCCAGCTGGTACACGTACTTGAAGCCCGCGGCGCTCCGGGCGAAGGGCTTGGACTTCACGGACACCTCCGTGAGGGACGGCAGCAGATCCCGGAAGTGCCGCTGCGTCCGCACGCCCAGCACATCCAGGAGGAACAGCAGGTCCTCGCGCCCCAGGAACCGCTGCGTGCGCAGCGCCAGGAGCTGCAACAGGGCCTGCTGCCCGTGCTCCACCGGGTTGTCCCCGCCGGGCGCCACCGCGCCCACCAGGCTCCACGGCACGCCTTCCAGGAAGCGGTCCGCCAGCACCGGCCGGTAGCCCCGCGCATCGAAACGCGGCGGCAGCGGCTGGTGCCACAGGCCATCCACGCCCAGCCGCACCGGCTTGAGGAACGCGTCCGGCATGTCCAGCGCCAGCCACGACGTGCGCGCCAGGGCCTGGCCTTCGTGCTCCAGCTCGTACGTGTCCGCGCCTCCGGAGATGGCTCCAGGGCGCAGGGGCACCATGCCCTTCGGGGTCAGCTGGTACACGCCCGTGGCAGCGTTCAGCCGGAAGCCCATGGACGAATCCGGGTGCTGCACCGCGTGCCGCTCCTTCGTGCCGTCGTGCTCCACGGGCGCCGCCATGGCGCGCTGCAGGTTCACCACTGGCACCGCGTGCGCCACGAACGAGTCCGGCCCCACCACCAGCTCCGACGGCCAGCGGCCCGCCAGGCGCAGCGTCAGCGTGAAGCCCTGCCAGTTGCGGGGGGCCGGCGGGATGCGGGCCTCCAGGAACAACTCCTGCTGCGGGAAGTGCAACAACTGCCGCAGCCGCTGCAACGGGTGCTCGGACGCTTCGCCATCCGCCGCCACCGGCCGGGGCGAGCCGAAGCGCACCGGGCCCGAATGCGCGTCGAAGGGCTTCACCTCGTGCTCCACCGCCCCGTCGTCGAAGCACACGGTGGCGGAGCGCACGGCGCTCTTCAGCTGGAAGAACACCGCCAGGGACGCCCGGAAGTCGTTGAGGTGGTTGATGTGCAGCCGCACCTCGCCGGGTGAGTCGTTGCGCGGGAAGCCGCCTTCGAAGACGAGCCGCAACAGCGCGCCGTCGTCGCCCTGGCGCTCCAGCCGCGCCTGCGTGAGCCGCACGGGCAACAGCCGCATCGGGGCCAGCGTGCGCAGGGAGAGCGGCCCGGTGGGCCCCCCCCCCAGGCCCGGGTTGAGGAGGAAGGGCGTGCCCCGGGGCAGCTCCGCGGCGTCCACGAAGCGCGCGTCCGGCTCCGCGCGGAACATGGCCATGGCGGGAATGGGATTGAGCAGGTAGGCGAAGTGCTGCTGGAACAGCCGCAGCGTGCTGCGCTCCAGCGCGCGCTGCCCCGCCCGGCGCGTGCGAGCGGTGAACAGGGCCATGGCCTCCGTGAGCCGCCGCACGTCCGCGTCCTCGCCGTCCAGCGGCGCGGAAGGGTGCAGGGCCGTGTATCCCAGGCGGAACTTCTCCAGCGCCTGGAGCTCCTCCAGGAACGACGCGTAGAGCGCTTCATCCATCCGCATGGCCTAGTCCCCCTCCTGCACGCGCAGGAACATCCGGCCCTCGGTCACCTCGATGAGCTGGGTGTCCTTCTCCAGGGTGCGCTGGATGCGCAGCATCGGCTTCGAGTCCTGGTACAGGTGCTGGATGGACGTCTCGCTCTTGTCCGTCTTGCCCAACAGCAGGTGGTTGCCCTGCGACTCCTTGGGGAGCCGGGCGCCCGGGCGCCATTCCAGGAAGCGGTCCATGCGCGCGTGCTGGTAGCCCAGCGACACCAGCACCCGCGTCCCCTTGTCCATGGGGAAGTAGAAGTGCCCGGGCTGCTGGTGCGGCTCATAGGGGACGAGCACCTCCTTGTCCCACAAGGGCAGCTTCACCCGGTACGACTCCACCGACGTCTCGTCGTCCTGGCGGATCTGATACGTGCGGTCCGGATCCCCGCCCTCCTCGCTGACCACCCGCCCCTCCGCGAGGAAGGGCCAGCGCGGCGGCCGGAAGCGAGGGCGCCGGAAGGTGGGGTCCGCCGCCTCCTCCAGCGTGGCCTTCAACTTCAGCTCGTAGTCGTTGGCGTCGCTGTCCGGATCATGCGCGGCGTCGGCCTCCACGGCGCGCGCGTCCAGCTCCAGCGCGTGCAGCCGGTACTGCTTGCCGTGCGTCGCGGCCTGCGTGCTGAAGTCCCCCAGCGTGTAGAGGCCGTTGAGCACCAGCGACGCGCGAGGGTAGCCCGCGAAGGACAGCCGCAGCTCCGGGCCCTCCAGCTGCTGGCACTTCGTCTCCAGCGTCACCCGGTCCGTGAGCGTGCCCTCCAGCGTGGAGGTGACCAGACACTCGGTGATGACGCCCGCGATGGCGTCCGCGTTCTCCACCGCCTTGCGCTTCGTGCCGGCGTCCACGTAGCTGTTGAGCACCGACAGCGCGTCCCGGCGCGGCTCCGGGTAGCGCAGGTCCACCTGCCTCACCTCGTCGCGGGTGAAGACCAGCGCCTCGCCGCCCTCGGGCTTCGCGTCCGCGAGCGTGTACTTCCCTTCCGCGTAGTCCAGGAACATGCCCGCGTGCATGCGAGCCTGCACCCAGTGCAGGAAGTCCAGGAAGCTGGCGCCGGAGTCGTCATCCGCGCCCAGTCCCAGCGCGTGAAGGCCGTGCTTCGTCCCCGCGGCCTCCCATTCGTAGGCCACGTCCAGCCCGCCGGGCGTGTTCGCCTGGATGACCGCTTGCAGCGTCTCATCCACCCACACGCCGCTGGGGAAGTGGCGGCGCCACAGCATCGCGGCGGGGTCCACCAGGCGGATGCGGTAGCGCCGCTGCATCACCGGCGAGTCCTTCACGTTCGCCAGCGAGCGCTCACGGACGTGGCGCTCCTCCACCCGGCCAATGAGCTTCAGCGGCAGGGCCTCCGCGCCCTCGCGCCCCTCCGCCTGCGCGCCGTAGCGGCGGTCCACGGTCAGCGTCGCCGTCAGGGGCTTCGTGTCGGTGAAGGGCGTGAAGAGCTTGTCCTCGTCCCCGCTCTCCTTGCAGAGCACCCACCACTCCACCTCCGCCTCGAAGCCGTAGGAGTGCGCCTTCACGGACAGGCGCTTGATGCTGCCCGCGGGCAGCTTGAAGGCCTCGTCTCCGGCTTTGAGGTCCAGCGTCACCTTCAGCTGTTCGGTGAACTTCATGGCTCGTCCTCTCCAGCTGCCTCTTCTAGAGGCCGTTCGCGCAGGCGGCGCGAGCCCGGGTCCAGAAGCAGGTCCATGGGCGCGTGGGAGTCACGCAAGAGCAGGCGCACCACCAGGCCGGGCGCGCCACCCGACACGGCGGGCACCTCGTCGATGGACACCACCTCCACGCGCGGCTCGTAGCGCGACAGCGTCTCGCGGATCTCCAGGCCCAGGCCCGCGAGTCGCTCCGCGTCCGAGCGGAACCCCGTCTCCGTCAGCCCGAAGCCGGGCAGCACGGAGGCCGCGCCCCGCTTGGCCTGGAGCAGGTGGCCCAGGTTGCGCAGCACGGCTTCACGAGGCGTCTCCACCACCCCCAAGAACTTCCGGTGCAGAAAGCCCACGGTCCCCCTCCCTCCTAGCGTCCGGCTGCCTTCGGCGTGCCCATGCTCATGCCCTGCCGGTCGCCTTCGACACGCGGAGGCGCGGCCACCGGAACGGACGTGTCGCCCAGGAAGATGAGCTGCCGCAGCGGCTTGCCCTCCGCGCCCGGCAAACGCTCGTAGCCCAGCTGCCCCCGGGGCCCCAGCCGCACGGTCCGCCCGTGCGCGAGCACCGTCAGCACCACTTCCAGCTGCATCCGCGCGGGCACGAGCAGCGGCAGGATGTGCCGGTGGAAGCGGTGGCGCACCCGCGCGGGCCAGTCCCGTCCGCGCATGTCCGCCTCCTCGTCCGCGAACACCTCCACCTGGAAGCCCCCAATGTCCGCCGCGTACGTATTGCCCAGGATGCCCGTGCCATCCAGCGGCGTGGGCCCGTGGGTGGGCCGCATGCCGGAGAAGCGCGTGCGGAAGGAGCGGCGGACGCACGTCACGCGCAGCTCCGGGAACACCTGCTGGAACAGCCACTGGAGCGTGGCCTGCGAATCCACGCCCACCATGCGCAGGTAGAAGCCCTTCGTGCGCTCCCAGTCCCCCACCAGGCTCGCGTCCCGTTCGGGATGCAGCGCGTCCACCAGCGCCAGCAGCAGCCGGTGGTCGAAGAAGCGGATGAAGTCGAGGAACGACTCCGGCTCCGGCAGCTGTTCAGCCACCTGGAGGAAGTAGCTGGGCAACAGGCCCGGCGTGGCCAGGAGGCCCAGGTTGAGCGTCACCACCACCCGGCGCACCGGGGCCAGGTGGAACGTCACCGCCTCCACCAGCGACGCGGACGCCACCGGCTCCGGGTTGCTTTCGAAGAGCACCCGGTCCCGGCCATAGCCCTGCGTCTCCAAGAGCCGCAAGAGCGGCCCCAGGTCGAAGTCCTTCGCGCGGGCGCGGATGCGCCGCTCCAGCGGGGACAGCAGCGGCGAGGCGCCGATCATGAGCGGAGCCGCCTCACTCGCCCGGCCCCACGAAGGCGCCCAGGTCCACCTGGTAGAACTGCGACAGCGTGCGCCACTCCATGGTCTCCTTGCGCTCCCAGTGCTCCTGGATGTCCCCCACGTGGCGGTTGAGCAGCGCGCCGAACGACGAGAACAGCTCCGGCAGGTAGCGCCGCGGGTCGAACTCCTCCAGCGTCCGGAGCACGTCGTCGCTCACCATCGCGGCCTTCTGGAAGTCGCCGCGTTCCACCAGCACCTCGAAGGCCTTGAGCTTGTCGCACAGCTCCAGCAGGTGCACGGATCCCCGCAGCTGCAGCGGCCCCGTCGTGCGGGGGAACGGCGAGGGCGGCGTGGCGGAGCCCTTCGCGCCCCGTCCCTTCGCGGGAGCGGCGGGCTTCGCGGGCTCTGGCGCCGGAGCGGGAGCGGCCGCGCGCTCCTGCGCCTCCTTCAGGAACTGCCCCAGGCCCGCCAGGCCCTGGGAGCCATTGCGGAACGCGGGGCCTTCCAGCGCGCCCTGCAGGGTCTGGATGCCACGCAGGGCGTCCTTGCGCTTGCCGTCCGTGAAGCCCTTTGTCCACGTCTCCCAGCCGGCGTCCTTCTTGCCGTGGTGATACTTCAGCGCGCTCACCAGCGTCTGGAACAGCCACGTCAGCGCCTTGTTGAGCAGCACCGCGGGCTTGGACTTGTCCTTCCCCTCTCCTTGCGCGGCCTCCTCCGCCGCCGCGCGCGCGAGCGCGACCAGCACCTCCAACACGTCCGGCAGGCGCGAGATCCCGTCCTCGCGCAGCACCGCGAAGAGGTAGTAGGCCGACAGCCGGACCTCGTAGACCCCTTCACCGTCCAGGGCCTCGATGGCGTCCGCGGCCTCCGCGTAGGACTCCCGCTGCACCAGATCCGCCACCGTGAGGAAGCGCGGATCATGCGACTCCAGGCGCTCCAGCGTTCCGCCCTCCACGGGGCGCAGGCACAGGCTCAGGTCTCTCATGGTCTGTCTTTCGACTTCATGTTACATGTCTTTCATTCACAAGGACAGACACTCCATGACCATCGCGAAACCCGACTTGCTCGAACTCGAATGCAAATGGCAGACCGGGTTTCAATACCGGCCCGGCTTCCGCGGCTCGCTGGGGTATCTGTTGGAATGGAACGGCTGCGGGGGATTGAACCTGGCGAAGGATCTCTCCCTGGCCTCTCCCACGGTGGGCGACCTGGGGCCCACGGCGCAATGCATTGGCCTCATTGAACGGCTGTCCATGAATGGCGCTTCCGGCCCCCTGGAGTTCAGCGTGTACGTGGGACGCGTCACGGCCGCGAACGTGCTCAACCATTTCGCCAAGCCGCTGGAGAACCTGCGCCTGAAGCTGGCGTGGGCCATCATCGACTTCGATGAAGCAGGTGACACCTGGTTCGAGGCCGCCAAGCTGAAGAGCCCCGCCACCGCCGAAGCGCTGATGGACACGGAGAAGGGCCGCCCCAAGGTCTTCCTGGACAACCAGCCTGCCACGCTGGCCGACGACCTGGACATCCGCTTCCACCGCTTCCAGTTCCGGGTGGTGCCCGCGCCCAAGAAGAGCACCACCCTGGAGTTCGCCACCAACTCCCAGGAGCGCCGCGTCACCAAGTGGGGCTCGGACAAGTAGCCCCCAAAGCGCGACGGGGAAGGCGCTGTTCCCGCCCTCCCCGTCCTGCCTCAACCGCTTACGACTGGCCGCCTTCGACGTAGCCCCAGGCGAACACGTCCTTGTCCGTCGAGTTGTGCCCGTAGTGGAAGTTGCACAGGTGCGCCTTGTCCGGGATGAGCTGGAAGGACATCTGGCAGAACTTGACGTCCGTGACGCCCACGTTCTCCGGATCCCCCACGCGAATCATCACCTCGCTGCCCTTCTGGTTCAGGCGGGAGGTGATCTCGTTGGCGGGGCCACCGGCCTCGTCACCGAGCGGGTAGCACTTCTCGTACCACTTGCCCGCGGTGCTGTCCCATTCGCAGACCCAGAACTTGAGCTGACGGATCTCCGTATTGGTGATGCCAGAGAAGTCCGCCTTGTTCTCCGGCGAGATCAGCACCGTGAAATCAATGGGGTCGAGCTTGCCGCCCTCCCACTGGAGCTGCGTGATGAGGCCCACCGCGCGCACGGCCTTCTTCGCGCCCACGTCCTGCAACTGCACGCCGGGGTAGGCGGGGTCACCGACGAACGGGGTGTAGAATTGGCTGCTGCTCTTGGGGAAGGCACCGTCGTCCTTGCCCATCCCCTTGATGTCCAGCAGGTATCCCACCGGCATGTTCTTCTGGGGGCGCTGCTGGATGGTCTGCTGCCAGTCACACGAAATGTTGATCGCTCCATCACCCATGATTGCGGTCCTCCAATTTGCTGCGGGGTTTGTCAGCCGAGCCGCGCATCCACGCGAAGGTCCACGTTCATGCCTTCGAACTGGATGTGCGGGAGGACGGAGAGATTGCAGTGGTACCAGCCCACCTTGCCGGGCACTTCCGCCACGGTGAGGTTGTAGGCCTTGAAGGGGTAGTAGCGCAGCGTCAGGTCATCCGGGTTCACCAGCGTGGTGACGTACCGGGAGATCCACCGGTCCAGCTGCGCCTGCATGTACGCCGCGTTGGCCGTGCTGCCGATGTTCTCGCGCATGATGGCCTTCACGTAGTGCGCGATGCGGCTGATGGAGTACGTGTAGGCCAGGTTCGTCACCAGCTGCGAGTTCTCCGAGTCCTTCGCATCCTCGAAGACCTTGGCCTTCTTGAGGGACTGGACGCTGAAGAAGACGGCCTCCGCGCTCCCCTTCTTGTGGATGAGCGGGATGAAGCCGCCGTTGGCCAGCTCCAGCTCGCGGAAGTCCGGGATGGACATCTCCACGGGCAGCTTCATCTCCTCCTCGCCGCGCAGGTGCGTCAGGTGCACGGGCAGGCCCGCCACCAGGCCGCCGCCCTTGGGGCCGCGGATGTGCTGGCACCAGCCGGAGCCCGCGAACGAGCGCACCAGGTTGCGGGCGAACAGCATGGCCGCGTTGCCCCAGAGGTACTCCTCTTCCTTGTCGCCCTTCACGGCCTCCGTGAAGTTCATGCCGGGGGCCGGGTAGGTCTCCGGGTTGTAGGGCGGCCGGACGATGTATCGCGGCAGCGTGAGGCCCACGTAGGCGGCCTCATCCGTGTCACGCAGCGCGTTCCAGGCGGAGTACTTGGGCGAGTCCAGCAGGCTGGCCACGTCACGCAGCTGGGACACCTCCTTCATGGTGTCGCAGCCGAAGAAGCGCGGGGACACGGACGCCACGAACGGCGCGTGGCTGGCCGCGGCGATCTTCCCCATCGTCTTGAGCCACAGCATGTCCTGCGGCGTGTTGGCGAACTCGTACAGGCCCACCAGCGCGCCGTAGGGGGCGCCGCCGTACTGATCGTATTCAGCGACGTACAGCTTCTTGAAGAACTCCGAACCGGCGACATCCGCCGCGTTCGTCTCCAGGTCGCTGTAGGCCTCCTCCTTGGAGACATCCAGCAGGCTCAGCTCGACGTTGGCCTTGAAGTTGGTGTTGCGCACCAGGTCGTTGAGCGCGGTCCACTGCGCCTCCACCTCCTGGAACTCCGGCGCGTGCAACACGGCATTGAGCTGATCCGACACCAGCGCGTCGATGGTGCCGACCAGCTCCTGCACCGTCTGCTTGTCGAAGCGGCCCTCGTCCGTGTCCATGTTGTGGACCATGGCCGCCAGGCTGGAGACGAAGCGCTCCTCGGGGGTGGCGTCGTCGGGGATGACCAGCAGGTCCGTCTGGGTGGAGGCGTCGCGCGCGGTGGGCACGGAGCCCAGGCGCACGCTGTTGAGGAACAGCGGAAGGTCCAGGGGCACATCGGCCACGGCGGTCGTCGCGGTGGTGGAAGACGCAGGAGTGGTGGGCATGGCAGGAGGTCTCGTTCAGGAAGGTCGTGGGGAGGGGCTTGCGCCCGGCATCACGTCGTCGGCGGCTGCGGGTTCGTCGCGGCCAGCTTCGGCAGGCTCATCGACTTGAACGCGGCCAGCTCCGTCTTCAGCTTCTGGACGGCCTCCGGGTTCTGCGCGAGCTGGCGCACCAGCTGGCGGAACTCCTTGCGGTTGTCCAGGTTGCCCTGCAGCTCCAGCAGCAGCTTGCGCAGCGTGAGCAGCGCGTTGATCTTCGGAACCTGACGCGCCACGTCCACCGGGCTGAAGGACTTCATCGAGTCCAGCTTGAGGCTCACCTGCAGCGGCGCCGGCGCCGAACCATCCACCGGGTCCTTCTTGTCCACGCGGTTGGGCACGCTGAAGTTCAGCGTCATGCCCATGTTCTGGATGACCTGGTTCAGGTTCTTGCCATCCAGGTTGCGGATCTCCCGCTGATCCAGGTCCTTCTTGCGGTCAATGGAGGTGCCCTTGGAGAAGTCCCCCATCACCAGCAGCCGGAACGGAAGCGCCTTGTCCGCCCGGGTGCCATTCACCTGAGTGCGGTAGGTCAGCGTGATGCGTGATCTGGGAATTTCGTCGGTGATGGCCATGAGTACCCCCAAGAACTGAACCGCCGTTTGTGAAGGAATTGATAAACCATACGAATACACAAAAGCAATACACCCCCAACGTATGACCTGACACGATGGGCGCGTCGCCACCCGGTGAGACAAGTTGGACCCAACCCGTGGAATCCCATGCCCTCCAGGGCATGAAACCAGACACGGTGGATCATCCAGGCTCACTTGACGTCACAGGCTCCAGGCCGGTAGCTTTTTCTAAACACTGTCACCCAGCCCGAGCAAGTTTTTGCTCCCGGCGGTCCCCGTGACAGGAAACCCGCTCCCGCCACCCCTGCCATGAACCCAGACACACTCGCACGAGTCCTGTGGCAGGAGGGGCAGACCCTGCTGCCCGAACACTTCCGGGCGCAGGAGGAATCCCTCTCCACGGAGGCCCGGCGCTACGCGGGTTTCGCGGGCCTTCCGGTGGTGGGCGTGAGCGCGCTGCGTTTCAACAATGTGTTGCTCGCCAAGGGCTCGGTGGCGCTGGAGGAATTGACCGCGGTGTTACCGGGAGGCCACCTGGTGGAGGTGCCGGGCAACGCGGAGGTAACACCGCTGTCGCTCGAGGAGACGGGGCGCATGCGGGTGACGGTGTATCTGCACCTGCTGGGCGTGCTGGAGCCCCGCGAGGACATGGCGCCCGCGGGCGGTGAAGCGCCCAGCGTGGTGCGCGCGGGACGCAGGCTGTGCCTGTCGCTGGAGCCGGTGGTGGACGACACGGTGAGCAGCCTGTCGCTGGCCGTCTTCACCCGGAACGCGGACGGGCCCTGGCAGCTGTCCGCCACGCACCTGCCGCCGCTCTTGAGCGTGGGCCCCCACCCGTTCCTGGAGCCCCTGTTCGAGCAGCTGGACGGCCTGCTCCAGCAGGCGCAGGGGCAGCTGCGCACGTCGCTGCGGGAAGGCCTGGTGCGAGGCGACCGGCTGGCCAGCGCGCGGCGGGCGCTGTGCGAGGTGCGAAGCCTCCAGGTGCTGCGCCAGGACATGCGCCACGGCCTGCAGCCGCCGCCGTACCCGCTGGTGCAGGCGCTGCGGCGGCTGTACTTCGAGACGTGCTGCTACCTGGAGGCGGAGCCGGACGACGAGCTGCCCGCGTACGAGCACGAAGCGCCGGGTCCGGGAATCGCGCGGTGGATGGAGCTGCTCACGCGCGGGTTCCGCCCGCAGGCCAGCCCCCTGTCGTACCGGGTCTTCGACTTCCAGGACGGCCACTTCAAGCTGACGCCGCTGCCCAGGGAGACGCCTGCGCCGGATGACTTCTACCTGCTGGTGCGCCGGCAGGAGCGCGACCGGCCCCGCTCCATGGAGGGCGTGAAGCTGGCCAGTCCCCTGCGGCTGCCGGCGGTGCGTCGCCAGGCCTTGAAGGGCGTGCCGTACCGGCACGTGGCCTTCCCGTCGTTCCCCCACGCCTTCGACGCGGACATCGACTGGTACCAGCTGACGCCCCAGAGCGAGGAATGGCAGTCCGCGACGCGCGAGGACGGGCTCACCTTCTTCGCCACGCCCGCGCTCGAAGGGGCGCAGGTGCTCCTCTACTGGCGCAGGGCCTGACGACGGACCGACGGGGGAACGGCGCGCATGCCCAAGCTCATCTGCATCATCGACATGGACAAGGAGAAGGGCCTCACCCTCACCACGGAGGACAAGGACGGGAAGATCCTCCAGACGGTGAAGATGGACGGTGAGTCCATCACCCTGGAGGTGAAGGGTGACAGCGCCACCAGCACCATCGTGCAGAAGCAGGACAGCGTCACGGTGACCTGCAAGTCCTTCGTGCTGAAGGCGGAGACCATCGAGGTGACGTCCACGAAGGCTTCGTCGTGGAAGAGCGACGACACGTTCGCGCTGGAGAGCGCCAAGGCCTTCACGGTCACCACGAAGGACGAGCTGACGCAGACGGCGACCAAGGACGCGACTCTCTCCTCGGACAAGGCCGTGACGATGAAGGCCGCGAAGCTGTTCAGCGTGGAGGGCGCCGACGTCCAGCTGGAGGCCAAGAGCGGAGAGCTCTCCCTGAATGCCCCGTCCGTCAAGGCGGCGGGCAAGAAGGACATCGCCCTGGAGGGGCCGCAGGTGAAGGTGACCGCCAAGGCGCAGCTGGCGCTCAAGGCGGACGGCATGGCGGAAATCAAGGGCGGCATGGTGAACGTGGGCTGACGGGGGGCGCGATGAAGCTCGAGCACTGGCAGGTCGTCTTCACGCAGTACCGGCAGGCCCAGTCCGTGCTGGACGGGTGGCTGCCGCAGGCCGCGCCCGGGTCGGCCGCGGCGGCGGGGCTCTTGGGCCGCGAGGGCCTGCGCAGGCTCCACGACGAGCTCCTGGAGGTGATTGAGCGGCTGCGCGCGGGCCTGGGCGCCCACGCCCGCGACGAGGAGGTGCAGGACGCGCTGAGGCCCTTCACGTACCTGGTGGACGAGCGCGTCCTCCTGCGGCTCGTGGACGCGGAGCAGCCGCTGTGGCCGCTCTTGCAGTACCGCCTCTTCGGCGAGGACGGCGGCGGCGAGGCCTTCTACACGCTGGCGGATCAGCGCCTGGATCAGCCGGGGTCGCCCGCGCTGCTCTTCGAGATGCTCCACTTCTGCATCACGGCGGGCTTCGGAGGCCGCTACCTGGGACACACCGCGAAGCTGCGCGAGTACCAGGAGCGGCTGTCCGCGCGCATCGTCACGCCCCCGCCACCGCCCGCCCTCGCCGCGTCCGGCGAGTCCACCGGGCCGCTGCTCTACGCCTTTCCCGCCCGCTACTACGCCATCAGCGCCGCGAGCGTGCTGGGGCTGCAGTGCCTGCTCTGGTGGGTGACCCGGTGAAGCCTCAAGCCGCTCCCCAGACTCCGCCCGCGCCCCCCATCGACGCCGCGCCCGCCCTGCTCCAGGAGGTGCGGCGGCTCATCGCCGCGCGCCTGGGGGTCGGGACCTTTGGCCTGGAACCCATGCTGGACGAACTGGGCCAGACGCTGGCCCGCCTGATGCCGGGGCCGGGTGACGCGCGGTTGTCACCGGAGGAGCAGGAGAAGGCGCGCGCGTCGTTCGCGGGCATGGTGGACACGTTGGAGGACGTCCTGGAGGCCCTGCATCGCTCGGGCCGGGCTGGGCGCGTCCTGGGCTGGGGGGAGCGCTGAACCATGGATGTCCTCAAGAAACTGACGGCGTTCATTCCGCCGAAGTGGAAGCCGTACGCGCTGATCCTCCTGGCGCTGCTGGCCCTCTTCGTGCCGCTGTTCCTCGTGTGGCGCGCGAAGCGCAAGAGCGCGCCGGCCGGAGGGGCCGCCGCGCCGGAGCCCCTGGCGAAGAACCGGCTGCGCAAGGTGCGCGAGAAGTTCCTGGCCGGGCTGCCGCTGCGCCACCGCGTGGCGGTACGGGACCTGCCAGGTGTGGTGGTGCTGGGCCCTGCGGGCGCGGGCAAGTCGCGGCTCATCGAGCTGGACCTGGACTGGAAGCGGCAGGCGCGGCAGTTCCTGCCCAGCCTCCTCACGGACTCGCTGCTCCAGATCTACCTGGGCGCGGACGTGGTGGCCCAGGAGGTGTCCCCGCAGCTGTTGGAGGACGAGTCGCCCCAGGCGCGCGAGGCCCTGCGCCGGCTGTGGAAGGACAGCTTCGGCGGCGGTCAGCAGGCGCTGGCGGTGCTGGTGCTGGACGCGCGCTGGCTTCAGGACACGCCCCCGGACGAGGTGCGCCGCGCGGCGCAGCTGTTGCGAGGCAAGCTGAACCTGTTGGCGGAGGTCCGCGGAGGCGCGTTCGAGACGCGCGTATGCCTCACCCACCTGGATGAGCGCGAGGGCTACGCGGACTTCGCGAAGCTCTTGCGCGCGCACCTCGTGCCGCTGCGCTTCCCCCTCCCCCCGCCCGGCCAGGAGCCCAAGCTGGGTTCGCTGCTCAAGGCGCAGGAGCAGTACCTGGCGCTGGGCCTGACGGCGCTGCCGGTGGAGTCCTTCGAGCGGCTGGAGCGCTTCTATTCGGAAGGCCACGCGCCCTTCGAGGCGCTGTCGCGCTTCGTGACGGCGCTGATGGAGGGCCAGACGCTGGCGTACGCGCCCCGGCTGGCCACGGTGTCGCTGTCCTCCGCGGACAAGGACGCGAGGGACCCGGACGTCCTCTCGGTGTCCGCCGAGGCGAGCACGGCGAAGGCGGTCCACGAGCGCTACATGCACACGCACCTGCGCCGGGCGGCGCTGCTGGGCCTGGCGTTCGCGCTGCCGCTGTTGGCCGCGTACGGGCACTTCGCGTGGAGGCTGGGCCAGGCG
This sequence comes from Corallococcus sp. AB038B, assembly GCF_003668955.1. Lineage (NCBI taxonomy): Bacteria > Pseudomonadati > Myxococcota > Myxococcia > Myxococcales > Myxococcaceae > Corallococcus > Corallococcus sp. AB038B. Next base: position 313,288 of record NZ_RAWO01000002.1, on the reverse strand, counting down.
CGCACGCGCGTGCAGCGCTTCGAGGACATGGTCCAGCGCATGCGCGACCAGGGGCAGGAGGTGTCCGGGGTCGCGGTGCAGGAGCCGGTGCTCGCGGCTGGCCAGTCCCTGGACTCACTGTGGAGGGCGATGAACGCGTGGCCGCTGTTGCGCTACAGCTTCACCGGCGCGCGAGAGGACCTGCGCCAGCGCCTGGCGCGGGGCATCCGAGAGGCCCACATCCGGCCCGCGCTGGAGAAGTGCCACCGCCAGCCGGACACGTGCCGTCCGGAGCAGGTCGTCTACCTGCTGGCCACGTTGCACGGCTCGCGCGAAGAGCCGCTGGGGCAGCTGGTGCTGTCCAGCCTGAAGACGCGCCCGACCTGGAGCTTCGTGTCGGAAGGCAGCGAGGTTGAGTCCCCCGGCGACGTGGCCGCGCTGGAGGCGGGGCGCACCTGGGTGACGGCGGTGGGGCTGAATGAGTCCCTGGTGGCCGACTACGTCGTCATGAGCAATCCGCCGTGGTCCGCGCCGGACACGCCCGAGGCCAGCTGGGCGCGCTGGCCCTTCCCGGAGCCGCTCACGCTGGAGGCGCAGCTGATGCCGTGGCAGGCGCACCTGCGGCGCTTGCAGGACCTGCTGGGCAACCGGGCCGTGGAGCCGCGCGAGCTGGAGCGGTTGGACGCGGAGCTGGAGTCCATGCAGGACGAACGCAGGCGGCTCCAGGCGCTGCTGGATGACAGCGCGCGCTTCAGCAGCCTGCCGCGTGCGTTGGAGCTCCTGGCGGCCTCCGAGGCGCGCGTGGACACCAGTCGCTTCCGGGGCATCCCCTCCACGCTCAAGACGGTGGCGTGGATCAACGACCACCGGGACGCGCTGACGAACGTGCTGCGCATGGAGGAAGAGGCGTACCTGGGCGTGAAGGCGGTGCAGAAGATGACCGTGGCGGAGCTGCTGGTGCGCGACGGCCTGTGGCTGCCGGGCAACGGCCCCGCGGTGCTCCAGGTGCCGGTGCTCCAGAGCACCTTCGAGTTCCGCCCCAAGGACGGCTCGCGCCTGCTGCACCAGGCGCTCCTGCGCTACCACGAGAAGACGGGGCGCCTGCCCTTCGGCGTGGTGGAGGGCGAGGAGGCGGTGGCGTCGCGGGGTGGCGCGACCCTGGCGGCGGACCGGCTGGAGTTCGACACGCGGCTGCGCCCGCTGGTGGACGAGTTCACCACGCGAATCAAGGGCGCGGGGCTCCCGGTGGAGGAGGTGTCGCAGCGCCAGGAGCACGTGCGCCGCAAGGTGAACCAGTTCGCGTTCCAGTACCGCAACCGGCTGTTCCAGCGCGTGTCCACCTACCGCTTCCAGGCGGTGATTCCCGCGCTCCTGGCGGAGGAGCTGTCGCGCCTCACGCAGCCGTCCTCGGAGCTGGTGGACATGCTGCGCGACGTGTCGCAGGGCGTGGCGCTGGAGCCGTTGGACGGCCCCTTCTACGAGTCGCTGCGCAACGCGGTGGCGCCGTTCAAGCCCATCGCCACGGTGATGAAGCCGGATGAGACGGGCAACTACACGGCGCTCAACCCCTACCGCGCGCTGGTGGCCCAGATGTCGGACGAGCTGAACGCGGTGCCCCGTCCGGGCGTGGTGCCCGCGGAGGCGACGGCGTCGCTCAACGGGGGCCTGGCCACCGGCAGCGCGCAGCTGGCGAGCGGGGCCGCGAAGCTGCCGGAGCTGCTGACGCCGCTGGGGCGGCTGGCCTTCGCGATGATGCTGGAGGACGACACGTCCTACCTGCGCAAGGTGGACGCGTGGTTGGATCAACAGGGGCTCATCGGAGAGCTGCGGCAACCGTTCCGCCAGCCGTTCCTCGCGGTGCGAGACCTGGGGCAGCGCGAGATTGAGCGGACCCTGGAGCGGCACTGGGACGACGCATCCAGCCGGTTCCTGCGTCCGCTGCTGAATCGCTATCCGTTCACGCCGGACGCGACCCAGGAGGTGGATCCGGGAGACCTGGAGGTCCTGCGCAAGCAGGACGGAGCGTTCTGGGAGTTCGTGACGCGGGTGCTGGCGCCGGTGTGCGAGGAGCGAGGCTCGGAGTGGGTGCCGCGAGGCGCGCTCCAGTCCCGGCTGTCGTTGCCGCAGGGGATGTTGCCCACGCTGGGGAGGCTGTCGCGGCTGGCCCGCATGTTGTGGGACCCGGAGGGAAGGCCCCGGCCCCTGATGCTGCAGGTGATGCCGTTGCCACTGCCGAAGGCACCCACGCAGGGCAGCTTCGTGACGCTGGGTTCGCTCAAGTGCGGCAAGACGACGTTCCTCGCGTACAACCAGAGTCCGTCGTGGCAGGAGTTCCCGCTCGCGTGGTGGGACCAGCAGACGGCGTCGCTGATGCTGGAGGTGCGAGCGCCCGCGGACCAGTCCGTGCAGTACGCGTCGCTGGAGAAGTCACGTTCGGCGTGGAGCTGCTTCCGGCTGCTGGAGTCCTCGCAGTCCACGGAAGACCCGCAGCACCGCCGTTGGTCGTTGCGAGCGCGAGGTGCCCTGTCCACGGACGGGATGATGGACCTGCGCTTCGGGCTCAAAGGTGAGCCCTGGATCCCGTTCCGCGAGGTGCCGCGATGAAACCGTGGGCGAGCTGTATCCCGTTGGCGCTGTGTTTCCTGGCCGCGTGCCAGCCGAGCACGCTGCACCTGAGCGTGAAGGCGCCGTCCGGGACGAACCAGGGCCGGCCGCTGTACATGCTGGTGCGCAAGGTGGACCCGAAGCAGTTCGCCGTGGAGTCCTACGGCGAGGTCTCCGCGCGCATCTTCCAACCGGACGCGGACGTGCTGCTGTCCGCGCTCATCTATCCGGGAACGCTGCAGCGCCTGAAGGTGCCGCTGCCGGACGCCGCCGCGCCGGTGGCGGTGTCGTTCCTGTTCACCGCACCGGACGGCACCTGGCAGCAGTTCGTCAACACGCCCACGCCCGGCTCGCTGGACATCGAGCTGCTCGAAGGGCGCATCCGCACGGGAACGCAGCCCGCGGCGCCCAAGGAAAGCGACGACGCGGCGAAGCCGCCCGAGCCGCCCGCCGCCCCGAAGCCTCCACCCTCCTCTTCCGCCAAGGCCCCGGCCCTCCACGCCGAGAACTGAGGTCGTCTCATGCAACGCATCCTGTTCATCCTGACGGCTGCACTGTGCGTCCTGACCGCCTGCGGTCCCGAGGTGGAGAAGGCACCGGAGTCCGGCACCGCCAAGAGCACCGTCGGCGCGGCGCTGCGACCCGAGGATCCCGCGGCGGCGCTCAGCGTGTCGGACACCCTCGTCAACTTCAACGACCAGGCCCCGTGCCAGACTCTGTCGGCGGAGAAATCCATCAAGCTGTTCAACACCAGCACCACGGAGCTCACGATTCACCGGGTGAGCGTCACCGGGGGTTTCACCTTCGAGGGCATTTTCGACACGTCGTCCAACAAATGCGACACCAACTGCCCCGTGCCGAACACGCCCCTGAGCAGCACGAACGCAAGGACCTTGAAGATTGGATTCAAGCCGCTTCAGCCCGGGACCTTCCACGGCACGCTGACGCTGCACACGAACGATCCAGCCGCCCCGTCGATCGTCGTGACGCTGGATGGAAAGGCCCTGGGCCCACTGGTCGTCCTCGGCCAGACGTCCGTGGCGTTCGGTGCCCATGAATTGGGTTCTTCGACACCGCGCAACGTCACGGTGATGAACCTGGGCAATACGAACTTCACAATGGAGCCTTCCGCCACCGCGCCCTTCAACGTGTCCGGCGCCACGGTGACCATCCCGCCCGCGAGCTCGACGACGCTCGCGTTGACCTTCACTCCCCTGACCGCTAACGACCTGGGCCCCGTCTCGGGCTCGCTCTTCCTGACGAGCGCGTCCGCCGTGTGCCCCGCCCCGCCAACCGCCATGCTCACCGGTGAGGGGCTGTCCCCCGCGAAGCTCTATGTGAGCAGCACCGCGCTGGCCTTCGAGGCCACGCCGGTGAACACCGACAGCGTCACCCAGGAGGTCATCGTCCGGAACGACGGCGACGGACTGCTCTCGGTGAGCCAGGTCAAGCTGCCCGCCAACTCACCGTTCCGCGTCGACACCACGGGCCCCTTCAGCCTCGCGAAGGGCAGCACCCAACGTCTGGGGGTGACGTTCCGCCCGACGGTGACGGGCACCTGGAACCACACCCTCAGCCTCACCATCGCCGGCACCGACGTGCCCGCCGTCACGCTGGCTGGCGCGACTCCGGCGGTCGTTCCCGCGAAGCTCGTCTTGAGCCGCACGACGATGGTCTTCCCGCAGACGCCGCTGAACACAGACAGCATCCCCCAGGAGGTCACGCTCCGGAACGAAGGCGGCAGTGCGCTCAACGTGACCCAACTGGCGTTGAGCCAGGGCTCCGCCTTCCGGGTGGATACATCGGCCCCCTTCAGCATCGCCCCGGGGGGGACCCAACGCCTGAATGTGACGTTCCGGCCGGGTGCGTCCGGGGCTGCCTCCGACACCCTGGTCATCAAGAGCAATGTCGCCGATCAGTCCCTGACGCTCTCAGGCACCACGCCATCCAGCCCGAAGCTCGTCTTGAGCCGCACCGCGATTGCCTTTGCGCAGACGCCCTTCAACACCGACAGCGCTCCCCAGGAGGTCACGGTCAAGAACGGCGGGGACAGCCTGCTCACGGTGACCCAGATGACGCTGCCACAGGACTCACCCTTCCGGGTGGACACCTCGGGCACCTTCAGCCTCGCGCCCGGAGATACCCAGCGCCTGCAGCTGATCTTCCACCCGACGCCGACGAGCGCCACGACCGGCAAGCTCACCTTCACCAGCAACGACACCGCCGCCCCCGAACTCAATCTGTCCGGCACCACGACGCCGGGCAACGCCTGCCTGGGTATCGACCCCCTTTCGTTCGAATTCGCCGAACAGGAGGCAGGAGACGTGGGCAGTGAGCAGAAGAAGGTGACGGTGACCAACACAGGGTCGGTCCCGCTGACGGTGACGCCCACCGTGACGACGGGGAGCAGCGCCTATTCCGTGAGCCCCAGCACGGCGTTCACCCTGGCGCCAGGCCCGGCGGGGCGTGAGCTCTTCATCACGTTCAACCCCGGCCCCAACGAGAGCGGTGCCGTGAATGGCGTGCTCACCTTCGGCACGTCGCCCACCACCTCCTGCGTGACCAGCGTTCCCCTCCATGGCACCGCGCGCAAGACCACGCTGGCGGTCAGCACGACCACCCTGGCCTTCGCTGTTTACACCGTCGGCGACCCGTACCCGACCCAGCAGGTGATCCTCTCGAACAGCACCAACTGGCCCATCAAGGTGTTCCCCGTGTCCCCCGGGGTCCTGACCCCGTTCACGATCTCCGGCATTCCGGCGGAGGGCCTGACCGTCGCGAAGAACGGGGGTACCGCCGCGGTGACGGTGGCCTTCGCCGCGACCACCTCGGGTACCTATTCGAAGACGCTCCAACTCCAGACGGATGCCTCGCAGCCCGTGCCCCCCGTGGCACTCACCGGACAGGCGTTCGCCCCTGAGCTGTTCCTGGTCAACAACCCCTTGACGTTGCCCAACGTGGCGCCCGGCGGAGAGTCCACGGCCGATGCGACCTTGCGCAACACCGGCAACCAGGCCCTGTTCCTGTCGAAGGTCACCGCGGAAAGCGACGCCTTGTTCCAGGTCGTCGACTTCCTGCCCCAGACCGTGCAGCCAGGCGGAGAGACCAAGGTGAAGGTGCGCTTCCGTCCCCTGACCAGCACGGGCGACCTGGAGACGCGGCTGCGCTTCTTCACCACGAATGACCGGCAGCTGCCGCCCGTGCTCGTCGTGAAGGGCAACTCCAATGGTCCCAACGCCATCTTCACCGCGACCGAGATCAACTTTGGTTACAAGCAGAACAAGCTCATCCACGCAGACATCAGCCTCAACGTGACCAACAGCAGCACCGCCTCCGAGCCACTGAAGGTCACCGACATCCACATCGAGCCGTCCGGCACGGCGTTCTTCGTGGACAACGTCAACAGCTCCGAGCCCGTGCTCGAGAAGGGCGTGAAGCGCCCCCAGCCCTTCCGGGTGACCTTCAGTCCCATCATCGAGGACCTGAAGTACGAGGCCCGCCTGGAGATCACCTACCTGGGGACCACGAGCAATCTCAGGACGACGCGCAGCTTCCCACTCGTGGGGTTTGGCGCGGAGGCCAGATTCACCACGTCGAAGGCGGACTTGATTTTCACCGCCACGCAGCCGGGCAGCTCCAACACGCTTTCCCTGGACATCATCAACACAGGACATGTTGACGTTGATCTGGCGGAGGTGGCAGCCAACCTCGGGACGTTCAACATCGACGTCCTTGGTTGGCCCAACGCCATCGTTCCGGTGAATGGCACGCGCCAGATCGATGTCACGTTCGCTCCACAGCTCTCTGGCAACTACTCAGCCAATCTCTCACTCGCCACGAAGCCGCCTGCCACGGCGGGCCTGGTCGTCAAGCTGTCCGGCGTTGCCGCCGTGGCACAGCTGCAGATGAACCCGACGCAGCTCGTTTTCAACGAAGTTCCCCGGCAAACCTCCAGCACCCAGACCGTCGTGCTGAAGAACATCGGCTCCGCCCCACTCGAAATCAAGAATGTGTCGACGGCGATCGGCCCCTTCAAGGCCATGCTGCAGAACAACCCGCAGTTCCCCGTTTTCCTCCAGCGAAGTGAGTCCGCCCTGCTCGACGTCACCTTCACTCCTGACGTCGCGCAGGATGTGACTGGAACCGTGCAGGTGCAGAGCAATTCGAGCGACAGCCAGATCCAGACCATCACGGTCTCGGGCCGGGGCACCATCCCCGTGTTGACGCTGCCCGGCGGCGCTCCCGAATTCGCGCCTCAGGCGCTCAATGTCGAAGGGGATTCAAAGAGGCTGGTGGTGAAGAACATCGGCAAGGCCCCGCTGGTGGTCTATGCCGTGGAGGTCCCGGACCAGTTCTGCCTGCGCGAGGACTCGCAGCAAACCACGGCTTGCCAATCCTCCCTGAGCCCCAACGTGCCCGGGCCCATCTTCACGGTGGCCCCCGGCCTTGAGCATTACGTCTACATCTCGGCAAAGCCCACCCAACTCCTCACCATCGAGCGCAACCTGACCATCTCCAGCAACGCGGAGCCGTCAGGCACCATCGTGAAGCTGATTGTGGATGGAGTGGGCGGCGTGAGCCTGTCGCCCTCCAGTATCGACTTCGGGCGCGTGAACTTCGGCTCGTTCCTGGAAAAGACGGTGACGGTGACCAATACAGGCATCACCGACGCGAACATCTCCGTGACGCTCCCTCCGGGGAGTTCGGAGTTCTCCGTGCAGGAAACGCTGCCCAGGGTGCCCGCGAATGGCAGTGCCTCCGTGAAGCTTCGGTTCACCCCTCAGGGGGCGACGGGCGGACTCAGGACGACCAAGGCCTCGGTGCGGGTGGAGGCATCCTCCCAGGCTCCGCTGGAGCTCGGCCTGCAGGGAATGGCCACGCTGGCAAGGCTCGCGGTGACCCGCAAGGACGCCCAGGCCTTCGACGGGTCGCTTGATTTTGGAGGCGTCCGGGTGAACACGACCTCGGAGGCCATCGTACTGAGGCTGACCCATGCACTGCCGGCTGGCTCCGGGGGCGCAGGCACGGAATCGAGCACGCTCAAGGTGGAGGACATCTCGCTGAACGCGGCGGATCCGACGTCGTTCATCCTGCAGAAGCCTTCGCTACCGCTGGTGCTGAACGCAGGAAACAGCATGGATGTGTCGGTCCAGTTCCGCCCGGGCACCCAGCAGCCCTACTCCGCGGAACTGCGCATCACCTCCGAAGACAGCCAGACGAGCACCATGCTCGTGCAGCTGAAGGGCCAGGGCCGGACGAATCAGCTCAGCCTGTCCACGCCCACCTTGGAGTTTGGCGCGCGGGTGGCCGAGTCCTCCGCCTCGGCGATCCGTTCCGTGCGGCTCACCAACGAATCACTCCAGCCGTTGGTGGTGCGCGGGCTGGAAATCATCGGCGCGGCGGAGAACTCCGAGCCCTCGCACTTCAGCCTGGATTCAGCGCCCACGCTCCCCTTCACGCTGGCGGCCCAGGAGTCGAGGGAAATCTCCGTCAAGTTCGTCCCCCGTCCGGACGTCACGTCGAAGGCCAACCTCCTGGTGGTGACGAGCGACCTTGAGTCTCCGAACGCGCAGGTATCGTTGTCAGGCCGGGGGCTCTCCACGGTGTTCCGGGCGCTCAACCGCACGGTGGACTTCGGCACCGTGCGCCAGGCGGAGCCGGCGACGACCAAGGTGGTGCTCATCAACGACAGCACCCAGGAGCTGGTGGTGATGCCACCCAAGGTGGAGGGGCCCCAGGCCGCGAATTTCGTGGTGCTGTCTCCCATCCTGGGAGCGGAAGGCCGTGCCCTGCCGCAGGGTGACTCGCTGACGTTGGATTTGAAGTACGACACCACGCAGATTGGCGCGTCGAGGGCGACGCTGGTCGTGGGCACGAAGGACCAGGAGCGCGCGGCGCTGGTGGCCCTTTCGGGCATCTCGGTGGCCAGCTTCCTGACCATCGAGCCGTTCGAGTTGGATCTGGGCTGGGTGGACATTGGCGCCACCAGCACGGCGCGCACGGTGACGCTCACGAACCAGTCCGCGTCGCCGGCGAGGTTGAGCGTGGTGGAGAACACCAACCCGGCGTTCGTGATCGACGCGAGCGCCCTGGACGCGGAGCTGGCGCCGGGAGCCCAGACGACGGTGAGCGTCACCTTCCACGGAGAGGTGGGAGGCCCCGCGGAAGGAACGCTGAAGCTGCGCCTGCGAGGAGAGACGACGGCGGAGGCCTCGCTCACGCTGAAGGGCCAGGCCCGGACGCTGGGAGGCACGGGCGGCGGCTGCGCCTGTGGAACCAGCGGGGATGGCGGCGCGGCACTGGCACTGCTGCTCCTGCTGGGCCTGGGGCTGGCACGCCAGGGACGGCGGAATCAGCTCCAGAAGGAGCGGGCGTCATGACCCAGCATGTCGTCAAGGCTGGAGAGTCCCTGTACAGCATCGCGGTGTCCTACCGGATCGCGGACTGGCGCGTCGTATACAAAGACCCACGAAACGCCGCGCTCCGGAAGGCACGACCCAATCCCGACCACATCAAACCGGGTGACAAGGTCTACATCCCGGAGTCCAACGTGTTGGCGGTGGCGTCCGGCTCGGGAGCGGCAAAGACACACGCGTCGCCTTCCAATGCGCTTCGTATTGATCTGAACGCGCTCCGTCGACAGACCCAGCACATCCTCCAGGACAACACCCGGGTTGCCACGCGGCCCATCGTCATGCCCAAGGCGCCACCCGAGCCATTGGCCGAGGACTTCACGCCCGACCACGAGTTCTACGAGTACCTGGCTCACGACTTCGCCTATCTGAACAACCAGGGCGGCGGCACACGGGCTGGCATCCAGGTCGACAGGTTCCTGTATCGCGCTGAAACGCCGGAGCTCTGGGCAATGCCCGAGCTGAAGTTCCCGGCGACCTATGCCGTCTCAACCAAACGCCCCTACTCCAAGAAGCCGGGCATACAGCCCCTGTACTACACCATTGTCCAGATGGAGGGCAGCGACCCCCATAACAAGACCCATGGCGTGTTCGCCTACTGGCTGCAGCCATCCCGTGGAAACCATCCCATCATCGCGGTCCGCGGCACCGAGTTCGAGAAGGCACCTGATGCCGTCGCGGACATGGACCCCGCAGGGGTTGGCGCAACTGCCTTCAAGCAGACCCGCGCGCTCTTCCAGACACTGCTGACGCGCATTGGCAGGAAGGACATCGTTGTCGTCGGACACAGCCTGGGTGGCGCCATGGCGCAGCGGGTGGCGGTCGATTTCGGGGACTCGGTTCTCCAGGTGGTGACCTTCAACTCACCCGGCGTCGATAGAAAGACCGCGAACCGCCTCAAGTCCCCCAAGGGTCCGCTGGCGACTCATTATCTCACCCAGGGAGATGTCGTCTCACTCGCAGGCGAGACGTTGCTTGCAGGCAGCGCCACCATCCTGGAGGGAGCCGCCACGGCGGAGCTGCGGAGGCTTCTCAAGAATGGCTCTCTGCGCAAGGTAGATGATCTCCTCACCGATGTGCTGACCATCGTCCTCAAGATCGTCGTCAAGAGGGAGCTGTTCCCAGCGGCGATGAGGACCTCCAACATCAAGGAACTGCTCTCTGCGGGGCTAATCGCCTGGGCCGGAGGGGACTACGATGCTGCCAAAAGCGTGGGAGGGGCGCTTGGGGCTCTCCACAGCCAGCGCTTGCTGGGCCCCAACGGGACCACCAAACGCACCCGGCTCACGGTAGGCCCCCAGTCATCCGGCCAGTCCAACGACAACATCCACAGCCCCATCGTCGAGGAGATGCGACAGAAACGCCTGGGGGTGCTCAATATCCCGGGACTCTACCGGTCGGTGATGAAGCAGATCGACGCGATCATGGGGGCTCCGGGCAAGTCCTTCATGAAAGAGGTTATGTCTTACGACTCTCCCCTGCCCAAACTCGCTCGCACACTCCTTCCTCCGCTTGTGACGCTGAAGGTCGCACTCGATGAAGTGGGGGGAATGCAAGGCCTTGTCATCAAGTCGCTGCATCTTCCTCCTCCGAAATTCGACGCAAAGATGCTTCAACCGGACCGGCTGACCATGGACCGTGACAATACGTACGTGGCGACGAGGCTACCCCTCATCAACCAGGGGAGCCTGGGAAGAAGCTCGGCACAGCGCTCTTCTGGTCCCCGGTAACCCACCAGGAGGTGGATGATGGACTTCACGGAGCTCAAGATCGCCAGGGGCAGTGGCAACTTCCATGTGAATCAATTCCGGATCCACTTCAGCGTCCCCGGGCTCCAGGGCGATCCGCAGAAGCAGCTCCCGTTGCTCGTGGCGGAGTTCACCAAGGACTTTCCCAAGTTCTTCAATGGGCTCGGCAAGAACATGCAGGAGAACCAGGCGAGCGTGGCCTGGTCGACCCGGCAGTTCGAGCAAACCCGGACGCTTCGCTTCCTGCTCGACGTCAAGCTCGCGGCGCTGGGCATCAACCTGCCTGACTTCCACAGCGATTGGGTCCACGTCCTCTGGCAGGATCCCAACAAGGGGTTCGCCGCGCAGACGCTCAAGCGCAACTTCTCGGAGGGCCTGGAGAAGCCCCTGTCGATCCTGCCGCTTTCGGCGCTCTCCGTCTTGATTCAATACAATGCGTATCACTTCCTCGCGGGCCGCCGGTCCTGGGTCTTCGGCCTCCTGCAGCCAGGGATGCCCGGATGGAACGCAGGGAGTCTCCAGGTCGGCAAGGTCGAAAGCGGTAAGTTCACGCCCTACAGTGGCGGCCCCACCCCCGTCTTCTACCTGGAGTCCTCGGCGGTCGAGCGATCCTCGCTGCTCCTGTTCAAGCTCATGGAGGTGGATCCCGGGATCTTCGTCGACATCCGCGAGACCATCATCTCCCTCTGGAGCAACCTGCTCGCGAACTACGTCCACTCCAAGGGCTTCCGTCTGAACGTAGGCCACCCCAAGACCTATGGCACGGATGACGGTGCCTCTCTTTGGGCAACCCAACCTGAATGGCGGGGCGTGTATCGCCGGAAGGCGGAATTCGAAACGCCGCGGGAGCTCAACGCGAAGAAGTGGGTCCAGTACCTGCTGGATCTCCATCCCGCGTTGAAGAGCCAGCCGCTGACGGAGACCGCGTTCAAGGGAATGGGCGGTCGTTCCGGCGGAGGTGGCGCCAGCGGCGGGTGGTGAGCGCGGCCCTGGCCCTGTTGTTCCCAGTTCACGACACGAGAAAAGCCATGTCCGACATTCCCAACATCATCGTCTTGGTGAGCGGAACAGTAGACCCGGTCAACAGCGACTTGAAGGCGCGCTCCGCGAGTTATCAGCGCAAGAAAAGCATCAACGACCCAGACTGGTACTGGCAGGAAAACCCTGACCTGTGGCTTGCCATCGACGAAATCCACAAGCGTTACACCAATGTCCATATCTTCACGGCTCACGGATGGACGGGGGACAATGGCTCGTCCAACCGTACGATCGCGGGGACCTACCTGGCCAACCGCCTCTGTGGCGCCAACGGGAAAAGCGCCTACTACAAGGGCTTCCTCAACCAGGAAGTCGCATTCCATCTCATTGGCCATTCACATGGCGGGAATGTCATCAACGAACTGACGGCCCAGGCAGCCGTCGCATGGCCCCAGCGCTGGAAGATCCGCAGCATCACCTATCTCTCGACACCGTTCTTCACGAAGCAACACCACGTCAACACCAAGGCACTCCACAAGGAGTGCAAGATCATCAACGTCTACAACAAATACGACCTGACCCAGAGGGTCGTTGCCGACTTCTCACTCCTCCCTTTTCACGATGCCTTCAAGCGGTCCGAATTCGACGACTTCGGCGCCCAGCTCAAGAAGATAACGTTCGACACCCGTGTGTTCGAGGACGCCGTCAAGTCCACGAGACTCAAGGATGCCGACCCTTCCCTATGGATTGACTTGAAGCTGTTGATGGATCCGGCCAAGGGGAAGGCGCTCTACGACAGCTGCATCAACACCCTCAACAGCGTCAAGACCGCCCTTGCCAAGGCCCGCGAGGTCATCTGCGCGCTCAACAACGTCATCAAGTTCGACGTGCCCGTGGAGATGACAGGCGATGCCCCAAAGAATCGACAGATCATCAACAACGATCTCGCCAATCGGCTTCAGGCCGAGCTGAACAAAGTCGAGACCAGCCTGTCGCCAGCGCTCAAGGCGTTCCAGGCCCGAAAGGCCAGCGGACGCTACCCGCTCATGGGCTTTTTCGACGACTTGAATGTCTCAAGCCCCCTGAGAGCCGTCTCCAAGCTCCTTCAAATCAATCCGAAGACCCTGAGCGGTCCATTGTGGGACCTGCTTGCCCAGGTCCTTGAGCAACAGATCCACAAATTCGACAACACGACTTCATCCCCCAAGGCCCAGTACGCGCAATCGCCCTTCGCGAACCGGATCGTCGACGTCGACGTCACCAAGGAGGACAAGTACGCGCAGTTCCATCTTGATGCCAACTTCGACAACTTCGTTGGCCGGCTGGAAAAGTGTGAAGCCAGATATGCCAGTACCGTCGCTCGAACTGATTTGATGAACCTCGTCTTCACCCTTCTGGCGAATCATGCCCCTGTGAGCACGCTGATCGCCGAACAGGGAAAAACCGTCACCACGATCCGGCGCACACTTGACTGGCTGGTGGTCTGGCTGAAAGCAAACAAGTACCTGCCGTCCAATCTGATGGCGCTTCCAACCGATCCGGGGAGACTCTTCCGCGAGGCCAGCGGAATGATCAGCATTCCAGCGGTCGCGGCACTCGCGGAGCTGTGCGCAGTGCTCGAGACCCATGTTGGCATTCTCAAGGAACGAAGCGTCGGGCAATTGGAGGTCACCCTGGTTTCTTCTCCGTTCATGCAGGCTCTTCCCAAGGCGAGCGGCATGAACGTTCCCTATAAGGCTGTTGAACCGTCCCCCCTTGCTCGGAACAAGCTTGAGTTCACGCCTCCCGTTTCTATCGGAGGCTTGTCCTACTTCATGCGGGTTTCACATTCCGTCAGCCGAAAAAAGCTGTATCCCAAGGTCCGCGCCCTCATCGAGGAGCAGATCAACAGCCTGAGACGCTGAGACGGACGGTCATGGCTTCTCGGGGGTGCAGCGGCCAATGGAGCCAGGCCCACAGCGTGTGCCATCCACCCAGATGGCTCGCTCAAGCCGGGCTCCATGCAGGTCCGCATCCTGGAGATTCGCGCCGCGAAGGTCAGCGCCCTCCAGCGAAGCATCGCGCAAGCTGGCGCCCTGAAGTTGGGCGCCTTGCAGGTTGCAGGATGCGAGGACCGCGTTCTTCAAGTCCGCGGCTCGCAGGTCCGCCCGAGGCAAGCTCGCCCCACCGCTGGGGACAGAGTAGAAGTGGGAGCGCTCGGTGCGCTGATACGGACCGTCTGGGCCAAAAAAACTGCTGCCTGAAAGCTGAGCCTTCCGCAGATTCGCACCTGTGAAGTCAGCGCTTTCCAGGGAGCGTGCCGCACGAAGGTCCGCCCCTTCCAGATTGGCGTCCTGGAATTGGGTGCCTGTCAGATAGGCCCCTTCGAAGAGGGCGCCTTGCAACTCGGCATGCCGCAGGTCGGTCGCAGCCAGCGAGGCCCCACTCAGGTCCGCGCCACGCAGATTCGCCCGGGCTAGCTGTGCTTCCCGCAGGGCGGCGTCCCGGAGCTGAGCCCCTGGCAACACAGCCCCTTCCAGTCGCACCCCGACCAACTGACAGCCGTTACACGCCTTGGTCTCCATCAAGCCACGAACAACCTTGTCCTGGGGGCTTTCGCAGCTGGTCAACAGGCCCACCGACAACGTCGCGGGAATCAAGAGACGGAACGTGGGGGACCGCCAGCGGAGAATAGTTGCCGACGTCATGACAAGACCCCTCGTGTCAGTGGTTGCATGCGTACGTCTCGGGAGCGGACCGGGCCCCGGCCTCGCGGGGCGCAAAAGTATGCGGATACCACGGAGGGAGCTGGATTGAACAGGAGGCCATGTGCTTCCAAGCACCTACAACCCGCTCCATTCCAGCATCAGGCCGCCGCGGACTCCTGCCCATAGTAGTGCGCCGTGAGCTCGCCCTCGGTGGCGAAGCGTGGATAGCGGCCCTCGGCCAGCGTGGGCGCGTCCGGCAGGGCGTTGGCGCTGGAGTGCTCCAGCAGCGCCGACAGGAAGCGCGCGTAGGCGTCTCGCGGCGCGAGGCCAGGATAGCGCTCTGGCAACCCGAGCCCGGCGGCCGGGATGCGCAGCACGGTCGGCCCTCGCGACAGGTCGCCCCAGGACACCACCAGGTCGGTGAGCACCGTCTGCCGCGGGGCCGCCCCTTCGGGCCCGGCGATGGGCAGCATTCCCACGGCCACCGCCATGACCTCCGTGACGGCCAGCGACCGGCGCTGTCCTCCCTGGGCCTCCACCATCAGGGCCTTGTCGGACAGCCCCAGGATGCGACAGGGGATGATTCGCGGGGGCAGCGTGGAGCCTCCGGACGACTCGGGCGCCAGGGCCGCGACTGCTTGAGTCCTTGGCGTGGAGGACTCCGTGTCCAGGGCGATTCCCCGGTCCTTCATCCGCGCCTCCATCCGGACCGCCTCCAACTCCAGCTGGCCGATCCGTTCCGCCAACGCGGCGGCATCGCCTGTCGCCATCGGCTTCGCCCGGGTCAGGTATTCCGTTGCCTTCTCCGGCGCGTCGCGGCGCGCCAGCCGCAGCTCCGCGGCTCGAATCAGGGCGCGCACCGCCATGGCGCCAGTGCCCTTGCCGGCCGCGGCGTAGAGCGACTCGGCCATCCCCACTGAGTTGGAGGGAGCCCCCTCCTGGTCCATGCCCTGCGCCACGCGCCAGGCGACACCCGGGCGCAGCCGGTCCACGGGGAACAGCTCCCCCAACTGGTCCACCGCGTGCCAGAGCGGTTCGGGGACCTCATGTCCCACCAGCAGTTGCAGCGCCTTTTCCACCCGCGCGGAGCCGGAAGGCACCCGGCCGTCCTCCAGCTCCATCCGCCCCAGGAAGAGCAGCGCCTCGGTGTTGTCCGGATGGTCCGCCAGGATGCGCTGGAAGGTCGCCCTTGCCTTCTCCCGGTCGCCGCCGTCCAGCGCCGTCTGAGCCTCCAGCATGCGCGGGTCCGCCACCCAGCCCCCTTCACGCGCGGCGATGGCGGGGGCGACGAAGCGCTCCTCCATGCGTGTCACACGCAACGCGCTGGCCGCGCCGAAGCCGAAGACGAACCCACCAATGTGAGCCATCACCGCGACGCCCGTGTTGTTGCCCCAGAGGAAGTCGAGCACCTGGTTGCCGAACCAGAGGCCCGCCCACAGCCAGCCCGGAACACCGAAGGTGCCGCGCCAGATTTTCAGGAACCAGAAGAGGTAGCCCACGCGGACCTTGCGCATGGCGAAGCGCAGACAGAACGCGCCCATGCACGCCGCCACCGCTCCGGAGGCACCGACCATCAATGTCTGGGATTGCGTGTCGAGCGCGAAGTGGGCAATCCCCGCCACCAGGCCCCCTACCCCGTAGAAGGCCGCGAACAGCGGCCGTCCCCAGGCATCCTCGAGCAGCAACCCCACGACGTAGAAGAACAGCAGGTTCCCCAGCAGGTGCATCCACCCGAGGTGCAGGAACATGTACGTCAGCCAGCCCCATTGCAGCAGGCCCCGAGCGGGCACGAGCCCCAGGCGGTTGAGCAGACCCGAATCCCTCGCCTCCAGGACGCTCGCACAGTGCGCGTCGAGCCGCGCCTGGAGCGCATTCACATCCACGTCCCAGGCTGGCGCCTCCGCCTCCTTCTTCAACTGGGCCAGCAGCGCCTTGCCGTGCGCACTGAGCAGCGCGGTGCAGCCTGTGGGCAGCTCCAGGTCGGGATGGGCGAGCGTCTCCTGGAGCAGCTCGCGAATCTCGCCCTCACCCACCCCGCCCGGGTTCGAGGGAACCACCCAGGTGATGAAGAAGGCCACGGCACAGATGGCGGCGATGGAGACGGAGACCCAGGGGCGACGGTCCAACGTCGCACCGTCCACTCCAAGCGGGAGCAGGAACACCATGAAGGAAGCCTCACCTCGACGGGCGGGGCCCCCCACCCATGCAGCGCCACGCGGAAGCCCCCCGCGCGATGCGCATGGACATAGCACGCCAGGACGCACGCCTTCATCCGGTGCGCCCTCCAGGACATGTCTTCAAATGCGTGAAAACAGCCAAGCCATGCAAGTCATAGCAAGGCGGGTGCTTCCCCCGGGTCGCGACGCGAGTGAAACACGCGGCCCCCAACACACAGGGGCCGCGAGTCTTCACGGGACTACCGGCGCGCCGGGGGCACGCCGTTCTCACCGTACAGGTAGCTCTGCAGCGGCTTCACGGCGAGGTCCGAGCGCTTCAGCGACTCCAGCGCTCCCACCGCCATGCGCGCCGCCTGCACCGTCGTGTAGTACGGCACCGAGTGCATCAGCGCCTCACGCCGGATGGAGAAGCTGTCGGAGATCTCCTGCTTGCCGAAGGTGGTGTTGATGACCAGGACGATCTCCCCGTCGACGATCTTGTCGACGATGTTCGGCCGGCCCTCCTTCACCTTCTGCACCCGCTGCGACTCGATGCCCTTCGTCAGCAGGTAGTCGTGCGTGCCCGCCGTCGCCGTCAGGGTGAAGCCCATCGACCGCAGACGCCGCGCCAGGTCCACCACCGCCGGCTTGTCCTCGTCCTTCACGGAGATGAACACCCGGCCGCTCTTGGGCAGCTTCACGCCCGCCGCCAGCTGGCTCTTCGCGAACGCGGAGGCGTAGTCCTCCGCCAGGCCCATGACCTCGCCCGTGGACTTCATCTCCGGGCCCAGAATCACGTCCACCCCGGCGAAGCGCGCGAACGGGAAGACGCTCTCCTTCACCGCCACGTGCCGGAACTCCGGCTCCTCCGTGCGGTCCAGTTCCTTCAACGTCTTGCCCACCATGCAGAGCGCGGCAATCTTCGCCATCGGGACGCCCGTCGCCTTGGAGATGAACGGCACCGTGCGGCTCGCGCGCGGGTTCACTTCCAGGATGTAGATGTTCTTCCCCTGGATGGCGAACTGCACGTTCATCAGGCCCACCACGCCCAGCTCGCGCGCCATGGAGATGGCCTGGTCCTTCATCCGCTCCACCAGGTCCGGCGACAGCGAGTGCGGAGGCAGCGTCGCCGCCGCGTCACCCGAGTGCACGCCCGCCTCTTGGATGTGCTCCAGCACGCCGCCAATCAGCACCTGCCCCGTGCGGTCCGCCACCAGGTCCAGGTCCACTTCGATGGCGTCCTTCAGGAAGCGATCAATCAGCACCGGGTGCTCCGGCGACGCGCTCACCGCCTCGCGCATGTAGCGCTCCAGGCTGGACGCGTCGTAGACCGTCTCCATCGCCCGGCCGCCCAGCACGTACGACGGACGCACCATCACCGGGTAGCCAATCCGCTCGGCCACCTTGAAGGCCTCCGCGTGGCTGCGCGCGACGCCGTTCTCCGGCTGCTTCAGGCCCAGCTTCTCAATCAGCTTGGAGAACTTCTCGCGGTCCTCCGCCCGGTCGATGGCGTCCGGCGAAGTGCCAAGAATCGGCAGCCCCGCCTGCTCCAGCGGCACGCTCAGGCGCAGCGGCGTCTGCCCGCCGAACTGCACGATGGCGCCCACCGGCTTCTCGCGCTGGGACACCTCCAGCACGTCTTCAATCGTCAGCGGCTCGAAGTAGAGGCGGTCGGACGTGTCGTAGTCCGTGGACACCGTCTCCGGGTTGCAGTTGACCATCACCGTCTCGTACCCGGCCTCGCGCAGCGCGAAGGCCGCGTGCACGCACGCGTAGTCGAACTCGATGCCCTGTCCGATGCGGATGGGGCCGCTGCCCAGAATCAGGACCTTCTGCCGGTCCGTGGGGGGCGCCTCGTCCTCCTCCTCGTAGGTGGAGTACAGGTAGGGCGTGTACGCCTCGAACTCCGCGGCGCAGGTGTCCACCCGCTTGAACACCGGACGGATGCCGCGCGAGTGACGGTGCGCCCGCACCTCCGCCTCCGGGTAGCCCATCAGGTTGCCCAGGTACTTGTCGGAGAAGCCGTGCGCCTTCGCCTGACGGAGCACGTCGTCCGCCAGGTGATCCAGGCGGCCAATGTCCGCCAGCGACTGCGCCTCGTGCACCAGCGCCTCGATGTGCCGCAGGAACCACGGGTCGATGGCGGAGAGCTGGTGCACCTGCTCCACCGTCATGCCCTCGCGGAAGGCCTGCGCCACGAACCACGGGCGCTCCGGACGGGGCACGCGCAGGCCCTCGTGCAGCACCTTCTCCCGCTCTTCCTTCTCCGTGGGCAGCTCCGGCGACTCCAGGCCCACGCGCCCCAGCTCCATGGAGCGCAGCGCCTTCATGTACGCCTCGGGGAAGGTGCGGCCAATGGCCATCACCTCGCCCACCGAGCGCATGCTCGTGGTCAGCGTGCGGTCCGCCTTGGGGAACTTCTCGAAGTTGAAGCGCGGCACCTTCACCACCACGTAGTCCAGCGTCGGCTCGAAGGAGGCCGGCGTGTCGCGGGTGATGTCGTTGCGCAATTCATCCAGCGTGTAGCCCAGCGCCAGCTTCGCGGCGATCTTCGCGATGGGGTAGCCCGTCGCCTTGGACGCCAGCGCGCTGGAGCGCGACACGCGCGGGTTCATTTCAATGACGACCATGCGGCCGTCACCCGGGTGGATGCCGAACTGGATGTTGGAGCCACCCGTGTCGACGCCAATCTCGCGGATGATGGCCAGCGACGCCTGCCGCATGCGCTGGTACTCGCGGTCCGTCAGCGTCTGCGCCGGCGCCACGGTGATGGAGTCACCGGTGTGCACGCCCATCGGATCCAGGTTCTCGATGGAGCAGATGATGATGACGTTGTCCGCGGAGTCGCGGACCACCTCCAGCTCGTACTCCTTCCAGCCGAGCACGCTCTCCTCCACGAGGATGGTGGAGGTGGGGCTCGCCTTGAGGCCCGAGCGGCAGATGGCCTCGAACTCCTCGCGGTTGTACGCGATGCCGCCGCCCGTGCCGCCCAACGTGAAGGACGGACGGATGATGGCCGGGAAGCCAATCTCCTCCACCAGCGCCATGGCGTCCGTGAGCGTCGTCGCGTAGCCGCTCTTGGGCAGCGCCACGCCAATCTTCTGCATGGCCGCCTTGAAGAGCTGGCGGTCCTCGGCCTTGTTGATGGCCTCCAGGGACGCGCCAATGAGCCGCACCCCGTACTTCTCCAGGATGCCCTTCTCCGCGAGCGCCTTGGCCAGGTTCAGCGCCGTCTGCCCGCCCATGGTGGGCAGCAGCGAATCCGGGCGCTCGGCGGCGAGAATCTTCTCCGCCGCCTCCACGGTGATGGGTTCAATGTAGGTGCGGTGCGCGAACTCTGGGTCCGTCATCACCGTGGCGGGGTTGCTGTTGAGCAGCACCACCTCCACGCCCTCGTCCCGAAGCGCCTTGATCGCCTGGGTGCCTGAGTAGTCGAACTCGACGGCCTGCCCGATGACAATCGGGCCCGAGCCAATCACGAGAACCTTCCGGATATCGGTACGCTTGGGCATCGGGCGCCCCCCATACCAACGTCCGCCGCCACATGCACGCGGTGCGTTGTGGCATCCGAAGAGACCGTCCGATGCCTGCTTGCTCGGGAGACCCCGGCCCGGCGTCCTCTGCTACGCTGCCGCGCTTCCCTCCGGAGGTTTCATGCGTCGCTGGCCCCTGGCCCTGCTCGTCCTTCTCTCCGTGCCCGCCCTCGCCCAGGACACCGCTCCGGCCGCCACGCCCGCTCCCGCCGAGCCGACCCCGGCGCCAGCCCCCGCCGCGCCCACTCCGGCTCCGACGCCCGCCCCCGCGGAGGCCCAGCAGCCGCCCGCGGCCCAGGCTCCAGCGGCGGCTCCCACTCCGGCCCCTCGCAAGCCCACGCCCGCCCCCACCCCGCCTCCGGGCTCCGTGCCCATGTCCCCCACGGCGCGGCCGCCCACGCCGGCCACCCCCTCCTCCGCGGGCACCGTCCAGCTGGCCCCGGGTCGCGAAGCCTCGCGTCCCACCGAAGAGGACCTGTCCCCCGAGGGCATCGCCCGTTCGGTGATCCACAACGAGGCGCGCTTCCTCTTCCAGAGCCTGCTCACGGGGGATGTGCGCAACGCGTCCACGGAGCTGAGCTTCCCGTTCCAGCTGGAGGACAAGCGCTTCAACACGCCCGACGAGCTGGTGCAGGCGTGGGTGAAGCAGCTGCGCTCGCGGCGCACGGACCTGGTCACCCTCTACGACATCGAAGTGCTGCCCATCGCGGAGATGGAGAAGAAGTACGGCAAGCCGCCCGCGCGCCTGGGCCTGGATCCGCGCGCGCTCAAGGACACCTGGGCCGCGGTGGGCAACCTCTCCGGCCACGCGGCCATCTTCCTCTTCCGCGGCAGCCCGGACCTGAGCTGGCACGCCTTCGCGTACACGGACTGAAGACGCCAAGGAGCGCCCGGCGTTCCCACCGGGCGCTCCGCTGCTTCCGTTACCCCGCCGGCTGCAGGGTGATGCTCACGGGATCCGGGTCCTGGATCACGATCAGGAGGTCCGAGTACGTCTCGAAGCCATCACGCTCGGCTTCAATCGTGTAGAGGCCGGGCGCCAGGTCCACGGAGAACTCCCCGGACGTATTCGTGGTCGCGCGCTCCAGGACCTCCTTCGTCTCGTGGTCCAGGACGGAGATGTAGACGCCGACGAGCGCCGTCCCGTCCGCCTGCTGGACCTTGCCGGACACGCGGATGATGGTGGCCTTCAGGTTGAAGGACATGGCGAGGGTCATGCCCGCCTCCACCTCGACCTCCTGCTGCTCCACGTCGTAGCCCGGCCCCGCGGCCATCAGGGTGTAGTTGCCCGGAGGGAGCGACTCGAAGGTGAACTTGCCCTGCGCGTCCGAGATGACCGTCTTGTCGGTCTCCAGGAGGGTGACCTCGAAGTCCTTGAGAGGTTCGCCTTGCTCCGTCAGCACGACGCCCGTCACCCGCCCGGGCCGGGGCTCCTTATCGGCCGGATCATCGACAAGCTCGATCTCGGGATCGCACGCGGACAACACCACGGCCATCAACAGCGCGCAGAGCACGCTGCTTCGCGTCTTCAACGTCATCATGGGGGTTCTTCCTGGGTGAGCGCGCTCCGGCCGGCGCGAGGACTTCAGCATCTGGCCCTCGGAGGGGCTCGGCGGTGCGTCCAGTCAGCTCCTGGACGCGGAAGCGGCCTGGCGATTCATCCTTCCAGACCGCTTCTTTCCTTCACTGCGACGTCATTCCCACGGGGCTAGCGGGGCGGCACCACCACGACGAGTCCTCCGGGAGGACGACTGAAGCCGTAGGTGGTCCCCCAGCTCACCAGGGTCCCGTCCTGCTTGAGCGCGATGGACCCCTCCCCGTTCCCGATGTTGATCACCTCCGCCACGCCGGTCAGCCCCGCGGGGACGTTGCAGCGCCCGCCGTCGTTGTTACCCCAGCACCACACCGTGCCGTCCTTCTGGAGGGCGTAGCTGTGGAACTGCCCGGCCGCGACGGAGACGACGTTCTTGAGGCCGCCTGGGACGTTACCCTCGCCATAGACGTTGGAGCCCCACGCCGCCACGGTGCCGTCCTGGCGCAGCGCCACGTTGTGGAAGCCCGCGGGCGCCACCGCCACGACGTTCGAGAGGTCCGCCGGCACCTTCGTGGCGTCGTAGCTGCCCTGCCCCCAGGCCACCGCGCGGCCATCCTTCGTGACGGCGACGACGTGGCTGAAGCCGCCGTGGATGCCCACCACGTCCTTCAGCCCGGCGGGCGGGGAGTCCTCGCCATAGACGCTGGCGCCCCACATCATGAGGGTGCCATCCGCCCGGAGCACGAACCGGGTCAGTCCGGCCGCGGCCACGGCGACGCCGTCGTGCACGTCGGGCCGGCCTTCGTTCCTCGAACCCCACGACGCCACGGAGCCGTCCTTCAGCAGCGCGACGCCCTGGAGCCAGACCGCCCCGACGCTCACCACGCCTTTCAGGTCCCCCAGGCCCGAGGGCGTGCTGCCCCAGGCCGCGACGGTCCCATCCGTCCGGACGGCCACGCCCCAGTCGTTGGCCGCGCTCACGGTCTGGGCCCGCAGGACCCGCACCGAGCCGGAGACCGCGGGACGCCAGGGGGCAGCCATCGTCACCACCACCGGCTGCTCACCCGAGGCGAGCGACGCGGGGACCTGGGCGACGATCAGCTCCTCCGTCCAGGTGGAGTACTCCGTCACCGTTACCCCGCCCACCGTCACGGAGCTCGCACCGCGCACGAAGCCGAAGGGTCCGCCCTTGAGCACGAGCGCGCCGCCCTGCACCGACAGCATGGGAAAGGTGACCGCCGGAGGCCCGTCCACGCGGGCCAGCTCGAAGTCCGCCCGGCGCGACTCGTCGCGCACCACCGTCACGGCCTGCGTGCCCTGCGTGTAGTGGCTCTTGCGCGCCGTTACCGTCCGGGCGCCCGCGGGCACCGCGAACAGCGTGTAGACGCCCTGCGCGTCCGTCACCGTGGTCTCGGTGGTGCCCGTGGCGGAGATGAGCACGCCCTCCAGCGAGCTGTTGTCCGCCATGCGGACGGTGCCCGTCACGCGGCCCACCTGCTGCATCAGCGTGAACGACACCGTCGCCGGCAGGCCCGCGAGGACCGTCACCTCCTGCGCTCGCGGTAGGTAGTTCTCCTTCGTCGCCTGGAGGACCCAGAGGCCCGTCTTCACGTAGCCCAGCACGAACGCACCGGACGCATCCGTGGTCGTGCTCGCGTCCGTGCCCACGATGGAGACGGTGATGCCCTCGTGCGAGCTGGCCCCGTCGAGCAGCACCTTCCCCTCCACCCGGCCCGCCGCGCGCGTCAGCGTGAGCGCCACCGTCGCCGCAGCGTCCGCGTGCACCTCCACCTCCGCCTCCCGGGCGACGTAGTCCGCCTGAGACGCGACGATGCGCCAGGTGCCCGTCTTCACGTTCTCCAGCACGAACGCGCCGGACGCATCCGTCGTCGTGCTCACCTTCGTCCCCTGGAGCGACACGGTGATTCCCTGGTGCGACGCCGCGTCGTCGAAGCGGACCGTCCCGGTGATACGGCTCGTCGCGCGCGCCAGCTTGAGCGCCATGGAGGTCGTCTCGTCACCGCGCACGGTGATCACCTCGTACCTCGCGAGGTAGTCCGCCTTGGACGCGACGAGGCGCCACGCCCCCCGCCTCACATTCTCCAGCGCGAACGCACCCGAGGCATCCGTCGTGGTGCTCAGGCCCGAGTCATCGAGCGTGACGGTGATGCCCTCATGGGAGGTCGCATCGTCGAGTTGGACGGTCCCCGCCACACGGCCCTCCGACACGGCCAGCACGAGCGCCACCGTCGCCGTCTCGTCCGCCTTCACCTCCACCGCCTGGGTGGCGGGCAGGTAGTCCTTCCGGGACGCCACGATGGAATGCGCGCCGGGCTTCAACCCGTACAGGGTGAACGTGCCCTGGGCATCCGTGGTGGCGCTGGCATCCGTGCCCTCGGCCTTGACCAGGACGCCCGACAGCGTCTGCCCGTCTTCCGTCCGCGTCGTCCCCGCGACCTTGCCCGTCTGGATGACGGGGCCGCCAGGGTCCGTTGGCGCATCCTTCGGGTCGCAGGCGCACACCAACGCCAGGAGCAGCGCACAGAGCGCGCCCCGTCGATTCATCTTCATGTCTGAGCTCTTCCGGTTGGGGACGGGGCCGCGTCCGGCTGTTGACTGCGGGCACCAGGTCACGGGGAACCGGCCCGCGTGCCCTATGCCACCCCTCCGACGTACCGTGTGAGCATCAATTCACTCCGGCTCCGGAAAGTTGCCGGGCGCAACGACCGTTTCCGCCGTCAGCCCAGCGCCGCGACAAAGTCCCGCAGGCGCGTCAGGCCCTTCTGCAGCACCTCGCGAGAGGTGACGAAGCTCATGCGGATGTAGCCCGGCGCACCGAACGGGTCTCCCGGCACCGCCGCCACGAGGAAGTCGTTGAGCAGCGCCTCGGAGAGCTGGAGCGAGTCCGTCAGCGGCTTGCCCTTGTACGTCTTGCCCAGCAGGCCCCGCACGTCCGCCATCGCGTAGAAGGCGCCTTCCGGCAGCCGGCAGCGGATGCCGGGGATGGCATTGAGTCCCGCGACGAACAGATCCCGGCGCTCGCGGTACTCGTTCACCATCGCGGTGATGGTGTCCGTGGGGCCATTGAGCGCCGCCAGCGCCGCCTTCTGCGTGATGGAGGACGCGTTGGAGGTGGACTGGTCCTGCACCAGCTGCATGCCGGTGATGAGCGCCTTGGGCCCCGCCGCGTAGCCCAGCCGCCAGCCCGTCATCGCGTGGGACTTGGACAGGCCGTTGGACAGCAGCAGCCGGGGCACCAGGTCCGGCGCCACGTTGCCCAGGTTGAGGAACGGCTCCCCCGTGTAGAGGAGCTTCTCGTACATGTCGTCGGTGACGATGATGCAGTCATGGCCGCGCACCGCGTCGGCAATGCCCTCCAGCGTGGCGCGCGAGTACACCGCGCCCGTGGGGTTGGCCGGGCTGTTGAGCACGATGGCGCGCGTGCGCGGGGTGAGCGCCTTCTTGATGGCGGCGGGGTCCGGCGCGTAGCCGTCCTCCTCGCGCGTGGGGACGATGACCGGCGTGCCGCCCGCCAGGTGCACCATGTCCGGGTAGCTCACCCAGTACGGCGCGAAGATGATGACCTCGTCGCCTTCGTCCAGCAGCGCCTGGAAGCAGTTGTAGAGCGACTGCTTGCCGCCCGCCGTCACCACCACCTGATCCACCGCGTACTTCAGGCCGTTGTCTTTCTCCAGCTTGCGGCAGACGGCCTCGCGCAGCTCCGGCATGCCCGCGGTGGCGGTGTACTTGGTGAAGCCCGTACGGAGCGCGTCGATGGCCGCCTGCTTCACGAACTCCGGCGTGTCGAAGTCCGGCTCACCGGCGGCGAGCACCACCACGTCCTTGCCGCTCGCGGCGAGCGCCTTGGCGCGGGCGTTGAGGGCCAGGGTGGCGGAAGGCTTGATGGCTTGCAGCCGGCGGGCGAGTTTCATGCGCCCTGCGTAGCGCGGAACTCCCGAGCCGGACAAGCCCGCTCGCGCGCCATGGGGGCCGGCTGCCCCTCCGGAACGACCCTAGGGTTTCGGGCCGAACTTCTTCTTCAGCCCCGCGTTGACGTTCGGGGGGACGAGCCCATCCACGTTCCCCCCGAAGGTCGCGACCTCCCGGACCAGCTGCGAGGAGATGTAGAAGTAGTCCTCACCCGTCATCATGAAGACGGTGTCGATGTCCGGCGCCAGCTTGCGGTTCATGTTCGCCAGCTGGAACTCGTATTCGAAGTCCGACACCGCGCGCAGCCCGCGGATGACGACGCTCACGTTGCGCTGGTGCACGTAGTCCACCAGCAGGCCGTGGAAGGCGTCCACCTCCACGCGGGGGTCGTTCACCGCTTCACGGATGAGCTCGATGCGCTCCTCCTGGCTGAAGAGGGGCGTCTTCTTCGGGTTCACCGCGATGGCGACGATGAGCCGGTCGAACATCTTCAGGCTGCGCTGAATGAGGCTCAGGTGCCCGTTGGTGAGCGGATCGAACGAACCAGGATAGATGGCGACCGGCATGGGTGCGTTGAAGTCTCGGCGGGCCCACGGGGCCGGTCAAGCGCACGTCACGGGGCCCGGTAGAAGCTCACCAGGGTGTCCCCGAAGCGGCGCTGGTCCTCCAGGGCGAGCCCCGAGTGGGCCTCCGGGGCCGCTTCCCGCTTGTCGTGCTCCACCATCACCGTGCCGCCCGGCGTCACCACGCCCGCGGCCACCACCGCCTCCAGCACCGTCTCCACCACGCGCGCCGCGTAGGGCGGATCCGCGAAGACGAGGTCGAACTTCGCCCCCTGCTTGCCCAGCGTCTCCAGCGCGCGGACCACGGGCTGCGCCAGGATGGACACCTGGGCGGCGAAGCCCAGCGCGTCGGTGTTCTTCCGGCACAGGGCCAGGGCCTCGCGGTCCTGGTCCACCAGCACCAGCCGCCCCGCGCCCCGCGACAGGGCCTCCAGCCCCAGGGCGCCGGTGCCCGCGTACAGGTCCAGCACGGCCTGGCCGTCCAGGAACTGGCCCAGCATGTTGAAGATGGTTTCCCGGACCCGGTCCGCCGTGGGGCGGATGTGTTCGGACGACGGCTTGGGCCCCGTCAGGGCCCGACCCTTCGCGCTGCCTGCAACGATGCGCATGCGCGCCCTTCTAGCCCAGGTCCCCGCCCGGCTTCGCGAGGAACGCCATGGCCACCGACGAGGACCGGTGCGCCCCCAACGCCACCAGCGCCTCCGTGGCCTCCGCGAAGGACAGCGCCTCCAGCGTCTCCCGGGCCGAGGACGACAGGGGCGGCAGCCCCTCCTCCAGGACGGAGAGCAGCTCCCCGGCCGGCATGCCCGCCGCCTGCGCCCGCGCAACTACCGCCTCGCGGACCTCCGGAGGCCAGGCGCGCAGGGCCAGCGGACCGAAGGGCCCTCCCCGGTCCACCTTGCGTACACCCACGGCCACGTAGCTGGACAGCCCCCGCGCGGGTCCGGTGGAGGACTCGGCCACCGACACCGACACGCCCTTCGCCGCGGCCGTCTCCACCACCTGCCGCAGCAGATCCACGTCCAGCTCGCCCTCTCCCAGTTGGGCGTCCGACACGCGCAGGAAGCGCAGCGGGACCTGCCACTGCGCCAGCCCCTCCAGCAGCGTCGCGCACGCGTCCACCAGCCCGCCGGAGGACAGCTGGGGCGGGGACACCTCCAGCGACAGCTCGCGCTCCTTGAGCGGGCCCACCAGCGCGTTCACCGCCTCCACGGCCTCGTAGGAGGTGAGGCGCGACAGGTCCAACGACACCAGCGCGAAGCCCGCGTCCACCACGCGGAAGATGCCGTCCTGCAGGGCATCCAGCACGTCCGCGTCCGTGGAAGTGACTCGAAGGGGGCCGGCCTGGAGGAACAGGGGCCGGGTGTGCTCGGCCTCCTGCGCCGCCGCGTGCACCGCCCTCACGAAGCGCTCCGGCGCGCCCCGGTCCGCCAGGGGGTGCGGGCAGGAGAGGCCCAGCACCGAGTCCTCCGCGCGGGCTGCGCCCAACAGGCCCGGCAGCGAGCCCTTGGACAACACCGGCAGGCACGGCAGCGCCATGGGCGTGGATTCCAGCGCCGCAAGCAACTCTCGTGGATCCAACAGGGGCACCCGGGAGCCCGGGCCCACCCGCGCCACCACATTGCCCGGCCGCAGCGACAACACCTTGTCCAGCACGCTCATAGAGGCCCGCGAGGATTCCCTCCCCGCGCGCCTTTCGCAAGCGTGAGTCAGTGCACTTCGCCCAGGTGGGCGTAGGACTGGCTCTCAATCTGGATGGTCGTGTGGTCGATGCCGAAGCGGTCGAAGAGGTCGTGCTTCACCGCGGACAGGATGTCGTCGTTGTTGCAGACCATGGGGTCCGCCACCACCAGGTGCGCGGACAGCGCGTACATGCCGCTGGAGATGGTCCACACGTGCAGGTCGTGCACCGCCTGCACGCCCGGCACCTTTCCCATGAGGTCGCGCACCTGCTCCAGGTCCACGTGCGCGGGCACCGCCTCCAGGAGCACGTCCACCGCGTCCTTCACCAGCCGCAGCGCGCCCACGACGATGATCATCGAAATCAGCACGGAGATGATGGGGTCCACGACGTACCAGCCGGTCCACCACATCACGCCCGCGCCAATCAGCACGCCTACCGAGGACAGCGTGTCCCCCAGCACGTGCAGGAACGCACCGCGCACGTTCATGGAGTGCGTCTGGTGCAGGAAGCCCAGCGCCGCCAGGTTCGCCACCAGGCCAATTCCCGCCACCAGCGCCATGGGCCCCAACTCCACCGGAGCGGGCGTGCGCATGCGCTGCCAGGCCTCCATCAGGATGAAGATGGTGATGACCAGCAGCAGCACCCCGTTGAGGAGCGCGCTCAGAATCTCCATCCGGTAGTAGCCGTAGGTCTTCTTCAGGTCCGCGGGCCGCCCGGCGAACCAGAGCGCCAGCAGGCTCAGGACCATGGCCGACACGTCCGTCAGCATGTGCCCGGCGTCGGAGAGCAGCGCCAGCGAGTTGGTGAGGAAGCCACCCACCGCCTCCGCCACCATGATGGTCGCCGTCAGCCCCAGCGCGAACAGCAGCCGCCGCCGGTCCTTGCGCCGCTCCTCCGCCAGCCCGCCCTTGCGGGGACCGTGCGAATGACCGTGCCCATGGCCGTGCGAATGCCCATGGTGCGAGTGGTCATGGTCGTGGTCGTGCGAATGACCGTGCCCGGCCCTGCCGTGTGTATGTGGGGGTGCGCTCACAGGGAACCAGGGTACGCCATTGGCGCCGTTATTCAGACAGGTGCCGCTGGATTGATTTCGGACAACCCCGTAGATCCGTTGTCCTGATCCGCAACAGGCCGAGGGACGCGGGGATGGACTTCGAGAAGCATCAGAATCTGCACACCATTGTCATGTTGAGGGATGTCATCCGCAAGTGGTGGCAGGTGGAGCTTTCGTTCGCGGATCGCAACGGCCTGGTGCACGACTGGCAGCGCGGGGATTTCATCCCGCCGCCCAACGACTTCTGCCGCCACTCGCTGGGGGCGCGGGAGGGGATGCGGCGGTGTGCCCAGTCGGTGCGGGTGCTGCATGAGAAGTTCAAGGCCGCCAAGAACCTGCGCCGCTCGCTCTTCCACGACTGCCACCTGCGCCTGTCCATCGTGGGCGCGCCGCTCTACATCCGCAACGAGTACGAGGGCTTCCTCTTCGTGGAGGGCTTCGCCCGGCAGCCGCTCATGCCCGGGGACGGACAGGTGCTCCTGAGCAAGATGCGCGACATCGCGCCCGGGGCGATGCTGGAGCTGGAGGGCGCGGCGGAGCGCGTGCCAGTGCTGGACGGCTCGGAGCTGAGCAAGCTGTCGGACCTGCTGGAGTTCGCGGTCACGGAGATCGCCAACCAGGAGGTGGAGCTCACGCGCAAGGAGGAGACCATCCAGTCCATGGCCTCCGAGCTGTCCAACCGCTACCGCTTCGAGAAGATCATCGGCCGCTCCGGGGCCATGAACGAAGTCTTCCGCCTGATGGAGAAGGTGGCCCACTCCGACTCCACCGTCCTCATCAACGGCGAGTCCGGCACGGGCAAGGAGCTGGTGGCGCGCGCCATCCACCACAACGGCCCGCGCAAGGACAAGCCGTTCGTCGTGCAGAACTGCTCCGCCTTCAACGACAACCTGCTGGAGAGCGCCCTCTTCGGGCACACCCGCGGCGCCTTCACCGGCGCGCTCAAGGACAAGAAGGGCCTCTTCGAGGTCGCGGACCAGGGCACCTTCTTCCTGGACGAGGTGGGAGACATGTCCCCTGCCCTCCAGGTGAAGCTCCTGCGCGTGCTCCAGGAGGGCACCTTCCTGCCGGTGGGCGGCACCCATTCCCGCGAGGTCGACGTGCGCGTCATCGCCGCCACCCACAAGGACCTGGGCGAGATGGTGAAGCGCGGCGAGTTCCGCGAGGACCTCTTCTACCGCATCAACGTCATCCGCCTGCAGCTGCCGCCCCTGCGCGAGCGCAAGGACGACCTGCCCGTCCTCATCGACCACTTCCTGCGCAAGCACCACCGCGAGGGCCAGCGCGCGCGGGGCCTGGCGCCGGAGGCCCTGGGCATCCTGGGCGCGTACGCGTGGCCGGGGAACATCCGCGAGCTGGAGAACGAAATCGAGCGGCTGCTCGTGCTGGGCGGCGAGCTGGAGACCATCCCCGCGGACCTGCTCTCCAGCCGCATCCGAGACGCCGTCGTCCCCGGCGGCGGGCCCTTCATCGCCCCGCGCGCGCACGGCAAGCTGCACGAGGCGGTGGAGTCCCTGGAGAAGGAGATGATCCACCAGGGGCTGGTGCGCACCCGCTACAACAAGAGCCGGCTGTCGCGCGAGCTGGGCATCAGCCGCTCCAACCTCCTCCTGAAGATCTCCCGCTACGGGCTGGACAAGGGCATCCCCGAGGGGCTGGACACGGAAGAGGTGGAGGCGTGAGCGCACCCCACGGACAGGCGGTCTCCTTCCGGCAGGACTCGCTGCGGGTGCCGGACGGCGCGGACCTCTACTACCAGGTGCGGGGGGACGGGGCCCCGGGCATGGTGCTGTGCGACGGCCTGGGCTGTGACGGCTTCGCCTGGAAGTACCTCCTGCCCTACCTGGGCCGGCGCCACCGAGTGCTGCGCTGGCACTACCGGGGTCACGGCAAGAGCACCGTCCCCACGGACCGCACACGCATTGGCATGGCGTACACCTGCGACGACCTGGCGCGGGTGATGGACGCCGCGCAGATGGACAAGGCCGTCCTCTTCGGCCACTCCATGGGCGTGCAGGTGGCGCTGGAGTTCCACCGCCGCTACGCCCGGCGCGTGGAGGGGCTGGTGCTGGTGTGCGGCAGCTACGGCCTGCCGCTGGACACCTTCCATGACTCCACGCTGCTCAAGCGCCTCTTCCCCACCCTGAGGGCCGCGGTGGAGCGCTTCCCCCGGCACACCGCGCGCATCGTGCACGGGGCGCTCACCACGGAATTGGTGGTGCAGCTGGCCATCCGCCTGGAGATGAACCCGGACCTCATCGCCCGCAACGACCTGGCCCCGTACTTCACGCATCTGGCACGCATGGACCCCGTCGTCTTCGTGCGAACCCTGGATTCGCTGGCGAACCACACCGCCGAGGACCACCTGGACCACGTGGACGTGCCCACCCTGGTGGTCGCCGGGGAGAAGGACCGCTTCACCCCCGGCTGGCTGTCCCGGAAGATGGCCGAGCGCATCCCCTCCTCTGAGCTCCTGATGATTTCCGAGGGCACCCATACCGCCCCACTGGAAGTTCCAGGCCTGGTGGAGCTGCGGGTGGAGCGCTTCCTGAGGGAGCGGCTGGGCGTGGAAACCGCGGAAGTCGCCCCGAAGGTGGGATAAGCGCCCAGCAGGCAGGGGGGCTGATTGTTTGCCTGCTGGACACCCGCCTTCATTGCAGGTGGGAAGCCCCCGGCATATAAGCCCCCGCCTTCCGGGTTCCGGTGGGATTGAGAAACCCCGTTCTGGGCGTCTCTCCTCGCACCTTCTTTTCCGTTAGTTGGTCCTGATGATCTCTCGCGAAAACATCCGCAACGTCGCCATTGTCGCCCACGTCGACCACGGCAAGACCACCCTCGTCGACCACCTGCTCCGGCAGGCGGGGACCTTCCGCTCCAATGAGCACGTGGCCGAGCGGGTCATGGACTCGAACGACCTCGAGCGCGAGAAGGGCATCACCATCCTCGCGAAGAACACTGCCGTCTCCTACAAGGGGATGCAGATCAACATCATCGACACGCCGGGCCACGCCGACTTCGGTGGCGAGGTGGAGCGCGGTCTGCGCCTGGTCGATGGCGTCATCCTGCTGGTGGACGCCGCCGAAGGTCCCCTGCCCCAGACGCGCTTCGTGCTCACCAAGGCGCTGGCCATGGGCCTGAAGACCGTGCTGGTCATCAACAAGATCGACCGTCAGGACGCCCGGGCCAAGGAAGTGCTGGACCTGGTGTACTCGCTCTACATCGACCTGGGCGCGAACGAAGAGCAGCTGGAGATGCCCGTCCTCTACACCGTCGCGCGCCAGGGTCAGGCCTCCACGTCGCTGGACGTGCCGGGCAAGACGCTGGAGCCGCTGTACGACGCCATCATCAAGCACATCCCGCCCCCGCCCCCGCCCCCGGTGGAGCAGACGACGCTGCAGCTGCTCGTCGCCAACCTGGACTACGACGACTACGTCGGCCGTCTGGCGGTGGGTCGCGTGCAGGCGGGCCGCATCACCCCGAACATGCCCGTGTCCATCGTCCGCGATGGCGGCAAGGTGCAGCAGGGCAAGGTCGTCAAGCTGTTCGGCTTCTCCGGCCTGAAGCGCACGGAGATTCCGGACGCGGGCCCGGGTGAGATCGTCTCCATCGCGGGCATCGAGGAAATCAGCATCGGCGACACCATCGCGGACTTCGAGAAGCCCGTGGCGCTGCCGCGCATCACCGTGGACGAGCCCACGATGATGATGATCTTCAAGGTCAACGACGGGCCGCTGGCGGGCAAGGAAGGCAAGTACGTCACCTCCCGCAACCTGCGCGAGCGCCTGTACCGCGAGGCCTACCGCAACGTGGCCGTGCGCGTGGAGGACACCGCGACGCCGGACGCGTTCCGCGTGGTGGGCCGTGGCGAACTGGCGCTGGCGGTCATCATCGAGAACATGCGCCGCGAGGGCTACGAGCTCACGGCCTCCAACCCGGAGCCCATCACCAAGACGGTGAACGGCCAGCTCCACGAGCCCATGGAGCTGCTCTTCGCCGACGTGCCGGAGAACAGCGTGGGCGTGGTGACGGAGCGCCTGGGGCCCCGCAAGGGCCGCATGACGGACATGGCGCAGCTGGGCTCGGGCCGCACCCGCCTCCAGTTCCGCATCCCCGCGCGCGGCCTCATCGGGTTCCGCTCGGAGTTCCTCACCATCACGCGCGGTGAGGGCATCATGAGCAGCCAGTTCGACGGCTTCGAGCCGTGGTTCGGCTACATCCCGAAGCGCGCCAACGGAGCGATGGTCTCCGACCGCCTGGGCGACACGGTGCCGTACGCGCTGTTCAGCATCCAGGAGCGCGGTCAGCTCTTCATCGGCGCGGGCACCACCGTGTACGAGGGGATGATCATCGGCGAGAACGCGCACCCGTCCGAGCTCAACGTCAACTGCTGCCGCGAGAAGAAGCTCACCAACATCCGCGCCGCCGGCCGCGACGAGAACGTCATCCTCGTCCCGCCGCGCGAGATGGGGCTGGAGAAGGCCCTGGAGTGGATCGCCGACGACGAGCTCGTCGAGGTGACGCCCAAGTCCGTGCGCATGCGCAAGAAGGCGCTGGCCGTGGGCGACCGCTACCGCGCCGAGCGCGAGCGCAAGCGCGAAGAGCGCGCCGACGCGGAGTAGTCCTTCCGCTGAGCGCCTGAAGCTTCCAGGGGCCGTCACCCATCACACCGGGTGGCGGCCCTTCTTCGTTCCGGCGTCAGAAGCCGAAGCGGACGAGCCGAGCGCGGTACGGCGTGGAGTTGCTCCGGTTCCCCTGGTCGTCCCAGCCCTTGAACTCCACGTCGTCCAGGAGCCGCTCCGTCTGGCCGTTGACGGTGACGGCGTTGATCAGCGGGATGCTGATGGAGCCCACGTTGCGGCCCGCGAGCTGGTTGCCGGGATCCAACGACTCCTGCCGGCCCTGGGAGCAGCTGTCGGTGAAGAAGCAGCCCCGGTCGCAGGTGGCCTTCGAGTTGTACGAGCCGTGCTTGTTCCCGGCCACGTAGATGCGCGGCGCGCCCCGGTACGCCCCCGCGTACTCGAGCTGCGCGTAGCCGTACCAGCCTGACGCGTCGCACGCCGTCTCCAGGTGCGCGGCCAGGAAGGCCTGGTCCAGGTACCAGCGGCCGTCGGCGTAGTGCACATCCAGCACCTGGAACTCGGAGTCCCCGTCGTGGGCGAAGACGTTGAAGATGCCCAGACTGGGGATGCCGTGGTCCTCGTAGTACGCGGTCAGGTAGAAGATGCGCAGCGTGCGCAGGGCGGAGTTCAACGGCCGCGCCGCGAAGTACGGCCGGCGCGCCACGCCCTTCTCGCCCTGGGCAATCCACAGCGTGGGCATGAAGGCCGCGGCCACCTGGAGCTCGCAGCTGTCGCTCACGCCGTCGTGGTCCGCGTCCGGCGACTGGCCCCAGCACTCCTCCGCGGACGGCAGGTTCGGGACGCCCTGCGCGAGCGCGGGGACCGACAGCAACGACAGCACCAGCACCCACACACGCGCATGGCAACGGAGAACGGGGGTCATGTGATTACCTGGAAAGAACCGCGAGGGTGACTTTCAGGGTGAGCACACGAGCGACGGAGCTGAATCCGCCCGCCAGGCCGGGGCATCTGTCCGACGTCCGTCGAAGCGGTAGTAGAAGCGCGCCAGGACACGGACGTCCTGGAGGAGGCGGCAAGGCGGGTGGAGTCGAACGCGGGCAAGCCTCGGGGCCTGCTGTATCCCCGCCCGGATCCCCGGCACTTCGAGCACGTCCGCGTCCTGCCCGCGGAGGACCTGAGCCCGTGGGTCGAACACTTCTGGGCCGTGCGATGGGACCTGCGCGGACAGCCGCCCTACCTCCAGCAGAGCCTCAGCCACCCCTCCGTGCACTGGGCCTTCCAGGACGGCACGTCGCGCGTGGGAGGCCCGCACCCGGGCCGCTTCTCCATCACGCTGGAGGGGCTGGGCGGCGTGTTCAGCATCAAGTTCCGGCCCGGCGGCTTCTTCCCCTTCGTGGGCACGCCCGTGTCCGCCCTCACGCGACGAACCGCTTCACCCGGTGCGTTGCTGGGCCCGGAGGCGCTGACGCTGGAGGCGGCCATCCTCGCCACCGACGTCGTGCGAGACGCGGACCGCGAGCGCATCGCCCTGGCGGAGGCCTTCCTGCGGGCCCGCATGCCCGCGCCGGATCCGAACGTGGCGCTCGTGCAGGGGCTCGTCGCGCGCATCCTGGAGGACCGCGCGGTGACGAAGGTGGAGGACCTGCTCACACCCGGAGGCCCGGGCCTGCGCACGTTGCAGCGGCTGTTCAACCGCTACGTGGGCGTGAATCCCAAGTGGGTCATCCAGCGCTACCGCTTGCATGAAGCCGCGGAGCGGCTGCGCGAAACGCCACCTCCAGAGCTGGCGCGGCTGGCGCTGGAGCTGGGCTACTTCGATCAGGCCCACTTCATCCGCGACTTCCGGCGCATCGTGGGCTGCACACCCGCCGGATACGCCCGGCAGGTGGCTCGCTAGAACGTGTACTTCACGCGCGGGAACACCGCGAACGTCATGATGTTGGGCCCGAAGATGTAGCGCCCGAGCAGGTCCGCGCCCACGGAGAAGTGGTCGAAGGACGTGGCGTACTCCACGCCCACGCCCAGGCCCGCGTTGAAGGCGTTGATGGAGCGGCCCGGGTCGCCCTGGTCCGGATCCACCGGCGTCGGATCCAACCGCGTGTAGCCCGCCGCCACCTTGGGCGTCAGGTAGAAGCGGTTGGCCAGCCGCACGTGGTACGCGGCCGTCAGGTCGCCGAAGGCCACGGTGAAGTTGTCGGACAGCGCGCAGACGTTGGAGTCCGGCAGGTAGCCCGCGAAGCAGTTCTGCGCGGAGGAGCCCAGCGCGAAGTGGGCGCCCAGCGACAGCCGCTCCGTCAAGTCATAGCCAATGCCCAACTGCACATACGACTGCGCGTTGGAGTAGCTGTTCTCGCCGCCCACCGTGAAGAAGACCCCCACGTCGGTCTCGGTGAAGAACCCCCGGCGCGGCTCGAACGGCACGCCCTCCGGCGGCGTGGCCCCCAGGGCCGGCGTCGCCAGCGCGAGCGCGGCCAACAGCAGCGACTTCCTCACGACTCCTCCCGTCACGTTGTCCTCCTGCTCCCTTGCACGCCTGGCAGCAGTGGCACGGACAGTAGTGACGCCCGGCACGAAACGGCAGCGGGGAAAAACGAAAATGGCGTGGACCGTTTCGTCCACGCCATTTCGGTCTTCCAGTCTACGAAGTGCGCCCCGGACTACTCAGCGGCGTCCGCACCCGAGGGCGAGAACAGCCAGGGGTACGTCACGTTCACCACGCCGCCGCCCTTGGGCTCCGGGAACTTCCAGCGGCGGATGCGGGAGATCATGCACTGCTCCGCGGGAGAGCTGCCCAGCGTGGACTCGGACACGCTGGCGTCCGCCACCGCGCCCGCCGGGTCGATGGTGAAGGCCACCGCGACCTTGCCGGCCAGCGACGGGTTCTTGTTCAGCTCCGACTCGTAGCAGTACTTGATTTCATTCTGGTGCCGCCGGATGACCTTGGCGATGACGTCCTTGTCCAGGCCGCCAATCACCGTCGTCTTGCCGGGGATGACCTTGGTGACGGACTTGCCACGGCCGCCCAGGTCGATGCCGCCGGATCCGCCCGTGCCCCGGCCATTGCCCTGGGTGCCCAGGCCGCCGATGCCCAGCGCCGTGCCACCACCGCCGTTGCCCGTGCCACGCGAACCCAGGCCGCCCACGCCGTGCGCGTCACCCATGGCCGCGCCGCCCTTGAGGCCGCCCAGCGAGTTGTTGATGCCGGTGCCGATGCCGCCCGGACCGAACACGTCGGAAGCGCCACCCTTCATGCCCTTGAGCGCGCCGAGCAGACCGACCTTGCCCACCACCTGGCGGTCCTTCTCCTTCTTGGACTTGTCCACCACCTGGGTGCCCGGCTTGGAGGGCGCGGCCTCCTCCTGCTTCGCCTCCTCCTTGCCGAACTTGCCCTCTTCGTCCTTGGCCTTGGCCCCCTCCTCCACGCCGGAGAGCTGGAGCTTCTTCGCCTCCACCTTCTTCTCCGGGGTGATGAGGAACTTGGCCACGCGCTGCTGGGACTCGAAGACGTCGTCCGCGGACTTCGTCTCCGTGTGCGGCGTCAGCAGCATGGCCGCGACGAACGCCGCCGCCGCGAGGATGCAGATGGCGGCGATCTTGAAGAAGCCGAAGTCGCGGTCCGACAGCGACGTCGCCAGGATGGCCGGCGACGGCTTCACGTAGCGCATCACGAACGCCACCGTGCCCAGCGACACCTCCGCACGGTCATGCAGGCCCAGCGTGAAGAGCTGCTCCTGTTCCGACGTGGCGTTGTTGAGCTGACCCGCGGCGCGCAGCGCGTCCTTCGTGCGGACATCGCCATTGTTGGTGACGAAGACGCCGGAGCCCGCCGGAGCGCGCAGCTCTACCTTGTCGCCCTTGCTCACCGCTAGCACGTGGCGCTTGCCCACCTGCGGAGAGAAGACGGTGAAGGTGTTCTTCGCGCCCTCGCCGATGGTGACCGGTGCGCCGTCCTTGAAGTGCTGGACCTCCAGCATCTGGTCGCCCCAGAGCATGGACACCTGGAGCACCTTCGCGTCGGGCGTGGGCTGCGCGTCCCGGGGCAGAGGCTCCTGCAGGTGCGGCGGAGGCTGCGGCTTGCGGGCCGCGGCCACCTGGGGCGGCGTGGCCTTGCGCGCAGCCACCGGAGGCGGCGGAGGGCCGAACACCGGGGTGGACGTCACGTTCTGGGACACCTGCGTGCCCAGCGCGCCCGCCGGAGCGGAGCGCGGCGTGCTCACCGTGCCCACCACGTTGGTGGGCGCCGCGCTCATCGCGGGCCGCTGAGGCGGAGCCTGCCGCATGTTGGGAGGCACCGGAGCCGCGTGCGACACCGGAGCCGAATGGGCCACCGGAGGCGCCGGAGGCATCACCGGCCGCTGCTGGAACACGCCGGGCTGCGCCACCGCCGCCGCCGGAGCCACCGGCCGGGGCACCTCACCGAAGAGCACCTCCACCCTTGATGTGCCCACCGTGAGCACGTCCCCGGGCTTGAGCGCCGTGGGGATGATGAGCTTCTGCCCGGACACCTGGGTGCCGCCTTCACTGCCCAGATCGATGGCCGTCACGGAGCCATCGTTGTCCACCTTCAGCATCACGTGGAGGTTGGACACGCGCGGATCCTGAATCTTCACCGCCGCCTGGGCGCCCGACCCCACGATGACACTCTCCGCCTCCGAAACCGTCTCCTGGATGGAGCCGTCCGGGGTGGTGATTCGAAGCGTCAAACCGTTTTTTCTCGCCGCCGCCATGAAGTTCTTCCTTCTTCCCTTCCCGTCCCGAAAACGTTCAACGCCACCTGTGCTGTCTAGAGATTGTCCGCCGACTTCTGAAGCTCCGGGTCGAAGTTCTCCCGGACCTTGATGAGGCTTTGGAAATCCGTCTTCTTGCGGTTGAGGACGTAGGAGCCTTCCGGCTTCGTGAGCTCGCCCTCCACCGCCACATCCGTGAAATCAATCACCGTCTTCTTGCGGTACACGGTGCGATCCTCCTCCTGGATGATCTTCACCGAGTCCTTGCCGTCCTGCGCCAGGGCGGGAGCCGCCACCCCCAGCCCCCCCACCATCACCATCGCTGCCAGCAGTCGTTTCATGTGATGTCTCCGCCGAGGCCCGCTTCGCGAATTCCATTGCAGGGCTCGCACCAACTCCAAGTCCCTGGATTCTAAGGGAGCCGCCCGGTCGCTTGCACCTGGGCGGCTAAAGGCGGGAAGAAAGTTCTCGTCCTCCCCGCTGGGACGACTGTTGTTTCTTCAGGGCGTCGGAGCAGGCGTCGGAGCCGTCTGTCCATTGCCGGACGCATCGTCGGACGCGGGGGCAGCCGGCGCTTCCGCCGGAGCCTCCTGCTCGGGAGCGCTGGTGTCCTGGGGCAGCTGGTTCATCATGGACGAGCCCGCGCCCCCGGTGGCGGCGGCGTCCTTCTTCTCCTCGCCCTCGGCCTCCGCGGTGGCGGCCGGAGCCGGAGCCGGCGGCGGGTTCTTGAGCATGTTCTGCAGGCCGTTCACCTTGGCGGTGATGAGCTGCTTGTCCTGATCCGTCGTGGACGACAGCTCCTTGCAGCGGTCCAGGAACGCGATGGCCTTCTCGAAGCCCCCGCGCTCGGTCGCGTACGCCCAGCCCGCGCCGCACACCGCCTCCGGCTTGTCCGCGGAGCGCGCGAGCACCTTCTCGAACGCCTCGCCCGCGGCCACGCCCTTCTTCGGATCCAGGCCCTTCTGCCCGTCCAGCGCGTACGCCAGGTACAGCTGGCCCTCCAGGCCGTCCGGCTCCAGGGACAGGGCCTTGGTGAAGGCCTTCTCCGCGCCCGCGTAGTCGCGGTAGCTCAGCGCCAGGGCGCCCAGGTTGAGGTGGCCGGGCGCGAAGTTGTCATCCAGCGACACGGCCTTCTGGAACTGGGCCAGGGCGCGCGGGCGGTCATCCATCTTCAGGTAGATCATCCCCAGCGTGTTGGAGATGGCCGGGTCGTCCTGCGCCACCTTGCGCGCGTTGATGACCAGCAGCTCCGCCAGGCGGTACTGGCCGCGGTCGTACGCCACCAGCGCCAGCGTCTTGTACGCCTCCGGGTTGTCCTTGCTGCGCGCGAGCACGCGCCGGCCGGTGGCCTCGGCTTCATCCAGCTTGCCCGCCAGCCGGTACGTCGCGGCCAGCGCGTTGAGCACGGGCTCGTCGTGTTCATGGCCCGGCGTCTGGAGCGCCTTCGTGTACAGCGCGAGGGCCTCGTCCAGCTGGCCCGCGTGCCGGTGCATCAGCCCCAGGTTCATCACGGACGGCGTGTGCGCCGGGTTCAAGGCGAGCACCTGCTCGTACGCCACGCGGGCGTCCGCCGGGCGGCCCTGCTTCTCCGCGATGACGCCCAGGTTGAAGCGCGCGTTGAGCGCCTTGGGCTCATGGGAGACGACGGCCTCGAAGCCCTTGCGAGCGGCTTCCAGGTCCCCAGCCTCGTAGGCCTTCAGGGCCTGCGCGAACTGGCCGTCCGCGTCGCCCTTCTCCGCCGGAGCGGAAGGGGGCGCGGCGGCGGGGACCGTGACGGCGGGCTTCTCCACCGCGTTCATCGCGACGGGCGTGGGCCTGGGGCCCGTGGCGCAGGCCGTGGTGAAGGCGAAGGCGAAGGCCCCCGCCAGGAACATGCGCTTGGTGCGAAAGCCGTTCATCCCCGTCGTCCCCATCCCCTTCAACTGGCTGCTGATGTCGATGCTGTGGTTCGTCTTCACGGCCGCACCCCCTCGAGCGACGCGGTGGGCTCAGACTTCGCGGGCTCCGAGCCCTCCGGTGTGGCGGCCGGCTTCGTGCCC
This sequence comes from Corallococcus sp. AB038B, assembly GCF_003668955.1. Classification (NCBI taxonomy): domain Bacteria; kingdom Pseudomonadati; phylum Myxococcota; class Myxococcia; order Myxococcales; family Myxococcaceae; genus Corallococcus; species Corallococcus sp. AB038B. Next base: position 273,079 of record NZ_RAWO01000002.1, on the reverse strand, counting down.
TCTGCGGGCACGGTTTCCGGCGCGGCGGGCTTCGGATCCACGGAGGCGCTGATGGGGCCGTTGAGGTCCTTCAGCACGCCCGAGGCGATGCGCGAATCACTGCTGCCCCGGTACGTCACCGGCTTCACCTGGGCGTAGGCACCCGGGCGCAGGCGGTTGATCTGATCCTGCGCGGCCAGGGTCCACTCGCTGTAGATGCCCAGTTCGTAGGCCTTCTGGAGACCCTTCTCCAGGGCCTCGCTGGACTTGTCCTCCAGCGGAAGCGCCAGGTTCTCCAGCTCGCCGCGGTACATGCTGAGCTGCTCTTCATCCAGACCGGACGGATCCGGCGAGTCCATGATGTTGCGAGCGAAGTCCGCGTACGCGAGGCCGATGCGGGTCAGCGCCGCGATGCCCCACTCGCCGGAGCCCGTGGCGAGCACCGCCGCGTACTCCTTCTCCACGCGCTGCATCTCCTTCTGCTTGTTCGTCAGGTCGCGGCGGATGGTGGAGACGCGCGTGAACTTGATGTCCGCGAAGCGCTTCCACGTGGGCTCCAGCGCCAGGAAGCGCGCGTGGCCGTACGCGTTGAGCACCGCGGTGTCCTTGCGCACGCCCTCCGCGAGCTTGTTCCAGCCGCGCACCAGTTCGTCCTGCGCCTTCTCCTGACCGCGCACGTCCTTCAGCTTCTGGTACGAGAGCAGCTCGTGGTACCGCGCCAGGTACGCCTGCCCCGCGGCGGTGCGCGAGTCGCGGCCGTAGTCCTCCACGAACCGGTTGAAGGCGCGGGCCGCGTCGCCCCACTTCTTCTCCTTCTCCCAGACCAGGCCGATGGAGAAGGCCACCTGCGGCACGTCCTTGCGGTCCTTGAAGCGCGCCAGGTAGTTGTTCCACGCGGTGACGGCCTTCTGGGACTCGCCCAGGCCGTCGTACCAGACGCCCGCGTTGAAGAGGGCATCCGCCACCCACTCGCCCGCCGCGTCCACCTGCGCCTTGAGCTCGGCGGCCTTCTGCGAGCGCTTGGACTCCACGTCCTCCACGGCGCCCGGCGTGTCGTCCTTCTTCGCGACGGTGGTGGCCTTGGCCTTCTCCTTGCCCTTCTTCGATTGCGTCTCGCGGGCCTTGATGGCCGCGTCGTACTCGGCCACGAAGGACTCGGACATGGCCGCGGCCTTCTTGAACTCGGCGACCTTCTCGTAGAGGCCGGACAGCGTGTAGCGCGTCTTCAGCTCGAAGCTGCTGTTCGGGTACTCCTTGAGGACGCGCTCGCCAGCGATGATGCCCTTGTCGACTTCACCGGCCTCCTGCGCGATGACCATCGCGTAGGTGAGCGCGCGGTCCGCGTTCTCCGACTTGGGGAACTCCGTCACGAAGGTGAGGAACTCCTCGGCGGCCTTCGCCGGGTTCTTCTCCTTCTTGTAGACGACCTCATCCACGTACTTGTACTGGCTGCCCTCCACGACGCGGGACACGCGCAGGGCGAAGTCCGAACCGGGCTTGGACAGCTTCTTGTTGCCCAGGAACTTACGCGAGAGCGTGTTGAGCTCCTGCCACTCCTCGCGGCTCTCCAGCACGTACATGGTCAGGTCCGCGGCGTCGCGCGAGCGGCGCTCCTCCGGGAACTTCTCGATGATCTCCCCGAAGCGGCGGGCCGCGTCCACGAAGTGCGCGCGGTCGTAGAGGATGACGGCGGCCTGGTAGCGCAGGTCGATCTCATCCTGGTTGCCCGGGTAGAGGTTGTTGTACGTGTCGCACGCGGCGACCAGACGGTCCTCGAACTTGGTGAGGGACTGCTCCGCCTGCTCCTTGGCGTCGCGCTTCACCAGCTTCTGCTTGGCGACGTCGCCCTTGTCCTTCTTCTCGTCGACCTTCTGGCCGTCCTTCAGGTCGCTCTTGGAGAGCTGGCCGCGCTCGATCTTGACGAGCTTGTCGTACGCGAGCACCGCGTTGTACGAGGCGCTCTTGCGGTAGGCCTCGTTGGAGACCTCCTTCGCGGAGTCGCGGTCCGGAATCTTGAACGCCACCACGGCGTCGTACTCACCGGCGGCGGCCTCCCACTCCTCCAGGGCCCAGAGGATTTCCGCGTAGAAGAAGCGGATGTTGAAGGCGGAGTCCGCCACGAACTCCGGATTGTCGCTGGAGGCGAACGCGTCCACGTACTGCTTGTAGATGTCGCGCGCGAGCCGGTAGGTCTCCACCTGGCGCGTCTTCTGCGCCTCCTGGTGGTACTCGGTGACCATCACGCGCATGGCCTCTTCGGTGACGCTGAAGGCGTTGCGCAACACGCCCGCGTTGCTGGCGTTGGAGGTCCACCACTCGCCACCGGGGCGGTAGAGGTCCACCATCCGCTTCATCTCCTTGCGGACCTGCTGACGCTGGCGCAGGCCCTCGAACGCACGCACCACCGCCTGCTGGTACTCCGGCGCGTTCGCGCCCATGGGCGAGTCGTCGATGAGCGTGCGGTACACCAGGATGGCGCTGTCGAAGTGACCCGCGTCCACCAGGCCCGCCGCCGTCTTCGCGAGCAGCCGGCCCTGACGCTTGGCCGGAGCCTTCTGCTTGAAGTAGGCGAGCGCCTCCTTCGGCTGATCCAGCTGGACGTAGAACACGGTGAGGTCGTTGAGGGCCTCCGTGCGCAGGTCGCCCAGCTCCTCGCCGCGCTGGCTGGCGTAGTCCACCACCTCGTGGAGCTTCTTCAGGCCCGCGTCCAGGTCGCCCGCGTTGAAGTCACACCAGGACAGCTTGTAGGTGGCGTAGGCGTAGATCTTCGGAACACCGGAGGCGCGCGCCTTCTCGTAGTTCTCCTTCGCGGGCGCGAGCTTGTTGTTCTCGAAGTAGTGGTTGCCCAGCTGGATGTACGCGTCCGGGACGAACTGCGACTTCGGGAAGTCGCGGATCAGCTCCTCGTACCGAGCCACCGCGTCCGCGCGGCGGTTGAGGTCGTAGAGGTTGTAGCCCAGGGAGAAGAGGACCTCGTCGCGGGCCGGGTAGTCCGGGTACTCGCTGAGGATGGCCTCGTAGATGCGCATCGTCTCCGCGCGGTAGCGCTCGGAGTCGCGGTGGTCCTGCTCCGGCGCGGTCGCCTTCTCACCGCGCGCCACGGCGGCGTCGTAGGCCTTCTCCGCCGTGAGGAACTTCTCCATCTCCAGCTGGTAGAGGTACTTGGACTTCTCCCAGTAGAGCTCCGACAGGCGGTACTGCATCTCCGCCTTCTGCGTGGAGGTCTCCTGCAGCTTGGGGATGAGGCGCTTGAAGCCTTCAATGGCCTCGTCGCGCTTCTTGTCCGCGAGCGCGTCCTTCTTGGAGTCCGCGATGCGCGGCATGTCCGCGAACTTGGCCGTGGCGGGCTTCACCCGCGCCGGGCCCTTGCGCATGTCCTGGGGCGCCACGCCGGGCGGCAGCTCCGCCTTCTTCGCCTCCTCCTTGTCCTTCTTGCTCGCGGCCTCGGCCTTCTTGGCCGCTGCCTTCGAAGAGGACTTCTTCGTCGCCACCTTCCGCGGCGGTGCCGTCTCCTCCGCCGCCTCCCCCACCCCACCAGCCGCGAGCGCGACGCCCACCGCCAGTGCACCGAACCGAAGAACCACCTTCATGCGAGCTCCTGGAGAACCGCGCCTCGCCTGCCTGGGAAAACTTCTGCCCAATTGGGAGGGACGACGGAAAGTAGACGCGGGTACCCAGATTGAGAAGTGGCCCGGAACGTGCCTTGTGCCCCGGCGTACGCGATCACGCCGAGCCACCTTCCAGGACTCAACATCACGCGAAGAGGCCCCGTCCCCCGTGACAAACGCACGGTGGCGGGGCCTCTTGGGTGCTGCTCATGGCGGCCGGGTGCGACCGGCTCCTACTTGCCTACTTCTCTTGCCGTGCGGGGCAGCCCCGCTTGAGCGTGTACTGATAGTAGCCAATTTCGTCGATCCAGAACTCGCCCTGGAAGCGCCAGTAGTTCCACGCCGCGCCGGGCATCTTCGGGCGGTAGAGCGTCTGGCGGGTGAGCAGCGCCTTCTGGTCCACGCCCTCGGAGAAGAGGTCCTTCTCATCCAGCGCCGTCTGCACGCGGATGATCTCCGCCTGGTCGGAGAAGGTGCGGAGGTTGTCCGCGGCCTCCTTGATGCGGTTCTTCGCCAGCGTTCCGCCCACCTGGAGCAGCGTGGTGCGGATGTCCTCGAGCGACGCCACCGTCTGCGCGGCGAACGGCGTCCCGCGCCACGGCCCTTCACTGATGGCGCGCTTCTCCTGGTCCACGCGCGACAGGGTCCGCATCACTTCACGGATGCGCTCGTTGTTGCGGATCCACAGGTAGACGGCGCGCGGCAGGCGGCGGTTCTCGGAGGCCACCAGGTTGAAGGCCTGGATGGGCGCCACGTCCTCGCCGGTGAAGGGCTCCAGCTGCTTGGCCATGGGGCCATAGCGCTCGTCGAACGCGGCGAGCGTCGTCTTCACCTCGTCGTAGAGGCACGAGTAGTAATAGACGGTCGCCTTGAGGATCCACGACTCGGGCTGGAAGGCGCCCTCGAACTGCGGCGCGTGCAGCGCCTGGAGGCTGCCCAGCGCACCGCCGAAGTCCTCGTTCTGGAAGCGGGCGAAGCCGTTCTCGAACAGGGCCTGGTCCCAGAAGCGAGCGTAACGGGGCACGCCTTCGTACGCCTTCACCGCGTCCGCGTACTCACCGCGACGGTAGTGCACGCGGCCCAGCGCCAGCAGCGCCAGCTCGCGCGTCTCCGGCAGCTCCACCTGCGGCTCCTTGGTGTTGAGCACGGCCTGGACCGCGGCGATGGCCTCCTTGTCCAGCGTCTCCCCTTCCCCGGGACGCCCCGGGAAGCGCGGGTCCGCGAGCACGGTGCCCAACAGGTAGCGGGCCTTCGCGTAGACGCGGCTGTCGGCGGGCACGGCCTCCAGGAGCGAGCGGGACTCTTCGAAGCGCATGCGGCGCTGGCTGGCGGTGCCGACCAGGTAGTTGATGCGCGCGAGCACCTCCTTGGGCAGCGTGACCCAGCGGTCGCGCACCTCGTCGGTGTAGGCCTGGTTGAGGATGCTGGGGATGAGGTTCTGCTCATCCAGCCGCTGTTGCATGTCCACCAGCCCCTCGATGGCCTTGAGGTACGAGGGGTGCGCGGGGCCGGCGTTGACGATGGCCGCGTAGGAGATGAAGGCCGCGACGGGCAGGTCCTTCTTGGCGAAGGTCTGCGCCAGGTAGAACTCGGCCTTGCCCTTCAGGTCCGCGTCCTCCCCTTCCGCCAGCTGCGCGAAGAGGGGGGCCGCGGTGTCGAGCTTGCCTTCGTTGAAGGCGGAGAGCGCGCGGTTGTAGGTGCCCACGTCCTGCTGGGCGAGGGCCACCGAGGACACGGCGAGGGGCCCGAGGACGACGAGGAGTCGGAGCAGTCGGGACATGGTTAGAAGAGCACCGAGAAGCCAGCGTAGAAGCTGACGTTGTTGAGGACGTCCGACGAAGGCTCGGCGACGAGGTCCCTCCCGAGGATGATGTCCTCGCGGTAGTTCTTCTTCGTCTTCGGGTCCACGCCGTCGAACTTAGCCACCTTGCAGCTGCCACTCAGGCTGAGACCGTCGAAGGGCTGGTTGGCGGCACGCGCGGCCTCCAGCGCCTCGAAGTCCGCCAGGTTGCAGCCATCCACCTTGTCCACTCGCGCGGTGTAGATGAGGTCGCGCACCTCCAGGCGCAGGGCGTAGTGCTCACCGAACTGCACGCGGAAGCCGCCACCCACCTCACCCAGGAACTTGTTGCCCGTGTCGCCGAAGCGCGCGGGCACCTGGAACGTCTGCCCCTCCACCTCGTTCGCCACTTCCGGGCGGATGAGGTGGCGCGTCTTGCCGATGCCCGCGCCGCCGCTGAGCACCACGCTGAACTGCGCCAGCGAGTTATTGAAGAAGGCGAACTTGCCGTAGAGCGGCGTGACTTCGACGCCCGCGTACGCCCCCCACTGGAGCAGGAGCGACGACGCGGCCTGGGCCTGCTCGCGCACCTTGTCGATGAGCTCCAGGTTGAAGTCGCTCTCGTCGGAGTACCAGTTGTACTGGCCGCCCACCTGGAGGGCGAAGTTCTCCTGCAGGTGGTAGACGTAGTTCAGCCCGGTGCCCACGTGGTTGGTGAACTTGCCGTTCACCTGCACGACGCCGGGGTACAGCACCAGCTCGTGCTTGCCCTCGTCCGCGAAGCGCTTCTTCTGGACGATGTGGACGTTGACGTTCGGGTTGTAGAGCGGCGCGCCATTCACCAGCCGCTGCTGCTGCGCGTCCGTGGTGCGCGGCGCTTCGCCGGTGTCCAGCACCGGCGCGTCCGTGGGCGCAGTGGCGGCCGGAGCCTGGGCAGCCGGCGCGCTGTCCGCGTCGTCCTCACCGGTGACGGCGGGCGCGGACGGCGTGGCCGGCGCGGCCTCGGGAATGGACTGGGGCACTGCCGGCGCGTCGCGCTCGGTGCGCTGGCGCTCCGGCGGTTCAGCCGGTGAAGGAGAAGCCGGCGCGGTCGCATCCGGACCCGGAGCGGCCGGCGGCTGCGCCGGGGAGGCGCCTTGCGCGAACGCGAGGGCAGGCACCGCGGCGACGAGGAGCGCGATGGAACGGAAGGGTCGCATAGGAATGGGTCAGAAGGAGAAGGTGTAGCCGAGGTCGAACTGCACCAGGTGCGTGAGGCCCGGGCTGCCGGCGGGCTCGCCGGTGGGATTGCCGGCCTCCCAGTCGTCGCGCAGCAGGTTCACGCGGTAGCTGTCCTTGAAGATCCAGTCGCGCAGCTCCAGCCGGATGCCGTGCTGCTCCTTGATGAAGAAGCGGAAGCCCAGCGCGGCGGACACCACCGGCGCCACCCGCGACTCCTTCACCCAGTAGTTCTCCGTGGCGCTGCCCCGGTCATCCACGGCCGTGCGGTTGTCACAGACGCCCGCGGCCCGATCCACCACCTGGGAGCACTGGATGACGGACTGGCGCTTCAGGTTGGTGAGGCCGCCGCCCGCCCAGAGGTACGTCTGGAAGTGCACCGGGATGTCCGCGACGAGGCTGATCTTCCCGTAGATGGGAGCCCACCGCGCGCCGATGACGCCGTGCAGGCCCATCCGCCACATGTCCTCCAGCTCGTCCGTGACGCGCTTGTCCTCGCGGTCCAGGAAGGACTCGGAGATGGAGCGCGCCAGGCCCGTGTGGCGGCTGGCGGCGTAGCCCGCGCGCGCTTCCAGCGCGAACGTGTCGAACAGGTTGTAGGCCAGCCCGACGTCGAAGAAGTAGTGCGCCGTCAGGTGCGTCTGCACTGGCAGGCCCACGGACAGGGACACCTCCGGATGGCCCGCGGGCTTGTAGAGCCGATTGCGGACGACCGCCGAGTCCAGGACGCCGTCTTCCTGTGCGGCGGCGCCGAGAGCCGTCAACGAGAGGCTCAGCGCGGCGAAGACGCGAAGCGTGCGTGCGTTCATATCTCCTGCCCGGCCCGGGGGTGGGCCGTTGGGTGATCCGGATGGCAACCCGTCTGCTTGGACGGCGAGGCTCCGGCGTGGGACAGCGATGTGAGCACGGCGCCCATTCACCGCAAGCGGATCCCAGCGGCAGTCGGTAAAGTTTTCGCCCTTTGCCCCCAGGGCGACCAGCACTCAACGTTTCCGCACGGATGCGAGGCCTCAGCCCCCGCGAGCACGCGCGGACACCGCCCCCGGAAACGACGAACGCCCCGCCCGGCAACCCGAAGGTGCCGGAAGCGGGGCGTCGAACGGGGCGCGGTGAAGCGCCCCGGCGTCAGTGGCTGCGAATCAGCGCGCGGCCTTGTGCTGCGCGCGCATGGCCACCTTGATGGAGGGACGCACGATGACGATGCCGTCGTTGTGGCCGGCGACCGCGCCCTTCACGAGCACGAGGCCCTTCTCCACGTCCACGTCCACCACGGTCAGGTTCTGCGTGGTGACGCGATCGACGCCGTAGTGACCCGGCATCTTCTTGTTCGGGTACGTACGGCCCGGCGTCTTACGCTGACCGATGGCGCCCGGGTGACGCTGATACTCGTGCGTACCGTGGGTCTTGGTCTGCGAACCCTTGAAGCTCCAGCGGCGCATGACGCCGGAGAAGCCGCGACCCTTGGTCACGCCGGTGACGTCCACCAGCTCGCCCTTGGTGAACATGTCCGCCTTGACGGCGTCGCCCACGTTGAAACCCGCGGCCTCTTCGGCCGTGACGCGGAACTCGCGCAGATGACGGCGCGGCGTGGCGCTGGCCTTCTTGAAGAAGCCGAGCTCCGGCTTGTTCAAGAGCTTCTCGCGGATTTCGCCGAAGCCCACGGTCACCGCGGAGTACTCATCCTTCTCCGGGGTGCGCTTGCCGACCACCAGACAGGTGTTGACGTCGATGACCGTCACCGGAACGAGGTTGCCCTCGTCGTTGAACACCTGGGTCATGCCGATCTTCTTGCCAATCAGACCCTTCACGTCGTCCTCACAGCGAGCGCCCGTGGCGCTGAAAGCCCAATGAATTCAATGAACTGGCCTACACGCGTACCTGCGGCCGCCAGGAAGCGGCGCAAGATAGCAAACACGTCCTCAACGTCAAGCACCAAGGGTGGGCGTACCCCTCACTGCGCGACGTCCAACCGCTTGTAGAAGGGGTTGAGCTGCCCGTCCGCGATGCGCTGGGCATACACCTCTTCGCCGAGGAGGAACAGGGCCTGATCCAGATAATCTTCCGCGCCCTTGATCTCCTCCTCCTTGGTGGCGATGGACTGGTCGAGCTCCGCCATCCGGGCGTCGTGCTGCGTCTTCTGCTCTTCCGCGGCGTCCTCCAGCTCGATCAGGCGCTTGTGCGCCAGGATGCCGGCCGCGCCGGGCTGGCCGGGGGTGGGCGTGAGGGAGGCCGCCAGCTGGGACTCCCAGTCCTCGACCTCGCGCGCCAGGCGCATCTGGGCGATGCGGTTCTTCTTGAGGTTCTGCTTGGCGGCGTCCAGCTTCACCGGATCCTGGGTGGTCATCTCCAGGTCCGCGAGCTTCGCCTCCAGCTTCTTCAGGCCCACGATGGCGTAGCGCAGGTCGGCGCGGCGGGTGGCCAGCGTCTTGCGCAGCCCCTTCACCTTGCCTTCCACCGCCGTCACGGCCTTCTGGAACCGGCCGGTGATCTCCTTCTGGGCGCCGCAGTCATCCTCGTGCTGCGCCTGGAAGTCCTGATAGGCCACGTCCTCGTCGTTCATCTCCGCTTCCAGCGCCGCCAGCTCGTCCCGGCGCGCCTCCAGCACCTCTTCGGCGCGGTAGACGCGTTCCATGGAGCGGGGGCAGTTCGGCTTGCCCGGGAGGACGTCCCGGGCCAGGTCGCCGAGCTGGAAGATGAGATCGTTGTAGCTCTCCTTCGCCATGGGCGGATTCATACGCCCAAGACGCCAGGACTGTCACCGACCGAGCGCATTCCCCGCGCCCGGCCCTCTTTCCGCCCCCTCAGGAATCCGCGGGAGCCGCGACGGCCTGGGACTCGCCCCGTCGCACCGCCGCCAGGGCCCCTTCCGCCAGGGCGAGCAGCTCCCGGGCCCGATCCTGCTCCTCGGTCCGGTTCAGCTCGCACACCCAGGCGGATGACAGGTCCGCGTGCTGGCGCGCCATCTCCGCGGTTGTCTCGTAGCGCGCGGCCGATGCTCGAGCGAAGGCCCCCTCCCGTCGCAGTTCCAGCACCGTGTCCGGATCCAGATCGATTTCCTCTGGAGGCACCGGCAACGGCCCTCGTCCCAGCGCCGCCAGGCGGGCCAGGAGCCGTGATGCATGGGCGCGGCAGAAGGCGGCCAGCACCATCAGGCGCGCCCGGACCCGCGCGTCGTTCATGCGCTCCGCCAGCCCCGTCATACGACGGGCCGACACCACTTCTGCTTCCCACGCGGCGGCCAGTGCGGCTGCCAGCCGGGTATGCCTCGCTCCCATCAGCGTCCCTCCCCCACCCTCGTGAGACGCAAGCTAGGAACGCTGTTGGTGCAATTCAACCGACCGCGCGAGCAACCATCCAATAAAGCCCCACTCCCGCGAGGCCAATGGACGACAGGCGCACAACCCTCGAGTGCAAACGGGGCCTGCGCTGAACGATTCGCAGCACGGGAACCAGGAAGGCCACCACCACCGCCTGCCCCATCTCCACCCCCAGGTTGAAGCCCAGGAGCGCCGGCACCACGTCCGTCCCCACCCCGTAGCCGCCGAGCACGCTCGCGAAGCCCAGCCCATGCACCAGGCCGAACAGGAAGGTCAGCCCCGCGCGGTGCCCGTGCTGGCGCAGAAGCAGGTTCTCCAGCGCCATGTAGAGGATGGAAGCGGCGATCGCGGCCTCGGCCCACCGCGTGCCCCGCGCGCCCAGCGTCACCACGCCCAGGGCCGTGAGCCCCAGCGTCAGCGAGTGCGCCAGCGTGAAGGACGTCACCAACAAGAGGATCCGCCGGAACGAGCCGCCCACCAGCAGCACCGCCAGGAGGAACAGGAGATGATCCGCCCCGGCCAGGATGTGGCGGATGCCCTCGCCCACCCAGCCGGCGAAGCCGTCCACCGCTGCGGGCGCGACCTCTATTTCGTGGGCATGGGCGGCGGCCGGTCCCAACAGGAGCAAGGCCAGCAACACCACCCGGACCGGGGGGAACGGCTTCATCGCGCGAAGGAGCCTGCCCTCCGCGCGCCCTGCCCGTCCACTACTCGTGCACGAACTCCAGCTGCACCTGGTGGCGGCCCGAAAGCCCGCCGTGGTGCGCGCCGCAGCGCGGACAGACCATCGGCAGATCCCATTCCCACTGGGCCTGCACCTCGTCCCCGCAACAGACCATGGGGAGCGTGCGCAGCATCTCCTCGTCCGGAGGCAGCGGCCGGGGCAGCGGCTCCGGCGCCACGGAGATGAAGGTGGGCCGCGGGTTCTGGGACAGCGTGCGCTGCACGTACGCCAGCTGCTCGTACCGCACGTGGTTCGCCCACGCGCGCGCCATCTGCTCCACGTGCGCGGACTGATCCGGCGTGAGCCACGCGTCCGGCAGCGCGCGGTGGCCGCAGTACAGGCAGTGCCACGCGGGCAGCTCCTCGGGCGTGTACGCCTCGTGGAGGTTTTCGAAGGGGAAGTAGCCCGCGAGCAGCCGCTGCAGCATCCCCGCGTCGTGGCGGCTGGGCCGCGTCTTGAAGGAGCGCTGGCAGCGGGGACATTCGCGCCGCACGAAGCCCGCCTTGTCCCGCGGCAGCTCCAGCCACGCCATGTCCAGCTCCGGCAGGTTCATGCCAGCCCCCGCCGGCGCCCCAGCGACGCGACGGCCAGCACGAACGCGATGAGCGAGAACACCAGGAGCAGGTGCACCCACTGCCCCTCCGTTGAACCGGTGATCAGCCCCATCACCCACAACACCATCAAGATGATGCCCATGGTCCAGTACACGCCACGCCTCCCGCCACACAGGGCCTCGGATAATCAGACCGGGCGCAAGCTAGGAACGCGGAGGCACCGCGGCAACAGGTGGAGCTTTCTGCAGGGTCAGGTTGGGAAACAAACTTCCCAGGCCGGGCATTTTTTCCGGATGCCGTGGGCCATGCCAGCCCTGTTTCAGCCCCTCTCTTAAGGATCCGTGAGGCAGCTGGCGCACGCTACGTACGCTGGCACGTTGCCTGCTTAGCCGCTGGGTGTGGGCGAGTCAGCGGGCGCGAGTGGTTGGGCGCCAGGGGAGGGCGTGATGAGGGGTTGGACGGTGGCGATGGCGGCGGCGGTGGTGCTGATGGGGACGAACGCGGTGGCGTTCCCGGTGCAGGTTCCGGTGGGTGCGCAGGGGGAAGCGCCGGACGTCGCGGCCCTGAGGGCGCAGCTGGCGGAGAAGGACGCACAGCTCAAGGCCGCCCTGGCTCGGCTGCAGCACTATGAGGACGAGGCGGACTACCTCCGCGCGGAGCAGATGGGCGTGGCCGAGGCCGTGCGCGCCTCCGGGCTCCCGGAGCGGCAGCAGCGCCGGCTGGCGGTCTCCATCGTCCGCGAGGCGGAGCGCAACAACCTGGATCCGCTGCTGGTGGTGGCGCTGATCCGCTGCGAGTCGTCCTTCAACAACTACGCGGTGTCCGGCGTGGGCGCCATGGGCCTCATGCAGGTGATGCCGGACACGGGCAAGTACCTGGCGGAGAAGTCCGGCTGGCGGCTGGGCCGCCACACCAACCTGTTCGACTTCGAGACGAACGTGAACCTGGGCACCGCGTACCTGGCGGACCTCATCAGCCGCTTCGGCTCCGTGGAGGGCGCGCTCGTCGCCTACAACGCGGGTCCCGGGCTGGCCAAGCGCATCCTGGCCAAGAAGGAAAACCGGGTGAAGTTCATGGCCGGCTACCCCGCCAAGGTCGTGAAGGAGTTCCGCAAGCTGAAGGCCCAGCAGGAGCGCGCCATCAGCCTGCGTGCCGAGCAGCCGACAGCCGACCGCAAGGGTTGACCGCTGCGTGACATGCGCTCCGCCCGGTCGCCAACACTCCAGCCGAAGTTGCATGCCCGGCACTGACCTGATCGCCGGTGAAGATGCACTGTTCGGCTCCGGCTGTGCACCCCCACCCTGCGGTGGGAACCCGGACCACCCCTGTGGTCCGGAAACGTGCGGCAGCCGCCATCACATCGCGGGTGGCACACACGTGCACACCTTAGCGGGAGCGCGGATCATGACGGGGCTTCAGATTCATCGGGAGGAGGAGGCGGCGGGTCGGATCACGCTGCGCCTGGAAGGAACGCTGGACGGCCGCACGGCCCAGGAGCTGCGCAACTCGCTCCAGGCGCTGGGCCAGAGCGAGGTGGTCCTGGACTTCGCGCACCTGCGTGAGTTCAAGGACAGCGCGGTGGGCGTCCTGACCCACGGCCTGAAGGACGGCGCCGTGCAGCTGCGCGGGCTGGCGACGCACCACGAGCGGATGTTCCGCTACTTCGGCGTGCTGGCCTCGCCGACGACGCACCGGGCGTACTACACGCCCGAGGACATCCTCTCCGTCTGAGGAGGAAGGGCCCTCCGGGCCGTGTGCATCCCCGGCAAGTGCCCGCGCCTCCAAGGCAAGCGGGCATCCGGCGTGGAACACGGGCGGCCTGGAGGGGTGCCGGCGGGCGTTTGCCTGGGCTAGAGTCCGCGCCTAGATGACCCAGCCCGCTCGCGTCCTCGGTCCAGTTCCCTCCCCTGCTTCCGCGCGCGCGGTGATGGAGCGGCTCGCCGCCCAGCTTGGCCGCGCCGTGCAGGGAAAACCGGAGGAGGTGCGGCGCGTCGTCACCTGCGTGGTGGCCGGCGGGCACCTGCTGCTGGAGGACATGCCCGGCGTGGGCAAGACGACGCTGGCGGAGGCCCTGGCCCGAGCGTGCGCCCTGTCCTTCGCCCGCATCCAGTTCACCGCGGACCTGCTGCCGACGGACATCCTGGGCGCGCAGGTGTTCCACGCGCAGACGGCCACCTTCTCCTTCCGGCCCGGGCCGCTGTTCCGTCAGCTGGTGCTGGCGGACGAGCTCAACCGCGCGCCCCCGCGCACCCAATCCGCGCTCCTGGAGGGCATGGCCCAGGGCCAGGTGTCGCTGGACGGCCAGACCCACGCGCTGCCCTCGCCCTTCACGGTGGTGGCCACCCAGAACCCGGTGGACTTCTCCGGCACCTATCCGCTGCCGGACTCGCAGCTGGATCGCTTCCTCGTGCGCCTGTCGCTGGGCCACCCGGCGCCGGATGTGGAGGCGCGCCTGCTCACCACGCGCGGCGCGGCGTCCCCGCTGCCGTCGGTGGAGGCGGTGACGGGGCCGGAGGAGCTGGCGTCGCTGCGTGAGTTCACCCAGGACGTGAAGCTGGACGCGACGGTGGCGGATTACGTGGTGCGGCTGGCGCGGGCCACGCGCGAGCACGGCGACCTGGAGCGCGGCGCGTCCACCCGCGCGGTGCTGGCGCTGGGGTCCGCGGCCCGGGCACAGGCTTTGTGGGAGGGGCGCGACTTCGTCACCCCCGGCGACGTGCGCGCCATGCTGGTGCCCTGCTGGGCGCACCGCGTGCTCTTGAGGAGCGCCGTGCAGGGCGTGTCCGCGCGGGACGAGGCAGCGCACCTGGTGGAGGAGATCGCCCGCAAGGTGGCGGCGCCCCGGTGAAGGCTCAAGCCCGCCCCCCTCTCAAGGCGCGGCTGCGCGCCCTCCTTCGTCCGCCGCGCACGCTGTCGGTGACGAAGACGGGCCGCACGTACCTGGTGGTGACGTTCGGCGTGGGGCTGGGCGCGCTCAACACGGGCAACAACCTGCTCTACCTGCTGCTGGGCCTGCTGCTCAGCATGGTGGTGGTGTCCGGCGTGCTGTCGGAGCGCTGCCTGCGCGACCTGACGGTGCGCCGGGTGGGCGCGGACGCGGCCTTCGCGCGCGAGCCCTTCGCCTACCGCTGGGCGGTGTCGCGCAAGAAGGGCCACGGCTTCGCGCTGACGTTCTCCGAGGACCTCTCGCCGCTCACCGGCACCGGGAAGCTGGGGCACCTGTCCGCGGGCAGTGAGCACATCGTCCGGGCGGACCTGGCCGCGCCACACCGGGGCCCCGTGCGTCTGTCCGGCGTGCGCGTCACCACCACGTGGCCCCTGGGCCTGTTCGCCAAGACGCGCGTGTTCTCCCTGGAGGGGACGCTGCTCGTGTATCCGCGCCGCGGCTACGCCTGCAAGGAACCGGGGCCCGCGGAGAAGGGCCCCCGGGGCGAGTCAGGCAGCCCGCGCCACCTGGACGGCACCGGCGATGTGGCGGGCCTGCGCGAGCTTGCCCCGAACGAGGACGCGCGCCGCATCCACTGGCTGAAGAGCGCCGCGGCGGGGCGCCTCCTGAAGGTGGAGCGCGAGCGCGAGGAGCGCCGCATCTGGAAGCTCGCGCTGGAGACGGGCCTCACGGGCGACGCGCTGGAGCGCCGGTGTGAAGAGGTCGCCGCCCAGGCGCACCAGTTGCTGGACGCGGGACATGAGGTCGGCCTCCAGTTGCCGGAGCGCGCGCTGCGGCCCGCGGCGGGGGCTTCGCAGGAGCGGCGCATCCTCCAGGCGCTCGCGTGGGTGGGCTTCGAGGGCGTGGACGCAGGGACGGACTCCCGGGAGGCGGCGTGAAGCGCCCCTTGAGGCTGCGGCTCGCCCTGCGCGACCTGGCGGTGGGCTTCGCCTTCGCCGCGATGGCCATGTCCGGCCAGCTCCCCGTGTGGGTGCTGGGCGTCTTCATCGGAGCACTGGTGCTGGCGCTGTGCGACGTGCGGCTCGTCGCGCGCTTCTCCCGCCTGTCCGCGCTGGGGCTGCTGATCGCCGCGGTGCTCCTGGGCCTCCAGCTGACGGCCGGCGCGATGAACGCGGTGGTGGCGGCGTGCGCCTTCGCGAGCCTCATCGCCGCGCAGCGGATGCTGTCCACGCCGGACGCCGCGGCGGATGGACAGACGCACCTGACGGGCCTCTTGATGGTGGCCGGTGGCGCGGCGCTGTCGGGCGACATGACGTACGCGCTGTGCCTCATCGCCTTCGGGGTGCTGGCCAGCCTGGCGCTGGCGCTGGGCGTGGTGGAGGCGGCGGTACCGGACGGCGAGCCCGTGCCGGTGCGCGCGGTGCTGCGACCGCTGTCCGTGGGCGTGATGTTCGCGGTGGCCGGCGCGGTGGCCTTCTTCGTCCTCTTCCCCCGCCTCAACTGGGCCATGGTGGGGCCGCGTTCGGCGCCGGGCTTCGGCGCGGTGAGCAGCGCGGGCTACTCCAACACCGTGCGGCTGGGCGGCGCGGGCACCATCAAGGGCAACCCGCGCGTGGTGCTGCGCGCCACGCTCACGCCGGATCCGGGCCGCGAAGCGCTGGACGCCTACTGGGTGGGCCGCACCTACGACACCTTCGACGGCATGGAGTGGACGAACGTCGTCGGCGCGCAGCAGACGGAGCGGCAGATCACCCTGCGCCCCGCCAGCGACACGCTCCTCCACCAGCGCATCGAGCTGCTGCCCGCGTACGGCGCCCGCACACTGATTGCCCTGGAGATGCCCTCGCGCCTGGGCAACGCCATGGCCCACACGCCCACCGGCACCCGGAACAGCCCGGTGCAACTCCAGGGCGGGGGCGAGGTGCGCTTCACCGTCACCGCGCCCTCGTACACCTACGAGGCCTACAGCCTGCCGCCGGACGCGAAGAAGGGCATGTCCGACGGCCTGGTCCAGGCGGAGCGCGACCAACTCCTGGCGCTGCCCGAGCACCTGGATGCGCGTGTCGCGCAGCTCGCGGCGCAGGTGCTCCAGGGAGAGAGGGAGCCGCTGGCCGCCGCGCGCAAGCTCGCCAGCTTCCTGCAGCGGGACTACGGGTACACGCTGGACCAGGCAGGCACCCCGGAGGATCCGCTGGCGGAGTTCCTCTTCGTGCGCAAGGCGGGCCACTGCGAGCACTTCGCCACCGCGCTCACGTTGATGCTGCGCACACAGGGCATCGGGGCCCGGCTCGCCACGGGCTTCTATGGCGGCGCGCGCATGGACGGCGGCTACCTGGTGCGCGCGGGCGACGCGCACGCCTGGACGCATGTGCTCGTCCCGGGGCGGGGCTTCGTCACCGTGGACGCGACGCCGCCGTCGAACCGCACGAGCCAGGGCTCCGCGCTGCTGGAGAAGGTGCTCGCGCTCTATGAAGCGGTGGAGTCGCGCTGGCGCAACTCCGTCGTCGACTACTCCTTCCGCGACCAGTTCGAACTGGCGAGCGCCCTGGTCCGCCCGCCGCGCCGTGCGCCCGGCGCTCCAACGAACGAAGGCCCCAGCCGCCTGCCCCCGCCCCGCGCGTGGGTGACGGCCGCCGTCGTGGCCTTTGTGGTCTGGCGCGCGGGCCGCTTCGTCTCCCGCTGGACGGGCCGCGCCCCGGTGCTGGAGGCCACGCGCTTCCTCGACCGGGTGGACGTGGTGCTCCAAAAGGCCCATGTGCCGCGCTTTGAACACGAGACGCTGGAGGACCTGACCACGCGACTGGCGCGTGAAGGTCATCCGCTGGCGCTGGCGTTGACGCCCCTCACCCGCCGCTACCTGGAGGCCCGCTTCGGCGGCCGTGCCCTGCGCGAGGGAGAGGCCGAGCACCTGCTCGCCACCTTGCGCCGCGCGCTGGAGGCGGAAGCCGCCCGTCGAGCAGTAAAGCCGGCCGGACAGGCGGGCCCTACCGCCCGCGCCTCCTGAGCGGAAGAGAAGTGCCCTCTGGATGGAAGCGGGCTTCCGTCGCCGGTCGCTCGCCCTCCCCAGGAACGCCCGGCCGAGGTGGAGAAATGTCTCCACAGCCGCCACCCGTCGCCATTAAGCGTTTCACGAAACCCCATTCGCGAACGTCATGGCGACGTGCGCTCGAGGGCACCGCGCCGTGCATTTTCTCCCCTCGCAGACCCGCGGTTTTCCTACCGGCCACGGGTAACGGTTACAGACCGTTGCCAGGGGACGCCCATCTGCGCCTTCCAACCCCTCGGAGACACACGCGAATACATCCAACCCTGGTTGGCATCCCGGTTGCTCAGGGCAGACACGTCAAGTTGTAGGACTTGAACCCAGAGCACCTTTCAAGCGCCTCCGCCGCGGCAGGAGGCCCGATTTGGAGAATCCATCCATGCAGGCTTCGACCGAGCAGTCGTCCAATTCTGGCTCCCTCGCGATGTATCTCTCGGAGATCAACCAGTACTCGCTCCTGAAGGTGGAGGAGGAGCAGGAGCTGGCGCGCCGGTTCATCAAGGGTGACCTGGCCGCGGGCCACCGCCTGGTGACGAGCAACCTGCGCTTCGTGGTGAAGGTCTCCTACGAGTACCGCTCCTACGGCATCAAGATGTCGGACCTCATCCAGGAGGGAAACATCGGCCTGATGAAGGCCGTGCAGAAGTTCGATCCGGACAAGGGCATCCGCCTCATCTCGTACGCGGTGTGGTGGATCCGCGCGTACATCCAGAACTACATCCTGAAGAGCTGGTCCCTGGTGAAGCTTGGAACCACGCAGGCGCAGCGCAAGCTGTTCTTCAGTCTGGCACGCACCCGCCGGGAGCTGGAGAAGCTGGGCAGCGGCGAGACCGTGGTGAACGTGGATGAGATTGCCCGCAAGCTCCATGTGAAGCCCGGTGAAGTGCGTGAGATGGAGCAGCGCATGGGTGGCCGGGACTTGTCCCTGGACGCGCCCATGGGCGAGGACGGCGGCAACAGCCACGTGGACTTCGTGGTGAGCGCGGCGGCGCCCCAGGACGACGAGTTCGCGGACAAGGAGGAGGCGGGCCTCATCAACAACCGCGTCCGCACCGCCCTCATGCGCCTGGACCCGCGCGAGCGCTTCATCATCGAGCAGCGCGTGATGAACGAGCGCCCCATGACGCTCAAGGAGCTGGGCGAGCACTTCGGCTTCTCCCGCGAGCGCGCGCGCCAGCTGGAGATCCGCGCCAAGGACAAGCTCAAGTCGGAGCTGGCCGCCCTGATGGCGGAGGTGGATCCGGAGACGCTCGCCGCCCAGGGCTGAGGGCTGTTTTCGCGCCCCGGCGGAGACCCTGCTAGAACGGGCCCCCTGATTTCCTGTCAGGAGTGCCTGCTTGTCCCACGGTTCCCCGCCGGTCGTCGATGATCGCGTCCCTCTCGCGGAGGCGCATGGTGCCCCGCACAAACCCTATGTGCCCCCCGAGCAGTCGCCCACGGAGCTGACCATCCGTGGCCTGGTGCTCGGGTCGGTGCTGGGCATCGTGTTCGCGGCGTCGTCCGTGTACCTGGCCATCAAGGTCGGCCTCACGGTGTCCGCGTCCATCCCGGTGGCGGTGCTCTCCATCGCCATCTTCCGGGCCCTGGGGCGCTCCAGCATCCTGGAGAACACCATCGTCCAGACGACGGGCTCCGCGGGTGAGTCGCTCGCGTTCGGCGTGGCGGCGGCGCTGCCCGCGCTGCTCATCCTGGGCTACGACATCAGCCTCACGCACGCGTTCCTCACCGCCGCGCTGGGCGGCGTGCTGGGCGTGCTGATGATGATTCCCCTGCGCCAGGGCCTCATCGTCCAGGAGCACGGCAAGCTCACCTACCCGGAGGGCACCGCCAGCGCGGACGTGCTCATCGTCGGCGAGCAGGGCGGCACCAACGCGCGCACGGTCATCCTGGGTTTCATCATCGGCGGCGTCTACAAGTTCGCCTACTCCGGGATGAAGCTCTTCAAGGAGGCCATCGGCACGCCCATCAAGGGGCTCAAGGCCGCGACGCTCTCCACGGAGGTGTCCCCGGAGCTGTTGGGCGTGGGCTACATCATCGGGCCTCGCGTGGCGGGCATCACCTTCGCCGGCGGCGTGCTCAGCTACCTCATCCTCATCCCGATGATCTCCTTCTTCGGCAGCGGCATGGAGACGCCGCTGCTGGTGCACAACGGGATGCTCATCAAGGACATGTCGCCGGATCAGATCCGCAACGCGTACGTGCTCTACATTGGCGCGGGCGCGGTGGCGACGGGCGGCCTCATCAGCCTCATCCGCTCCCTGCCCACCATCGTGGGCGCCTTCAAGCGCAGCGTGGAGACGCTGCGCCAGTCGGGCACGAAGGGGGCCCTGCCCACGGTGCTGCGCACGGATCAGGACCTGCCCATCACGGTGGTGCTGGTGGGCAGCGCGCTGCTCATCCTCGCCATCTGGCTGGCGCCGCCGCTGCACGTGAACTTCATCTCCGCCATCCTCATCGTCATCTTCGGCTTCTTCTTCGTGACGGTGAGCGCGCGCATCACCGGTGAGATTGGCTCCTCGTCCAACCCCATCTCCGGCATGGTGGTGGCCACGCTGCTCGTCACCTGCCTCGTGTACCTGCTGTTCGGCTGGACGTCGTCGCCGGACCGCTTCATGGCGCTCACCACGGCGGCCATCGTGGGCATCGCCGCGTCCAACGGCGGCACCACCGCGCAGGACCTGAAGACGGCGTTCCTCGTGGGCGGCAC
Organism: Corallococcus sp. AB038B; assembly: GCF_003668955.1. Classification (NCBI taxonomy): domain Bacteria; kingdom Pseudomonadati; phylum Myxococcota; class Myxococcia; order Myxococcales; family Myxococcaceae; genus Corallococcus; species Corallococcus sp. AB038B. The sequence continues at coordinate 253,262 of NZ_RAWO01000002.1, read as the reverse complement.
GCCCAAGAAGCAGCAGATCGCCCTCTTCGTCGGCGTGCTCACCAGCGCCATGTTCATCGGCCTGGTGCTGGTGCTGCTCAACCAGGGCGCTACCGCGGTCATCCCGGAAGCGCACCCGGGCGTGCAGGTGACGGAGCTGACGCAGGAGACGCGCACCCAGCACACCTGGCGCTGGGCGGTGTCCCAGGACGCGCTCACCCAGCGCGGCATGACGCCCGAAAAGCTCAAGCGCTCGCTGTGGGCGGAGCGCCTGGACGCGACGCCGGTGGACGGAGCGCTGGAGCTGCGCAGCTGGCGCCCGATGCCGCCCGAGCAGCTGTCCGGCCTCACGCTGGCGCCGGCCAACGGCCCGTCGCTGAAGCTGTCGGACGCGGGCGCCATCACCGCCGGTCCGGACCGCATCTACAAGGAAGGCTTCGTGCGCGGCGCGGACACGCCCGTGCCCGCCGGCCGCTACCTGGTGGATGACCAGGGCACCATCCAGTACGTGGTGGACCCGGGCATCGGCGGCCGCATCAGCGAGTACGAGGGCCAGACGCTCACCCGCTACTCCGCGCCCAAGGCGCAGCTGTTCGCGCTCATCATCGACGGCATCCTTACGCAGCGGCTGCCGTGGGACCTGGTGCTGCTGGGCGTCTTCATCGCGCTGATGCTGGAGCTGTGCGGCGTGTCCTCGCTGCCCTTCGCGGTGGGCGTGTACCTGCCCATCAGCAGCAGCGCCCCCATCTTCGTGGGCGGCATGGTGCGCCACTTCGTGGACAAGCTGCGCGGCGGCAGCGCGGCGGAGTCCGAGTTCTCTCCCGGCACGCTGATGTCCTCCGGCTACATCGCGGGCGGCTCCATCGCGGGCGTGCTCATCGCGTTCCTGGAAATCGCCAGCGACGGGGCCTGGACGCGCGCCATCAACCTGCCCGCCCTCTTCGGGCATGAAGGCGCGGTGGGCTCCTTCCTCAACGCCGTGGGCGAGAGCGAGCTGGCGCACCCGACGTGGTCCAACGTCTGGGGCCTGGCGTTCTTCGCCGTCCTCACCGCGGTCCTGTTCCGCTCGGCCGTCAAGGGCAAGAGCGGCGCGGAAGCCCCGCCGCCGTCGCACTGACGGCTTGAAGCACCCTCCCCGCTTCGTGCTCGCGGGGAGGTTTCCGTCACAGCCCGGGCACCGACGGCGGCACCTCCGTGTCGCCGCCGGCAGCGTTCGCCGACCCCTTCGCGCAGACGTATTCCGCTCGCAGCGGCGTCACGATGCCGAAGGTGAAGGCGTAGACGAACGGGCTCCACCACGGCCAGTACACGTCCACCCGCGACAGGCCATGCCTGCACTCCGCCGCGGCCACGTTGGACGTCGTCAGCCCCTCCACCAGGCTCACACCCGTCTGGGCCTCCGGTGCGCCATCCCGCGGCGCCGGACTGCGCACGCTCATGCGGAAGCAGCCCGTGAGGGACGCCAGGACCAGGGCGGACGCGGCCAGTCGCTTCATGGACGGGACTCCAGGCTGCAAAGGGACTCCTTGCGTAACACACCGGGGCTTCACCGCCAGTCCGCCCCATGTTGCCCAGGTGTCACGCCAACCCCCTGGATTCTGGGCAGTTGTCGAATTGGGAGCCGGACCTGGACGGGAGTACACTCCAGGCTCCCCCCACCGGGGCCTTCCGCCCCCTCCGGATTCTTCCAGGATTCATGGCACAGCCCCAGAAAGTCACGGACGCGACCGCGGAGCCGGAGCAGTCACCGGAGGTCCGCGAAAAGGTGGAGTTGGCGAAGACGTTCGCGTTCCACCTGCTCAAGGGCATCAAGCAGATTGGCATGTACCGCCACAACGAGGCGCGCTTCCCGGAGTTCCTCTCCAAGGCGCTGGAGGCCATCTCCACGTACACGGAGAAGTTCGGACCGCTCTCGCTGAAGGTGGAGCAGCAGAACTTCATGCTGCACGGCGAGCCGCTCTTCTCCGAAGAGTCGCCGCTGCCCTACAAGTTCTTCCGCGACGGCATCCGCCAGCTCATCTTCCGGCCGGGGCTGCCGCTGGAGGAGCTGGTCACCCTCACGCTCATCGCGCTGTCGGAGCCGGAGCGCGGCGCGGACGACGTGCTCGCGCAGCTGTGGCGCGCGGGCATGCAGCAGGTGGAGTACGTGGTGGTGGAGGGCTTCTCCATGGAGGGCGCCTCCGAGGACGAGGTCCAGGTGGAGGTGGACAAGGTGGTGGGCTACCTCTACTCCCGCCTCCAGACGAACTCGGATGACTTCCTGCGCTTCGCGCGCGTGTCCGCGGAGGACCTGGACGCGAAGCTGGACGGCGTGGAGCAGATCCGCGGCCTCGTCGTGGGCGGCCGGCACGCCTCGGACGACCTGAAGGCCCGCATCCAGCGCGACATCACCGAGGAGGAGAACGCGCGCCTCTTTCCCAAGCTGGTGGGCGCGGTGTTCCAGGTGGTGGAAGGCGGCGTGGATGACGCGGCGCTGCTGGAGGAGATCTTCCTGCAGCTGCTGGACATGCTGCTGCTCCAGGACGACTTCGCCACGGTGAACCAGATCGTCCTCAAGCTGCGCGCGCTCTCCCAGCGCGAAGGCGGCGAGGACCTGGGGCGCATGCTCAACAACTTCCTCCACAAGATGGGCGAGGAGCAGCGCCTCACGCGGCTGGGCGAGTCGCTGAAGACGACGCGCACGCGGCAGCCGCAGGACGTGACGCGCTACCTGCAGGCGCTGGGCGTGGACTCGGTGCTGCCGCTGCTCAGCGTGTTGGAGACGATTGAACTGCCGGAGAACCGCCTGCTCATTGGCGACGTGCTGGCCACGTTCGCGCGAGACCTGCCGGAGCCCTTCGTCGCGCGCCTCTTGTCGGACCGGCCGCAGACGGTGCGCGACATGGTCTACATCCTGGAGAAGAGCAACCACCCGGAGCGGGTGAAGATGTTCGGCCAGGTGATGAAGAGCCCCAACCTGGTGGTGAAGCTGGAGGTCATGCAGATCATCGGGCGGGGCCGCACGGCGGAGGCCCGGCGCATCATCCTGGATGCGCTCACCGACGGCGTCGCGCAGGTGCGCATGCTGGCCGCGAAGCTGCTGCCGGAGTTCGACCGCGAGCGGGCCTTCACGGACCTGGTGCGGCAGGTGCGCGAGTCGAGCTGGGACAAGAAGACATCCGACGAGAAGGCCGCCTTCTACGCGGCCATCGGGGCCACCAACCTGCCCGCCGCGCTGTCGATGATGCAGCAGTTGCTGACGGTGAAGCCGTCACTGCTGAACAAGCGGCGTGTGCTGGAGGACAAGCTGCTGGCGATTACGGGCCTGGGCGGCGCGGGTTCCATCCAGTCCTACAAGATGTTGCAGGGCGTGTTGGAGGACAAGGCGCAGCCCTTGGACGTCCTCACCGCGGCCCGCAAGGCGATGTACCAGACGCGCAAGGCCCTGTTCGGGGACTCGGCGCTGCCGGAAGAGGCGAGCTGACACCATGGCCGACAATCTGAAGATCAATCAGACCCAGGACGAAAACCTGGGCGAGTACGGTCGAGAGCACAACGAGAAGCTCCAGAACCTGTCGCGCTCCATGCTCGCCGGCCTCTACATGCTGGTGCGCTCGGTGAAGATGTATGACCCGGAGAACGCCGTTTTCGAAAAGCCGCTCCACCAGCTCCAGGACATCATCAACCAGATCATCGGCAAGGAAGGCCGGCTGGAGCTGACGGGCGTCAAGGACTCGTTCTACCTGAACGGCATGCTGGTGAAGGTGGACCTCAACTCCATCGAGAACCAGCGCTACCTGCTGTCGGAGCTGCGCGCCAAGGACGTGGGCGGCATCACGCTGACCAAGCCCGTCACCACGCAGGAGCTGAAGAACTTCGTCTGGATCTTCAGCAAGGAGCAGTCCTCCACCGCGGAGGAGGACGGCCTGCAGGGGCGCAAGCTCCTCAACATGCGCGTGGCGAAGTTCTCCAAGCTGAAGGAGAAGCTGAACAAGGACATGGACAACCCGGGCGACCAGAAGGTCGACCGCAAGAAGTACGCGATGACCGTGTACGCCCGCGCGGTGTTCTTCCTGCAGAAGTACCTGGAGTCCGTGCGCGCGGGGAAGCCCATCGGCTCGTCGCGGGCGCTGCGCCTGGTGCAGGACTTCGTGGACATCTCCTACGATCAGCGCACCCACTTCCTGGGCATGACGACGCAGAAGCGCGAGGAGGACTACCTCGTCTACCATCAGGTGAACGTGGCGCTGATGTGCATCGTGTTCGGCGCGGAGCTGGGCCTTACCAAGCCGCAGCTGCGCGACCTGGGCTACATCGCGCTCTTCCACGACGCGGGCATGACGACGCTGCCGGAGGAGCTGGCCACCAAGCGCGGCGCGCTCACCGCGGACGAGAAGACGACGGTGGCCCGCGCCCCGCTCATCAGCGTGCGCAACATCCTGATGGAGAAGGGCTTCAGCCGCTCCACGCTCCTGCGCGTGGTGACGACGTTCGAGCACAAGACGGACTACGGCACCGCGGTGCGGGACGCGCGCGGCAACATCCAGATGATCATCCCCAAGACGAACCTGGGGGTGTACGCGAAGATCATCGCCATCTGCGACGCGTACGACGCGCTCACCTCCCGCAGGCCCTACCGGGACGCGTACGGCCCGGAGGTGGCGCTGATGCTGATGTGGACGGAGATGCGCCAGAAGTTCGACCCGGAGCTGCTGTCCGTCTTCATGCGGGTGATGGCCATCCAGCCCATCAAGGTCCTCTCCCGCCGCCAGCAGCAGATCAGCGTTTCCGGCCTGTAGCCTTCTTCGCCGCCGGCTTCTTCGCCGCGGGCTTCGCCTTCGTGGGCGGGCCCGCGGGGACGCTCGCCTCGCGCAGGCGCGTGAGCGCTTTCTGGAAGTCCTCCGGGAGGGGGGCTTCCAGGTCCAGCGCCTTGTGGGTGCGCGGGTGCTCGAAGGCCAGGCGCCACGCGTGCAGCGCCTGACGGCCCACCGCCTCCTGGGCTTCCGCCACCGCGCCCTTCGCCTTGCGGCCGGCGCCGTAGAGCGCGTCGCACAAGAGCGGGTGTCCGGCTTCCGCCAGATGGACGCGGATCTGATGCGTGCGGCCGGTGAGCAGGTCCACCTCCACCAGCGCGGCGCCGTCGAAGGCCTCGCGCACGCGGAACAGGGTGATGGCGGTCTTGCCCTCCTTCACCTTGCCGGTGAACTTCTGCCGGTGGATGGGGTGGCGGCCGTAGAGCGTCTCGATGCGCCCTTCCGCGGGCGGCACGCCGTGCACCAGGGCCAGGTACGTCTTCTGGACCTCGCGCGTCTTGAAGGCCTTCTGGAGCGCCACCAGCGCCTGCTCGTGCTTGGCGACGACGAGGCAGCCGGTGGTGTCCTTGTCCAGGCGGTGGACGATGCCGGGGCGCAGCTCGCCGCCCACGCCGGCCAGGTCCTTCACGCGGTGCAGGAGCGCGTTGACGAGCGTGCCGGACGCGTGGCCCGCGCCCGGGTGCACCACCATGCCGGCGGCCTTGTCCACGACGACGAGGTCGCGGTCCTCGTGCAGTACGGACACGGGCAGGGCTTCCGCCTGCGGGATGGCCGCGACGGGTGCGGGGATGTGGAGGACCAGCAGCTCGCCTCCGCGCAGACGCTGCGCGGTCTTGCCGGGCTTGCCGTCCGACAGCACGTGGCCGTCGGCGATGAGGCCCTGGAGGCGGGAGCGCGTGAGGTCCGGGAACGCGCGGGCCATGTACGCATCCAGTCGCTCACCCCGGGCTTCGGGGAGGGCACGGTGCTCGCGCGTGTCGGGTGCGGCCACGGCGGAGGGCGCTACCAGATCTTCGACTTCACGTGCGCCTTGGAGCGCAACACGATGTCGTTGATGGCACGCTCGAAGAAGTTCGCCTGGGTGCTGATTTCCGCGCTCACGCGGCTCTTGTAGAGCGCTCGCCCCTCTTCCAGTTCCTCCTTGAGGACCTCGAAAAGGTTGTCCTGCTCGATGCCCTTGATGATCTTCTGCTCGTTGTAGAGCGAGATATCGGAGGCGATCGCGCGAGCGAGTCGCATCGCCTTGACCTTTTCCTCTTCCGTCATCGTGCCACTACTTAGGCACCCACCCCGTGCGAGTCAACTTTTCCCGTCGCACGGGAGGGGGTCTGGCCAACTCCCGGTCAACGGCCCGACTTGGCGGGTTTCTCGGAGAACAGCGCGAGGTAGCTCTTGGACACGCGCAGGGGGTCCAGGCCCAGCTCTCGGGCGAGGTTCATGAGGATGCCGCGCAGATACACGGTGGTGGGGAGCGCGGTGTAGCGGTCCGCCTCCACGTTCTCCAGGTGACGCACGGAGATGCGGGTGCGGTCGGCCAGCTGCTGGATGGAGAGGCCGCGGGCCTCGCGGACGCGGCGGAGCAGTTCGCCGTTGAACTCTGCATCCGAGGGGATGTCCACGCCCCGGGGACGGGCCTCGCGGACCTTGGCGGCCACCTGGGCCAGCGCGGACTCGGCGGTCGCGATGGCGGAGTCCTGAGCCAGGACCTGGGCGTCCCCGAGCTTGCGGACCGTGGGGCCCTTCACGGTGCCCGGCCCCGTGGGGCCCTTCTGCGGCGGACGCGAGTCGCCAGGGCGAGACGACGTCAGGGGCCGAACGGCGGCGCGGGAGGCCCCGGTGGCGGGGATCCGGGCCAGCGCGGTCGTACTGGAGTCCAGGGTCGGAGTGCCCGGAGCGGGGTTCGGATCCGACTCGCCCTGGGTGGTCGTCACCGCCGCCGCGTCGGAGGCGGGCGCGGGGCTGGCGGCCACGGCTCCGGTCTCCGGGGCCTGGGGCGCGGCGCTGGCTTCCGGCGCGGCGCCCGCTTCAGGCACGTGAGTCGCGGCAACCAGCGCGGAGGGCGTGGCGCTCTCTTCCGGCGTGAGCGGCGCGGCGGGAGTGGCGCTGACCTCGGCCACGGGCGACGCGGCCACGGGATGGGGGTCCGTCACGGGCTGGGGAGCCGGGACCTCTGTTGCCTCGGAGGCAACAGGCGCATCGAAGGCCTCAACGCGGTCTGGGGCGACCGCCGCGGAAGGCTCCGCGGCTTCCGGGGGCTCGACGGAGGAGCTCGCGGGCGCGGAAACGGATCCGGCCGGAGGCACGGCTTCCGCAGGCGACGCGACCGCATTGGCAGGGGGCTCGACCGGGCCAGGCGCCTCGGCCCTGGGTGCCGAGGCAGCCGGCGCGTTCTCTGCAATGGAGGACTTCACGTCCACGGCGGGGGCCGGCGCTTCGGTGGCTCCCCTGCCCTGGCCGCGCAGCGGACTCGCGGGGACGTAGACGAACGACAGGCTCCGGGTGAACGAGGCACGGAAGGCCTCCACCACCGCCACGCCACCCACCATCACCGGCTCGGAGGGCACGCCTGGCGCGTCCAGCCCCGAGGACTCCTGCCGCGTCGACTCCTCACCCCGCATCCGCTCCTCGCTCTTTCCAGGCGTCCCGCTCGCGCGAGCCGCCTCCCCTTCATCGTCGTTCACGGACGTCGCGGCCTTCAGTCGCGACTCCGCCTCCAGCCTTTCGGCATCCACCGCGCCCGCGGCCTTCGCCAGCGCCGCCGCCGCGGTGGCCAGGGCCTCCGCGACACGCGCGGCCGAGTCCACCGCGCCCGCGGCCTCCGCCGTCGCGGCGGCCTTCGCCAGCCGCTCCGTGGTCAGCCCGATGGAGCGGTCATACTCGACGCGCAGGTCCGCGTCGGTGAGCATCTCCATCGCTTCGTTCATCCGGTCACGCAGCGCTTCCACCTGATCCGGATCCCCCAGCGCGTACACCGCGATGGAATCCGGCGAATACAGCTCCATCAGGCGCTGGTGGGCCGCGCGGATGTCCGCGTCGCTCGCCGTGGGCGGCACCTCCAGGATCTCGTAGTAGGTCTGCTGCGCGAAGGGCTTCATGGGATGGCGGACTCGGGGGAAATGCCGTCGAGCGTCAGGATACGCGCTGCGATGCGCTGGAGTCCCTGGGATACGGGCGAATCGGGCCGCTCGAGGAGCACCGGCTTGCGCTTGCGCACCGCGCGCCACGCTTCATCGTCGTGGCGCAGGGCGCCCAGGTCATCCATGTCGATGCCGAAGAACTTCTTCCACGCGGACACCATCGCGGCGCCGACCTTCTCGTCCGCGTCCGTGCGAGCCTGGTTCACGACGAGCCGCACGTGGAACGCCGCCAGCTCGCGCTCCAGCCGCTCCGCGTCGGAAGGGGCCTTGCGCCGCACCTGCGCGACGATGTCGTGCAGCGTCCGCAGGGCGCCCTCGCGGGTGGACAGCGCGCCCTCGACCATGTCCTGGATGCCGTAGCGCGCCTCCGTCTGCTGGAGCTTGCGGAAGAAGGCCGCCTTGACGAAGCGGTACGCGTTCTCCACGGACGTGGGCTCCGGCAGCACGACGAGCAGGCCGTGGTCCGCGATGAGGAAGAAGTCGAGCGTGTTGAAGCTGGTGCCCGCGCCCAGGTCCAGGATGAGGTAGTCCGCCGTCGTCTGCGACAGCAGCGTGCGCAAGAGCTTCTGCTTCTGCGCGTACTTGAGGTTCGCCGCGTCCAGCGAGTCCTGTGCGCCGGCGATCAGCGACAGCCCGGGCACGCCGGTGGAGACCATCACCTCTTCGAGGTTGGCCTTCCCACGGCGGAGGAAGTCCGACAGCGTGGACTCTGGAGGGCCCACGCCCAGGCAGGTGTGCAGGTTGGCGCCGCCCAGGTCGGCGTCCACGAGCAGCACCTTCTGGCCTGCCTGCGCGAGCGCGACACCCAGGTTGGCGGACACCATCGACTTGCCGATGCCGCCCTTGCCACCGCCCACCGCGATGATCCGCCGCGCGCGGGAGCGCCGCGCGAGGCCCGCGGGTCCCGAGGGCGATGCGTCATTGGCTGCACGCGGCGAGGTGCCAGCCAGTGGGGCGGGAGCGGATGGAGGCAGGGGGGCGGGCTTCACGAAGGCTCGCATCAAAGCCCGTCCTACCGCCCGAGTCGACACCCCGCCATTTCACGGCCGACCCTGTAGCGCCCGAAGCCCGCGCCCCGGAGCCCGGAGGCTCGGGGAGCAGGCGGCCGGGGAGCCGTTCGCTGTCACTCGTCGAGCAGCTCGACGTTCCAGTACGACACATCCGCGAGGTGGAGGAACGGCAGCCACTCCCGGTAGGTGATCTTGCGGATGGCGCCACGGAACAGCGGCGTCCAGCGCGGGCGTACGGGCTTCTTGAGCAGCCGCATCCCGGCCTGTTCCGGAGTGCGCCCGCCCTTCTTCAGGTTGCAGGGCACGCAGGAGCACACGACGTTCTCCCACGTCGTCTTTCCGCCCTGGGTGCGGGGGCTGACGTGGTCCAGGTTGAGCTCGCTGCGGGGCAGCTGCTTCGCGCAGTACTGGCAGGTGTCGTTGTCGCGCGCGTAGATGTTGAGGCGCGAGAAGCGCACCTTGGCGCGAGGCAGGTGGTCATACGCGCCGAGCACGAGGACGCGCGGCACGCGGATGGTGCGGTCGATGGTGGTGATGCTGTCCTGGGTGGCGCTGAGGGCGGCCCAGTCCTCGAACTCATACAGCCGGTACTGTTCGTCGATGGCTTTGGCGACGCCCTGATACAGCAGGGAAAAGGCCCGTTTGACTGACGTCACGTGAACCGGTTGGTAGTACCGGTTTAAAACGAGCACGGCGCTGTTGATCATGGCTGGCTTCCCGAACGGGCGGCCGCCACAGCCTGCGCGACCTGCCCCAGGTCCTCCTCTGAGAGACACCGGACGTCGAGAACGACCTCGTCATCCGCAATCCTGCCAATAACGGGCACCTCGGCTTCGCGCAGACGTTCCAGGAATACTTTCGGCGCTTCTACGGTGAGGCTGCAAGCGTAGGAAGGCAACCGGGACAGCGGCATGGCACCTCCACCTACTTGTCCGTCCACGGACACGACCCGGCCCTCGACGCCGTGCGCCGCGAGCAGGGCCGCCAGGCGTTCGGCACGGGATCGCAACAAAGCCGGTTGCTGGGTGAGCAGGCTTTGGGTGGGGACCGCGTCCGCGCGGCCATCCCGGTACAGCTCCAGCGTCGCCTCCAGGGCCGCGACCGTCATCTTGTCGACACGCAGCGCACGTGTGAGCGGGTGGGATTTGATGCGCTGGAGCAGGTCCGCGCGGCCAACGATGACGCCGGCCTGGGGGCCGCCGAGGAGCTTGTCGCCGGAGAAGGCAACGACGTCCGCGCCGTCCCGGATGGCCTGGCCCACGGTGGGCTCCGGGGTGAGGCCTGGGCCGGACAGCGGAATGAGTGCGCCGGAGCCCAGGTCCTGGAACACGGGCACGTCACGGGAGCGTCCCAACTCGGTGAGCTCCGTCAGGGGCGCCTCTTCCGTGAAGCCGACGAGCGCGAAGTTGGAGCGGTGGACCTTCACGATGAGGCCGGTGTCTGGACTCAGTGCGTTGGCGTAGTCCGCGCGGCGGGTGCGGTTGGTGGTGCCCACTTCGACGAGCTTCGCGCCGGACTGGCGCATGACGTCCGGGATGCGGAAGCCTCCGCCGATTTCGACGAGCTCGCCGCGGGACACAACGCACTCACGGCCGGAGGCTAGCGCGGCGAGGATGAGGAGCACGGCCCCCGCGCAGTTGTTGACCACGATGGCGTCCTCCGCGCCGGTGAGCGTGCGCAGGAGGCCGATGAGCGGAGCGTAGCGGCTGCCGCGTTCGCCTTCGTCCAGGTCGTATTCGAGGTTGGAGTAGCCCCGGGCCACGGCGACAACTCGCTCCACGGCTTCTGGAGCGAGCGGTGCGCGGCCGAGGTTCGTGTGGAGCACGACGCCGGTGGCGTTGATCACGCGCCGGAGGTTCGGCGTGGCCAGGGACGCGAGCGCCGCCTCCACGTCCGCGTCCTCGAAAGGACGCGGGTCCCCCCCGAGCAACCTTGCGCGCACACGTTCAACGGCGAGCCGCAGTGCCGCGACGGCGCGGGCATGGGGAAGGTTCGCGAGCCGGGACTCCAACGACGGTCGACGCAAGAGTTGTTCAATGGAAGGAAGGCCGCGCAAGAGCGCATTCTTCCCTCCGGGGGAGTTCGACGCGGCACCCATGGCTCCGGAGTCTACCCGGACCACCGTGCCTACGGGCGTGCCCGGCGACTTTTCTCCACCGCAAAGCCACACATCAATAACAGACATCCCTCCCCTCACCCTGAGAGGGCCCGGTGGGAGGCCACTCGGCCGGAAACACCGTTTCGCTGCGACTGCAAGAGCCCCCTCCCCTGGGTCGAAAAGTCGCCGTGAAGGGGGAGATCCAGCGGCTTGTCGGAGCCCCGGATGTTTCGTGAGACATTCGCGGGGTTCTCAACGTTTTCATGCCCTCCAGGGCGATGATGGAAACCATGACGTCACCCTCGGACGACAAGCGGGCCCTGCTGGCGAAGCTCCTCCAGGAGAAGGTCGCGGCCCCCAGGCGCGCTCCGCTCTCCTTCGCGCAGGAACGGATGTGGTTCCTCGAACAGTGGAGCCCCGGGGGCTCGGCGCTGAACATGCCGGTGGCCGTGCGGCTTTTGGGCGAGCTCCAGGCGCCGGTGCTCCAGCGCGCGCTCCAGGCGCTGGTGATCCGCCATGAGGCGCTGCGCACCACCTTCTCTCTGGCGGACGGGCGGCCCGTGCAGGTCGTCGCACCCACGCTGGAGGCGGCACTCCCCCTGGAGGACCTGCAGGCGCTTCCTCAATCAGAACGGGAGGCCCGGGCCGTCCAGCGCGTCGCGGAGGTGGCCCGTGAGCCCTTCGACCTGGAACGGGGTCCGCTGTTCCGGGCGCGCCTCTTCCAGCTGTCCGCGCGCGAGCACCTGCTCCTCTTCGCCATGCACCACGGGGTGTCAGACGCCTGGTCCATGGGCGTCGTCGTCCGCGAGTTGACGGCGCTCTACGCGGCCTTCCAGGAGGGCAAGGCTCCCGAGCTGCCGCCGCTTCCGCTGCAGTACGGCGACTACGCCAGCTGGCAGCGTCGGGCCCAGCAGGGCGAAGAGGCGGATGCACGGCTCGCCTGGTGGCGCGAGCGCATCGACCCCCACGCGTTGCTGGAGCTGCCCACGGACAAGCCGCGTCCGGCGGTGCTGGGCACTCGCGGCGCGCGCGAAGCGGTGGAACTGCCCACCGCGCTCACCGCGGACCTCAAGGCGTTCGCCCGCAAGGAAGGCCGCACGCTGTTCGTCACCCTGCTGGCGGTGTTCCAGACCCTGCTCCACCGCTACACCGGTCAGGAGGACCTCGCCGTCGGAACGCCCGTGGCCAACCGCCCCCGCGCGGAGCTGGAGGGGCTCATCGGCCTGTTCGTCAACACGGTCGTCCTGCGGACGGACCTTTCAGGTGCCCCGTCCTTCCGGGAGCTGCTGGCGCGTCTCCAGCCGGTGGCGCTCGATGCCTTCGCTCGCGAGGAGCTTCCCTTCGAGCGGCTGGTGGACGCCCTCAAGCCCGGTCGCGACCCGAGCCGCGCGCCCCTCTTCCAGGCGATGTTCGTCCTCCAGAACGCACCGCTGCCGCCCCTGGAGGTGCCGGGCCTTCAACTGGAGGCGCGTCCGGTGGACACGGCTTCCGCCCAGTTCGACCTGACGCTCATCGCCGAGGACCTGCCCCAGGGACTGCGCCTCACCGCGGAGTACCCCACGGACCTGTTCGAACCCGGCACCGTCCGCCGGATGTTGGCGCACCTGATCCGCCTTCTGGAGGGAGCACTGGCCACGCCGCACGAGCGCCTGTCTCGGCTGCCCCTGCTCACCCCAAACGAGCGCGAACAGTTGCTGGGGGCGTGGAGCGGCACTTCCGCGCCCTACCCCCAAGAGGACGGTCTGCACACCCTCTTCGAAGCCCAGGCGCACCGCACGCCCTACGCGCCCGCGCTCACCTTCGAGGGCCAATCGCTGAGCTACCGGCAGCTGGATGCGCGCGCCAACCAGTGGGCCTGGCACCTGCGCGGGTTGGGCGTGGGGCCGGAGGCGTACGTGGGGCTGTGCGCCGCGCGCTCGTTCGACATGGTGGTGGGCATGCTCGCGACGCTCAAGGCGGGCGGTGCCTATGTCCCGTTGGATCCCACCTATCCCGCGGCGCGGCTGGCCTTCATGCTCCAGGACTCCGCCGTGAAGGTGCTGCTGGCCCACCGGACCCTGCTCGCGGGACTGCCCTCCGCTCCGGGCGCGCGCACGGTGTGCTTCGAGGATGGGGTGCCGGATGCGGACACCTCGCGGGCGCCCCCTGGAGCGCCCCTGCCGGACGGCCCCGCGTACGTCATCTACACCTCTGGCTCCACGGGCCAGCCCAAGGGCGTCGTGGCCACGCACCGCGCGGCCTGCAACCTGGTGGTGCACGAGGCGCGCGTCAGCGAGCTGGGCCCGGCCTCGCGCGTGCTCCAGTTCTCCAATCCCGGCTTCGATGTGTCCGTGGAGGAGATCTTCGCCACCCTCACGGCCGGCGGCACCTTGTGCCTGGCGCCGGTGGAGCGACTGATGCCCGGCGAGCCGCTGCACCAGCTGCTGAAGCAACAGGCCATCACCGTGCTCAACGCCACGCCCACTGCGCTCGCGGCCACCGACGCCACGGGCCTGCCCTCGCTGCGCACCGTCTTCTCCGGTGGCGAGGCATGCACCGCGGAGCTGGTGTCGCGCTGGGGCGAGGGCCGCCGCTTCATCAACGGTTACGGGCCCACGGAGGTGACGGTGACAGCCACCGCGACGGAGGTCCGGCCGGAGGGCCGCGCGCCGCCGCTGGGCCGCCCCATCCCCAATGTGCGCGTGTACGTGCTGGACGCGCGGCTGTCGCCGGTGCCAGTGGGAGTCCCCGGAGAGCTGTGCGTGGGCGGCGTGGGCCTCGCGCGGGGTTACCTGAACCTGCCGGGCACCACGGCCGAGCGCTTCGTGCCGGATCCGTACGCGTCCGAGCCGGGCGCGCGCCTCTACCGCACGGGAGACCGCGTGCGCTGGCGGCAGGACGGGGAGCTGGAGTTCCTGGGCCGGCTCGATGGACAGGTGAAGCTGCGGGGCTTCCGCATCGAGCTGGGGGAAATCGAGGCGGCGCTCCGCCAGCACGCCTCGGTGGAAGAGGCCGCCGTGCTCATCCAGGACACGCCCGCGGGGGGCCAGCGGCTCGTCGCGTGGCTCGTCCCGGCCACGGCGGGACAACCACCCACCGCGACGGCGCTGCACGCGTTCCTCCTGGAGCGGCTCCCGCCGCACATGGTGCCCTCCGCCTTCGTCTCCGTGCCCGCGTTCCCCCTCACCGCCAACGGCAAGCTGGACGTGCGCGCGCTTCCGCCACCCACTGCGGGTCAGCTGGAATCGGGGCGAACGTTCGAGGCTCCGCGCACGGAGCGGGAGGAGCAACTGGCCCGGCTCTGGAGCGACGTGCTCCAGGTGGAGCGCGTGGGCCTGGATGATCCGTTCTTCGAGCTGGGCGGCAACTCGCTGCTCGCGCTGCGGCTGCACCAGCGGCTGCGCGCGGAGCTGGGCGTGGAGCTGCCGCTGACGGTGCTCTTCCAGCACTCCACGGTCCGGGCCCTGGCGGAACGCCTGGCGCAGGGCGGCGGATCCGACAGCGGGGCGAAGTCCGGACGCGACCGGTCTCGCCGGCGACAGGCCTTCGCTCGCAAGACGGTGGCCGCACCCGCGCGGGACTCGGACGACGACGCGGACCTGGAGCTGGACGGGGATGCGGATGTCTGAGGAGACGGCGGACACGGTGGAGCGCATCGCCATCGTCGGCATGTCGGGACGCTTTCCGGGCGCTCCCACGCTCGACGCCTTCTGGGACAACCTCCGGCGCGGCGTGCACTCCCGGCGCGAGCTGACCGCGGCGGACCTGGAGCAGGCCGGTGTGCCCCGTGCCCAGCGCGAGCGGCCGGACTGGGTGCGCGCCGCGTATCCACTGGACGGGCCCACGCACTTCGACGCGGGGTACTTCGGCTACAGCCCGCGCGAGGCGGAGGTGCTGGATCCGCAGCAGCGCGTCTTCATGGAGACGGCGCTGGAGGCCCTGGAGGACGCCGGCTACGACCCGGAGCGCTTCCCCGAGGCCATCGCCGCCTTCGCGAGCACCAGCACCAGCTCGTACCTGTTCCAGGCGCTCCTGCGGCGTCCAGAGCTGTTGCAGACGGTGGGCCTGTACAACCTGTCGCTCGCCAACGACAAGGACTTCGTCGCCACACGCACCTCGCACCGCCTGGGCCTGCGCGGGCCGAGCGCCACCGTGCAGACGGGCTGTTCCAGCGCGCTGGTGGCGGTGCACCTGGCCTGTCAGAGCCTCCTGTCGGGCGAGTGCGAGATGGCGCTCGCGGGCGGCGTCTCCGTGGCGTTCCCGCAGGCGGCCGGGTACGCGTACCAGCCAGGGATGATCATCTCCCCGGACGGGCTGTGCCGCGCGTACGACGCTCGTTCGCAGGGCACCATCTTCGGCTCGGGCGTGGGCGTGGTGGTGCTCAAGCGCCTGTCGGAGGCGGTGCGGGACCGGGACACCGTCCACGCGGTCATCCTGGGGTCGGCCGTCAACAACGACGGCTCCGCCAAGGCGGGCTTCACCGCGCCCAGCGTGGAGGGCCAGGCGGCCGCCATCGCGGAGGCGCTGGGCGTCGCGGGCGTGGAGCCGGAGGACGTGCAGTACGTAGAGGGGCACGGCACGGCGACGGCCCTGGGCGACCCGGTGGAGGTCGCCGCGCTCAACCAGGCCTTCGGTGGCGCGCGCTCGGGCACGCGGCGCTGCGTGCTGGGCACCGTGAAGGCGAACATCGGCCACCTGGACTCCGCCGCGGGCGTGGCGGGGCTGCTCAAGACGGTGCTGGCCCTGAAGCACGCGGTCATCCCTCCCACGCCCCACTTCCAGCAGCCCAACCCCTCCATCGACTTCGACGGCGGCCCCTTCTTCGTCACCGCCGAGCCCAGGCCGTGGGACGGGGCGGTGAAGCGCCGGGCCGGGGTCAGCTCGTTCGGCCTGGGGGGCACCAACGTCCACGTGGTGCTGGAGGAGCCGCCGCGCGCGAAGGCCGCCGGAACCCGGCGCGCGTGGCACGTGCTTCCGCTGTCCGCGCGCACGCCCCGGGCGCTGGAGGAGGCCACGTCCCGGCTCGCCGCGCACCTGGAGCGCACGCCGGGACTGGAGCTGGCGGACGTCGCGTCCACGCTCCAGCGGGGCCGCCGCACGCATGAGCACCGGCGCGCGCTGCTCTGCCGGGACCTGGAGGATGCGCGGGCCGCGCTGGCGGATCCACGGCGCCACCTGGGGGGCTCGAGCGTGAACGCTCGCCGCCCCGTGGTGTTCCTCTTCCCAGGCCACGGCAGCCACCACGTGGACATGGGCCGCGCGCTGTACGAAGCGGAGCCCGTCTTCCGCAAGCATCTGGACGCGTGCCGCGACGCGCTGACCCCGCACCTGGGCCAGGACCTGCGCTCCGTGCTGTTTCCGGATCAGGCACCGAATGAGGCGGAGGCGCTGCTGGAGCGGATGACCTTCGCGCAGCCCGCGATGTTCGCGGTGGAGTACGCGCTCGCGCAGCTGTGGCGTTCGTTCGGCGTGGAGCCGGAGGCCATGGTCGGCCACAGCACGGGCGAGTACGTGGCCGCGTGCCTCGCGGGCGTGTTCTCGCTCCCGGACGCGCTGGCGCTGGTGGCCGCGCGCGGGCGCCTCATGGATGCGCTGCCTCCCGGCGGCATGCTGTCGGTGTCCCTGCCAGAGGACGCACTCGCGCCGCTGCTGCCACCAGGGGTTTCCGTCGCGGCGGTGAACGCACCCGCGCTGGTCGTGGTGGCTGGGCCCATCCAGGCATTGGAGGCGCTGGAGGCGACGCTGGCCGCCAGGGACGTGAGCACCCGGCGAGTCCGCGCCCTGCACGCGTTCCACTCGGAGGCCGTGGCGCCGATGGTGGAGGGCTTCCTCCAGGAGCTTTCGCGCGTCCGTCTGTCGCCGCCGAAGCGGCCGTACGTCTCCAGCCTGACCGGGACGTGGATCACCGCCGCGCAGGCCACGGATCCACGAACCTGGGCGCGCCACCTGCGCGAACCCGTCCGCTTCGCGCAGGCCGCGACCACGCTGCTCGGGAGCACGGAGCGGCTCTATCTGGAAGTCGGTCCGGGCCAGGCCCTGGGAACGTTCGTCCGGCAGTGCGCGCCCCCGGGCAATCCCCCCACCGCCCTCACGTCGCTGCCACGCCCACGCGACGGACAGGACGCCCACCTGCACCTGACGGAGACCGCCGCGCGGCTCTGGCTGGCCGGTGCATCCATCGACCTGGCGAAGCTGTACGGCAAGGAGCCCCGCCGCCGCGTTCCGCTGCCGCCCTACCCCTTCCAGCGGGAGCGCTTCGACCTGCTCGCGGTCGCGTCTGTTCCAGGTGCCCGGCTTCCGGCCTTCGCCGTGTCCGAGGTCCCCCGCGAGGACGTCCCCCCCGCGCTCGAGTGCGCGGTGCCCACGTGGCAGCGCATCGCGGGCGCTCCCGTCCCCCGCTTCGATGATCAGCGCTGGCTGGTGATGGAGGATGCGAACGCGCTTGGTGGAAGCATCGCGCGGCTGATGGAGGCGCGGGGCGCGGACGTCCTCGCGCTGGGATTGGACGCGACATGGGCGCCGCTCGAGGAACGGCTGGCTGCCGGTGGAGGACCGGACCACGTCGCGTTCCTGTGGCCTCTGTCCCCGGAGGAGGGCTCGGGCGCGGTGGACCGCGTGCTTCACGGACTGCTGGAGCTCGCGCGGCGGTTGGGGCCGGCCGCAGCCGCGCGGCCCGTGACGCTGGCCGTGATCACGTGTGGCGCCCAGGATGTGACGGGCGAGGAGCCCCTGCGCGCCTGGCAGGCCACCGCGTCCGGCGTGTGCCGGGTGCTGTCCCAGGAGTACCCGGGGCTGCGCTGCCGCGCCATCGACGTGAGCCCGCCACGGCCGGAGGAAGGTCCACGCTGGGCGGAGCAGCTGGTAGCGGAGTTGGGCGCGGGCGCACCAGCCGTGGTCGCGCTGCGCGGACCGCACCGCTTCACGGAGTCTTTCGAGCCGGTCGTCGCGTCGCGCACGGCGGCCTCCCCCCTGCGCCAGAGCGGCGTGTACCTGATCATGGGAGACCTGGAGGCCGGAGGCCTCGCTCTGGCCGAAGCGCTCTCCACCACCGCGCGGGCGAGGCTGGTGCTGTTGACCGACACCGTGCCTCAGGCGTCCCACCTGGAGCGCCTCGGGGATCTCGAGCGCATGGGGGCCCAGGGCGTGCTCCTCGCTCCGATGGGCGCGGGTGATCCCGAACCGCTCCTCCAAGGGCTGCTCGCAGCCGAGGCCCGCTTCGGCGCGATCCACGGCGTCTTCTTCTTGCCGCAGGGCACGGCGGGCGCGGTCAGGCAATCCCTGGCGGACGCCACGGATGAGGCGTGGGCGCCTGTCTTCCGCTCCCGAGTGGGCGTGCTGGGCGCGCTGGCCGGAGCGCTCCAGGGGCGTGCTCCGGACTTCGTAACGGTGTGTTCTTCGCTGACGGCCGTGGTGGGCGGCGTGGGCCGTGGCGTGCTGGCCGCCGCGCATGCCTCGATGGACACCTTCGCGGCGCAACAGAACCGGGGCCCGGGCCCACGCTGGTACGTGGTCGACCTGGATGCGTGGCGGGAGGAGGTCATCCCGGTGTGGCTGGGTCTGCTCGCCGCCTCGGGGCAAGGAGGACGCTGGTGGATCTCCCAGGGCCCGCCGCGCGCGGAGGAGCCGGATGCCGGTGGGAACTCCGGGACGGCGCCGGATCCGGCTAGCGGTTCCCAGGACACAGGACGGCATCCCCGCCCTCCCCTGGCGACTCCGTACGTGGCGCCCCGTGGCGACAGCGAGCGCCGCGTGGTGGAGCTGTGGCAGGAGATGCTGGGCATCGACGCGCTCGGCGTGGACGATGACTTCTTCGAGCTGGGCGGACATTCGCTGCTGGCCACCCAGGTGCTCGCGCGCGTGAGGTCCGCCTTCGCCGTGGAGCTGCCCCTGCGCGCCTTCTTCGAAGCGCCCACGCCCGCGAAGCTCGCGGAGCGCGTGGACGCCGCGACCGCTGCTGGCGCTCCCGCGAACATCCTCCCGCCGCTGACGCCGGTGCCTCGCGATGGACAGCCCCTGCCGCTGTCCTTCTCCCAGCAGAGCCTCTGGTTCCTCGATCAGCTCCACCCGGGAGGCAGCGCCTACAACATGCCGTCCGCCCTCCGGATGGAGGGCCGCGTCGACACGGCGGCTCTAGAGCAGGCCTTCACGGAGCTCGTCCGCCGGCACGAAGCACTGCGCACCACCTTCCACGCGGACGGCGGAGCGCCCCTGCAGCGCATCCACCCGCCGGCGGACTTCCGGCTGGCGGTGATGGACGTGTCGTCCCACGACGCGCCCGAAGCGGAGGCACACCGGCTCGCGGCGGAAGAGCAACTGCGTCCGTTCGACCTCGCCGCGGGGCCGCTGCTGCGCGCGGTGCGGATCCGGCTCGCGGAGGCGCGGCACGTGCTGGTGGTGACGATGCACCACATCGTCTCCGACGGCTGGTCGCTGGGCGTGCTGGTCCGGGAGATGGTGGCCCTCTACCAGGCCTTCGCGTCCGGGCAGCCCTCCCTGCTGGCCCCGCTGCCGGTGCAGTACGCCGACCACGCCGCGTGGCAGCGCGCGTGGCTTCGGGGGGAGGCCCTGGAGTCGCGGATCCGCTGGTGGCGTCAGCAGTTGGAAGGCACCCCCGCGTTCCTGACGCTGCCCACCGACTTCCCGCGTCCGCCGGTGGCGTCCTTCCGTGGCGACGCAGTGCCCGTCGCCCTGCCGCGCGCGCTCTCCGAGTCCCTGGCGGCGTTGTGCCAGGCCGAAGGCGTGACCCCGTTCATGGCCCTGCTGGCCGGATTCCAGGCCCTGCTCAGCCGCTACGCAGGACAGGACGACGTGAGCGTCGGCAGCGCGATGGCCGGCCGCCGCTTCGCGGAGCAGGAAGCGCTCATCGGCTTCTTCGTGAACACGCTGGTGTACCGCACTCGCCTGCACGCGGACCCCACGTTCCGCGAGCTGCTTGCCCGCGTGCGCGACACGACCCTGGAGGCGCACGCCCACCAGGACCTGCCCTTCGAGAAGCTCGTCGAGGCGTTGCGGCCGGAGCGGGATCCCTCGCGCTCGCCGCTCTTCCAGGTGAACTTCACGTTCCAGAACATGCCCATGGGCACGCTGGAGGCGCCGGGGCTGCGCTTCGAGCCCATTCCCATCGAGGGCGGCACGGGCCGCTTCGACTTGACGCTGGTGCTCACCGACACGCCGCGAGGCCTGACGGGCACGCTGGAGTACGCCAGCGACCTGTTCCGCCCGGAGACGGCACGGCGCCTGGTCACCCATCTGCACGTGCTGATGGAGGGGGCGCTGCGAAGCCCCCATCTGCGGCTGTCCGAGCTGCCCCTGCTCACGGACGCCGAGCGCCACGAGTTGCTGGTGCAGTGGAACACCAGCGACGCGGACTTCCCGCGCGACGCGAGCCTGCACACGCTGTTCGAGGCGCAGGTCCGCAGCACGCCAGACGCGCGGGCGGTCGTCTTCGAGACGCAACACCTCACGTACCGCCAGCTGGACGCGCGCGCCAATCAACTCGCGCACCACCTGCGCGCGCTGGGGGTGGGCCCCGAGGTCATCGTGGGGCTGTGCGTGGAGCGCTCGGTGGAGGGCGTGGTGGGAATGCTCGCCATCCTCAAGGCGGGAGGCGCCTTCCTCTGCCTGGATCCCGCCCATCCCACCGCGCGGCTCGCGCTGATGCTGGAGGACTCGGGGCTCCAGGTGCTGCTGACCCAGGACGCGCTGCTGGACGTGCTGCCCCTGTCCTCGTCCTGCGTGCCGTGCTGTTTCGACGCCGACGCGGCCGCCATCTCGCGCCGCCCCACGACGCCACCGGCGGTGGAGGTCCACGCCGGGAACCTGGCCTACGTCATCTACACTTCGGGCAGCACCGGACGGCCCAAGGGCACGCTCCTCGCGCACCGGGGGCTGTGCAATTCGGTGCTCGCGGCGATCCGAGCGCATGAACTGTCCTCTGAAAGCCGCGTCCTCCAGTTCGCGTCCCCGACCTTCGATGCCGCCATCCTGGAGACCTTCGCGCCACTGCTCGCGGGTGCCACGCTGGTGCTGGCCCCTCGGGAGCGGCTGCTGCCGGACGCGCCGCTGCGCGCGCTGTTGACCGAGCAGGAGATCACCGCGGTCACGCTGACGCCGTCGGTACTGGCGCAGCTAACGTCGGAGAACCTCGCGAGCCTGCGCACCGTCATCTCCGCGGGCGAGGCCCTGTCGCCGGAGATTGCCCGGTGCTGGAGTGAGGGCCGCACCCTGCTCAACGCCTACGGTCCCACCGAAGCCACCGTCTGCGCCTCCATCACGCCAGGGCCAGTCCACGCCGACGCGCCCGGCATCGGCAAGCCGTGGCCCAACACTCGGCTCTACGTGCTGGATGCGCACCTGCGTCCGGTGCCCGTGGGCGTGCCGGGAGAGTTGTTCATCGGAGGCGTGGGATTGGCCCGGGGCTACCTGGGCCGTCCGGACCTCACCGCCGGGCGCTTCCTCCCTGATCCCTTCGGCACCGAGCCCGGCGCGAGGATGTACCGCACTGGCGACCGCGTGCGCTGGAGGCAGAAGGGAGACCTCGAGTACCTGGGCCGGACCGACTTCCAGGTGAAGCTGCGAGGCTTCCGCATCGAGCTGGGAGAGGTGGAGGCCGCGCTGCAAGCGCACGCGGCGGTCCTCCAGGCCGTGGCGCTGGTGCGCGAGGATGCACCGGGGCTGCCCAGGCTGGTCGCGTACGTGGTGGCGAACGGGGACGGGCCTCTGGACGTGGCCGCGCTGCGCGTGTTCCTCCAGCAGCGTCTGCCCGAGTACATGGTGCCCGCGACGCTCGTCGTGCTGGATGCGTTGCCGCTCACCTCTAGTGGCAAGGTGGACCGAAGGGCCCTGCCTTCACCCGAGCTCCGCGCGAGCGGCGCTCCGGGCCACGTGCCCCCGGGCACGCCCACGGAGGAGCGGCTCGCGGCGCTCTGGAAGCCGCTGCTCCAGGTGGAGCAAGTGGGCTCGGAGGATCACTTCTTCGAGTTGGGAGGCCATTCGCTGCTGGCCACACAGCTCGTCTCCCGCATCCGCGCGGACTTCGGCGTCGAGCTGGCGCTGCAAGCCCTCTTCGAAGCCCCGACGCTCGCGGCGCTCGCACGCCGGCTGGACGCGGCCCGCCCCGAGGACGCATCGCGGGCTCCGCCCCTTCTGCCAGTGCCACGCACGGGCGCCCTGCCGCTGTCCTTCGCGCAGCAGCGCCTGTGGCTCATCGAGCAAATCGAACCCGGAGGCACCGCCTACAACATCCCCACGGTGCTGCGGATCCGCGGACGCCTGGACCGGGGAGCGCTGGGCAGGGCCTTCAGCGGGCTCGTCGAACGTCACGAAGCCCTGCGCACCGTCTTCGCCACGCAGGACGGCGAGCCCGTGCAGATCATCCAGCCTCCCACGGAGTTCGCTCTGCCAGAGGTGGACTTGTCGGACGCTTCGGACTCGGAGCGCGTCCGGCAATGCGCCGAAGCAGAGACCCAACGCCCGTTCAATCTGGCGGAGGGTCCGCTGCTGCGAGCCCTGCTGCTGCGAGTCGGCGCGGAGGAGCACGTGCTGGTGGTGACGATGCACCACATCGTCTCCGACGGCTGGTCCATGGCCCTGCTCGTGCGTGAGGTCGCATCCCTCTACGCGGCCTTCTCCCAGAGCAGGCCTTCACCCCTGCCGCCCCTTTCCCTCCAGTACGCCGACTTCGCCGCGTGGCAGCGGCTGTGGCTGCAAGGCGACGTCCTCTCGCGCCACCTCGACTTCTGGCGCCAGCAACTCTCCGGTGCCCCCGCGCTCCTTGAGCTACCCACCGACAGGCCGCGTCCCGCCGTCCAGTCCTCTCGCGGCGCGTGGGTCCCCTTCCATCTTCCCCAGCCCCTCACCTCCAGCCTCCTCGACTTCTGCCAGCAGCAAGGCGCCACTCCCTTCATGGCCCTGCTCGCCCTCTGGCAGCTGCTCCTGTCCCGCTACTCCGGCCAGCTCGACATCAGCGTCGGCGCTCCCATCGCGGGCCGCACCCGCTCCGAAACCGAAGGCCTCATCGGCTTCTTCGTCAACACCCTCGTCCTTCGCTCCCACGTGGAGCCGCGCTCGTCGTTCCGTCAGCTGCTTGCCCAAGTGAGGGCCACCACGCTCTCGGCCTTCGAGCACCAGCACCTCCCCTTCGAGAAGCTCGTCGAGGAGCTCCAGCCACAGCGCTCCCTTCGTCACTCCCCTCTCTTCCAGGTGATGTTCACGCTGAGGAACACACCGGACGCGGCCATCCAGGTGGAGGGGGGCGCATCCGCGCTGGAGCTGAGTCCAGTGGAGTCGGACGTCGTCGCGGCGAAGTTCGACCTGAACCTCTCACTTGCGGAGACACCCGAGGGCCTGGCCGGAGAGATCCTCTACCGGACGGACCTGTTCGACGCGGCCACCATCACCCGCATGGGCGAACACCTGCGCACGTTGACGGAGACCGCGCTCGCCGCGCCGGATGCGCCCGTGGGCGACCTGTCCCTGCTGTCCGCCGGGGAACGCGCGCAGGTGATGGAAGGCTTCAACGCGACCGAGGACGCCTTCGTCGCACCATGCCCCCTGCACACGCTCATCGAGGAGCAAGCCGCCCGCCACCCGGAGCGACCAGCGGTGGCCTGCGCCGGTGAGGTGCTCACGTATGGAGCGCTGGACACGCGCGCCAACCAACTGGCGTGGCGGCTGCGCTCGCTGGGTGTGAGGCCCGAGACGCGCGTCGGGCTGTGCCTGGAGCGCTCGGTGGACATGGTGGTGGCTCTGTTGGGGGTCTGGAAGGCCGGAGGGGCGTACGTCCCGCTGGAGCCGTCCCAACCCGCGCAGCGACTGCGGGCCCTGGTGGAGGAGATCGCCGCGCCCGTCGTCGTGACAGCGTCTCGTCACGCGGAGGCCTTCACTTCGCTGGCGGCGCACGTGGTGCGGATGGACACGGACGCGCAGGTGCTCGCGGCCCAGCCACGGGAAGCTCCCGTCCACGGAGCCACCGCGCGGTCACTGGCCTACGTCCTCTTCACGTCGGGCAGCACGGGCCGACCCAAGGGCGTGGCCGTGGAGCATGCCCAGCTCTTCCAGTACGTGCGGGCCGCCACCGAAAGGCTGCGGCTGGAGGAGTGCGCAAGCTTCGCGCTCCTCTCCACCTTCGCCGCGGACCTGGGCAACACGGTGCTCTTCCCCGCGCTGTGCACGGGAGGCCTGCTTCACGTGCTGCCGCAGGAGCTGGCCAGCAGTCCCGCGGAGGTGGCCGCGTACTTCCAGCGCCACGCGGTGGACTGCATGAAGATCGTTCCATCGCACCTGGCCGCACTGCTGACAGCGGCCGAGCCCCGCCACATCCTGCCCCGGAAGAAGCTGGTGCTGGGAGGTGAGTCCTCCTCGCCGGCCCTGCTGGAGCAGTTGCGCGCGCTGGCGCCAGACTGCGAGCTGTTCAACCACTACGGCCCCACGGAGACGACCGTGGGGGTGATCGCGGGTCCGGTGGAGGTCCGGCCCCAGGCACCGGTGCCGCTGGGCCAAGCCCTGGCGTACACGCGGTTGTATGTCCTGGACGAAAGGCTGCGGCCCGTGCCCGTGGGCGTCCCGGGCGAGCTGTTCATCGGCGGCGCGCAGGTAACGCGCGGCTATCTCGGCAGGCCGGAGCTGACGGCGGAGCGCTACCTGCCAGACGTGCACAGCCCCGTCCCAGGCGCGCGCATGTACCGCAGCGGGGATCGGGTGCGCTGGCTGCCGGACGGACGCGTGGAGTTCATCGGTCGCGCCGACTTCCAGGTGAAGGTGCGCGGCTTCCGTGTTGAGCCGGGAGAAGTCACCGCGGCCCTGAGCGAACACCCCGCCGTACGTGAGGCCTGGGTCGTGGCGCGCGAGGACATGCCCGGGGACACGCGGCTCGTGGCCTACGTCGTGAGTGCGGCGGAGCCCGTGTCCGCCGGGGAACTGCGCGCATTCCTCCAGGAGCGGCTGCCGGCCTACATGGTGCCTGCCGCCTTCGTGTACCTGGAAGCGATGCCGCTCACCTCGAACGGCAAGTTGGATCGCAAGGCCCTGCCCGGGCCTGAAGAAACGACCCGCGAAGCGACCTTCATCGCCCCGCGAACCCCCACCGAGGAACGGCTCGCGGCCCTGTGGGCCGGGCTGTTGCGCACGGAGCGGATCAGCGTGGAGGAGGACTTCTTCGCGCTCGGTGGTCACTCGTTGCTGGCGACGCAGGTGGTCTCGCGGGTGCGGCAGACCTTCGAGGTGGAGCTGCCGGTGCGAGCGCTCTTCGAAGCGCCCACCGTGGCCGCGCTCGCGGCGCGCATCGACTCCGCCGCGCGCACGCAAGCTCCCGCCCTGCGCCCTGTTCCTCGCGACGGCGACCCGCCCCTCTCCTTCGCCCAGCAGCGCCTCTGGTTCATCGACCAGTTGCAGCCACTGAGCGCCGCCTACCACATGCCCACCTTCGTGCGGCTGGTGGGCCCTTTGGATGAAGCCTCGCTGCGACGCGCGCTCGACGAACTGGTGCGTCGTCACGAAGCCCTGCGCACCACCTTCGTCCAGCACGAAGGCCAACCGCTTCAGCGCATCGCCGCCACGGCTCAGCTGCCGCTCGTCGTCGTGGAGCCGGGTGCCCTTCCCTTGGAGCCGCAGCTGCACGAGGAGGCCTCGCGGCCCTTCCAGCTCGACGCAGGTCCCCTGGCCCGCGCGAAGCTCTGGCGCCTGGGCTCCACCGAGCACGTGCTCGCGCTCACGCTGCACCACATCGTCTCCGACGGCTGGTCCATGGGCGTGCTGGTGCGCGAAGTGGCCGCCCTCTACGAGGCCTTCTCCCAGGGCCGGCCTTCGCCGTTGCCACCCCTGCCCGTGCAGTACGCCGACTACGCCGTATGGCAGCGACAGTGGCTGCAGGGCGACGTCCTCCAGGCGCAACTGGACTACTGGAAGCAGCAGCTCTCCGGCGCCGCTCCGCTGGAGCTGCCCACGGACAAGCCCCGGCCTCCCGTGCAGTCCTCCAACGGCGCGCAGGTGCCCGTCGTCCTGCCAGCCGAGGCGTCCAGTCGAATCAAGGCCCTGGGTCTCCAGGAGGGCGTCACGCCCTTCATGCTGCTGCTGAGCGCCTTCCAGGTGCTGCTCTCCCGCTACTCCGGCCAGCAGGACGTCACCGTCGGCTCTCCCATCGCTGGACGTCAGCGCGGGGAGCTCGAAGACCTCATCGGATTCTTCGTCAACACGCTGGTGCTTCGTGCACGCGTTGCCCCCGACCTCTCCTTCCGGGCCTTGCTCGCGCAGGTGAAGGAGACGGCGCTGGGAGCCTACGCCCATCAGGACGTCCCCTTCGAGCGGCTGGTGGAGGAGCTTCACCCCACGCGCGACATGAGCCGCGCTCCGCTCTTCCAGGTCCTCTTCTCCCTGCAAGGCGTACCCGGCACGGAGCCTCTTCAAAGCCAGGCCCTGTCGCTGCACCCCTTGGAGGCGGACACCGCGACCTCCAAGTTCGAATTGCAGCTCATCCTCTCCGACACCCCCGAGGGCTTCCGGGGCACGCTCGCCTTCAACACCGACCTATTCGACGCGAGCACCGCCTCGCGCATGGCCACGCACTTCGGCCGCCTCGTGGACGCGCTGCTGACACGGCCCGACGCGCCCCTGGCCTCGGTCTCCATGCTCAGAGAGGACGAGCGGCGCCAGGTGCTCGTGGAGTGGAACACCACCGCTTCCGACTACCCACGCGACGCCAGCATCCACTCGCTCTTCCACGAACAGTCGCTGCGAACTCCGGACGCCGTCGCCGTCGAGGCAGCCGGGGCGACGCTCACCTATCGGCAGCTGGATGCGCGTGCGAATCAGCTCGCGCGCTTCCTGCTGACGCTGGGCCTGGGTCCGGAGCCGCGCATCGGGGTCTGTCTCCACCGGAACGTGGATTTGGTGGTGGGACTGCTGGGCATCCTCAAGGCCGGTGGCTGCTACGTGCCGCTGGATCCTTCCTACCCGCCCCAGCGGTTGGCGTTTCTGCTCGCGGATTCGGATGTGGCGGCGGTGCTCACGCAGCAGTCCCTGACGCCGGTGCTTCCGAAGTCCTCGCGCCCGGTGGTGTGCCTTGACTCCGACGGGGAACGGATTGCACGTCAGCCGGTGGAGGCGCCGCACGCGCCCGTCCGTGCGGATCAGCTGGCGTATGTCACCTACACGTCGGGTTCGACGGGGACGCCCAAGGGCGTGGCCATTCCCCACCGAGGCGTGGTGCGGCTGTTGATCGGCTCGCGCTTCGTGAAGCTGGGGCCCGCTGAGATCGTGTTGCAGCTCGCGCCGCTTGCGTTCGACGCGTCGACCCTGGAGATCTGGGGTGCGCTGTTGCACGGCGGCCGGTTGGTGCTCTTTCCCCAGGCGGTTCCGTCGCTGGAGGAGCTGGGCCAGGCCCTGCTCCGGCATCGGGTGTCGGTGCTCTGGCTGACGGCGGCGCTCTTCGACCAGATGCAGCAGGAGCAGCCCCAAGCCCTCGCGGCCGTGGCGCAGCTCCTCGCCGGAGGCGATGTGCTCCCCGTGCCACGGGTTCGCGAGCGGCTGGCCCAGTCGCGCGGCCTCGTGAACGGCTACGGCCCCACGGAGAGCACGACCTTCACCACCTGCCACGTGATGGCTCCCGGAGACGCGGTGGGCAGCTCCGTGCCCATCGGCCGGCCCATCGCCAACACCCAGGTCTATGTGCTGGATGCGGCGATGCAGCCGGTCCCGGTGGGGGTGCCAGGCGAGCTGTACATTGGCGGTGACGGTCTGGCGCGGGGCTACCTGGGGCGGCCAGCCCTCACCGCGGAACGCTTCGTGCCGCATCCCTTCGCGGCGTCCCCAGGCGAGCGGCTGTACCGCTCCGGGGACCGCGTGTGCTGGAGCGAGGACGGCACGCTGAGGTTCCTGGGGCGCATGGACTTCCAGGTGAAGCTGCGCGGCTTCCGCATCGAACCGGGCGAAGTGGAGGCGGTGCTGCGCGAGCACGCCGACGTCACCGAGGCAACCGTGCTGGTGCGCGAGGACGTCCCCGGAGACAAGCGACTGGTGGCCTACGTCGTGCCCCCGGAACTGGACACCGCGCGGCTGCGAGACCACCTGCGCCAGCGGCTGCCGGAGTACCTGGTGCCGTCCGCCTTCGTGGCGATGAAGGCCTTGCCGCTGTCTGCCCACGGCAAGGTGGACCGCAAGGCGCTGCCCGCACCGGAAGCCCCACGCGGCTCCGCGACCCGCGAGCCCCCGCGCAACGCGCTGGAGACCCAGCTGGTCTCTCTCTGGGAGAAGGTCCTGGGCCGGGAAGGCATCGGAATTCACGATCACTTCTTCGAACTGGGAGGCCACTCGCTGCTTGCGACCCAGCTCGTCTCCCGGATCCGTTCCGCGCTGGAAGTGGAGCTGCCGGTGCGAGCGCTCTTCGAAGCACCCACCGTGGCCGCGCTCGCGGCGCGCATCGACTCCGCCGCGCGCACGCAGGCCCCCGCCCTGCGTCCCGTCCCGCGCGACGGCGACTTGCCCCTCTCCTTCGCCCAGCAGCGCCTCTGGTTCATCGACCAGTTGCAACCGCTGAGCGCCGCCTACCACATGCCCACCTTCGTGCGGCTGGTGGGCCCCCTGGATGAAGCCTCCCTGCGCAGCGCGCTTGATGAGTTGGTGCGCCGTCACGAAGCCCTGCGCACCACCTTCGTCCAGCACGAAGGCCAGCCGCTGCAGCGCATCTCTGCCACGGCGCATTTGCCGCTCGTTGTCGTGGAGCCGGGTGCCCTGCCCCTGGAGCCGCAGCTGCACGAGGAAGCCTCACGGCCCTTCCAGCTCGACTCCGGTCCCCTGGCCCGCGCGAAGCTCTGGCGCCTGGGCTCCACCGAGCACGTGCTCGCGCTCACGCTGCACCACATCGTCTCCGACGGTTGGTCCATGGGCGTGCTGGTGCGCGAAGTGGCCGCCCTCTACGAAGCCTTCTCCCAGGGTAGGCCATCGCCGCTGCCGCCACTGCCCGTGCAGTACGCCGACTACGCCGTATGGCAGCGGCAGTGGCTGCAAGGTGACGTCCTCCAGGCGCAACTGGAGTACTGGAAGCAGCAGCTCTCCGGCGCCGCTCCGCTGGAGCTGCCCACGGACAAGCCCCGGCCTCTCGTGCAGTCCTCCAACGGCGCTCAGGTGCCCGTCGTCCTGCCGGCCGAGACGTCCCGCCAGCTCAAGGCCCTGAGCCTCCAGGAGGGCGTCACGCCCTTCATGCTGCTGCTGGGTTCCTTCCAGGTGCTCCTCTCCCGCTACTCCGGCCAGGAGGACGTCACCGTCGGCTCGCCCATCGCAGGACGTCAGCGCGGGGAGCTCGAAGGCCTCATCGGATTCTTCGTCAACACGCTGGCACTGCGCATCCAGGTGGATGGGCAGAAGTCGTTCGTTCACTTGCTGCGACAGGTGAAGGAGACGGCGCTGGGGGCCTACGCCCATCAAGACGTCCCCTTCGAACGGCTGGTGGAAGAGCTTCACCCCACGCGCGACATGAGCCGCGCCCCGCTCTTCCAGGTCCTCTTCGCCCTGCAGAACGCTCCCGCCGCGCCTATTCGTGAGCAGGCCCTCTCACTGCATCCCATGGACGTGGACGGCTCCACCTCCAAGTTCGAATTGCAGCTCATCCTCTCCGACACTCCCGAGGGCTTTCAGGGAGCACTCGGCTTCAACACCGACCTCTTCGAAGTGAGCACCGCCTCGCGCATGGCCGCGCACTTCGGCCTCCTCGTGGACGCACTGCTGGCACGGCTCGACGCGCCTCTGGCCTCCGTCTCCATGCTCGGAGAGGACGAGCGTCGTCAGGTGCTCGTCGAGTGGAACAACACCGAGGCCAGCTACCCGCAGGACTCCACCCTTCCTGAAGTCTTCGCCCAGGTCGTCGCCCGCTTCCCCGAGAAACTCGCACTTGAGTGCGGAGTGGCGCGCCTCACCTACCGGCAGCTGGATGCGCAGGCCAACCGCCTTGCCCACCACCTGCGCGGTCTCGGCGTCACCACCGACTCGCGCGTGGCCATCGCGTTGGACCGCTCGCTGGAGCTCGTCGTCGGCCTCCTCGCCATCCTCAAGGCCGGTGGCGCCTATGTGCCGTTGGATCCCAGCTATCCGCGCGAGCGTCTCGCGGCCATGGTGGAGGACGCCCGTCCGCGTGTCCTCCTCACGTCTCGTGCACTCCTGGCGAAGCTGCCCGAGTCCTTGAGCACCGTGGTGCTGGAGGACGTCGCGCTGGAGGGCCTGCCCACCCATGCCCCTGCGCCTTCCGCCCTGCCACTGAGCCTCGCGTATATCGACTTCACCTCCGGATCCTCCGGCAGGCCCAAGGGTGTCGGCACTCCTCATCGCGCCGTCCTTCGCACCCTCTTCAGCACAGGCCTCACTCACTTCGGGCCCGACGCGTCCTTCCTGCTCCTCGCCCCCATCTCCTTCGATGCTTCAACCTTCGAGATCTGGGGCGCCCTGCTTCACGGCTCACGTCTCGTCATCGCCCCACCCTCTCCTCCATCCCTCGAAGAGCTGGGCGCACTGATTCAACGCGCCTCCATCACCACCCTCTGGCTCACCTCCGGCCTCTTTTCCCAGATGGTCGACGGCCACATCGAAGGCCTGCGCCCCCTCAAGCACCTGCTCACCGGAGGCGACGTCGTCTCGCTTCCTCATGCGCGCCGTGTGCTCGACTCCCTCCAACTCCCCGTCACCAACGGCTACGGCCCCACCGAGTCCACCGTCTTCGCCACGGCCTTCCACCTCCGTGACACCACGTTCCCCGGTGCCTCGCTGCCCATCGGAAAGCCCCTGGCCAATACTCGCGTCTACATCCTCGACGCCCACGGCATTCCGCTTCCCGTCGGCCTGCCCGGTGAACTCTTCATCGGCGGTGACGGCCTCGCGCGCGGCTACCTCGAGCAGCCTGCCCTCACCGCCGAGCGCTTCCTCCCTGACGCCTTCTCCTCCACGCCCGGCGCGCGCCTCTACCGCACCGGTGACAAGGCCCGCTGGCGCCCAGACGGCTCGCTCGAGTTCCTCGGCCGCCTCGACTCCCAGGTGAAGCTGCGCGGCTTCCGCATCGAGTTGCCCGAAGTCGAAGCCGCCCTGCTGATCCACCCCGACGTGCACCAGGCCGCAGTCCTACTTCGCGAGGATGTCCCCGGCGACAAGCGCCTCGTCGCCTACGTGACCGCTCCGGACACACTCTCCGCCGCCAGCCTGCGCGCCTTCCTCCTGCGGCACCTCCCCGAGTACATGGTGCCCTCCGCCTTCGTGCACCTGGACGCCTTGCCTCTCACCGCCCAGGCAAAGCTCGACCGCAGAGCACTGCCGCCTCCAGACGCCCGCGCCACCTCCGACTACGTCGCCCCGCGCACTCCCACGGAGGCGCTACTGGCCACGCTCTGGGCGGAGCTGCTCCACAAGGAACAGGTCGGCATCCACGACGACTTCTTCGCGTCGGGTGGCCACTCACTGCTCGCCGTCCGTATGGCCGCGAGCATCCGCGCGCGGACCGGCAAGAGCCTCCCGCTCGCCGCGCTCTTCCAGGCCCCGACTGTCGAACAGCTCGCGGCCGTTCTCGATGGCGGGCCCGCCCCAACGTCCTCGCTCGTCGTCATCCAGCGCGGAGGGACACGCCCGCCCTTCTTCTGCGTCCACCCAGCGGGCGGCAACGTCCTCGCCTTCGCGGACCTCGCGCGGCGGCTGGGCCCGGAGCAGCCCGTCTACGGACTCCAGGCACAGGGCCTCGACGGCCGGCTTCCGCCACTGGACTCCATCGACGCCATGGCCCGGCACTACGTCGCGGCGCTCCGATCCGCCCAGCCTCACGGCCCCTATCGACTGGGAGGCTGGTCGCTCGGCACCGTCATCGCGGCGGAGATGGCGCGCCACCTCCATCAGGCCGGTGAAGCCGTGGAGCTGCTCGCCCTCATCGAGCCCAGCCCGGCCCACGCCGCCATGGAGGATGACGACTCGGAGCTGGCCCTCCACTTCGCGCTGGATCTGGCCCGCCTCGCCGGGCTGCCTCCCCGCCTTCCCGCGGAGGTCATCGAGGGCGGACCGGAGGCGCTGCTGCACCACCTGTATGCCGAAGGTCAGCGGACCGGCCTCTTCTCCGCGGAGTCCGGACTGGAGGAGCTGCGCATCCTGCTCCGCGTCTTCACCGCCAACGTCCGCGCGCGCGCAAGGCACACGCTCACTCCGCTTCCGGTGCCCCTCACGCTCATCGTCGGCGCGGACTCGGGCAATCCGGACGCGCGCGGCTGGGACGCACTCACTCCCCGCCTGGACGTCATCCCTGTCCCTGGCGACCACTACACGCTGCTGCATCCCCCGCAGGTGGAAGGGCTCGCGCGCGTCCTCGCGCCGCTGTTGGAGCACGCCGCGCCTGCACGAGCCCACCTGCCCGCCGCCCCCGTTCAACCCGATGAGCCCCCATCCCCGCCTTCCCGCGTGGGAGGAGAGACGCCTTGAGTGCGACACGAGTGACCCCCGCCGCGATGATCCACGACGACGTCACCGAGCCCTCCTACCCGGAGCTGCCCCCGGCCCTGCGTGCCGCCTTCGAGGCCCTGCCCGAGGACGAAGTCCGCGCACGCATGGAGGGCTTTGTCGCCCTCGCGCTTCAGCGACTGCGGGCCCCAGCCGGAAGCCCCGTCCCCCCGCCTATCCCCGCCCGCCTCATCGCCAGGGCCTTCGAAGCGCCGCTGCCGGAGCAGGGGCAACCCATCGAGGCCATCCTCGCGGACGTCGCCGAACACGTGATGCCCCACGGACGTGACAAGCGCTCGCCCACGTGGTTCGCGCAGCTGGACGTCCCGCCCACGGACTACTCCGTCTTCAGCGGTCTGCTCATCCGCGCCCTGGCGCAGGACCCCATCACCTTCTCGTCCGCGCGCTCGGGCACGTTCGTCGAGCGACAGGTCCTCGGCTGGCTCACGTCCCTCGCGTTTCCGGACGTCCCCCAGGCCGGAGGCTGCTTCACGTCCGGCGGGACGCAATCCAACTTCCAGGCGCTGCTCATCCTGCGCAACGAAGCGCTGCGCCGCGCCGGGGCAGACGTCAACGCGCTGGGACTCGTGGAGGCGCTGTCCCGCACGGGCCACCGAGGGATGCGCGTCTTCGCGTCCGAGGCCTCGCACCCCAGCATCTTCGCCGCCGTCCGCCAGCTGGGGCTGGGAGACGCGGGACTGCACCGCGTTCCCACCGACGGCCAGGACCGGTTGTGTCCCATCGCCCTGGAGGCCGCGCTGGTGGAGGCGCGGCGCCAGGGCCAGCTCCCCGCCGTGGTGGTGCTGACCGCGGGGAGCTCGGGAGTGGGCGCCGTCGACCCATTGCGCGAGGGCATGCGGCTGGCTCATCAGCACGGCGCGCTCGTCCACGTGGACGCCGCCCACGGCAGCCTGCTGCTCTTCTCCCAGCGCCACCGGGGCCTGCTCGACGGTCTCCAGGGCGCGGACACCGTCACGCTGGATCCCCACAAGGTGCTGGGCCTCAACGCGCAACTGGGCGGCCTGCTGGTGCGCGACGCGCGGCTGCTCACGCTGCTGGGCAAGGTGAGCCTGGACTACTTCGTCACGAGCGAGGTGTCCGACCTGGGCGAGGTGACGCTGGACGGCTCGCGCGCACTCAACTCGCTGGGCGCCTGGCTGCTGTTGCGCCACTTCGGCCGTGATGGCTACGGCCGGCTCGTGGACCACCTCTTCGCGCTCGCCCGGGACTTCACGCGGCGCCTGAAGAAGAGCGGTTGCTTCGAGCTCTTCCCCGACACGCCGACCATGAACATGCTCGCCTTCCGCCTCCGCCCGAAGGCCGCCAGCGAGACACCCGAGGAGCTCGCAAGGGAGAACGCACGCAACGACGCGCTGCTGTCACGGCTGATGCAGAGCCGGAAGTTCGCGGTGAGCTGCTACCGGCACGCCAGTGGCCACCTGTACCTGCGGGCCGTCTTCATCAATCCGGCCTCGCGGCCCGAACACATGGCCGCGCTGGCCGACGCGCTCATCCAGCTCGCCCGCGAGGCGGAGTAGCTCCGGGGGCGCCGCTACCAGGCGGCGTCCACGCTCCGGTAGTAATCGCGGAAGTACGGCACCATGCGCTCGCGGTCGTTGTCCACGACGTAGACGAACTCCGGCGGCAGCACGTAGTCGGTGCCAATCTCCTCGTAGACGGTGGTGATGGTGCGCTTGAACATGCGGGCGAACGTCTCGTGCCAGCCGACCTTGGGGATGCGGATGCCATGCTCCCAACCGGCCGCGGCGTAGTGCCGCGCCGTCTCCTCCATGGCCTCCTCGCGCGTGAAGCGGTTGATGGGCTTGCGCTCGGGAGGGAAGACATTCTCCATCAGGCCGCCCTGTCCCAGGATGAGGCCGGCCATGTGCTGCGACACGAGCGGAGAGAGGAACAGCCCGTCGCGGTAGGTACCGGAGGCGATCCACAGGCCCTCCACCGACGTCCCGCCGATGAGCGGCAGCGTGTCGATGGCGATGGGGCGGTTGCCCACCGCCGTGGAGATGAGCTTCGCGTTCTGATAGCCCTGGTGGATCTGCTCCATCATGCAGTCCATCAGGAAGAACACGTCCGACACGGTGGGCCGGTCCGCCGGCGCGAGCATCGTGTTGTTGGTGGCACCCACGTAGACGCGGTTGGCGCCCCGGGGCACGACGTGCAGGCCGCAGGCGAAGGCGCGGTTGGGCGTGCGGATGACGCTGGGGTTGAGGGGGAAGTCCGTGGTCTCCAACACCAGCGACGTGCCCATGCCGGGCAGCAGTCGAGGCACGCGCCGGGCCAGGTCCGGCAGCGAATCCAACACCTTCTGGCTCTGCACGCCCGAGGCGAGCAGCACGTGCTTCGCGTTCAGCGTCTGGCCATCCGCCAACTGCACGCCCACGGCGCGGCCACCCTCCACGAGCAACCCGCTGACGGTGTCCTCCAGGAAGGAGACGCGCGACGAGCGCACCGCGGCGCCGGCCAGGCCCGCCAGCAGGCGGCTGGAGTCCAGGGAGCCCTCATCCGGAATGAAGAGCGCGGCGGTGGGGCGGCTGTCCCCGGCCGGGTGCATGCCAGTGATGTGGAGGGGGTCCACGTCCTCGAAGCGCTCCTGGTACTGCTGGAGCGTGCGGCGCATCACGGTGAAGTTCTCATCCTCGATGAGCCCGGAGCGGTTGTTGGCCACGACGAAGGTGCCGGGCGTAATGGCCAGCCGGTCCGCCTCCGGGAGCCGCGCGTTGAGACCTTCGAGCCACGTGGGCCACAGCTTGCGGGCCTGGAGGCCCAGCCCCAGCTTGATGGGGCCGTATTTCCCAGCCACGGACGCCCGGGTGATTTCACCGAAACATCCCATCATCGCGCCGGCCGCCGGCGAGGCACCGTAGGTCCGTGCCTGGGGGCCGATGACGGCGACCCGGATCTCCGGGTCCCGGGCAACCAGGGCATTGGCGGTGGACAGGCCCAGGACCCCGTTGCCAATGATGAGAACATCGAAGCTGCCAGCCATGACGGAGTGCTCCTGCTCGAGGTGTGCGTCAGCCTGGGCCGCGCCCCGAGAAAGTATCACCAACCGCCGTAGGGCACGGTGATGGCCTCCATGTAATGGCCGCTGGGGTCCTGGAAGTAGACCCCGCGGCCTCCGTCATGGGTGTTGATTTGATTCTCATGCTGGCCGCGCGGGTCGGCCCAATGCTGGATCTTCCGGTCGCGGATCTTCGCTATCAACGAATCGAAGACTTCCTCCGTCACCAGGAACGCGTAGTGCTGCCCGTGGATCGCGTCCTGAGTGGTGACGTAGTCGAGCGACGCGCCGTCCGTCAGTTTCACCACCTGGAAGTGACCGAAGGGCTTGGGCTCCGGAAGCCCGAGCAACTCCGCCAGGAATTGCGCGGACGCGACCTTGTCCTTCGCGGCGATGATCGTGTGATTGAATTTGACAGACATGGAGGCCCCCCCCTGCGGATGAGCCCTCCTATAACGCGCGCCCGTGCTGGAGTGCCAGCGGCCACAGCTTCGCCAGTTCAGCGCGCAGCACCGTTGCACTCGCGTAACGCTCCTCGGGTCGCTTCCGCATCAGCGTGAGGACGACCTGCTCGAAAGCTTCCGGCAGCTCTGGACGCCGCTTCCTCGGAGGCACAGGCGTCTCCTGCACGTGCATCAGCATCAGCGGAACAGGCTGCGCGTGACGGAACGGCAGCTGCCCGGTGAGCAGCTCGTACGCCACCACACCCAGGGCATACAGGTCCGTGGCCGGCGACACGGGCACACCTGTCACCTGCTCCGGCGCCATGTACTCCGGCGTCCCCAGCGTCGCCCCCTGCGCCGTGTTGCCCATCACATGCGCGCTCTTGGCGAGCCCGAAATCCATCAGCTTCAGCACGCCCGTGCGCGTGATGAACAGGTTCCCGGGCTTCACGTCCCGGTGCAGCACCCCTTGCGCGTGCGCGTGCTCCAGCGCCACCGTGGCGTGCGTCAGCCACCGCAAGGCATTGGCCAACGTAGGCCGCCCCTCCATCATCACCTGACGCAGGTCCCTGCCCTCCAGCAGCTCCACCGTCAGGTAGTGCCGGTCCCCATCCGAGCCCACGTCAAACACATGCAGGATGTTCACGTGCTCCAGCGCCCGGGCGTGGTCCACCTCCTGGCGGAAGCGCGTCACCATCGCCTCGTCGGCATACGGCACCGCCAACACCTTGAGCGCCACGCGCTGGTGCTTCTTCGAATCCAGCGCCTGATACACCGCCGACGTCCCACCCACCCCCAGCCACTTCTCCACCCGGTAGCGTCCCGCCACCACCTGCCCGGGGACAAGGCCCTGGCTCGTGGGCACCAGGGGCTGCGGCGTCACCGCGCCCTGGATCAACGTGCCGCCCGGAGACACGGGCGTCCGCACCTGCGGCAGCGTCGGCTCCGAGCCGTCCTCTGCCACGGCGTTGCCCGGCCGCGCGTTCAGCGCATCCGGGCCCAGGTAGGTCAACCCTCCGCTGTCACGGTCCTTGGAATGCACCCGCCCTCCCCTCTCACGACTCCAGCAGCGAGACGGGGGCCGGCGCGCCTGCGCCTTCGATGTCCAGGTGGGGCGTGGGCAGGTTGTATTCAGCGGCGGCGATGGTGGCCTCCACCATGATGGGGCCCGAAATCTCCGTGGGTTCGCCCTGGCAGAGCACTTCCACCACGTGCTCCAGCGTCCACTTGCCCATGCGGCTCACCTCCAGCCGCTTGCCATTGAACTTCGCCGTGTCCGACAGCTGATCGCTCGCGGTGAGCTTCGCCTCCACCGAATCACCCAGGTAGCCGCGCGCCAGGTTCAGCACCCGGTCAATCACCGCGCTCCAGGCCTGCAGGTGCGTGCGGTCCTGCGCCTCGTCGATGATGTCCAGGCCCACCTGGAGCCGCTCCATGCGCTCCAGGAACTGCTGCACCAGCTTGCCCCGGATGACGCGGCCGTGCTGCGGGGCGATCATCTCCACCGCGGGCGTGAGCTTCCGGATGGCCGCCACCGCGCGCACCAGCGCCGAGTTCACCGGCATGTAGATTTGATGGAACGCCCGGATGCCCGTCCAGTCGGACTCCTCCGCCCACAGGCCCTGCGCCTTGCTGTCCGTGAGGCCGCCGAAGAGGTCGCCCGTGAAGAGCACCCGCGTCTGCGGGTCGTAGAGCATCACCGCGCCCCGGAAGTGGCAGAACGGCGACGGCACCGGCAACAGCTTGTGCCCCGTGGGCACGCTCAGCCCCTGCGAGAACTTCTCCGTCGGGATGAAGCGATTGCGCGGCAGGTTGAAGTGGACGATGAGCCGCCAGGTGTCCTCGGAGCACAGGATGCTCGCGCGCGGCGAGTAGCGCGCCGAGATGATGTTCGCGGACGAGCCCACGTCCGGATCCTGGTGGTTGATGAAGAGCGCCGACAGCCGGTCCATCCCGCCAATCAGCGACACCACCTTCGTGTGGATGGTGGAGAAGTCGCTGCTCGACCCGGGGTCGATGAGGAGGTTGAACTCGGCGGGTTTCTTCGTCCGCGTGTCCGTGCCCCGAAAGCGGCGCAGGTACGGGTTGGCGAAGAAGATGCCGCCGGGCTCGCGCTTCCCGACCCAGAAGGTCTCGGGGGCGATTTCCACGGCGGTGCGGTTGAGGTCTATCTGTTGAGGGCTGGGGGCGCTGGGCTGGCTCATGGCGTGTTTCCTTCACGCAAACGAGGGGGTGGGACTGCCCCTCAAGCCTACCAGTCCCACTCCGGTCCCGAGATTCTTCCAGTGCTCCTGCACGGGGGGACATGAGCGCCGCTTCTCGCTCTGCCGCCCCCCGGCAATCAGGACCAATTCAGTACTCGCCAGGCTCCTTGCCTGGCCGGTCGGCGAAGAGCTGCACCCAGCGCCCGTCGAAGCCGCCGTTCTGCGGCAGGTACCACCCGCCCTGGAGGAAGAAACCCTGCTCCCGCCCGTCCGTGTCGTCCGTCACGCCCGAGTGCGCAAAGAAGTCGTGCTGCCACCAGTAGGAATTGGCCGACGCCGGGTAACCGCTCGCGCTCATGCGCGTCTGGCCCCGCGAGTCCACCGCCGTGCCCGCCCAGACCTTGTCGCCGAACGAGCCACCGCCGCCGCCCGTGTCAGACGCCTTGTCGTTCAGCTCGAACGTGCCGAAGAACCACGCCTTTGACGGGTAGCCCTCGCGGTCGTCCTGGTTCTCCACGTCGCGCGTCTTGGAGAAGAAGCGCTGCATGCCCGCGCTCACCTCCGCCTGGCCCGCCTCGTTCACCACCGGGCTCTCCAGGTAGAAGAACCGCGGCGAGTCCGGCAGCCAGTGCGTCGCATAGCCTCCCAGCTCCCAGTGCGTCGGCAGGATGTCCGCGATGTCCTGCAACTCGTACGTGACGCGCTTCACCGCGGGCCAGTTGGCGGAGTCCCCGTTGTCGTAGCGGCTGGCCAGCGCGTCCGCAGTGGCGTACCGGATGGGCTGCGCGTTGAACGCCGTCACCGCCGCCCCGTCGTCCTCCGGCACGAAGACGTAGTGCAGCTTCTTGCGCCCGTCGTCGTTGTTCACGTCCGCCTCCGCCTTCCCGCCGGACGCCATCCGGCCCGCGAAGAACGAGTACGAGTCCGTCACGAAGCGCAGCTCCTGCCCATGCGGTGCCAGCAGCTTGTCGGACCACTCCGCCTGCCAGATGAGCAGGTGGCTGCCCGTGCCCGTCTGCATGAACTGGAGGTCGCCGCTGCCCGCCCGGCGCACCACGTTGCGCTTGTGCTGCGTCACCACCGCGAACGCCACGGTCTCGCCGCTGCCCGGGTTGCCCACCACGTTGCGAACCTGGAGTTCGACGCGCTCCCAGTCATGCAGCTGCCAGTTGCCCGCCGCGTTCTTATCCAGCGCGTGATACAGGTGATACACGAGGACGAGGTTCTTCCCCCCGTCCATGTACTCAATCAGCGAC
Organism: Corallococcus sp. AB038B; assembly: GCF_003668955.1. Classification (NCBI taxonomy): domain Bacteria; kingdom Pseudomonadati; phylum Myxococcota; class Myxococcia; order Myxococcales; family Myxococcaceae; genus Corallococcus; species Corallococcus sp. AB038B. Next base: position 213,894 of record NZ_RAWO01000002.1, on the reverse strand, counting down.
GTGTAGAGCGTGGGCCGGATGCGCCACTTGTCGAAGGCGCTGGGCCCCGTGCGGGACGCGTCCACGTACTGGTTGATCTGCTTCCAGTGCAGCTTGTTGTTGGAGAAGTCCCCGTCCTGGTCGAAGTCGAAGTTCGTCAGCCAGTCGTAGCCGTGCTCGTTGCCGTTGCCATTCGCGCGCTTGAAGATGACCGGCGCGTAGTAGCGCAGGAACGCCTGCCGCTGCGCGTTCGTCAGCGACCAGGCCTGCGCCTCGGCTTCAGCCGGAAGACACAAAGCCACCAGGGTGAAGACAGCGACGGCGAGGGGAGCGATTCGCGTTGGGAGGGGGAGCATGGCGGCCGACGAAATCACGGCCCGCCCCTCCCCCTCCACAAAGAAAGCGCGAATTCAGGCTTCAGCCAGGATTACACACTAACGCGATGCACTAGGCATCACCGGCACCTTCGGCACGCGGCCGTAGAGCAGCTGGTAGGTGTTGTAGGAGCGCAGCACGCGCTTGATGTAGCCGCGCGTCTCCGCGATGGGGATCTCCTCCACCCACGCATCCAGCGCCAGGTCCGGCTTGGCCGCGCGCCAGCGGTTCACCGCGCCGGAGCCCGCGTTGTAGCTGCCCACCGCGTAGGGCGTGTGGCCCTTGAACTGTTTGATGAGGCCGCCCAGGTAGTGCGCGCCGAAGCGGATGTTCAGCTCCGGCTGGAGCAGCGAGTCCACGGTGAAGTGCTTCACCTTGAGCTCGCGCGCCACGCCCTTCGCCGTGGAGGGCATCAGCTGCGTGAGGCCCAGTGCGCCGGCCCAGGACAGGGCCTTGGGATCCAACGCGCTCTCCTCGCGCATCAGCGCCTGGAGCAGGTCCGGCTCCACGCCCGCGGGCGCGGTGTGCTTCTCAATCAGGTCGCGGAACGCGTTGGGATAGGCCACCTCCCACACCGGCCGCGTCTGCGCGGTGATGCGGCCGCTCAGGTCCTTGCGCAGCGCGAGCCGCGCGATGGCGTGCGCCGACCGCGCGTCGCCGGACTGAGACAGCACCATCACCAGCAGCCGCATGGACTCCGGCGGCTGGTTGGCGCGGTTCACCAGCATCAACTCCGACGACACGGAGTCCGCGAAGCCCAGCCGCAAGAGCTCCACGCCCGCGCGGAAGTGGGGGTCGTCCCCCATGGGGCCCGCGAACATCGGCCAGGGGCTGGCGGCCTCCGGTACGTCGAAGATGGACGACGACACGGCCTCCAGCCGCTTGGGGTCCAGCTCGCCCAGCTTCGAGCGCGCCATCAGGCCGTAGTACGTGGCCGGGTGCTCCACCGCGAGCTTCTCCATCAGCTCCGCGGCGCCCTGGATGTTGCCGCGCTCCTCCAGCGTGCGAGCCCGCCAGTACTGCGCGCGCTCCACGTCGTAGGACTCGTCCGCGTTGGCGAACTGCACCTCGATGCGGTCCAGGAAGGAGAAGCCCCCGTCCTCCACCTTCGACGTGCGCGCCACCCAGAAGGCCTTGAAGAGCGCCTCGCCCAGGAAGTCGCCCTTGGGGTACAGGCGCGCGACCTCGTCCAGGCGCGACATGGCCTCCTTGGGGCGGTTCGTCTTCACGTACAGGTCTGCCGCGTAGAAGAGCGCGTCGTCCGCGAACGAGTGGTCCGGGAACTCCTTCGCCAGCCGCTCGTAGGTGTCCGGGCCGTGCTGCTGATCCACGATGGAGCGCGACGAGCCCAGCACGTACAGCGCTCGGGCCAGCAGGTCGCGGTCCTTGCACTGCTCCACCACCGGCGTGAGGATCTGGATGGCGGCCGTGTGCTGGCGCTCCTTGCGCTGACCCTTGCCGAACGCGAAGTGCGCGCGGCACGCGAGCGTGTCCGGCACCTTCATCGTCTTGAGCATCGGCTCCAGGATGGCCATGCCCTGCTTGTTGCGGTGCGCTTCGATGAGCGCCTCCGCGCGGCCCACCTTGGCGTCCAGGGGCGGCGTCTGCCCCTTGAGGCGCTTCTCCACCTGCTTGACGATGGGCGACAGGGGCTGGGCTGCCCACAGCTTCCACAGCGCGGCCTTCTCCGCCGCCTTGTCCTTCTTCTCCACCGCCAGGTCCGCCGTGGCGATGAGCGCCTCCGCGCCCACGTTGCGGCCCCAGCCCGTCATCATGCGCTGGGTGAGCGGCGTCAGCGCCTCCATGGCGCCGTCGTAATCCTTCTTCTTGCGCAGCACGCGCGCCAGGCCCAGGCGCGCGTCCACGTACATGCGCGAGCCCTCCGGCACCTGCGTGAAGCTGGCCGCCGCGTCATCCAGCCGGCCCTGGGACTCCAGCGCCACGCCCGCGTGCGTGAGGCAGCGGTCCTTCAGCGCCGGGTAGTCGTTGGCGAGCGCCGCCATCTCCGTCGCCGCCGACTTGTCGTCCCCGGCCCGCACCGCGGACAGCGCGCGCAGGTAGCGCACCGGCGGGCTGTCCCCTTCACCCTCCAGCAGCGCGCGCGCCTTGGTGTACTGGCCCTTGTCGAACGCGTCCTTCGCGTCCCGCTTCTTGCCGTCCGCGAAGTACGGCGTCAGGTCCTCCAGCCCGTAGCGGCGCCCGCGGTGCACCACCGGCGTGGGCGGCACGATCCCCGGGAAGGCCGGGTTGAACACCTGCACGTAGCCCACCGGCAACGGCGCCTTGTCCGCGTCCGGCGGCGGCGTCAGCTGCGCCTCCGACGGCGCGTTGTCCGTGCGCGTCGTGGGGGCCTGATCCGTGTCGTCGCTGGGAGCCGTGGCCGTGGCGGCCGGAGCCGCTGGGGCAGTGCTGGGGACGGCGGGGGCGGGAGCCTGCGCGGACAACAGCGCCGCGGAGGCGAGGAGGGCGAGATGCTGGAGGGACACTTTCATTCGCGGGGGCCTCGGGGACCCTGGGAGATGCGCTCGGGCACGCCCGAGGACAACTGGGGGTGGTTGGAAAATTTCCAGCCCCTGACAGAGGTTAGACTGTCCGCCTGCACATGGATATCCGCACCCAGAGCGCACTGCTTGCTTCCATCATCGGTCTGGCGCTGGGCGTGTCCATGTTGTTGCGCCCCGGACGACCCCGGGTCCTCACGCTCTACTCCGTCTTCACCCTGACGGTCGCCGGGTACTACCTCAGCCTCTTCTTCCACAGCATCTTTCCCTCGCAGGACTACCCCTGGGTGTCCCGCATCGCCCTCGGGGCGACGGTGCTCGCCGTCTCCCTGGTGCCCGGGGCGGCGGTCGCCTTCTTCCTTGAGTTCCTGGGGGTCAGCAAGGGAGCCCACCAGGTCGGCCGGCGGCTCGCCCTCCTGTCCGGCGTGCTGGGCTTGACCGTCGCCGTTACACCCCTGGCGGACAATGGATGGGCCCGGCTGGCGCTGGGCGCCTGGGTGCTGGGCACGCTGTTCACTTCCGTGTCCTTGCTGGTGCACCGGGTGCGCACGACGGAGTCGCGCATCGAGCAGTTCCGGCTGGCGTACCTGGCCATTGGCGCGGGCGCGGCGGTGCTGTTCAACGGGCTGGACTTCCTGTCGCGCAACGACATCCCGTTCCCCACGCTGGGCCCCGTCTTCGCGACGCTCTACCTGTTCTTCCTCGCGCAGACGCTCCTGCGGCTGCGGCTGATGGACCTGCACGAGCTCTTGGGGAAGATCGCCTCGCAGACGGTGCTGGCGGTCATCCTGGCGTCGGTGTTCACGGTGCTGACGGCGTGGGTGGACGAGAACACGTCGCTCTTCGTCTTCAACACGGTGGTGGCCGCGTTCGTCATCCTCATCCTGTTGGATCCGCTGCGCACCAAGGTGGAGGAGATGGTGGTGCGCATCTTCTTCCGCGAGCGCTTCGCGCTGCTCGGCACGCTGAGCACCCTGCGCGTGCGCATGGCGTCCATCATCGAAATCTCCGAACTGGCGCGCGTGGTGCTGGACGCGCTGCATGAGACGGGGCGCGTGACGCACGCGTCGGTGTACCTGATGGCGGAGGACCGGCCGGGCTACCGGCTCCTGGACTCGCGAGGCCCGCTGCCGGTGGCGCTGCTGGACACGGCGGCCGCGCGCGGCGTGCTCTTCGCGGTGGCCAGCGGGCAGAAGGCGGTGCTGCTGGAGAACATCGAGCGGCGCATCACCGTGATGCGGGTGCAGGCGGTGGAGGGCAAGCGCTTCCGCGACGAGCTGAAGCGGCTCAACGACACGCGCGCCGCGCTGCTCCAGATGAAGGCCGGCATCAGCGTGCCGCTGATGGGCAATGACCGCGTCATCGGCTTCCTGAACCTGTGGGACGAACGGGTGCCGGAGGCGTACGCGTCGGATGAAATCGCGCTCATCCTGGAGGTCTCCGAGCGGATGGCGACGGTGCTGGAGAACTCCAAGCTGTACGAGAAGATCCGCGAGCGGGACCGTCTGGCGGCGCTGGGTGAGATGGCGGCGGGCCTGGCGCATGAAATCCGCAACCCGCTGGGCGCCATCAAGGGCGCGGCGCAGTGCCTGGATCCACGGAAGCTGCCGGGCGAGGACGGCGAGTTCCTGGACGTCATCGTGGAAGAGGTCAACCGGCTCAACGGCGTGGTGACGGCGTTCCTGGATTACTCGCGCCCGCTGAAGCAGAACTTCGGGCCCACCGACCTCAACGAGGTGGTGACGCGCACGATGCGGCTCATCCAGAACGACATGCCGCCCACTGCGGAGCTGGCGGTGGAGCTGGACCTGCGCCTGCCGCGCGCGGAAGGCGACGCGGAGCAGCTCAAGCAGGTGCTGATCAACCTGGTGCAGAACGCGGTGCAGGCGCTGGGGCCGCAGCCGGGCCGCATCACGGTGCGCACGGAGAAGCCGGAGCGCTTCGGCGACCTGCGCAGCGCGGGCGGCGAGTTCGTGGAGGTGCGCGTCTCCGACAACGGCCCGGGCATCCCGGCGGATCAACAGCCGCACATCTTCGTGCCCTTCTTCACCACGAAGCAGAAGGGCACGGGCCTGGGGCTCGCCATCTGCCAGCGCATCGTGAAGAACCACGGCGGCAGCATCAGCGTGCAGAGCAAGGCGGGCGAAGGCACCACGTTCATCATCCGCCTGCCGGCCCTGCCCTCCGAGCAGGTGGAGGGCGCGCTGCCGGACGGCACCCCCGCGCCGCCCACGCGTCCCTCCCAGCCCGCCCTCCCCGTCCCGGAGGAACTGCGCGAACCCGCGCCGGCCCCGAAGACGCCCGAGCCCAAGCCGAAGAAGGAGAAGCGCCGCCGCACGGGGTGAGTCGCGCGGCATCCCGTTTCCGGGAAAGACCCGGTAGGCTGAGGGCGCCATGCAGGCGTGCCCCTTCTGCCAGACGACGATGCGCAACACCTACGCCCGGGGGCTGGTGCGCGACGAGTGCGGTGCCTGCGGGGCCGCCTGGTTCGAGGAGGAGATGCTGGCGCGCGTCGTCGGCGCGCCCACGCTGACGGCCGTCTTCGAGCAGGCGAAGGGCAAGCCCGGGTGCTGCAAGGGCTGTGAGGCCTCGCTCCAGTACGTCCCGGGCTGTCCGTCCTGCGGGCGTCAGGCGCCCACCTGCCCCACGTGCGGCAGCGCGCCCCTGTCCATGGTGGAGCTGCGGGACGTGGCGGTGGACGTCTGCACGAAGTGCCGGGGCGTGGCCCTGGACGCGGAGGAGCTGGCCCGGCTCCAGAAGACCGCGGAGCCGGAAACCCGCCATGAGCCACAGCCCATCGCCGCGGACTTCGAGCACGAGTACGACCCCAAGCGAAGCCTGAGCCTGTTGCCCAAGGTGCGCGTGGGTGACGAACCGGCCTGCGTGACGTGCGGCCGGCGGATGGACGTTCGCTACGGATTCGTCTGGGAGGAGCGGCTGTACTGTGGAAGCTGCGCGCCGGACGGTTCCGCGCCGTATACGGACGAGCTGACCAAGGCCCAACCCAGCGAGACCTACGGCCGCCGGGCCCGGCACCTGAACAACAGCGCCGCTGAATCCGCCGTCGTGTGGCTCCTGTCGAAGATCTTCAAATAGCCGCTGTAGCAATTCAGGTTACAAATCCGCGTCTCGCACGACGCATTTGTCACGTTGAAAATTTCACCCAGGGCGTTGCACCCTGTCTGGATGAAATTGACCTGTCTCATCGTGGCCGCGCTCGTTTCAATCCCATTACGCGCAAGCGCCGTGGAGGCCATCGACATCAAGCTCACGTCCAAGGTGGCGAAGTTTCCGGCGGACGTGCCCGTGGACCTCGCCGTTACATTCACGAACGTATCCAAGGAGCCGGTGCGGATCCTCGGCTACCAGACGCCTGTCGTGGATGGCATCCAGGCGGACATCTTCACCGTCGCCATGGAGCGCAAGCCGGTGGACTACATCGGCCGGCTCTACCGGCGCGACGCGCCCGTGGACAGTGATTACATCACGCTGAAGCCGGGAGAGAGCATCTCGGGCATCGCCTCGCTCTGGGACAACTACGACCTCTCCGTCTCGGGTACCTACGCGGTCCAGTTCAAGACCGAGCTCCTGGACGCAAAGATGGGCCGGGGGACGGCGATCTCCAACGTCGTCTTCCTCGACATCGAGGGTCGCGAGCCGCCCCTGGATCCGGACGACCTGGACGACGAACCGCAGACCAAGATCGTCAATGGCAGCAACGAGAAGTGGAAGCAGTGCAGCAGCTCGCAGAAGAACGCGCTGATCGACGCCCGGCAGCACGCCCTCAACTACGCGAACGACTCCTATGACTACCTGGTGGCGGGGAGTCCGGTGACTCGCTACACCCAATGGTTCGGCGCCTACGACAGCTCTCGTTACAGCACCGTCCGTGAGAACTTCCGGAAGATTCGGAACGCCGTGGACAACGAGACGTTCAAGTTCTACTGCGATTGCAACCAAAGCAACGCCTACGCCTACGTCAAGCCCCGGAAGGAATACAAAATCCACCTGTGCTCCGGATTCTGGCCCGCGCCCATGACGGGTCCGGGCTCCAAGGCAGACACCCTGATTCATGAAGTCAGCCACTTCCGGGTCGTGGCGCAGACGGAAGACATCCAGTACGGCTACTCCGCCAACCTGACGCTCGCGAGCGTCGATCCCAGCAGCGCCATCCGCAACGCCGACTCGTACGCGTTCTTCTCAGCAGCCACGCCCTACAACCCCTACAACCCCTGCGCGCCGAAAGTCACGTCGCACACGGGCGCGCCCCTCACCGCGAGCTGGGACGGGGCGAACTGCCACGTGATGAACGTGCCCTCCGGGCTGACGGCGTTCGTCCACAACAACGCCTACTACGTCAACGCGCTGCCCGGCACCTACTGCCCGGCGCCCTCCGGCTGGGACACGGCGAACTGCTACATCCTTCCCTACCCCTCCTGGAGCACCAGCTACTTCGTCTGGTCCGGGAACCTCTACCTGACGCCCGGCCCCGGCAACGCGTGCCCCGCGCCGTCGACGTTCGACGGGGCCAACTGCTTCGTCATGCCGCTGCCCTGGGGTTCGACGCCGTTCAAGTGGGCGAACAACCTCTACATCACGCCGACTCCCCACTGCGTCATCGGCGGTTATGACGGCGCGCACTGCCTGGTGGGCACGGCTCCCGCCAGCCGGACCGCCTACCTCTGGGGCTCGTCCTTCTATTACGGCCACTGAGGGATGACGGACACCGTGTCATGACGGGTTGTCATTCCTGGCACCGCGATTCCTGACACGAGGTCCCTGACCGGGCTTCAGCGCCCACCGCGCTCCCTCTGGGGAGCCGCTGGCCCCTGACTTGCTCAAGGCCTCCCTGTTCCAAACAGGGAGGCCTTTGTCATGAATGATGGAATGCAGCGGCCCACTCAGGGCCTGTTCGTCCTGCTTGTCTTTTCGTGTGCCCTGACGGCCGCGCTGATCGTGAATCAGGTGACCAGCGCCTTCGTGCTGCCAGGCATCCGCGACACCTGGGCCGCGGCTCAGGTGCCATCCCATGAGCCTCCCGCGACGGCGCTGGATGGGGCGCGCCTGGCACAACTGACGGGGCTCTCATCCGCCCCCCGCGTGGAGGTGACTCCAGCGCCAGAGCAGGATCTGCGCCGGAGCACGCTGGCCATCCGGCTGCTGGGCACCCTGGTGGCACAGGACCCCAGGTGGTCCATGGCCTCCATCCATGAGCTCCCGGCCGGCAGCGCGCACAGCCTGATGGTCAGCGACTTCATCCAGGGGGCGCGGGTCTTCGCCATCGAGCGGGAGCGCATCCTGCTGCTGGTGGACGGGCGGCTCGAATACGTCGACGGATTCGGGAGCGTGCCGCCCGTCGCGGTGAACGCCCATCCGGGGGCCGCGCAGTCCGGAGGCTCCGGCCTGGGCCGCGGCATCCGGGAGACGGGGCCAGACACCTACGCCGTGCCCCGCGAGGACGTCACCGAAGCGCTCACGCACCTGCCCGAGCTGTCGATGCAGGCCCGGGTGGTGCCCGCCTTCAAGGACGGCCGCCCCGTGGGCTTCAAGCTGTTCTCCATCCGCGAGGAGTCGTTCTACGCACGGATGGGGCTGCGCAACGGAGACGTGCTCCAGCGCATCAACGGCCTGGACCTGGACAGCCCCGACAAGGCGCTGGAAGCCTTCACGAAGCTGCGGGACGCCCGCCGCATCGAGCTGCAAATCGAGCGCGGTGGCGCCCCAGTCCGGAAGACCTTCGACGTCCAGTAGGCCCCTTACGCCTGCGCCGCCGCCAGCTTCTCCTGCGCGGCCTCCCAACGGGCATAGAGGTCTTCCAGCTCCTCCTTGCCCGTGCGGTGCGCGTCCATCAGCGGCTTCGCCCGGGCGAAGTCGTTGTAGAGGACCGGGTCCGCCAGCTGGCCCTCGCGCTCCTTCTGCTCGGCCTCCACATTCGCGATGCGCTCCTCCAGCTTCGCGATCTCCTTCTTGATGGGGCCCTCCACCACGGAGCGCCGCTGACGGGCCTCCGCCTCCAGGCGCTTGCGGTCCTTCTCCGACACCGGGCCCGCACCCGCCGCCCCGCCCTTCCCGCTCGCCGAGCCCGTGTCCGCGCCCTCCGCCGCCAGGCGCAGCTGCTCCTGGTGGTAGAGGTACTCGTCCAGGTTGCCCGCGTGCGACGTGAGCTTGCCGTCCGCCACCTCCCAGACGTGCGTGCACAGGTTGTTGATGAAGCTGCGGTTGTGGCTGACGAACAGCAGCGTGCCGCCGTACAGCTTCAGCGCCTCAATCAGCATCTCGGACGAGTCCAGGTCCAGGTGGTTCGTCGGCTCGTCCATCAGGAGGAAGTTGGACGGCACCAGCAGCAGCTTCGCCAGCGCCACGCGGGCGCGCTCGCCACCGCTCAGCACGCCAATGGGCTTGTCCACGTCGTCACCGCTGAAGAGGAACGCGCCCAGCACGCCGCGCACGTAGCTCTCCGGCTTGTCTTCGGCCAGGGGCCGCACCTCCTCGATGATGGTGTTGCGGCGGTCCAGCTTGTCCGCGTGGTGCTGCGCGTAATAGCCCACCACCACGTTGTGCCCCACCGTCACCTTGCCGCTGTCCGGCGCCAGCTCCCCCGCCACCATCTTGAGCAGGGTCGTCTTGCCCGCGCCGTTCGCGCCCACCACGGCGATGCGCTGGCCGCGCTCCAGCCGCGCGTTCAGCCCGTCGTAGACGGTGAGCGCGCCGTAGCGCTTGGTGATGTCCTCCATCAACACCACGTCCCGGCCGCTGCGCTCCACTTCCGGGAAGCGGAACTTCATCGTCTGGCGCTCTTCCAGGACCTGGACCTTCTCCAGCTTGGCCAGCATCTTCGCGCGGCTCTGCGCCTGCTTCGCCTTGGTGGCCTTCGCGCCGAACCGGTCGATGAAGCCCTGCAGCTCCGAGCGGCGCTGCTCCACCTTCTCCGCCCGAGCCTGCAGGAGCACCATCTCCTCGGCGCGCTGGCGCTTGTAGTCCTCGTAGTTGCCGGCGTACTCGCGCACGCCCTCCATCTCCAGCGACACCACCCGGTTGATCTGCCGGTTGAGGAAGTCGCGGTCGTGGGAGATGAGCACCATCGCCTTGTTGGAGCGGCGCAGGAACCCGTCGAACCACGCGAGCGTGGGCACGTCCAGGTGGTTCGTGGGCTCGTCCAACAGCAGCAGGTCCGGGTCCTGGAGGAGCAGTCCCGCCAGCGCCGCGCGCATGCGCCAGCCGCCGGACAGCGCCTGGGTGGGCTTGGACAGGTCCGCGTCCTTGAAGCCCAGGCCCTTGAGGATGCGCTCGGCGTGGTGCCGGCCGTAGCGGTTCTCGAAGTCGTCCAGCTCCGCGTGGAGGTCCGCCAGCGTCTGGGCCAGCTCCAGCTGCTCCTCCTCATCCGAGCTGCCGGCGAGCGCCGCCTCCGTGTCCTTCAGCCGGACCTCCAGGGAGTCCCGGCCGGGGACGGTGCTCATGACCGCCTCCACCACCGTGCCCTCCGGCAGGCCGGCGATTTCCTGGGGGAGGTAGCCCGCCCGGGCCCGGCGGCTGTACTGGACGGTGCCCCCGTCCGGCAGGCTCGCCCCGGCGATGATCTTCATGAGGGACGACTTTCCCGTCCCGTTGGCCCCCACCAGGCCCACCCGGTCCCTGGGACCGAGGGTGAAATTGTCCTCGTCGAAGAGGACCTTCTTTCCGTAGGCGAGGCTGATGTCCTGGGCGATGACGAGGCTCATGGCGGAGGGGGGAGATAACAGCCCGAAAGCCCTTCGGGAACGGTTCTGATGCCTGCTTGACTGCCCAGGGAGCACATCTCCCCGGTTGGGCGGAAGGCGGGGCTTGCCTATACTCCCGGCACCCATGGCCGCCCCCTGTCCCCATTGCGGTAGTACCGAAGGTCAAGATCACCTGTGCTCGGCGCAGAGCCTCCAGCTCCTGGGCCAGGTGCTGGACGGCCGCTACAAGATTGAAAGCGTCCTGGGCCAGGGCGGCATGGGCATGGTGTTCCGGGCCACGCAGACGTCCGTGCAGCGGCCTGTAGCCGTGAAGACGCTCAACCCGTCGCTCGCCGCGGCGCCCCAGTTCTTCGAGCGCTTCCGCCGCGAGGCGGAGATCGCCAGCCGGCTGCGCCACCCGAACGTCATCACCATCTTCGACTTCGGCCGGGCCGCGGACGGCACCTGCTACTACGTGATGGAGCTCCTCAAGGGGGAGAGCCTCAAGGAGCTGGTGAAGCGCGAAGGGCCCATGACGCTGCGCCGCGCGGTGAACCTGCTGGAGCAGGCCACGCTGGGACTGGCGCATGCGCACGACGAGGGTTGCGTCCACCGCGACCTGAAGCCGCACAACATCATGGTCCAGGCGCTCGACGGGAAGGACTTCGTCAAGGTGCTGGACTTCGGTCTGGTGAAGGCCCTGGAGCAGGACGAGGAGGAGCAGCTCACCTCCACCGGCCAGGTGCTGGGCACCCCGCAGTACATGCCGCCCGAGCAGGCCGGCGGCGAGTCCGTGGACCAGCGCTCCGACCTCTACTCGATGGCGGGCGTCCTCTACTTCTGCCTCACGGGCAGCTCGCCCTACGGCGCGAACACGGTGCGCAAGGCGCTGACGGCGTCGCTGACGCAGCCCGTGCCCCCGGTGAACAGCAAGCGCCAGGGCGCGCCGGTGCCGCCGGAGCTGGACGCCTTCTTCACCAAGGCGCTCGCACCGGAGAAGGAGGACCGGTACCAGAACGCGCAGGAGTTCATCGACTCGCTGCTGGACGCGGTGGAGGGCCTGTCCCCGGAGGAGCTGGACGCGCACCCCACGGGCGGCACGCCCGGCGCCGAGCGCGGGACGGGCAGCCGCAGTCGCGCGGGTTCGGGAAGTCGTGCGGGTTCAGGCAGCCGGCTGGGTTCCAACAGCCGCGCGGGCCGAGCGCCGGCCACGGGCAAGACCGGGTCACGAGTGGGCCTGGCTCCGCCAAGGGGCGGCACGTCGGCGGGAGCGCAGGCAGCGGCTCCGCGGGCGACGTCCAACGGGAACAGCCCTGCGCCGGCGTCGTCGAGCAGGCCGCGTCCCCCTGCCCCCCGCCACGTGGAGCCGGAGCTTCCGCCGCCGCCCAAGGGCATGTCCGGGGGCGTGAAGGCGGCCATCATCGGCGTGCCGCTGCTGCTGATTGGCGCGGGCGTGGCGGTGGTGATGGCGCGCGGTGGTGGCGAGACGCCGCAGGCCCCCGTGGTGATGACGCCTCCGAAGGCGCCTGTGGAAGCGCAGCCGTCCACGCGGGTGCAGGATCCGCCGGCGACGCCTCCTCCGGCGGCCTTGCCGCAGGACGTGACGGTGGAGTTCACCTCCTCGCCGTCCGGCGCGGCCATCTTCGACGGTGATGCGCAGATCGGCACCACGCCCACCAAGCTGCTCATGCCGCGCTCCAAGGTCACCGAGCTGCGCTTCAAGCTCTCCGGACATCAGGACCAGGAGAAGACCCTGGACTACAGCCGGCTCGCGGACACGGCGGAGCAGCGCGTGAGCGTGCGGTTGGAGCCGGTGCGTGCCGCTCCGCCGACCCGGCCCACGAAGCCCGCGAAGCCCGGCGGCAGCGACCCAGGCATCGGCGTGTTCGAGTAGTCAGCGGGTTCAAGTCCCGCTACCTCTACAGCTGGAAGCGCCGATAGGCCGAAGCGTCGCAACAACTCGTCATCCGAGACGAGCAGATGCCTACGTCGGCGGATATGCGCTCCCAGAGAATCGTCTTGCAAGGCTCATGAGAGCCTCACGTGGAAATGGTTGACAGTCGCGGCTCAAGGTGGACTCCGCAGTCTCCATGATAGCGTTTGAGGCTCACTCGAAGGACCTCCAGGGGCTTCTCATGAAGATCTCTCTTGCAGCGATGGCGACGTTTATTGGCCTTTCCCTCCTGGGCTGCGGCGGCCCAGCCCTCGAAGACACGATGGCCCCCGAGGCTGAAGCGCGGACGGTGTCTCAGTTCGCCACCTGTACGGCGACTTGCGCTGGGGGAACGTCGGTCTCCTGTACGGGGACCACCTGCACGTCGACGAACAACCAGGGCGTGACGTGCGACGGCGTGTCGACCGCGTGTCCGTCATCGTGCAGCGGGCTGCCGTCATGCAGTCAGTACGTGAACCAGCGGTGCACGACCCCGAACGCCACGAAGGACTGCTGCAACGCCACGACCCAGAAGCCGAACTCCCTGCTGTGCTCGGGCTCGGCGACCACGGGCTACCGCTGGCTCAATTACTAGCCACGCCGCATCAGGCCGCGGGCTCCCACTCGGAGAGACGGGTGAAGTCTCTCCGAGTGGCAGCACCGACAGCCACCACTCCTCATGCTGAAGCGGGAGGACCTACAAACAGTTGTTCGGGTTGAAGCAGCAGCTTCCCCCCATGCACACATTGTACTTGGGGCCCGTACAAGCATTCCCACAAGCGCCACAATTGTTGTTGTCGTTCTCCAGGGTCGTGCACGAGCCATCGCCGCACAGCGTCCAACCCGGCATCGCGGAGACTGAACAGTCCTGCGTCTGCGTGGTCGTGGACGATGAGCATGCATCACTTGCGCAGCTGTAACTCGTCACCGTCCTTGTCTGGAGCCCCTGCCCACAGGGGGTGGCTCTGTTGCACGCGCTCCACTGCCCGACGACTGGCGCCCCGCACGCATCCGGACCGGGATTCCGCGTACACGCCTGGGTCTCCGAGCTGCTGGAGGTTGGCGTACACTGTCCCGTCGCGCAGTTATAGGTGTAGTGAGTCACCTGGCGAGACTGCGTGCCCGTCGCGTCGCATGCACTGCTGAATCCACCACAGGCGCTCCAGCTCCCATAGCTCGAAGGGCACGGCTGGGGACCGGGGGCAGTCCGTGAGCACGACTCCGAACCCGTCGAGGTCGAGGACGCACACTGTCCGGTGGAACAGCTGTAGCTATAGCTGGTCACGGTGTGCGAACGGGTACCCGTCGAATCGCAGAAGTCGCTGAACCCGCCGCAGCTGCCCCAACTCTCGGAGCCAGCCTGGCAGGACTGTGGACCGGGTGCCGTCCGTGTACACGTCCGCGACTCAGTGTCGCTACTCGAAGGGTTGCACGATCCACCTCCGCACGCGTAGTCCGTCACGGTCCTCGACTGTGACCCTGACGCGTCGCAGTAGTCACTGAATCCTCCGCAGCTTCCCCAACCTCCGGCGTTGGTACCGCAATACGTACCCTCCGTGTTTCGCGAGCATGCCTGCGACTCCGAGTTAGAGGAGGAACCGCACGTCCCGTTGGAGCAGGTGTACGAAGTGACGGAGCGTGACTGCGTTCCCGTCTGGTCGCAGGTATCGCTATAGCCACCGCAGCTTCCCCAGCCTCCGTAGCTGGGAGCACCGCAGCTGGCACCATTCGTGTTGCGCGTGCACGCCTGCGTCTCCGTACTCGTGGACGCCACGCACTGCCCACTGGCGCAGCTGTAGCCGTGGCTCGTCACCGTCCTTGACTGCGTCCCCGTCTGCGCACAGGCATCGCTGAAGCTGCACGCGCCCCACGCCCCGTAGCTGGGCGCCGCGCAGTTCGTGTTGGGGGCCGCCCGTGTACACGCCTGCGTCTCCGTGCTGCTGCTCGACGCATTGCACGTCCCGGAGCCACACGTCGAAGCCGTCACCGTCCTCGACTGCGTCCCCGTCGTGTCGCAGAAGTCACTGAAGCCTTCGCAGCTTCCCCAGCCTCCGTAGCTCGTACCGCACGCCGTGCCTCCCGTGCTTCGAGTGCACGCCTGCGTCTCGCTCGAGCCCGTGCCCGCACATGCCCCACTGCTGGTGCAGGCAGACGCCGTCACCGTGCGCGACTGGCTCCCCGACTCATCGCACGTGTCACTGAATCCATCGCAGCTCCCCCAGTTTCCGTACGCGGGGGCAGCGCACGTGCTTCCCACGGCCTTGTTGCTCCAACCGCTCGTCGTCATGCCCGGGTTGCACTCCTGGCATGCCACGCTGGGGTGGGTGGTCCCCGCCGCGTAGTAAGCCCCTCCAATCCAGCACCCGCTCAGGCACTGGCCCGTCGTGTTGCACACCTGACCGGCGCCGCATGCCGTCCCAGCCGCCTTCACCGGGTACGTACAGGCCCCGTTGGCATAGGTGCCCGGGGAGTCATGGCATGCGCTCGGAGGCGTCGTGCACGCCGGCACTCCCGCGCATGCCCCCGTCGCGTTGCACACGTCGTTGAGGGTGCCTCCATTGCCGTCATTGCAGGCGGTGCCCGCGGCCTTCGGCGCATAGGTGCACGCTCCAGCGCTGCATGTGCCCGCCGCCTCGTAGCACTGCCCGGGCGGACTGGTGCAGCTCACCGGCGTCCCCGCGCACCCTCCGTTCCCGTTACACGTCTCACCTACCGTGCATGCATCCCCGTCATCACACCCCGCGCCTGCCGCCTTGTACGTGTAGGAGCACGTCCCGTTGCTGCATGCGCCCGCCGCCTCGTAGCACTGCCCGGGCGGACTGTCGCAGTGGGCGGCGCTTCCCGCGCAAACACCCGCGCCGTTGCACGCGTCCGATCCGGTACAGGCATTCCCGTCATCACAGGCCGCGCCCGAAGCCTTCGGTACATAGCTGCACACCCCATTGCTACACGTGCCCGCCGCCTCGTGGCACGCCCCCGGCGCGCTGTTGCAGCTCACCCCGGCGCATGCGTCATACCCATACACCTCCGCCGTCGCCAGGCTCGCGCTCCCGGTTCCTCCCACCACCAAAACCTTCCCCTCCAGTGGCACCGCCACGTGCACGTATCTCGCGACTCCCATCGGCGTCGTCGCGCTCCACGTCCCGCTGGCCTCGTCGTACAGCTCCGTGCTGTTCAACGCGCTCCCACTCTGTCCCCCCGCCACCAGCACCTTCCCCGTGCTCAGCAGCGTCGCCGTGTGCAGTTCCCGCGCACTTCCCAGCGCGCCCGTCGCGCTCCATGTCCCCGTGCTCGGATCGTAGATCTCCGCCGTCCCCAGCACGCCCACACCGCTGCCGCGCCCGCCCACCACCAGCACCTTGCCCGAGGGCAACCGCGTCGCCGTATGGTTGTAGCGCGCCGTCGCCAGCCCTCCCGTCGCCGTCCAGGTATTGCTCGTCGGGTCATACACCTCCGCCGTCGCAAGGCTCGCGCTCACGACGCCGCCCACCACCAATACCTGCCCCGTCGTCAGCAGCGTCGCCGTGTGATTGCGCCGCGCCGTTCCCAGGTTCGGGCCCACGCTCCAGGTTCCCGCCACCGGGTCATACACATCCACATTGACCTTGGCGCCGCTGGTGTTGCCTCCGCCCGCGACCAGCACCTTGCCCGAAGGCAGCAGCGTCGCCGTCAGGGAATCGCGAGCCACACTCGAGGCAAGATTCCCTGCGGAAGCCCACGTGTTGGTGGCGGGGTCATAGACCGCCGTGGAAGCCAGGCGGCCCGTCGCGTTCTCGCCGCCCGCCACGAGCACCTTGCCTGAATTCAACAGCGTGGCGGTGAGCACCTGCCGAGGCGCCGGCATGGGGGCGGCGGCCGTCCAGGTGCCTGTCGCAGGGTCATGAACGGTGGAGGAGGACAAATAGCCGCTGGCGTTGTAGCCGCCCAGCACCAGCACCTTGCCCGACGCCAGCACCACGCCCGCGTGATACTTGCGCGACTCGGCCATGGTGCCGGTGGCCGTCCACTCCTCCGTCAATGGCGAGGCACTGCGGGCCAACGGCTTGTCTTCCGGCGCCTTGCTGCTACAGCCCAAGGCGACACATACCAATCCCAACAGCAGAACCCTGCCGGCTCTCATTGCGTGCATGAACTTTCCATTGAATGGAGGCTGTCGCTGCGCCCCCCACTGACTTGTTTCAGTCAGTCACAATGCCCCACTTCCCGTGAAACGCATAAAAGGCATGGGGCCTGTTGAAGAGGAGGGAGGGTGCAACGGGACCGCCCAAGCAATGCTCCCAGCCGGCGGACAGGTCACTGGAGCCCCGTCAAGGTAAGGTCTGCGTGACCCACCTCGGACCGAGCGACGACCCCACGCGCAAGCAACAGTCGTTGGCGGGTCGCCGTTTGGCGGCACCGGGTTACGCCGCGACGCCCACGAACATGTTGTAGTCAAAGAAGTTGATATGGAGCCACGTCACGCCAAACAGGCTCTGGTCAATCTTGTAGGCGAACTGGCCGAAGAGCTGGTCACTGTCACGGATGCCATCCTCGAGGAACATATCGGCGATCCAGCCGACCCAGATCAGATCCTTGAAGATGCTGCTGTCTGGCGCTCCGTCCAGCATGTAGAGGGACTGGGTACTGTGGAGCCAGAGCAGGTTGCGGCCGTAGAAGGTCTCCGCATACCGCTGTTTGGTGGAATCCCGCACCTCGCAGTCGTTGTAGGTGTCCCCTGCCTTGCCCGCGTCGCTCAGGGTCGGGATGTCCTTCGGATACTCCTTGGAGTGGAAGATGAGACCCATCTCGTCGAGCACCGGGTTGTAGAAGAGGTGCGCGTGCTGGGTGTCATACTTGCTCAGCCGGATCTGGAACGGGTACGGGAGACCCTGGGCCCCCTCCAGGGAGTTCTTCATCGCCATGAAGACCTTGCGGAAGGAGTCCTCGAGCGGTTTCGCGGCGGAGGTGAACTCATAGACGCTCCCCAGGCTGGAGGTGCCGCTGCCCCAGCTCTGGTATCCCCGCTCGTGCTTGTGGCCATCCTTTGTGCCCTCGCGAAACACCGCCAGCCGCGGCCCCGCCAGCTTCTGCAGGAACGCCGCGACGAACCCCTGGACCTGCTGTGTCCCCTGCGCGATGAGGCCCTGCTTGAGCTTCGCCTTCGCCAACTCGAGCGCCGCGGCCTCCGCCTCCCTCTTCTCCTTCGCCAGCTTCTCCTTGGCGAGCTCCTCCTCCGTCTTCTCCTTCTTGGCGAAGAGGTTGTGGCCGCCGTGCCGAAGGCTTCCCAGGCGGTAGACATCCGGCACCGACTCCCCGGCGATGAGTCGCCGCAGAAGATCGGTCCCGTTCTGCTTGGACTTCACCTCAGGCGTTGCACTGGGAAGACGCATGTCCAAAGCTCCATGGTTTGGGTTCAGCGGCGCGAGCCACCGCGCGGAGACTGTCACATGGAGTCCGGAACACGAACAAGGTGTCGTGCCCTCCCAAGAACATCCTCTCGCAAAGCGAGACAAACTGTGACAGAAGTTGCCGCAACCCGATTTTCCCGGAGGCAATCCCTGTCCACCTCGGCGCTCCACTCCGGCCCGCCGAAGCGGCTGATGGCCACCTCCTCAGGCGTCAGCACGCTGGCGTTGAGCGTCAACGAATAGCGGATAGCCACGATTTTGTAGTGAGGAGCACCCGGACGCCGAGCGGGCCGATACCACCGAGGCCTGACCGTCAGTAGACGGCCCCCGGGGCAAACACCCCCAGGGGCCGCTCGTTCTGGATGCGAACGTGACGACTATGGGGTGAGGGAGTAGCTCCCCGACCAGGCGCCGTAGGACAACGTGGTGATGCCGTTGCGCGTGGTGCCCGTGTAGCTGGCCTGACCCGGCTGGATGGTGACGGTCACGTTCCCACCCGAAGCCGCAATCACCCCCGCGTGCACCGCGGCCGCGCAGGCATTCGAGTCATCCGTGTAGAGGTCCGTCCCCCACACCGTGCCGCCGCTCAACGGACCGCAGTTGCACCGGAGGCGCGTCCCGTTCTGGCCGCGGTAGGACGTGAAGTCGTAGCTGGAGCAGGCGTTCGGCAGAGGCGGCAGGCCGCTGACAGAGAAGCTCCCCGCCCAGGCACCGTAGGCCAACGTGGTGACGCCGTTGCGCGTGGTGCCCGCGTAGCTGGCCTGTCCCGCCTGGATGGTGACCACCACTGTCCCACCCACCGGACCGATCGCGCCGGCATGCAACGCGGCCACGCAGACGTTCGAGTCGTCGGTGTAGCGGTCCGTCCCCCACACCGTGCCACTTCCCACCGCGCCGCAGCCGCAGCGGATCTGCGTCCCGTTCTGCCCGCGATAGGAGACGATGTTGTAGTTCGAGCAGCTCTGGACCAACCCGCCCGGATAGAGGGCGGCCAGCGCGGTGATGTCCGAGCTGGTCCACTCGCCCGTCTCGGTCGACCGGAAGCACGAGTTCATGACGGAGCCGCCCACGGTGGCCGTGGTGGGCGTCCCGGGGATGTGAATGGCCCCCACGCCCGCATCGCCCTCGTCGCCACCAATGCCGCAGCTGATGCTGCGGTTGTAGAAGTCCGAGTGACGGAAGCCGATGGCGTGACCCAGCTCGTGGGTGATGACGTGCTCATTCACGTCCGCGCTGTAGGCGTCCAATCCGGTGCCGATATAGAAGACCCCATAGGGAATCCCGTTCGACGGGAATCCCGCCTGGCCTCCGGTGCCGGTCGTGGTCTCCGCGGAGATGTTCGCCGTACAGCCGGTCGTGGGTCCGCGAGCGAAGGTGAGCCGCAGCCCCTGCTCGTTGTAGTTGGCGATGGCCAGGTCCAGGCCCTGGCTCAGGTTCGGATAGCCGTTGAACGCCGCGGTGGGATTGACGCAGATCTTCGTCACGCCCGTGCCGACCTGGTTCGTGGTGCGGTACTGCTCAGCACTCCCGTCCAGGGGCTGGAGCATCTCGCGGGACGCCTCGAGGGTCACGTGAGCGTCGCGGCCCACGTACACGGCTCCGTCGAAGACCTGGATGTCACTGACCGGAAAGCCGGCCTCGGTCAGGTTGGAGATGATCTCCTGGTTCTCCAACTCCAGGTCGCCTCCGCAACCGGCGAGGGAGACACCGAACAGCAACGCCAAGGAAAGTCTACGCATGCAGACCTCTTGTTCGAGGAAGGGACAGCGCGCGACTGCGCGTCCCCATCCATGCATGCGCCAAACACATTTCAATAGCCGCAAAACGAGAAATAGTAAATTATCCAACATCCAGCAGGCTGCCGTGTTACCGGGCGAGCCATCCCCCGCATTTGATGCGCGGAGAGCGCCTCCGCTATAAGCCCCGCGCCGCGTGGCTCGCGTTGAAACAACGCGTCCTCCTCTGGCAACTGCCCGCCGATGGGGGACGATGCGCGGCGTCATACTTCACGGAGAAAACAACACATGATGAAGAACCTGCGAATGCTTGTGGGCCTGGCTGGCGGTGTAGCGCTGCTCAGCACGGGCTGTGGTGCCGAGTCCCAGGAGGAGCTCTCCACGGGCTCCGAGCCACAGCCCACCCCGGAGCAGCCTCGATTTCACCAGCAGTCTGTCTACACGGTCTGCTGGAGCGAGCTCGGCATCTACAGCCAGCCCAACACGTCCTCCATGGTCGTGTTCCCACTGAAGTACGGCAACCACTTCAACACCGACAGTTCTGTGTTTTCGTCGAACGGCGAGAACTGGGTCCGCGGCCAACTCTATTGCTATGCGCCCTATACCTGCACCGGCGGCTACGGCTACGTCCGCTGGGCTGGCCTCTGCTAGTCATTGACTGAGGAAGGTGGGTGGCGAAGCCGGTGCCGCCACCCGCCGCAGGCTGCGTGTGACCCACCCAGGGTCAGCACGGACAGACGGCGATGGTGCGGCGCCCCTGGAGCCAACCCGAGACATCCACAACGACTGAGCATAGGAAGGACATGGGTGACGAGCTTCCGCATCATTTTACCGCGCGACAGCTCACTCCCTACAAACCATGCCCATCCACCGCTCGCTCCCCGCCCTCGCCGGATTGCTGCTGCTTGCCCTCACGGCCTGTAGCACGCAGCCCGTCGGCTCCGTTCAACTCGCCAGCTCCGTCCAGCAAGCCCTCGCCTCGGGTGATGTCACCCGCGTCAAGGTGACCGTCTCCTCCTCGGACATGTCGTCCCGCGTCGTCGAACTGGTCAAGTCCAGTGGCTCCTGGGGTGGCCTCGTCGGCAACATTCCCGCCGGGCCCGGCCGCTCCGTTCTCGCGGAGGCCTTCGACACCTCTGGCACCCTGCTCTTCCAAGGCCAGGCTTCGGGTGTCTCCATCACCGCCAACCAGACCACTGCCGTGTTCCTCCGCCTCCAGGAGATTCCGGCCCCTGTTCCCTACGACAACGAAGCGCCCGTCATCGACTCACTGACCGCCTCCAGCAACGCGCTTCAGCCCGGCGCTTCCCTCTCGCTGTCCGCGACGGTTCATGATCCCAACCCCGGAGACACGCTCACCCTGGCCTGGACCTCCTCCGGAGGCACCTTCTCCGCCCCCACCGCCGCGACCTCTTCGTGGACGGCGCCTGCCTCCACCGGCGTGCAGACCCTCACGCTCACCGTGACGGACTCCCAGGGCTCCGCCGTCTCCGTCACCCTCACCGTCAATGTCGTCCCGGACCTCGTCACCGGCGACGCTGCCCTCGACATCTCCTTCAACCGCTGGCCTGTCGTCACCAGGGTCTCCGCGTCCCTCAACCGTCTCGACGCGGGACAGTCCACCGCAGTCTCCGCGCTTGCGTCCGACGCGGATGTGGATGCCCTTTCCTACCAGTGGACCACCTCCTGCCCCGGCACCTGGACGAACGCGACGTCCGGCACCGCCTCGTTTGTTCCCTCCTCCAGACCGGCCGGCGCATGCAACAACTGCCGCCTCACCGTCACGGTTCAAGACGGCCGGGGTGGGCAGACCACGGGCTCGCTCAACCTCTGTGTCACCGACACCGCTCCCGTGCGCTTTGCTCCGGCGTTTACGAACTTCTACCAATCCGCCACCTCCACCTCGCCAGGGCAGACGGTGGCCTTTGACGTCACCGCCGTGGACCCGCAGGCCAGCCCCCTGACTTTTGCCTGGACCGCCAACACCGGCGCACTGGCCACGGCGCAGAACACCGCCAATACCAGCCATGTCGTGTGGACGGCGCCTGCCGTCACGGCGCCGGGCGTCACCCCCACCGTCACCGTCGTCGTCACCAATACCCACGGCCTCTCAGCCTCGAAGTCCTTCTCTGTCTCCGGGCTGCCGACGGCCGTCGACCCGGCCGGCACGCTCACGAGCGGAGGATTGACCTGGGTGAAGCCAGGGACGGCCACCGTGACCTGGATGGACGGAAAGACGTCCTGCACGAACATGGTCATCGCGGGTCAGACCGGATGGCGCATGCCCACCGTGGAGGAGCTGACCGCTTTGTGGGTCGACAAAGGGACGAGTCTTCTCGCGGCGGAAGGCTGGACCCTCGACTGGATCTGGACGATGTCACCCTATTCCAGTGGCCATCAGGTGACGCGCATGTCGACCGGCGGCGTCAGCTATTCCAATGACACCGACAAGCAATTCCTGACGTGCGTTCGTGGGACGGGGGAGTACCCCGACACCGTCTCCCATGCAGGACGGACCTGGATGAGGCCGGACGCGACCCTGCGCACATATGCGGACGCGGAGACGTATTGCTCCAGCAGGACGACTGCCGGCCACCCGGGGTGGCGGCTTCCGACTTCATCGGAACTGGAAGCCCTGCACGTCACGAAAGGCGGTCGTTTCCTCGCGAACGCGGGATGGACGCTTGAGTGGATCTGGACCTCGACTCCCTATCGCATCGGTCACGTCGTCCTGCGCGACGGCGCCTTCGCAAGCTGGGGAGACAGTAACGGCGCTTTTGATGTGACCTGCGTCTACCCATGACCCGTGCCTGACCCCGGCGCCTCATGGGAGTAGACTCACCGCCCATGATCAAGCTCCACCAGTTCAACCCCTCTGGGAATTGCTACAAGGTCCGCCTCCTGCTGCATCAGCTCGAGATTCCATTCGAGACACGGGAGGTGGACCTCTCCGCGGGAGAGACGCGCACGCCGGAGTTCAAGGCGATGAACCCCATTGCCCGGACTCCCACCGTGGAACTGGAGCCCGGTGTCTTCCTCGCCGAGTCCAATGCCATCCTCTGGTATTTCGGCGAGGGCACACCCTTCATTCCCACCGACCGGCTGGAGCGTGCGCGCATGCTCCAGTGGATGTTCTTCGAGCAGTACAGCCACGAGCCCTACATCGCCGTGGCGCGGGCGTGGCTCACCTTCTTCGGTGTCCCTTCCGGCAAGGAGAAGGAGTTGGAGGAGCGCATCCAGAAGGGCTACGCCGCGCTCGACATCATGGAGGGCGAGCTGCGCAAGCGGCCCTTCTTCGCGGGCGAGCACTACAGCCTCGCGGACATCGCGCTGTATGCGTACACGCACGTGGCGGAAGAGGGCCGGTTCGACCTGGGACGCTACCCCGCCATCCGCGCCTGGTTCGAGCGGGTGCAGGCCCAGCCCCGCCACGTGCGCATCACCGACGTCCTCAAGGCGCCGTAGGCTTCGCGGCCCTCAGAAGAGGCTCGTGCCGAACTGAGTTCGACGCGCCAGGGCCGCTGGCGCTCCGTTCCATCCTGGCAACAGTGAAGTGTTCATGCAGCGTCTGGTTGCGTTTAGGCAACAACGGCATCTTGGGTTCCAGACAGCAGGGACCGCGCGGAACCGAATCCGCGCCGCCCGCTGGAAGGTACCGACCATGAAGACCCCGACGCCGTCCTGGAAGTCCTCCTCCGTCCTCCGCACCGCCACCGCCTGGCTGGCCCTGGGGCTTGGGGGCCCCCTCGCCTGCACCAGCGCGGGGAAGGAGCTGGAGCGCTATCAGCAGGAGGAGGCGCAGGAGAACGCGCACCTGGCCACCTTCGACACGCTGGACTTCGACGTGTTCACCCACCAGGACTGGGACCGGATCCAGCACAGCCACGCGCAGGACATCATCGTGCACTGGCCGGACGGCCATCAGACGCAGGGCATCGACGTGCACATCGCGGACCTGAAGGCGATGTTCGTCTACGCGCCGGACACCCGCATCCAGGTGCACCCCATCAAGCTGGGCTCCGGCGAGTGGACCAGCGTCGTTGGCTACATGGAGGGCACCTTCACCCAGCCCATGCCGCTGCCGGACGGCTCCTCCATCGCCCCCACCGGCAAGTCCTTCAAGCTGATCATGAACACCGTCGGCCATTGGAAGGACGGTGTCATGACCGAGGAGTACCTCTTCTGGGACAACCAGTCGTACATGCAGCAGCTCGGACTGGCGCCCTGAAGCAGCCGGGCGCCCAGCCGGGCCCCGTGCGCTTGACACTCCAGGGAGCCGCGTACTATCAAATTGTTGAGCACGCGCTCGATAACAACATGGCCCGCCCCGTCTCCATTCGTGACGAAGACATCCTCGACGCCGCGCGAGAGGTCTTCCTGGCGCATGGGGTGCGAGCCACCTCCGCGATGGTCGCCGAGCGGGCGCGGGTGTCCGAGGGCATCATCTTCCGCCGGTTCAAGACCAAGGAAGGGCTGTTCCGCGCCGCTCTCAACCTGGAGCTCACCGCGCCCCCTGAGGTCACGGGGCTCGTGGAGCGCATCGGCGCGGGTCCGGTCGTGGAGAACCTCCAGGATGCAGGGGTCGCGCTCGTGGGAATCCTCCGGGTGCAGATTCCCCTGTCCATGCTCGCGATGAGCAATCCCGGCACGCACCGCGAACCCGGCGGCCCCGAGCACAACGCGCACCCACGCGAGCCCTACTTCGAGTTCCTCGCCGCCTATCTCCGAGGAGAGATCTCGCGTGGCCGCCTCCGAGCCGTCGACCCCGAGGTCTTCACCTATGCCTTCCTCGGCGGCATCAAGGACTATGTCGTGGGGCAGCTCTTCCGCACCCCCACGCATCCCTTCAAGCACCCCACCGCGCCCGTCTTCGTCCGAACGCTCCTCGACCTGCTGATGCACGGCGCCCACCGCGGCTGACCCTTCCGCATGCCGCGCAAGACGTCTAATCCCTTCCGCACGCCAAATTAGTGAGTAAAAAATCAATAACTCCCCCGCGAAGCCGGGCACAGGAGGCGGTCCGCCATGTTCTTCACGCTCTACCTGCTCATGCTGTTGCCACCTGAGCTGCCCCGAAAGGGAAGGCGATCACAGGGAAAGGAGCGCCCGCCCCGGACTTCCCCCCGTCGGGGAAAGCCTCCTGTGAAGCCCGCCCGGAAAGGCCGTGGTACCGAAACCGCGCTGCTTCTCTTCACCGCCGTCCTGCTGTCCGCTGGCGCCGCACGTGCGCAGACATCGGCGGACCGCGCCTCCGTGGGCTTCACCTTCAAGCGAGGCACACGGATCGGCTTGCAGGGGGAGAAACTGGATGGGCACCTCCAGCTCGACGTGCGCCCGATGCTCCCCTCCTTCTCCCTGGGCCAGACGCGCCTCGTCCCGCTGCTGGGTTTCAGCACGGAGTGGATGGGAATGCAGCGTCGGGGCCGGCTGCTCAACTCGGCGGCGGGAGAGCTGGGCGGAAAGCTCCAGACCTTCCAGCTGGGTCTGACGTTGGTCCGCCCGGTGACACCCCGGTGGCTCGTGTTGGTGGGAGCCTCCGGAACCGCCAGCACGGACTTCTCGAAGTCCTTCAACCTTGCGACCGACACCTCCTGGTCCGCCTTCGTCATGGCGAACTACTTCATCGGCGGAGACCCGCGAACGACCCTGACCCTGGGCCTGGCGTCGCAATATCCATTCACCCTGACGCCCGTCTTCCCCCTGGTGGGTTTCGCCTACCACAAGGATCCGTACGTCCTGGAACTGGGCTTTCCCCGGGCCGCGCTGCTCATGAAGGTGGGCAGTGGACTCGAATGGGGCGTCACGGGCGCGCTCGACATCCAGGTCTTCCGCGTCCACGCCCCGGAAGGCAGCCCCCTGCCCGCCTCCGTGTTCGCGCGTGAGACCTCCCTGCGCTTCGGCCCCACGCTGAATGTCCGGATGGGCAGGGGCGACCTGTGGCTGAGCTCATCCGTGGGCGTCGACTTCATGAACGACTACGCCCTGCTCGACGAGGACCGGAAGCGCATCGCCTCCGACTTCTCGGCCTCGACGAAGCCCGCGCCCTACCTGCGCATGATGTTGAGCTGGCGTCCGCCGCATCACGCCGCCTCGGACCGCCGGCCTGCCGGGGCCTCCGCCCCGGACACCGGTGTGATGCGCGGCGGCTCGCAGCCGGAATGACAGGAGCCCTGTTGGGGGGAGCGCCTGGCCTTCAGCGCCCGGAGTGCGCGCTGACCGTGCGCCCGTTCAGCGGCTGCAGGGGGCGGTTGTTCGGGTTGAGGTGCGGCAGCCGCTCGAACGCGGCGATCTGCGCATCGGACATCTGGATGGGCTGCTTCATCACGTACCACTGGAGCCCCTGGGTGCACGGGGGCGTGGTCAGCGAACCCGCGTACTGGAAGAACGCCCTTTCGCGCGGCAGCAGCGCGCTCGCGTTGAGGAGCGCTCCCGCCGGCGCGCTCTCCTCCCCCATGTGCCGGGGCAGGTGCCGGAAGGCCGTGAACAGCGCCGCGTTCACCGCGCCTTCCTCAATGAGGACTCCGACGACCAGCGCGGGCGTTCCATTCGCGTCCGTGTGCACCAGGTGCAGCTCGAGCGGATACTCCACGCCGTCCTTCGTGTGCTCGCTGGGCGTGTGGAAGTGGAACTGCGCCAGCTTGTATTCGTTGGCCCCCACCCGGACGGTGCTGCCACTGTCGTAGGTGAACTGCACCGTGTGCCCCGTGTTGAGCATGCGCACGCGGCTGGTGGCGTAGTGGAAGTTGGGAACGTCCAGGTGCGGATGGGCGGCACCCGTGGTCACCAGCGCGATGGGCGACTGCGCCACGCCCTGCGCGCAGGTTGCGTCGCCCGGCAACTCGCCCCAGTGCTCCGGGCTCAGGGTCTGGTCGTAGCCCCAGTGCGCCTCCTCGCTGCTCGTCGTGAGGGAGGCAGGTGCCCCGTCGGCGGCGAAGGCATTCGGAGCAAGCAACAGGGAGGACAGCAACGCGCCCCGAAGGGCGCGCACGGAGTCGGTGCGGAAGCGCATCATGATGTGGAGTCCTTTGATACAGGCGTCAATCACAAGCAGGAGCACCCCGGCATTGGACCCGGAATGCTCCGCGGTGCGCCCTATAACTGGAGGCTCGGATATTTTCAGATTTCTGATTATTTCGAGTTAGTCCACTTTGTCACGAAACAGCGACAGCGCGAAGTGTGACGGCCGTCACCGGGGCAGCGACTCCAGGGCGTGGATGGCCTCGAAGAGGACCGCGCGGAACTCGTGGTCCTCGTCCTCTTCGTCGAAGGCCTCACGATGCCCCAGCAACAGGGGGAGCAGCGAGACGTCCTCCAGTGCCTGGGCCGCCTCCACGTCCAGCGTGGTGACCACGGGCCCCTCCAGCACGCGCCGCAGCGGTTCGAGGACTCGCGCGTCCTTGCGCAAGGCCAATCCCAAGAGCGCCTCCCCGCGAATCTTGACGTGGGTCTCGGAGAGCCGGTCCACCAGCGCCTCGCGCAGCTCCGGCGTGTCCACCTCCCGCGCCTGGGAGCCGAGCGTGAACGTGGCCCACTCGCGCACGACCTCGTCAGCGTCGCGGGAGAGGTGGATCAATGCCTGGAGCGCCTGGGCGTCCCGGTGACTCGCCAACCCCATGACGACGCCGAAGCGGACGTGGGGGTCCGGGTGCTCCTTCAAGGGCAGGAGCGCTGGCACCGCGCGGGGATCCCCCAGGTGGCCCAGGGCGGCGGCCATCGCCTCCAGCACGGCGGCGTCCTGCTCCTTCGCGAGCGCCGGCAGGAGCGCGTCCGTGAAGCGGGCAACGAGCTCCGGGGAGCGGTGCCGGAAATCCAGCTGCGACAGGACGTTCGCGCCGCGTCCCCGCTCCTTCGGCGAGGACGACTGGAGCCATGCCGCGGCCCGCTGGAAGACCTCTTCCCCTCCGCGGTGGTGCAGCTGCCAGATGGCCCGCCACGCGCCCTCGTCCTCCTCGCCGCCCTGGAGCGTGCGGGCGAAAAGCGCGTCGGTGGAGAGCTCTGCTTCAGGCGGGGAATCCATGCCGGGCAGCCTAGCGCCGGACGCCCGTGCCATCCCAGGCTCCGCCCCTGCCCTGTCTGACTTCAGTCAGCAGGCAGCGTGTCCGCCAGGAACCGCTGGACCTCGTCGAGCACCGCCGCGTCCACGCCGTGCGCGAGCGTGGGGAACAACCGCAGGCGGACCCGTGCGCCTCGCGCCTCGAGCTCCCGGGCGGCCTCCTCGGAGAACCGCGCGGGGATGACCGGATCCCTCGCGCCGTGCACCAGGAGGACGGGCACGGAGGTCGACCCCGGGACCGCGGGCGCATCCACCGCGAGCCGTCCGGACAGCGACACCACGGCCAGCGGCGCCGGCTGACGGTGGAGCGCGAGCCACTGGGCCAGGATGGCGCCCTGGGAGAAGCCCAGCAGCACCACCCGCTCCGCGCCCAGGCCCCGCTCCTTGAGCGCGCCGTCCAGCCACGCGGACACCTCCGCGCCGGCCTGCCGCACGCGCGCGGGACGGTTCTGTTCGGTGATGCCCTGGAGGCTGAACCACTGCCGCCCCTGGGTCCCGCCGTCGAAGGGGTGCAGCCCGTCCAACACGACGAACTCCGCGTCCGGCACGGCCGGGGCCAGCGCCCGCGCGATGGGCATGAACGAATCCGCGCTCGCCCCCACGCCGTGCAGCAGCACCACCAGCAGCTTCGTGCGGCCGGAGGCGGGCGGGAGCGTGAGCACGCGCGCGGTGGGCTTGGGGGCATCCGTCATGGCAGGGGGCTCCGGTGGGGACGCGGGCGTGCGGCTACAGCCCGCCAGGAGGGCGACCAGCAGCGCCGCGACAGCGTGGGCGCGCATCAGCGGGGCGCCTGGGATTTGGGCTCGCCACCGACACCCCAATTCTCCGGCGGCAGCTCGCGCAGCAGGACGCGGATGCTGGCGCGGGGCACTCCAAGCACGCGCTCGGCGGCGTCCGTCAGCTCGCGGATGAGCTCCGCCTTGAGCGCTGGAGGCCGGCCGTCGATGAGGGTGACGTCGATGATGGGCAAGGCCGGACCTCCTGGAAGGCCTGTAGCAGTTGTTGCATGGTTGCGCCCAGGACACCCATGGCAATTGACCGTTCCACGAGAGCAACAATGGACCTGAACCTCCTCCACCTCTTCGTGGCCGTCGCGGAGACGGGCAGCTTCACGGAGGCCGCCGTGCGCCTGGGCCTGCCCAAGTCGTCCGTCAGCCGGGGGCTCGTGCGGCTGGAAGACTCGCTGGGCACGCAGCTGCTGCACCGCACCACCCGGCGCGTGTCGCTGAGCACCGCCGGGCTCGCACTCTACGAGCGGACCGCGTCCCTGCTCGCGTCGCTGAGCAACGCGGTGGGGACCCTGCCGGAGCGCACCGAGGAGCCCTCCGGCGAGTTGCGGCTCACCGCGCCGCACGACCTGGGGGTCACCCTCCTCCCAGAGGTCATCGCGCGGTTCGTCGCCCGCTATCCCCAGGTGCGCATCGACTGCCGGCTGACGAACCGGAGCGTGGACATGGTCGCGGAGGGGTTCGACATCGCCCTGCGAGCGTCCGGCACGAAGCTCCCGGATTCGTCGCTGCGGATGCGACGGCTGGGCGCCATCGACGTGCAGCTCTTCGCCTCGCCCTCGTACCTGGCGCGAAGGGGCGTACCGCGCGCGACGGAGGACCTGGCCGCCCATGACTTCGTCGCGTTCCGGGGCCTCAAGCACCTGGGCGCGCTGGGCCTGACCGAGAAGCATGCGCACGTCCTCGCGGACGACATGCTCTTCCTGCGCGAAGCGGCCAAGGCGGGCGCGGGCATCGCGCTGCTCCCCTCCTTCCTCGCCCTGGCGGACGTGACCTCCGGGCAGCTGGTCCGCGTGATGCCGCGCTACACGCTGTCCACCACGTCCCTGACCATGCTCCACCCCCGCGCCCAACACGTGCCGCGGAAGGTGTCCGCCTTCCGCGACTTCCTCATCGACTTCCTCCAGGCGCGGCCCCTCTCCGCGCCCCCCAGTCCCAGCTGAACCGGAGGCGTCACTGCTCCATCGTGAGCGTGCGGGGGTCGTACAGGCGGATGAAGCCCCCCGTCGGGTTCACGGGGTTGCCGAAGCCGCCGCCCACCACGACATGACGGGCGAGGTACGTATAGGCAAGGCTGCTGACCCAGGCCCCATTGCCATTCGGCGAGTCGATGTACGTGATGCGTCCCGCATCCAGCTTCGACCTGTCGCCCATATCGGCGAACCAGCCCCGGCCGTAGGCGTTGATGTCGGTGCCGGGGAGAAGCTCATGCCCGCCGAAGAGCAGCCTGGGGGCGATGTTGACGTGGGTGGGGAAAGCGAACGCGTCGACCACACCGGGCCCCCGTTCCGGTCGCGTCTGCGTGCTCCACAGCACGTTACCGTCGGCGTCAACCCACGAGGCCACAACGCCGCCTGGCGGCGAGAAGATGCTGTTGACGGAGATCATCTCACCCGAGTGGTTGAAGGACACGCCACTCCAGTTGGCCTCCTTCGTCCACACCGCGGCCCCAGCGGGGGAGATCTTCCGGACGTAGCTCTTCACGAACACCGTGTCCTGCCCGTTGGCGCTCCGGTTGAACGCGTTGGCCCCCACGTAGACGTAGCTCCCATCCCCCATGACCCCCAGGCCAAAGGGGTAGTTGAGCTGCGCTTCGCTGATGACAGTGCTCCACCGCTCGACGCCCTCGCGCGACAGCGCGATGAGCTTCATCACCACCACCAAGGTGTCATGGGACCTCTGCGTCAGCAGCACGTAGGTGTTACCGAAGGCGTCCGCCACCATGTGCTCCGCGCTCGATAGCTCCTGCGGATTGTACGTCCACCGAACCCGCCCGTTGCTGTCGTACTGGGTCACCATCCCGTCGTAGCGCAGCAGCGAGATGTTCCAGTCGCTGGTGACGACCAGCTTCGAGGTAGCGGACAAGGGCAATGACCAGCGCTCATGTCCGGTGCTGTCCAGCGACGTCACGCTCAGGACGTCTTGCACGACGATATTCTCGTCGGACAGCGGCGCCACCGTCACGAGCGGGTGGCTGCGCAGCACCTCCCACCGATAGAGGGGCAACCACGCATCCAGGGCGACGGACTTCGACGCATCCAGGCGGAGCAGGCAGCCGCCGCGAGGCGCACCGGCGCAGGCCTTGCTCCACGTCGGGAACCCTTCCGGGCCGGCGTACAGGGTCAGCTCCGTCGCGCGAACCGCGTACCTGCACGGTTGGGTACACGTGAAGGAGTCATCCCCCGACACGACGTGGGTGCCCGGCGGCATGGAGGTCACGCTCACCCACGCGAAGCTGGTGCCCTGGAGCTCCGCCGGATTCACCGAGGCCGCCCCTGTCACCTTGAGACGCGCGGAGTGCGTGCCGCCCAGGAGGGGTGCGAACCTCACGCGCACTTCGCACTCCATGCCCGCGGCCAGGTACTTCTCGCAGGTGTTGGAGGTGATGGCGAAGAACTCGGAGCCCTCGACGGACACCGCCACCGACTCCACGTCTTGTGGCGAAGCGTTGCGCACCGTGAAGAGCTGCTCGACGGGGAGCTTCCCAACCTCCACATCCCCGAAGTCGAACGACTTCCGGTCGATGACGAGCGCGGCGGCGGGCTCGTCGGAGCACGCGCCGAAGAGAATGGGCGAGCCGAGGAGCAGCATGAGGGACAAAGACTTTCGGAACATAGGGGGCGGACTTCTAGTCAATTCCCAGACATCGTGACAAGCCGGCGCAGTGGAGCAACGACACGCACGAAGTCGTCGCGTCAGGCGAACCGCTCGCGGAAGGCTCGCAGGTTGGGTCCGTCCCCTCCCCGCTCCCACACCGCGAACACCACCCGCTCGAAGACGCCTGGGAACGCGTCCAGGGCGTGAGCGAAGGCATCCGCCGCGTCGTGCGGATTGTTCCGGAAGGCGCCGCAGCCCCATGCGCCCAGCACCAGCGTGCGGTGACCGTGGTGCGCCGCCACCTGGAGCACCTTGAGGGCCCGCGCGTGCAGCGCCTCGCCCATGCGGGGCAACAGGTGCGGCGCATTCCGCTCCGCCGAACCGGCGTTGGGCGCGGGCGCGGTGATGAGGGACACGCTGAAGGGCCTCTCCAGCAGCGTGAGTCCCTCGTCGCGGAAGAAGGGCACCTGGGGCGAATAGATGACGTGGTCCGTGTACAGCGGAGAGGACTGCCCGCGGTTGGCGTCGTAGTACTCGCGCTGCGTGAGCAGGCATGGATAGAGCGCCGAGCAGCGCGCCAGGTCCTCTTCCTGGGCCTTCGCTCCGCCCAGGAAGCCGCCGCCTGGATTCTTCGCGGACGCGAAGTTGAGCGCGACGACATCCGCCACACCTTCCACCTCCACGCAGCGGCGCGCGGCGGCACCGGTCTTCTCGGGTGTGACTTCGATGCGCGGCGCGGAGCTTCCCGCGCGAGGCTCGGGCCGGGGCAGCCGCGCGAAGTCTCCGGGCCGGTAGAGCAACGTCCCGCGCAGGGCCTGCTCCACCTGCGCCCGGAACAGCACGGGCCGCCCTGACGGCGCCACGTACTCGCCCCGCTCCACGATTCCCACTGTCTCCTGCGCAATCCCCTTCAGCGACATGTCCCTCTCCCCAGAAAGCCTTCGTGTATCCAGAACACGAAGATTGCCACCTGGACCTGACATGCGAACGGAACCGGTGACAGGGCACGCGTGTCCAAGGCGCGAATTTTTCCCGAGAAGGAGCTCACGCCTCATGAAGCCGAACCTGAAGCAGTGGCTGTCCGTGCTGTGCCTGGGAATGACTGGAGTGTCCGCGACCGCCTGGGCGGATGTGGGGACTCCGGTGGACTGCGGCACGGTGGAATGCGAGGCCATCCGCGAGATGCGGTCGATCTACGCGGCGGAGTCCGCGTATTTCGGAGAGTATGATGTCTTCACGCTGAACCTCGCCAGCGTCGGCTTCGCGCCCGCGGCGTGTCCGAACGGCAGCCGCGCCCCCGTGCCGGGAGCAGGCTGGGTGTCCGGGTGCAACTTCTCCTACAAGGTCACGGGCATCACGCCGCATCCGTCGCCGGGCTTCACGGCGGTGGCGCAGGGCGTGGCGGGGACGGCGTCCGCGGGCATCACCCTCCAGATTGGCACCCACCCCGTCTCCGGCCGCCTCTTCTGGCTGGAGCGCCTGGGGGTGCGCCGCTACGTGGACTCCGCGGAGTGCCAGTCGCCGCAATCCTTCACCTGCGAGGCCCAGCTGCGGGAGGCGCGGTTCAACATGGGCTACATCCACGTGGTGGAGCAGTCGTACTTCGCGGAGAGGGACCAGTACTCCACCAACCTGCCGCTGATCGGCTTCGTGCCGGAGGGCTGCCCGAATGGCACCCGCGCCGCCGTCCCGGACGCGTCCTGGGTGGGAGGCTGCCGGTTCATCTACAAGGTCACGCTGAACGGAACGACTGGCTTTACCGCCACGGCGAAGGCAGTGACTGGCGCCACGGAGGGTTCCATCCTGACCATCACGGAGTCGGGGCGGACCGTCATCACTCCGTCGTATCCAGCGTGGTGCCAGTAGGCTGAAGCAGCGACCATGTCTACGGGGTGAACCGAGGGCCTGATGTCTGGAGACATCAGGCCCCCGACTCCAGTCACCAGGGCCGCCTCCAGGAAGGCCTGATGCTTTGACGTAACCCCCTGGAATCACGAAGGGCCGGCGGAACCGGGGGCCGTGAAACGGTGGGCACGCGGGGTGCAGTAGGGGTGGTCCGTCGCTGCACTCCACTCTCGAGGCCCTCCCATGAAGCTGCGCTCCTCTTCGTTCTCCAAGCCCTCTTCTTCGTTCGGCTCCAGCTCCCCTTCCCCCTCCACCTCCCGCCCCCGCAGCGACAGCCTGCCCGCGAAGCCTGAGACCGCGAAGCCGAAGCCGGTGGCGACGCCCGCGCAGCTGCAGGCGGGCAAGAACAACCTCAAGCCCACGGACTACGGCGTGGTGGACCCCAATCTCCAGGGCATCCGGACCCGCCGTGACAACCAGCAGACCGGCGCGCAGTTCGCGGACTTCACGCAGGACGTGCGCCAGTCCACCAACCGCCTCACGAGCAAGCCCGTGGGCAACCAGATGCTGAACGACATCAACGGCCGCACCCAGGCCGTGAACCCTGGCGCCACGGGCACGCAGAGCAAGCCTCTGACGGCGATGGACATCTACTCGGGCCGCAACTCGGCGATGCCCAACTCGCATGTGCCGCGCAACGACGGCACCCTGTCGTCCACCCGCCCGGCGTACCGCTACGACGGCCAGCCCGGCGCCGGCACGGCCAGCGACGTCAAGTACAACGAGAACGGCGGCGCCCAGCGCTTCAACAGCCTGGGCCACGAGTCGGTCCACGCCTGGCGCGCGTCCAACGGCGTCCAGGTGAGCCCCCTGGCCGCGAGCAAGCACAGCAACGCGGACGTCTTCAATCAGCACCCGTCGCACTCGGCCAACATGAAGGACACCGTCGACAACCGCCTCCGCCTCACGGAGGAGTTCGAGACCGTTGGCCTGCGCCCCACGCCGCACACGAAGAACAACTGGGCCCCGTCCGAGAACGCCATCCGCGCCGAGCACGGCCTGCCGTCCCGCCAGGACTACTCGGGCCTGAAGCCCGACGGGAAGAACAGCAACGACCAGGCCTTCAAGAACTACGACGAAGGCACCGACGCCCGGAACTTCTTCCAGAAGCTGTCCGGCCAGCCGTCGCCCTTCCAGAAGATCGTCGGCGACCTGGAGAAGTGATGCACCGGGCATTCAGCTCCGCAGGTCCGCCAGCCACCGCAGGGCGCGCAGGCCGGGCATGAAGCCATACTCGCCTCCGCGGGTGACCACGAACCGCGACAGGCCTTTGAGACACCGGGGGATGGGCCGCCTGGGATAGGCGAACTCCCCGGTTCCGTCGTTGGCGCCCACGAGCGGATCCTTCGCCTGGCCCAACCCCAGGAACTCACCGCCGTTGAGCCACTCTGATTGCACGAACTCGAACTGCCGTCCGAGGTGCGAGCCGATGAAGGCGAACATCAACCCCCGCTCGGCGCCGTCGTCCTCGAGGACGCCTTCGGGAAGCTCGGACCCATAGGCGGTTCCGCGCCGGATCATCCGGTGGAGCCTGACGACACCAGCGACGGATGCGTCACGGGGGTTCGCCCGCCGGGCGTGCGACCCGGGAGGTGTCTTGTAGCCGGTCGGGTCGTCCGCATAGTGGAAGTCATTGTTGCGCCGGGGGTCCGCGCCCAGGGAGGGGTCGTCATGGAGCGGGCACAGCGCCAGCGGCGCCCCACTGCGCCACCTCCCCATCATCTTCGCCGCCAGCAGCTCCTCGTCCTCGGGCCTGCTCGCGCTTTGCTTCAGGTACTGCCGGAACGCGGCCACCCGCTGATGGAGCTTGCGGAAGACGATGTAGGTCCCATTGCGGCCCAGGATGTCGGGCTGGGGCATGGGTGGCAGGGTGCCTGTCTCATCCGGATAGCCCAGGACGAACTCACCTGCCTTGAGCGGCGCCTCGTGGGGGTTGCTCCCGGGAATGCCGCTCCCCTCGACGGCCGGATGGCTGATGCCATCCCTGAACCCGAAAGGCTCCCGCTCCGTGCTGAGCGCGTGGCAGTCCTGACGCCAGAGGGCCCGGACGCCGCCCAGCTCGCGCAGGGCCCCGCTCGTGCGCTCCAGCGCGGCGGCGAGCCGGGCCTGATCCGGTGAGAGCGCCGTCAGCACGACATGGACGTCGGGGGTTCCCAAGGGTGATTCCCAATGCTCGGGGCTGCTCTCCCCTTCGTCCCCCAACGCCCTCGCCCGGGCCGCCATCCCCTGCCGGAACTCCCACGCGAAGCTGTCCAGGGAGTCCCGTGGCACGCCCAACGCCTCGAGCCCGGGATACGTGAGCGAGACGCTGACCCAGCATTGGGCGGCGGAGCGCTCCGGATGCGCGGCCGAGGACACCACCGGGCCAAGCCTGCGCATCAGCTCCCGCCCTGCCCTCCGGTCGTCGATGCGCAGGAGGATGTAGGTCGCGACATACGGGGTGGGCCGCGGCCGAAGCACTCCGCTCTGGATGTCGTCCAGTTCGAGCATGTCAGTGGTCGGTGGCCAGGTTCTTCCAGAAGCGCTCAAGGCTCTCGTCCGCCCCGAACAGGGTGCTGAAGATGGTGGAGTCCGCCACCAGCACGTCGCCGGCCCTGCCATCGCCCGGCGGCATCCACACCAGGGCGTTGAACTCGGTGTTCCCCGCGTTCGTGAAGGGATGGGGCCGGGACGTATCAATGGGCTGTGTCGCCAGGACGCGAACCGAACGGGTGTCGTCCGTCGTGACCGCGTAGTGCGGCAGGTGCATGTGGAAGTTGAAGTTCTGGACCCCGGCGAGCCAGCCGCGGGTGTCCAGGTCCTCGCGCACCCGCAGGGGGGCGCTGCGGTTCGTTCCCTTGACGACCGCGGGGCGCAGGCCCCAACGATTCTCGACAGGGATTCCCAATCCCTTCATCAACGAGCGAGCATAGTTGCCAAAGCGCTGCTGGCGAGGCACCAGCGCGTCGCCATGGTGCTCGTATTCGAGGGCGCGCTCCTGCATGTCCTCCGAGTGCCCGACGTCATGGTGGGGGCCCATCACCAGACAGGTGCCTTCGCGCGCGAGGAATGCTCGGACCGCTTCAACCTCCTCCGGCGTGGCCACCTGCTCGGTGACGTTGTGGTCCAGGCTGAAGACCAGCAGCGTGTCGGCGTCAGCGAGGACCCGCTCGTCGAGCGGCAAGGCGAAGCCCGCCTGGTCCACCCGCTGGAACATGGGGACCGCGTATCCGGTGACCTCCTCGACGAGCTTCTGGAACCGCACCCAGGCCCAGAAGAAGAGCTCCAGGGAGCCAGAGATTCCCTGCTGGAACCTCCGCGGGTCCGCCCACTGCGGGGACTCGTACGTGGGCCAGAGCACCCGGCGGACCTCGGTCATCGTCGAGAACCGGTTGTCCATTCCAGCCGGTTCCCGATTGGCTTCTCCGGGGTAGCTCCAGGACGTGTAGACACTGACGCGCCGGTGCCCCTTCGAATAGCGCCTCGGCGCGTGGTCCTGGTTGTACGTCCGTGCGGGCGTCTTGCTCATGGCAGGCCCTTCTCGCTGCGGTCCTATTGCATCTGCTCGAGCATCTCGGTGAACGCGGCCTTGAGCTTCAGGGCCTTCTTGATCTCATCACTGCTGAAGTACGGGTATTCGCCGTATTCGAGGAAGCTGTTGCACTGATGGTCCCGGAGGAACTGGATGAACGCCTGCGTGTTGGTCTTCCAGTCCATGGGGAAGCCCTCGAGGTTCTCGAAGGCCGTGTTGATTCCGGAGCGCGTGAAGATGACGACCGCGTCTTCGGTGTATTTGTCGAAATCGGTGTCGAAGATGCCCTGATACATGAACCGGGTGTCGTTATCGAAGAGCACCCAGCGCAGGTAATGAAGCTTGAGCGGCGCCAGGAGGTAGGGCTCGGCCTCGAGGGACTCGGCCAATCGCTGACCGTAGCCGCGCAGCGTCTCGGCGCGCCCCGGTTTGACGTTGGCGACGATGGTGAAGCCGTAGCAGGCGGGAGTCTTGGGAAAGATGGGGCCGTACTTCCCCTTCTCCAGGTGCTCGGTCGACTTGGGGATGGCCATGGCCTGAGGTGTGAGTTCCATCGCGAAGCTCCTCTGACGCTCACGGCTCAAGCTCGCGACGGGCCCCGGCGCATGCAAGGGCCGCCGGCCTCCAGCGGCCAGGCTGTGATTCGAGCGCCAGACCTCTTGAGGCTGAGGAACAGACGCATCAAGGACTCACCGCCCCGTCGAAGGCGGCGGTGAGTCCCCGTTACGTCACGGGCGGTACAGCTCCACCGAGGGGTTGAGCACGCTGGGGCTCAGGTAGCCGCCCGCGACCAGGATGTCGCCCGTGGTCAGCGCGGTGGTCGTGGGCGCCAACGGCACGGTCCACATCGCCAGCGCCACCTCCCGTTTCATGGCACTCCAGAAGAAGGGGGGGCGGAGGCGACAGCCCCGCTCCCAGCGGAGGCGGCGGGGGCGGAGGCGGCAGGCAGCCGCACCGGGAGATGCCGCGCATCGAGGATGGGAATCTGAAGGAGGGGTGGATCCACATCGACGCGCGCCATGTGACGGGCAACCACCCCGCCGGGCATGGCGACCTCTACGCGCCGGGGACCACGCGCCAGCAGCTCACCAAGGCCGCCGAGGATGTCGTCAAGTACGGGACCCGCCAGTCGCAGCCCGGCAGGCAATTGCAGACCTTCGAGATGAAGGCGAAGGTCAACGGCCAGAAGGATCTCATCCGTGTCATCGTGGACTCGGCCGACGGCAACCGGGTCATCTCGGCGTTCCCGGTTCGGGGAACGACCAACCATGTTCCCACTCCCACCGGCACCCCGCCGGCCACCCCGTGAGGCCCTGACATGTTCCGACTGGAGTGTGAATGGCTCGACGCACATGACCCCGACCGTACGGGCTTCGACCTGGGGCACATGACGTTCACGAGCGACGCGGGGACCTGTACCTCCAAGGGCAGGTTCCCGGATCAGGCCATGATGCTCGCCATCTCGTTCGTGGGGCTGCTCGATGGGCTCAAGACGCTGGTGGCGGGCAGCGCGAAGGACCACCTCTTCGTGGGTGTGGACTCATCCTTCAGCCTGCGCCTCAAGCGGGCGAAGAAGGGCCGCATCGCCATCCAGTGCGGCACGGTGTCGTTGGGTGAAGTGGAGTCCAACGAGCTGTGCCGTGCCGTCCTGGCGGGCGTGGAGTCCTTCATGGCCCGGCCCGAAAGTGCCCTCCCCCCTGGAGATGCGGCGCGAGGGGACCTGGAGATGAGCCTGAGGGAGTTCCGAGCGGCCGTCCCGGGGATGTGAGCCGGCCCGGGCCTCACCGGCAGCGGCGGTGGGGCCCCGTGGCGCGCATCAGCAGCTAACATGCGCGCCCCCGAACACGCCCATGCTGGAAAGAGGGGCCGCGTGGCATCCGTTGAAGGCATCCACCCGAAGTCGCAGGCCCTGGAGCTCGAGGCTCCCCTGCCAGGCGTGTTGGATGCCCTGGCGGCGCTCCCGCCGACCCAGAAGGCCCGCCGCTTCCGGAGCCGCGTGGGGCACCGGCTGGGCTCCCTGGCGAGGCTCGGGGTCTTCCTCCTGCTCCTGTGGGTGGCCGGCACCTTCGACGGCCCCCTGTCCATCGTGGCGGGAGTCCTGGCGTTCTGTCTGGGGGCGGTGCTGTGGTTTCGCAGCCTGCTTCCCAGACGCTTCCACGCGGAGGGCCATCCTGGCGATGCGCTGAACCGCCGGCCGGAGCTGGTCCGCCGGGTGCTCCTGCGCCTCAAGGAGGACCTCGTCCCCAACACGCCGGTGCGCCTGCGGCTTCGTCCCGACCCACGTCCGGAGGGCCCCGGTTCGAGCTTCTATGACCTGAAGCTCCTTTCGAAGACATCGTCGGATGTGCTGGATCCGTGGCTCACGCTGGAGACGCGGCTGGCGGATGGCGCGCACCTGAGGCTGAGCGCGGTGGAGCGCCGCAGGAACAAGATCAGCGACCGTGGACCCAACAGGCCCCGGCGTCGCAAGAAGGCCAGGGAGTACGACACCCTGTTCCTGGACGTCCGGCTGCGCGTGAAGGCGAAGCGCCACCCGGACCTCGCGGCGCTGGCATTGAAGCGGGCCCAGCATGCGGTGCGCCTTGCGCCCGGTGCGAAGCTTCAGCGGCTGCGCATCACCGGGGAGCGACTCCAGCTGCGAATCCGGCTGGAGGAGTCCTGGCTTCCCTTTGTCCCGAAGGACGCGCCGGCTGACACAGCCCCTGCCCCGGATGCGTCCCGCGCGGTGACGATGATGCTGCTGAGCCTCTACCAGATGCTCCACTTCGCCCGGACGCCGGAGACCCCCAAGGCCGTCAAGCGCCGCCGCTCCTCCGGTTGACCCTGCCCTCAACGCGGGCCAGTCCGCCCTGAGGGTGGACCCAGTGTCACCCCCACGGCCTTCGCTGGCCCACCGGGCCGTGTTGTTCCGGAGGGCCGCCATCCCCACGTTCGGAAACCCGGGTGGGGGTCGCGAATGATGGTGTTCCTCATGGATGGGCAGTGCGCGACCGCGAGGGTGGTGCGCCACTCGGCCGCGGCGCGCAGGCTGCGCCTGGAGGTCCCCGACCTGCGGGGCCATCCTCGACCGGCCTCCGGCGCCACCGGGGATGCCGCTGCTCACGAGAAGACGGGCGGTACGGCGGGTGGCGCGGGGCTGTTCCTACCGGCCCTGGTGGGCGCGACGCCCGCGTGGGGCGCTCGGGTGGTGCGACGAGCGCGGCGGGTCACAAACACAACCTCTTCCCTGGAGACACCTTCATGAAGTTCGACCTTCCCTCCTTCCTCATGGGCTACGGCGCGGGCGCGAGCACCGTGCTGATGACCAAGCATCTGCGGCCGCTCCTCGTGGAGGTGGCCACCTCGGCCTACCACTTCGTCGACATGGTGCTCGCGCGCGTCGCGATGAAGCACGAGGACGTCGAGGATCTGATGGCGGAGGCGAAAGCGAGGGCTCGCGGAGGCGGCCGCACGCGGCCCACGGACGAGGCCCGGGCCTAGGGAGCGCACATGACGAAGAGCATCCACGTCATCCACACGTCACCGGGACGCACCCGCCTGCGGCTGCCGTGGTTGCGGCGCGACGGGAAGGAGGCCGCGTCGCTGGCGGACGACCTGCTGCGGGTGGAGGGCATCAACGAAGTGCAGGTGCGGCCCTTCACCGGCAGCGTGCTGTGCATGCACGACCCCGAGGAAATGGGCGTCGAGCGACTGATAGAGGAGGTGTGCCGGAGCACCGGCGTGGACACGGTGGTGCGCCCTGGAGAGGAACTGCCCGACGGGGACGCCCTGCTGCGGTCCCTCGAGGAGGGCAGCGGCGTGGCGCGAGCGGCCACCTTGTTCATCAAGGGACTCAACGTGGAGGTGCTACGCGCCACCGAGGGCCACGTGGACCTGGGCGCGATGGCGGCGCTGGGCTTCGCGGCGGCGGGCGCGGTGAATATCGCCGTCAAAGGAAAGGTCGACTCCCCTCCGTGGTTCAGCCTGGGCTGGTGGGCCTTCCGCACCTTCGCCACCATGGAGGAGTTGGCCATCCGGAACACCTCCGCCCACGTGCGCCACAACAACGGCGACGCGCCCCCACCTGGCAAGGTCGCCCACTGATGTCGGTCCGCGGTGGCGGCCTTTTGCAAGGCACCAGACAGCGCAGCGGTTGAACCGGTGAGCCTTTGAGCCCCACAGCCATGTCCCCAACGTCCTGGGGACTGGAGGGGTTCATGACAGACACAGGTAGCAGCGCGAGGTTGAGGAAGAGGTGGTGCGGGCCCCTGCTCGCCCTGCTCCTGGGGACGACACCCCTGCTCGCGGGCGCACAGCAGGAGCAGGCAACCGCCGAGCGCACCGAGTCCGATGCCAGGATCGATCCCCAGGCCCAGCGCATCCTGCGCCAGATGAGCGACTTCCTGGCCGAGCAGCGCGAGTTCTCAGTCCGCACCGAGGGGACGCTCGATGAAGTGCTCGACTCGGGGCAGAAGATTCAACTGCAACGCGCGGGCGACGTGCGCCTGCAGCGGCCCAACCGGCTGCGCGTGGACCGCGCAGGAGACCTGGCCAGGCTCCACCTCTTCTACGACGGCCAGCGGCTCACGGTTCAAGGCGAGCAGGCCAACGTCTATGCGACGACGCCCGCCCCCTCCACCCTGGATGCCACGTTGGACATGGCCTCGCAGAAGCTCGGGTTGGATGCGCCCGGGGGTGACCTGCTCGTCAGCAATCCCTACACCGCGCTCACCGAGGACGTGCGCTCGGGGAAATACCTCGGCCGCGCCAAGGTGAACGGCGTGCCCGTGCACCACCTGGCGTTCCGCAACCGCGACGGCGTGGACTGGGAACTGTGGGTCGAGGACGGCCCGCGGCCCCTGCCGCTCAAGTACGTCATCACCTCGCGAGAGCTGCCGGGAGCACCGCAGTACTCGGTGACCCTGTCCGAGTGGAACCTGTCGCCCAAGCTCACCCCGGACCAGTTCCAGTTCACGCCCCCACGTGATGCCGCGCGCGTGTCGTTCCTCGCACCGGACTCGAAGGGCGGAGCGCAGCAAGGAGGCTCGAAATGACGACGCACACGCGCAAGCCCCGCCAGCGGGCGGCGGCGATGTTGCTGGGGCTCTTCTTCCTGGGAGAGGTGCTCCCGGAGGTAGCCCTGGCCCAGAACTACGGCACGTCGCGCCGGGTGGCGCGGCGCACCTCGCGACGCACGGCCACCCGTCAGGACGCCTACTCCGGCAACAACACGGCCGTGGTGGCGGCGCCGGTGGGCGCGCAAACCGTCACGTCGCTCCCCGCAGGCTGCGCGGCCTCGACGGTGGGCGGCGTCGCCTACCAGCAGTGTGGCGGCGTTCGCTACCGTCCCTTCTACCAGGGGGACACCCTCGTGTACGTCGCCGAGTAGTCCCTGTCTGGCTATGACAGGAGCTCGACGTATCCGTCCGTCCCATGCACACGGATCCGCTGCCCGTCTCGGATGAGCCGGGTGGCCTGCTGCACGCCCACGACGGCTGGCAAGCCGTACTCCCGTGCGATGACCGCGCCGTGGGTCATCAGGCCGCCGACCTCCGTCACCAGGCCCTTGATGGACACGAACAAGGGCGTCCAGCTCGGGTCCGTGAAGGAGGTGACCAGGATGTCGCCCGCTTCGAGCCTGGCCTCCGCCATGTCCAGGATGACGCGGGCCCGCCCCTCGATGGTCCCGGCGGAGACCGCCAGGCCGACCAGCGCGCCGGCCGGCAGGTCATCGCGTCGGTATGCCCCGGCGATGACCTCGCCCTCCGACGTGAGCACCCGGGGCGGTGTGAGTGATTGATACGACCTGAACGCGTCCTTGCGCTGACGGATGAGCAGCTCATCCGCCTGGCTCGTGCGCACGACGTCGTGGAGTTCCTGGAGCGTGAGGTAGAAGATGTCTTCCTTCTCGCGAAGCACGCGGGCCTTCACGAGGCGCTCGGCTTCTTCCAGTAGGGCCTGCTTGTAGACGAGGTATCGGTTGACGATGCCGTACTTCGGATACTCCCGGTACCCCATGAAGGTTCGGACCCGGTCGATCATCCGCTTTGTCTCTTCGGCCTTCCCCTCCCCGTCTGGCATTGCGCGAAGGCGCTCCAGCACCTCCTGTTCCTTCTTCCAGGCCTGCTGACGTCCCTGCTCGAAGCGCCGCGCGCCGGCCCCCGGCTCGAAGTTCTGGATGTTGCCCAGGAGGATGGGCACGAGCGTGGAGGGCCGTTCGCTCCAGCGCGGCTTCGTGATGTCGATTTCGCCGGCGCAGCGCATGCCGTACTTGTCGAGCCAGGCGCGGATGGCGTCTCGCGCTTCTCGCCCGCCCGCGAGCGTGTCCATCCTGTCCAGGAAGCCCTCGTCCTCGACCTTGCGCAGGAATGCCACCACGTCCGGATACGGGCGGATCACGTCCGCGACTTCCAGGAGCGCCAACCCCATCTCCGACGTGACGTTGTTGGGGACGGACTGAGTGAGCGTGTCGGCGGCGTTCTTCTCGCCCAGCCACTCATGGAGCCGCGCATTGAGCCACTCGGAGGCATCGATCCCGGCCATGATGACCTGATGGCTTCTCGGCTCGAACAAGAGCCGCTTCAGCTCCTGGATGTCCGTCAGGATGAAGTCGATCAGCGCCGCCCCGGACTTCGTCTGGATGTCGCGCTTCAAGGCGGCGATGGAGGCCTGACTTCGGCCAATCAGTTCGTCGACGATGGCCGGATCGGTTTCAATCGGGGCGGGCGCACCGCCAGCAGGAGGCCTGACGGGACTCGCG
The DNA here is from genome assembly GCF_003668955.1 of Corallococcus sp. AB038B. NCBI lineage: Bacteria > Pseudomonadati > Myxococcota > Myxococcia > Myxococcales > Myxococcaceae > Corallococcus > Corallococcus sp. AB038B. Next base: position 170,473 of record NZ_RAWO01000002.1, on the reverse strand, counting down.
TCCGGGAGCGGCCGGATGAAGTCGCTGCGTCCGAGGAGGGTCTGCAGCGCATCCCTGATCAGTGGATCGGACTTCCCCAGGCCATCCACGAGGACCGCGCGGCCCGCTGGCGAGGCCAGGAGCTGGGTGACGTCGACGAACAACCTTCCTCCAGCCTCGTACATCGGCCGCAAGGCCGTCAGCTGGAACAGGGAGAGCCCCAGGGGCTTCATGGCGTCGGTCATCATCTGCTGATGACCGACGGAGACGTAGACGTGGTTCTCCGGGTCGCCGGCCACGGGGATGGGGAACAGCGTGGTGATGGGCCGGCTCTGGACGAAGAAGAACGCGTCGTCGACCTGGCACCATTCGATGTCCTGGGGGCGGCCGAAGTGCGCTTCGATACGCCGGCCCAACTGAGCGAGCCGCACGACCTGCTCATCCGTCAGCGCGGGCTGCCGCTGCCGGTCCGGAGCGATCGCCTGTTCCTGAGTCCCGCCTGTTGGCAATGCGTGGATGGCCAGCTGCTTGGTGGCGACCGTCTTGGTGATGACCTCGCCGTCCCGAACCTTGTAGGAGTCCGCGTTCACCAGGCCGGAGACCAGGGCCTCGCCGAGGCCGAAGCTGGCCTCCACCGAGGAGACCTTCCGGTGGGAGGTGATGGGGTCGGCGGTGAACAGGATGCCGGCTGCCTGCGGGAAGACCATCTGTTGCACGACCACCGCCATGCGGACCTTGCGGTGGTCGAAGCCGTTCCGCAGGCGGTAGATGACAGCCCGCTCGGTGAAGAGCGAGGCCCAGCACCGGCTGACGTGCTGGAGGATCGCCGCCGTCCCCACGATGTTCAGGTACGTGTCCTGCTGGCCCGCGAACGAGGCCGTGGGCAAGTCCTCCGCCGTCGCGCTCGAACGGACGGCATAGGCGGCATGCTCGCCGAGCCGGGCGAGCGCATGGGTGATCGCCGCCGCCACGTCGTCAGGGATGGTGGTCCCTTCGAGGGTCTGGCGAATCTCGGCGCTGAGCGCGCGGATCTGCTCCCGGTCGTCCGGCTTCAGGCACGACAACCGCTGGAGCTGCTCGTCGATGGACGGCGCTTCCGCCAGGATCCGCTGGAAGGCGTCCGTCGTCACACAGAAGCCAGCCGGCACGCGGATGCCCTCGATCCGCGAAAGCTCCCCCAGATGCGCGCCCTTGCCGCCCACGACCGCAACCTGCGTCTGGTCGATCTCCTGGAGACCCAACACGTAGCCGCCCATGCGCTCCCCTCCCGCTCGCGAAAGGGCGGCACTGTACTCCTTGGGTGCCCCCTGGAGGCCCGACCGGCGGCGTGAAACTCTCTGGCGGAGGACACTGAGGTCGCAATCAGGGAGGCAGGAGAGATGGGCTTTGGAAGTCGGTCCGCGCTGGGTTCGGTGTTCATCATGCTTCTGGGCGCGAGCGTTCCGCGGGCGGTCAGCGCCGAGCCTGCGGCGCAGGAGCTCAAACGCTTCAAGGCGATCGAAACGACCGGGGCGATGTTCGTCCTGCGCGCGACGAGCTGCCACAAGACGGGCGACACCTGCCAGCTTGATCTCGAGTTGAGTGACGCGGCTGGCGGGAAGCGAAAGGCGAAGCTGCCCGCCGGCATGGCGTACGGGATTCAAGCCGAGTCCTCCGAGAGCTGGACCTCCGGCGAGGAGGAACAGAACGTCACGACCTCCGTCCAACCGGTACGACTGGAGGCCGGGCAGTGGGGACTCCTCGTCACCCAGCAGGGCGGGTTCGAACACGTCCATCGCCACCACCGTCTCTACGTGGTCAAGGACGGCGGGGTGGCGGAAGCCTGGAACGGGGATGAGAACTTCGCGGGTCCGGAGAGTTCCCACATTGGCCCGTATCCGCTGACCCTGGGCTCACCGGTCGAAGGCTTCTTCAGGGAGTATGCGTTTCTTTCCGCCGAGCCCGACCAGTGGAAGCTTGAGGCCTACCGCTGGGATGCCGCTGGCCACAAAGTAGTGAAGGAACTCCGGAACCGGCCCGCGCGCTACGCGGCCATCATCGGAAGCTTCAAGACGGTCCAGGAGGCCATCGCATCGCGCGACAGCGCGCAGTTGGATCAGGCCTGTACGAGCAGCTTCCTGATCCTCGAAAGCACGCCGCACAAGCGCCTGACGCCGGGGCTGTTCATCGTGACGAGCATCCACCCGGAGAAGAAAGCAGCCGAGGCCGCGCTAAAGAAGGTCGGCGCCTGCAATCCGAAGATCTCCGGTTACGTCAAGGCTCTCTGAAAAGACTCATCGGAGGTCCTGCCTCACCCAACGCGCCAGGGCACTGCGCGACAAGACCCAATCCCTCTCCCCGGGCTCTTCGTTCGCATTGATGCGTCTTCATACAGTTCAAGCCCACACGCACCGCGACTTCAGGTCAGGGGTGGGAGATGGGCCAACCAACAGGAAGTTTCGAGGTCTCTGAAGAATTGCTTCGCTTGGGCTCTTCGGGGTCTGCGGTAGCAAACCTCCAGAATCATCTCCGGTTGGCTGGACTCTATAAAAGCCCCATCGATGGTTGCTTTGGGACAGACACAGCCTATGCCGTCAGACAGTTCCAGTTCGACAGGAAGCTGAGCCCGGACGGGATCGTGGGCCCCTCGACCTGGGCGGCCCTGAGCACCATCTCCACTCCTGCCTCGACAGTTGGCAACGCCAACAGCCCAAGGGGCTTCCCGTTCGAGACGGGAAGAGGAGTCTACAATGTTGGCCGGGTGTCCAACGGCGACGGCGTGAACCTTCGAGAGCAACCTCACCTTTCCGGCACGTTCAAGAAGAAGCTCTCATTCAACACTCGCGTCTTCGTCTGCCGTGAGTTCTCGGGCGACTGGTATTTCGTGACGCTCGAGGATGGAAACTCCGGCTTCGTCTACAAAAAGTACATCAGCATCAATCTGCCCGACCCCGGAGCAGTCCTTCATCGAATCAAGAAGAACGAAGGCGCACTGGCCATCGTCAAGCAGCACTACAAAGGGTCCGCCATCCAATGGGGCCAGGACGAGCGCTATTATGCCAATGTCCTTGTCGAGGCGAATCGGGGTCCTGGGCTCCGAGGCATCTACAAGCCGACCGAGGACGCGGCCTGGGATACGACCCAGACGCGTGAAGGCTACCTCATCTGGATTCCGAGCGTAGAGTTCGCCAAGAGCCTGCGCGGCAAGGTGGGCTCAGGTTCCATCACGTATGAACTGTGGCAGGACGTCAAAGCTGTCGCCACGAACGTTGGAAACGCCTACCTGGGGAATCTGGCCTTTTCCGCGGGCCTGATTCACGGCGCGCTCGAATCCGTCTGGGACCTGCTCACAGGGCTCATTGATCTGCTGGAGTTGGTATGGAAGCTCGTCTACAGCTTGCTGAGCGGCGAGATCGTATCGGACTTGAAGGGACTGTGGGATCTGGCGGCATCGTTGAACCTGAAGACGCTGACCGAGGCAGGCATCCAGGCTCTCGCCAACCGCTGGAACGATCCAAATCTCCTTCGCCGTGAGCACTTCCGGGGCTGGCTGATCGGGTACGTCATCGTCGAGATCGTGATGGCGGTTGCCACTGCAGGAGCCGCCATTGTGAAGTGGGCAGGCAAGGCTGGAAAGCTTGGCAAGCTCCTCTCGAAATTCCCCAGGTTCGTGAAGCTCGCGGAGAAGGCGAAAGACATCACGAAGCCCCTGGACAAGGCGATCCAGGCGGCTAAGAAGTCAGGGGTCCGTTCCGCGGTGAAGGCACAGGGGAAGGTGAAATCCTTCTGGTCACGGCTTCATCCCTCGAAGCTGGCTCAGGCTCGGACACGCCGAGCATTACTGCGTACGAAACTAAAGGACACTCGCGTCCAATTAGGGAAGGCTCGCCTCCAGGAACATCAGGCGAATAAGAAGGCTCGTCTTTCGAGACTGACACAAGCCAACCCCGTCGACATACGTCGTGCGAACAGACTCCGGAGGTTTCCGGCAATGTCGCGAAAGCGCTTGCATCACATCATCCATGGCGACAAGTGGGGCGGCGGACATGGACCGAACTCGCCGAAACCTGGCAAAAGCAAATTCAAGGCATCATTCGACATCTTCGAAGCCATCATCGACTCAGCCCGCACGGGAACAATAGGTCCCAACTACAAGTGGGGCACGAAAGTCCGTCTTGACGGTTCGTTTTGCGTGCAGAAGACGTATCCCTACTCCGTGGGATTCACCCCCAATGGCCAACCCGTTCACTCCATTCTGGTCGCCATTAGCGATGACGGCGCTATAATCACCTCCTTCCCTGCTCCTCCGTGAGGACACCATGTGGATGAAGTGCGTACTGTCTGACGAGGAGCTCAAGCGAAGCACCTCGTCCGAAGCCGACGACTTGCTGGTGGGGTACCATCTTTTCCAGACAGCCATCTTCTTCGGTACGAATTCCCATCCCAATGCCTTTGGGGATGTGACGGCTGCGGAGTCGGGTGACTTCAGCAAGTCCTTGTTCGTCGTGCCAGGAGTCGACTTCGCGATGGCGTGGTCCAGTGTGTTTCCCTGGCTCGAATCCTCCGAGAAGAAGTGGGTCTATCAGCATCCTGACGATGCCGCGCGGCTCGTGCTGGAGAAGGCCGACGGCGAGCGGGTTCGAATCTACCTGGACTGGGCGCCTACGAAATTCGTTGAGGCGGGTGAAACCGAGCTGGGTGAGGTCAGCCTTGAGGTGGTGGACGAGCTGGTCATCAAGCTGGTGGACCACCTCCCCAAATGCCCTGCGAAGGATGTGGCCGAAAGCCTTGAGGGTCTAGACGAGGCATATTCGGAGCTGGAGTAGCGCGAAGGCCCTTCTCCGGCACCCGGTGACGAGGACTGCCCCATGAGTGATGTCCACCTTGTCTCCATTGGCGGCGGTGCGATCTCGCTGACACATCGCCCCAAGCTCAAGGACTTCTCCACGCTGCGTGCCGAAGGGGTGACTCACGTCGTCACCCTGCTTGCAGAGACCGAGGGCGCACGCCAGCTTGGCGAGGCCGCGACCCGAGCGGGCCTCGGTTGGATTTGGGTCCCGTTTCACGGCGGAGCAGTCCCGGCCCCCGAGCGGACCCAGGAGCTCAGGCAGGTGTTGCGCCAACTGAGCGCCATCGTCGAGGGGGGCGGCAAGGTGGTCATCCACTGCTCGGCGGGGATTCACCGCACGGGCATGTTCGGCTATGCGCTCTTGCGACAGCTCGGACTGAACGCCGAGGCTGCGCGCGCCAGGCTCGCAGAGTTGCGTCAGGTCACCGCGGAGGGCGTAGGCCCAGACCGATTGGCCTGGGGGGATGCGCTGGTAGAGCCCTGATCCTGCACTTCTGGGTGAGGCCAGACTCGAGGAGTTGGAGTAGCGCGGAGCCGGCTACATCAGGCTCACAGATGGGGGAAGGGGGCGACGCTGCTGCCGCCCAACAGTACGGGAAGCTTCAAGCTCAGGACGACGGCCCCTTCGAAGCCATACCGGGGCCGGTGGTCCTCCGTTGCGAAAAGTGGGATGCCCAGGCGCAGGCCCAACGAGCCGTAGATGAAGGAGAAGTAGGGCGCGATCTGGAGCCCCGTGGTGGCCACGTGTGTCCGGGACTCCGTTTCGTGCATCACGCCCAGCTCCAGACCCAGCAGCAAGAAATTGCCCTGGATGCCCGCGCTCAGCCGGGTATGTGAATCCTCGATCCGCTGCGCCTGACCGAACACGCCCAGGGCATGGATCTCGTCCGCGATGTTGAGGGACGCCTCCAGCCCCAGCCCCGATCCCCGCGCAGAGCTGCTGAACAGGGGGCCGATCATGAGCCACGTCTCGCCTTTGGGGAACGAGGGATCCGCCCGGGCCACGGACGCGGTGAGGACGCAGAGAAGAATCAGGAGGTGTTTGAACATGCCACGCACGGTTAGCAACCGGCATGCCCGAGGCCGCGTCCTTCGGGAGCCATGCCGTTCCGTGTGCAGCGGGCTGCACGGTGTGCACCGCGATGCCGGGCCGTCAGCCGTGCTTCGGCGTGTACCGCCGCGCGGCCTCGTCCTCGGTCAGCGGGCCCCACTGTTCGGCCAGAACGCGCAGGCCTCGCTGGACCTCATCGAGGTAGGAGTCGACGCGCGGGTCGGAGAGCACGCCCCAGTCGACGAGCCTCTGCCGCATCGCCGCGCGCCCGTGCGTTTCGTCGTGGACCTCTTCCGCGAGCGTCGCCGTCCCCCACACGTCGAAGAGATGGTTGTGGGAGAAGACCGCGCTCTCGACGTGGGCGTCGCCGAAGACGTAGGTGCCATCCGGCTCGTCCTCGCCAAACAGGCGCCGGACCCGGAGGTCTCCGAGCACGATGAGGTAGCCGCTGGTGAAGAGCGTCTGCGCGATGAGATTGCCACGCACGAAGACGAGCCCACCCGGGTTCTCCAGCCATCCGTCGACGACCAGGTCGCCATCCACGAAGGTCGAGCCCCGGGCGTTCTCGAGGACGAGCGACGCGACCCGCCCTCCCGCGAACAGCCCGGCGCTGCTGTTGGAGAAGCCGTGGGCGAGCACCGAGGCATCGACATCCATGCCGATGCGGACACCGGTGCCTCGGAACGCGTCGTATGGACGCAGGTAGGAAGCGGCTTCGTCCGCTGGCAGCCAACGTTGCAGGGGGAGCATCTGACCGGCACCCTGCCCCTTCAGCCACGCAATGGCAACCCGGCGGAGACCGTCTCCAATCGCAAGCGCCCTTCCCGGAACTCCGCCACGGCGTGGCCATCCGGTGCATCCGGGAGGTTGACGTGGAAGGTGCCCCGGAACCAACGGGCCCTCCCCTCCCCCACCGCGGGCGCCGGAAGCCGCTGCCTCAGCTCCTCCGGAAGCGCGGACGCGGCGTCGGCGAGGCGGGCCTCCGCTTCGGCGGGTTCGCGTACCGCGAAGTCATCCCATACACAGCCATAGGGCGACCCCATATGCCCTGACACCGTGAGGTCCACATCCAGGGCCTCCGCGAGCAATGACACCAGTGGCGCCTTTCCAGGGCTCACGTGCGTCACGAGCACCCGGACCTCTCCAGGTACCCTCGGCCGCGCCGAGTCCAGCAGCGCGGTGAGGTCGCGAGCCGTCGCGTGAATCTTCCCGCGGCCTCCGTCGATGGGCGCGTCATCTCCCAGCAGATTGGGGAGCAGGTTCCCCCCGAGCCCGAAGAAGCGGAACGGTCCATGCGTCGCGGTTCCGAGCAGCGTCAGGTTGGGGACGCGCTCGCGCCCCGCCAGGAGCGAGGCCACGACGGCGCCATCCTCGTGGTTCCCCCAGATGCCGAACGTGGGCAGCGAGAATCCCCTCCCCGCCCGCAGCCACTCCGCCAGGTCCGACAGGGGCAGCTCCTGGCGGATGAATGCACGGAGGGCATCCCCCTTCAGCTTCTTGGCCCGCTGCTTCACATCCGCGGGCAGGTTCGAGTGAACCACGCGCAGGAAGAGCTCGCGGGACTCGATGCGGTCCGCGCTCCCGTGGTCGTAGAAGCCAAAGTCTCCTGCGTGCAAGACTGCGTCGGCGCGAGCGTCCTTCGCGAGCCGCTCGATGATGTCCAGGTGGCCGTGGGTGTCGGAGATGAGCAGCAAGCGCATGACGTGCGTCCTTTCGAGGAAACCACGATGGCATCAGGGCCCCCGCGCCGGAACGGACAGAAAACCGGACACCGCGAGGCCGCGGCCCAGGTCCCCGCCGGCTACACGTGGTCTGACTACCTCGATGCCCTGGTGAAGGAGCACGGCACCCTGGCCGCGGTCGCCTGGAAGCTCGTCGAACGGGGCCTGGCGGAAGACACCACCTCCGTGGAGCGAGCCCTCCGGCGGCTGCGGGGCCGGGGACAACGGGACGGCGGACTCATTGGACAGCGGCTCCTGCGCGTCTTCGGCGTGCCCGCCACCGTCGAGGCCCAGGCCCGATGGATGGGCACGTACCACAGCCCCTTCGGCGACCTGCCCGTCCGGCTCTGTCTGGATCAACTTCGCCTCTGGGAACGCCCGCCGCTCTCCGAGTCCAGGGCGCGCGTCTGGATCCTCCTGGGGCTGGCGGGCGTGGCGTTGCGCCAGCGGGCCTTCGACGATGCGCGCACCCTGCTCGAAGGGGCCGCGGCGCTCGCGGACGCCCCGGCGGCGCGAATCGAACATCACCTGGCGACGAGCTATCTGCTGACGCGTCTCGATTCGGACGTGAAACGCGCGGAGGCCGCCGCGCGTCCCCACCTGGAGAGCGCCCGGAGCATCCTCGATGCATCACGGGCGGAGCTGGACCCCACGGATGCAGCCTGCTTCCAGGCCCGACTGGTGGACCACGAAGCCTTCGACGCCAACCGCCGGGGAGACTCCGCCGCGGCGCTCGCGTTGTACCGCTCCCTTCCCACCGAGGACGTGCATCCCTTCGCCAGCTATCGCCGCGACGCAGGGCTCGCGTTTGGCCTCCACCGCATGGGCGAGCGTGAGGAAGCCCTCCGGCTCGCGCAAACCGCCTGTGAGCATGCAGGCGATGGCGGCTATGTGCGCCTGCGGGTGATGGGCCTGCTGATGGTCGCACGCATCCAGGGCGCTCCGGACCAGGCGCGCACCTTGGCCCGGGCCGCCGCCATCGCGAACCGGCTCGACGACCCTGAGCTGCGCATCCGCATCGACCGTGCGCGGGAGCGGGGCTAGGGCTTGTAACCCTTGGGCCAGCGGGTCTTCTCGTCGTACTTCGACTCCTTCGCGTTGCCAGGCATCTTCGCGCCGGTCAGGTCCGCGCCCCGGAAGTCCACGGAGAGCATCTTGGCGCCCGAGAAGTCCACGTCTCGCAGGTCCGCTCCGTCGAAGCGGTTCCACGTCACATCCGCGCCGTCGAAGCGGGCGCCACGGAGCTTCGCCCCGGAGAAGACAGCCCGGTAGCATGAGGCCCGGGTGAATTTCGCTTCGCGCAGGTCCGCGCCCCGGAAGACGGTGTCGGTGAGGTCCGCCTTCGTGAAGTCCACCCCCTGGAGTCGAGCCTCGGTGAAGTCCAACACCTGGAGCCGGTACGCGCCCAGCTTGAGCCCCGCCAGGTCCACGCCCTGCAACGGAACCGGGAACCGCTCCCCCTGGGCGTCCAGGTAGCGCTTGCGCCATGAGTTCCAGCGCGCCCGGCCGTCCTTCACCTCGTTCCGCAGCATCGCCAGTGCCTCTGCCGTGGTCGGCAGCAGCAGCTCCATGAAGTGTCTCTCGGAGAGCTCCGCGAACGTCGCGCCCTTGGCCTTCAGCCCCGAGGCGACGCTGGCGGCGGCACCATTTCCCAGCACCAGATGGGTGACCTGCGCATCGGGTCTGGCAGCGACCGAGGCGCCCAGTTCCTTCAGCAAGCCCTCACGAAACGCGGGCGTCGCGTCCCTGAAGCGGCCTCCGAAGAGGAACCGGGCCCCTTCCAGGCGCTTCTCGAACAGGCCTTCGGGCTTCTGGGCCAGGACGTTCTTGCCGCTCCTTTGCTTTGGCGCAGCATCCAGGAGGAACGGGGCCCCCTTGTCGCGCGGCCCGTCCTTCAACGTCTCCACCACCACGCTGCCGTCCGGCCCTACATGGGCCACCGTGTCGCCGAGACGCGCGATGGGCCTCGCCTTCTTCACCAGCGAGGTGGCGCTGGCGTCCTCCGGGACGGGCTCCAGCCAGCGCGCGTTCGCCGGGTCCGTTGCGTCCACGTGGAGCAGCCGCCCCAGTGAATCCGCCACCACGACGCGCGTGTCGCCCGCGAAGAACACCTGCCCCAGGACCGCGTCGGGCCGGTCGAGCCTGCACAGCGTCTCACCGCTTCGCGGATCCACGAGCAGCAACCAGCTGTCCGCGTCATCGCGGTCGATTTCGATCATGCTCACCGCGATCCATCCGCGGGGGGAGACCGCCAGCCCCTCGACGTGTCCGCCGCCATCCAGCGCGATGTCCCGGATGAGCTCCGGCTTCTTTCCCAGCCGCCACAGGTGCAGGGCGTCGTCCGCGGTGGCCAGCCACGCGTCCTCGGGCCCGAAGGCGCAGGCCTGGACCCGTTCCTTGTGCACCAGGTCCGCATGGAGCAGGGACCGCTTCAGCACCCAGACCTGGGCCCGCTCCTGCGCGGGCGCGGCGATGCGCGTCTCATCCCGGGAGAGGGCGAGTGGCCCCGAGGCGTAGCTGACCAGTTCGAAGGCCTCGGGGGAGCTCTCGCTGAGCGACTTCTCGACGTAGATGGATGAATGGTCGAGCCGCACCAGCGTCCCAGACGACAGGGCCTTCACGTCCGTGGGAGGGAAGTTGGCTTCAACCTCATTGCGCGCGCCAGAGCCCAGGTCCCATGAGACAAACGCTTTGTTCGACGCGGCGACGACGGTGTCTGGCGTCAGCGCCAGCCCCAGGATGGGCGACGGCGCGGCCGCACCGGCGATGGGCGCAAGGTCCTCCATGGACCACACGCTGAGGGCGCCCTGGGTGGATCCGCTGGCGAGCCACCGCCCATCCGGAGACAGGACCGTCACCGGGCCCTGCAGGTGGCGAGAAGGCACCTTGAGGGTCGGCCCATCGTCGCCGTCCGGAACGCTCCAGGTCCGCACCTGGCCCTCGTTGCCCAGCGAGTATGCGCGCGTGCCGTCGGCGGAGAAGCCCACCCACCGGCAGCCCGCAGGGCCGCGCCCCTTGCCGAACTCGTGCCGTCCCACGAAGGGCTTCACCGGCTTCAGCGTCGGCAGGTCCCAGAGTTCCACCTTGCCGTTGCCGTGGCCCACGAGCAGGTGCCCACCCGAGGGCGAGAAGGCCAGGGCCAGGACCCTGGTGCTCTTGCGCTTCGCCTGCGCCTTGCCAGTCCGCGCGTCGAACAAGCGGACCACGCCTTTCGACGACCCGGTCGCAAGCCACGCGCCGTCCGCGCTGAAGGCGACGGCATACAGGTCTCCCTCCATCTCCTTGAGCTTGTGGACGACGGCGTGGCCCTCCACGTCACGGACCTGGGCCACGTTGTCTTCAATGGTGACGAACCGGGACCGGTCCGCGCTCATGCCGGCCAGGCGGAGGTGCTGCCCGTCCTCCAACGTCCAGACCACCGAGCCCTTCGCGGAGAGGCGGTGGATGATCCCCCACCCTCCCACGAGGACCTCATTCCCTGGCAGCGCGTGCACCACCCGAAGGTGACCGTTGGCCTTGTGCTGCTTGACCGCGTTCCCGCTCGCCACGTCGAAAGACACCACGTGAGAGTGGGAGTACTCCCCCGTGGAGAGGGCGGCCCACAGGTGCTTCGAGTCCGGCGAGAAGTCGATGCCGATGAACTCGCCGGGGACGTTGAAGGGGGCAGCGCCGTAAACGCGTCGAGCGGTCATGAGACAACTGCATACACAACAGGGACCCTCGCGGAAAGTGAACGCATGCTCACACCCGCGGCGTCCCTCGTCTCAGGTCGCGCCCGGCTTCCACGCGGACGCGGAGCGCAGCAGGCCCGCGCCGCTCACGATGAGGATCCCGGTGAGGACCAGCACCGCGCCCACCGCGAAGGAGATGTCCGCCTGTTCGTTCAGCACGAGGATGCCCGCGCTGATGCCGAACAGGGGCGTCATGAACGAGAACACCGACAGGTTGGAGGCGAGGTAGTTGCGCAGGAGCCAGAACCACACGAGGTAGGTGGCGAAGCAGACGATGACGCACTGGAAGAACAGGCTCGCCCAGGCCACGGGGACCATGGTGATCGGGCCGGCCTGGCCCGTGAGAAAGGCCACGGGCAGCAGCAGCGCGGCGCCGCCCACCAGCTGATACAGCAGGGTCTGCGTGGGCGGTGCGTCGGACAGCGACGAGACGCGAATCACCACCGTGGTGGCACCCCAGGACAGGCCCGCGAGCAGGCCCATCGCATCTCCGCGGAGCACGCCCGGGCTGAGTCCGCCTCGCAGCCATCCGCCGCCAAAGGCCAGCGCAATGCCCGCGAAGGCCACGCCAATCCCCAGCCACTGCGTCCGCTTCAGCCGCTCGGAGGGCACGAACCAGTGCAGGCCCAGCGCGGAGAAGACGGGCGCGGTGTAGAGGAAGACGCCCATGTGCGAGGCGTTCGTGTGTCGCAGCCCCTCCGCCACGAAGAGGAACTCCAGGGAGAAGAGCACGCCCACGAGCATGCCGGCGCGCCACGGCCCGCGGCGCAGCAGTCCTCGCTCGCCCCGCACCCAGCACAGCAGCGCCACGAGCAGCGCGGCCACGCCCGAGCGCAGCGCCATCTGCATGAGGTTGGGGACGTAGGGAGCGGCCATCTTGACGGCCACCTGCTGGAAGCCCCAGATGGCGCACAGCACGACCATGGTCGCGAGCGCGAAGCCATCCGCGGGTTTTCGTTGGGAGCTCATGACTTCATCCTGCGGCTGACGGGGCGGATGGATATAGCGAGATTCCGACAACCCATCCCGAGAAGCCGCCATGGCGAAGCAGCTGCAGGTTCCCTTCACCTCAAAGCTTCCACACCCCGTGTATTTCCGGGCGGCGATCCTGCCCGCGGAGGCGGCCTATCCGCGGCACCGCCATCCCTGGGGTGAGTTCGTCTACGCGTACAGCGGGGTGATGGAGCTCAAGCTGGCGGGCAGCCACTACCTCGCCCCCCCGCAGTACGGCATCTGGCTGCCGCCCGACCTGGAGCACCGGGGCATGAACCGCTTCGAGGCGAGCCACTGCTCGCTCTACCTCGACCCCGCGTGGTGCCGGGGCTTGCCCAAGACGGCGTGCGCGATGGCGGTCAGCCCGCTGATGAAGTCCCTGATGGAACACCTGCGCACCCATGAACTGGCGCAGCCACGCACCAGCGCCGAGCGCAGGTTGTTCCGGGTGCTCATCGACCAGTTGGCGCTGGCCCCCGCCCATGGGAGCTACCTGCCCATGTCCGATGATCCGCTCCTGCGCCCGGTCCTCACGGCGCTCGAGCAACACCCGGAGGATGAGCGCTCCCTGACGGAATGGGCCAAGGCACTGCACACCACCGAGCGCACGCTGGAGCGCCGCTGCCAGCAGCGCCTGGGGCTGTCGTTCAGCGAATGGCGCCAGCGGCTGCGCGTGGTGAAGGCGCTCGCGATGCTGGAGCAGGGACACGCGGTGGAGGCCATCGCGCTCGACCTGGGCTACAGCAGCGCTTCCGCCTTCATCGCGATGTTCCGGCGGATGACGGGCACCACGCCGGACAAGGTTCGCGGCCACGGCTTCGTGGCCGCGTGACGGGCCTGTTCATCACTCAGGGTGTGTACAGCTCCGCCGAGGACAGGTAACCGAGGGAGCCCCCCCATCCTCCCGCGATGAGGACCTGCCCGTCGGGCAGCAGCGTCGCGGACTGGTCCGAGCGCGGTACGACCATGGTTCCGGCAGGGATCCAGGTGCTCGTGGCCGGGTCGTACAATTGCGGAAACCGGCCCCCGACGACGAGCACCCTGCCACCGGGCATCAGCGTCGCGGTGTGGAGGGCGCGACGTTCGAGCATGGGGGCAATGGGGCTCCAGGTGCCCGTGGCCGGGTCGTACAGCTCCGCCGTCGCGAGACTGGAATCAAACTCGTCCACGCCTCCCGTGACGAGCACCCTGCCATCGGGCAGCAACGTCGCCGTTTGGAGGGCGCGGGCTTCAGTCATGGAGCCGGTGTTGCTCCAGGTGCCCGTGGCCGGGTCATACAGCTCCGCCGTCCTGGTGCTGCCAATTGAAGTAGTGAATCCCCCAGCGACGAGCACCCTGCCATCAGGGAGCAGCGTCGCCGTGTGGTTCCGACGCCACTCCGCCATGGAGCCGGTGTAGCTCCACGTGCCCGTGGCCGGGTCGTACAGCTCCGCCGTCGGGGGCGCGCCGGGAACGTCACTGCCTCCCGCGACGAGCACCCTGCCATCAGGGAGCAGCGTCGCCGTCTGGCTGGAGCGAGGTTCGGCCATGGTGCCGGTGGGGCTCCAGGTGCCCGTGGCCGGGTCGTACAGCTCCGCCGTCGCGAGGAAGCCGCTGGAGTTGAGTCCCCCGACGGCGAGCACCCTGCCATCGGGCAGCAATGTCGCCGTGAACTGCCAACGCCCTTCCGCCATGGAGCCTGTGTTGCTCCAGGTCCCCAGGGCCGGGTCGTACAGCTCCGCCGTCGCGAGGTAGTCGACATCCGAGGCGAGCCCTCCCACGACGAGCACCTTGCCGTTGGGCAGCAGCGCTGCCCTTTGGTCGGCGCGAGGCCCCGCCAGGAAGTCCGTCAGGGCCCAACTCCCCGAACAGGCCGGCAGCCCTGTCGCGGTGAAGGTTTGGGTGTCGGTCAGGTTGAACGCATTGGTGACAGTCACGGTGATGGAAGGAGGAGCGCTGGCACAGGAAGGAGCCGTCCAGGTGACGCGGCTGCGGAAGGGGTCACTGAGCGGCAGTTCCAGCCAGCCGGCGGTGGCCTCCCAGGAGAAGGTGAGCGCGGAACCCTCCGGATCGATGGCATTCACCTCGTAGGCGAACTCCTGGCCCGAGGTGGCCGTGTCCGCGGAGCGGTAGGAGCGGATGATGACGGGGGGAAAGTGATTGGCCGGAGGCGTGTCGCGGACGCACAGCGCGACGGTGCCGGTGTTCTGTCCGCCGCGCCCATCCGTGACGGCGACGGTCAGACTGCAGTTGTTACAGGTCCCCCCGGGCAGGGCCGAAGGCGTGAATTGAGCAGAACTGGAGGAGGCCTGGGCCCAGGTCCCGGCACAGGATGCGCTCCAGGCATAGGCGAGGCTGTCACCGTCCGGGTCGGAAGCCGAGGCGGAGACAGACGTCGTCTCCCCGACGGCCAGGGACGTGGGGCTGGCACTGAGAGCGGTCACCCCGGGCGAACTGTTGAAGGAGAGGGACAGCTCCGCCTCCCCCTCCCCGTCCGCGGTGACGTTGACCGCCAGCGTGACGCTGGAAGCCAGGCCGCGCGAGTCCGTCACGGTCAGGATCAGGGTTGCAATGCCCGTAAAGCCAGGCGCGGTCCACGAAGTGGCGGCAGCCGAGGTATCGGAGAAAGAACCCGCGGTCGCATTCCAGGCGTAGGAGAGCGTATCGCCCGGATTGGGATCATGCGCGGTGGCGGTCAGAGCGATGGTGCCGCCCACCGCCACGGAGGTGGAGGAAGCCACCAGGGAGTCAATGACGGGCGCCTCATTGTCGAAGGGAGGCGGAGGGTTGAGCTGCTGAAGGGTGATGGCGACCAGGGTGCTCTGGTTCGCGTTGATGGTGACTCCCGTAACGACCCCTTCGAAGCTCAGGTCGCCGGAGAAGTTGAAGGCCTGGGCCACGAAGGTGCGATCAGGGCCTGCGGGGATGTTGCCAATGATTCCTCCCCACACGCCGTGGGTCGCAGTCAGCTCCACTGTCACCGGCGGGATGTCCGGGCCGCTCGAGGTGACCAGGACGTAAAGGATGTCTGGGGCGAGCGCCTGGTTTGCAGAGACAGCGAAGCGGACCGAGCCCGTGTCCTTCGAGGAATCCGAGCAGCCCGCCAACAACGACACTGCGAGCGCGAGCACCAACGGAGTGAATGCCTTCTTCATGCGGCCGCCTCCCATTTTCCAATTCCTTGCAGTCAGCTGACTGGCTGACGTGGCGCGGAGTATTGGCAATGGGAGGCGGCGCTGGACATCACCCCGGTAGAGCACGCGCCATCGTTTGCCAGACGAATGCGGACGCTTGCTTGGGTGGCATCAGGGGACGGCGCTCACGTCCACGTCGACGACGCGGGGCTCCTCGGTGCTCGTCGTGCTGGTAACCGAGGGCATCTTGGCGGCCACCTTGAGCGTCAGCGCCCATCCGCCCGTGGCGAGCTGGGTGGGCACGTACTTCCAGGAGAGGTGCACGGGCCCCGTGGTCTCGCCCTCGGCCTGAAGCGCCGTGCGCGCCCGCTCCTCGATCTGCGCCGTCGTCAGCCGCGTCCGGAGCAGGTGGCCCGAGCGACCCAGGGCCGGCCAGGCGATGAGCGCGCGCTGGAAGCTGCCGTCCGGCCCGTGGGAGACCACCGCGCGGTGGCCCTCCACGCGAATGCCATTGATGGCGCGCATCACGAACGTCTTGTGGCGGTGGAGCGCGGGCACTTCGAGGCCCGCGGGGTCCTCGCTCTGGGTGAACGACTTCACCTGCCGCACCGCCCCAATCTCAGACGTGGGGATGCCCCAGCGCTGCAGGCGGGCCAGGGCGGTGCGCTGCAGGATCGCGGGCTCCTGCGGTGTCTCCGGGCCACTGGCGACCTTGTTCAGCACCAGCACCTGGCCTTCGGACGGGTCGCGCTCCAGCTTCCAGGACTGGGACTCCAGATCCGCGCGGGAGCCCAGCGTGTCCGTCTGGGTGAAGGGCTCGGTCGTCCCCACCAGGGAACCCTGCAACGCGGCGTCACCAAACGCGGTGCTGGGAAGCAGCGCGGTGGGAATTCCTCCGGTGGGCGGCGTGGCGATCGCCGTGGAGTCGAAGATGAAGCCCACGGTCGCACGGGCGGACTGCGTGGTGACGGCGGCGGGATCCATGAAGGCACCGTCGTCGCAGCCAGACACGGCGGCGAGCGGCAGGGCGGTCAGGAATCGGATGAGGAGATGGCTTTTCATGGCGGTTCGTTCTTTCTGTTCGAAGTCGAGGGGGGCGGTGATCACTCGGGCAGAATCTGCCCGCCGGAGGGGTCGCAGCCCCCCACGTAGAAGATGGTGGAGGCGACCTTGCGCCCGGTGCTCTTGCGGTCCCGCCAGCCGCCGGCCTCGAACATCGCCACGCGCTGCGCCTTGGTTTCACCGAAGACGATGGACAC
Organism: Corallococcus sp. AB038B; assembly: GCF_003668955.1. Classification (NCBI taxonomy): domain Bacteria; kingdom Pseudomonadati; phylum Myxococcota; class Myxococcia; order Myxococcales; family Myxococcaceae; genus Corallococcus; species Corallococcus sp. AB038B. The sequence continues at coordinate 153,798 of NZ_RAWO01000002.1, read as the reverse complement.
CGGGCAGTCGTCGTTGTCCGCGACGTTGTCCGAGCCGTCGTCCCAGTCGTAGGCCTCGTCGATCCAGTTCTCGCCCGCGCCATCGCCCCGCGAGTTCGCCACGTAGCGCTTCACGTAGTCCGTCACGAAGTTGCCGCACGACGAGTTGCCGTGAAAGGCATTCCACATGCTGAAGCCGCTGGTGGGCGTCACGAGCGACGTCCGGTACCCGCCCTGCTTCCAGACCTGGTAGTCGCCAGACTGGCAGGCCTTCACGACGGCGATGTTCAGCTTGCCGTTGCCCAGGCTCATGTGGGTGTCCGTGACGGCGGAGCACGCATCCGCGTTGGTCCCCATCACGAGCCAGCTGCGAAGGTTCGCCTCGCTGTGGCCGCCGTGGGTGTGCACGAAGAGGACGTCCGCGTCGTCCACTCCGGCATTGAGCTGGGTGTCCTTCGCGTCGGCCGCGGCCCCCTTCGAAGCGTCGGTCCAGAGGTCCGTGCGCGCACTTGAGTTGTTGATCGTGCGGACGTCCGTCCAGAGCCCGGAGCTGATCAGCGTGTTGAAGTAGTTGGCGAACGCCGCCGCCGTCTTCGTATGCACGGAGTGCGTGTCGGCATTGCACTGCCCCGCACCGCCGAAGTTGGCGATGCCGTAGACATGGGTTTCGTTCGCCAGCGCCGCCGCGGGCAGGAGCAGCGCGAGCGCCGCGCCCGTCCACTGGTGGGTCTGCATCCGGAGTCTCATGGTCCGTCTTTCTCCCCGTCTGGGGTGTCGGTGATGGACCCTCAACGAAATCCGGGCGGAATTTCCCTCACCCCCCTTCGCGAGAAAGTCGGGTGACTGAACGGAGGACCAGGGGGTGTTAGGGTGGAAGGTCCCGTGAACGAACTGCCCCTGCCCAAAGAGTCCCACCTCAAACCCTTTCCATTCGTCGCGCCGCACCGGGTCCTCGCGTGGGGGGTCTGGGTCGGCATCTTCCTCGTCGCCTATAACTATTTCAGCCGTGGCGGTGGTGCGGCTCGGGAGGCCCTGGGGGAGCCGCGGTTCTTCATCCCGTTTGTCGTCACGGTCTTCCTGACGCTGTTCGCCTTCTTCTACTGGCGGATCCGTCGCTGGTTGACGACCTACAATCAGGCGATCGCCTTCTTCAGCGCGGGGGACGAGCAGGAAGCCTCCCGCCGCTTCGAGGAGGCCGCCCGCCGCGCCACCCAGGGGGCGCAGCGGACGGTGTCGGTCGCCATGATGGGTCAGTGCGAGTTGGCGCAGGGGAACACCGGGCGCGCGCTGGAGCTCTTCGGCTCGGCGGAGCGCTCCGGGAAGCTCCGGGGCTCCGTACCGGCGATGTACAAGTGGATGCCCAACCTGATCGCCATCGTGCGCTTCGCGGAAGGGGACCTGGCCTCCGCGCGCGCCTGGCTGGAAGAGGGACGCAAGCGCAACAGCGACCTGCCCCCCATCTACGCGCTACTGCCGGAGGTCGCGCTCCTCTGCCGCGAAGGCAACCCCGCCGTCGCCGTGTCCACGCTGGATGCACGGGCGGGCGAGGCGGATTCACTGGTGGGGCGGGACGCACGCCGGCTCAAGCTCCTCCGGGCCTTCGCCCTGGACGCTCTGGACCCGGTGAGCCACGCAACGGCCATCGACGCGAGCCTCGCGTCCATGCAGCCCGTGCGCCCCGGCGACTTCGAGCTCCTCTCCGCCCGGTGGCCCGAACTGCAAGCCTTCATCGAGCGGCGGGGACTCTCCCGCGCGGCGTAAGGAGGGAAGGATGCCACGCAACAAGCAGGAGTACGGTCTCAGTCACGCGGACCGCGTCGCGGAAATCGAGCGGAAGTTCGGACGCGACCAGGTGGAGCCCGTGCTCGCGCAGTTGAGCCAGGTCTCGAACCCCACCGACCGATTGCTGGGCGCCATTGTCTTCTGCGCCAGGGAGGGACATGTCGAGGAGATTGCCGGCCTGGTGTCGCTCGCCAACACGGATGCCACCCGGCTCTTGAACGCCGCGACGGTCAAGGATGAGCGCGGTTAGAGGTTCCGCGCCAGCCGCTCCCGCGCCTTCACGATGGCCGCGGTGCGCGTCGTCACCTCCAGCTTCGAGAACACGTTGCGCAGGTGCCACTTCGTGGTGGAGAGCGCCACGTTGGAGCGCTCGCTGATCTCCTGGTTGCTCAAGCCCTGCGCCAGCAGCTTGAGCATCTGGAGCTCCCGCTCGGTCAGCGGCTCCAGCGGCGCGCTGGGCAGGGGCGCGATTGTGGCCGGCCCGCTGGGTCCCAGGGACAGCAGGTCCTGGTACCGCTCGGTGTAGCGGGCCGGCAGCACGTGGCTCAGCTTGCGCTGCGTGGCCGCCGCGACAATGACCTCCTGCAACCCTGGCGTCTCGTCGAACACGCCCCGGCTGAAGCCGAACCGGGGCACCAGCGCGAACCCCCGGTTCACCGCGGCGAATGCCGCAGCGGGGTCTCCCGCTCGCCAGTGACACACCGCCAGCGCGGCCAGCAGCGCCGTCTCCCGGGCCACGCAGCCCGCGTCATGCGCGCTGGCCCTCAGCGTCTCCAAGAGCCCGTGCGCCCGGTCGTGCCGCCCTTTCGCCATCAACACCCACGCCTGCGCCACCCCCAGCTGCTCCCAGGTCTCGTCGTAGAAGCGCCGCTCGCTCCATTCGCCCCGGCGCATGCGCTCGCCCAGGTCGAACTCCCGCGCCACCGCCTTCATCTTGGCAGGGGATTGCTCCACCAGCGCGAGGCGGATCTTCTCTCCGCAGACATGGGCCAGGAAGCGCGTCTGGTGCCCGCATTCGAGCACGCTGTGCAGGTAGTCCAGCAGCTGCCAGGCCTCCGCGTACTTGCCTCGAATCGCCTTGATGCGAGCCAGCACCAGGTAGGCCACCGCGAAGGTCTCGAACACCGCGGCCTGTGACATGAGTGGGAGGACTTCGATGCAGAGCGCCTCGGCCTCGTCCAACCGATTCTGGTCGTATCGGGTGTTCGCCAGCGCCGTCGCCGCGTTCACCCACACCGGGTTGCGCCGTCCCCGGCTCGCGCGCTCGAACGCCGCCTCGCACCGGTCCGACGCGTCCTTCATGTGCCCCTGCGCCCGGTCCGCCAGCACGATGAGGACGTCCGTGTAGCCCACCATGTAGGGGTTGTTCAGTCCCTGCAGCGTCTCTCGCGCGACCGACGCGAGCCTGCGCATCGAATCGAACCGGTTCTGCCGGAGCGCCTGGTAGGCCTTCGCCGCCAGCACCGCTCCCGCCATGAAGACGTCCGGGTCCTCGTCCCCCGGTGATGCCTCCAGCTCGATGCCAGACGCCGGGGCCGAGTCCGACAGGACGGCGTGCAGCAGCGCGAGCCTGGAGAGTTGTCGCGACAGCCGCTCGCGCTCCGGGTCCGCCGCAGCCGTCTGGAGCCGGCGCTGCGCGTCCTGCAGGGCCAGGGAGGCGGGCGCGAAGCCTCGGGACAGGATGAGGCACGCGATGCGCGCCACGCAGATGGCCGGCGCGTGGAAGGTCTCCTCCGCCGTCAGCTTCGCCGTCCAATGGAGCACGGAGGCAATCTCTCCCTCGCGCATCCACTCCTCCGCGCACCGGGCCGTGAGCTCCAGGCACCAGCTCCGGTCCCCCGAGGCGAACGCGTGCGTCAGGGCTTCGTCCGGCAGCGCGTGCGCGGCGAACCACGCGCTCGCCTCGCGGTGCAGCCGGGGGATGCGGTCGCCGTACGTGCACGCGAGCTGCGTGCGCAGGAAGTCGAGGAACAGCGGGTGGTAGCGGTACCACTGCTGCTGCGTGTCGAGCGACTGGATGAACAACTGCGCCCGCTCCAGCTCCGCCAGCAGCGCCGGCCCCTGGGTGATGCCCAGGAGCGCATTGCACAGCTCCCCGTTGAGCCGGTCCACCACCGAACTCAACACCAGGAACGCGTGCACCTCCTCCGTCTGCTCCCGCAGCACCACGTCCGCCAGGTACCTCGCGACGTCGTGGTTGGAGCCGACGGCCTTGCGGAGCGCGTCGCTCACGCTGGCGTGCTCGCCCGCCGTCAGCAGGGCCAGCTTCACGCCCGCCACCCAGCCCTCGGTGCGCGCGCGCAGGTACTCCACGTCCTCCGGATTGAGCGCAGCGCCGCACAGGCGCTGGCCCAGCTCGTGGATGGCCTCCCCGTCCAGGCCCAGGTCGCGGCCGTCGAGCGTCACCAGCTGCTCGGTGAGCTTCAGCTTCGCCAGGTCCAGCTCCGGCGGGCTGCGCGACGAGACGATCCAATGGACATGCGGCGGAGCGTGGTCCAGCAGGTACGAGAAGGCCCGCACCAGCGAGCGCTCACGCAGCACGTGGAAGTCGTCAATCACCACGACGAGCTCGCGCCCCAGGTTCCACAGGCTTCGCAACACCACCGTCGTCGCATGGTCGAGCGGGGGCGCCACCTGCGCGTCCAGCTGGCTCGCGATGTACGCGTCGAACTCCGGGGCCGCGCGGCGGATGGCGCCGACGAGATAGGAGAAGAAGCGCTCGGGCGCGTTGTCCCGCTCATCCAACGACAGCCACGCGAGCAACCGCGATCCGCCCACCTCGCGGTACCACTGCGTCAGCAGCGTCGTCTTGCCCGAGCCCAGCGGCGCGGTCACCAGCACGAGCGTGCCGCCGACACCCCGTTCAATCTTCTGGAGCGCCGCGCTCCGCGACACGAGCACCGACGCCGTTCGCGGCGGCGTGAGCTTCGTCGGCAGCAGGTGCGAGAGCGGATCGCCCATGGGCACGTTCCCCCTGTGACCGATTGATTGCCCAAGTAGACCACGCGCCACTCGCGCGGGGACCGGGGCCGGGACGCCTCCAACGTCAACCAGCGAACACCGAAGTGCGTCCCATCCCCACACTCCCAATGCCTGCAATGCCCTCCCCCACCCCCTCCCTTCGGAGGGGGCGATGTCGCGGGCCTCACTGGTAATCCCGAGTGCGCAGCTCTTACCCGCTCACCCAGGAGATCCCCATGGTCCGTACCCCGCAAGTGGGCCCGAGCAAGAACCGGTGGCGCACCCGAGCCGGTCTGCTGTGCGCCGCCGCATCGCTGTTCGCCGCATCCCCCGCCGCAGCCCAGGCGCCCTCGTTCATCGAGTTCGAGAGCGCGCACGTGCGTCCGTTGGCCCTCTCTCCGGACGGGACGAAGCTGTTCGCCGTCAACACGCCGGACAACCGCCTGGAGGTCTTCAATGTCACCAGCGAGGGCCTGTCGCTCGCGGCGGAAGTGCCGGTGGGCCTGGAGCCCGTGTCCGTCGCCGTGCGCAACAACACCGAGGTCTGGGTGGTCAACCACCTGTCCGACAGCATCAGCGTGGTGAGCGTGAGCGGCACTCCGCACGTGGTGCGCACGCTGCTCGTGGGTGACGAGCCGCGCGACATCGTGTTCGCCGGCGCCAACGGCAATGCGTTCATCACCACCGCGCACCGGGGCCAGCAGCGCACGGATCCGTCCATCGCCTCCGTGCCCGGCGCGGGGGACCCGCAGCTCACCACGCCGGGCGTGGGCCGCGCGGACATCTGGGTCTTCAACCCCGCGTCCCTGGGGACGACGCTGGGAGGCACGCCCGTCCGCATCCTGACGCTCTTCGGCGACACGCCGCGAGGCCTCGCCGTCAGCCCGGACAAGAAGACGGTCTACGCGGCCATCGCGCAGTCCGGCAACCGGACGACGACCATCAACATGGACAGCGTGTGCAACGGCTTTGGCAGCGCGGGCGTGTGCCTGGTCCAGCCGGACTCGTTCCCGTGGGGCAACAACCTCTTCCTGGGCGGCCTGCCCGGCCCGTCCACGAACGCCCAGGGTGCGAAGGCGCCGGAGACGGGCCTCATCGTCAAATGGAACAGCGCCCTCAGCCGCTGGGAGGACACGCTCGGCCGCAACTGGAACAACGGCGTGCGCTTCAACCTGCCGGACAAGGACGTCTTCGCCATCGACGCGGACGGCCTGCAGCAGAAGGCGTTCTACACGGGCGTGGGCACCACCGTCTTCAACCTGGCCACCAACCCGCGGACGGGCGCGCTGTACGCGACCAACAGCGACGCCAACAACCACACCCGCTTCGAGGGCCCCGGCACCTTCGGCGGCAGCACGGTGCAGGGCAACATCGCGAAGATGCGCATCACCGTCATCAAGGGGACGACGGTGTCTCCGCGCCACCTGAACAAGCACATCGACTATTCGAAGCTGGCCGGCGCCCCCGGCTTTGACTCCACGGCGAAGAACCACAGCCTCTCCACGCCCACGGAGATGGCCATCTCCAGCGACGGCGCGAAGCTGTACGTGGCCGCGTTCAGCTCCAGCAAGGTCGGCGTGTTCGACACCGCGGCGCTGGAGGCGGACACCTTCAACCCCCGGACGGCGAGCGCCAACTACATCCCCGTGAGCGGCGGCGGCCCCAGCGGCCTGGTGCTGGACGAGGCGCGCAACCGCCTCTACGTGATGACCCGCTTCGACAACGCGGTGAAGGTCATCGACCTGGCCACGAAGAGCCAGGTGGGCTCCGCGGCCCTCTTCAACCCCGAGCCCGCCTCCGTCGTGCAGGGCCGCCCGTTCCTCTACGACGCGAACTTCTCCTCGGCCAACGGAGAGGCCTCCTGCGCCAGTTGCCACATCTTTGGCGACAAGGACGAGCTCGCCTGGGACCTGGGCAACCCGGATGACCCGGTGACGACCAACGCCATCGACAAGCGGCTCGCGAGCAGCCTGGAGATTGGCGCGTTCCGCTTGCTCACCGGACATCCGAGCTCGGACGTCAACGGCACCGGCAACCAGAACTCCTTCCACCCGATGAAGGGGCCCATGACGACGCAGACCCTGCGCGGCATGTCCACCTCGGGCGCCATGCACTGGCGCGGGGACCGGTCGACGGGCTTCTTCGGCTCGGGTTCGTATGACGAAGCCCTGTCGTTCAAGAACTTCGTCGTCGCCTTCCCGGGGTTGCTCGGCCGCGTGGATCAGCCCACTGAGGCGGAGATGAACCAGTTCACGAACTACCAGCTCCAGGTGCAGCTGCCGCCCAACCCCATCCGCAAGCTGGACAACTCGCTCACGTCCACCCAGGCATCCGGCCGCGACTTCTACTTCGGCAGCCGCCGCGTGGACGGCCTGGCGATTGGCACCAACACCGGCTTCAACTGCAATGGCTGTCACACCATCGACGCCGCCCAGGGACATTTTGGCACCGACGGTCAGGCCAGCTTCGAGGGAATCAGCCAGATCATGAAGATTCCCCACGTGCGCAACATGTATACGAAGGTCGGCATGTTCGGCTTCCCGGACAGCAGCTTCTTCCAGCACTCGGAGACGGGGCCCACGGGCGACCAGATCCGCGGCTTCGGCTACACGCACGACGGCGCGGTGGACACGCTGTTCCGCTTCTTCAGCGCCATCGTCTTCTCCAACACCAGCATCGGCGGGCCGCTGGTGGGCTTCCGCGGCGACACCGATCGCCGCGAGGTGGAGGCCTACATGATGGCGGTGGACTCCGACCTGGCGCCCATCGTCGGACAGCAGGTGACGCTCACGTCGACGAACGCCTCCGCGGTGGGAGCGCGCATCGACCTGCTCATCGCCCGGGCGAAGGCGCCGTTCGTGTCGAAGATCCTCGGCGGCTCCACGTATGAGGCCGACCTGGTGGCGAAGGCCGCCATCGGAACCCGCGTGAAGGGCTTCCTCTTCGACCGCGTGGCCGGCACGTGGAGGCCAGACGACGGCACCGCCAACCTCACCACCACGGCCCTGCGCGCGCTGGCGAACACCCTGGGCCAGGAGGTGACCTTCACCGCGGTGCCTCCGGGCTCCGGCACGCGCATCGCGCTCGACCGGAACCTGGACGGCAGGCTCGACGGTCAGTGACGGACTGACGTGGATGGCCCCCTCCCCGCCTCTCCGGTGCCCCCGGGGAGGTGGGGCTTTTTCGTGTCCGCTGGCCGGGGCTCTCAAATAACTGAGAGGCCTGTCGGCACGGTCCCCCGGAAAACGATGGGATGACCATGGCCTGACAGCTGCATCAGCGCCAGAGCCCAATCCCAGGAGGATGCAGATGCGACTCACACTTCCGTTGATGGCCCTCACCACGCTGCTGGTGGCGTGTGGGGAGGTAGAGGTCTCTCTCTCCACGGACGCCACGGAGTATCGGCCCGGCGACACCGTCCAGTTCGAACTGCGCAACGAGGGCACTCGCGAGGTGGGCTACAACCTCTGCACCGTCCGAGTCGAGCGCAGTCAGGACACCGCGTGGAGCACCACACCGCACCTGGACGAGGGCGAGGCGTGTCCGCTCATCCAGCACACACTGAAGGCCGGCGCCCGGGCCCATGGCACGCTGAGGCTCCCCGCGGAGTTCCCTGCCGGCGAGTACCGCATCGTGCACGACGTGGACACCCTGCGGACCGACTCAGAGGGGCGGACCCTCCAGGAGCAGGTGATCAGCAATCCCTTCCTCATCGAGCCGTGACGATGCGGGATGGCTGGCTCAGCGCGCCTTCGGGTTCCATTGATCGACCATCAGGTCGATGAAGCGCCGCACCTTCGCCGGCAGGTGACGTTTGCTCGGGTAGAGCGCCATGATCGGGACATGCTCCGTCTCACAGGACGGAAGCAGCGCCTTGAGCCGCCCGCTCGCCAGGTCTTCGTTGACCAGGAAGCCGGGAAGATAGGCGATGCCCAGCCCCGCGACGGCTGCGTCCCGGAGCGCCTCGCCACTGTCGAGCCGCAGGCGGCTTCGTCCTTCCACCTTCACCGTGGCGCCGTCCTTCTGGCGCAGGTGCCAATGCTGCCGTCGCGTCCGGCTGCTGAAGACCAGACACTCATGCTCCGCCAGATCCTCCGGCGTGCCAGGTTCGCCGCGCGCCTCCAGGTAGGCGGGCGCCGCGCAGACGAACACCGGGTATCGGGCCACGGTCCGCGAAACCAGGCGCGTATCGGTGCTGGAGGCATTGATGCGCACTGCCAGGTCGTAGCCCTCCTCGATGATGTCCGAGACGCGGTCGGAGAAGCTCACCTCCGCCTGCACCTCGGGCCAGGTCCGCAGATAGTCCCGCAGCAAGGGAAGGACATGCAGTCTGCCGAACGCGGCGGGCAGCGTGAGCCGCAGCAACCCTCGGGGAGTCCCCGTGCGCTGCCCGACACTGGCCTCCGCGTCGTCCAGGGCCGCGAGGACCTGCAGGCAGTGCTCATGAAAGACACGGCCCTCGTCGGTGAGGCTCAGCTGGCGTGTGGTGCGATTGAGCAGGCGCACCCCCAGGCGGGACTCCAACCGGGCCAAGGCCTTGCCCGCCGCCGAGCGCGTCAGGCCGAGCGCCTCTCCGCCGCCCACGAAGCTGCCCGCGTCCACGACGGACATGAAGGCGAAGATCTCATCCAGGTGGGCGCGTTTCATCGAGGGCGCTCGATTGTAGCGACCGCGTCGCTGGAGAGGGGAACGCTGTTCGTCAATGGCCCCGGTATACGAGTCCGGCACTCACCTCTCCCTGGAGATCACCCATGCCCGTGACCCTGCTCAACCCCGACGGAATCATGAAGCCCGACGTGTACCGGCAGGTGGCCATCGCCACCGGCACCCGGCAGGTGCACATCGCGGGACAGGTCGCGTACGACGCGGAGGGGCAGTTGGTCGCTCGCGGCGACCTGGCCGGACAGGTTGCGCAGGCCTACCGCAACGTCGCCATCGCCCTCGCGGCCGCCGGGGCGACGTTCGACGACGTCGTCCGGCTGACGTTCTACGTAGTCGACTGGAAGCGCGAAGCGATGCCTGACTTCCTCGCCGGCATCGAGCAGGCCGCCAGGGAGCTGCGGATCTCGCCAGCGCCGGCCTCGCTGATCGGGGTCTCGGCGCTTTACGAGCCGGGCGTCCTTGTGGAGATCGAAGCCACGGCCATCGTGGGCTGAGCCGCTTCCCGCTTCAGGGGTCACCCGGAGCGGCGGCGCCGCGACCTGGCGCGCGGGTGTGGAGGCTTCTCGCGCGGCGGCTTGACGGCCTTGGAAGCCAGAGGCGTCCGGGCGAGGTGGAGCATCTGGTAGAGGCTCAGCAGCATCATCGTCACCGCGCGGGATGCATCCGGGGTGGAGGACTTCTCCTCCCCCGTGTCCTTCGGGACAAAGGGACGCCAGGTCTCCTCCAGCTGGATCCGGAGCCGCAGGTGCTCTCCGGTGATGCGCAGCCGCTGGAGCTTCGCGCCGGGAGGAAGGCGCACGGCCGCCCGGGCCCGGTCGAGTGACAGCGCCACGAGCCGCGGGTGCCGCTTCTCCTTCACTCGCAGCCGGGCCTCCAGGAACAGCGCATCGTGTTCCTTGATCCGCGTGCGCCGCCGGGGCCCGTTGGGTCCACGGTCGCTGACCCGGACACGGCGTCGCTCCACCGCGCTCAGCCGCAGGTGCGAGCCATCCGCCAGCCGCGTTTCCAACGTGAGCCACGGGTCCAACACATCCGGCGGAGCCGTCTTGATGCGCTTGAGGACATACAGGCTCGAACCAGGCCCCAGGGGACGGGGGTCGGGACGAAGCCGCAGGCGCACGGGCGTATCCGGCGCGAGGTCCGCCTTGAGGCGCTGGAGCACCCGGACCACCAGCTCCGGCCGGCGGCCCGGATCGTCGCCAGCGTGCCCAGGCACGCGAATGCGGGTGAAGAACAGCCCGCGAATCCCCAATGCGGCCGCAAGCCCGAGCCCCAGGACTCCCGCCACGACGGACAGCGGGCCTTCGACAGTGCCAGCAATCCCGATGCACAGGATGACGACCCCTAGCGGCGCCAGGGACCGCGCCCCGGACAGCAGGCGGTGCTTGAAGCGACGGGCCTGCTGGGCCGCAGGGAGCGCGCGCAGGGCACTCTCCACGCCTGACAGGGGGCCTTCTACCGCCAGGGCATCCAGCGCCGGGTCGATGCCATCCGAAGTCGCCAAGGGGCCCCTCCTTCCAACATGGACATGTTCGGGAGCAGCCATGCTAGCCGATATGCTGGGGGCCCATGAGTCCCTCCCCCCCACAGGATGAAGCTGGAGCCCACCGCGACGGCTACGCCCGGCGCGTCGGATTGTTCTCGGGGGTGATGCTCGTCATTGGCGGCATCATCGGTTCGGGCATCTTCCTCAACCCGGCCATCGTCGCGCAGCGCGTGCACACACCCGCGCTCACCCTGGCCGTGTGGCTGCTCGGCGGAGTCGTGGCGCTCATTGGCGCCTTCATCTACGGGGAATTGGGACAGCGCATCCCCAAGGCGGGCGGCAGCTATGTCTATCTGCGCGATGCCTTTGGTCCCCTGCCCGCGTTCCTCAATGCGTGGGGTTTGATGCTGATGATCGCCACCGGCGCCATCGCCGCGGTGGCCGTCACCTTCGCCAACTACACCCTCGCGCTCACCGGCCTGGGGCCCGGGTTCCGCTTCCCCCTCGCCGTCGGCGCCATCCTCCTGCTCTCCGGGGTGAACTACTTCGGCGTGCGGTCCGGGACGCTCACGCAGAACATCTTCACCGTGCTCAAGCTGCTGGCGCTCGCGGTGCTCGTGGGCGCGGGGCTCCTGCTCGAAAGCGCCCATCCCGCAGCGGTGGAAGTCGTCGCCGCTCCGGTGGCGCCCGACTCCCTCGTGCTCGCGCTGGGGGCGGCGCTCGTCCCGGTGCTGTTCAGCTACGGCGGCTGGCAGCAGACGAACTTCGTGGCCGAGGAGATGGTCAACCCCGAGCGCAACCTGCCGCGCGCCCTGCTGCTCGGCGTCATCGGCGTGGTGACGGTGTACCTGCTCGCGAACCTCACCTACCTGCGCACGCTCGGCGCGACGGGGCTCGCGGCGAGCAGCGCCCCGGCGGCGGACGCGCTCGGCCAGCTCATCGGGCCCGCGGGCCGCACGTTCATCACCCTGGGCGTCGCCCTCTCCACCTTCGGGTTCCTCAACCTGGTCATCCTCGTGTCGCCGCGCGTGTACCAGGCCATGGCCGCGGATGGACTGTTCTTCCCGTGGATGGCCCGGCTGCACCCGCGCTACCGCACGCCCTCCAACGCCATCCTCTTCCAGGCGGTCTGGGCCATCCTCCTCACGGGCACGGGCACGTACGGCGAGCTGCTTGATTACGTCGTCTTCGCCGACTGGCTCATCTTCGGCGCCACGGCCGCGACGCTGTTCGTCTACCGCGCACGCGAACGGCAGGGGCTGGTGCCTCGCGCCGCGTACCGGGTGCCCGGATATCCCATCACCCCGCTCCTCTTCATCGCGGCGGCGCTGTACGTCCTGCTGGGCTCCACGGCCTCCAACCCGCTCAACGCGCTCAAGGGCACGTTGCTGTTTGGCGCGGGCGTGCCCGTGTTCTTGTTCTGGCGCCGGCGCACCCGGCGGCCCGAGACTCCACCGGCCCTGGGCGCGCCTTGATGGGAGGCCCGGCGATCCATCGCGATCGCCAGGCGCCCCGGTTCACGCTCGCGACTCAGCTCTCGACGGCGGCGGACTGCTCAGCGGCCGGGTTCTGCTCGCTGCACACCCGCGAGGAGGCATCGGCCTGCTGGACCGCTTCCGGAGTCGCCGGGGCGGAGGAGTCGCTGGAGCCGCCAATGCCATCCACGCAGCCCCAGAACATCGCGTTCTCGGCGCACGTGGTCGTGCGTCCCCAGACATCACAGACCATGCTGCAGGGCCGTTCATAACAGATGTCTTCGCACTGGGGCTTCGCGGCCAGGGCCGCCGCGGGCGAAAGAGAAACAACAGCCAGGGCAGCCAGGAGGGACTTCTGCAGCGTGCGCATGTGTGCTCCGTCTGAGAAGAACTGCCTCACCAGTGTATGATGTTGTTTGACTACGAGTACAACACGTATTTGTTTTGCTCTCAGTCGCTCGACGACATCGGGAACCTGACGGAAGCCTGCGGCTGATTGTGCCCATTGCGTCTCCCCCCACTCGCCTGCCTACCCGGCGAGCAGGGGTACGCCGAACCCAGGTGGCGTGTATGGGCAGACCCGTGGAAAACCCCTAGCCGGGACTCCAACGCAATGTGCAACACCGTCCGGACGCAATCGTCCGCGCCCACAGGAATCACCTGATTTGCTCGTTCTGATTTGCAGTTAAATCAAGACCAGTGTTAGGAAGTCCTCGGCTTCGGCCAACCCCACACAATCAACTCAGGAGTAGTCCATGACGAGGAACGTGAAGCGTTTCCTGGCCGCCTCCCTGTTGTCCCTCGCGCCGTCGGTTGCCTTTGCCGCTCCGGCCGATCTCGGGTTCCCCGACTACCTGTCCCAGCGCGACGAGTACGTCAGCGTTCGCGAGGGCGCTGTCGAACTTCCCCAGGTGCGGAGCGGCGCCTCCATTGGCCCGGCGCTGGAGAACTTCTTCGTCTCCAACCAGAGCGGCGCCACCATCTCCCTGGGCCTCCAGACCGTGAACGGCACGTTCAACGGCGTGTTCACGCCCTATCCCGTGCCCACCGCCACCCTGGGCGGGTTCCAGATCAACGCCCCCGCGCCGGCCCCGTCGTTCTCCCAGCAGTACTACTGGACGGTCAACCCGTCGGCCCCGTCCACGTCGAAGACGTGTGTCTGGCGCGTGGACATCGCGGACAACGCCGGGACCTGCACCGCGACGATCTATTACGGCACCTACGGCGGCGCCGTCTGTGCCGTCGACACCATCAACTCCTTCATCGACGTGAACACCTGCCAGGCGCAGATCGTCACCATCATGCAGTGACGTGAGCGTCACGCCGCCCGGGGCCGTTGCAGGAGGCCTCGGGCGGTGCAGGGTCAATCGCGACATCCTGGCGCGCAATGACAGCTCTGGAGATGATCCAGCCGGCCGTGGCAAGGTTCGCTGGGTCCTCGCCCCAGAGAAGACATGCGCCGAGCTGTCATAGCCCTGCTGCCGTTGTTGTGTGTCCTCCCGTCATTCCAGCAGGCGCAAGCGAAGGAGCTGGCGGCACTCGTCCGCGACCTGACTCCCGGGACGCAGTCGGGTTCTCCCTCGACCTTCACGGCCCTGGGGAACACCCGGTTCTTCTTCGCGAACACCCACGGCCGCATCGACGTCTGGAGGTCGGATGGCACGACCCTGGGCACCGTGAGCGTGTCCCATCCACCGTCAGCCACCACGGGCCAGGAGCCTGGGGGTCGCGGCCTCGTGGTGGGGAATGCCCTCTACTTCGTCGCCAACAACCTCCATGACCTGGTGCGCATGGACGGGACGTCCGCCAGCACAGCGGTCGTGGCGGAGGATTCGAGCCCGCAGGTTTCCTGGTCCAACACGCGCGGTGTCGTGCTTGGCGATGGGCTGCTCTATTGCCTGGAAGGCAATGGCCAGGTCGAGCTGTGGCGCGTGGAAGGATTGCAAGGCCGGAAGGTCGCGGGGCTTGCCGACTCCGGATGTCTCCCACTGGGCCCCGCCGTGGGTGGACGCGCCTATTTCAGCCTGGGCGTGTACGGCCTCTGGAGCACGGAGGGCACCGCGCCGGTGCAATTGGATCCGGGAACGCCCCTGGACTCGCCCGACCACTTCACCGGTCTGGGCAACACCGCCTACCTCACCGCCATCAACGCAGCGCGCGGCCAGGAGGTGTGGAAGACGAACGGCACGCCGGAGAGCACCCAGCGCGTGTGGACCGCTGAGGACGGCTCGCCGTGGGCCACCATCCGTTGGATGCACCCCCTGCGCGACAGGCTGGTCTTCAGGACACCACGGCGCCCACGCTCCAGTGCCCGGCGGACATCGAGACGCAGGTGGCTGAGGGCGGAAAGAGCCTCCCGTATACTTTCGCGGCCACCGCGACGGATGCCGTCACCGCCGAGCCGACCCTCACCTACAGCCACGAATCAGGCAGTCAGTTCAACCTGGGCGACACCCTCGTGAAGGTCACCGCGACGGACGCGGCGGGCAACGCGGGTACCTGCTCGTTCAAGGTCAAGGTGACGGAGTTGGAGTCGGGCTGTGGCTGCGGCGCGACGCCGGGCACCGGCGGCTGGATGTGGCTCGCGGGGCTGGGGTGGTGGCTGTGGCGAGGGCGGCGCCTGCCCGAACCGAAGGGGCCGGGCAATACCTCTTGAGGGTGAGGGACAGGTTTTCAGCACGTAGCTATGGATGAGCGGTCGCGACGTACAAACCCGCAGGGTTGCCCCAGGAGGGTGGATGTTCAGTCCCATGAATCGCACTGCCGACGGGATCAAGGACCGGGCCATCGTGGCCCTCAACAGCTCCCTGTTCCTCCCCCAGGCCCTCGAGGCCGCACGCGCCCCCTTCCTCGAGCTCGTTCAGGCCGACGCGATGGCGCTATGCCTCATGCACGTCGCGCCCAAGGCGGACTTCCGGTGGTTCGTCCCGGGCCACCCGCTCCGCATCCTCGATGAGTATGCCAGCCTGATTGACCATGACTTCCTCCGGGCCCCCATCTTCGCCCGGCCCAACGTGCCCGTCCGCGACACGCAGCTCCTCACCCGCGGGGAGTATGAGCGAACGCTCATCTATCAACGCAGCCAGGAGCTGGACCCGCGCTTCGAGCACATCATGGCCGTGCTCCTCCACATCCGCCCCGGTCTCGTCGCCGCGCTCGCGCTCTACCGGAACCGGCGACGCGCCTTCACCACCGAGCACGCCGCCGTCCTCTCCAGCCTCAACCCGCACCTGGTGAACGCGGTGCGCAACTGCAGTGACGTCCAGACGCTCATGACCGGAGCCAGCCTCCTTGAAGAGCTCTACCGCCGCAACGACTCCGCCTTCCTCGTCGTGGAGAACTCCTCCAAGGAGGCGATGCGCTCCGAGCACGCCGCCGCCCTCCTGGATCGCTGGTTCACCCGGTCGGACCTCGACTCCTCCGGACTCCCGCGTGCCCTGAAGGAGCAGCTGGACGCCCTGGTCTCCATGGGCGCGGACGCCCGGCTCGGGAACACCCGCTGGGTCTCCAACCATCAGGATGGCAACCGCACGTGCCGGTTCGTCGAACTGCCCACCGAGGAAGGCCCCCGGCGATGGGCCCTCTTGCTGAACGAGACGCCCCACTCCATCCCGCTCCCCGTGGAGATGGAGTGCGAGCTCACCACGCGCGAAGTCACCGTCGCGAAGTGCCTGCTGCGCAATCGGAACAACGAGCAGATCGCGGATGAGCTCGACCTCTCCGTCCTGACCGTGAAGACCCACGTGCGAAACATCTTCGACAAGCTGGGCATCGACGGCCGCGCGGACCTCATCTACCAGGCCGCGCGCCTCAACAAGCCTGTCTGAGAAATTCGAACGCAAGGAAAGACGCCTCCCGTAGGGCCAGGGCTTGAACGGGAGGCTCTCCCAGCTTGCGTGTGTTTGTCTCTACCTCGTGTGGGGGTGGCCGGCGGTGGCGTCCTCACGGAAGATGCGCGGGTAGACGCTCCGGGCGACCCGGGCGGAGAAGAGGATGGCCTCCTGGTCCTCCGGATCCGTCAGCGGCGTCAGGATCTTCTGCATCTCCGCCACGTGGCCCCCGTCCAGCGCGCCGTGGCTGCGCAGGAACGTGACGGACTTGCGGATGTTGGGGATGGTGGACACCTCCAGCAGCCGCTCCGCCCACACGCCCGCCCGCGTCTGCGACAGGTACTCCAGCGCGTACGCGGTCCCCAGCACCGCCGTCGGCACGCCCGAGAGCGACGTGAAGAAGTTCCACCCCGTGTAGGCATCCACCGCGGGGTTGTGCGCCGCCGCCTCCACCTGCGCCTCCGGGACGCCCAGGTTCTTCAGGTCCGTCAGCAACCAGATGTCGTGTCCCCGCTCCTCCTCCCCCTTCTGGATCAACAGCTTCGCCAGCTCCGGGTGCCGGCCCAGCCGGTTCAGCCGGTGACCCGCCTCGGCGAGGATGGGGGTGCTCCAGCGGGCGTAGTGATACGTCTGGACGAGGTAGTGGATGTAGCCCTCCACGTCGAGGGTGCCGTCGAGGAGGCCGCGGGCGTCGGGGTGCGCATCCACCGCCGCCACCAGCCCCCGCGCCTCTTCGTCCAGCGCCGCCAGCCAATTCGTTGCCGTCTGCTGCTCCGTCTGGGTTTGCATGTACGTCTCCTGTCCGGGGCCTTTCGGGCTCCCGGTTGTTGCGTGTGGAAGGTGAAGGGAAGAAAGGAACGGCCCCGGCCTAGGCGGCGGGGCTCACACCGAGGTCCAGCGCGTTGAAGCGCGCCAGGCTGTCCGCGGGGATTTCATCCAGCGCCATGACGAGCGGCAGCGTGAACCACTGGAAGTACGCGTCGTAGAGCGGCTCCGAGATGAAGCGAGCCCCCATCGTGCTGGCGAAGAGCGAGGGCGACCGGGGCAGCCGCAGTCCGTCCAGCTGCCCCTGCTCCGCCCTGGCCCGCTCCTCGGGCGTATAGAAGCGGTTGCGGGGATGCACCGGGGCCTGCCACGGGTCGGGCACGTCCACCCGCCACCGAGGGCTGAGCCATCCGCGGCTGGCCGCCACCTGCCACGACAGGAGCGCGTCCTCGGGCGAGTCCGTCTCCAGGTTCGCGGACGCAATCCAGTGCGTCACCCCGCGCCGCCGGCTCTCCGTGTACATGGCCGTCTGCAGCCACGTGACGGCCTCCGTGCGGCGCCACTTCGGCAGCACGCAGAAGCGCGACGGCTCCGCGAACGCCATGCCCGGCTGGATGACCCTGGAGAGGTCCACCCGCTGCGCCATCTCCAGCCCCACCGTCCCGCCCAGGTTCGCCGCCACCTCCGCGTTGGGCAGCGCCACCCGCATGGTCGCCACGGCTTCCGAGCCGGCATGGACGAGCAGGTGCACCGTGGTGTCGAGCGTGTCGATGCAGGTCATCTCCCGCCGCGACACCGACCACTGCTC
This sequence comes from Corallococcus sp. AB038B, assembly GCF_003668955.1. Lineage (NCBI taxonomy): Bacteria > Pseudomonadati > Myxococcota > Myxococcia > Myxococcales > Myxococcaceae > Corallococcus > Corallococcus sp. AB038B. The sequence continues at coordinate 136,050 of NZ_RAWO01000002.1, read as the reverse complement.
GTGCAGCAGTCCCATCTCTCCGCCAAAGACGGCCCAGCGGATGCGAGCCACGTCATCGAGATCCCGCTGTGTGGTGGCAACACGCCAGCGCCAGTGAATGCAGCTCATGGGTCCACTCCCGGTAGGGAAACGGGCCGGTGTCTCACCGCCCTCACACGTTATTTCGTCGCGGGTGACCCGAGTTCGAGCGCCGATTCGACTACGCTGAAACATGCGGCTGGGAGCATGGGGCCCTGACCGCGATCGGACAGGGGCATCGAGGATGAGCGCGGTTGCTGCGGGAGTGTGTCTGCTGGTGGAGCTGGGGCTGGGCGTGGCGCTGCTGGTCGGCACCTTCTTCACCCTCGCTTTCAGCAGCGAGTCGTACCGGCACTCCGCCACGCCGCTGCATCAGGCGCTGAACGGGCTGGCCTTCGTGCTCGCGGTGCTCCCCCTGCTCCTCACCCTCTGGGTCGGCTGGCGGCGCTTCCTGTCGGACCGCCCGTTCGACTCGCTCCCGCTGGGGATGGGCCTGCCCATGGTGGCGCTGGTCGCGTGCGCCGTCACCGCCGCCCTGGCCATCATGGGAGGCGAGTGGTCGACGTCGCGTCACCGCGCACGACAGGAGCTGGAATCGCGGCTCGCACTGCGCGCGGCGGTCGAAGGGGGCGCGGTGGACAAGGCGTGCGACCTGGTGGCCGCGGATCCGCGCGCCTCGGCCGAGGACATGCGCCGGTGCCGAGAGTTCATCGAGTCCCGCCCCGACGCCGAGGCCCGCTGGACGGAGTTCGCGAAGTTCGCCGACTCGCGGGGCGGCTTCAACTCCTGGCACCTGGGGCAGACGGGGCTCGCGCCGGACTGGGAATGGGGCAGGACGGTGCCGGTCATCCGGTATGACCAGGAGTGGTTCCTCCGCACGTTCTATGAAACGTGGCTGGCCCGGATACAGGACCTGCCGACCCTGGAAGACCTGGGCGGGTTGCAGCTGGCGCTCCAGAGCAGCACCCGCTACCTGGGCTGGGATGCCCGGGCCGTGGAGACCCTCCGCACCCAGGTGCTCCCCACGCTGAGCGCGCGGCTGGAGGCACAGGATGCCCGCCTGCGCGCCCTGCCGGGCATGGACCCCTGGGTGCTGGACGCGATTCGAGACCGCATCCAGAGCCTCCAGACGAAGCCTGACGACGGCGTGGAGCCGCTGCCCCCGTTGCCGGGAACGCCCTCGCCGGGAGCCATCGGCGTGGCGCGGATGGACGACACGGGCGCGCTGGACCTGTGGCTGCGCGCCACGCCCACCTCGGGGAACTTCGGAGACGTCTACGTGCGCCGGGCGTCGTACGACAGCGAGTACGAAAAGTGGCTGAAGTACCTGGGGCCGCTGCGTCCCGGAGAGCTCCGGTTCATCCCCGAGCCCTGAACCTCAGCGCAGCTTGCCGGCGAGCAGCTCGCGCATGCTCACCGGTTCACGCCCGAGCAGCTGCCGCAGCGTGGGGTCGACCGCCGCGAACTCGCCGTCGCGGCTCGCGCGGTAGAGGCCGAGCGAGATGCCGACCACGGGCGCGGGCATGCCGCTCGCCACGAGCTTCGCGCGCATCTCGTCCTCGGACACGGTGCTTCGACGGAGGGGACGTCCGAGGATGCCGGACGCGATGTCACACAACTCTCCGAAGTCGAGCGCCTGCGACGCGGTGAGCGGCGGCGTCGGTCCGTCGAACCGACCCTCGCTCGTCAGAATGACCGCCGCCGCCTCCGCGAGGTCCGCGTGCGTGGTCCAGGAGACCTTCCCGTCCGCGGGGGCCTCGAACACGCCCGATGACAGGGCCCGCTCCAGCAGGAACGCCGCGCTCGAGGCGTAGAAGCCATTGCGAAGCGAGGTCCACGCCATGCCGGACTCCGCAAGCATCTGCTCCGTCGCCGCGTGGTCGAGCATCGGTGGAAACGCCGACGTACGGCTCGCGCCCATGTGGCTCGTGTAGACGATGCGCCGCGCGCCGGCGGACCGCGCGGCGTCGATGGCGGAGCGATGCTGGGCCAGGGGGTCGCCCCCATGCGCGGCCGCGTTCGACGAGACCATCAGCACCTGGGTCGCGCCCTCGAAGGCATGCGCGAGGCTCTTCGGCTCCGCGAAGTCCCCGCTCCGCACCCGGACGCCACGTGCCGCCAGGTCCTGGGCCTTCTGGACGTCCCGGACGCTGACGGCGACCCGGTCCACCGGGACGCGGGCGATGAGCTTCTCCACGATGAGGCGGCCAAGCTGCCCCGTTGCTCCGGTCACGACGATCATCGAGCGTCCCTCTTCCGTATCGATGGAAACTAAATCTAGATACCGGCGATAACGTAGCGGCCGCTATCGCCGTTATCAAGTGTTCGTTACCGCCGTTCCGGAAGTCGCGTGTTAAGTCAGGCGCATGAAGGACCGGGAGAAGGTCACCGCCGAAGACGCCGAGGGCCCCGATACGCGTGCGCGCATCCTGACGGCCGCCGCGGAGCTCATCGCCTCTGGAGGACCCGACGCCGCGACCACACGCGCGGTCGCCGCTGCGGCGGGCGTGCAGGCCCCCACGCTCTACCGGCTCTTCGGCGACAAGCACGGGCTCTTGTCCGCCGTGGTCGAGCACGAGCTGACGAGCTACGTAGCGAAGAAGGCCGCGCGCAAGCCGCACCCGGATCCGCTTCAGGACCTGAGGATGGGCTGGGACATGCACGTCGCGTTCGGACTCAGCCATCCCGGGCTGTTCGCGCTCATGTGCAGCGACCTGGAGCCGGCCCCCCAATCCTCCGTGGTCAGCACCGGCAACGACGTCCTGCGGCGCCGCATCCGGAACATCGCGCTCGCGGGCCGCCTGCGGGTCAGTGAAGAGCGGGCGCTCGGCCTCGTGTCGTCGATGTGCAACGGCGCCGTGCTCACGCTCCTGCGCCAGCCTGAAGGGCAACGCGACCTCGGCCTGTCCGAGGCCGCGCGCGAGACGGTCATGGCAGCCATCTCCAGCGACACGGCGCCCCCGGCGAACACGGAGGTCCGTTCAGCGGCCACCACGCTGCGAGCCTCCCTGGACCGGCTCACCGTCCTGACCCCAGGTGAAAGCGCGCTGTTGAGCGAACTGCTGGCGCGCATCACGGATGCCGGGTGACAGCGCGCGCCGTCAGGTAGGGGCCGGAAGCCGCCGGTCCCCCACCTGGAAGGATTCGCTACGGCATGGGCCGCGAACCGGAGGACGGAGCTTCCGGAACCGCGGGCCAGCCATTGGGCCACGTCATCGCATCCACGAGCATCACCCGGGCCGTGTGGGCGCTGTTCCACGCGTGGTAGACCATGACCGTGTCCCCGCCGGGTCCGGTGACCACCGAGTTGTGGCCGGGCCCCACCCAACCGCCGCCCGTCTTGAGGATGGGGTTGCCCAGCTTCGTATAGGGACCCAGCGGACTCGTGGCCCGGGCCACGCCCACGGCGTAGGTGCTGTTGGCGTACGAGTTGCCGCTGTAGAAGAGGTAGTAGTAGCCGCCCCGCGCGACGACCCACGGCGCCTCGACGACGCCGCCCTCCCAGCCGAGCGTGTTGCTCATCAGCGTGCGGCGCGTGCCGGTGAGCGACAGCCCATCCGCCGACAGCGTCTGGCCATAGATGGGCGTGGGCTGCCCCACCGCGTTCCCGTCCGCCTTCCACACCAGGTACGGCACGCCCGCGGTGTCGTAGAAGAACGTGGCGTCAATCATCCCCATGCCCGCGTCATGCACCAGGGGATGGCCCAGGTCCGTGAAGGGCCCCAGCGCGCTGGTGGCCGTCGCGGCGCCGATGGACAGCTTCCCGTCCTGGTGGCGCGCGGTGAAGTACGCGATGTACCGCGTGCCCACCTTGTGGAGCTCCGGCGCCCAGTAGTCACCCGTGGCCCACGTCGGCCGGCGCGCGGAGGGGAAGATGTTGCCCGCGGCCGTCCAGGTGACCAGGTCCTTGGACGTACGCAGCGGGAACGCGTTGGCCGCGCCCCCCGACGTACAGGCCGCGACGTACTGCGTGCCGTCATGGATGACGCCCGGGTCCGCGCAGTCCACGGGCACCACGGGGTTCTGGTAGAGCCCTCCACAGCCCGTGTAGCGCAGTGAGATGCCGCACGCGTTGGTACCGCTGAAGTACGGCGACCAGTCGTTCGACAGCACCGCGTACGAATTGGGAGAGGCATTGGTGCAGCCCCGGTCCCACGTCACGCGGCCGCCCACGTCGTCGTACTGGGCCGGGTGTCCCGCGGGGTGCAACCACGCCGGACCGTAGGTGACGCGCGTCGCGCAGGTCGTGGCGCCGGAACAGTCCGTGTCGAGCGCCAGCACACAGGCGTTGGGCCCCGTGAAGTACGGCTTCCAGCCGTTCGACAACACGGCGTAGGAGTTGCTGCCTTCATTGACGCAGCTGCCGTCCCAGGTCACCAGGCCGCTCGCGGTGTCGTGCTGCTCCGGGTGCCCGGGGTGGATCCACCGGTCCCCGTAGGTGATGCGCGTGGTGCACGCGAGCGCCCCGCTGGACGTGCCCACCGGGGCCTCGTCCACGAGGGGGGCGTCGGAACGCTCTCCACCACAACCCGCCGCGAGCGCGGCGAGGACGACAGCGGAAAACAACGAGGGGTTCTTCATCGATGGACCTCCGAGTTTGCGAAGACTCGGAAGTCCTATTTATCAGCTTTTACTTGTTGTCGAGATTCCGTCCTGTCCCGGGCATGGGAAGGGTCGGTCAGCGAACCTCGAGTTCGTAGATGCGCGTCGCCGGGTCACCGTTCTGGCTGGGGGTGGTGATGTTGAGCCGGACGTAGCGCGCGGACGTGGCGCTGATGGCGTGGGTGGAGGTGTTGGCGGTGTTGTTGGTCACCGTCACCGGGGTGCTCCAGCTGGTGCCGTTGGTGGAGGTCTGGAGGGTGAAGGCCCGGGTGTTCCAGGTGCTCGCTTCGCCGCCCGCGCCGGCATGCTGGACCGTGAAGCTGCTGACCGTCTGCGCCGAGCCGAGATCCACCTGCATCCAGGCGCCCGACACCAACGAGCAGAACTTGTCGGTGGTGCCACCGGAGACGCTCCCGTTGACCGCCTTGGCGGGCGTTTCGCTGCTGTTGCAGGCGGTGGAGCCGGTCGTAGGTTTGTTGAGCGCCAGGTTCGCATAGCCCGAGCCGACCGAGACCGTCTGGGTCTTGGTATTGCTGGCACCACCGTTGTCCGTCACGGTCAGGCTGACGTTGTAATTGCCGGCGCTGGCGTAGACACGGCTGGGATTCGTCGCGGTCGAGCCGCTGCCGTCGCCGAAGCTCCAGTTGCGCGAGGTGATGGTGCCGTCGCTGTCGGTGGAGGCATCGCTGAAGGTGGCGGTGAGTCCGCTCACGGTGACGCCGAAGTTGGCCACGGGCGGGGTGTTGCCGCTGACCGCCGTGTTGATGGCCGCCGCGTACTGCGCGCTCGTGCCCTGCGCCACGCACTTCTGGATGTCGTCGTACAGCCACATGAAGCCGCCGTTGATGCCGGCGCTGCTCTTCCAGGCGCTCATCCGGCTCTGCACCGAGGCCGGACTGTCGCCGCTGGCGCAGTTGGTGCCGTGGCGAGACCACAGGCCCGGGTCGACGGTCATGCCCATCGCGGTGTTCCAGCTCGCGGGGTTGTTGCCAGCGCCGCCGTCGTAGACCTGCAGATAGATGCCGTCGACCGCGCTGCCGAGGTTGTCCTTGAGGTTCCGCCAGAAGGTCTGCTGGGTGTAGGGCGCGAAGGTGATCTTGAAGCCCTGGCCAATGAGCATCTGCCCGAACTGGGTGGTGGGAGCGAGGTCGTAGGCACTCTCGTCGTCGAAGTTGACCGCGTTGGCGCCTGTGGCGGCCTTCAGCGCCTGGAAGTTGCGGTACAGGATGCTGGTGGTACCGGTGCCGCAGACGAGCGTGCTGCCGCAGCCGGCGGCGGTGCCGTTGACCAGCCGGGCCATGCGCTCGAAGTCGGGGACGCTCCAGGCGCCAATGGACACCTCGATGCGATTGACCGAGGTCGGCGCCGTCTTGAGCGTGGCCAGCCGCGTGGGCCAGGCCGGATCGCCGATATAGGCACCGTTCCGGACCACCGGGATGTCGTTGTAGACGAGGTCGCCGTTGTCCTCGATGTGGAAGCTCCAGAGGATCACAGTGGTGAAGCCCGAGCCACGCAGGTCGTTCATCACCGCGGTGCCGCCGGAATAGAACGGGCCGCCGCCGTAGATCGCGGAGTCGGCAAGGGCCACTGGCGAGACCGTGGCCAGCGCGAGGGCAAGGCAGGACGCGAGTTGCTTCGACTTCGGCATGGTGTGCTCCCCCGTCGCCATCGTTGGCGACGGGGAGAGATTGCGAGCACGCAAACCAGCAAGTCAATTCTATTCAGACAAACTGGAATATACTGAAAGCATCACTCGGCGCGGAAGTGCGACTCCGCGATGGAGGCACCCCAGCAACAGGCGTCCTCTCCCTCCTCGCCGGTGGGCAGCGTCGTGCGGAGCGGAGCGCCTGCCTTCACGTCCTCGAAGTAGAAGAGGTTCTTCGGGAGGAGGACGAGCGCGCGATCCGCCTTGCGCGTGCGCAGGGTGAGTTGCGCCAACGCCGGGTCGGCCACGTCCGCGGGCCCCTTCGGGAAGAAGGCCTCCCGCTTCGGCGGAGCACGGTCGCCCTCCGGGATGCAGCCGCCATCCTCCGTGGAGACCTCCACCTCGCGCACGCGGCAGCCCTTGCCTTCCGCGAAGTGGAACACCGCCCGCACCTTCGTGAAGTAGCAGTCGGGGGTGCCGCAGTCCGCGCTGTGGACGTCCGCCACCACCGTCAGGCGCACCTTGTTTCCAGGCAGGGACTCCACCATGCCGTTGCGCGCGTAGCGCTGGAACAGGGGCGCCTGGGCGCAGCTGGAGGCCACCGGAGCCGCCGCCTGGGGTGCGTCGCCAGGCACAGACAGCAGGAGCGCGACGAGGGGCGCGACGTGCTTCAAGGACATGGCTGAAGTCATATCAGGCGCCGGTCCAATCCATTGACCGTTTGACGGGCTCCTCGCTTGGGAGCACGGTTCGGATCAGCGAGGTGAACAACATGAAACGGGTCACTCTGATTCTCTCCCTGGCCACCGCGGGCTGCGCGTCCAGCCAACATCCGGCTCCCACGGATCGCTATCTCCTGACGGGCACGCGGCTCTATGTGGCTCCAGACGCGCCCCCGTTGGACAACGCCTGGGTGGCCGTGAGCGGCGGGAAAATCGAAGCCATGGGCTCCGCGCCGGTTGCTCCGCCTCCCGGAGTGCGGCTCGAGGACACCTGCAGCGGTGGGGTGATCACCGCGGGGTTCCAGAACAGCCATGTCCACTTCACGGATGCCGCGTTCGCCGGAGCCGTCAGCCGTCCGCGCGACGAGCTTCAGCCACCGCTCAGTGGGATGACCACCCGCTTCGGCTTCACGACGGTCGTCGATACCGGCTCCGACCCCGCGAACACCGAGGCCCTTCGCCAGCGCATCGAGCGAGGCGAGCTGCAGGGGCCTGCAATCCTCACAGTTGGCTCCCCGATGTATCCGCAGAACGGCATTCCCTTCTACCTGCGAGACCTGCCGCCCGAGCTGCTGGCGCAGCTTCCGCAACCCGCGTCGGTGGAGGAGGCCCGCGCCGTCGTCCGCACGAATGCCGAGGGCGGCGCGAAGGGGACCAAGCTGTTCGTCGCCACGCCCCAGGGCGGTGGGGAGATCCGGCGCATGGCGGCGGAAATCGCTCGCGCCGCGGCGGATGAAACCCACCAGCGCGGGGGCCTGGTCATGGTGCATCCCACCGACCCCGAAGGCGTGAGCGCCGCCGTGCAGGCTGGCGTCGACGTCGTCGTGCATACGACCATCGATTCACCGAAGACCGGGTGGAGCGAGGAGCTCGTCGGCCAGATGGTCGCGCGCCATGTCTCCCTGGTGCCGACATTGCAGCTCTGGGGGTACGAGCTCGCCAAGGCGGACGTGCCCACGGACGTGCGCGACCGCCTCGTGGGGGGCGCCGAACGGCAGCTCGCGGCGTTCTCCAGCGCGGGTGGACAGGTCCTGTTCGGCACCGACGTCGGGTACATGACGGACCTGGATCCGACGCAGGAGTACGTCCTCATGGCCCACGCGGGGCTGACCCCGATGCAGATCCTCGCATCGTTGACCTCCGCCCCCGCTGCGCGCTGGAGCGCCACCGAGCGCAGGGGCCGCGTCAAGCCGGGCTTCGACGCCGACCTCGTGGTGCTCAACGGAGATCCCTCCACGGATGTCCGGCGGTTCGCGGACGTGAAGTGCACGATTCGAACGGGCAAGGCGCTCTTCGTCCGCGCTTCCGCCGAGTAGCGGATTGCCACGATGTCCTATCGAGCGGCGTCGCCAACACCGTGTGTCATTGCACTCGACGGTTGAGCGGATCCGGGGTCGTAACAACCGGAAACATTGTGCCGCGTATCCACCTCCCACGCGGCCTCCGGGACGAGGCGGCGGATCCGTTCCCGCCTCGTGTTTGGACAAGGTATTGATTCGGTGCGATAGCTGACGCCAGTTCACCGTCGTCGCGCATTTCAGGAAGACGCCGCTCCGCATGAGGAGTCGGCGCCCGTCCGCGCGACACGCAGGAGCTGGCGCCAACATGACCTCCCCCTCTGATGACAAGCGCTCGCGGCTGGCCGAATTGCTGCGTGGAAAGACCCGTCCGTCGCTTCGCGTGGCCGCCTCGTCCGGGCAGGAACGGATGTGGCTCCAGGAGCGGCTGTCGCCCGGCAACGCGGCGCTCCACATGGCCGTCACCGTCCGCATCTCCGGACAGCTGGATCCCGTGGCGCTGGCCCGTGCCTTCCAGGCCGTCGTGGATCGCCACGATGCGCTTCGCACCACCTTTCCGGAGCACGAGGGCCGGCCGCTCCAACACGTCGCTCCGGACCTCAAGCTGTCCATCTCGGAAGTGGACCTGGGGAACCTGCCCGAGCCGCTGCGTGAACCCGAGGCCTTGCGCCATGTGCGGGAAGACGTGCGCGTGCCGTTCGACCTGGAGCGGGGTCCGCTGCTCCGCGCGGTGCGCTACCGGCTCGCCGCGGACGAACACCTGCTGCTCCTGACCATCCACCACATCGTGTCCGATGGTTGGTCCATGGGCGTGCTGGTCCGCGAGGTGGCGGAGCTGTATCAGGCCTTCACCTCCGGCCAGGCCCCCACCCTGAAGCCCCTGCCCCTGCAGTACGCGGACTTCGCCGCCTGGCAGCGACAGGGGGCACAGGGCGACGCGCTCGACGCGCAGTTGGCGTACTGGCGCCAGCGGTTGGATCCGCATGCAGTGCTGGAGCTGCCCTCGGACCGGCCCCGGCTCGCGAGCCTGGACGTCCAGGGGGCCCGCTACTCCATCGTCCTGCCACCCGCGCTCACCCAGGCGCTCAAGGAGCTGGGCCTGCGTGAGGGCCGCACGCTCTTCTCCGTGCTGCTTGCGGCCTTCAACGTCCTGCTCCAGCGCTACTCCGGTCAGGACGACCTCGCCGTCGGTACTCCCGTCGCCGGCCGCTCCCGCTCCGAGCTCGAAGGCCTCATCGGCCTCTTCGTCAACACGCTCGTCCTTCGCTCCGACCTGTCCGGCGATCCGTCCTTCCGCGAGCTTCTGGGCCAGGTGCATGACTCCGCCCTTGGCGCCTTCGCCCACCAGGACGTGCCTTTCGAGAAGCTGGTGGAGGTGCTCCAGCCTTCGCGCCGGCTGAACGTCTCACCGTTGTTCCAGGTGATGTTCGTCCTGCAGAACGCGCCCGTGGCCCTGCCGCCTGTTCCCGGCGTGCGCATGGAGGCACATCCGGTGGATGTGGGCGCGGCCCGCTTCGACCTGACGCTGGTGGCGTCCGAAGAGGCTCGCGGCCTGCGCCTCATCGCCGAGTACCGCACGGCCCTCTTCGACGAGGCCACCGTCGCGCGCATGCTTGGACACCTGCGTTCGCTGCTCCAGGCCGTTGTCCTGGACGCCGGACAGCGCGTGTCCGTGCTGCCCCTCATGGACGAGGCCGAGCAGCGGCAGGTGCTGCTCGACTGGAACGACACCCGCGTTGACCTTTCGAGCACGGCCACCCTGCCGGAGCTGATCCAGGCGCAGGTGGAGCGCACCCCGGATGCCGTGGCGCTCGCGTTCGAGGGCCGCACGCTCACCTACCGGGAGCTGGATGCGCGAGCCAATCAAATGGCGCACGCCCTCATCGCGCGCGGCGTGGGGCCGGAGGTCCGCGTGGGCCTCCTGCTGGAGCGCTCGCTGGAGCTCGTCGTCGCCCTGCTCGCCACGTTGAAGGCTGGCGGCGCCTACGTCCCCTTCGACCCCGCATACCCCGCCCAGCGCCTCTCCTGGATGCTGGAGGACGCGCGCCCCGCCGTGCTCCTGGCCCAGGAGCATCTCCTGTCGCGTCTGCCCGCCCATGACGCTCGCGTGCTGTGCCTGGACACGCAGTGGGACGACGTCGCCCTCCTGCCCCGGCACGCGCCTCCTCCGCGCGCCACCGCCGACGCCCTCGCCTACGTCATCTTCACCTCCGGCTCCACCGGCAGGCCCAAGGGCGCCATGAATGCCCATGGCCCCGTGGTGAATCGCCTGCTGTGGATGCAGTCCGCCTACGCCCTGGGCCCCGCGGACGTCGTCCTTCAGAAGACTCCCTTCAGCTTCGACGTCTCCGTCTGGGAGTTCTTCTGGCCCCTCATGACGGGCGCTCGCCTCGTCCTCGCGAAACCCGGCGGACACCAGGACCCCGCCTACCTCGCGCGCCTCGTCGCAGAGGCCGGTGTCACCACCCTGCACTTCGTGCCCTCCATGCTTCAGGTATTCCTGGAGGAGCCGGGGCTGGAGTCCTGCACATCCCTGCGCCGAGTGGTGTGCAGCGGCGAGGCCCTCCCCCTGGAGCTCGCGGAGCGCTGCCTGCGGCGCCTGCCCTGGGCCGGGCTTCACAACCTTTACGGTCCCACCGAGGCCGCCGTCGACGTCACCTTCCACCAGTGCCTGCCCGGCGAGTCCCGCCGCTCCGTGCCCATTGGCCGGCCCGTGGCCAATACCCAAATCCGCATCCTCGACGCGCACCTGCAACCCGTCCCTGTGGGCGTCCCGGGCGAGCTCTTCATCGGCGGTGTCCAGGTGGGGCGCGGCTACCTGGGCCGCCCGGAGCTGACGGCCGAGCGCTTCATCCCGGATGGTTTCAGCGACACGCCCGGCGCTCGCCTGTACCGCACCGGCGACGTTGCCCGCTGGCTGCCGGATGGCGCCATCGAGTACGTCGGCCGTGCCGACTTCCAGGTGAAGGTGCGCGGCCTGCGCATCGAGCTGGGGGAGATTGAGGCCGCGCTGGAGCAGCACCCCGGCGTGCGTCAGTCCGTGGTGGTGGCCCGCGAGGACATCGCGGGTGACAAGCGTCTCGTCGCCTACGTGGCATGCCGCAGTGACGGGGCGTTGGACGTCCCCTCTCTGCGCTCGCGGCTGCACGAGAAGCTGCCCGAGTACATGGTGCCCTCCGCCTTTGTCCTGCTGGACGCCCTGCCCCTGACTCCCAGTGGCAAGGTGGACAGGAAGACCCTGCCCGCGCCGGAGGCTCCGGCCTCCACTGCCGAGTACCTCGCCCCGCGCACTCCCACCGAGGAGAAGCTCGCGGCACTCTGGGCCCAGGTCCTGCACGTGCCCCGCGTGGGCGCCACCGACCACTTCTTCGAACTGGGTGGGCACTCTCTCCTGGCCACGCAGCTCGTCTCGCGCGTGCGCTCGGCCTTCGGCGTGGAACTGGCCCTGCGCACCGTCTTCGAGGCCCCCACAGTGGAGGCGCTCGCACGTCACCTGGATGCGGTTGGCACGGAGGAGCCGACGCCCGGCTTGCCGCCACTGATTCCCGTGCCGCGCGGGTCCGCTCCGCCGCTGTCCTTCGCGCAGCAGCGGCTGTGGTTGATTGATCAGCTGGAGCCCGGGACGGCCACCTACAACATGCCCGTGGCCTTGCGGTTGTCCGGGGCGCTCGACGTCGAGTCTCTGCGGCGCGGACTCGAAGCGCTGGTGCACCGGCACGAGTCCCTGCGCACCACGTTCCGCGACACGCCCGAGGGCCCCGTCCAGGTCATCGCGCAGCCCTCCGTCCTGACGTTGGACCTCACGGACCTGCGCTCCCTGCCCGCAGAGGAGCGCCAGTCCGAGGCTCGCCGCCGCGCCACCGCCGAGGCCCTTCTTCCCTTCGCGCTCACCACCGGTCCGCTGCTGCGCGCGACCCTCCTGGTGCTGGAGGAGCAGGAGCACCTGCTGCTCTTGACCCTCCACCACATCGTGTCCGACGGCTGGTCCCTGGGCGTGTTGGTCCGAGAGGTGGCGGAGCTGTACCGGGCGTTCGCGTCCGGACAGGCCTCATCCCTGACACCGCTGCGCTTGCAGTACGCGGACTACGCTGCCTGGCAGCGGCAGTGGATGCGGGGGGACGCGCTCGACGCGCAGTTGTCGTACTGGCGCCAGCGGTTGGATCCGCATGCGGTGCTGGAGCTGCCCTCGGATCGGCCTCGACAGGCGCAGCCCGACGGCCGGGGGGCTCGCTACGAGTTGCTGTTGCCCCTCCCCCTCGTCCAGCGCCTCAAGCTCGTGGCACTGCGCGAAGGCCGCACGCTGTTCTCCGTGCTGCTCGCGGCCTTCAACGTCCTGCTCCAGCGCTACTCCGGTCAGGATGACCTCGCCGTCGGCACTCCCGTCGCCGGCCGCTCCCGCTCCGAGCTCGAAGGCCTCATCGGCCTCTTCGTCAACACGCTCGTCCTGCGCTCGGACCTCTCCGGGGATCCGTCCTTCCGCGAGCTGCTGGGCCAGGTGCATGACTCCGCCCTTGGCGCCTTCGCCCACCAGGACGTGCCGTTCGAGAAGCTGGTGGAGGTGCTCCAGCCTTCGCGCTGGCTGAACGTCTCCCCGCTGTTCCAGGTGATGTTCGTCCTGCAGAACGCGCCGCTGTCGCTCGTTCCGCTTCCCGGCCTGCGCATGGACACGTTGCCGGTGGACGGTGGCGTGTCGCGCTTCGACCTGACGCTGGTGGCGTCCGAAGACGCTCGCGGCCTGCGGCTCTCCGCCGAGTACCGCACGGCCCTCTTCGACGAGGCCACCATCGCCCGCATGCTCGGACACCTGCGGGTGCTGCTCCAGGCCGTCGTCCGGGACGTGCGGCTGACCCTGTCCGCGATGCCCCTCATGGACGAGGCCGAGCAGCGCCAGCTGCTCATCGACTGGAACGACACGCGGTCGCCCTACTCCTCCGAGACCTCCATCCACCAGCGCTTCGCGGATCAGGCTCGCGCGGCGCCGGACGCGGTGGCCGTCCTCTTCGGTGACGACTGCCTCACGTACCGGCAACTGGATGAGCGCGCCAACCAGCTCGCCCACGCCCTCATCGGTCTGGGCGTGCGTCCGGGCACTCCCGTGGCCCTGGGTCTGGGGCGCTCGCTCGACCTCATCATCGCCATCCTCGGCGTCCTCAAGGCCGGCGCCGCCTACGTCCCCCTGGAGATGAGCTATCCCCACGAGCGCCTCGCCATGCTCCTGGAGGACTCCGGCGCTCCCGTGCTCGTGACTCGCTCCGACTGGGAGCAGAGCCTGCCGTCCTTCTTCGGTGCCTCCCTGCTGATGGACGACGACGCCGCGCTGCTCGCTCGCAAACCCACGCACGCGCCCGCCGTGCCTGCAGCCGCGGACAGTCTCGCCTACGTCATGTTCACCTCCGGCTCCACCGGCCGGCCCAAGGGCGTCATGGTGCCCCACCGCGGCGTCATGCGGCTGGTGTGCGGCGCCTCCTACTTCCACTTCGGTCCGGAGCACCGCTACTTCCAGCTCGCGCCCACCGCCTTCGACGCCTCCACAATGGAAATCTGGAGCGCCCTGCTGCATGGCGCCCAGTTGGTGCTCGCGCCTCCGCATTCGCTTTCGTTGGAGGAGCTCGCCGCCTTCTTCCGCCGTCACTCTCCGACGAGCGTCGTTCTCACCACCGCCCTCTTCGAGCAGATGGCACTCCACCAGGGGGACACCCTCGCGCGCGTCTCCCAGCTCATGATCGGCGGCGACGTGATGCCCGCCGAGCGCGCCCGTCAGCACCTGGCGAAGCTGGCTCCCGGCTCCGTCCTCATCAACGGCTACGGCCCCACCGAGAACACCACCGCCTCCACCGCCCACATCATGGGCCCGGCTTCGTCCGTCGGGCATGCGGTGCCCATCGGCAAGCCCATTGGCCAGTCCACCGTGTACGTGCTGGATGCCACCCTGCGGCCCGTGCCCGTGGGCGTGGCCGGTGAGCTGTTCGTCGGGGGCGCCGGCCTCGCATGGGGCTACCTGCGCCGGCCTGACCTCACCGCCGAGCGCTTCGTTCCCAACGCCTTCACCTCTTCGCCCGGCGAGCGCCTCTACCGCACGGGCGATAAGGCCCGCTGGCGCGCGGATGGCAACTTGGAGTTCCTGGGCCGCACCGACTTCCAGGTGAAGGTGCGTGGCTTCCGCATCGAGCCCGGCGAGGTGGAGTCCGCGCTGCAGCGGCTGCCCGGTGTCGCCGAGACGCTGGTCATGGCCCGCGAGGACGTGCCCGGCGACAAGCGCCTGGTCGCCTACGTCGCCATTCCTTCAGGCAGCGGTGGGCCCATGCTGGACGCTGCGGCGCTGCGGGCCCACCTCCAGCAGCAACTGCCCGGGCACATGGTGCCGACCGCCTTCGTCGTGATGGAAGCCCTGCCGCTCACCCCCAACGGCAAGGTGGACCGGGAGGCTCTTCCCGTCCCCACCGTGGCCCCATTGGAGCGGGGACGGTACGTGCCCCCGACGACCCCCACCGAGCAGAAGCTCGCGGCCCTCTGGACCGAGGTGCTCCGCGTCGAGCGGATCGGCGCGGAGGACGACTTCTTCGACGTGGGTGGGCACTCACTGCTGGCCACCCAGGTCGTCTCGCGCGTGCTCGGGGCTTTCGGCGTGGAGCTGCCGCTGCGCACCTTCTTCGAGGCACCCACTCTGGCGGGGCTCGCCCGGCGCATCGACGAGGCCGGGCCGCGGGCTCCGGTGGCGGAGGGACCTGCGTTGGCGCCGGTGCCTCGCACGGAGGATCTGCCGCTGTCCTTCGCGCAGCAGCGGCTGTGGCTGATTGATCAGCTGGAGCCCGGAAGCCTCGCCTACAACATCCCCACCGCCTTGCGGATGCAGGGGACCGTCGACGTCGCCGCGCTGGAGCAGGCCTTCCGCGCCCTCATCGAGCGGCACGAACCCCTCCGCACCACCTTCGCGCCGCGTCAGCCCGAGCCCGTCCAGGTCATCCACACGACCGTCGACTTCTCCCTGCCCGTGGTGGATCTGAGCGCCTTGGGGGAGGCGGCGCTGGAAGAGTCGCGGCGACTGGCATCCGCCGAGGCCGTGCGTCCGTTCGACCTCACTCGAGGACCGCTGCTCCGCGCCCAGTTGCTGAGGCTCGCGCCCACCGAGCACGTGCTGCTCTTGACGATGCACCACATCGTCTCCGACGGCTGGTCCATGGGCGTGCTCGTGCGCGAGCTCGTGGCCTTCTACGAGGCGTTCCGCGAGGGACGTTCGCCGTCCGTGGCCCCGCTGCCCGTGCAGTACGCGGACTACGCGGTGTGGCAGCGTTCGTGGTTGCAGGGGGAGGTGCTCGACGCGCAGCTGGGATACTGGAAGCAGCAGCTCTCCGGTGCGCCTGCCTTGCTGGAGTTGCCCACCGACAAGCCCCGTCCCGCCGTGCAGTCCCAGCGCGGTGCGTCCCTGCCTGTCCACCTGCCCTTGTCCCAGGCACTCACGGATTTCTGCCAGCGCGAAGGCGTCACTCCCTTCATGGCTCTGCTGGCTGCCTTCCAGGTGCTGCTGTCGCGCTACTCCGGCCAGGAGGATGTCTCCGTCGGCACGCCCATCGCGGGCCGCACGCGCGGGGAGACCGAGGGCCTCATCGGCCTCTTCATCAACACCCTTGTCCTGCGCTCCCACGTCGCGCCGGACGCTTCGTTCCGTCAACTCCTGGCGCAGGTGCGTGACACCACCCTGGCCGCGTACGAGCACCAGCACCTGCCGTTCGAGAAGCTCGTCGAGGAGTTGCAGCCCCAGCGCAGCCTGAGTCACTCACCTCTCTTCCAGGTGATGCTCGTGCTGCAGAACGCGCCTGATTCAGAGCTGAGCCTTTCGGGCCTGTCCTTCCAGCCCCTGGAGCGCGACGCCGAGGCCACCAAGTCCGACCTCACGCTGTCTCTCTCCCAGTCGCCGCATGGCCTCACCGGCACCCTGGGTTACCGCACTGACTTGTTCGAGCCTTCCACCGTCACTCGCATGGTGGAGCACCTGCGCGTCCTGCTGGAGTCCGCGCTCGCTTCGCCAGAGTCGCGTCTCAGTGAGTTGCCTTTGCTGACGGACGCGGAGAAGCAGCGGCTCCTCACGGACTTCGTGTCCACCCAGGCGCCTCTCCCCACGCCACACAGCGTGCACTCGCTCTTCGAGCAGCGGGCCGCCTTGCATCCGGATGCTCCCGCCGTGGCGAGCGACGGACAGGTGCTCACCTACGGGGAGCTGGACGCGCGCGCCAATCAACTGGCCTGGCACCTGCGCTCCCTGGGTGTCGGTACCGACGCGTGCGTGGCCCTGTGCCTGGAACGCTCCATCGAAACCGTCGTTGCCCTGCTGGGCGTTTGGAAGGCCGGTGGTGCCTACGTGCCGCTGGACCCGGCCCAGCCCGCCCTTCGCTTGCAGTCGCTGGTGCAAGAAGTCGCCGCGACCGTTGTCGTCACGGTGGCTCGTCACGCCTCCGCGTTTGCGTCGTCTTCCGCGCACGTCGTTTGCCTGGATGAGGACGCTTCGGTGCTTTCGCGCCTGAGCCTCCATGCGCCTCCGCGTGCGGAGCATTTGGACTCGCTCGCCTACGTCCTCTTCACCTCCGGCTCCACCGGCAGGCCCAAGGGCGTCGCCGTCGCGCACTCCCAGCTCTCCACCTACGTCTCTTCCGTTACCCAGCGCTTGGGCCTGGAGGCGTGCGCAAGCTTCGCCCTTGTCTCCACCTTCGTCGCTGACCTGGGCAACACCGTCCTCTTCCCTGCGCTCACCACCGGCGGGCTGCTTCACGTCCTCTCCCAGGAGTGCGCCTCCAGTCCCGCCGCGTTGGCCGACTACTTCGCGCGCCACCCCATCGACTGCATGAAGGTGGTGCCTTCTCACCTGGCGGCCCTCCTCACCGCGCCCGAGCCTCGCCACGTCCTGCCTCGCAAGCGCCTGGTGCTCGGCGGTGAGTCCTCCACCTGGGCTCTTCTCCAGACCGTGCACGCGCTCGCTCCGGACTGCGAGGTACACAACCACTACGGGCCCACTGAGACGACTGTCGGTGTCCTCGCTGGCCGCGTTCAGCTTTCAGCCTCGACCTCCGTGCCGCTGGGCTGGCCCCTGGCCCACTCCCGCCTCTACGTCCTGGATGCTTCGCTGCGGCCCACGCCTTTGGGTGTCCCGGGCGAACTCTTCGTCGGCGGCGCACAGGTGACGCGTGGCTACCTCGGCCGTCCCGATTTGACGGCCGAGCGCTACGTGCCCGACCCCTTCAGCCCTACTGCGGGGGCTCGCATGTACCGCACGGGTGACCGCGTGCGCTGGCTCTCCGACGGCCGCGTCGAGTTCCTCGGCCGCGTCGACTTCCAGGTGAAGGTGCGTGGCTTCCGCGTCGAGCCCGGCGAAGTCTCCACCGTGCTGCGGACTCTTCCCTCCGTGCACGAGGCCATCGTCGTGGCTCGCCAGGACATCCCCGGTGAGGCACGCCTCGTCGCCTACGTCGTCGCGGACATCCAAGACGCGTCCGTGCTTCGGGAGAGCCTCAAGCAGCGGCTGCCCGAGTACATGGTGCCCTCGGCCTTCGTCTTCCTGGACGCCCTACCCCTGACTCCCAACGGCAAGGTCGACCGCAACGCACTGCCCATTCCTGACGTCTCCGCGTCGAACTCCGAATACGTCGCGCCTCGCACGCCCACGGAGGAGGTGCTTGCATCCCTCTGGGCGGAAGTCCTGCGCCTGCCTCGCGTGGGCGCACAGGACCACTTCTTCGAACTGGGTGGCCACTCGCTCCTGGCCACGCAGCTCGTGGCCCGCGTTCGCGCCGCGTTCAGCGTGGAACTGCCTCTGCGCTCCGTCTTCGAATCCCCGAGCCTGACCGGGCTCGCGCGCCGCATCGATGACGCCAGGGAGCGGGCGTCCGGACTTCAGGCTCCGCCCCTCGTCGCGGTTCCGCGCACGGAGGCGCTGCCGCTGTCCTTCGCCCAGCAGCGGCTGTGGTTCCTGGATCAGCTCCAGCCCGGAACGGCCACGTACAACATGCCGTACGCCCTGCGGCTGGAGGGTCCGGCCAACGTCTCCGCGCTGGAGCGCGCCTTCGGCGAACTCATCCGCCGCCACGAGTCCCTGCGCACCACCTTCCACGCGCACGAGGGCGAACCCGTCCAGCGCATCCACTCCACCGTGGACTTCGTCCTGGACCGGGTGGGCCTGGAACATCTCACTGAGGATGCACGTCAGGCCGAAGTGCAGCGGCTCGCCGCCGAGGAAGCGCTGCGCCCCTTCGACCTTACCCGTGGCCCGCTGTTGCGCGCCTCGATCCTGACGCTCACCGAGCAGCAACACGTGCTGCTCATGACGCTGCACCACATCGTGTCCGATGGTTGGTCCCGCGGTGTGCTGGTGCGCGAGGTGGACACCCTCTATTCAGCCTTCGTTCAGGACAGGCCTTCGCCGCTTCCCGAACTGCCCGTGCAGTACGCCGACTTCGCCGTCTGGCAGCGCATGTGGTTGCAGGGGGAAGTGCTCGACGCGCAGCTGGGCTACTGGAAGCAGCAGCTCTCCGGCGCTCCTGCACTGCTGGAGCTGCCCACCGACAAGCCTCGTCCCGCCGTGCAGTCCCAGCGCGGTGCGTCCCTGCCCGTGCACCTGCCTTTGGCCCTGTCCGAGGCACTCAAGGACTTCTGCCAGCGCGAAGGCGTCACGCCCTTCATGGCCCTGCTGGCTGCCTTCCAGGTGCTGCTGTCGCGCTACTCCGGCCAGGAGGATGTCTCCGTCGGCACGCCCATCGCCGGCCGCACTCGCGCGGAGACCGAAGGGATCATCGGATTCTTCGTCAACACCCTCGTGCTGCGATCGAACGTGCAGCCCGGGGCTTCGTTCCGACAACTGCTGGCCCAGGTGCGTGACACCACCCTGGCCGCGTACGAGCACCAGCACCTGCCGTTCGAGAAACTCGTCGAGGAGTTGCAGCCCCAGCGCAGCCTGAGCCACTCGCCTCTCTTCCAGGTGATGCTCGTGCTGCAGAACATGCCAGCTTCGGAGCTGAACCTCTCTGGCTTGTCCTTCCGGCCCCTGGAGCAGGACCTAGAGTCCACCAAGTTCGATCTACGGCTCTCACTGACGCAGACGCCCCATGGGCTCACGGGAGCCCTGGGCTACCGCACTGACCTCTTCGAGCCGTCCACCGTCGCTCGCATGGTCGAGCACCTGCGCGTGCTGCTGGAGGCCGCGCTCGCATCGCCTGCGATGCCTGTCAGCGAGCTGCCCCTGCTGACGGAAGCCGAGAAGCAGCTGCTCCTCACGGACTTCGTGTCCACCCAGGCGCCTCTTCCATCGCCGCGCAGCGTGCATGCCCTCTTCGAGCAGCGGGCCGCCCTGCACCCGGATGCGCCCGCAGTGGCGAGCGATGAACAGGTGCTCACCTACGGAGAGTTGGACGCGCGCGCCAACCAACTGGCCTGGCACCTGCGCTCCCTGGGCGTTGGCACCGACTCGTGCGTGGCCCTATGCCTGGAGCGCTCCGTCGAGACCGTCGTCGCCCTGCTGGGTGTCTGGAAGGCCGGTGGTGCCTACGTGCCGCTGGACCCGGCCCAGCCCGCGCTGCGTCTGCAGTCGCTGGTGCAGGAAGTCGGCGCGCCCGTCGTTGTCACGATGGCTCGTCATGCCTCCGCGTTTGCCGTGTCCAATGCCCACGTCGTCCGCCTGGATGAGGACGCTGCGACACTGTCCCGACTGCACACGGACGCGCCTCCGGGCGTGGTGCATCCGGACTCTCTCGCATACGTCCTCTTCACCTCCGGCTCCACCGGCAGACCCAAGGGCGTTGCCGTCGCTCACTCCCAGCTCTCCACCTACGTCGCCTCCGTGACGCAGCGCCTGGGCCTTGAGGCGTGCTCAAGCTTCGCCCTTGTCTCCACCTTCGTCGCCGACCTCGGCAACACCGTCCTCTTCCCTGCGCTCACCACCGGTGGCCTGCTTCACGTCCTCACCCAGGAATGCGCCTCCAGTCCCGCCGCCCTCGCGGACTACTTCGCGCGCCACCCCATCGACTGCATGAAGGTGGTGCCTTCTCACCTGGCGGCGCTGCTCACCGCGCCAGAGCCTCGTCACGTCCTGCCTCGCAAGCGCCTGGTGCTGGGAGGTGAGTCCTCCACCTGGGCTCTCCTCCAGACCGTGCACGCGCTCGCTCCGGACTGCGAGGTACACAACCACTACGGGCCCACTGAGACGACTGTCGGTGTCCTCGCTGGCCGCGTTCAGCTTTCAGCTTCGACTTCCGTGCCGCTGGGCTGGCCCCTGGCCCACTCGCGCCTCTACGTCCTGGATGCTTCGCTGCGGCCCACTCCTCTTGGCGTCCCGGGCGAGCTCTTCGTCGGCGGCGCCCAGGTGACTCGTGGCTACCTGGGCCGCCCGGACCTGACGTCCGAGCGCTACGTGCCGGACCCGTTCAGCCCCACCACAGGTGCTCGCATGTACCGCACGGGCGACCGCGTGCGCTGGCTCTCCGACGGACGCGTCGAGTTCCTCGGCCGCGTCGACTTCCAGGTGAAGGTGCGTGGCTTCCGCGTCGAGCCCGGCGAAGTCGCCACCGTGCTGCGGACTCTTCCCTCTGTGCACGAGGCCATCGTCGTGGCTCGCCAGGACATCCCCGGTGAGGCACGCCTTGTCGCCTACGTCGTCGCGGATACCTCGGAGGCATCCGCGCTGCGGCATGACCTGAAGCAGCGGCTGCCCGAGTACATGGTGCCCTCCGCTTTCGTCTTCCTGGACGCCCTGCCTCTCACGCCCAACGGCAAGGTCGACCGCAAGGCCCTGCCCGTTCCCGAAACTTCCGCGCCAACCTCCGACTACGTGGCGCCTCGCACTCCCACGGAGGAACTGCTCGCGTCTCTCTGGGCGGAAGTGCTGCGTGTGCCTCGCGTGGGCGCACAGGACCACTTCTTCGATTTGGGTGGCCACTCGCTCCTGGCCACGCAGCTTGTGGCCCGCGTGCGCGCGGCGTTCGGCGTGGACCTGCCCCTGCGCTCCGTCTTCGAAGCTCCGAGCCTCGCGGACCTCGCGCGCCACATCGACGAGGCGGGGAAGCAGGCGTCCGGCATTCAAGCACCTCCGCTGGTGCCTGCGCCGCGCACGGACGCACTGCCGCTGTCCTTCGCCCAGCAGCGCCTGTGGTTCATGGATCAGCTCGTCCCTGGCTCGTCCACCTACAACATCCCTTCCATCCTACGGCTGGAAGGTGAGCTGCACCTCGAAGCCCTGCGCCACAGCCTCACCGAACTGGTGCGGCGCCACGAAGCCCTGCGCACCCGCTTCTCCTCCCACCAAGGTCAGCCCTTCCAGAGCATCGCTTCACCCACGGACCTGCCCCTGCCCATGGTGGACCTCAGCCCCCTGGGCGAGGCCGCTCTCGACGAAGCGCGGCGACTGGCGTCCACCGAGGCCCAGCGTCCCTTCGACCTGGCCAACGGCCCCCTCGTGCGCGCGTTGTTGCTGAAGCTCGCGCCAACCCAGCACGTGCTCGTCTTCACCCTGCACCACATCGTCTCCGACGGATGGTCCCGAGGCGTCCTCGTCCGCGAGGTGGCCGCCCTCTACGCAGCCTTCTCCGAAGGCCGGCCTTCGCCCCTGCCCGAGTTGCCCGTCCAGTACGCCGACTACGCCGTGTGGCAGCGCTCCTGGCTTCAGGGCGACGTCCTCGACGCCCAGCTCGACTACTGGCGCCAGCGCCTCGCGGACGCCGCTCCGTTGGAGCTGCCCATCGATTTCCCGCGCCCCGCCGTGCAGTCGTCGCAGGGAGGCGTGCAACCGCTGGGGCTGTCCCTGCCGCTCGCGGAGTCGCTCAAGGCGCTCGCCCAACGTGAAGCGGTCACCCCCTTCATGCTCCTCATGGCGGCCTTCCAGGTGCTCCTGGCTCGCTACTCCGGCCAGGAGGACATCAGCGTTGGCTCACCCATCGCGGGTCGCACGCACGCGGAGACCGAAGGCCTCATCGGCTTCTTCGTCAATACGCTCGTCCTTCGCTCCCACGTCGCATCGAGTGCTTCGTTCCGCCAGTTGCTCCAGCAGGTGCGCGAGGAATCCCTGGGCGCCTACGCCCACCAGGACGTCCCCTTCGAGCGCCTCGTGGAGGAACTACGTCCCCAGCGTGACCTGACGCGGCCGCCGCTCTTCCAGGCGAGCTTCTCCTTGCAGAACACGTCCATGCCCTCGCTTCAGCTCCCCGGGCTCACCCTGCGGGGACTGGATCTGGAGGGACACAACGTCAAGGCCGAGTTGGAGCTGTTCGTCTTCGAAACCCCAGACGGCTTCGATGGCGCTCTCTGCTTCAACACCGCCCTCTTCGCTCCCGCCACCGCGCAGCGAATGGCGCGGCACTTCGTCTCCCTCGTCGAAACGCTCGTCTCCCATCCCGAGGCACCGCTCGCCTCCGCGGACATGCTCTCCCAGGACGAGCTGCACCAGTTGCTCATCGACTGGAACGACACGCGGTCGCCCTACTCCTCCGAGACCTCCATCCACCAGCGCTTCGCGGACCAGGCTCGCGCGGCGCCGGACGCGGTGGCCGTCCTCTTCGGTGACGACACCCTCACGTACCGGCAGTTGGATGAGCGCGCCAACCAGCTCGCCCACGCCCTCGTCGGTCTGGGCGTGCGTCCGGGCACTCCCGTGGCCCTGGGCCTGGGGCGTTCGCTCGACCTCATCATCGCCATCCTCGGTGTCCTCAAGGCCGGCGCCGCCTACGTCCCGCTGGATATGAGTTATCCGCACGAGCGTCTCGCCATGCTCCTGGAGGACTCCGGCGCTCCCGTGCTGGTGACTCGCTCCGACTGGGAGCAGAGCCTGCCGTCCTTCTTCGGCGCCTCCCTCCTGATGGACGACGACGCAGCGCTGCTTGCTCGCAAGCCCACGCACGCGCCCGCCGTGCCTGCGGCCGCGGACAGCCTCGCCTACGTCATGTTCACCTCCGGCTCCACCGGCCGGCCCAAGGGCGTCATGGTGCCCCACCGCGGCGTCGTGCGGCTGGTGTGCGGCGCGTCCTACTTCCGCTTCGGCCCGGAGCACCGCTACTCCCAGCTCGCGCCCACCGCCTTCGACGCGTCCACCTTGGAAATCTGGGGCGCCCTGCTTCACGGCGCCCAGTTGGTGCTCGCGCCGCCGCATTCGCTTTCGTTGGAGGAGCTCGCCGCCTTCATCCGCCGCCACGCCCCCACGAGCGTCCTCCTCACCGCGGCGCTCTTCGAGCAGATGGCGCTCCACCAGGGAGACACCCTGGCGCGAGTCTCCCAGCTCATGGTCGGTGGCGACGTGATGCCCACCGAGCGCGCCCGGCAGCACCTGGCGAAGCTGGCTCCCGGCTCCGTCCTCGTCAATGGCTACGGTCCCACCGAGAACTCCACCGTCTCCACCGCGCACAGCATGGGCCCGGCGTCGCCCGTCGGGCCTGCGGTGCCCATCGGCAAGCCCATCGGCCAGTCCACCGTGTATGTGCTGGATGCCGTCCTGCGGCCCGTGCCCGTGGGCGTGGCCGGTGAGTTGTTCGTCGGGGGCGCCGGCCTCGCGTGGGGCTACCTGCGCCGGCCTGACCTCACCGCCGAGCGCTTCGTTCCCAACGCCTTTACCTCTTCGCCCGGCGAGCGCCTCTACCGCACGGGTGACAGGGCCCGCTGGCGCGCGGACGGCACGCTGGAGTTCCTCGGCCGCACCGACTTCCAGGTGAAGGTGCGTGGCTTCCGCATCGAGCCCGGCGAAGTGGAGTCCGCTCTGCGGCGGCTGCCCGGTGTCGCCGAGACGCTGGTGATGGCCCGCGAGGATGTGCCCGGTGACAAGCGCCTCGTCGCCTATGTCGCCACCGGTGGCTTGGCGCTGGACGCCGCGGTGCTGCGGGAACACCTTCAGCAGGTACTGCCCGCTCACATGGTGCCCTCCTCCTTCGTCGTGCTGGAGGCACTGCCCCTCACTCCCAACGGCAAGGTCGACCGCAAGGCTTTGCCCGTTCCCGACGCTTCCGCTCCGAACTCCAGCTACGTGGCGCC
Source organism: Corallococcus sp. AB038B (assembly GCF_003668955.1). Classification (NCBI taxonomy): domain Bacteria; kingdom Pseudomonadati; phylum Myxococcota; class Myxococcia; order Myxococcales; family Myxococcaceae; genus Corallococcus; species Corallococcus sp. AB038B. The sequence goes on along the minus strand of NZ_RAWO01000002.1, from coordinate 111,775 downwards.
TCGCACTCCCACCGAGGAGCTGCTCGCGTCCCTCTGGGCCGAGGTGCTGAACGTGCCTCGCGTGGGCGCGCAGGACCACTTCTTCGAATTGGGAGGCCACTCCCTCCTGGCCACGCAGCTCGTGGCCCGCGTGCGCGCCGCGTTCAGCGTGGAACTGCCCCTTCGCTCCGTCTTCGAAGCCCCGAGCCTCGCGGACCTCGCGCGCCGCATCGACGATGCGGGGAAGCAGGCCTCCGGCATTCAAGCGCCTCCGCTGGTGCCTGCACCGCGCACGGAGGCGCTGCCGCTGTCCTTCGCCCAGCAGCGCCTGTGGTTCATGGATCAGCTCGCCCCCGGCTCGACCCTCTACAACGTCCCGTCCGTCCTGCGACTGGAAGGGGAGCTGCACCTCGAAGCCCTGCGCCACAGCCTCACGGAGCTGGTTCGTCGCCACGAAGCCCTGCGCACCTCCTTCTCCGAAATCCAGGGTCAACCCTTCCAGCGCATCGCCTCGCCCACGGACGTGCCCTTGCCCATGGTGGACCTCCGCCACCTGGGCGAAGCGGCCCTGGACGAAGCGCGGCGACTGGCGTCCACCGAGGCCCAGCGTCCCTTCGACCTGGCCTCCGGTCCGCTTGTGCGCGCGTTGCTGCTGAAGCTCGCGCCCACCGAGCACGTGCTCGTCTTCACCCTGCACCACATCGTCTCCGACGGTTGGTCTCTCGGAGTCCTCGTCCGCGAGGTGGCCGCGCTCTACGCAGCCTTCTCCGAAGGCCGGCCTTCGCCCCTGCCCGAGTTGCCTGTCCAGTACGCCGACTACGCCGTGTGGCAGCGCTCCTGGCTTCAGGGCGAAGTGCTCGACGTTCAGCTCGACTACTGGCGCCAGCGCCTCGCGGACGCCGCTCCGTTGGAGCTGCCCATCGACTTCCCGCGCCCCGCCGTGCAGTCGTCGCAGGGAGGCGTGCAGCCGCTGCGGCTGCCCCTGCCGCTCGCGGAGGCGCTCAAGGCGTTCGCCCAGCGTGAAGCGGTCACTCCGTTCATGATCCTGATGGCGGCCTTCCAGGTGCTCCTGGCCCGGTATTCAGGCCAGGAGGACATCAGCGTCGGCTCACCCATCGCGGGCCGCACGCACGCGGAGACCGAAGACCTCATCGGCTTCTTCGTCAACACGCTCGTCCTTCGCTCCCATGTCGCGTCGGGTGCTTCGTTCCGACAGTTGCTCCAGCAGGTGCGCGAGGCCGCCCTGGGCGCCTACGCCCACCAGGACGTCCCCTTCGAGCGCCTCGTGGAGGAGCTGCGTCCCCAGCGTGACCTGACGCGACCGCCGCTCTTCCAGGCACTCTTCGCCCTGCAGAACACGTCCATGCCTTCGCTCCAGCTCCCCGGGCTCTCCCTGCGGGGACTGGATCTGGGGGGCCACAACGTCAAGGCCGAGCTGGAGATGCACTTTTCCGAGTCTTCAGACGGCTTCGGAGGTTCTCTCTCCTTCAACACCGCCCTCTTCGCTCCCGCCACTGCACAGCGCATGGCGCGGCACTTCGTCGCCCTCGTCGAAGCGCTCGTCTCCCATCCCGAGGCACCGCTCGCCTCCGCGGACATGCTCTCCCAGGACGAGTTGCACCAGCTGCTCATCGACTGGAACGACACGCGGTCCCCCTTCCCCCACGAGACCTCCATCCACCAGCGCTTCGCGGATCAGGCTCGCGAGGCGCCGGACGCGGCGGCCGTCCTCTTCGGTGACGACTGCCTCACGTACCGGCAGTTGGATGAGCGCGCCAACCAGCTCGCCCACGCCCTCATCGGCCTGGGGGTTCGTCCGGGCACTCTCGTGGCCCTGGGCCTGGGGCGCTCGCTCGACCTCATCATCGCCATCCTCGGTGTCCTCAAGGCCGGCGCCGCCTACGTCCCGTTGGAGATGAGTTATCCCCACGAGCGCCTCGCCATGCTCCTGGAGGACTCCGGCGCTCCCGTGCTCGTGACTCGCTCCGACTGGGAGCAGAGCCTGCCGTCCTTCTTCGGCGCCTCCCTCCTGATGGACGACGACGCCGCGCTGCTTGCTCGCAAGCCCACGCACGCGCCCACCGTGCCTGCGTCCGCGGACAGCCTCGCCTACGTCATGTTCACCTCCGGCTCCACCGGCCGGCCCAAGGGCGTCATGGTGCCCCACCGCGGCGTCGTGCGGCTGGTGTGTGGCGCGTCCTACTTCCGCTTCGGTCCGGAGCACCGCTACTCCCAGCTGGCGCCCACTGCCTTCGACGCCTCCACGATGGAAATCTGGAGCGCCCTGCTTCACGGCGCCCAGTTGGTGCTCGCGCCTCCGCATTCGCTTTCGTTGGAGGAGCTCGCCGCCTTCTTCCGCCGTCACTCTCCGACGAGCGTCGTTCTCACCACCGCCCTCTTCGAGCAGATGGCTCTCCACCAGGGAGACACCCTCGCGCGCGTTTCCCAGCTCATGATTGGCGGCGACGTGATGCCCGCCGAGCGCGCCCGTCAGCACCTGGCGAAGCTGGCTCCCGGCTCCGTCCTCATCAACGGCTACGGCCCGACCGAGAACACCACCGCCTCCACCGCCCACATCATGGGCCCGGCGTCACCCGTCGGGCACTCGGTGCCCATCGGAAAGCCCATCGGCCAGTCCACCGTGTACGTGCTGGATGCCACCCTGCGCCCCGTCCCCGTGGGCGTGGCTGGTGAGATGTTCGTCGGTGGCGCCGGCCTCGCATGGGGCTACCTGCGCCGGCCTGACCTCACCGCAGAGCGCTTCGTTCCCAACGCCTTCACCTCTTCGCCCGGCGAGCGCCTCTACCGTACGGGCGACAGGGCCCGCTGGCGCGCGGACGGCACCTTGGAGTTCCTGGGCCGCACCGACTTCCAGGTGAAGGTGCGTGGCTTCCGCATCGAGCCCGGCGAGGTGGAGTCCGCGCTGCAGCGGCTGCCCGGTGTCGCAGAGACGCTCGTGATGGCTCGCGAGGACGTGCCCGGCGACAAGCGCCTCGTCGCCTATGTCGCCACCGGTGGCTTGGCGCTCGACGCCGCGGCGCTGCGTGCCCACCTCCAGCAGCAACTGCCCGGTCACATGGTGCCCTCCTCCTTCGTCGTGATGGAGGCACTGCCCCTCACCCCCAACGGCAAGGTCGACCGCAAGGCCCTCCCCGTTCCCGATGCTTCCGTGCAGGAGCGGGGACGGTACGCGCCTCCGAGCACCCCCACCGAAGAGTTGCTCGCCAGCCTCTGGAGCGAGTTGCTCCGGGTGGACCGCATCGGACGAGACGACGACTTCTTCGAGGTGGGCGGCCACTCGCTGCTGGGCACCCAGCTCGTCTCGCGGATCCGCACCACGTTCGGCATCGAGCTGCCCCTTCGCGCCCTCTTCGAAGCCACCACGCTCACCCGGCTCGCACTCCGCGTGGAGGAGGCGCTGCAAGCCACCGAGGGCTCCGCCCTGCCGCCGCCCCGCGCGCTCGACCGGGGCGACGAAGCGCCGTTGTCGTTCGCTCAGCAGCGGCTGTGGTTCCTGGAGCAACTCCAGCCGGGGACGGCCACGTACAACATCCCGAGCGCCCTGCACCTGGACGGGCCGCTGGACCTCGCGGCCCTGGAGCGCGCCTTCCGCGAGCTCGTCCAACGTCACGAGTCCCTGCGCACGACGTTCCATGCGCACGCGGGCGAACCCGTCCAACGCTTCCACGCCACCGCCGAATTCACCCTGGACGTGCAGGACCTGGAGTACCTGGCTCCGGACGCGCGTGAAGCCGAGGCCCGGCGTCTTGCTGGCGCCGAAGGCCTGCGCCCCTTCGACCTCGCCCGTGGCCCACTGCTGCGAGCCTCGCTGCTGCGACTCGCCGAGCACCGGCACATGCTGCTCGTGACGATGCACCACATCGTCTCCGACGGCTGGTCCATGAGCATCCTCGTGCGCGAGCTGGACGCCCTCTACCGCGCCTTCCGCCAGGGCCTTGGCTCCCCCCTGGCCGCGCTGCCCCTGCAGTACGCCGACTACGCGCTCTGGCAGCGCGACTGGTTGCAGGGGGACGCCCTCGAGCGTCAGCGCGCCTGGTGGCGCCAGCACCTGGCCGGTGCGCCGCGTGCGCTGGAGCTGTCCACCGACTTCCCCCGTCCCGCCGTCCAGTCCTTCCGCGGCGCCTCCGTCCCCTTCCTGCTTCCCCCGGAGCTCTCGCACGCCCTCCAGACCCTGGCGCAGCAGCACGGCGCCACGCTCTTCATGGCGTTGCTGGCCTCCACCCAGACGCTGCTCGCGCGCCACTCCGGCCAGGACGACGTCGTCATCGGCTCGCCCATCGCTGGCCGCCGCTTCGCGGAGCTCGAAAGCCTCATCGGCTTCTTCATCAACACGCTCGCGCTGCGCTCCCGTCTGGATGACGCACCCACCTTCGTGCAGTTGCTCGGCCGCATGCGCGAAGCCACCCTCGGCGCCTATGCGCACCAGGACATTCCCTTCGAGAAGCTCGTCGAGGAGCTCCAACCCCAGCGCGACCTGAGCCGCTCACCTCTCTTCCAGGTGATGCTCATGGTCCAGAACGCGCCCCGCGCGGCGGAAGGCGCGCGACCCGACACCCTGACCCTGCGTCCCGTCGCCCAGGACTCGGGCACGTCCGCGAAGTTCGACCTCACCTTCGTCTTCACGCACTCGCCCCAGGGCCTGGTCGGTTCCATCACGTACAGCACCGCCCTCTTCCGCGAGGAGTCCATCCGCCGGCTCGTGGGCCACCTGCGCGTGCTGCTGGAGGCCGTCGTCCTCGCGCCAGACACGCGCGTGCATGATCTGCCCCTGCTCCCGCCCGAGGAGCGCCAGCAGGTGCTCCTTGCGTGGAACGACACGGCCCGTCCCTTCGACGCCACGAGTGCCCACGCCCGCTTCGAAGCCCAGGCCCTCCGCACGCCGGACGGGGTCGCGCTCGTCTCCGGGGAAGACCGCCTCACCTACCGGGAACTCCACCAGCGCGTCCTGCGCCTCTCGCGCAGGATCCAGGCGCGGGGCGTGCGCCCGGACGAGCCCGTGGCCCTGTGCGCCCGCCGCGCACCGGACATGGTCGTCGCGATGCTCGCCATCCTCCACGCCGGGGGCGCCTACCTCCCGTTGGATCCGGACTACCCCGCGGACCGCCTCGCCTGGATGCTCCGCGATTCGCAAGCCCGCGTGCTCGTCACCCAGCAGTCGCTGCGGGATGCGGTGCCGTCGGACGGGCTCGACGTCGTCTTCATGGAGGAGACCGGCGACGGCGAGGCCGCGCACGCTCCGGGCGCCGCCCTGCCCGGGACGCGGGCCTACGTCATCTACACGTCGGGAAGCACGGGCCGCCCCAAGGGCGTCATGGTGCCTCACCACACGCTCTCCAATTTCCTGGAGGCGATGGACGCGGTGCTGGGGACGTCCACTCCGGGCACCTGGCTCGCCGTCACCAGCATCTCCTTCGACATCCACGTCCTGGAGCTCCTCTGGACGCTGACGCGCGGCTTCCAGGTCGTCCTCCACGACGAAAAGGCCGCGGCCCGGGGCGCCGCGCTTCCACTCGCGCGGTTGCTGCGCCAGCACGCCATCACCCACCTGCAGTGCACGCCCGCCTTCGCGCGTTCGCTCGTGCTGGCGCCCGACGCCGTCTCGTCGTTGGGGACGTTGCGGCACCTGCTCGTCGGCGGCGAAGCCCTGCCCGGAGCACTCGCCGTCCAACTGCGCGAGGCCCTGCCCGCCGCCGTGCTGCGCAACATGTACGGGCCCACGGAGACCACCGTCTGGTCCTCCACGCACGCCGTCACCGTCGACGCACCGCGTGCCACCGTCTCCATTGGCGCGCCCATCGCGAACACGCGCCTGTACGTGCTGGACGCTCGCGGCCAGCCTGTGCCCGTGGGCGTTCCCGGTGAGCTCCACATCGCGGGCGACGGAGTGGTGCGCGGCTACCTGGCGCGCCCGGAGCTGACCGCCGAGCGCTTCGTGCCGGATGCCTTCTCTGGACTCCCCGGCTCGCGCATGTACCGCACGGGCGACCTCGCGCGCTGGCGCTCCGACGGGACGCTCGACTTCCTGGGCCGCACCGACTTCCAACTGAAGGTGCGTGGCTTCCGCATCGAGCCTGGCGAGGTGGAGGCGGTCCTCGTGCGTCACCCGAGCGTGCTCCAGGCGGTGGCCGGAGCCCGGCCCGACGCATCCGGCGACGGCAGGCTCGTGGCGTGGGTGGTGCCGAGCGACGGACAGGCGTTGGAGCCCGCCGCGCTGCGCGACTTCGCCCGCCAGCACCTGCCCGAGCACCTGGTGCCCTCGCTCTTCATGGCCTTGGACACCCTCCCCCTGACCCCCAACGGCAAGGTGGACAGGAAGGCCCTGCCCATACCGGACGCACCGGCCTCCACCGCTGGATACGTCGCGCCGCGCACCCCTACCGAGGAGAAGCTCGCGGCCCTCTTCGCCCAGGTGCTTCGCGTGGCGCGCGTGGGTGCCACCGACCACTTCTTCGAGCTGGGTGGACACTCCCTGCTGGCCACGCAGCTCGTGTCGCGCGTGCGCGTCGCCTTCGACGTCGAGCTGCCCCTCCAGGCGCTGTTCGAAGCACCGACCGTGGCGGAGGTCGCGGCACGCATCGACGCCGCGCTCCAGTCCGGCCAGCTCGCGGCGGCCCCTCCGCTCCAGCGCGCTCCGTCCGACCAGCCGCTGCCCGCCTCGTACTCGCAGCACCGGGTATGGCTGCTCGACCAACTGGCCCCCGGTGGAGCGGCGTTCAACATGCCCCTGGCCCTGCGCCTGTCCGGAGCGCTGGACGTCGAGGCCCTGCGTCGCGCCCTGGAAGCCCTGGTGCACCGGCATGAAGCCCTGCGCACCACGTTCCGCGCGACCAGCGAGGGCCCCATCCAGGTCATCGCACCGCCCGGCCCTCTCGCACTTGCGCCCATCGACCTGAGCTCGCTGCCCGCGGACGCGCGCGAGGCCGAGGCCCAGCGGCGCTCCGACGCGGAGGCCCAGCGCCCGTTCGACCTGGCCACGGGTCCCCTGCTGCGGGTGGCGCTGCTGGCGCTGGACGCCGGGGAGCACGTCCTGCTCCTCACGCTGCACCACATCATCAGCGACGGCTGGTCCATGTCCGTGATGGTGCGCGAGGTGGTGGAGCTCTACCGCGCCTTTGCCACCCAGACACCCGCGGCCCTGGCGCCCCTGCCCCTCCAGTTCGGCGACTACGCCGCCTGGCAACGCCAGTGGCTGCAAGGAGACGTGCTGGAGGCGCAGCTCAGCTGGTGGCAGCGTCAGCTGGACGGCGCACCGAGGGCGTTGGAGCTGCCCACCGACCGGCCCCGAGCACCCCACACCTCGCTCCGCGCGGAGGTGCTCCCCGTCGAGTTCCCTCTGGCGCTGAGCGAAGCCGTGGAGGCGCTCTGCCGCCGCGAGGGCATCACGCCCTTCATGTTCCTGCTCGCGGCCTTCCAGCTGCTCCTGGCGCGGTACTCCGGCCAGGACGACATCAGCGTGGGTTCGCCCGTCGCGGGCCGAAACCGCGCCGAGTTGGAGGGGCTCATCGGCTTCTTCCTCAACACGCTCGTGCTGCGCACCCGCCTGGACGGCGACCCCACCGTGCGCGAGCTGCTGGCCCGCGTGCGCACCACCGCGCTGGACGCCTTCGCGCACCAGCATGTGCCCTTCGAGCAGCTCCAGCCGATGCGCGACCTGCATCAGGCGCCGCTGTTCCAGGTGATGTTCATCCTGCAGAACACGCCCCCGGCGGAGCTGTCCGTCCCGGGGCTGACATTCCGCGCGCTCCCCTCGCGCAGCCGCGCCGCCAAGTTCGACATGACGCTGTCGCTCAGCCGGACCGCGCGGGGCTTCGTGGGGGCCCTGGAGTACGCAAAGGACTTCTACGACGCCTCCACCGCCGAGCGGCTGATGCGTCACCTGCACGTGCTCGTGAAGGCCCTGGTGGCCACTCCCGAGCGCCGGCTCTCCGAGCTCGCACTGCTGACCGGGGACGAGCGCCGCCAGCTGCTGGTGGACTGGAACGCCACGCGCGCGGACTTCCCCGACGCCTGCGTGCACACGCTCTTCGAAGTCCAGGTGCGCCGTGCGCCAACCGCGCGCGCCGCCACCTTCGAGGGAACGCACCTCACCTACGCGGAGCTGGACGCCCGCGCCAATCAGGTCGCCCACGCGCTGCGCCGCCGGGGTGTCGGGCCCGAGGTGCGCGTGGCCCTGAGCGTGGAGCGCTCGCTGGACGTCGTCATTGGTCTGCTGGGCATCCTCAAGGCCGGGGGCGCGTGGGTGCCGGTGGATCCGCTCCTGCCGCGCGAACGCCGCGCCTTCATGCTGGAGGACAGCGGCGCGCGGGTATTGCTGACGCAGGAGACCCTGCGGGACCGCTTCCCCGAGCCCCACCGTACGTCCGCCCTCTGCCTGGACGCGGAGCGCGACGCCCTTGCCAGAGAGCCCACCGATGCACCGGCCAGTGGCGTCACCCCTGGCCACCTGGCGTACCTGCTCTACACGTCCGGCAGCACGGGCCTGCCCAAGGGCACGCTGGTGGAGCACCGGAGCGTGGCGAACCTCGTCACGCACGAGGCGATGGCGTACGGCATCGGGCCGGGCGACCGCGTCCTCCAGTTCGCCAACCTGAGCTTCGACCTGTCGGTGGAGGAGATCTTCACCACGCTGTGCGCGGGCGCGACGCTGGTGCTGGCGCCCATGGAGAAGCTGATGCCGGGCGCGCCGCTCCAGCAGTTGCTGAGGGAGGAGGCCCTGACGGTCATCAGCCTCACGCCCGCGGCGCTGGCGGCCACGCCCGCGGATGGACTGCCCTCGCTGCGCACCGTCATCTCTGGAGGCGAGGCGCTGCCCTCCGAGGTGATGGCGCGCTGGGCCTCCAGGCGGCGGCTGATCAACACCTACGGCCCCACGGAGGCCACGGTGGTGGCCACGCTCACGGACTGCGTGGCGGATGAACGGGTGCCCGCCATTGGCAAGCCACTGGCCAACGTACGCGCCTACGTGTTGGACGCGCGCGGCGAGCCGGTGCCCGTGGGCGTGCGGGGAGAGCTGTACCTGGGAGGCGTGGGCGTGGCGCGCGGCTATGCGGGCAGGCCCGCGCTGACAGCCGAGCGCTTCGTGCCGGATGCGTTCTCAGACGAAGCCGGAGCCCGGCTGTACCGCACCGGCGACGTGGTCCGCTGGCGCGAGGACGGCACACTGGAGTTCGTGGGCCGAGGCGATGCGCAGGTGAAGGTGCGCGGCTTCCGCATCGAACTGGGAGAGGTGGAGGCGGTGCTTCGCGCGGCCCCCACCGTGAAGGACGCGGTGGTGTTGGTGCGCGAGGACGTGCCGGGTGACCGGCGCCTCGTGGCGTACGTCGTCGCGGATGCGCTGGATGTGTCCGCGCTCCGGGAGCATCTGAAGCAGCACCTGCCCGAGTACATGGTGCCCGCGGCCTTCGTCGCGCTGCCCGCCCTGCCCCTCACCGCCAACGGCAAGGTGGACAGGAAGGCCCTGCCCGCACCGGACTTCACCGGTGACGACCGCGAGCACGTCCCGCCGCGCACCGACACCGAGGAACGGCTCGCCGGCCTGTGGCGCCCGCTCCTGGGAGTCACGCGCGTGGGAGCCACCGACAGCTTCTTCGATCTGGGCGGACACTCGCTATTGGCCACCCAGGCCATCAGCCGCATCCGGGAGGCGTTCGGCGTGGAGCTTCCGCTGCGCGCCCTCTTCGACGCCCCCACCGTCGAGGGGCTGTCCACACGCATCGACGCCGCCCTTGAAGGCAGGGGGGTACTGGCCCCTTCGCGTCGGCGTGAAGGCCCCGCGCTGTCCGTGCCCCTCCTCCCGTTGGAGGAGGTCGCGGCGCGCGAAGTGGTACGGCCCGCTTCGGTGGAACCGAGCGATGACTCCTCGGGCGCACGTCCGCTCACGGACGCCGAGCGCCAGCAGGTGCTGGTGGACTGGAACGCGACGGCGACCGACTTCCCCCGCGATGCCACCTTGCCGGAGCTGATCCAGGCGCAGGTGGAGCGCACCCCGGATGCCGTGGCGCTCGCGTTCGAGGGCCGCACGCTCACATACCGGGAGCTGGACGCACGGGCCAATCAACTGGCGCACGCCCTCATCGCGCGCGGCGTGGGGCCGGAGGTCCGCGTGGGCCTCCTGCTGGAGCGCTCGCTGGAGCTCGTGGTCGCCCTGCTCGCCACGCTGAAGGCCGGCGGCGCCTACGTCCCCTTCGACCCCGCCTACCCCGCCCAGCGCCTCTCCTGGATGTTGGAGGACGCGCGCCCCTCCGTGCTCCTGGCCCAGGAGCATCTCCTGTCGCGCCTGCCCTCCCATGACGCCCGCGTGCTGTGCCTGGACACGCAGTGGGACGACGTCGCCCTCCTGCCCCGGCACGCGCCTCCTCCGCGCGCCACCGCCGACGCCCTCGCCTACGTCATCTTCACCTCCGGCTCCACCGGCAGGCCCAAGGGCGCCATGAATGCCCATGGCCCCGTGGTGAATCGCCTGCTGTGGATGCAGTCCGCCTACGCCCTGGGCCCCGCGGACGTCGTCCTTCAGAAGACTCCCTTCAGCTTCGACGTCTCCGTCTGGGAGTTCTTCTGGCCCCTCATGACGGGCGCTCGCCTCGTCCTCGCGAAACCCGGCGGACACCAGGAACCCGCCTACCTCGCGCGCCTCGTCGCAGAGGCCGGTGTCACCACCCTGCACTTCGTGCCCTCCATGCTTCAGGTATTCCTGGAGGAGCCGGGGCTGGAGTCCTGCACGGCCCTGCGCCGCGTGGTGTGCAGCGGCGAGGCCCTTCCCCTGGAGCTCGCGGAGCGCTGCCTGCGGCGCCTGCCTTGGGCCGGGCTTCACAACCTCTATGGCCCCACCGAGGCCGCCGTCGACGTCACCTTCCACCAGTGCCTGCCCGGCGAATCCCGCCGCTCCGTACCCATTGGCCGGCCCGTGGCCAATACCCAAATCCGTCTATTGGACGCGCACCTGCGGCCCGTCCCCGTCGGCGTCCCGGGCGAGCTCTTCATCGGCGGTGTGCAGGTAGGCCGCGGCTACCTGGGCCGCCCGGAGCTGACAGCTGAGCGCTTCATCCCGGATGGTTTCAGTCACACACCCGGCGCTCGCCTCTACCGCACCGGCGACGTGGCCCGCTGGCTGCCGGATGGCGCCATCGAGTACGTCGGCCGTGCGGACTTCCAGGTGAAGGTGCGCGGCCTGCGCATCGAGCTGGGCGAGATTGAGGCTGCGCTGGAGCAGCACCCCGGCGTGCGTCAGGCCGTGGTGGTGGCCCGCGAGGACGCCGCGGGTGACAAGCGTCTCGTCGCCTACGTCGTGCGGAGCAGCGGCAGCGAAGCGGTGGAGGTGAGTGCGCTGCGCTCGCGGCTGTACGAGAAGCTGCCCGAGTACATGGTGCCCTCCGCCTTCGTCCTGATGGACGCCCTGCCTCTGACTCCCAGTGGCAAGGTGGACCGGAAGGCCCTGCCCGCGCCCGCGACCTCGCAGGCCCGCGTCCCCACCCGCGCGCCGCGCACCGACACCGAGCGCGATCTGGCGGCGCTCTGGAGCCGCGTGCTGCGCATCAACGAGGTGGGCGCCGAGGACGACTTCTTCGACCTGGGCGGCCACTCGCTGAGCGCCACCCAGGTGCTCGCGCGCATCCGCCAGCACTTCGGGGTCGAGCTCTCGCTTCCCGACTTCTTCGCGAGCCCCACCGTGGAAGCGGTGGCCCGCCGCATCGACGCGCTGGCCCTGGACCGGCCGGCAGCCACCGTTCCTCCGCTGCGCGCGCGTCCTTCACAGGACCCCGCGCCGCTCTCCTTCGCGCAGCAGCGCCTGTGGTTCCTCTCGAAGCTGGACCCCGACAGCGCGAACTACAACCTCCCCACCGCCGTGCGACTGGAGGGCCCGCTCGACGTGGCCGCGCTCACGCGAGCCCTGCGCGACGTGCTCCAGCGTCACGAATCCCTTCGCACCACGCTCCAGGAGCAGGGACACCAGCCCGTCCAGGTCATCGCCCCGGAGCCCCCACTGCCCGCGGTCTGGGCGGATGTCAGCGGCCTTCCCGACTCCGAACGCGAGGCCGCGCTCCAGCGCCTCGTCGAGCACGAGGCGTGGCGGCCCTTCGACCTGGCGGCGGGACCGCTCTGGCGCGTGCTGCTCGTCCGGCTGACCGAAGCCCGGCACGCACTGCTCGTCACCCTGCACCACGTCATCTCCGACGGCTGGTCCATGGGCGTCCTCGTCCAGGAGCTGACGACGCTGTACACGGCCCACGCGCAGTCGCGTCCCGTGAGCCTGGAGCCGCTCGCCGTGCAGTACCCGGACTTCGCCCTCTGGCAGCGCGAGTGGCTGCGCGACGAGGTCCTGGAGGCGCAGCTCGGCTGGTGGCGGGCACGGCTCCAGGGTGCGCCCCGGACGCTGGAGCTGCCCACGGATCGCCCGCGCCCGGCTACGCCGACGCTTCAGGGTGGCGCGCACGCCTTCCAGTTCCCCGTGGAGCTGACGGAAGCGATCCAGGCCGTCTGCCGTGAGGAGGGCGTCACGCCGTCCATGGTGGTGCTGGCCGCCTTCCAGCTGCTGCTGTCGCGCTACTCCGGCCAGGAGGACATCAGCGTGGGTTCGCCCATCGCTGGCCGCACGCACGCGGAGCTGGAGGGGCTCATCGGCTTCTTCGTCAACACCCTGGTCCTGCGCACGGACCTCGCGGGAGTCCCGAGCTTCCGCTCGCTGCTCGCCCGGGTGCGGGAGGTGACGCTGGGTGCCTACGCCCATCAGGACGTGCCCTTCGAGAAGCTGGTGGAAGCCCTGCGGCCCGAGCGCATCGCCGGCCGCGCGCCCCTCTTCCAGGTGCTGATCGTGTACCAGAACGCCCCGACGCCGGAGGTGCTCGGGCCCGGGCTGCGGATGGCGCCCCTGAAGATCGAGCAGCGCGCATCGAAGTTCGACCTCTCCCTGTCCGTCAGCGACCGGGGCCAGGGCCTGCGAGGCGTGCTGGAGTACAGCACCGACCTGTTCGACGCCTCCACGGCGGAGCGCATGGTGGGCCATCTGCGAGTGCTGCTGGAGGGAGCGCTCGCGAACCCGGATCATCCGCTCCGCGCCCTGCCCCTGCTCACGGCCGGGGAGCGGCAACTGCTGTTCCACTCGTGGCGCGACCCGTCCGCCGCGAACGCGAAGGACGCCGGCCTGCACCGGCTCCTCGAGGCCCAGGCCCGGCTCACGCCGGAGGCCGTGGCCGTGGAGATGGACGGAGAGTCCCTCACCTGGGCCGAGGCACACCGGCGTGCCCGCGAGGTGTACCGGGCGCTGGTCGTGCAGCGGAAGGTGGAGCTGCCCGCGCCGCCGCCGCTGGTACCGGTGCCGCGCACGGGCCTGCTGCCGCTGTCGTTCGCGCAGCAGCGGCTGTGGTTCATCGATCAACTGGAGCCCGGCACCGCCACGTACAACATCCCGTTCGCGCTGCGCGTGCAGGGTGCGCTGGATGTGCCAGCGTTGGAGCAGGCCTTCCACGCGCTCCTCCACCGTCACGAGGCCCTGCGCACCACCTTCGTGGTTCGTGACGCGGAGCCCTTCCAGGAGATCCACCCTGCCGGCGACTTCCACCTGCCCCTGGTGGACCTGGGCGCGCTGCCCGTGGCCGAACGCGAGGCGGAAGCGCAGAGACGAGCCGCCACCGAAGCCGCGCGTCCGTTCGACCTCGCGCGCGGACCGCTGCTGCGCGCTTCGCTGATCCGGATGGATGCGCGGGAGCACGTGCTGCTGATGACGATGCACCACATCGTCTCCGACGGCTGGTCCATGGACGTGCTCGTGCGCGAGGTGGCGGGGCTCTACGGCTCCTTCGTCCAGGGCAAATCCTCGCCCCTGCCGAAGCTGCCCGTGCAGTACGCCGACTTCGCCGTCTGGCAGCGCACGTGGCTGCAAGGCGACGTGCTCGAGGCGCAGCTGGGCTACTGGAAGCAGCAGCTCTCCGGCGCTCCCGCATTGCTGGAGCTGCCCACCGACAAGCCGCGTCCCGCGGTGCAGTCCCAGCGCGGTGCGTCCCTGCCTGTCCACCTGCCCTTGTCCCAGGCGCTCACGGACTTCTGCCAGCGCGAAGGTGTCACGCCGTTCATGGCCCTGCTGGCTGCCTTCCAGGTACTGCTGTCGCGCTACTCCGGCCAGGAGGATGTCTCCGTCGGCACGCCCATCGCGGGCCGCACGCGCGGGGAGACCGAGGGCCTCATCGGCCTGTTCATCAACACCCTTGTCCTGCGCTCCCACGTCGCGCCGGATGCTTCGTTCCGTCAGCTCCTGGCCCAGGTGCGTGACACCACGCTGGCCGCGTACGAGCACCAGCACCTGCCCTTCGAAAAGCTCGTCGAGGAGCTTCAGCCCCAGCGCAGCCTGAGTCACTCGCCTCTCTTCCAGGTGATGCTCGTGCTGCAGAACGCGCCGGTTTCGGAACTGAGCCTTTCGGACCTGTCCTTCCAGCCCCTGGCGCGCGACTCCGAAGCCACCAAGTCCGACCTCACGCTGTCTCTCTCCCAGTCGCCGCATGGCCTCACTGGCACCCTGGGTTACCGCACCGACTTGTTCGAGCCGTCCACCGTTGCTCGGATGGTGGAGCACCTGCGCATCCTGCTGGAGGCCGCGCTCGCATCTCCTGGGATGCCTGTCAGCGAGCTGCCCTTGCTGACTGACTCCGAGAAGCAGCGGCTCCTCACAGACTTCGTGTCCACCGAAGCGCCTCTGCCGCCGCATCACAGCGTGCACTCGCTCTTCGAGCAGCGGGCGGCCTTGCATCCGGATGCGCCCGCAGTGGCGTGCGACGGGCAGGTGCTCACCCACGGAGAGTTGGACGCGCGCGCCAACCAACTGGCCTGGCACCTGCGCTCCCTGGGCGTTGGCACCGACTCCTGCGTCGCCCTGTGCCTGGAGCGCTCCGTCGAGACCGTCGTTGCCCTGCTGGGCGTCTGGAAGGCCGGTGGTGCCTACGTGCCCCTGGACCCGGCCCAGCCCGCCCTTCGCTTGCAGTCGTTGGTGCAGGAAGTCTCCGCGCCCGTCGTCGTCACGGTGGCTCGTCATGCCTCCGCGTTTGCGTCGTCTTCCGCGCACGTCGTGCGCCTGGATGAGGACGCTGCGACACTGTCCCGACTGCGCACGGACGCGCCTCCTGGCGTGGTGCATCCGGACTCGCTCGCCTACGTCCTCTTCACCTCCGGCTCCACCGGCAGGCCCAAGGGCGTCGCCGTTGCCCACTCCCAACTCTCCACCTACGTCACCTCCGTGACGCAGCGCCTGGGCCTGGAGGCGTGCTCCTCCTTCGCCCTCGTCTCCACCTTCGTCGCGGACCTGGGCAACACCGTCCTCTTCCCTGCTCTCACCACCGGCGGCCTGCTTCACGTCCTCACCCAGGAGTGCGCCTCCAGTCCCGCCGCCCTGGCTGACTACTTCGCGCGCCACCCCATCGACTGCATGAAGGTGGTGCCTTCTCACCTGGCGGCGCTGCTCACCGCGCCCCAGCCTCGTCACGTCCTGCCTCGCAAGCGCCTGGTGCTCGGCGGTGAGTCCTCCACCTGGGCTCTTCTCCAGACCGTGCACGCGCTCGCTCCGGACTGCGAGGTACACAACCACTACGGGCCCACTGAGACGACTGTCGGTGTCCTCGCTGGCCGCGTTCAGCTTTCAGCTTCGACCTCCGTGCCGCTGGGCTGGCCCCTGGCCCACTCGCGCCTCTACGTCCTGGATGCTTCGCTGCGGCCCACGCCTCTGGGCGTCCCGGGCGAGCTCTTCGTCGGCGGCGCCCAGGTGACACGCGGCTACCTTGCCCGGCCTGACTTGACGGCAGAGCGCTACGTGCCGGACCCGTTCAGCCCTACCCCGGGTGCTCGCATGTACCGCACCGGCGACCGCGTGCGCTGGCTTGCCGACGGCCGCGTCGAGTTCCTCGGCCGCGTCGACTTCCAGGTGAAGGTGCGTGGCTTCCGAGTCGAGCCCGGAGAAGTCGCCACCGTGCTGCGTGGACTGGCGGATGTGCACGAAGTCGTCGTCGTGGCTCGCCAGGACGCTCTCGGTGAGGCCCGCCTCGTCGCCTACGTCGTCGCGGATACCCAGGACGTGTCCGCTCTCCGTGAGAGCCTCAAGCAAAGGCTGCCCGAGTACATGGTGCCCTCCGCCTTCGTCTTCCTGGACGCCCTGCCTCTCACGCCCAACGGCAAGGTGGACCGCAAGGCACTGCCCATTCCGGACGCCTCCGCGTCGAACTCCGATTACGTGGCGCCCCGCACTCCCACGGAGGAACTCCTCGCGTCCCTCTGGGCGGAAGTGCTGCGCCTGCCTCGCGTGGGCGCGCAGGACCACTTCTTCGAATTGGGTGGCCACTCCCTCCTGGCCACACAGCTCGTGGCCCGCGTGCGCGCGGCGTTCAGTGTGGAGCTGCCCCTGCGCTCCGTCTTCGAAGCCCCGATCCTCGCGGACCTCGCGCGCCGCATCGACGACGCGGGGAAGCAGTCCTCCGGCATTCAAGCACCACCGCTGGTGCCGGCGCCGCGCACGGGAGAACTGCCGCTGTCCTTCGCCCAGCAGCGCCTGTGGTTCATCGATCAGCTCCTCCCTGGCGCATCCACCTACAACGTCCCGTCCATCCTCCACCTGGAAGGAGAGCTGCACCTCGAAGCCGTGCGTCGCGCCCTCACCGAACTGGTGCGCCGCCACGAAGCCCTGCGCACCCGCTTCCCCTCCCACCAGGGTCAGCCCTTCCAGCGCATCGCTTCACCCACGGACCTGCCCCTGCCCATCGTGGACCTCAGCTCCCTGGGTGAGGCAGCCCTCGACGAAGCACGGCGACTGGCATCCACCGAGGCCCAGCGTCCCTTCGACCTGGCCTCCGGTCCGCTCGTGCGCGCGTTGCTGCTAAAGCTCGCGCCAACCCAGCACGTGCTCGTCTTCACCCTGCACCACATCGTCTCCGACGGCTGGTCCCGAGGCGTCCTCGTCCGCGAGGTGGCCGCGCTCTACGCAGTCTTCTCCGAAGACCGGCCTTCGCCCCTTCGAGACCTGCCCGTCCAGTACGCGGACTACGCCCTCTGGCAACGCTCGTGGCTGCAAGGTGACGTCCTCGACACCCAGCTCGACTACTGGCGCCAGCGACTCTCGGACGCGGCTCCGCTCGAGCTGCCCACCGACTTCCCACGCCCCGCCGTGCAGTCGTCGCACGGTGCCATGCAGCCGCTGCGGCTGCCCCTGCCGCTCGCGAACGCACTCAAGGCCCTGGGACGGCGTGAAGGCGTCACCCCCTTCATGTTCCTGCTGGCTGCCTTCCAGGTGCTCCTCTCGCTCTACTCGGGCCAGGAGGACATCAGCGTCGGCACGCCCATCGCGGGCCGCACCTACGCGGAGACCGAGAGCCTCATCGGCTTCTTCGTCAACACCCTCGTGCTGCGCACCCGCGTGTCCCTCCGTGCGTCCTTCCACCAGTTGCTCAAGCAGGTGCGCGAGGCCGCCCTCGGTGCCTACGCCCACCAGGACGTCCCCTTCGAACGACTCGTCGAGGATCTGAGGCCTCAACGTGACCTGACGCGGCCGCCTCTGTTCCAGGCCCTCTTCTCGCTGCAGAACACCTCCATGACCGCGGTCCAACTGCCGGGCCTCGTCCTGCACCCGCTGGAGGTGGAAGGCCACACCGTCAAGGCAGAGCTGGAGTTGTTCCTCTTCGAGACACCGGACGGCTTCGACGGCTCGCTCGGCTACAACACCGCGCTCTTCGCTCCCGCCACCGCACAGCGCATGGCGCGGCATTTCGGCGTCCTCGTCGAAGCCCTCGTCGCCCATCCCGAGGCACCGCTCGCCTCCGCCTCCATGCTCTCTCACGAAGAGCAGCGTCAGGTGCTGCTCGACTGGAACGACACGCGGGCGTCCTTCCCCCACGAAGCCTCCATCCACCAGCGCTTCGCGTCCCAGGCACGCGAGACGCCAGACGCAGTGGCCCTGATCTTCGGAGACGACCACCTCACGTACCGGCAGTTGGATGAGCGCGCCAACCAACTCGCCCATGCCCTCATCGGCCTGGGCGTCACTCCGGGCACACCTGTCGCCCTGGGCCTTGAGCGCTCCTTCGACCTCATCGTCTCGCTCCTCGCCATCCTCAAGGCTGGCGCGGCCTACGTACCGCTGGAGCTGGCCCATCCCCGCGAGCGCCTCGCCCTCTTGCTGGATGACTGCGCCGCGCCACTGCTCCTCTCGCATTCCTCACTGGCCGAGCGCCTGCCATCCTTCCCTGGACGCACGCTCCTGCTGGACGACGAGGCCTCACAGCTCGCGCGTCAGCCCACGCACGCGCCCGCCGTGCCTGTGTCCGCGGACAGCCTCGCCTACGTGCTGTTCACGTCCGGCTCCACCGGCCAGCCCAAGGGTGTCCTCGTGCCCCACCGGGGCATCACCCGACTGGTGCTCGGCAGCGACTTCATCCGCTTCGGCGCCGACGAGGTCTTCCTCCAGTTCGCCCCTGTCGCCTTCGACGCTTCTACCCTCGAAATCTGGGGCGCGCTGCTGCACGGCGCGACGCTCGTCCTCGCGCCGCCGCATGCCCTCTCCACCGAGGAGCTCGCGGCCCTGCTTCGCGACCACCGTGTGACGACGCTGTGGCTCACCGCGGCCCTCTTCGAGCAGATGGCGCTGCATCAAGGCGAAGCCCTCGCGAAGGTCCGTCAGGTCCTCGCCGGTGGCGACGTGCTGCCCGCCGAGCGCGTGCGTCAGCACCTCTCCCGCCTGTCTCCGGGCTCCGTCCTCATCAACGGCTACGGCCCCACCGAGAACACGACGTTCTCCACCACGCTCACGCTCCGCCCCGACACGCGGGTGGAAGGCACCGTGTCCATTGGCCGTCCCATCTCCAATGCCACGGCCTATGTGCTCGACGCGCGGCTGCGTCCAGTGCCCGTGGGCGTCCCCGGCGAACTCTTCGTCGGAGGCGACGGCCTCGCCTGGGGCTACCTCCACCGCTCCGACCTCACCGCCGAGCGCTTCATCCCGCACCCCTTCGCCACCCTCCCGGGCCAGCGCCTCTACCGCACCGGCGACAAGGCCCGCTGGCGCTCCGACGGCACGCTCGACTTCCTCGGCCGCACGGACTTCCAGGTGAAGCTGCGCGGCTTCCGCATCGAGCCCGGCGAAATCGAAGCCGCGCTGCGCCGGTTCCCCGCCGTCTCCGAGGCCCTCGTCCTCCTCCGCGAGGACATGCCCGGCGACAGGCGCCTCGTCGCCTACGTCGTCCCGTCCGCGCCTGTATCCGAAGCGCTGACGGAGACGCTGAGAACCCAGCTCCAGCAACAGCTGCCCGGCTACATGGTGCCCTCCGCCTTCGTCGCCCTGGAGGCCCTGCCCCTCACACCCAACGGCAAGGTGGACCGCAAGGCCCTGCCCGCTCCGGACGTCGCGGCGACACACGGCCGCTACGTCGCGCCGCGCACGCCCCTGGAGCAGCTCATCGCCCAGGCCTTCGCGGAGGTGCTGCGCCTGGAGCACGTCAGCGCCGACGCGGACTTCTTCGACCTGGGCGGCCACTCCCTGCTCGCCGTGCATCTCATGGCCCTCCTACGGGAGCGCACGGGCCGGGCACTGCCCCTATCCGCGCTCTTCCAGAGTTCCACCGTCGAGCGGCTCGCCGCACGGCTGTCACCCGCCGAGGAAGCCCAGGTCCTGGGACCCAACCTGGCGCGGCTCGACACGGGAGACTCGCAGCGCCGGCCGCTGTTCCTCGTCCATGGCGGTGGCGGTGGCGTGCTCAGCTACGCGGACCTCGTGCGCCACCTGGGCAACGAGCGGCCCGTGTATGGCCTGTTCGCGCCCGGACTGGAGGACGGAGACCTTCCGCCGAACTCCATGGAGTCGCTGGCCCGGCTCTACCTGGAGCAGGTGCGCGGCGTGCAGCCCCACGGCCCCTACCGGCTCGCGGGCTGGTCGTTCGGCGGCCTCGTGGTCTACGAGATGGCGCGACAGTTCCAGTCCCTGGGCGAACAGGTGGAGTTCCTGGCGCTGCTCGACAGCATCGCGCCCTCGGGCGAGCCGGATCCGGAGCCGCCGCCGATGATCCGCCTGGCCGCGTTCGGCAAGATGGTCGGGCTCCCCGTCCAGGACGTCCCCGCCTCCGAGATCGAGCAACTGGAAAGCCTCGATGGCGAAGCGTTGCTCTCGCGGATGATCCAGCTGCTGCGCAACCTGCCCGCCGCGGGCGGACTGGAGCCGGGACAGATTGAGCGCCTCTTCGCCGTCCACGAACGGCTCGGCGAAGCCAACCGCGGCTACATCCCCGCCGGCCCCTACGAAGGTCCCGTCGAACTCTTCCGCGCCGCGGTCCGCGCGAACGACCCCACCCGCGCCGAGGACGAAGGATGGAAGGCGTGGCTCCCGGGAGGCATCTCGGTGTGCCACGTGCCGGGAACGCACCTCACCCTCCTGGAGGAGCCCCAGGTCCCCACGCTGGCGGAGCAGCTCACGAAACGCCTGCGAGCCCTGGACGCCGATTGAAGTGTGTCGCCGCCCAACGGCTGCGGCAGCTGCACTTCGCCGAGGACGGGGCCGCCGCAAGGCGCCCCTCGTCCGTGCTTCCGCCGAGTAGCGGATTGCCACGATTCCCCACGCAGCATGTCCGGGGCGAGCATCCACACTCCCCTTCTCCCCCGGAGCTCCGCATGCGCATCCCCGCCCCGTTCGCCGCTGCCCTCCTCCTGCTCACCTCCGCGCCGGCCCTCGCCGCGGAGACCCCGTGCAGCATCGTCTGCACGCAGAGGTTCCCGCTCTGTGAGAGCGCCTGCAGCGCCAACGGCCAGGACACGAACTGCGGTGAGGCGGGCTACCGCTGCGTCGAAACGGCCGGCGTGGGCTCCGAACCCACGACCTCGGTGATGTCCACCGAAGAAGCCCCCCAGGTGTGTCGCGACGGGCGCCCGGACGGCGAGCAGCCCCAGACCGCCGAGGGTTGAGCGTCCGGAAGCACACCCGCTGATGCAGGGCACGGAGGTGCCCTGCATCCCGAGGCTTCAGTTGCGGACCACGGCCACGTCGTCCACCTGCAGCCAGGTATCACCCGAGTTCGCCCAGGTTCCGGCGTACACCTCCACGCTGTGGTTGGCGCCCGAGTTGAAGGTGACGGACTGGAGCGTGTAGCCGCCCAACGGCTGCGTCAGGTGCACCTCGTTGAGGACGGGACCGCCGTTGAGCATGCGCGCGCCGAAGTAGCCGTCATTCTGGTTGGTGGATGTCTTCACCCAACCGGTCAGCGTGTAGACGGTGTTGGGCGTCACCGCGACCCCCTGCTTGAGGGCGTTCCAGCCGGTGTTGTTGCGCACGAAGCCGTTGTTGGCGCCGGTGCGCGCGAAGCCCAAGCCCCGGTCGACGCCGCCATTGCCCTGCACGTACCAAGGTGAGGTCGCGGTGGAGGACGGCTGCTGTTCGAAGCCAGCCTGAGCCACCAGGTTCGCGCCCCGCGTGAGGCTCACGTCATCCAACTGCGCCCACGTGTCGCCCGCGTCCGCCCACACGCCGCTGTACACCTCCACCACGGTGTTCGCGCCGGAGTTGAAGGTGACGGTGCGCTCCGCCCACGACGGCAGCGAGCCGTACTGCGTCTCCCCCAGGATGGGGCCATTGCCCGCGGCGCGAGCGCCGAAGTAGCCCCGGGTGGTGTTGGGCGAGGAGCGCAGCCAACCCTTGAGCGTGTAGTCCGTGTACGGCTGCACCACGACGCTCTGCTTGAGCGCGTTCCAGCCGCTGGACCCGCGCACGTAGCCGTTGTCCTGGCCGGTGCGCGCGTTGCCCATCGCCCGGTCGATGCCGCCCGCGCCAGCCAGGTACCAGGGCGCCATCGTCGGCGTCGCGGCCTGCGTCTCGAAGCCCGGCTCGGACAGCAGGTTGTTGCCTTCCGCGTCGGCCGTGAGCGTCGCGCGCATCAGGAACGTGTTGTAGGGCGTCCACTGCGAGGTGATGAAGTACAGCTCGCTGGCGCTGTTGCCCCACGGGTGGATGAAGCCGTTGTAGATCCCGGGGAAGGCGGCGCCGGTGGCCAGCAGCTTCTCCCCGCTCCACGGCCCGGTGGGAGTGCCCGCGTCGCGCATCACCACGGCCTGCCGGTGCTCGTTGAGATACGTCATCAGGAAGCGGCCCAGCGCGGCGTTGTAGGCGACGGACAACTCCCCCGCGATGCCGATGACCACCGGGCGCGCCGCTGCCTGGGACGCGGACCAGCCGTTGCCGTCCCAATACCGGTACGCGTTGATGTCCAGCAGCGCGCCCTCCGGCACACGCGCCAGGTGCACGTTGCCAAAGCGTCCGTTGGGCGTGGCGTACAGGTAGACGAAGCCGCCGTTCTTCACGAAGGCGCCCATCTGGAAGGGATTCGTGAAGGACGCGTTGTTCACCCAGCGCGCCGACGGGTGCTTCACCCAGTTCTGTCCGTTGTCGTCCGAGTACGCGATGCCCGAGTAACTGGTGGTCCACTGCCCCGGATCGCCCCAGTGCTTCACGGACATGTAGTGGATGAAGTGGCGCGTCCCCACGCTGACGCCCGCGGTGGGGATGACGGTCATCTCGTCGTTGTCCACCTTCCGGGACGCCAGCACCTCCTTCGCGTGGCGGGTGCGGTCCTGCACCATCGTGGTGAAGGACAGGCCGTTGGACAGCGTGGTGTCCGTCGAGCGCGCCAGCACGTTGCTGCGCCAGCCGCCGCCACACCCGCCGTTGCCGCACCAGCCCGCGCCGAAGGTGTCCCCGAACAGGACGAACACCTCACCACCGCCCTTGTCCCAGACGATGCCCAGGTCCGTGCCGTACACCTCGTAGTTGGTGTGCGTCTGGTTCGGATTGGGCAGCGTCTCACCCGCTGGCGTGGCGCCCGTCACCCGCGCCACCTTCGTCACGTTCGTGGGCGTCACCGCCCCGGCCGTCCCCGCGCCTCCCAACAGACACACCGCCTGAAACACCACCGCACGCCTCATCATCTGGACCCCTCCGGCAAGGAATTTGCATTAACAGCAAAAGCTCTAAATCAAGAAATACCCAACCTTGATTTGAGGACTCCAGTGTCCGGTGGATCAGCTGTAGCTTGGGGGCGCCCAAGGAGACGTGGATGCTCGCCTGCGTGGACGTGGACTACCGCCCCGACGTCACCGTGGCCGCGTGCGTCCTCTTCCGAGGGTGGACGGACGCCAAGGAGGCTGGGCACCTGGTGGACCGGGGCCCCATCGCGGCCCCCTACGAGCCCGGTCAGTTCTACCGCCGCGAGCTGCCGCACCTGCTGCGGGTGCTCGCCGACGTGCAGGAGCCGCTGGAGGCCATCGTCGTGGACGGCTACGTGTGGCTCGGGGAGAACGTACCCGGACTGGGAGCGCACCTGTACGAGGCGCTCTGTCGCACGGTGCCCGTCATCGGCGTGGCCAAGACGCCCTATGTCACCACCGGGCCAGCGCTGCCCATCGTTCGGGGAGGGAGCCTGCGCCCTCTGCTCGTCACGGCCATTGGAATGGAGACCGCGACCGCCGCGGAGCACATCCGGCGGATGCACGGAGGCTCGCGTCTGCCGACGATGCTGAAGTTCGTGGACCGGCTGTGCCGTGAGTCCTGACCGTGCTACCCCAGGGGCATGGATCGCCCCCGCCGCCCCACCGCCTCGCCTTTCGAGTTTCCGCCCGAAGCCGCGTTCACCTGGCATTCGGAGAGTGACGAGCCCGCGCCCACTCGCCTGTCGCCCGTGGACGACGGCCTCAGCGCCGACACCGCGCTCAAGCGCGTCCGCCGGGGTGAATTCCTGCGCTACTCCGGCGACTTCCACAACGCGAAGCAGCTGCTGGGCGCGTTGGGCCGGCGGCTCGAACAGCCCTGGCGGGCCCGCTCACCGCTGGAGGCATTCCGGGCCGAACGCCGCGCGCGGCAGCAGGAGCATGCGACGCTGTCGCGCATCGTCGTCGCGCTGGACCGAGGCTACCGCCTGGACCTCGCGCGCGCGCCGGACGTCGCGGAGGCGTGCCGGCAGGTCTGGGGCGAGCCCACGGAGGACTTCACCGTCGTGCCGCTCAAGCAGCTGCTCGGCATGCTCGGGGCCGCGGAGTGGCGACGCAAGGGATTGGAGGTCCCGGGGCTGAAGGGGTTGCTCCATCCGCATTACGGCGTCTACCTGCCCACGCGCACGGACTACGTGGAGCTGCTGGCGGCCGTGTCGGACGTGAAGGGCAAGCGCGTGTTCGACGTGGGCACCGGCACCGGCGTGCTGTCCTTCCTGCTGCTGCAGCGCGGAGCGGCGTCCGCGCAGGCCACGGACTGCGACTCCCGCGCGGTGGCGTGCGCACGGGAGAACGCGGAGCGGCTGGGCCTCGCCCAGCGCTTCCAGGTGACGGAGGCGGACCTGTTCCCGGAAGGAAAGGCGGACCTCGTCGTCTGCAACCCGCCGTGGATTCCCGAGCCGCCCAAGAACCGGGTGGACCGCGCGGTGTTCGACGAGGACAGCCAGTTCCTGCGCCGCTTCCTCGAAGGGCTCCCCTCCGCGATGAACCCAGGGGGAGAGGGATTGCTGATCCTCTCGGACCTGGCGGTGCTGCTGGGCCTGCGTCCGGCCGGGTGGATCGAGGAGCAGTTCGAGCGCTGCGGCCTGACGGTGGCGTGGCGGAAGTCCACCCCGGCACGGCACTCCAAGGCGAAGGACAAGGCGGACCCCCTGCACGCCGCGCGCTCCCAGGAGGTCACCACCCTCTACGGCCTCGTGCCCACCGCCAGATAGACGCCGCATCACCCCGTGCGAGTGGCCACCGCCAGGGCCGCCGGAATCCGTTCCCGCATCCACTCCACGAACCTGCGCAGCCTCGCTGGATGGAAGCGCGCGGCGGGATAGAGCAGGTACATGGGCAGGGGAGCCGCCTGCCATTGCGGCACCAGGTGCACAAGCCGGCCGCGCTGGAGGTCCTCCCGAAGCACCCAGGACGAGCCCACGCAGACGCCCAGGCCTTTCACCGCGGCGCTGCGCATGGCGTAGAGGCTGTCCGTGCTCACGCGCGGCTGGAAGACGATGGGCTGGACCTCACCGGTGGCCACATGGGTGAGTGAGATTTCGTTGCGATAGAACGTGCGCAGGGACAGCCAGGGCAGCCTCGCGAGCTCGTCGGGATGCACCGGCACGCGTCCCCCTGTCAGCACCGAGGGCGCGGCCACGACGATGCGAGGCACCTCCGCCACGCGGATCGCCACCACGCTGGGGTCCTTCACCTCGCCGACGTGGAGCGCGCAATCGATGCCGTCCGCGATGAAGTCCACGGCCCGGTCATGCAGCAGCCATTCGACGGAGACCCGCGTGTAGCGGCCCAGGTATTCCGTCAGCGGGTCCACCAGCAGTTCCTGACCGAAGGCGTGAGGCACCACGACGCGCAGGGTGCCCTCGGGTTCGTCGCTCGCGCCGCGCAGGTCGGACTCGAACATGTCCCAGCTGGCCAGCAGCTCCTTCGCCCGTTCGTAGCAGCGCGTCCCGTCCTCGGTGAGCTTCATCGCGTGGGTGGAGCGCTGGAGCAGCCGCAGCCCCAGTGAACGCTCCAGCGCCTGGAGCCGGCGGCTCACCGTCGGCTGCGTGGTGCCCAGCTGCGCGGCGGCGGAGGACAGGCTCCCGGCGTCCACGATGCGGATGAACGTCTGCATCAGCTCCAGCCGGTCGGCGCTGGCGGACGCGGGAATCTTCGGCGGCGACCCACGCCGACGGGCAGGCTTCGAGGGGAGGGGCATGGTGATACGCAACGCGTATAACCGCTGTACGGAGCAGGCGTCTACCGTCCCCTCTCTCTCTGACGCACTGTCACCTCATCGCGCATCACCCGAGGTGACCCTCATGTCCTTCATTCGCGCCGTACATGGAACCGCCGCCCTCCCCTCACCGGTCTCCGCCGCCAGTAACTCCCTGTCGCACGGTCTGCGCCTGCTGCTGGCCGCGAGCGCCGGCCTGTCGGTGGCGGCGATCTATTACAGCCAGCCGATGCTGGGGGTGATGGGGGCCACGCTCGGCGCCTCCGACACCGCGGTGGGTCTGGTGCCCATGCTCACGCAGCTGGGCTACGCGTTGGGCATCCTGCTGCTGACGCCGCTGGGTGACCGCTTCGACCGGCGCCGCATCATCCTCCTCAAGGCCGCGCTGCTGAGCGTGGCCCTGCTGCTGGGCGGCCTGGCCCCGGACATCCAGCTGCTGCTGGTGGTGAGCTTCGCCGTGGGCCTGACGGCGACCGTGGCGCAGGACATCGTCCCTGCCGCCGCGACCCTGGCCTCCGAGCATGAGCGCGGCAAGGTGGTGGGCACGGTGATGACGGGCCTGCTGCTCGGCATCCTCCTGTCCCGCGTCATCAGCGGCGTGGTGGCCGAGCGCTTCGGCTGGCGCGCCATGTTCATGGTCGCCGCCGCCAGCGTGGCCTTGGTCGGCGTGGCGGCCTGGCGCGGCCTGCCCCG
The DNA here is from genome assembly GCF_003668955.1 of Corallococcus sp. AB038B. Lineage (NCBI taxonomy): Bacteria > Pseudomonadati > Myxococcota > Myxococcia > Myxococcales > Myxococcaceae > Corallococcus > Corallococcus sp. AB038B. The sequence goes on along the minus strand of NZ_RAWO01000002.1, from coordinate 85,377 downwards.
CTTCCATCCGACCAACACGCTCTCCTACGGCGCCCTGCTCGGCTCGCTGGCCGGCCTGTGGCGCAAGCATGGCGCCCTGCGCAGGGCAGCGCTGGCCCAGGGACTCATCTCCATTGGCTTCAGCGCGTTCTGGTCCACCCTCGCCGTGATGCTGCATGGCGCCCCGTTCCACCTGGGGAGCGCGGCCGCGGGGGCCTTCGGTCTGGCGGGCGCGGCGGGGGCATTGGGCGCTCCGGTGGCGGGCCGCATCGCGGATCGCTACGGGCCGGAGGTCGTCACGCGCCTGGGCGCCGGACTGACCGTCCTCTCCTTCGCCACGATGTTCGCGGCGCCGTGGCTCGAGCCCCATCACCGGCTGTGGCTGATTGGCGCCAGCGCGATTGGCTTCGACCTGGGCGCACAGGTGACGCTCGTGGCGCATCAGACGCTCGTCTTCGGCATCGAGCCCGCAGCACGCAGCCGCCTCAACGCCCTGCTGTTCGCCGGCGTGTTCATCGGCATGTCCGTGGGCGCGGCGAGCGGCAGTCTGGTGTTGTCCCACTGGGGCTGGGTGGGCGTGACGCTGCTGGCGACGGCTTCCGCGCTGGCGGCCCTGCTGGTCCGCATGTTCCCCGCGGCCCGCACGGTCCGCTGACAGTGCCGAAACCGCACCCCGTCCTCTGTCCGAGGACGGGGCCCCCCCTCCCCCACCTACTGCAAAGCCTGTTCGGACAGCATCCGCACGTTGAGCGCGCCGTTGGCGAAGAACTGACTGTTCTGGCCCACGCGATGCTGCTCCAGCCGGCGCTGGAGGTTGACGTCGTAACGGCCCAGCTTCATCAGCCCGTCGTTGAACCAGCCATCCCCCGGCCCGGTGCCATCCACGAACTCCGCATACACCTTGGGCGAGGGCCAGATGACGGTGTTGAGCGTCGCGACGAACCTGCGGATGTCCGCGTCCGTCCACTCCATGCCCGCGTCGTGGGCCTCGACGATGAAGGCCAGCACGTTGTTCGCGTGCGCCACATCCTGGCCGGGCTGGGCGTTGGTGTCCCACTTGTCGTTCCAGAACCAGGCCGCCGGGTGGTCGGGGTTGGGCGCGATCTTGTCGCGCAGCGAGGACGGGAAGTTGGGCATGCCGTGGTTGATGTTGCTGAAGACCTCCAGGTAGCGGGCCTTCCGCTGCGGGTCGGTGGTCATCCGCGACAGGTCCATGGCGATGAAGGCCCAGTGCGCGGCCATGTGCGTGCGGTTGCGGTAGACGAAGTCGTTTGCCCCGCGCAGGAACCACTTGTCGAAGATGTTCCGCTCCGTGAACGCCAGCAGCCGGTCGTACTGCCTGCGGTAGTTGCCAGAGCCGTAGAGGTCCGGCGTCTCGCGGATGATGCGCAGCATGCGCGTCACGTAGCGCCAGCAATAGCTCTCATAGAGCGGCACCTCCTGCCCGGAGGGGGACGTCAGGGTCGAGGTCCAGCCCAGGTATCCGTCCTTGAACTGGCTTTGGGGAAGCGCCGAGGAGACGCGGGCGGAGGCCACCAGGTTGTTGACGTAGAGCAGGGCCCGGTCCAGGTACGCCCGCTTTCCGGTGGCCCGGTACATCGCGGTGTTGGCGTCCAGGCCGTAGGCGAGGTTGTAGAAGTCCCAGCTGTCGCGTGAGTTGCTCCAGGGCAGGAAGGTCTGCATGTGCTCGCGGCCCCACTCCTCCACGAACATCCCCTCCCAGACCGCGACGGGGCGAAGTCCCGCGGGAGTCGGAGGCAGCGTGGGGGGCGTCGGGGGAAGCGCCTCCTCTTCGGGGGCGGACGCAGGCTCCATGGGAAGGGCCTGAACTTCAGGGGACTCGATCCGGCCCACGGCCTCACATGCACTGCACAGCAGCAGCGAGAGCATCAACACCGGGAGACGGAGCAACCGAGAACGGCACAAGCAGCGGGGGTTTGACATCGGGGGGTCCTCGCTTCAGGTCGATGTGGCCTGAAAGGGTATGGGCGCGAGCGGACCCTCCCAATGCCCCCCAGGGAATGGCCGCCCATCCAGGATCGGACCCCCGCGTGCCCTGGACGCTTGCCTCCTTCCATCGTGCCGTCTGGGATTGGACAGACGAAGTGTCCAGCCCCGGCCGCGCACGCCAGGGCAGGTTCGAAAGTCGAGACAGCCTCTTGATCAACAGCGATATCGCGGCACCGAAAAATTTCGTGCCCGCTGTCGCCGGAATGCGCGTGGAGTACCTCTCCGGACACAGCGGAGGCGGGCCACGCGCCTGGATGTGATCGCCCTCGGGTGGTCCGGGTCAGGGAGTGGCTGGAGCGTGCCCGTCTCCAGGGAGACCCTCACCATGTCACACAGGAATCTGGCCCCTCTGGCCACGGCGCTGCTGTTCCTGGCCGCCAGCACGGCCGAGGCGAAGCAGTGGAGATACGCGGGAATGCACCCGCGCACCGGGCAGCCCGGGGACGGGCTGTGCCACCTCGAATCCATGCACGTGCACTCCGCCGCGCCGTTGTACGCGGACACGCTCTACCGCACGCGCGACAACGTCTACGTCTTCATCGGCGACCCCACGCCCTTTGGCTACGAGGGCCCCCGGCACTCCTACTACGGGCACCATCCGGTGGTGCTCAACGTGCTCGTCGACATCCAGGTGGACGTGGACGTGGTGGAGTACTGCTATCACGACGGGCCGCACTACCACGCCTACGAGCCACCGCCGCGCCAGGAGTTCGTGGACAAGGAGGACGTCCACTACTACGCCGGTGAGTACCCCGAGGCGTACCAGCGGGAGAACCCGAAGCGGGTGCGGGTCAACACGGTCTATCGCGGCTGGAACGTGCCGCGTCCGGTGGTGACGTTCGCGCCGCCGCCCCAGTACCACGGCCCCATCATCCAGGTGGGCGTGAACGTGGACGTGGACGTGAAGGTCGGAGGCAGGCCGCCTCCGCCCTCTCGCGAGGTCATCATCATCCGGGAGGACGACGATGATGACCACCACCATGGCCATGGCAAACACAAGAAGCACAAACACAAGCACAAGGGGTGGGACTGAGCATGCGGCGCATGGGCTTCGTGCTGGGAGCGATGCTGCTGACGGGTTGCTCCAGCAATGTGAACGAGGTGCTGGACGCATGGAGGGCGGCGGGTGAGTCGCCCTCCGGTTTCACCGACGTCGGCGAGAAGCTGCCCGGCGGCAGGTGTCACGCCGGAAAGGTGAGCGGCCTCGAGGCCACGGTGTGCCACTTCAATGGCGCGGAGCAGGCCAGGAAAGCGGAGGAGGCCGGCTGGGCGCTCATCGGCGACGCCGTCGGCTCCACGGTGGTCTCGGGCAAGTGGGTGCTCGTCGTCGCCGACCCTCGCAAGGAGGACCCGAGCGGGCGGCGCATGAACGCGCTGGTGAAGGCGTACCAGCAGAAGACGCGCTGACGGGGGCGCGGGACCCGGCAGGGGACCTCAGCGGCCCACGGGGAAGACCGTGCCCGGCACGGGCTCCGTATCCGCGTAGTGCGCGACGAAGCGCCGGTGCGTGAAGCGCCAGCGCCCGTCGCCGGTGTTCACGAGCTCGTTGAAGTAGGTCCCCGCGACACGCATCGACGAGCCGTCTTCGAAGCGCCCCCATTCCTGCATCGACGTTCGTGCCTTTGCATGACGGGCGTCGATGCGCTCGATCTGGATGCGGCCGCCCCAGGACCGCATGCACTGGTGGTTCCAGCACATGGCCGCCCTGGTGGCCTCGGGCATCGGCACCATCACCGCCGCCCTGGTGGTGAACGCCAGGCACGTCGGCGTCGAGGGCCTTCAGCTCGCGAGCTTCCTGGGGCCCACGGTGGTGGGACTGAACCTGTGGAGGCGCTACTACCGTCAGCGCTTCGCCCGGAAGGCCCCAGGCCCCGCTAGCGGCCCTTGGGCAGGGGCCGCAGCGCGGCAATCACCAGGTCCACCACGGTGTCTGCGTACGCGCTCGTGAGGGGCGCGGTGCGAAGCAACCACCGATGGAAGAGCGGTCCGACGAGCAGCTCCACCGCGACGTCCAGGTCCACCCCCTTCGCGACCTGGCCTGCTTGCTGTGCCGAGCGCAGCCGCTCCTGAATCGCCCTCAAGTGGGGCCGCAGCACGGCCTCCACGAACTGCTGGGCCAGCGCGGGGTCCGACTGGGACTCGGCGGTGAGCGCCCGCGAGGGCAGCTCGAAGCGCGGATCCGTGAGCTCTTGCACCGTGGCGCGCAGCACCACCCTCAGGTCGGCCTTGAGGTTGCCGGTGTCTGGCAGCGCCGCGGGCTGGTTGCCGCCGCTCAGCTCCACGAACGCGTCCAGCACCACCGCCCCCTTGGAGGGCCACCACCGGTAGATGGTCTGCTTGCCCACCCCCGCGCGCGCCGCGATCGCCTCGACCGTCAGACGCGCATAGCCCACCTCTCCAACGAGCTCGACGGCGGCCGTGAGGATGGCCTGGCGGGAGCGTTCACTGCGGCGGGACGGTTCCGGGGTCTTCGGGTCAGCCATCGGCCGCCAGCCTACCAGCAAACGAGACGGACCGTCTCGTCTTGACATTCATCCACTTCCGGCGGACCTTGTCGAAACGAGACGGTTCGTCTCGCCAACTTTCGTCAGGAGAGAGCCATGTCTCGCCGTGCCCACATCGCGATGGTCAGCATCCCCGCCCATGGCCACGTCAACCCGAGCCTGGAGCTCATCCGGGAGCTGGTGTCCCGAGGCCACCGGGTGACGTACGCCAACGACGCGGCCTTCGCGGAACCCATCTCCCGCACGGGCGCCGAGCTTCGCCCCTACCGCTCCCTGCTCCCCCGCGAAGGAGCACCGGATACACGCTGGCCTGATGACCTGGTGGGACAGCTGGACATGTTCCTCGATGACGCCATGTCCATGCTTCCGCAGCTGCGCGCGACCTATGAGCACGACCGGCCGGATCTCTTCCTCTACGACATCGGCTGTTCCACGGCGCGAATCCTCGGAGAGAACTGGGGCATTCCCGCGGTCCAGCTCTCACCCTCCTCCGTCGCCTGGGAGGGCTACGAGCAGGACATGGCCGCGATGGTGGAGATGCTGCGCACCGAGCCGCGCGCCGTGGCGCATTACCAGCGCTACTCCGCCTGGCTGAAGGAGTGCGGCGTGGCGGAGACCGACGCCATGCTCTTCGTCGGGAAGCCTGCGCGCGGGCTGGTGCTCATTCCTCGCGCGCTCCAACCCCAGGCGGACCGGGTGGACCGAAAGCGCTTCTCCTTCGTGGGGCCGTGCTTCGGGGATCGCTCGGCACAGGGCTCGTGGCAGCGTCCCGCGGGCGCGCGGAAGGTGCTGCTGGTGTCGCTCGGCTCGACCTTCACCCGCCAGCCCGGATTCTACCGTGCGTGCCTCGCTGCTTTTGGTGGGCTTCCCGGCTGGCACATCGTGCTGCAGATCGGCAAGCACGTGGTGCTGGAGGATCTGGGAGCAATCCCAGACAACGTGGAGGTCCACCGCTGGGTGCCACAGCTGGCGGTGCTCGAACAGGCAGATGCGTTCATCACCCACGCGGGCATGGGAGGCTCGCAGGAGGGCCTGTACTGCGGGGTGCCCATGATTGCCGTGCCCCAGGCGACGGACCAGTTCGCCAATGCCGACCAGCTCGTCGCGCTCGGCATCGCGAGGCGGATCGACACGGATGACGCCACGCCCGATGCGTTGCGCTCCGCGCTGCTTCAGCTCACGGAGGACCCAGCCGTCGCGACGCGGCTCGCAGCCCTTCGGGAGGAGCTGCGAGCGGAGGCTGGAGCCGCGCGCGCGGCGGAGCTGCTGGAGAAGGAGTTCCGCCTGTAGGTGAACCCGGGGTGCCCGCCGGAACGGGCCAGGGCATCCCAGGTCCGCACCACTCGGATGGCGCTCAGGAGATGGAGCGCCGCCGGGCCGCCATCGCGCCGAGGAGCCCCAGCAGCCCCCAGACAGCGCTCACGGGCACACCACTGCCCGCCGCGCATCCGCACCCCGTGCCCCCTGGCTCCGGGATGGGCGGGACACCCGCGTCTGGCTTCGTCCCCGCGTCCGACTCCGTCCCTGCGTCCGGCTCCGCACCTGCGTCGAGCTCCATCCCCGCGTCCGGCTCCGTCCCTGCATCCGGCTCCGTCCCTGCATCCGGCTCCGTCCCTGCATCCGGCTCCGTCCCCGCATCGAAAGGGGACGGGTTCACGGTCACCGACACCTGGAAATCGCAAGTGGCGCGGTTGCCCGCAGCGTCCTCGGCCGTGACGGTGACGGGCATCGTCCCGGGCGGGAACGTGCTGCCCGAGGTCCGCGCCCTCCTCCAGTCCCTGGACCAACGCACCCAGGACTACGTGAGCTACGAGTACGCCCTGCTCTGCGCCTGGCTCCAACTGCCCGAACTGCCCGAACTGCCCGGCACCGAGCGCACGGCCCTCGAGAAGCGCCGCAAGCACATCGAGAGCAACGTGGGACCGTGAGGCGCGTGTCGGGGCGAGCTATCGGGCGTGCTCTCTCTGAGCCGCCGCGAGGACTCGTTCGAAGGTCGTCTGGATGACCTTGCGTCGACGCCGCTTGAAATCGGGTTTGGGATTCAACTGGTCGATGTAGCCATCCCAGACCCGAAGATAGTCTTCCCGCCACTTCTCTATCGTCGCGGGCGGCGGCAACTCCATCCCCGGCGCGGTCTTCGACTCTGACGACTTCCCGAGGCTCTCGGCGAGGCATGCGATGATTTCCAGATTCGAAATCATTGCGACGCCGTCGTACTCGTCAGGGGCCATCAGCGCCTCGTCCCTCACGGTGTCGGCGATCTGCTGCAACAGCGGCCTGACGACGCCGACCAGATGCTCACCCGCGGTGTCGTTCTCGAAATTCCCGAAACCCCACGTCCCCATGTGCTCAGTTCCTCCTACCGACAGGTTACGCGCCGCTTGCTCACTGTCACGCCGTGCCGTTCGATGAGGCCTTCCGCATGGGCCACCTTGTTGGCCCCCTGGATGGAGTCACCATTCAGCATCGTGAATCCCGCGGCCACCTGCCGCTGGTACTGCTGGGCTTCGAAGTACCGCAGGATGTTGTTCCGCTCGCTCGCCGACAGCCCTTCCGGCATGTTGACGCGCATGTACTGCACGACGGTGCCCTCCATCCCGAGGAGCTGCTGTGCTTTCGGATGTCCCGAGACGCTGGAGACGCGGGTGGCCATCCCCTGTGAGCCGATTCCCGCGCTGCCGACGTACGACTGGCCCGTCGCTTGGTTCGTGATGATGTAGACGCCCGGCACATCCGGGAGCCCCGCAGGCGCGGGAATCCAGCCGAGCGGGTCCATGCCCGTGACAGGGTCGCTGGGATAGGAGAACAGGTTCGTGTTTCCGAGCAACCCGATGGGGTCTCGGGACAGAAACCGGCCCTGCTCGGGGTCGAACATGCGGAACCGGTTGTAGTAGAGCCCCGTCTCCTCATCCTCGTATTGCCCCGGCCAACGCCAGGGGCAGTCGCGAGCCTCGCCTACCTCCACGCGCGCGACACCGAAGACGTCGAGCTGCATCTTCCACGCGAGCTCGCCGACTTCGTCATACATCTCCGTGGGAACCCCGAGGAAATCGGAGGCGATGTTCCAGCGACGGCCCCCCTGCTCCTTCGCAATCGGCTGGAAGGTGTCGGGTTCGAAGTGCCACGTCACCAGCCCCTGCCCGCTGTCCATCTCGTGCACGACGACGTGCCCATCCCAGGTGAAGGTGGTCTCCGCCGTGACGACGCCTTCGGGGCTCACCACCCGCCGGGCGGTCCTTCGCGCCAGGGGATCATACTCGAAGGAGACCTTGGTCCGGTCTGGCCTCGAGACCTCCTTGAGCATCCCATGCCCGTTCCATTCGTAGCACCAGGTGCCATCCGGTCCGATACGCTGGATCTGGTTGCCCTCCGCATCGTGGGTGTACCGGTACGCGCCCGACTGCTCCAGGCGTCCCCCCTTGCCGTAGTGGCGGTCTGCCCGGTCAGCGGTCCGGTAGACGTTGCCGACCGCGTCCATCGCCCGCTCGACGACTGCGTCGGGGCGACGCTCGCGAATGAGCCGGCCACGGGCGTCATGGTCATGGACCCGAGCCCCCCGACTCGCGTCGACGATCTCCGCGAGCTGATCCTCGCCTCGCCAATGATACGTGAGCGCATCAAGCTCTCGCGGCGCTCGCCCCGTTTTCGGCCCTCCTGCTCGCGGGGGCCCATCACGCCGGACGGTCCTTCGGCCCAGCGGCCGGCCCGCCGGGTCGCGCTCCCATTCGACGTCAACGCCGCTCTTGAAGCACCGCGCCTCCTCAAGACCGAACCCATCCCGCGCGAAGCACACATCCGCCACGCCCTCGAAGTCCTCGGCGTGCCCGAAGAACAGCGCCTCGACGCTCCCCGAGGCGTCACGAGCGATGGCCTGACGCGCGCCGAGCGAGGTGGTCATCTCGGTCCGCGCGCCGTCCAGTCCGTAGGTCGACCGGACTTCACGGCCGGCGACCCGCTCCATCGTCACCCGTCCCATGGCGTCGCGCTCGAACTCGACCTTCGTCGACTCGTTCTCGGCGAGGACCATGAGGCCCCCCAGGTCATAGCCATAGCGAGCGAAGGTGCCATCCGCGTGCGTCACCTCGACCAGTCGCCCGACGGCGTCGTAGCGGTGCTCGCTAGTGTGATGGTTCGGCGACAGCGTCTTCGTGATTCGCCCGGCGGCGTCCCGCAGGAAGACGTGTCTGCTCCCATCGAAGCCGACCTCCTCCCGAACCCGGCCCATCGCATCGAGGATGAACGCGTATCGCTCGCCGGCCTCGTTCACCATCCCGCTCAGCCGACCCTCCGTGTCGTACTCGAAGGACTGGCGCGTGTCGCCCTCGTCCCGCCAGACCACTCGATGGTAATGGCCATAACCCATGCGAACGTGTCGAGTGGTGTCCTTGACCTCCACGAGATTGCCTTCGGCGTCGTAGACCATGCGCAGGGTCACCGTCGTCGCGCTCTGCGCCTCGACGACCCGCCCCTCGGTGTCGTGCCGATATCTGAGCACTCCCTCGCGGACGTTCTTCACCCGGACGAGCCGCCCCAGGTTGTCGGCCTGGTAGTGCTGCACCGCGCCCGTCGGCAGGTGGACGGCGGCGATGTTCCGCTGCGCGTCGTAGTCGATGTCGACACGGCGCCCGGGCGCCGCCTCGGTCCATCTCAGCATCCCCTGCTCCCACCCAAACCTGGAGCGCTGGCCCGAAGGCGTGGAGTACTCCACCAGCCGGCCTTCCCGACTGTAGGACCAACGCCATTCACCTCCGCGCGCATCAAGGGCCCGGACCGGCAGGTCTCCTTGGTACTCGAGCCGGAGCGCGCCTCCGTCGGGCCTGATGACCTCGACGAGGTTTCCTCGCGAATCGTAGCGCTTCGTCGTCCTCGCGCCGGAGGGGTCCTCGGTGAGCGTCTCACCACCCGTGTCCGGGTCGTAGTCGTGACGGGTCACCCCTCCGTGTGCATCCGTCACGGACTCGACCTGGTTGCGGAGGTTGAAGGCATACACCGTCGTGGCGCCCAACGAGTCGCTGACGACCGTCTTCTTGTTCCTGACGTCGTAGTCGATCTCGTGGTCGTGGATTCCGCCGTCTCCCCACGTCCTGATGCACCGCGAGAGCGAGCCGCGCCCATCGTATTGGAAGTAGAAGGACAGCCCCGCCCGGTCCGTCTCCTGCACCAGCAGGTGGCCCTCATACTGATAACGCCAGGCGTGCCCCTCCGCGTCGCGCACCTCGACCAAGTCTCCCCGCACGTCATAGCGGTACTCGCGATGCTTGTACCAACCCTTCTCCCGGGAGAGCGGGAGCTTCAGCGCGGTCAGCCGATCATTCCCGTCGTGCTCGAAGCCGATGAGTCGACCAGCGCTGTCCCGGACCCACTCCAATCGCCCATGCCGGTCATAGGACAAGCCAATCTGGTGGTGCCCATCCCGCGAGCGGATGCGCACCAGCCGCGCGCGGCGGGCTCCATCACCTTCGACCGGTGCGAATTCGTGGATGCGTCCGTTCGCATGCTCGACCTCGAAGCGATCCCTCCCGATGCACCGCAAGGTCATCTTGTGGATGACGCGCTCCAACGCATCCCCCGGCCGCATCACGCGCGTCGGCAGGTCCCACGTGAGGAACTCGACCTCGCGTCCGTCCCCACACCGCACGACGACTCGACCGCGTTCCGCCCAGAGCGACTCATCGAGGGTGTGGGCCCAACCGAACCCGAGGGCGCGGGACTGAGCAGACCCCGCCGATTCGTAGACCCGCTCCAGCACCAGCGGGAGCGGGCCCGGCAACTCGACCTCCGTCACGTCGGTGAAAAGATTGCCCGTCACGACGTCGACCGGGTGACCCGTGACGAAGCGGACCGTTCGAGACCACATCTGGCGCCAGCGCGAGGCATTGGCCGGTGGATGGCAGCCCCCCAGGCGCTGACTCAGGCGGCGCATGAAGTTCGACGCGCGGATGCGCCGGAACAGACGCGCCCCCGCCCTCGCCAGCGCCCCCAGGCCCTTCATGATGAGCGCCATCGCGATGGCATTCAGGTCCGGGACCATGGGGTTGAGATTGAGCACCGGCATCCCCTTGGGAACGGCCAGCACCACGCTCGTCGGAAGACGGACCGGGTCGCTGCAGCTCAGCGCGATGTCCCCGAGCCTCACCCCCAGCGACCCGGCCAGCGTGACGTCCTTGGATCCGAAGTAGAGCTCGGCGTCTCCCTCCGCCACTGGCTTGCCCGCCGTCACCAGCAGCACGCCGGGCGCCGAGACGTGCGGCAGGGTCAGCATGTTGGTGACGTTCGTGCCGCAGTTCGTGGCGGGAAGCGAATTGACGGCGACGACGCCAGGCCCTCCTCCCGTGGCCATGCCAATGGCGGCCCCCAGCGCCAGGCCGAACGGGTCGAAGACCATCCCCACGAAGGGCATGGGGATGGGCGTCGGAACCGGCCCGGCGGGGGTCGGAATGGCGACCAGATGGATGTCCTGGCCCAGAACCAGGTCGAAGAAAGTGCTCTGGATGGGCATCGTGCGGCCTCTCTCACTTCGACTTCGGCGAAGCCGACGGCGGCGCCGTCGAAAGAGCCTCGAGCACCAAGGCTTGCGCCTCGAGTGACTCGGCTTGCTGACGGAGGCCGTGCTTGCGACAGACCACCGCGAGTGCCTGGGCAGCCTCCTTGGCCGTCGAGGCCCGCTGAACCTCTGCTCCCGCGTGAGTGGACACGCCGAGGGCGCGCTGGAAAGCGGTGGCGGCCTCCTTGCTCCGTCCTTGAGAGAGCAGGAGCTGGCCGCACATGCGATAGGCCTCGATCGCCATGACCGACGCCCCCGTCCGGGCGCCGAGCTGCCCCGCCTCCGAGTAGGCACTCACGGCGGCGTCGGTCTTCTTGAGGAGCAGCAGACAAGACCCCATGGCGAGCTGCGCCTGCACTCCCAGCTCGTTCAGGTCCGCGTCCAGCGCCCGCGCCTTCGCCCCCCGATAGACCTCCAGGGCCCGGTCCGGACTGCCCCCTTGCAGGACGTATCCCGCCAGGACCAGCTCATTGACCACGGCCTCTCGGCGCAGGCCATGCGCCACGCAGAAGTCCCGGGCCTCTCGCTGCACGCGCACCGCCTCCGCGGTCGCGCCCCCTCGCATGTGGCTGGCGGCTGTCAGCACTAGGACCTTGAGCTTCTGCATCAGATCCACGTCCAGCATCGCCGTGGGCAGACCGTGTGCCGCCGCGGTGGCGGCCAGTGCCTCGGCGCTCGCGGCGGCGACCTTGTGCGGTCGGGGAGGTGGTGTCACCCCGGGGCCCGCCGCGCCCGACCTTCGGGGCCCCGCGGAACCCGGAGGCGCCGTCCGCTGCGCCTCGAGGCTGGCATTCGTTTCGTCCTGCAGAGCAGCCAGGTCGACGCCCGCGTCCACCCGTTCGGCTCGCGCCCCGAGCTTCTCGATGACCTCGGCCGTGTGCGTGGAGTCCACCTCCACCACGATGAAGCGGACACGCTCGAGCTGCCTCACGCCCAGCAGCGTGGTGAGGTCCTGCCGCCACCGCTCGGCGTCCTTGATCCACACCGGCGCCAGGACGACCACGAGCCCGGTCATCGGGGCCCGCATCCCCGCGAGGGCGCGGCCCAGCTCCAACCCGAATCGTGAGAGCGTCGAACGAGAGGCCTGCTCTGGCCAGAGCGGCTCCAAACCACCGGGAGCCTCATCGAGCAGCGTCTGCCAATCCATCCGGAGTTCGTCCGAGCGAAGGCTCCATCCGTCGTCCGCGGACTCCGTGGGCGCCTCGAGCAAGAGGAACGCCGAGCAGTTCTCCGGCAGGCTCTCCGTCGCGAAGACGTGCTCCAGGACCGGAATGCGAAGCAGATCGGTGGTCGTCACGTAGAGCAGCCGCAGCGAGGAGGTCCGCATGAAGAACTCCGCGGCCTCCATCACCTTCTCGAGTGGCTTGGTGAGTGATTCCATCCTCTGGTCCCCCGGGAACACCCGACCTGCTAGTTGATTTTCACCACCCCACCTGAGATTTCGTGCATCGCCACCGCCGACGAGGTGATCTTCGCCCCGGAGCTCGAGACCCCCTGGGGCGACACCTTCACCACGCTGCTGCCCGAGCTCAGGGTGATCTCGGTGCTGCCGGTGATTTCGACGGTGCCGTCCTTTTTGAGCGAGATGCTCGCGTTGCCGCACACGAGGTTCAGCTCGCTCTTGGCAGTCACGTCGATCTTCGAGCCCTCGTACTTCATCGAGCCTGAGCTGTTGTGGATCTCGATGGTCTTCGACTGACCCGAGACGTCGATCTTCCCCTCCAGGGTGATGCTCACCTCGCCCTGGAGGGCCTTCACCTGCGCGTCGCCCTTCATCTCGTACACGCCGGTGACGTGGTCCTTCCGGTAGCCGGTGACGGTCAGGTCGTCATCGCCGTTGATGGTCTCCTGGCGGTTGCCATTGACGGTGAGCTTCTCCTGCGTCTTCACCGTCGCCTCCCGCCCGCCATCCAGCCTCAGCGTCTCCTTCCCGGTGACCCTCTCCGTGCGGGTGGCATTGATGGTGATGTCCTCATCCTTGTCCACCGTCTCGGTCCGCTTGCCCTTGACGGTGGTCGTCTCGTCCTTGTCCACGGACTTGGTGCGCTTGCCCGTCACCGATATCGACTGGTCACCGCCCACCGTCTCCGTCTGGGAGCCGTCCACCGCGTTCGTCTGATTCGCCTTCACCGACGTGGTGTGGTTGTGCAACACCACCTCGTTGAAGTCCTTCTGCGCGTGCAGGAAGATCTCCTCGGAGTCCTTGGCATCCTCGAAGCGCAGCTCGTTGAACCCGTCGCTGTCCTTGGAGCTCGACGTGCGGATGGTGCTGCGCGTCTTGTGCTCGGGCAGCGCATATGGGGGCGAGTTCTTCCCGTTGTAGACGCAGCCCACCACCAGCGGCCGGTCCGGGTCCCCCTCCAGGAAGTCCACCAGCACCTCCATGCCGATGCGCGGCAGGAAGAAGAAGCCCCACCCCAGCCCCGCCCACGCCTGCGCCACCCGCAGGAAGCAGGAGCTCTTCTCGTCCCGCTTCCCCTGCCGGTCCCAATGGAACTGCACCTTGATGCGGCCGTGCTCGTCGGTGTGGATCTCCTCGCTCGACGGCCCCACCACCGTCGCCGTCTGCAACCCCGCCATCCTCGCGCGCGGACGCCGACGCTCAGGCTTGAAGGGCACATCCAGCGGGATGCACTCGAACGTGTTGCGATAGCGCTCACGCCGCTCGCCCGGCGCGCGCAGCGACAACGAGTCCTGGGTCAGCTCCTCGGACGCGTCGCCGTGGTGCTCCACCCGGGTGAGCAGGTACCACTCGTCCAGCGCGGCGTGGCCATGTCCCGTCAGCTCGAACATGTACCCCGGCGTGAAGCCCGTCACATAGCCCTCGCCCAGGCCCCGCTTGCCCTCGGCCTGGAAGGCCTGACGGCGCAGCAGCTCCTGCTTCTGGGCCGGCTCGTACTTGTACTTCTTCTCCCCCACGTCATACGGCCCCAGGAGCGGTGCGGGGTACTCGTAGGACTCGCGCTCCCGGCCCAGCTCATCCTTGCTCCGGGACTCCCGCGTCAAATCGTAGTCCGGGTGCGTCCAGTTGAAGTCCCGCACCACCGTGCTGGTGGTGCGCAGCTGCTGCGAATAGTCGAAGTGGCGAAGACACTCGTCCGAGGCGGTCGCCGCCTCCGGGCCCTTAACCGTGATGGGCGTCCCCATCACCGCCTGACACGCGGGCGACTGCTCGTTCTCCTCGATGAGGACCAGTTCCTCCTGCTCCCCCGAGTGGTCGAAGTAGAAGACGATGCCCTCCTCCTCCATAAGGCGCTGGAGGAAGTCCAGGTCCGACTCCCGGTACTGCACGCAGTACTCGCGCGGCAGGTACTCGCGGTTGAACTCCAGCCGGAAGGGCCGCTCGAAGGGCCGTAGCGCCTGGATGAGCACCTCCTCGAGGATCTCCGGGACGGTCTTCCCCTGGAAGATGCGCTGGTCCTTGCGCAACGACAGCGACCAGAGCGCGGGCACCACGTGCGCGCGCGCGAGCAGATGCCCTGCCTGGGTGCCCAGATGCTCCACCTGGTGGACAATGCCGCACAGGCGGCGCGCGCCCGCCTCATGGGCGATGAGCACCTCCGCCGAGGCGCCGAGCAGCCCATCCACATCCGCGTTCAGGTGCTCGTTCGCCAGGTCCACCCCGCAGGTGTAGAGCTCGCTGAGCCCCTCTCGCGCATGCAGGGCCACCACGCGCCAGCCGGCGCCGGGCGCGGCACTGGATTGGAAGGAGAAGCGCACCTTGTCCAATGGCGCCTGGCCACCGAGGGCCTGGACCATCCCGGACAAGGCCTCCAACCCGCCCACGGCGCCCAGGGCCCCCCGCGCCACGGCCGCGGCCTGCTGGAGGCCCTGGACCTGTTGTGTCGCCTGCTGAACCCCTGGCACCTGCCGCAGGGCATTCTCCAGGGGCTTCAGAGCCTGGACGGGCGGCTCACCGGCTCGAACCTGACGGGCGGCCGTCTCCGCTTCCCGGACTCCCTGCGCTGCCTTTCCGACATGGCGCAGCACGTCGTCTGATGAATCCGACACGCGGCATCCCCCCTGGATTTCGAGAGCCTTTTTCGCCGCCTGTCATATCGCAGCGGGCGCCGGGAAATAAAGGTGGCGCAAGCATTTGCATCTCCCCTCCGCGTCCAGCTCACCCGCAAGGGATTGCACCGCGTCTGCCCAAGGCAACCCATGACGGACTCCTCATGACATGAACAGCTCCGCCTCCCCGTGGACCTGGTCGCCGTAGCCATGGCCGCCCACCACCAGCACCTTGCCCTGGGGCAGCAGCGTGGCCGAGGCGTTCGAGCGGGGCGTCAATACGCCGCTGGTGAGCGACCACTGTCCGGTGGCCGGGGCATACAGCTCGCAAGGCGAGAGGTGGGAGTAGCCCAGTTCCGTGGCTCTCCCGAACTTCGTGTGGACCGTAGGTTCAGACGGTGAGCAGCACTCGACGACGCAGTAGGTCGAAGTTGGCGCGGCCATACATCTGACGTTTGAGAAGCCTGAGCTTCGTGATTTGGCCCTCGGCCTGGGCGTTGCTCCAGGGAGAGGTCAGGGCGGCCCGGACGGCATCACCGTCCTGTTCGAGGCCCTCCGCAAAGGTTTCCACTGCCCGTACCCCGCACACACGAGCCTCGTCCAACCACGCTTCGAAGGGCCCACAAGACCTCGTTGGCCTTGCTCGCTGTGAAACGCCCCGCGAGCGCACGAGTTCGCAGAACCGACGGGTCAATGCGACGACACGTGACGCTTCCTCGTCCTGCTCGATGCGCGCCAATGTCGCGGTCTCAGCGGAGGTCAATTCCGAGGGCCTCTTCACGCCCAACCATGCCAACTGCTTCGGGGAGGAGAGAGCATCGGGGCGCGTGCCTTTCGACCACCAGTTGCCGCCGGGGTCACCGCGTGCCCCTGAGCGAGGCGGAACGGTCCGTCGCACCTGGAGCCAACGGTGGACCTGCCTCGAGGTGCCACGGAAACCCTGGGCCCGAATCTCCCGCCAGAGTTCGCGGGCGTTCTCACACCCCGCGACGTGTCGCCGCGTCAGGTATTCCAGATAAGGGTCGAGGATGCTCGGTCCGGGCACGCGCGCCGCGCGCTCGGGGAAGACTTCGGCGGCTGCGTATTTGCGTACCGTCCCGCGCGCAAGTCCCAGTGTGTGGCTGATTCTCAGCAGAGGCTGCCCGGCCAGGTGACGCCGCCGTACGGCTTCGTATGCGGCGACACGCCGGGAGCGGCTCTCCCCTCGGGCGCGAGCTTCGGCGTGGGTTCGCGAGAAGCTGGTGTGACGACGTGCAGGAGAAGTGTCTGCGCTCGACACGGCTGGTAGCGCTCGAAGGCGGGGGTGAGCGCTGGTCATCCAGCGCTCCATCATTTGCCGTCCAGTCAAGCAGCAAGTGAAAGCGGTCCGCCGCCTGCTGTGCCTCTGGAGCGCCCAGCACCGCCGCTCGTGCGTACTCGGTCGACCGGTCTCTGGCGATGACTTCCACGCCGGGGTGCTGGTGCAGCCAGGCGCTCACAGTGGGAGTCGAGCGGTCTGGCAACACGTCCCGCACGCGGTGCGCTTCCAGGTCGACAAGGATGGAGCCGTAGGTGCGCCCCTTGCGCAGCGCCCAGTCGTCGAGGCCCAGGACGCGAGCAGGGCTGGGCGGAGGCAGCGGAGCGCGACGAATCAGCCGCAGGAGGGTATCGGGACTGGTGGGCATGGCCAGGGGCTTGAGCAGCCTGGCCCCAGCCTCCGCCCCGGCTGTGATTGCAACAGCGCACTGCGCGGTGGCCAGCCGCCGTGTCCGCCGAGCCTGAGCGGCCAGCAGGCGCACCGGCCGCTCCGCGAACGTGCGGCGGGAGCAGTCCGGGTTTCGGCAGCAGAAGCGCCGCACACGCAGCTCGAGTTGCACGACGCGTCCTGCGGCGGGCAGGTCCGCCGGGCGTCGGACGTAGCTGCCATGCACCGCGGTACTGGGCGTCTGGCAGGAGGGACATCGTGCTCCCGTGCCCTCCATGCGCACCCCGAGGACGACACCCGCCGCGCTACCGTGCGCCACCCGGTCCTCCTTACACCCAGGAAGTAGGTACAGCGTTTCCATTCCCAGGCTGTATTCGCCCCGCCGGCAGCTTGCCGCGTCTGCCTACTCCCCAGAGGGGAACCACACGAAGTGCGGGAGAGCCGCCTTGATGGACTCTAGGCAACCCGGGCGAGGACCTTCGACCAGCGCTCGCGCATGGCCTCGCGGACCTCCGCGTCTGGAAGCTTCTCCATGTGCACGTGGAGGGAGGCACCCTTCGCCTTCGGCGTCACCGTGAGCTGCAACGTCGCCGGCTTCTTCCAGCCGTCCGTCTCCCAGGTCATGCGAAGGCGCTGACCGGGCTTCACCACCCGGACTTCGCCTCGCACGCCGGGTGCGCCGCGACGCTTGGGGGCCTCATACCGGCCTCCCGCCTTGGCCTTCAACGTCGCGCCCGGGCCCAGCCAGCGCTCGGGCTGCGTCGTGATCCACTCCCACAGTTCCGGGGCACTCATGGGCAGCGTGCGCACCACGCCCACCTGGAAGCCCTTGGCGGGAGCCTTCTTCGCGGCCGCGGGCTTCTTCGCGCGCGTGGCGATCTCCGCGAGCCGCACCTGCACCAGATTCTTCACCAGCTTCGCCGGGAGCGGTTCGTCCGGAGGAAAGGTCACGCCGCTCTTCGACGTGGTGTAGCCCTCCAGCTCCGACTTCAGCGCCGGCACCACGCTGCCGCTGCCGGGGTAGAAGCCGCAGTTGTTCTTGAAGAACGCGAAGCCCACCACGAGGTTCCCGTCCACCTTGAAGGCGGGCATCTGGTAGCTGATGGTCTCGGTGGCCTTGGGGAGCAGCTTGCGCAGCTGCGTGCGCAAGGCGCTCAAGGTCTTCTTCGCCGCCGGGTCGGATACGGCCGCCAGGTAGGCGTCGATCGTCTGAGGGACTCGAGTCGTCGTCGCCATGGTCTTCGGGCCTCCGGGGCGTTTCGTCCCGGTCGATGTGGAACGAGAATCTTGGATTGTAGGGGACGCTGTGGGTGTGTGGAATATGGGAGCGATGCTCCACGCCCGCTCCAAAGGGGTCCCATGAAGCTCGAGCGCCACGTCGGCGGACTGTCACTTGCGCGCAAGGTGAACTACCTGCGCGCACGCGGCTGGCACGAGGACACGGAAGGCTGGTCGAGCGAGCGTTTCCGCCCCGTCCCCATCGCTCGCGCCCTCCATCACCAGCTCACCGACGACCTCAGCCGGGCGCTGTGTCACATGGGCTGGCAGGTGATGGGCTACTCCCCGCGAGGCTATGTCCAGATGCGCGACGGTGAACGGGGCCAGTCCTGCTCCCTGCCCAAGGCGCTGCGCCTCCAGGCCCGGAGGGAGCGTCGGCCCGTCGCCGAGCTGACGTATGCGTTGTTCCTCGCGGCACTCCTCGAGACCGAAGGCGACGCCCCCGGGTGAGGCAGGAAGAGACGTGCGTTTCGTGCGCATGGCATCATCGGCGGCCAGCAACCCCCAGAGGAAGAGATCCCGTGAGCGTCGCAACCGTCGATGAAGGCCCGTTGCTGGGCCCGAGCTTCTTCCTCAGCCGGACGGCGCTCCGTTCGCTCGGGTTGGCGCATCGCGACACCTACGGCGCCGCCCGGCCCCATCCGCACGTCGTCATCGACGGCTTCCTGGGAGAGCGGCTGGCGACGGAGCTGGCCGGCGTCTTTCCAGGCGCGACCGGGGCCCCCTGGCTGCGCCGTGATCATCCGGAACAGGCGGCCCGCCTGGGACAGCTTCAGCGCAAGGCCTTCGACGGCGTGCACGGCGCGCTCCGGCACCTGCTCGCGGAGTTCTCGGGCATGTCGTTCCTCGACTTCCTGGAGACGATCACCGGCATCAAAGGGCTCATCGCGGATCCGCACTTCCGGGGCGCAGGGCTGCACCTCACGCTGCGTGGGGGCCATCTGGCGCTCCACGCGGACTTCAACCGCGATCGCATGCGTGCGCTCACACGCCGGCTCACGGTCTTGTACTACCTGAACCCGGGCTGGGAGCCCGAGTGGGGCGGCGACCTGGAGCTGTGGAACGCCGACCTCTCCCGGTGCGAGGCCCGCATTGCGCCGGTGCTCGATCGGCTGGTCGTGATGGCGCACGGCGACACCCACTGGCACGGCCACCCCGCCGCGCTGACGTGTCCCGAAGGACGGGGCCGGGCCACGGTCGCGGCCTACTTCTACACGGCGGAGGAATCCCCGGACGCGCCGGAGGCCCACAGCGCCCTCTGGGCGCCGACGCGGCCCTGAGCGGCCAGGGGGTCCTACCAGCTTCCGCTGGAGCCTCCTCCCGACGAGCGCCCACCTCCGGACGATGAGGAGCGGGAGGAGCTCGAGGAACTCGACGACGAGGACCGCGTGCGTCGGGGCGTGCTGTGGCGCGAGGTGGAGACGTGGTCGCAGTGTCCACAACGCACGGTCACCATCACTTCGCCGCCGTGGTCGTAGGTCGCGCTCCGCAGCGTCCGCGAGGTCTGCTTGCCCGTCACGTAGCCGCACTTCTTGCAGCGCTTGAAGCGAGAGAAGAACCGGCCATAGCGCTCGACGGCCGCGTCCTCGCACGGCGCGCACCACCAGACGTCGTAGTCCACGGAGCCCAGCTTCTCCTCGTGCCGCTGGCCCGGGTCGAGGTGCGCATCATCCTCCGCCTCGCTGAGCCGCACTCGAGTGGTGCCGCACGTCCGGCACTTGCGCGGACGACGGCGGAGCCAGGCACTGCCCGCGAGCCCCGCCGCGCCGAGCACGCCCGCGGCGCCCGCGAAGAGGCCGACGTTCGGCGAAGAGGAGGACTCCTCCACCGTGATCACTTCCATGTGCGGAGTGCTCAGGAACGCCTCCCGGTCCCAGTCCGTGAGCTCGACGTCGTCACTGGCGGCGCTCGGGGCGTCGGCGACGGCGACGGGGTTGTTGAGCCGCGAGTTCTCGATGAGCTCCTTCAGGCCTTGAGCGCCCCCGCGCACGGCGTCGTTCGGGTCGCCACGCTTGAAGGCAGGCACGATCTCCTGCGCCATCACCACGTCGCTGGCCACCTGGTCGTCGGGCTCATCGACTCCATCTCCAAGGATGATCTCCGCCTTGCGGTCCGCGTACGCGATGAAGAGCAGCGCGCCGTCGTCCCTCCCGGGATGACCGATGCCCCAGCGGTTGAAGAGCTCCATCGCGAATTCACGCGAGCGTTGGGGCGACGTGGTGTCCACCATCACCACCATGAGCTGGCCCAGCCCGCGGTCGTTGAGCGAGCGGGCCATCTCGTCGACCTCCGCCCGTACCTCGGGCCTGAGGACGTGCGACGGAGTGAGGTCCACCGTCCAGGAGCCCACGGCGGGCCGGGGCACCCTTTCCACCGTGACGCCCAGGGCCGGAGTGCCGAGGGCGCAGAACAGGACCACGAAGCACAGCCATGCACGCATGGCGCCGAATGTAACAGATGGCGCCATGCCTCGAAGATGCGCTGGCTGCACGGCGGCCGTCACTCGATGGTGGAGTTCGTCACCCGGATGGGCGTGTCCGAGTGGTTCGAGATCTGCGGATAGGTCACGTACCAGGAGCCGCCCTTGTTGTTCTGGATGACCGAACGGTCGATGCGGATGTCGCCCGAGTGGTCATTGGTCACGAAGAAGATGGCGCTGCCGTGCGCATTGACCTCGTTGTGTTCGATTCGCGTGCCACAGAGCGACAGCGTCATCGTGTTGCCGTCGTTGTAGATGGCCCCGCCGCTGCCACCGCCGGGCGTGCCCGGCTGCGCGGGATTGGCGCCGTTTCCGATGGCCCGGTTGTGGGAGAAGAGGCTGTTGATGAGGGTCCACGACACGCCAATGCTGCTGATGCCGCCGCCGTTGGAGCCGACCCCGCCGTAGCCCTCCTTGCCGCCGAAGGTCGTGTTCACCACGTAGACAGTCCGGTCGTCGTACTGGTCGAACACCCGCAGCGCGGCGCCTCCGACGTCCGGGCCGGTGTCCGCGCACAGGTTGTTGAAGAAGCGGGAGTTGAGGACCTTCACCCGCCCACCGCGCACCCAGACCGCGCCGCCGCCGTCGTACTCCTTCTCACTCTTGGAGCTGGCGTCCACGAAGGTGAGGTTCTGGAGCGTCAGCCGCGGGTGGTCCTGGTCCTGGCAGTGAGAGGTCGTCCACACCTGGGCCTGGTCGCAGGTGTTCATGTAGAGGATGCGGTGCTTGCCCGCGCCACTGAGCGTCACCAGCCCCTTGCCGTCGATGACGATCTCCGGCCCCTTGTCGTTGAAGACCTTCGCCGTCCGGTCCAGCGTGATGACGACAGGCTCCGGGCCGCAGTCGAAGGTGATGACCCCACCCTTCGCCACGGCATTGACGAAGGCATCCGAGGTACAGCTCGCCGGCGTCCCCGTCCCGACGACAGTGGTGGGCCGGGACACATCCGCGAGCCCCGCCTCGGCCGGCACGGTGCACGTCGCCTCGGCGTTCGGGTTGCCGGCCGGGGGACCGTCCTTCGGGTTGGTCAGTGGGTTGGGGACGTCCACGCCCTCATCGTCCGAGCAGCCAGTGGCGCACACCAGCGCGACCCCCACGGTCAGGGAGCGCAACGTGGACATGGGGAACCGGTGAAGTCTCTTCGGGTGCATTCAGCCTCCAGGAGGGAGGCAGTCTAGGGCGGCAATGCACCCGGGATGAACAAGGGTCATTCGCGGCGTCACAGCGCGGACCGCTTGCGACAGCCGGGGATTTGGGGCACGAGACGCGCCTGTGATCGTTCGTCCTCGCCCTGGCTTCTTCAAGCTCCTGTTCGTCGTGCGCGGCACCATCCTCCCGCGCGTCCTGCCTCACGTGTTGGGGGTCGCGGCGCTCGCCACGTTGGTCGTCCTGACGCTCAAGCAGGGCTACATCCGGCTTCCCATCACCTCGCCCGCGCCGCTGTCGCTGCTCGGCATCGCGCTCTCCATCTTCCTCGGCTTCCGCAACAACGCTTGCTACGACCGGTGGTGGGAGGGACGGAAGCAGTGGGGCGCGCTCATCATCGAGGTGCGCGCCTTCACCCACGCGACCATCGCGCTGCTGGACGACGGACGCGCCGAACTGCCCGACGTGGGACGGCATGCGGCACGGAGGCTGGTGCACCGCACCATCGCCTTCCCCTACGCGCTCGCCGCGCACCTCCGCTCGCAAGACGCCGGTGAGGCCATTGGCCGCCACCTCGAGGAGCCCGAGCGTTCGCGCGTCCTGGGCAGCGGCAACCGCCCGAATGCCCTCCTGCGCGAGCACCAGCTGGAGCTGGCCCGCCTGCTCCGTGAGGGCCGGCTCACCGACATCACCTGGGCCGCCTTGAACGAACGGGTGCACTCCATGATGAGCATCTTCACCGCCTGCGAGCGCATCCGCCTCACGCCCCTGCCCTTCGCCTACACGGTGCTCCTGCACCGCACGGCCTACCTCTTCTGTCTGCTGCTGCCCTTCGGCCTCGCCGAGTCGATGGGTTGGTTCGCGCCGGTGCTCACGGCCATGATCGCCTACACGTTCTTCGGCCTGGACCTCCTGAGCGAGGAGCTGGAGGAGCCCTTCGGAGAAGCTCCCAACGATCTGCCCCTGCTCGCGATGTCCCGCACGGCGGAGATCAACATGCTGGAGTCGCTGGGAGAGCCTCAGCCGGAGCCGCTGCGCCCCAAGGACTTCGTCCTCGGCTGACGGAAACATTCTTCACGGTATTTTCAGCGAATACTGCTTTAGCTAGCTTCCCACGGAAGCGCCAGGAATGACCCTGGCGCGCATTCCGAGGGAACCATGCTCAAGCTCTTGTCGTCGGCCGTCCTCAGCCTGCTGCTGTCGCTGGGGCTCGTGCCCGCTCCATCCGAGGAGCCAGCACCGGCGGCGCTCGCCGCCGCGACGACCACGGTCGCGACGCACAACACGTGGCACGGGCAGGCGAACACGAGGCCGCTCGCGGACATCATCGGCTGGCAGGAGGTGGACACCGCGGAGGGCCACTCCAAGCTCGATGCGATGGATGCCTACGCCCACTTCCGGCCCGGTGACGGCCGGCTGGACGCGCGCAATTCCATCGCCATCTCCTGGCGCAAGAACAAGTTCGAGAAGACGGGCGACGGCTCCCGCCTCACGCACGGCGGTGAGGCCGACGTGACGCCGTCGCGCTTCGTGAACTGGGTCGTGCTGAAGAACCTCGCGACCGGCGCGAAGCTGGCGTTCATCAACACCCACTACATCTCCGGCGCCTGGAACGGCGAGCACCCGGAACGTCAGGACCGCTGGCGGACGCACAACACCGTGGTGCGCGAGGTCGTCGCGGAGCTGCGCGGCCGGGGGCTGCCTGTCGTCCTGGTGGGAGACTTCAACCGCGCGCTGTCGCAGGACATCCCCGGGATGAACCACCTGAACACCGCGGGCGTCAGCGGCGTGCCCATTGATCAGATCTACGTCAGCGTGGGCATCGGCACCGGTCCCGCCGAGCGCCTGGAGAAGTACGGCTCCGACCACTTCGCCTACACCGCGACCGTCTCGTACTGAGTGCAGGAAGGGCCGGGGCCCGATGACCGCCCCGGCCCGCCCGCGCTACCAGCAGGTGAACTGGAGGTTGTCGTAACGGACCGACGCGGTGCTGAAGACCAGGGTGCGCATGTCCCCCTGGGCGAAGCCGCTCTCACCGCAGGCACAGGTCGCGCCGGTGCCCGTGCACGACGTCCAGTTGGTGATGTCCCCGCTCGAGTCCTTGCGGTACTCGGCGTTGAAGACCGCCTTGTTCTTGTTCGTGAACCAGGTCTTGTACGCGCCGCACTCGTTGAACCGCTGGCACTCCTCGTTGATGGCGAAGTCGAAGGAGTCCGCGAGCGCGGGAACCTGGTCCACGTCGTTCTTGAGCGCGATGCCCAGGCACAGGGAGTGGGCGGTGGTGGCCAGCCAGCGGTTGTAGTCGAGCTGGTTCGCCGCCGTCAGGCCCCAGCAGGCCTGGTCGGTGCAGTTGATTTCATCGTCGTGCGAATAGCCGTCGATGTTGTCCGGCTCCACCGCGTCGCAGCCCTTGTTCTTCGCCAGCTGCATGCGCGACGTCATCACCGTCCGCACTCCCTGCTTGCGGTGATCCAGCCACCACTCACAGCCGCCGCCGGCCGTGCACCAGTCGCCCATGATGTGCACGGACTGCGCGCAGTTCTCCCCGGGGGTGCAGTACGTGTCCTGCGGGAACTGGTTCGCGTCCTCCCGCCAGTCCTCATAGGAGCCCGCGCTGAAGTAGCAGACCACCTTCTTGCCGGCGGTCTTGTACTCCTGGATCTTCGCGGTGCTCGTATTGAAGAGGTCCACGACGTAGACCTGGGCGTTGAGGTTGGTGGGAATGGCGTTGTGCTCCAGGTCCCACATCCACGTGGTGCCCTTGGGGAAGGCCGCCACCGTGCAGGAGGAAGCCTCACCACAGACGTTCGGAGTGCCACCACCGCCGCACGTCTGCGGGCTCTGGCAGGCGCCACAGCTCGCGACCGTGCGGGCCTGGCCACAGTTGTCGGTGCCGCTCACCTGACCGCAGCTCGCGCCCTGCCGCGCGCAGAAGGCCGCGTCCGTTTCCGCGGTGCACGTCGTGGAGATGTCCCACGCCACCTGGAGCCGGAGGCTGTCCAGCTGCGCCGCGTCCGTCCCCGCGCCCTTGATGATGCGCGCGCGAATCTCCCCGGTGCTCGACACGAAGTTCGACGCGACCTCGGTGGTGGGGAGCGCGAGCGTCAGGGCCGGCGTCCACACCCAGTCACCGCGCCCCTGCGAGTTGGCGATGCTGACCCAGCTGGAGGTGGAGAACTTGTACAGCTGCCACTGGTAGTATGACGCGGCGACGCCGGGCCCCTGGAACTTCGTCAGCAGGCTGAGCTGGGTGACCTGGGCCGGGGTGGGCGCGGCCTGGGTGAGGCTGGAGAGATTGAAGGACAGAGAGCCCGTGTAGCTGGGGCTGAACTCGATGTACTGCGCATAGCAGTCCGCGTACGCGCCCACCGTGCAGTTCGCGCTGTTCGTCTTGAGCACGGCCATGCCGCCGCTCTTGCCCGACGCGTCCGTGTTCGCCTGCGTGCTCGCGGAGGCGAAGTCGATGACCTCCGAGCCCGGCAACGCTTGCTGTTGAGCCTCCGGCTCCCGCACGTCGTCCGCCTCCAATGGCATGCATCCCGCGCTCAGCAAGGCCAGACACGGCGACAGCCAGGCAATCCATTTCAGCATCGTTCCTCCAGGGTGGGGGGCGCGGCTATCACATGGTGAGCGATCGGGTGCAATGCCAGAGCGCCCTGCCCTTGCTCGACTGTCAGGCTGGATTGATGGGCGGAAAGCCGGGAACATGCACGGCCCGGGAGGCGCCCACCCTTGCGTTTCAGACTGCCGCGAATTTTCGCCCTCGTTCTCCTCACCACCCCCGCGCATGCCGCAAGCACGGATTCTCACCGTGCGGGCGAAATCGTCTGGGAAAACGGCACCACGAAGACAGCCGAAGGAGCGCCGGTCCAGTACGAGCTGGGCACGCTGTTCGTCCCGGAGAACCGGGCGGTCTCGAACAGCCGCCTCATCGGTGTCGGGTTCGCTCGGGTCAAGGCGGCGCGGCCCACCGGGGCGCCTCCCATCTTCATCCTTCCGGGCGGCCCCGCACGCAGCTACCTCAACGCCTTCACGGACGAGGACGCCGCCGCGAAGAAGCAGCTGGCCGGCGTGTTTCCCTTCACCGCCGCCGGGGACGTGGTCGTCATGGACCAGCGCGGCTATTCCAAGCGCGGGGAGGAATTGCTGGTGGCCCGTCCGCACCAGCCCCTGGACCGGCCACGAACCCTGGCGGCGGATGCGTCGGAGATGGTGAAGCTGGCCCGGGACGCGATGGCCGCCCATCCCGGCAAGGACCTGGCAGGCTACACCCTCGTCCAGTGCGCCGAGGACGTGAACGACCTGCGCCGGGCGCTGGGGTACGCGCAGATCACCCTCTCCGGACAGAGCTTCGGCTCGCAGTGGAGCTTCGCCGTGATGAAGCTCCACCCGGAGATCGTGGCACGGGCCTGGCTCTCCGGTGTGGAGCCGCTCGACAACGCCTTCGACATGCCGTCGCACGTCTTCGCGGTGCTGCAGCGGATTGCCTGGGATGCGGACCGGGCCCCGGAGCTCGCACCGTGGCTGCCGCGGGGCGGCGTCATGCAGGCGCTGCGCGCCGTTCACGCACGTCTGGCGAGTGGGCCCACCCGCGTGAAGGTGAAGGATGCGGCGGGCAAGCCTCGGACCGTGGTGCTGGGCCTGGAGGACTTCCGGGCCGCGTTGCTGCGCCCACCGGAGGACTGGCCCGCCTTCGTGCTCTCCCTCTATCACCGCCACTACGACGACTGGGCGCGGGAGGTCCTCCAGGAACGCCAGGGCGACGACTCACCGGTCCGCATCCTCGCCCCGTTGATCGACAGCAGCCTGGGCGTCTCCGCCGAGCGTGGGCACCTGCTTCGAACCGACTCTGGAACGGACCTGTTGGGCATGACGGACTTCGATGCGCTCATCGCCTCCGCGGACGCGTGGCCCACTCCGGAAGTGGATGCGACGCTGCGGCTCCCTGCTCCCAACCCCACCCCCGTGCTCTTCTTCCATGGGGACTGGGACACCTCCACGCCCATCGACAACACGCTGGGCCTGTTGCCGTACTTTCCCAATGGCCGGGCGCTCCTGGTCCACCGGGGCGTGCACCACACGCGCGCCCCCGTCTTCGAACAGCACCCCGAAATCCTTCCGAAGGTCATCGCGTTCCTGAAGACAGGGGACACGCGGGACCTCCCCGTCAACGTGTCGCTGCCCGTGCCCACGTTCCAGAAGCCACCGTTTCCCCCAGTTCCGTAAGGGCGCCACCGCGCCCTGGCCCGGCGAATTACTTAGCCCTTGCGCTAAGTATCTCAAGGCATTACTTAGCCTCGTGGAAAAGCATCCAGAACAACTGAACGGCATCTTCCAGGCGCTCGCGGACCCGACCCGTCGGGCTGTGCTGTCGCGTCTGGGAAAGGGCCCCGCCAGCATCAGTGACCTGGCGAAGCCCTTCGACATGGCCCTGCCGTCCTTCATGAAGCACATCCACTTCCTGGAGGACAGCGGGCTCATCCGCACGCACAAGGAAGGGCGTGTGCGGACGTGCGCGCTGGAGAAGAAGCCCTTCGCCGCCGTGGAGTCGTGGCTGTCCGCGCAGCGCGCCCTCTGGGAGGCCCGCACGGACCGGCTGGAACAGTTCGTCACCGCCGCATCACCCAAGGAGTGAATCGAATGTCCCCTGCCCTGAATCCCGAGCTCGACCTGAGCATCTCGCGCATCATCAAGGCGCCGCGCGCTGTCGTCTGGAAGGCCTGGACGGACCCTGCCAGCTTCGAGCAGTGGTGGGTGCCCGCGCCGTCGCGGTGCAAGGTGTTGGAGATGGACCTGCGGCCCGGCGGCGCGCTGGTGACGCACTTCAGCGAGACAGCCACCAGCGACTTCGGGCCGCACCTCAGCGCGTGCTTCCTCGCCGTCGACACGCTCGAGCGCATCGTGTTCACGAACGTGATGGTCGCTGGCTGGCGGCCCGCGGACGTGTCTGGCATGCCGCTCATGACCGCCATCATCACGCTGAAGGATCATCCGCAGGGCACCGACTACAGCGCCCACGTGATGCACAAGAACAGCGCGGACAGAAACATGCACCATGACCTGGGCTTCCACGAAGGCTGGGGCACCGTCACGGCGCAGCTCGCGGCGATCGCCGAACGGCACGTGTGACACCTGTGTCCGGCATCAGCGGGCGCGAGCTCTGACAACCTTGTCGTGCGCGGGCGCGAAGGCACTCTGAGCGGGCCTCATCCACGCGGGTGGAACGACCCTTGCTCCAGCAAGGGTCCGTCCCCACTCGCAGCAGGAGGCATGCGTTGAACAAGGCGATGCTGATTCCGGTGCTCCTTCTCCTCACCGCGACCCAGGCCCAGGCCGTGGAGCCGCCGGAGCCGCGGTCCTCCGTGGGAGAGCGGCCCGCGCACGCGCTCTGGATCTCGCCGCTGGTGACGGGTTCCCTCCTGCTGACGGGGCCACTCGTGGGCGGCACGCTCCACGTGGCGCTCCCTCTCGGCACGAACCTCCAGCTGTCGGACCAGACCGACCTGGTCATTGAAGTCACGCCCCGGTACGCGCGCCGCCGCTGCACGGATAACATCGGTAACTGCGGCACGGGCCGGGCGCTCACGGTCTCCACGGGCGTGGCCTGGACGCCGTGGCCCCGAGCACGGGGCGACGGCTTCTTCCTCCAGCCCAAGCTGAGCGGCATGGTGAGCAACGAGAAGGACCGGCCCGACGCCGACAAGGGTGAGCCCGCCAATCGGAGCACGACGGGAGGCCAGCTCACCCTGGGCCTGGACCTGGGCTACCGGAAGACGTTCGCACGCACGAACTTCTATCTCGCCGCGGTGTTCGGCGCGGCCGTGGGCTACAGCTGGAACCAGCAGCGCAAGGAGCTGGACCTCGGCGGCCAGTACAGCCTGCCGTGGGGTGATACGCGCAGGAACGGGCGCATCGTGGACATCAACATGGACATCCTGCGGGTGGGCTTCAGCTTCTGATGCTCACGCGTCCAGGACCGCACGCCGGACCAACTGGCGGAAGTACCGCGCCGCCGGGTCCGCATGCGTGCGGTCGTGCCAGCACAGGGCCATCTTGACGGTGTGCGCGGGGACCGGCGCGTTGACGCAGCGAACGCCCAGGCGCGCTCCCTGCGCCGCGACGAGTGACTCCGGCAACGTCGCGACGAGGTCCGTCGCGGCCACGATCGCCGCCGCCGTCAGGAACGAGGGCACCGTCATGGCGACCTCGCGGCGGATGCCCGCGCGTGCGTACGCGGCGCCAACGAGGTCCCGGAAGCCCTTGCCCGGGACCATCTCCACGCCCACGTGACGGAGCGAGCCGAGCGCACGCGCGGACAGACGCTTCGTGAGTCCAGGGTGATCATCGCGGGCCACGAGGACGGTGCGTTCGTCCAGCAGCGGTTCGACGTGCAGGCCCGCGCCCCGTCCGGCGAGGCCAATGTGCAGGTCGACCTGCGACGAGGTCAGGTCCCCGAGCGCCACGAGCGAAGCGATGCCGACCACGGAGAGGCGCGCGTTCGGCATCTCTCCAGCCATCCGGGCGGCGATTCGCGGTCCCCATGTGACCTGCCCCGCATCGGCGACGGCGAGCGTGAAGGTGCGCGCGCAGCGGACCGGCTCGAAGGGGGCCTCTTGCAGCCCGGACTCCAGTTCGCGCAGGCCTCGGGCGATGGCGGGAGCCAGCGCGAGCGCGCGGGGAGTGGGGACGATGCCACGGCCCTTGCGCGTGACCAGCGGGTCGCCCAACACGGACCTGAGGCGCGCCAGACTGTTGCTGATGGCGGAGGGAGTGACGTGGAGCCGCTCGGCCGCGCGCACCACGCTGCGCTCGGTGAGGACGGTGTGGAGCACCAGGAGGAGGTTGAGGTCGAGGGCGGCGATCGAAATGCTCACGGTTGGTGAGCCTAGACCTCACGAACCATCACTACCAGGGAGGTGTCCCCTTCCCCATCATGGGTGCATGCACAGACTGCTCGGCTGTCTCGTCGCGGGCGTGCTCATCGCATGCCACACCTCTCCGCCGCTTCCTTCCCGGAGCACGCCCATGCCCATGGTTCATCAGGTCCAGGTCCTGGATTCGTTCATCTCCTACCGCGAGGCCGGGACGGGCTCGCCCATCGTGTTCCTTCACGGCAACCCCACGTCCTCACACGTGTGGCGAAACGTCATTCCGCCGCTCGCCGGCCGGGGCCGTTGCCTCGCGCCCGACCTCATCGGCATGGGGGATTCGGGCAAGCCGGACATCCCGTACCGGTTCGAGAACCACGCAAGGTACCTCGATGCGTGGTTCGACGCGCTCGGTCTGCGGGACGTCGTGCTCGTCGGCTACGACTGGGGCGGTGTGCTGGCCCTGGATTGGGCGCGGCGGCATCCGGACCGCGTGCGGGGCGTGGCCGTGTTCGAGACGTTCCTCCGCCCCATGCACTGGAGCGACTGGCCTCCCCAGGGCGAGCAACTGTTCCGCGCCCTGCGCACCCCAGGGGTCGGTGAGCAGCTCGTGCTCGAACAGAATGCGTTCCTCGAGAAGTCCTTCGCGAATGGGGTCCAGCGTGGCCTCGCGGAGGGGGATCGGGCCGTCTACCAGGCCCCCTATCCAGACGCGGCTTCGCGACGCCCGGTGCTGCAGTGGCCTCGGGAGATTCCAATCGATGGTGAGCCCGCCGACGTCGCCGCGGTCATCGAACGCTATGACGCGTGGCTCGCGCAGCCGTCCGTGAAGCCGGTGCTCCTGCTGACGTTCGGCGACACGGGGCTCAACGCTCCGAGCATCATCGAGTGGGCGCGAGCCAATCTCCGGTCCCTCGAAATCGTCCCACTCCGTCGCGCTGGGCACCATGCGCCGGAAGACGCGCCGGAGGACATCGTGCGCGCCCTCCAGGCCTGGATGGACCGCTCCGCGTGGTGAGCGACCCGGGCCCGTGCACCAGGTCAGCGCCTCCGCCTGCCGCCTCCCCGCCTTCCTCCGTACGTTGAGCCCTTGCCATGATGAGGGCCCCGGTTGCCCCCACGCTCCGGGTCCTGCACCTGGGGCCGACGCTCCCGCGTGGCCTCGGCGATTTCGTCCGGCATCCAGGGTCGGTCGAGCAGTTCCTGGAGCTCCAGGAGCGAGCGGGCCTGGAGCACACCCCGCCGGCCACGGGCCACGCTGAAGCGCTGGGAGCGGTCGAGCACCGGCAGTTCCTCTTCCACCAGGGTGCGGGCGAGCTTCTCCGGCAGGTGCAGCCGCACCACGCCCCGCAGGGCTCCGTCCGACAGCTGCTCCACGTCGTACTCCAGCGGCACCGCCTGCTCGCGGACCTCCACGGTGTCCGGGAGCGCCAGGAGTGCCCGGCGCGTCGCGGGCGGCACGAGCGCGTCCAGGTCCAGCCGCAGCGGGCGCTCCCGGAAGTCATCGAGCGTGTCCACGCCATCGAGCTGCGCCTCGTAGAGCGCGGTGAGCTCCGGGAACCCAAGCGGCGCGGTCACTCCTCCCGAGCGCCGCCACAGCTCGCGCACCTCGGCGATGGCGACCCGGTGCCGGTCCACCGCGGGATGCGGCGCCTCGCCCCGCGCCAGGGCCTCCGCGAGCGCGTGCCGGGCCGCCGTGGCCAGCTCCGGCCCCCAGGCGCGCAGCACGTCCACTTCCTGCTCCAGCGTGAAGCCGAAGTAGTCCAGCCGCTTGACGAGCACGACCGAGCGGAAGCGCACGTCATACACGGGCGCCACCGCGTGACGTTGGGCGTAGCGGCGCAGCAGCGACTGGGGCAGCTGGGTGCCTTCGATGGCGCCCTGTGACTCGCCGTTGCGGTCGGCGAAGTAGCGCAGCGTGCCCGCCACCGCGCCCAGGTTGCCGCACACGCTCGTCTTCGACACGCGGGTGAGCTCACCCCAGGCCGTGCGCTCGTCGATGACCAGGTCGAAGGGCATGAAGCGCGCGAGCAGGTCGCAGAAGCGATGGTGGATGCTGGTGCTCGCGAACGGCATGCGCGCGGGCAGCGCCAGTCCCACGCTCCGGTACACGCTCGCCATCGCGAGCGCCGCGTCCTCCAGGGCCTTCACCAACACGCCTCGCCCCTCCGCCCACGCCGTGAGCTTCTCCGGGTCGAAGACGTGGCGCGGCAGCCCCTGCACCTCTCCCACCGTGCCCGCCACGCGGAAGGCCTCGGCGTACAGGTTGTACGCGGTCAGGTGGTCACTGCCCTGCACGAGCACCTCTTCCAGATTCCGCTCCTCGCGCGTCATCCGGTGCAGGGACTCCACCGCGCTGCACACCGCGAGGAACGGCAGCAGCGCGTCCTCCGCGTTGACGATGAGCTCCGCCCACGGACGCTCCACGGGCAGGGCCTCCACCGCCCGGCCGTAGGCGGACAACCGTCCGTCCGCGTCCACGATGCCGCGCGCCTCCAGCTTCGCGAGCGCCCTCCGATAGGCGGCGCGATCCAGCGGCACGGGCAGGTCCAGCTCATCCGCCCGCACGCCCAGCGCCGCCGCGGTGAGCGCCACCCGCTCCGGCTCGCCCGCGAGCTGGAACTCAGGCTCGGTGGGCCGCAGCGAGGCGAAGTGGATCAGCCGGTCGCTGAGGATGAAGACGCGCCCGCCCGCCACGCGCCCGTGCACGCGCCCCGCCATCTGCAGCAGCTCGTTGTTGCCCAGGTGCACGCGGGTGAGGACATTGCGGCCGCCCTCCACCACGTTCGTGAAGCGCAGGTCGTCGATGACGACGGTGTCGAGCCCCGGCACGTTGAGCGCGCTCTGCCCCGCCGCCGTCATCGTGAGCACGAAGGGCCGGGGCGCCGTGCCCTCCAGGAAGGGGCGGATGGCGCGCAGCGGCTCGCCGCCGTGGTAGTGCGCCGCGTGGACATCGGCTGAGCGGGCACGCACGTGGGCCGCCGCCTCCTCCACTCCAGCGCGCGTGGCCAGGAACACGCCCACGCCGCGCCCCTGCCGCTGCACGTCCTGGAGGAAGGCGTCGTCG
The DNA here is from genome assembly GCF_003668955.1 of Corallococcus sp. AB038B. NCBI lineage: Bacteria > Pseudomonadati > Myxococcota > Myxococcia > Myxococcales > Myxococcaceae > Corallococcus > Corallococcus sp. AB038B. Next base: position 52,807 of record NZ_RAWO01000002.1, on the reverse strand, counting down.
AGGAAGGACAGCGGCTTGCGGCGCTCGACCTCCACCTGGGCCGCCTTGCCCGGGTCGAAGGTGGACACCTGGAGCACGTCCGCGCTGTCCAGGTAGCGCGCGTAGAAGGCCGGGTCCACCGTGGCGGACAGCCAGATGAAGCGGCAGCCCACGCGCTTGCCCAGGGCCAGGCACAGCTCCAGCTCCGCGGAGGTCTGGTGGATCTCATCCACGATGAGCGTGTCCTCACGCCGGATGGCGCCGCCCTGGAACCAGCGCCGCGCGATGCCGGTGGTGACGATGACCACGTCCGCGAGCGGCGTCTCCGCGCTGGCCTCCCGCTCGCGGTTGACCACCGCCACCCGAAGGGGCCGCCGGCCCGTGAGCTCCTCCGCGATGGGGCGGATGGCGAGCGTCTTGCCCGTGCCGGTGCCCGCGACGATGCCGAACCCCTGCCCGCTCCGAGCCAGCGCGAGGAGGCGCTCGCCGTGGTGCTCTTCCAGGTACGTGCGAAGCTCCAGCCCGAGCGCCAGCTCGATGGTCTCGCACGCGGCGCGCGTGGGCGCGATGACCACCACCCGCCCGCGAGGGAGCATCGTGGAGGAGGAAGCGTCAGCGTGAGGTGGCAGGTAACGGTCGGTGGGCGTGCGCACGAAGGCCAGTGATACGCACGGGAGGTGTCCCGGGGAAGCGTTAGATGCGTCCGGGACCGGTCAGAACGAGGCAGGCAGCCGCGCAAGCCAGGGCTTCAGGCATCACACGGGCGCCTGGCCCCATGGCAATGCCCTCAACCCACATGAGAGCCGAGGACGCGAATCGCGCGTCCCCGGCGCGTCAGGGTCAGCGGCTCATGTCGCCTCCGCCCGAGCCCGAGCCACCAGTGCTCGACCCACTCCCATCGGGGCCACAATCACCCGAGCCGCCAGTGCTTGAGCCACTGCTCGTATCACCCCCGCCAGAGGTACCGCTGGTGGTGGAGCTGCCACCCGTGCTGGAACCACCCGTCCCCTGGTTCGTCCCTGCACCTGATCCGCCAACGTCGCCAGTGCCCGTCTCGGATCCCTCCGGTTCCTTGGAGGTTCCGATGTTCGTCCGGCCTCCGACTCCTGGCTCCATCGTTCCGGAGCCACCCGTGCCGAACCCCTCGCTTTTCGTGGTCTTGCACCCCGCGCCAACGAGCAGCGCCGACACGAGCGTTCCCAGCAGTACCGCCTTGAATGCCTTCATTGCATGCACCTCCCTCACCGGCCCCGGGGGAAGGTCGAGAAACAGCTCCTCGGGAACCACTGACCTTGGGGATGGGTGTGAGGTCGGGAAGGCACACCTCGGATGAGACGAGGAGGCTTCGTCGAAGGGGCGTAGGCACCGGCTCCCGGCCCGTGGTGTCGAGCCTCGTCCAATCGAGGACTCGAATCTAGAATGGACGGGCCGTTCAACCCGGGAGGTCATACATGCGCAAGGGAATCGCGAAGTTCGTGTTCATGATGGGCGTCGTGGCTGGTGGCGCCGTCGGGGCGCTGATGCCCACCAACTCCGAGGCCATTGGCCTCTGCTCCAACATCTGCATGAACGAAGACTGCTCGTGCTTCCGCCAGTGTGGCGGCGTGGGCGGTGGGCAGTGCGTGTGTTCGGCCGAAACCATCTGCCAGTAGGCCGCAGCGGATGAACCGCGGCCGGGCCTCCGTCGTGGGCCCGGCTGTTTCAGAGCCGGTCGAGGATCTCCGCCCTCTTCCGCGCGTACTCCTCCTCCGAGACCAGGCCCGCGTCAGCCATCCGCTGGAGGTCGGCCAGGGCCTTCACGGGGTCTGCGTGCGCCGCCTGGCCGGTCGCCAGTGCGTCCATGCCCTGGCGGAGGAACCGGCCCAGGTCCTGCGCGACGACCGGCCCCAGGACGACGACGCCCTGAGGGTCCTTCGGGTCGACCTTGACGTTGAGCCGCAGCCCCACGTCCATCACCCGGACGTTCCAGTCGTGCCACCGGCTGCTCAACGACACCTGATACGGCGCCTGGCCGGGCATCCGCACCTCGAGCAGGAAGTCGTAGACCTGCCGGCGGTTGATGTACATCCGCGTGGCCCTGCACTCCAGCACCGTGGCCTCGCCCGGCAGCCCGTGGTGGCGGGTCTGCTCCTTCTTCCATGCCCGGTGGATCAGGCGCACGACGAACGCGCCTCCGCCGAGGAAGACCAGTGCCCAGCTCACCGCAACCACCGCCATCACCCCATCTTCCTCGCGCATCACACCCACCTCGAAGAGACACCGCGCAAAGCCCGGAACGAACGCTTCGCCCTGTTACCGAAACAACTTCTCGCGCGGCATCCAGCCGGGCACCTGGGTAGCATGCGCGGCCATGAGCCTCTCCCAGAATGAATTCGTCTCCCGCGCGGAGGCCGTGCGCGCCCGGCTCGAAGGCGCCGTCCTCCAAGCGCTCTCTCATCACGGTGAGCCTTCGGTCTCCGACCTCGCGGATGTCTTTCGGAAGGACGCGCAGCGGTCTCCGTCCCAGGTCGCGGAGGCGCTGTGTCCCGGCCCCCTGTCGCCCATCGGCTTCGCGGCCCTGGTGATGCGCGAGCTGCTGGCGCCCGAGGACGCGGTGCTCGAAGGGACCCTCTCCGAGGCCCGGGTCATCACGGGCAACGCGCGAGCCGCCGGATTGCTGCGTGTCACCGCGCCCCTCGTCGTCCTCGGGGACCTGGAGGTGGCGGGCGTGCTGGAGGACTGCGGACCGGATTCGACGGTCGTGGTCGTGGGCCGTTGCACGGCATGGGGGCTCCAGACGTCGGGGAACTTCCTGGTGCTCGGCGACCTCGTGGTCCGGGACGCCATCCAGGGCATCTACAACGACGACAGCCTCGTCGTGGCGGGTGACCTCACCACGCGCTTCCTCGACGAGAACGATCACGACGTCACCTGCTACGGCGAGACCCACACCGAGCAGTACCTGGCGAACGGCCGCCCCGGCGAGGAGGCCGCCTCGCTCGCGTCCACCTTCCTGCGCCCCGAGCTGTGGAACCTCGATCTGGGGGAGATCCACCACAACGCCTTGTTCAAGCGCATCCACGAGGGCGAGCCCGTCTTCACGGACACGCTCCAGCCCCAGCAGGTCCGCGAGCCGGATGAACCCACCGCCGAGGAGCTCGAAGGCCTGGACGTCGCAGGCATCGCGGCCCAGGCGTCGAAGAACGCGCGCGCGAGGGACGTCGTCTACGCCCAGCGCAAGACAGGCGAGGTGTGGCTGATGCGTCCAAGCAGCCTGCCCCTGCACATCTTCGACGGGAAGGAGTTCCTCGGACAGGGGACGCCTCCGGAACTCGACGTGAAGCAGCGGGCCTCGGAGCGCGTCACCTTCTGGCGCAGGCGGGGCGACCTCTTCATCGAGATCGAACGCTTCGGCGCCGTCGTGCAGTTCCACGCGGGACTCAACAACGGGTCGATGCGCACGTTCCGCTTCGCCTTCGAGACCTCCGACGCCGCCGCACAGGAGGTGCGACGGCTGGAGGCCCGCTACGAAGGAGACTTCCTGCGCGTCACGACCGTGGTTCCCGGCCGGGGCCCGCTCGAACGGGAGTTCGCGAAGTACGGCGGGCCGAAGAACGAATACACGTCCGCCATCGTGGACGGCACCACGCTGGTCACCCGCGACGACGAGCGCCTGGACTTCGAGGACGAGGCCGCCGCCCTGAGCGCCCTCGAGGATTGGATAGCCGAGAAGCGCCAGGCGGGGTTCGACCTGAAGATCCTGGAGTGGAAGCCCTTCGGCCTCCTGGGCAGACGCTAGGACTACTCCAGGGTCATGTAGTCCGGCTGGTACACCGACCGGTTTCGCAGCGGCGACGGGCCACCGCTGTTCACGCAGTAGCCGGTCGGGTTGTCGCAGCCGGCTTCGGGGTTGCCCCAGTACGCCGTGAGGTTCATCCAGGCGAGCGACCCCGTGTACGTCCCCGCCGGCTGCCATGGAATGATCACCACGTTGTTCCAGGTGTCCCACGCGAGCCCCGCGCCGGTGTCGTCCGCCAGGAAGTCGCCGTTGAAGATGGTTTCGTAGATGTGCCGCGCGGCGTCCGGATAGAGCCCATGCGAGCCATTGGCCGAGAACACCTCCGGATGCCAGCCGGTGAGGAACACGGCCTTGTCGCCGAAGGTGAAGGTCTGCCCGTTCGCGTGCTGGCTCAGGTAGACCTGCGCGGGGCGCCCGTCGATGAAGCGCACGGTGAGGTGCTCCCAGTCCCCCACGTGGTTGCCGAAGGTGGAGTAGCCGCCCACGCAGCCCCAGGGCGAATACCAGCCAATGCACACGCGCTTGCCATTGTTGTAGGGATAGAAATTCCAATACAGCACGTCCGTCACGTTCGTCGGCAGACCGCCCTGGGTGCGAGGAATCACCTGCGCGTAGACGGGCACTGGCGTCTGGTTGGGGCGCTGGCCGTCCAGGAACTGCGGATCCGTGCAGGAGTCACAGCCCAGCGCCTGGTTCGTCACCAGGTGGCCGTTCTCCTCGTGGACGTTGGCCAGGTGGAACTGCGTGGAGGACGGGAAGTAGGCCTCGTCCGGATGCAGCCATACGCGCGGCGCGAACGCCGCCACCGTCTGCGCGTCCACGGACAGGCCCCGCAGCTCCGCGTTGGACGTGGCGCTCTTGTTGAGGACCCAGTAGCGGTTGCCTCCCGTGTCGCCGTGGCTGGGGCGGGAGACGAAGGTGGACGCGGGCAGGCCTCGGTGGTCGCGCACCACCGCCTGCCACACGCCGATGTCGTCGTCCGCGCCGGAGCCCCTGTCGTCCCACACCCAGGCAGGATTCGCGGGCAGCACGTACTCGCTCCGCACGCAGCGGATGAGGTCCGTGGAGGGCTTGGAGTAGCCCAGCACCGCGACGTGGCCCAGGCAGGTGTAGCCCGCGGGCGCGACCGGCTCCCAGAAGGAGACGTCGTGCGTTCCACCGGAGCCGGAGTCATCCCAGATCCAGTTGTAGTTGGACGGACGCGCGAGCAGGTCCCCCTCCCCGCGAACCACGAACGTCGTCGCGGGCGCCTGTCCCCGGTTCGGCATGGCCACGTCGCCCAAAGAGAAGAAGCCCGGCGTCTGGGAGAGGTCCGGGCGCCAGACGGCGATGTCGTTCGTCGCGCCGGTGCCGTGATCGTCGTAGACCCAGCTGAAGCGGCTCGTGGGCCGGACCTCCAGCGCCTTGGGATGGCGCAGCACCCCGGAGTCCGACGCCAGGGTGAACTCGGCGCTCTGGCCCGACAGCGCGGTCGCGGCGACCAGCTGGTAGCTGCCCGGAGCCAGCGTGACGACCAGGCGCGAGTTCGTGCCGCCACCGCCGTTGTTGTCCTGCGCGAGGATGGTGCCGTTCGCATCCAGCAGGTACAGCCAGGCATCCGCGGACGACGTCAGCGTGAACGTCACCGGGTTGCTGGACGTCTGTGAATCCAGCAGGAACACCCGGTTGCCCGGACTGGAGGGGCTCTGCCCTCCCGAGCCCTGCCAGAAGCCGTAGACGGTGTTCGCGTGGGCTGCGTTCGCCAAGAGCGAAGACGTGGCGAACGCGACGAGGGATAGGAATCGCCGGAGGTCCATGGATACCTGGGGAAGGAGGGAACCCAGGACCCTACTCCGGACTGCTATTCCCTGACGTCGTTCACGTGGTTGTACGGGGTTCCCAGCTCGATGGTTTCGCCGTTGGCGGCCGTGCGCTTGACGGTGGAGATGCTCCACACGTCCAGCGTGTCATCGTTGTCCACGTTGCCCACGCACGCGGCCGTCACGACGCAGTCGGGACAGGTCCCCTCCACGCCGGGCTTCACGCCCGCCCGGGCCAGGGCCGCCTGGATTTCAGCCGGAGCGATCGCGGGGAAGGCCGCCCCCACGGGGATGACTTCCTCCGGCATCCGCAGCAGATAGGCATAGCGATTGCGCGGTCCCGGCTCGATGCCCATCGCATCGAGGCTGACCAGGGGCTGCTCGTCCACCATGCTCACCCTCGCCGCGGTGAAGACCGCCTTCAGGTTGACCTTGCACTCCGCCTGCTTCGAGCGCGCCTGGAACTTGATGAAGTTGGGGATGGTGATGGCGGCCACGATGCCAATGATGAAGGGCCCCAGCCCCGCCACGATGAGGGCCGCGATGGCGAGCCCCCTGCGCCCGGCATGCTCCGGCGTGCCTGTCTTCACCATCGCCAGGATGGCCAGCACGAGGCCCACGGGCCACAGGAAGACCACGCACAGGCTCGTGATGGCGAAGCCCAGCGCGACACCAGGCAGGAGGGTCTTCTTCGGCGCGGCGGACTCAGGGGGTCTGTGGGTCGTCACGCCCCGCATCGTAATGCCGGGCGTACTGCTGACGGAGCACGAACTTCTGGGCCTTGCCCGTGCTGGTCTGCGGCATGACCGGGAGCAGGACGATGGCCTTGGGCACTTCAAACCCACCCAGGTGCTGGCGACAGTGGGCGTTGATCTCCGCCTCCGTCGCGGCGGCGCCGGGCTTGAGCACGACGAAGCCCGTCACCGCCTCCGCCCAACGTGAGTGCGGAAGGCCCACCACCGCGACCTGAAGCACGGAGGGGTGACGCAGGAGGACCTCCTCGACCTTGATGGACGGGACGTTCTCTCCGCCCGTCTTGATCATGTCCTTCTTGCGGTCCACGAAGAGGAGCTGACCGTCGGCGTCGAACATGCCCAGGTCGCCGGTGTGGTGCCAACCGAAGGCGCTCGCCCGCACGGTCGCCTCCGGGTCCTTGTAGTAGCCGAGCATCACGTTGGGCCCACGGTGGACGATCTCCCCCACCTCGCCGCGCCCGAGCAGCCGGCCCTCGTCGTCCATGATGGCCGTCTCGTTCGTCACGACCGAGTCGCCCCAGTACGAGCCGAACCGCTTGAGCTGCTGCTCCGGCTTGAACATGCTCGTCGCCGGGTACATCTCCGTCTGCCCCGACGCGAGCGCGAAGCCGCCCGGGCAGAAGTGCTCGATGAGCTCCACGAGCATCGTGCGCGCCATGGGCGCCATCACGTAGAGGCACAGGCGCAGGCTGGACAGCTTCGTGGCCGGACGCGCCGGGTGCGCCAGCATCGCGCCGTACATCACCGGCAGGCCCAGCAGGAACGTGATGCCGCGCCGTTCGATGGTCGCGAGCATCGCGCCCGGGTCGAAGGCCCGCCGCACGACGACGGTCGCCCCTGCCAGCAGGAACGTCATCACGATGGCGTGCTGCGCGCAGTGGAACATCGGGAGCACGCAGATGGTGGAGTCCGACGGGCGCATGCCCAACTCGAACAGGTTCCCGCTCAGCGCCGCCTGCACCGACGCATGCGAATGCATGACGCCCTTCTGCTGTCCGGTGGTGCCGCTGGTGTACATGATCTGCGCGAGCTGGCCGCTCTGGATGTCCACCTCCGGCAGCGTGCCGTGCTGCCCCTTCAGCGTGTCCAGGAACGCGACCGAGTCCCCGCCCGGCGCCGCCTGCCCTTCCGGCACGCAGACGATGACGCGGGTGCCCAGCGAATCGAGCATCGCCCGCAGCCCGGGCTTCGCGAGGAACTCGGCGTCGACGACGGCGTGCGTCGCCTCGGCGTGCTCGACGATGTACTGGACGGCCTCCACGGAGAGGCCGGTGTTGATGGGCACCCAGACGAGCCCTGACTTGTAGATGCCCACGAACGCGGTGAGCATCTGCGCGGAATTGCCGCAGAGCATCGCGACGCGCGCGCCCTGGGGCAGGCCCTGTGCGAGCAGGTAGTGCGCGAACGCGTTCGAGCGCCGGTCGAGCTCCGCGTAGGAGAACTCGAGGTCCCCGTCGACGAGTGCCGTCCGCTCCGGCCAGCGCAACGCCGACCGGTGGACGATGTCCCCCAGCGAGACGCGGCTGATGCGCGGGGCCTGAGGTGCCTGGATCGCGGACATCGTGTGCTCCATTCCGCCCGTTCGGGCGTCGGGTCGAACCGGGTGCTCCCGCAGCCTATTTCGGAGCGGCCCACGCGGGAGGCCGGCGCTCCAGGAAGGCGAGCATCCCCTCCTGGGCCTCCTCGGAGGCGAACAGCCGACCGGAGAGCGCGACCATCTCCGCGCCCCCGGCATCGATGCGCGCGCGCAGGCCGGCGGACACCAGTTGCTTGGTCTCGCGCAGGCCCTGCGGAGACGACACCCGGAAGGTCTCCAGGATCTGTTCGACCGCGCCATCCAGTGACGCGTCCGGCACTGCGGTGGTGACGAGCCCGATGCGCGCGGCCTCGGCCGCGTCGAAGGCCTCACCGGTGAGGAAGTAGCGGCTCGCCGCCCGGCTGGTCAGGTGCGGCAGGGTGGTGAGGGAGATGACCGCGGGCGTCACGCCAATGCGCGCCTCGGTGAAGGCGAACTTCACGGACTCCGCGACGACCGCCACGTCACACGCGCCCACGATGCCGATGCCGCCCGCCCTCACCTGCCCCGCCACCTTCGCGACGACAGGCTGGGGCAGCGTCACGATGGTGCGCAGCACGTCGAGCAGCACGCCCGGCGCCTTCGCGGCGCCTCCGTCCGCCATCTCCGAGAGGTCCGCCCCCGCGCAGAACGCGGGACCGGTGGCCGCGAGGACGACCGCGCGCACGCTCGAGTCGGCGCCCACGGCGTTCAGCCGCTCCAGCAGCTGCGTGACGAGCGCACGCGACAGCGCGTTGCGGTTGCGCGGCGAATCGAGCGTCAGGGTCGCGACGCCACGAGAGACTTCGTACCGGACGAGCGGTGCTTCACTCATGCTGCCTCCTTCGCTGCGGGAGAGACGACCGCGACGACATGCCGTGCCGGCACCTGAGCTCCGACGGTGACGTTCACCGCCGTGACCACGCCATCCGTGGGCGCGATGAGGGACGACTCCATCTTCATCGCTTCGAGCACCACCAGCACGTCGCCCTTCTTCACGGTGGCGCCAACCTCCGCGCTCACCCGGATGATGCGGCCATCCATGGGCGCGCGCAGGCGGCCGTCGCTGGCGCGCTCGCGTTCGGAGGGCAGCCGGAAGGAGACGTCGCGCAGCTGGCGTGTGATGCCGTCCAGCGAGCACCACAGAGTGCCACCCGCCCGGCGGTAACGGACCGCGCGACGGCGCCCCGACACTTCCACCTCCGCGCGTTCGGCACCGAGGCCGCGCAGGGAGAGCAAGAACAAGGTGTCGCCGACACGAACCTCGTAGGACTCCGGAGCAACGGGGCGCACCGAGGCGCGGAACTCCGAAACACCGTCATGCAGGCTGACCGGCACCGGCAAGGCATAGGAGCTGCTCCAGCCCGTGAGCGTCGCGTCGAAGCCGCCCTTCCGGACGAGCGCCTGCGCATCGTCGTGGAAGAGCAAGGCGGCCAGGATGGCCTGGTCCTCCAGGGAAGCCTTCCCGAGCTCTTGCAGCCTCTCCGGCGGAGTGTGCGCGCCGACGAAGCCCGTGTCGTACCGGCCGGAGCGGAACGCCTCGTGCCCGAGGACGTGCTGGATGAACGCACTGTTCGTCGTGACGCCGAACACCGTCAGCTCGCGCAGCGCCGCGGCCAGTCGCTCACGCGCCGTCTCGCGGTCCGGTCCGTACGCGATGAGCTTCGCCTGCATGGAGTCATAGAACGGCGTGATGTCCTGCCCCTCGCGCACGCCATGATCCACACGGACGCCCTCCCCCGCCGGTGGCTCCCATGCGAGGAGCCGGCCCGTCTGAGGGAGGAAGCCCTTGGACGGGTCCTCCGCGCACAGGCGCGCCTCGATGGCATGTCCGCGCCAGGTGATCTCCGGCTGCGTCAGCGGGAGCGGCTCGCCGTCCGCGACACGCAGCTGCCACTCGACCAGGTCGAGCCCGGTGATGAGCTCCGTCACCGGGTGCTCCACCTGGAGGCGCGTGTTCATCTCCATGAAGAAGAAGTCGCCGTTCGGAGCCAGGAGGAATTCGATGGTCCCCGCGCCGCGATACCCGATGGCGCGGATGGCCTGCACCGCCACGAACCCCATGCGCTCGCGCAGCTCGGACGTGACGGCTGGAGACGGGCTCTCTTCAATCACCTTCTGGTGCCGGCGCTGCACGGAGCAGTCGCGCTCGCCCAGATGCACCGCGTTGCCATGCGCGTCCGCGAAGACCTGCACCTCCACGTGACGAGCGCCTTCAATGGCCCGCTCCAGGATGAGTTCGCCGCTGCCAAACGCGTTCGTCGCCTCCGAGCGCGCCGAGCGGATGGCGTCGAGCAGCGCGCCCGGCTCGCGGACGAGCCGCATGCCACGCCCGCCACCGCCCGCCGCCGCCTTCACCATGATGGGGAACCCGACGCGCTGACCCTCGCGAACCAGGGCCTCGTCTTCGAGTGACTCGCCAGGGCGTGCCGCCTCATAGCCGGGGATGCAGGGCACGTCCGCGGCTTGCATGCGCAGCTTCGCCTGACGCTTGTTCCCCATCAGCTCGATGGCTTCCGCGGGCGGCCCGACGAACACGAAGCCGGCCTCCGAGCACGCGCGCGCGAAGTCCTCGTTCTCCGACAGGAAGCCGTACCCGGGATGGATGGCATCCGCGCCGGACGCCTTCGCGGCGGCGAGGACCCGCTCGATGGAGAGATAGGACTCCCTCGCGGGGGGAGGCCCCAGGTGCATGGCCTCGTCGGCGAGCCGCACGTGAGGGGCATCGCGGTCCGCGTCGGAGAAGACCGCGACCGTGCGCAGTCCGAGGCGGCGACACGTGCGCAGGACGCGCACGGCGATCTCACCCCGGTTCGCCACCAGCACCTTGTGGATGCGTTTCATGATTCCCCTCGCTACAGCCGGGCGACGCCGAAGGAGTTGGGCGACAGCGTGCGGCGCGAAGCCTCGTCGCACGTGGACAGGATGAACCCGAGCACCCGCCGCGTGTCCCGGGGGTCGATGACACCGTCGTCGAACAGCCGCGCGCTGCATTGGAAGGCATCCGACTCGCGGTCGAACTGCTCGATGAGCGGCTTCGCCATCCCGTCCAGGAACTCCTGGTCAGGCGGCAGTCCCGCGCGCCGGGCCTTCTCCGTGGCGACGATGGTGAGCACCTTCGCCGCCTGCTCACCGCCCATCACAGCCGTGCGCGCGTTGGGCCAGGCGAAGATGAAGCGAGGGTGGAACGCGCGGCCGCACATGCCGTAGTTGCCCGCGCCGAAGGCACCGCCCAGCAGGAGCGTCATCTGAGGCACGGTCGCGTTGGCCACGGCCTGAAGCATCTTCGCGCCGTGCTTCACGATGCCGCCCTGCTCCGACTGCGTGCCCACCATGTAGCCCGTGGTGTTCTGCAGGTAGATGATGGGCGTGCGCGCCTGGCAGCAGAGCTGGATGAACTGGCCCGCCTTCGTCGCGCCCTTCGCGGTGATGGGCCCGTTGTTGCCAATGAGGCCCACCGCCCGGCCCTCGATGCGCGCCCAGCCGCAGACGGTGAGCGCGTCGTAGTCGTCCTTGAACGGCGAGAAGTCCGAACCATCCACGAGCCGCGCAATCACCTCGCGGCAGTCGTAGGGCTTGCGGTGGTCCATGGGCACGACACCGCACAGCTCCTCCACCGCGTAGCGGGGCGGCTCGAAGGCGGGACGCGCGGACGCCGGCAGGGCGTCATTCCATCCGAGCGACGCGACAATCTCCCGCGCGATGCGGATGCCATCGGCGTCGTCCTCGGCGAGGTGGTCGGAGGTGCCGGCCACGGTGGTGTGCATCTCCGCGCCGCCGAGGTCCTCGTCCGTGGCGACCTCGCCCGTGGCCGCGAGGAGCAGCGGCGGTCCGGCGAGGAACACCTTCGCCTTGCCGCGCACCATGACGACGTGGTCGGACAGGCCCGGGATGTACGCGCCGCCCGCCGTGCTCGAACCGTGGACGACGGTCAGCTGGGGGATGCCGGCCGCGGACAGCTTCGCCTGGTTGTAGAAGGTCTCCCCGCCCGGGATGAAAATCTCCTGCTGGTAGAGCAGGTTCGCCCCGCCGCTCTCCACGAGCGACACCACGGGCAGCCGGTTCTGCAGGGCAATCTCCTGCGCACGCAGCGCCTTCTGGACACCCCAGGGCGTCGCCGTGCCGCCCTTCACGGCGGAGTTGCTCACGAACACCAGGCAGCGCACTCCGGACACGAAGCCGATGCCGATGATGGTGTTCCCACCGGCCAGCGAGCCGTCGCTGTCGTCGTGGTGCTTGTAGCCACAGAGCGTGGAGAGCTCCAGGAAGGGCGAGCCCCGGTCGAGCAGCAGCGCCAGGCGCTCACGCGGGAGCAGCTGTCCACGCTGCTTGAACTTGTCCCGGGCCAGCTGCTCGGTGTCGCGCGACTTCTGCTCGATGGCGCGCAGCTCCGCGACGCGGGCGAGCATCTCCTGGCGCTGCGTGGTGAAGGTGGCGGAGGCCGGTTCGACCTGGGAGACGAGCGTGGGCACGTCACTTCTCCTTCGGGCCGTCGAGGATGGCGGGCCCCTTGGCCAGGTGGAACCCGTCGTAGGGCTTCGAGTTGGAGTGCTCCGACAGCGGGAACGCCTTGGTGTTGCAGGACGCGCCGCCGTCGATGCGGATGACCTCGCCGGTGATGAACGCCGCCACGTCGGAGAGCAGGAACACGATGGCGCCGCTCACCTCCGCTTCGGTGGCCAGCCGGTGCAGGGGCACCTGCTTGCGCAGGAAGGGGATCATCTCGCGGACGAAGGGGTCCTCATAGGTGTCCAGGCCGCTGGAGGCCACCCAGCCGGGCGCGACGGCGTTCACTCGCACGCCAGAGGCGGCCCACTCGACAGCGGCCGTCTGCGTCAGGTTGAACATGCCGGCGCGCGCCGCGCCCGAGTGCCCCATGCCCGGCATGCCGTTCCAGGCATCCGCGAGCATGTTCACGATGGCGCCGCCGTGCTCGCTCATGGACTGGGTGAACACCTCGCGCGCGACCAGGAAGCCGCCGGTGAGGTTCGTCGAGACGACCGCCTCGAAGCCCTTCTTGGAGATCTGCGACAGCGGCGACGGGAACTGCCCGCCAGCGTTGTTCACGAGCCCGTGGATGCGGCCATGCTTCTGGACGACGGCGGCGACCATGTCGCGCACCGCGGCCTCGTCCCGGATGTCCACGGCGTGCTGCGTGGACGCGTGGCCCTCGGCGGAGAGCTCGCCAGCGACCTTCTCCAGCTTCTCCGTCTTGCGGCCCACGAGGACGATGTGCGCGCCGAGCGACGCCAGCTCATGCGCGGTGCACCGGCCAATGCCGCTGCCGGCGCCGGTGACGATGATGGTGCGGCCCGCGAAGGAGTTCGGGGCGAAGACTGAACGGTATCCCATCGTATTGCTCCTCAGCCGCGCGCCTTGCGGGGCAGCGTTCCCATGGCCTTGCTGATGATTCCGAGCATCACCTCGTCGGCGCCGCCGCCGATGGACCCCAGACGCAGGTCCCGGTACGCACGGGCAACGGGGTTGTCCCAGGTGAAGCCCATGCCGCCCCAGTACTGGAGGCAGCCATCGACGAGCTCGCGAGCAAGCCGGCCCGACTTGAGCTTGCACATCGAGGCGAGCTTCACGACCTCCGGGTCGTCCTTGTTCTCGATGTACATGGCGACGGTCCGGTAGATGAGCGCCCGAAGCGACTCCACCTCTGTCTGCAACTCAGCGAGCCGGAAGTGCACGCTCTGGTTGTCGAGGATGGACTGGCCAAAGGCCTTGCGCTGGCGCGTGTACTCCGCCGTCTGCGCGATGATCCGGTCGAAGGTGACCAGCGTGCTCGCCGACACGAACAGCCGCTCCTCTTGGAACTGCTGCATCTGCATCGCGAAGCCGCGCCCCTCGTCGCCAATGCGGAAGCGCGCCGGAACGCGCACGCCGTCGAAGAAGAGCTGCGCCGTGTCTGACGCCCACATGCCGAGCTTGCGGATCTTCGACCGCGTGATGCCGGGGCTGTCCATGGGCACGATGATGAGCGACTTGTTCGCGTGCGCGGGCCCGTCACCCGTGTTGGCGAGCAGGCAGACCCAGTCCGCCTGCATCCCGTTGGTGATCCACATCTTGCTGCCGTCGATGACGTAGTCGTCGCCATCGCGGCGCGCCGTGGTCGTCACGCTCGCCACATCAGAGCCGGCGCCGGGCTCGCTCACCGCGATGGAGCAGACGCGCTCGCCCGTCAGCGTGGGCGCCAGGAACTCCCGTCGTAGCGCATCACTGCCGAAGCGTGCGAGCGCGGGAGTCGCCATGTCGGTCACGACGCCGATGGCCATGGGCAGCGCGCCGCAGGTGCAGTGGCCCAGCTCCTCCGCGAAGGCGACGGAGAACGACGCGTCCAGCCCCAGCCCTCCGAACTCCGTGGGCTTGGTGATGCCGAGCAGCCCGAGCTCGCCCAGCTTCTTGAAGACCTCCCGCGCCGGGAAGATCTCCGCCGCCTCCCAGGCGTCAATGTGCGGGTTCAGCTCCTGTTCCACGAACTTGCGGACGGTCTGACGGATGGCGCGGTGTTCCTGGGTCTGCTGCATGGGCTTCCTCGGTGGGCTCGGGCGCGGGCGAAGGCGCTACAGAAGCGATTCAGGGACGTCGACATGGCGCGAGCGCAGCCACTCGCCGAGCGCCTTGGCCTGTTGATCGAAACGGGTGGACGACGAGACGCCTTCGCCGAGCAGGCCCTCGACGACGAAGTTCAGGGCGCGCAGGTTCGGGAGCACGTGGCGCTGGACCTTCAGCTCGCGCGCCTCCGGAAGCAGCGTGCGCAGCTGCTCCTCCGTGAGCGTGTGCACCAGCCAGCTCCAGGCCTCGTCGGTGCGGACCCAGACGCCGATGTTCGCGTCCCCACCCTTGTCTCCGCTGCGCGCCAGGGCCACCTGGCCGAGCGGCACACGCCGGGTGGGGCCCGCCAGCAGCGGCGCGGGCAGCGACGGCGCGGGGACCGCTTCGAGCCCCCGAGTCTCCTCCGTCGGCAGCACGTCGATGCGCCGCCCATCCGGGAGCACCGCGACGTGCGGCACCTTGCGCGCATCCACATAGGCCGGGGTGTAGACGCCGAAGGGCGAAGCATCACCGGGCAGAGAGGGGAGGAAGAAGCCGGGGTAGCTGGACAGGGCGAGCTCCACCACGGCGCCGCTGAAGGCACGGCCGGCGACCTTGGGGTCGGCATCCTTCACGGTGACCCGCAGCGTCGCTGACGCCTGCTCCTCGCTCGGAGCGTCGGCGTGGTCGGTGCGAGCGAGCGTGTAGAGGACTTCGGCGGGCCGGGGCTCGAGCGTCGCGTCGAGCTGCGCGCGCACGAGCGCGGCCTTCTCCTCGATGTCGAGGCCGACGAGCATGAACTGGGCCTCGCTGCGGAAGCCGCCGAGCCGGTTCAGGCACACCTTCACGTCCGGAGGAGGCGGCTCGCCGCGCACGCCTGACAGGCGCACCCGGTCCGTGCCGTCGGCGTCCACCACGATGGTGTCGAAGCGCGCCGTCGCGTCCGGGCCTGCGTAGCGAGCACCGCCAATCTCATAGACGAGCTGGGCCTTCACGGTGTCGACGGTGACGGCGCCACCGGTGTACGGATGCTTGGTGATGATGCTGGACCCGTCCGCGAAGATCTCCGCGAGCGGGAAGCCGGGCCGGCGCGCGTCGATTTCACCGAAGCGCGCGAAGTTGCCGCCGGTCGCCTGGGCTCCGCACTCCAGGACGTGGCCCGCGACCATGGCGCCCGCGAGGCGGTCCCAGTCGTCGCGCTTCCAGCCGAAGTGAGCAGCAGCGGGACCGACGACCAGCGATGCGTCCGTCACGCGCCCCGTGACGACGATGTCCGCGCCTGCGTCCAGGCACGCGGCGATGCCCCAGCCACCGAGGTACGCATTCGCGGTGAGGGGCTGTTCGAAGCCCAGCTCGTCCGCGCGTCCGACGAGGTCATCGCCTTCGACGTGCGCGACACTGACGGTCAACCCGAGCTTCGTGGCGAGGGAGCGCAGGTCGTTCGCAAGCCCCTCCGGGTTGAGGCCACCGGCGTTGGCGACGATGCGGACCTTGCGCTCCACCGCGAGGCCGAGCGTCTCCTCCAACTGGCGCAGGAACGTCTTCGCGTACCCGCTGGACGGGTTCTTCAGCCGGTCGCGCCCCAGGATGAGCATGGTCAGCTCCGCCAGGTAGTCGCCGGTGAGGACGTCCAGCGGACCGCCCTCCAGCATCTCGCGGAACGCGGAGAAGCGGTCGCCGTAGAAGCCGGATGCATTGCCGATACGCAGCGAACGCGCGTCCATCGCACCTCCAGAACCAGGGAGCGGCGAGTCTGTCCCCCACCTCCAAATAAAGCAATCACGATTGCTTTTTTCTTCCCGTCGCAACACTGTGGCCGCATGAGCGGCACGGCGAGCGGAACGACACGGCAGGAGCAGGAGCGCAGCCGGGTGACGCGGCAGAAGCTGATGACGGCCGCCATCGAAGTGCTGGTGGAGAAGGGCTGGGCGGGGGCGACCATGGGCGCCATCGCGGAGCGCGCGGGAGTGTCACGCGGCGCTTGCCAGCACCACTTCCCGACGCGCGCGGCCCTGGTCACGGCCGCCGTCGAGCACGTCTTCCGCCAGCAGGTCGAAGAGCTGGTGCGGCGCGCGAAGGGCCTGCCGGAGAGCCGGCGGCGCGTCGAGCCGCTGCTGAACCTGCTCCACGACGTCTACGCCGGCCCGCTCTTCACCGCCGCGACGCATCTCTGGGTGGCGGCCGTGGCGGATGAAGAGCTGAAGGCCATCCTGCTGCCGCTGGAGACGCACGTCGGCCGTGAGGTGCACCGGCTCACCGTCGAACTGCTGGGACTCGACGAGCGCGACCGCGACGTCCGCGACGCCGTGCGTGCGACGCTGGACCTCCTCCGCGGACTGGCGTTGGCGAACCTGCTCCACGACGACACGGCCCGGCGCCGCAAGGTGTTGGCCCACTGGGCGCGGACGCTCGAAGCGCAGCTCACGCCCAAGCGCGCGACGCAGGCGGACTGAGCCTGGTCGCGCGTCGGACTCTCGCCAGACTCAGCAGCGGTAGAGGTAGCTCAGCGCGGTGATGTCCGTGCTGGTGAACTCACCGGTCGGGTTCGCCGGGAGGCAGGCGTTGAAGATGGACCCGTTCACGTAGGACGTGGAGGGCGTGCCGGGGATGAGGATGGCGCCCACGCCCGCCGTGCCCTCGCTGCCGCCCGTGCCGCAGCTGATGACCTGGGAGTAGTAGTCCGAGTGGCGCATGCCGACCGCGTGCCCCAGCTCGTGGGTGATGATGTGCTCGACCGTGTCGAGCGGCGAGGTGTTCCACCCCGTGCCGATGTTGATGGTCCCGTAGGGAAGGCCACCGGAGGGGTAGCCCGAGCTGTAGACCATGCCCGCCGCGGTCGCCGCGGTGATGTTCGCGTTGCAGCCGGTGGTCGGGCCCCGCACCATCGTGAAGCAGAGGCCCAGGGCGTTGTAGTTCTGGATGGCCAGGTCCAGGCCCTGGCTGAGGCGGCTGTAGGCGTTGAACGCGGACGTGGGGTTGATGCAGATCTTCCTCACGACCGCCTTGTTGATGACGTTCGTCGTCCGGTACTGCTCCTCGCTGTCCCCACCGGACTGGAGCATCTCGCGGGACGCCTCGACGCTCACCTCCGCGTCGCCGCCCACGTAGACGGACTCGTCCACGACCTTGATGTCGCGGGCCTGGAACCCCGCCTCGATCAGGTTGGAGATGGTCTCCTGGTGCTCTGGCCCCAGGTCGGTCCCACAGCCGGACAGCAACGCACCACAGCCCACCACGAGCACTGCCGCTCTCTTGAACATGGTCGTCTCCCCTCGGTCTGGCTTCAGCGCGCGACGATGTCGGCGTCCACCAGATACGGAGACGCAGCGACAATCGCTTCCATCGTCCAACCCCGGTTGGCGCCACGGCCGGTCGCGTCGCAATCGCCGTCGGTGTGGACGCCCACCAGGTGGCCCTGACGGTTGAGCACGCCCGCGCCGGAGCTTCCGACCAGGGTGTCCAGGTCCACGTAGTAGACCAGCGAGTCGCAGGCATCCAGGTAGTCGCCTTCGGCGATGACCTTGGGCTTGCCCCGGGGATGCTGGATGATGGCCAACCGCTCGCTGGGAACGGCTGAGAGCAGGACCGGCGTCACCTGGGGAATCACGTCCAGTTGGATGAGCGCGTAGTCGGGTTCGAGCGACTGCTCGATGACGGTGCCCTCGGTGATGAGCGGGTCTCCGTCGGCTTGCTCTTCGAAGTTGAAGACGAGCAGCGGCCGGTCACCGAGAGAGGCACAATGTCCCGCCGTCACCACCACGGGACCCGCGCTCGCTTCAATCAGTGTTCCGGTGCAGCGCCCGTCAATCAGGACGACCGCGTCCTCGACCGTCTGTGCGACGTCCGCGAACTCGCCCTGGTAGCTGTTGATGGGAGTGAAGTTCTCGGTCGGGCCACACTGCGTCTGGCCGCGAACCTCCGGAGGCTGGCGCACCCGCGACGCCGCGGGGCTCTCACACACCACCGGATGGGAATCCGCGGGCACCTCTTCCTTTCCACAGGCCGTAAGGCCCAGGAGGATGAAGGTGCCCGCGAGGATGCGACCCCTCGGACTCATGAAGGACTCAAGGGGTCGCAACGCCATTGCTTAGTAGATGGCGTTCAGCGCCGTGATGTCGGAGCTGGTCCACTCGCCCGTCTCCGTCGAGCGGAAGCAGGAGTTCATGATGGAGCCGCCGACCGTCGCGGTGCTCGGGGTGCCGGTGATGAGGATGGCGCCCACGCCCGCCGTGCCCTCGTTGCTGGCGGCGCCGCCGCAGCTGATGGCGCGGTTGTAGTAGTCCGAGTGACGGAAGCCGACGCAGTGGCCGAGCTCGTGCGTGATGACGTGCTCGTTCACGTCCACGCTGTAGGTGTTCAGGCTGGTGCCGATGTTGATGGTGCCGTAGGGGTTGCCGCCCGACGGGAAGCCCGCGGAGCCGCCGGCGCCGGAGGTCACCGTCGCGGTGATGTTCGCGCTGCAGCCCGTGGTGGGGCCACGCGCCATCGTGAAGCTCAGGCCGCGCTGGTTGTAGTTCTGGATCGCGAGATCCAGGCCCTGGCTCAGGCGGGTGTAGCTGTTGAACGTAGACGTGGGGTTGATGCAGATCTTCGTCTTGGAGGAGCTGACGACGTTCGTCGTGCGGTACTGCTCCTGGGTTTCCTTGCTCGCCGGCTGGAGCATCTCGCGGGAAGCCTCCAGGGTGACGTGCGCGTCACGGCCCACGTACACCTGACCCTCGGCGACCATGATGTCGTCCGCGGGGAAACCGGCCTCGACCAGGTTGGAGATGATCTCCTGGTTCTCGGTCTCCAGGTCGGTACCGCAGCCAGACAGCATCGCACCACAGCTCGCCACGAGGACTGCCGCCTTCTTGAACATTCGTCGTTCCTCTGGTTCGGGGGAGATCCGCTGCCGCCTGACCTTCCCGTCAGCCGCGGACAGCTTGCCCAGCCACTGAGCAACTGCCGGGCCAGCCGTGCTCCAGAGGGAATAACCCGGTTTTGTTGAATTGCTTGGAGCGCCAGCACTCCAGCTTCCAAGAATGTGAGCGTAACGTTACGTGACGCTTTGAACTCCAAGTGGCTGTTGTGACAGAGTTTTTACTCGTCACCCTGGGATTCACTGATTTTCGGACAGGGGTGTCTTCTAATCAGTCACCCTCCCCAGGGTCGCATTTACTCCCACTATTCCGGAAATCCTCACTGAACGTGCGATAGCTGCGAATTGAATCCACTCCCGGTATTTCCCGTCCCCATGACCATGCGCCCTTCCCTTCCCCTTGCCGCGCTTTTGGGTGCGGCCCTGTCGTTCCTCCCCGGCTGCGAGAGCACGAAGTCGAGCGGCCCTTCCGCATCCGACACGCGAGCCGACAACACGGCGTCCGTGCAGGCCGCCGAGGCCTGGGCGCGAGCACGCGTGGGAGACCGCGTCACCTATTCCTTCAGTGCGACGCGGGGTCCCGAGCCGCGCGGTGGCGGCGCCGCGCGCACGGTCCAGGGACAACTGACGCTGGAAGTGGTGGCCGTGCAGCAACCCTGGGTCTGGGTGCGCGCGACCTACAGCGATGAGAGCGGCAAGCCCCTGCCCCAGGCGAAGCTGGCGAAGGATCTGCTCATCCCCGTGCGCGCGGACATGACACGCGCGCTCGACGTGCCGCACGGAGGCACTGCCACCGCGGAGGTCGCCTCCAGCGCGGGACGCAACTGGGAGGCCGTGCGCTACGTCACCGACCAGCGCTCCTTCGATGGTCCCCTGCGCACGCGCGTGTATGCCAATGCGCCGGGCCCGCTGTACCTCGCCCGTGGCCTGATTGAAGGGAGCACGGAGTCCGCCGGCTTCCGCGTGCCGGGCGGATACCAGCTGAAGCTCAAAGAGGTCCGTGAGGGCTCGGCCGATGCCAGCGCTCCAGTGCCCGCGCTGGAGAGGCCCCTGGGCCCGGGCGCGTACTACGAGCGATACGTGGACGTGGGTCCTGGCCCCGGCGTGCATCGCGTGTGCTTCACCGCGGAGCGCGGCTACCTCCTGCGCACCGAAGGCCCCGTCGACGCCAATGCCGCCCCCTGCTCCGACTTCTCCCAGGCCGAGCCGGAGCCCCTGGAGGAGCTGTTGATGGGCATCCCCTCGGAGGTGGTCTTCACGGAGGACTGGCCGCCCGCCGCCGCAGCCAACGGCACCCGGGGCACGTTCAGCGCTGAGGGCCACGACGTGCCCGCGCTCATCAAGCAGAGCAACGAGGATGTCGAAGGCACCCAGCGAGCCTTCTCCGAGACCTACGCGGCCGACCCGTGGGCGCCGGGGCTCGCGGGCCTGCCGTATGAAGCGCGCTTCCAGCCGCTCGCCAACACCACTGAGCGCGTGGTGCTGGGCGGCAAGAACGAGCCCGAGGGCGGCACGAAGATCGTGCGCTGGGGCTCGTGGCTCGCGGGGCAGAAGTAACGCGGGTGACACGCGTCACGGAGCGGGAGTGTCGCTCCGTGCGCTGTCATTGCCACGTACCCATTCGACCTGGAGCACCGCGCCGGATGGGCGGTGCGTCCATTCATGGAACGACGCGCGGAAGGCCTCCACGGCCGCGAACAGCGGACTGGACGGGTGCCAGGACAACGCAGCCGCGTCCCGTGCTTCACGCACCTCCAGACCGATGAGCAGCGCTCCTGTGGCCTGCGCGGGTTGCAGCGGGCGTACGGTGAGACGGCGGTCTCCTTCCAGCCGATACACCAGGGCCGTGACGTGTCCGAGGATCCACCCCGCGACGACCTCCCGGTCCTCGGCGGTGGGCGCGTCGACGGACAGGCGCAACGCGACGGGTGGAACCTCGTTGGCGCTCAGGGGCTGGAAGAGCGCCGCCCAGGCGGAAGGCGTGCGTGAGGCCCGGGCCTTGGCCACGAGCTCGCGAGCACGGAGCAGTTCCTCCCGGATGACGCGGTAGGTGGACCGCGACACATTGCGCGCGGTGTTTCGAGCCGGAAGCGCGGGGGCGATGACGGGCAGGAGGTCGCGCTTGCCTTCGGGCCGGTAGCGCGCGGTTTCGGGAGTGAGCGTCACGGGCTGAGGCCAAGGCCAGGAGGCGAAGGTGCCGAAGAAGTGCGCGAGCAGCGCCGCGTCGGACCGCATGGCATCCGGAGTCGCGCGGGTGCAGGCCCAGGCCGCGAGCAACGTCCACGACAACCCGCCGAGGTAGCCCAGCGCGTGCGAGTAGATGCCCCGGGCCCGGGCCCAGGCCTTCACCGCGCGCATCAGGGTCCGGAACCGCGCGGTCCGTGCGGCGTCACGGGCAACGGCGTCCATCAGGCCCAACGTATCCGCCAGGCCCAACACGGCACGGAGGCCCGCGGGGTCGAGCCGCTCGCCGTGCTGCTCGATCAGCGTCAGGGGGTCTTCCGGGGGAACGCCCTCTGGACGGCTCGCATAGGCCAGATCGAAGCTCACGCCCAAGAGGGACAGCTTCACCAGCGGGATGGCGGCGTCCGCTACGTAGCGGGCCGTGCCCGGTGCCAGTTCCTGGAGCAGTGATTGCGCGAAGGCGTCGCGAGACAGGCTCGACGGTCCGATGGCGACCGCGTCCACGTCACTGCCCGCGCCATCCGTGCCCAGGAGATAGGAGCCATACGGGTGCAGCGTGGCGCCGATCCGTTCGCAATGCTGACGCAGTTGCTCCACCGCCGCGGTCCTGGCGGTGTGTCCTTCGTGTGACTCGGCGGCGCCGATGGAGGCCAGTGCATCGCGCAGCGGAGCGTCTTCGTGCTCCGGGATTGCGCGGGGCCCCTGTGCCAGGGGAATGCGCCGGATGACCTCGAAGGGCGTGTCACCCTTCCTCCGGATGAGGCAGAGCTCGCCCACGCGGAACTTCAGCGGCCGCCATGCGCGCTGCCACTCGCCGAGCGTTCGGACGATGCCCGCGGAGAGCGGAAGCTGTCCCACGGAGAGATGGGGCGTGAAGCCACCGTGAGCGGACGAGGCGCATTCGGGAAGGGCCGCCACGAGCTTCGCGTGCAGGGCCGCCAGCGCGGCGGAGGGCTGGTCGTCGGGGCGAAGCCACGCTGTCGCGTTGGCGCGGTGCTCGAAGTGGCCGAACGTGGAGAGCGTCACCTCGAAGGGTTCGACGCCCTGGAGGGCATCCAAGAGGATTGCTTCCGCCGTCTCGAAGTCCTCTTCCGGAACGAAGGGATACAGCAGCGTGATGTGAGGCATCCACCGCTGGAACTTCGCGTCGTGCTTCTTGCGCAGCGCCTGGATGGGGCCCCAGACGTCGTCAGGAGGGATGAGCACCAGGGCCGTGTGATGGACCAGCGCCGTGGAGGAGCGCGAGGAGTGCGCCTCGCGAGATTCGATCGCCTCACGGCGAAGGACGCAGCGCAGCCCGAAGTGATCCGAAACGAAGAGGGCCTGTCCGCCAGGCCCGGGAGGTCCCACCAGGGGCGCTTCGCCGAAGAGTTCCACGGACTCAGGAGCGAGTCGGCCTGAAGCAGACGCCACCAGCACCCGGTCCAATCGCCGCAGCATTCCCGAGACGGTCGTGACTGCCGCCAGGCTGTTCAGCCGGGGGTTGAACGTCTCCCCCGCTTCCGAAGGTCTCAGCGAGGGCCACGCATCCACGAAGCCGGCGCGCGCGAAGGACTCTGCTTCTGGCGCGCCGTCGCCAAAGTTGAAGTCACCGGCCAACACCAGGTCCGGGGCCTCGGTCTCGCTCGTGGAGCCGAGCACGCGGGCCCATTCGAGGAGGGTCTCGACCTGGCCGGCGCGCGCGGAGGCTCCGGACGCATCCCGGTCGCTCGTCAGGTGCGGAGTGGCCACCCACAGCGTGCCGCCCGACAGGTGCAGTTCGGCGGCGATGATGCGCTTGTCGCGGGAGAAGACGCGCTGCCACAAGGAGGCGATCGGCACACGCGACAGGAGCACCTGTCCGTAGGGCGTCACGGTCTGCGCGCCGGGACCGTCAGACATCCAGAAGTGTTCGCGCACCCAGGGGTCAGAGAGCAGGGCCTTGAGGAACGACGGGGTGACTTCCTGGAGCGCGATGACGTCCGCGTGGGTCTCACGGAGCAGCGCGAGCGCCGCCGGGGTCCTGCGCTCGGTCGCCAGCAACTGCGCGTCGTACAGGTCGAAGAGGACGTTGAAGGTGGCGACGGTGAGCAGCGCCGAGGTGGGAAGAGCGTGGCCCGGCTCACGAGAGGCCTGGGTCCACGATCCAGAGCGCGCGTCGTACCGCCATGCGGGCAAGGGCGTGAACCCCGGCACCGTGACGGGCTGGGGTGGCGAGGTCTCTTCCGAGGGACGGGCGTTGCTCAGGAGATCAATGCGCGCCTTGCGGTCCCACACCACCAGGGTCCCGCGCTTGAAGTACCAGACGCGGTGCCACGGAATCTCACCGTCGGGGATGAACGCCTCGAAGGGCATCTCCTCCAGCGCGCCGCGGTGAGCGTCGTAACCAACGACGAACTCGCGGGCGTCATGCCGCGAGTCCCACCGGATCCGGTGATACACCTCGCGGCTGGTCGTGAAGCGTTCCTGGGACATGGCGAGGATCCGTGGGCAATGGGAAGCGGATGGCACGCCGGACCGGCCGCGCACGCGCCGCGTTGACGCGAGGAATTGAACGAGCCTGACGCGAAACACGTTGGCCCGTGTCTTGCCATGAAGCCCTCATGGAGGAAGACACGGAATGGGTATTCGCGCAGGCGTGGTGGGGGCGGGGTTGGTGTTCATGTCTTTGTTGTCGGTGGGTTGCAGCGACCAATCCCCGACAATCGATCCGCAGGAGGGGCCCGTCACGGATCCGTCCGATGGAAACGAAGTTCCCTCGCTCCCCCCTCCGGGTTCCCTTCCGGACGCCGGCACGCCCCCTCCGGATGAAGATGGCGGGACACCCGATGCCGGCGAGACGCCCGACGCGGGGACGCCGCCGGATCCCGATGCAGGCACCGGCGAGACGCCCGACGCAGGGCCGTGGCCCACGGACACGGTGCTCGACTACACACGCTCGTTCGGCGCCGGCACTCCCCAGAGCGTCGGCGTTGATGAAGGGCTCAACCTCTGGCTCCTGGACGGCCGCCGCATTGGTGTCCTGCGCCCGGGCGACACCCAGCCCACGTGGAGTTCCAACGTCGGGCAGGCGGCGGAGCCGTTCGGCCCGGACTCACTCGCGACTGGCGCCACCGTCATCTGCGGCGGTGAAGCCGGACGCGCGTACGTGGGCTACTCCGCCAACGAGATGAAGCGCGCCGAGGGCATCGAGCAGCGCACGTACATCCCCTGGAGGGGCGAGGCGGGCTACTCCGCCGAACGGTTCGCCGAGTACCGGAAGGGAGACCTCGACGCGGTCCGCCTCCAGACTGACGGCAGCGTCAAACTCGAGGAGCACCTCTGGCGCACCACCGGCGCGTCGAACGCGGGCCGAGAGGCGGGCATCCACAACACCAATGACTTCCACTACGAGGAGGACCGCTCCGTCCTCAACTGCGCTCGCGTGACTCGCGGCCGCGACCGTGGCGACCTCTACATCACCACAAACCACGGCGTGACGCGCGTCCAGGGGCTCATCTACAACAGCCACCGCCACCCGGGCTGGTACCTCTTCGAGGACGGCTCGGAATGGGGCTCGCTGCAGTGCCCGTACATGCACGGCCTGGGCATCGGGCAGAACGGTGACGTGCTCGTCGCCAACGAGCAGATGGTCGGCGTGCTCGTGCCCAGCCCCAAGCTGGAGGACTGGGACCGCGAGCAGACCTGGGAAGGCCCCACGCCCTGGTCGTTCAAGAGCTACAACGACGCGCTCAACGGTCAGACCACCGACGACTACTGGCGCGCCTTCGAACAGGTTCGCTCGGGCCGCTACTACCTGGGCAGCGAGCAGTACGGCGTCTGGGCGATGACGCCCAAGAACCGTTCGACGGGAAGCTGGTCCAAGCTCGCGGGGCTGCCGTCCAACCGCATCCGCTCGCTCAAGGCAACGGACGACGGCGCGCTCTACATCGGCACGGACGGCGCCGGCCTCTGGCGGCTGGAAGCGGATGGCACCACGCTGGCCCAGGTGCGGGATGTGTCCGGCCAGCGCGTGCTGCAGATGGTCTACGAACCCACCGTGACGCCGAGCATGCTGCTCGTCCTCACCGACAAGGGGCTCACGGTCCTCCGGGGACCGTAAGCCCAGGCCCTCAGGCGAGCTTCGCCAGGGTGGGCAGCACCTGTCCGCTCTGTCCCTGGACGAAGTGGTGGAAGCGCTCCGTGTTCGCGGCGGACTCGTAGTTCACGAGCCACGTGTCCCCGCGCACGGAGCGCACCTCGTCCACGATGCCCGCCGCGGGCCACACCGCACCGGACGTGCCCGCGGCCAGGAACACCAGCCGCGTGCCGTCGTTGCGCGTGATGAACTCGCCAATGCGCGCCAGGTCCTTGGGGTCCAGCATCTCCCCGAACCAGACGATGTCCGGCCGCAGCCGGCCTCCGCAGCCGTCGCACTTCGGCACCGTGCCCGACGGGTGAACGGAGGTGTCGGCGAAGGGTGCACGCTGGCAGTCCGCGCACTTCGTGCGGAAGAGATTGCCGTGCATGTCCACCACGCGCTGGCTGCCCGCCTTGGTGTGCAGGCCGTCCACGTTCTGCGTGGCCAGGAGGAAGCGGTCACCCAGGTGCTGCTCCCAGCGCACCAGCGCGTCGTGGCCCGGGTTGGGCTTCACGTCCGCCGCCCCCGTCCGGCGCTGCGAGTAGAAACGCCAGACGAGCGCGGGGTTCGCCTCGAAGCCCTGCGGGGACGCCACCGCCTCCACGGGGTGGTTCTCCCACAGCCCGTTCATGCCCCGGAAGGTGGGCACCCCGCTCTCCGCGGAGACTCCAGCACCGGTGAGCACGAGAAGGCGGGTTTTCGAATCCAGGACGAGCGGTTCCACACGACCTCCAGTGCCAGCCGGCACGAGGGTTGTTAGAAGGGGCGAGACTGAATTCCTGACAGAGGACCCCATCATGGCCGAAGTCACCCTGGATCTGCGCGGTCAGCCCAAGGCAGAGGCATACGCAGAGCTGAAAACCCACGCGCTCGCCATCCTCGAAGGCGTGGATGACGACATCTGCGCGATGGCGACGATGAGCTGCCTGCTGCACAACGCCTTCGGCCACCTGTGGACCGGCTTCTACCGGGTGGTGACGCCCGGGAAGCTGCTGCGCGTGGGCCCCTACCAGGGAACGCTCGGGTGCCTGGAGATCACCTTCGGCAAGGGCGTGTGCGGCACGTCCGCGGCGAAGGGCGAGACGGTGGTGGTGGCGGACGTGCACGCCTTCCCGGGCCACATCACCTGTGACGGCCGCTCCGCGTCGGAGATCGTGGTGCCGGTGTACGGGCGCAACCGCGAGCTGCTCGCCGTGCTCGACATCGACTCCGAGCACAAGAACACCTTCGACGACGTGGACCGCGCGGCGCTGGAAGACCTGATGTCCTGGTTCCAGCACCGCACGGCCTGATTCCGCGCGACGTTCAGCGCTTCGCGAGACGGGCGTAGGCCACGGCCAGCGCCCCCGCGAAGCGCGCGTTGTTCTCCAGGAGCGCCAGGTTCGTCTTGAGGGTCTTGCCCCCGGTGCGCTTCGCCATCTCGCCCAGGAGGAACGGCGTCACGGCCTTGCCGCGCACGCCCTGCCGGTCCGCATCCGCCAGCGCCGACGCGATGTGCAGCTCCACGTCGTTGCGAGGCAGCGCGGCCTCCACCGGAGGCGGTACGGTGTAGAGCACGCCACCCTGCCCCAGCATCTCGAAGCGCGCGTGGGCGATGCGCGCGGCGGCCTCCGCGTCGTCCGCGCGATGCTCCAGGGAGAGGCCGGACTCCCGGCTGTAGAAGGACGGCAGCTCGTTCGTGCCCACGCCGATGACGGGCACGCCCGCGGTCTCCAACAGCTCCATCGTCTTGGGCAGGTCCAACACGGACTTGGCCCCCGCGCACACCACGGCGACGGGGTAGCGAGACAAGGCCGCGATGTCCTGCGAGATGTCCCAGTGCTCGGAAGCGCCCCGGTGCACGCCGCCGATGCCGCCGGTGGAGAAGACGCGGATGCCCGCCGCCGCGGCCAGCTCGCACGTGGCGCTCACGGTGGTGCCGCCGCTGGCCCGGGTGGCCACCGCCACGGCCAGGTCGCGCGAGCCCACCTTGAGGAGCTTCTCCTTGCCCTCGGCCAGGCGGCGCAGCGTGGCGTCCTCCAGGCCAATCCACACCTCACCGTCCACGAGCGCGATGGGCGCGGGCACGGCGCCGGCGCGGCGGATGGCCTCCTCGCACGCGCGAGCGGCAGCCAGGTTGTCGGGATACGGCAGGCCCTGCGCGACGACGCTCGTCTCCAGCGCCACCAGCGGCTGCCCGGAGTCCTTCGCGCGCCGCACCTCGTCTGAATAGCGGAAGTCCATGGGCGGGCATTTACGCCATGGCCCGGGCGGCCGGACAAGCACGGGCGTGGGGAAACGTCGGCGTGACATCGCCACACCCGGCCCGGAGCACCGCGCGTGCGTGTCACCTGACAGGGAAGCGGCGCGGGCCCGCGTGTTCGTTGCAGCCCCGTCGGTTGCATCCGGACTCGCTCCGCCCTATGCCCCGCCGCCGTGAGCACCTCGTCGCCCGCGGTCGCAGCGCCTGCCCGTCTCCTCTCCGCCTCCGACCTGGCGATGATCGCCGTCGTGGTCGTCTGGGGGACGAACTACACCCTGGTGAAAGACGCGCTGGAGGGCATGCCGGCGCGGGCCTTCATGTCGCTGCGCTTCGGACTCGCCGCGCTCGCGATGGGGCTCGTGCTGCTGGCGGTGGAAGGCCACAAGCCGATGCCGTGGAAGACGTTCCTGCGGCTCACCGCGCTGGGGTTCGTGGGCAACACGCTGTACCAACTGTGCTTCATCGAAGGACTCTCGCGGACCACTGCGGCCAACAGCGGCATGCTCACGGCGGTGAGCCCGGTGGTGACGGCGGCGCTTGGCGCGGCGCTGGGCATCGAACGGCTGCGGCGCCCGGTCGTCGCGGGGCTCTCGCTCGCGGTGGTGGGCACGCTGCTCGTCGTTGGCGCGCGAGGCCCGAACCTGGGCGCGGAGACATGGACAGGTGACGCGCTGATTGTCGGCAGCTCGCTGTGCTGGTCCATCTACACGGTGGGCACACGCGCCGTGGGAGAAGGCATCTCCGCGCTGCGCGTCACCGCCATCACCATGCTCACGGGAGCCCCGGGGGTCGTGCTGGCCGGTGCGTCCCAGGTCGTCGCGATGGACGCGTCGCGCGTGAGTGCCGCGGGCTGGGTGGCGCTCGTGTACTCGGCGCTGGTGCCGCTGGTGCTCGCGTACTTCGTGTGGTTCCGCAGCGTGCAGCAGGTGGGTACCAACCGCACGACGCTCTACGGCACCGGCATCCCCGTGGTCGCCGCCCTCACCGCCTGGGCCGTCCGCGGTGAACGCCCCACCCTGTTCCAGATGCTCGGCGCGGCGCTCATCCTCACAGGCGTGTTGATCAGCCGCCGCAAGGACAGCGCCGTCACCAAGGCCTGACCGCGCTCAGCCGCGAGTCCCCCGCTCGAGCGTCAGCCCGTACTCCTCCATCTTCCGGTCGAGCGTGGGCCGGCTGATGCCCAGCAACTCGGCCGCGCGGACCTTCTTCCAGCCGGACTCGCGAAGCGCCTCCGCGATGGCGTCGCGCTCCAGACGAGCCACCTGCTCCTGCAACGTGCGAGGCGCCTGCCCCACCGCGCCCTCGCGCACCTCTGGAGGCAGCTGCGGAATGCCCACGTGGCCCGCCGCATACACGCGTCCCAGCCGCTCCGCGACCAACTCCAGCTCGCGCACGTTCTGCGGCCACGGATACTCCGCCAGCAGGCGCCGGGCCTCGGGTCCCAGCACTGGCGCCTCCCGCCCGCCCTGCCGGGCCCCGCGCAGCGCGAAGTGCTCCAGCAGCACCGGCACGTCCCCCCGCCGCTCGCGAAGGGGCGGGACCTCCATCTCGAAGCCCGTAAGCCCCCGGGCCAGCGCCGCGTCGAACTCTCCCCGGGACGCGAGCCGCGACACCGGCGAGCCACTGGTGGCGACGACGCGCACGTCCACGGGCTCCTCTCCGCCCTGCCGAGCCGGAGCCGCGCGCCGGGCCAGCATCCGCGCCAGCCGCTCCGCCGCTGGACGGGGCAGCGCCTCCACATGGCGCAGGAGCAGCGTGCCCGCGTCCGCGCGAAGCACCGCGGAGGTCACCGGAGGCTGGCCGGGCGCACCTGCTCGGCCGAAGAGCGCCACCTCCACCGCCTCCAGGGACTGCCGGCACTCCACCGTCACCCACGGCCCCAGCGCACGCGGGGACTTTCCATGGAGGAAGTGCGCCAGCAGCGCCTTGCCCGTGCCCGGCTCGCCATGCAGCACCACCGGGGCGGCACTGCCCGCCGCCCGCCGAGCCTCCTCCACCACGCCCCGGAACGCCCGCGAGTTCCCCAACGGCGTCACCCACGGCGTCTCCGCGGCCTCCGCCTCACCGCGAGAGCGCACCGCCGTATAGGCCTCACCGCCCAGCCGCCCCAGTGACGCGAGCAGTTGGCCCTCGCCCTCGGTGAACGGCGACTCCTCGCGCTCCACGTACAGCACGCCAAAGGGCATCCCGCCCGAAGCCACCAGCGGCGAGCACAGCGCCGTGTCCGTGCGCCCCAATTCCTTGCGCTCCAGCGCCGCCTGCACCAGCGCGCGAGGCACCTCCACGGATGCCGCGCCGGACACCGCCGCCGTGCGAAGCCCCTCCGGCCCGCTCAGCAGCGCCGCGGCGCGGTCCGCGTTGAGCGCGTGCGCCATCTCCTCCGACAGCCGCCGCAGCACCATGGCCTCGCTGGTGGCCCCCAGCAGCGCCGTCCCCGCCGAGTACATCGCCGCGGCCGCGCCCACGTGCGGCAGCACCTCCTCGATGGGTACGTGCGCCGGCTCCTGAGCGACCACGCCGGAGGGCTCGTCGACGATGGACACCGGCGGCGGCTCGTACACCGCGATGGTGGCGCCCACGCGCATCCGGTCACCCGGCCGCAGCACCGCCTCTTCCTGGAGCGCCAGCCGCTGTCCATTGAGCAACGTGCCGTTGGTGGAGCCCAGGTCGCGCAGCCGCACCTGTCCCGCGACGGTGTCCAGGAACAGCTGCGCGTGGCGGCGCGACACCTGGTCGTCTTCCAGCGGGATGTCGCAGGAGGGACTGCGGCCGAGGGTCAGCTGGGAGACAACCTCGTACCGGCGCCCCGCCGAGGGGCCCGTGAGCAGCAGCAATGCCGGCATGCGGACGGGGAGCCTAGCAGCGCCCCTCGGGGCACTCGCAAGACGCGTCGGGTTGGACGCGCAGCGCTACATGGGACGTTCGGCGTTCAAAAGAGCGCGCAGTTCGGACTCGTTGAGCGCGCGGCCTTCCCGGGCGATGGCCAGGGCGTTGATCTGCTTCTCCTCCACCTCCACGTGGGCTCCCTTGCGCCACTCCGTGGTGTGCACCGCGCCATCCACCAGCCGGCCCACGACGGAGCCCTCGTCCCGGGCCACCGCCTCCAGCCACAGGTTCTCCACCACCACCTCGCCCTCCGGATGCGTCTCGAAGGGGGCCCGAACCAGGAACGTGAGGGGCTCCATCAACCCCTTGCGCTGGAAGCGCGCCAGGAACGCGGGCAACAGCGCCTGCGCCTCCTCGTGCATGGCCTGGGTCTGCTCGGCCGGCTCCTTGGCGAAGCGCTCCCGGTACGTCGACAGGAGCTCCGCCGTGTTGTGCCGGCCCAAGGGCGACACCACCGTGAGGAACAGCCCCTCGTGGCCATCGAAGGCATCCAGCGGCACGCCCAGCAGGTTCGCACGGGCCTCCTCCGACGGCACCAGGGTGAAGCTCTGGCCCTCGCTGGTGGCCACCTCCGAGCGCAGCGCCGGCCCCTGCGCGAACGCCAGGTCCGTGCACAGCTCGTGGAGGAAGCTCTCCGCGGCCAGCAGGTCGCCCTCGCCCAGGTGGAAGATCTCCACGTCGCGCGCGCCGAATTTCTCCATCCCGTGCGAGTGCACCCACAGCGGCGTGTCCCCTTCCGCCAGTTCGATGGCGTGCAGGTGCACGTGGTCGCGGATGTCGAAGTCCAGCTCGGTGATCTCGACCACGTCCTCGGGCTCGTGCAGCTTGAACGCCGTCAGGTCCACGAGCACGCCCGGCGCCTGCTCCATCAGCGTGCGCACGGTCCACAGCGCCTCGAAGACGGGCAGCGTGGGCTGCGCGCCTCCCGGCTCCAGGAGGAACGCGTAGCAGGCCTGGGACTTCTCCACGCGCGCGAAGGCCTCCGGGCTGCCGCTGAACAGCTCCTGCGGGACGCGAGGACGGCCGTCGCTCAGGGGCTTGAGCACCACCTTCACCTCCGAGCCGTCCGCCCGCACGGTGAAGCCCCAGTCGCCCTCGTGCGGCACGAACTCCACCTCGTCCGTCGCGAACGCCGCGCGCAGCGCGTCCAGGGCTGGCGGCACGGACTGCTCGGTGGCCAGGACGTAGACCTCCTTCACAGGTGCTTCTCTATCTGTCGGAAGAGGTCCACGCGGTCCACCAGGTTGGTGAGGTAGTCCAGCTTGTCCGTCCCCAGCACCAGCACCGGTGACAGCGAATAGCCCTCGAACCACTCTTCGTAGAGGGCGTTGAGGCGCTTCAGGTAGGCGGTCGGGATGTCCTTCTCCATGGTCCGCCCGCGCAGGCGGATGCGCTCCTTCAAGGTGATTACCGGGCAGCGCAGGTAGATCATCAGGTCGGGCGGCCGGAGCGACTGGGAGATGGTCTGGTACAGCTCCCAGTAGGTGGACCAGTCCCGCTTGTCGATGAGCCGCTGCCGGTGGAGGTTCTTGGCGAAGATCTCCGCGTCTTCGTACAGGGTCCGGTCCTGGAGCACGGTGCCCGGCGTGCGCTCCAGTTCCCGGTGCAGTCGGAACTTGTGCGTCAGGAAGAAGAGCTGTGAGCGAAACGCCCACGTCTTCATGTCCTTGTAGAAATCCGCGAGATAGGGGTTCTGGTCATTGGGCTCGAAGGACGGCGTGAGGCCGTACTTCCGGCACAGGAAGGACGTGAGCTCCGTCTTTCCGGCTCCGATGTTGCCCGCGATGGCGATGAACTTTTTCCTGGCCACGCCACCCTTGCTTGTAACCCCGGCGAGCGGCATTCACCAGAAACAATGGCAGGGGGAGCCATGGTAGATAAAGTGCATGCCCCCGCCCCGTTCCGCACGTCCAGGAGCCGGCGCCTGCGCCGCGTCGCCTGGCTGCCCGACCGGTGAGCGGCACCCCCGGGGCCCTTCCGGCGCTCAGGCCCCCCGGTAGGAGGAAAGGCGACGCATGTTGCGCAAGCTGTGGTGCATCCTGGTGGTCATGGTGTGGTCCCCGATCAGCTTCACCCTCGCATGCCTCGCGATGCTGGTGACGCTCAACCCGTCGCGCTCGGTATGGGTCGCCCGATGGATCTGGTCGCCCGTGCTCCTGTGGGCCGGTGGCGCGAAGCTGGAGGTCATTGGCGGGGAGAACGTGGACCCGAAGCGGCCCACCATCTACGTCGGCAACCACATGTCCACACTCGACATCCCGGCCCACTTCCTCGCCGTGCCGGTAGACTTCCGTTTCGTCGCCAAGTCGCAGCTGCGCTTCGTGCCGTTCATCGGCTGGTACCTCTGGCTCGCGGGCCACGTCTTCATCAACCGCGGAGACCGTTCGTCCGCCATCGCGTCGCTTGAAAAAGCCGCCCGGAAGATCCGCGCGGGCACCAGCATCTTCCTGTACCCGGAGGGCACCCGCTCCCAGGACGGCCGCGTGCTGCCCTTCAAGAAGGGCCCCTTCGCGCTCGCGCTCAAGGCCCGCGTGCCCATCTGCCCCGTCACCATCGAGGGCACCGACAACGTGATGCCCAAGAACTCGTGGAACATCACCCCCGGCCCGGTGCGCGTGAAGATTGGCCGCCCCATCGACACCAGCGGCTTCGCGGACAACGACCGCGAGGGCCTGGCCCGCGCCGTGCGCGAACAGATCATCGCCGACAGCCTCTCCCTGGGCGGCAAGGGCGGTGACCCGGACACCGC
This sequence comes from Corallococcus sp. AB038B, assembly GCF_003668955.1. Classification (NCBI taxonomy): domain Bacteria; kingdom Pseudomonadati; phylum Myxococcota; class Myxococcia; order Myxococcales; family Myxococcaceae; genus Corallococcus; species Corallococcus sp. AB038B. The sequence continues at coordinate 19,383 of NZ_RAWO01000002.1, read as the reverse complement.
CGTCGCCGCGCCAAACCGCGAGGGCGTCGCGCAGCGTGCGTCCTCCGTCACCTCCAAGGCCTCCTGAGCTCCCCGTGCCCCTGACGCCGCCCTCGAACCGCCTCCGCACGCTCCGCTGGCCCGCCGCCCTCCTGGGGCTCGGGTTGCTCGCCACCGGCTGCGGCCACGGCCAGGCCCAGGCCCCCGCGCTGTCTCCCCAGGCCCAGGCGCGCGCCTACCTGGATGGCAACCAGCCGGATGAGGCCGTGAAGCTCCTGAGGGAGCTGCATGCGCGCACGCCGGACGACGTGGACGTCGCCCGCGCCCTCACCGAGGCCCAGGTGAAGGCAGGCCGCGCGGATGCCTGGGCGGAGGAGCTGCGCCAGGCCATCGCGAAGAACGAGCGCGCGGTGGACCAGTACATGCTGGGCCTGACGCTCTTCTCGCGGGCCCGGGACGCGGGCGCCCCCACCGTGGCCGCCTTCGAGCGCGCCATCGTACTGTCCCCCACCACCGCGGAGTTCCATTACCGCCTGGGCGTGGCGCGCCTGGAGTCGGAGCAGTACGCCGCCGCCCTCGGCCCGCTGCGCAAGGCCGTGGAGATGGCCCCGGAGCGCGCGGGCTGGAAGCTGCCCCTGGCCAAGGCCCTGGCCCGCACAGGCGACACGGCGGGCGCCGTGGAGGCCCTGGGTACTGTCGTGCGCGGCAGCCCCACCCCCGCGGAAGTCGCTACCGCACGGGCGCTGATGAACCCGCTGGCGGACCCGTTCCAGAACTTCCCCAAGGCGGCGGAGGCGAAGCTCGAGGAGGGCATGCGCTACCTGCACGAGCTGGACGCGCCCCAGCACGCCCTCATCGCCTTCGAGGAGATCCTCCACGACTACCCGGACCTGGCCGTGGTGCACGCCCTCCTGGGGCTGGCCTACCAGCGCCTGGATGACGCCGGCCGCGCCGTGGACGAATTCAAACAGGCCATCGAGCGCGCCCCCCAGGACGGCAAGAACCAGCTCTACCTGGGGGAGCTGTACCTGTCGCGCCAGCGCACGGACGCGGCGCGCACCGCCTTCGAGAAGGCCGCGGCGCTCAATCCGCTGCTGGACCTGGCCTGGTTCCGCCTGGGCGACATGCGCCTGGAGGCCCGGGACCTGGACACGGCGAAGGAGGCCTTCCAGGTGGCCGTGACGCTGGCGCCGGACTCGGCGGCCGCGCGAGGCAAGCTGTCGCTCGTGTACCAGTTGCAGGGGGACTACGCGGCCGCGCAGCGCGAGCTGAAGGCCGTGGCGGACAAGGACCCGGACAACACCGAGTTCGCCCTGCGCCTGGGCCTGCTCTACACCGAGGAGGCCCAGAAGGCCCGCCGCCCCGAGGATCGCCAGAAGGCCGCGAGCGAAGCGGAGCGCTGGCTGGGGAAGGTACTGGAAACCCAGCCCGACAACGCGGTGGCCAGCAAGGCGCTGCAGGTGCTCAAGGGCCAGTAGCCACCGGCGCACCGGCCCCTCTACACTCCGCCTCCGATGAGCGACGCGCGCAAACCCGCCCCTCCCAGCACCCCGCCGCCCCGGACGCCGTCCAATCCCGGCACCCAGCCCCGTGCGGCCACCAGCCCCGGCATGCGCGCAGTGAGCGCCGCCCGCATGGCCCCGCTGGAGAAGGCGAAGCCGGAAGGCCCCCTGGGCAAGCGCGTCGCCGCGGAGACGTCCAACGTCGTCCTCAACGCCTTCTCCATCCTGAAGGAGCAGTTCGCGGACTTCCGCGCGAGCAACCGCTTCTTCAAGTACAAGGCCGGCATCGTCGCGGGCTGGCTCGTCCTGTCCGTCGCCAGCTTCGGCATCGCGTGCCCGGGTAGATCCCTGGACACGGGTGACATGGACGCGCGCCTGGTGCTCAGCGACAAGCTGGACCGGCCCTCTGTCACCATCTGGAACGAGAGCAAGGACGTCTGGCGCGACGTCATCATCACCGTGAACAACGAGTACAAGGCGGTGGTGGCAGAGGTGCAGCCCGGCAACTTCGTCACCATCACGCCCAAACAGCTCCTGGGGAAGACTGGCGGCGCAGCGCCCGCGGACCTGCGCTTCCAGGCGCTGACGATGAAGAGCGCGGACGACAAGGCGGACCTCACGCCTTCCCTCCAGGAAGAGTGGCAGCGCCTCCTCGCGCCGAAGAAGTAGCCCGCCGCGAGCGGTCCTCCAGCAGATGCCGGAAACACGAAGGGCGCCCTCCTGAAGCAGGAAGGCGCCCTCGGTGCTTCTTCAGCCCGGCCAGGCCTCACTCACGTGAGACCCGGGCGCGGGGAACGGCTCAACCCTCGGTCTTCGCCTCGGCGGGAGCCTCGGTCGTCTCAGCGGCGGCCGGAGCCTTCGCGGGACGGTCCACCAGCTCGATGAGGGCCATCTCCGCGGCGTCGCCCCGGCGGAAGCCCAGGCGCACGATGCGGGTGTAGCCACCCGGACGGGAGGCGTAACGCTCCTTGTACTCGCTGAACACCTTCTGGAGGACCGTGCGGTCCTTCACGGTGCGGGCGGCAAGGCGCACGTTGGACAGGCCACCGCGCTTGGCGAGCGTGATGATGCGCTCGGCCAGCGGACGGACTTCCTTCGCCTTGGGAACGGTGGTGCGGATGGCCCCGTGCTCCAGCAGGGACGTGACCATGTTGTTCAGCATCGCGAGACGGTGGCTCGTGGTGCGGTGCAGCTTCCTTTGTCCGACCTTGTGGCGCATGCGCGTGCTCCGGGGCCTCTTCTTGAGAACCCCACCACTCCGGCCGTATCAGGTACCGGGTGGGAAGGACGGCCCCGACACTGGGGGCCGCCGTTGAATCGGGCCCTGTGTACCAGGGCCCCCTGCCTTCGCGCCACCGTGAAGCCGTGTCGGTGGGAAGCCAAGGCAGGTGCTTCAGGAAACGACGACGCTCAGGCCTTGGGGGCCGCGGGAGCCGGCGCGTTCTTCGGCGGCCAGTTCTCCAGCTTCATGCCCAGGGACAGGCCCATCTCCGCGAGGATCTCCTTGATCTCCTTCAGAGACTTGCGGCCGAAGTTCTTCGTCTTCAGCATCTCCGCCTCGGTGCGCTGGACCAGGTCACCGATGGACTTGATGTTCGCCTGCTGCAGGCAGTTGGCCGAACGCACCGACAGCTCCAGCTCGTCCACCGAGCGGAACAGGTTCTCGTTGAGCTTGGCCTCTTCCTTCGGCGCCTCGGCGACGACCGGCTCCTCGGTCTCGTCGAAGTTCACGAACACCGTGAGCTGCTCCTTGATGATCTTCGCCGCGTACGCCACCGCGTCCTGCGGCACCACGGAGCCGTCCGTCCAGACCTCGAGCGACAGCTTGTCGAAGTCCGTGACCTGACCGACGCGCGCGTTGGTGACCTGGTAGTTCACCTTGCGGATGGGCGAGAAGAGCGAGTCGATGGGGATGGTCCCGATGGGCGCGCCCGGCACCTTGTTGGTGGACGCCGGCACGTAGCCACGGCCGCGGCGGCACATCAGCTCCATGCGCACCTTGCCACCCTCGGACACGGTGCAGATGTGGTGACCCGGGTTCAGGATTTCGACGTCCTGGTCCGCGATGAGGTCGCCCGCCTTCACTTCCTTGGGGCCTTCCACCTCGATGCGCAGCGTCTTCGTCTCGTTCGTGTGCATCCGGAGGAGGACCTCCTTCAGGTTCAACACGACGTCCGTGACGTCCTCGGCCACCTCGGGGATGGTCGTGAACTCGTGGTCCACGCCCTCAATCTTCACGGAGGTGATGGCCGCGCCCTGCAGCGACGACAGCAGCACCCGCCGCAGCGAGTTGCCCAGCGTCGTCCCGAAGCCGCGCTCCAGCGGCTCCGCCACGAACTTGCCGTACGTGGGGCTCAGCGAGTCCTGGTCCACTTCCATGCGGCGCGGCTTGATGAGGTCGCGCCAGTTCTTCGCAACAAACGTGTCGGCCATGGGGACTGCTCCTCTGGTCGTGCGCCATCACCCACTTCCCCGCCAGATTGACGGGAGGACGGGCACGCGGGGGGACTGCTAACAACCTCGCCCGGCGCGCGCAGAACGCGGCCTCCAGGCGACGAAACGACAGGTGACAAAGCGACAACGCCCCGGCCTTGTCGGCCAGGGCGTCCACCGCGGGAGGGACCCACCGAAGCGGGCCCGGCATCCCTGCTTACTTCGAGTACAGTTCGACGATCAGCTGCTCCTGGATGGGCATGGTCAGGTCCTCGCGGTTCGGGACCGTCTTGACCGTGCCCTTGAACGACTTCTTGTCCAGGTCGATCCACTGGGGAACGCCACGACGGTCCACCGTCTCCAGCGCCTCGGAGATGCGGAGCACCTTGCGGCTCTTCTCCACCACTTCCACGGCGCTGCCCGGCTTCACGGAGAACGACGGGATGTTCACCCGGCGGCCGTTGACCTGGAAGTGACCGTGACGCACCAGCTGGCGCGCCTCGTTGCGCGTGTCCGCGAAGCCCATGCGGAACACCACGTTGTCCAGGCGGAGCTCCAGCTGCTGCAGCAGGTTCTCACCCGTCTTGCCCTTGGCCGCGGACGCGCGGTGGTAGTACCCGCGGAACTGGTTCTCGAGCAGGCCGTACATGCGCTTGACCTTCTGCTTCTCGCGCAGCTGCACGCCGTAGCCGGAGAACTTCACGCGGCCCTGGCCGTGCTGACCGGGGGGATAGGGGCGGCGCTCAATGGCGCACTTGTCCGTGTAGCAACGGTCGCCCTTGAGGTACATCTTCAGGTTCTCGCGCCGGCAGATACGGCAGGCGCTCGCGGTATAACGAGCCACGGAAACTCTCCTTGCAGATGGTCTGGAGCCGGGCCCGCCGTGAGGCGGGTCCCCGGCCCGAAGCGGTAATTAGACGCGGCGGCGCTTGGGCTGACGGCAGCCGTTGTGCGGGATGGGCGTCACGTCGCGGATAAGGCTGATCTTCAGGCCGGCGGCGGCCAGCGCGCGCAGCGCCGACTCACGGCCTGCGCCCGGACCCTTCACGAACACCGTCACGGTCTTCAGGCCGTGCTCCATCGCCTTCGCCGCGGCGTCGCCAGCGGCGACCTGCGCCGCGAACGGCGTGGACTTGCGGCTGCCCTTGAAGCCGCGCGCCCCGGCCGACGACCAGGAGATCACGTTCCCGGACACGTCCGTGATCGTGATGATGGTGTTGTTGAACGTGGACTGGATGTGGACCACGCCGTTGAGGATGTTCTTCTTGCCCTTGCGCTTGCTCTTCTTCGCCGCAGGGGTCTCGCCACCCTCGGCACCGGCCGGCGCGGCGGCGGTATTGATCTCGTCAGCCATGTGAATCGCTGCTCCTGGGAGTAGGTGATCAACGCCCGCGCCTCACACGAAGCGAGGCAGCGGGCGCCAGAGGGTTTAGCGGGCCGGAGCGGCCGGCTTCGCGCGAACGATGCCGCGCTTGGGACCCTTGCGGGTGCGCGCGTTGGTGTGGGTGCGCTGGCCGCGGACCGGAAGACCCTTGCGGTGACGCAGGCCCCGGTAGCAACCCAGGTCCATCAGCCGCTTGATGTTCATGGTCACCTCGCGCCGGAGGTCACCCTCGACCTTGTAGTTGGCCTCGATGATCTCGCGGATCTTTCGAGCCTGGTCCTCGGTGAGGTCCTTGGTCCGGGTGGTGAGATCGATGCCCGCCGCCTCGATGATGTCGTGCGCGGTCTTGTTACCGATCCCGTAGATGTACTGAAGCGAGATCACCGCACGCTTGTTGGGCGGCAGATCGATGCCGGCGATACGAGCCATCTTCGGTCTTCCTTCGTTGTGGAGTTGGTCTGAGGCAAGAGTCCCTTAAGGACTCTTAGCCCTGGCGCTGCTTGTGCCGGGGGTTAGAGGCGCAAATGACGCGCACGATGCCCTTGCGGCGAACAACCTTGCACTTGTCGCAGATCTTCTTGACGGACGCCCGAACCTTCATGGAGCGAACTTCCTTCCTTCAGCGGAGAAAAGCACAACAGCCGGTCCGCACAGGCGGCCGGCGCGAATTACTTGGCCCGGTACGTGATCCGTCCACGGGTCAGGTCATACGGCGACAACTCGACCTTCACCTTGTCGCCCGGGAGGATACGGATGAAGTGCATCCGCATCTTGCCCGAGATGTGCGCGAGTACCTTGTGGCCGTTGTCCAGCACCACGCGGAACATCGCGTTCGGTAGGGGTTCCATAACGGTCCCCTCGACTTCGATGGAATCATCCTTCGGCAAGCGTCAACCTTCTTCCCGGACCACGAACCTTCTGGAAGCGCGGCGGGATAACACTTTGGTCCGTAAGTAGCAAGCGCCGCGCGATCTGAAATCTGGACCTCTATCAACACCCTCTGACATCACCCTATTTCACCCGGGGTCCGGGGGCCCTCATCAACGCCGGGTCAGCACTTCCGGCCCCCGCTCTGAGATCAGGATGGTGTGCTCGAAGTGGGCGGACAACTTGCCGTCCACGGTGACGGCCGTCCACTCGTCCTCCAGGACCTCCACGTCAGGAGTCCCCTGGTTCACCATCGGTTCCACCGCCAGGACCATGCCTGGCCGCAGCTTCATCCCTGACCCCGCCTGCCCGTAGTTGGGCACCTGCGGCGGCTCGTGCAGCTTCCGGCCAATCCCGTGCCCCGTGAAGTCCCGGACCACGGAAAACCCCCGAGCCTCCACGTGGTTCTGCACCGCGTGACCAATGTCGCCAATCCGGTTGCCCGGCTGCATCGCCTGGATGGCCTTCTCCAGGGACTGCCGGGTGGCGTCCACCAGGGCCTGGGCCTCTGGCGTCACCTTCCCCACTGGTACCGTCCGCGCCGAGTCCCCGAAGAAGCCCCGGTAGACCACCCCGAAGTCCAGCTTCATCAGGTCCCCCGCCACCAACCGCCGCTTCCGGTTGGGGATGCCGTGGACCACCTCCTGGTTCACGGAGGCGCAGAGGACACCCGGAAAGCCGTGGTAGCCCTTGAACGCCGACCGCGCACCCTTCTTGGCGATGAGCTGCTCCGCCAGGGCGTCCAGCTCCCAGGTGGAGACACCGGGAGCCACTGCCTTCTCCAATTCGTCCAGGATCTCACAGACAATCCGCCCCGCTTCCCGCATCAGGGCGATTTCATCCGGGCTCTTGATCTCCACCGGGTTCATGCGCCCCTTTCCCTACCGGCCCGCTGCTCTGTCGGGAACCCATGAACGGTGGCGCGGCAGTCCAGACCGGCCCTGCCCTTGCCTTGCTGGCTGCCCCAGGCTCAGGCAGGACGGCCAGCGGCCTTCTTGATCTCCTCGTAGATGCCCTCCGGAGACCCGACGCCGTCCACGCTCTTGAGCAGCCCCTTCTTCTCGTAGAAGTTCTTCAGAGGGGACGTTTCCGCGTCGTACTTCTGCAGGCGCCTCTCGATGACCTCTGGCGTGTCATCCGGACGCTGCACGAGCTCCGTGCTGCACTTGTCGCACAGGCCCGCGCGCTTCGGCGGGCTCTGGGTGACGTGGAAGACGGACCCGTCATTGGGGCACACGCGCCGGCCGGAGCCACGCTCGACCAGCGTCGAGTGCGGAACCTCGAGCGACACGACCGCGTTCAGCTGCTTGCCCAACCGCTCCAGCATCCGGTCCAGCGCGTCCGCCTGTCCCGGGGTGCGGGGAAAGCCGTCGAGCACGAAGCCCTGAGCCACGTCAGACTCCTTCAGCCGCTCCTCCACGATGCCGATGACGACATCATCAGGAACGTACTGCCCCGCGGCCATCAGCGGCCCGGCCACCTTGCCCAGCGGCGTGCCATCCTTCACGGCCTTGCGCAGGATGTCGCCGGTGGAGATCTGCGGGATCTGGAAGTCCGCGTAGAGCTTCTTCGCCTGGGTTCCCTTCCCGGCGTTCGGCGGCCCCAAGAGGATGAGGTTCATGTCGCTCCTTTGTACCTACGTCCACCCTTGAACGACGAGGCGCCCCTCCCCACCATTGGGGAGAGGCGCCCAGAACACAACCGACCGACGTCAGGCCGCCACGCGGACCCGACCGCGGATGCGCGGACCGCGCGGACCCGCGAAGCCTTCGTAGTTGCGGCTGATGAGGTGGCCTTCGATCTGCTGCACCGTATCCAGCGCCACGCCCACCACGATGAGGAGCGCCGTGCCGCCGAAGGTGAACTGCACCCCGAGCACGCTGCTGATGACGGACGGAATCACGCAGATGATGGCCAGGTAGATGGCGCCACCGAACGTGAGGCGGTTGAGCGTGCGCTCAATGAACTCCGCCGTCTGACGGCCCGGGCGGATGCCGGGGATGTAGCCACCCTGCTTCTTGATGTTGTCCGCCACGTCATCCGGCCGGAAGGTGAGCGCCGTGTAGAAGTAGGAGAAGAACACCACCAGCAGCACGAACAGGCCGTTGTAGACCCAGAGGTTGCCCTCGATGCTGCGCTGGAAGCCCTGCAGGAAGGGGAACCATGCGCCCAGCGTCGCCGGGAAGGACAGCACCGCGCCGGCGAAGATGGGGGGAATCACGCCCGAGGCGTTCACCTTCATGGGGAAGTACGTGGCCTGGCCCGCGAACATGCGACGGCCCGCCATTCGCTTGGCGTACTGGATGGGCACCCGACGCATGCCCCGCTCCACGTAGACCACCACGCCGATGATGAGGAGCATGAAGAAGAGCAGGCCCAGCACCGCGGCCACGTTCACCACTTCCTGCGAAGTCAGGTCCAGCAGCGTCTTAGCGCCGGGCAGCACGCGCGCCACGATGCCCGCGAAGATGATGAGCGAGATGCCGTTGCCGATGCCGCGCTCGGTGATGCGCTCGCCCAGCCACATGATGAAGGCCGTGCCCGCCGTGAGGCTGACCACCGTCATGAAGGTGAACCAGAGGTTGTCGTTGGGTACCACCACCTGGTTGAAGCCGCCCTGCCCCGCGTCGGAGCGACCCAGCGAGGCCAGCCACCGCGAGATGCCCACGCCCTGCACGATGGACAGCGCGATGGTTCCGTAGCGCGTGTACTGGTTGATCTTCTGGCGGCCCGCGGCGCCTTCCTTCTGCAGGCGCTCCAGGCTGGGCACCACCACTGCCAGGAGCTGGATGATGATGGAGGCGCTCACGTACGGCATGATGCCCAGGCCGAAGATGGACATCTGCTCCAGCGCGCCGCCGGAGAAGAGGTTGAACAGCGACACGAGGCCACCCGATTGTTTCTGGGCGTCCATGAACGCGTTCATCGCAGAGCGGTCCACGCCCGGCGTGTTGATGAAGATGCCGATGCGGTAGACGGACAGCAGCACGAGCGTGTACGCAAGCCGGCTGCGCAGCTCCGCGATGCGGAAGACGTTGGCGAAGGCGTTCAGGGCCACGGTAATGCCATCCTCTTCAAGAGGTTCTGCCAGCAACAACAAACGCCCCTCTCCGGTTCCGGAAAGGGGCGCGGAAGCCTACACAAGGCTGGGGGCGCGCACCACATCACTGTGATGCGCGCCGCCGGTCACGCCTACGCCCGGGGCTGGCGAGGAGCCTTGACGCCCTTGCCAGCGTGGGCCTTGGCGGCCGACTCCGGCTTGTGCGCCACCAGGGGGAGCTCCTCCACGGAGCCGCCCGCCTTCTCGATGTTCTCGCGAGCCGCCGCGGACACCTTGTTCACCTTGACGGTGAGCTTCTTGGCGAGCTCGCCGTGGGCCAGGACCTTCACGCCATCATAACGGCCCTTGACCAGGCCCGCCTGCTTCAGCGCGGCCTCGTCCACCGTGGCGCCAGCGTCGAACGTGTGCTCCAGGTCACCCAGGTTCACCACCGCGTAGGTGGTGCGGTTGGGCGGGTTGAAGCCGAACTTCGGCAGACGGCGCTGCAGCGGGCTCTGGCCGCCTTCGAAGCCCTCGAACCGCATATTGCCGGAGCGGGCCTTCTGGCCCTTGCCGCCGCGGCCGGCCGTCTTGCCCAGGCCGCTACCCTGGCCACGGCCCACGCGCTTCTTGCGGTGCCAGGAGCCCTCAGGGCGCTTCAGATTGGTCAGGATGCTCATGTTGGATCCTCAGTTCTCAGGCCTTGGCCTTGGCGGCCAGGCGCTCCAGGGCGCGGTCCCGGGCGACAATCTTCCGGGGCTTGCGGCGCTTGGGCGCCGGGGCCTCCTGGCTGACCGTCTCCAGGGAGACCAGATGCTTCACCTTGAACACCATGCCGCGCACCGCCGGGGTGTCCTTCAACAGCCGCTCGTCGCCGAACTTCTTCAGACCGAGGCCCTTGATGGTGGCCAGCATGTCCTCGGAAGACCCCGAGAAGCTCTTCGTCAGCTTAACCTTGAGCGCCATGACTAGCCCCTCGCCTCGCCCGCGAGCTTCTGGGTCTCGACGTCCTTGCCACGCAGCCGCGCGACCTGCTCGGCGCTACGCAGCAGCTTCAGGCCAGCAACCGTGGCCTTCAGCACGTTGTGCGGATTCCGCGAACCCTGGCTCTTGGTCAGGATGTTGCGGATGCCCGCCGCCTCCAGCACCGCGCGCACCGCGCCACCGGCGATGACGCCCGTACCTTCGGAAGCCGGCTTCAGGAGCACCCAGCCGGCACCAAAGTGCCCCAGGATCTCGTGCGGGATGGTGTGGCCCATGCGAGGAACGCGGAACAGGTTCTTCTTCGCGTTCTCGCCGCCCTTGCGGATGGCCTCGGGGACTTCGTTGGCCTTGCCCAGGCCCACGCCCACGTGCCCGTTGCCATCGCCCACAACGACAAGCGCTGCGAACGAGAACCGGCGGCCACCCTTCACCACCTTGGCCACGCGGTTGATATTCACCACGCGGTCGGTCAGGTCCAGATCGTTCGGATTGATCGGAGTTGCCACTTGAGGAATTCCTTTCTGGTACCTAGAACTTCAGGCCGGCCTCGCGCGCGGCGTCAGCCACGGCGGCGATGCGCCCATGGTAAGGGAAGCCGTTGCGGTCGAACACCACCGCATCGACGTTGGCGGCCTTGCACTTCTCCGCGATGAGGGAGCCCACGCGCTTCGCGTCGGCCTTCTTGTCGCCCTCGTCCTTGCCCTTCAGCTCCTTGGACAGGGACGACGCGAACGCCAGCGTGCGACCGGTGGAGTCGTCCACCACCTGCGCGTAGATGTGCTTGAGGCTCTTGTAGACCGACAGCCGCGGACGCTCCGTGGTTCCGGAGAGCTTCTTGCGGATGCGGTTCTTCCTCTTGAGGCGCTGCTCGACAGTCTTGGACATGGCTGCTTCCTTTTCCGTCCGGCGGCGATGCGGCCTTCCGCCGCCGGATGATTCCGCCAGACCTCAAGGCCCGGCGGGGTTGAATGCTCGGCGAAGACGCGGCGACGACTAGGTCGTACCGGTCTTGCCCTCCTTACGACGGATGCGCTCCTCGGCGTACTTGATGCCCTTGCCCTTGTAGGGCTCCGGCGGACGCAGCGAGCGGATGTTCACCGCCGTGGCGCCCAGGGCTTCCTTGTCCGCCGAGCGGAGCGTCAGCCCCACCGTGGGAAGGCTGTCCTCGGTACGGGAGGTCTTGTCGACTTCCGCCGTCACACCCTCCGGCAGGTTGAACACCACCGGGTGGGAGTAACCGAGCGAGAAGTGAATGGCCTTGCCCTTCACTTCCGCGCGGAAACCGACGCCGCGGATGTCCAGACGCCTCTCGAAGCCCGCGGACACGCCCTTCGCCGCGTTGGCGAGGATGGTCCGCGTCAGGCCGTGCAGGCTGCGGGCCTCACGCGAGTCATCCTCGCGCTGCACCGTCACCTGGCCGTCCTTGACCTCCACCTTCACCTTGGCGGGGAGCTTGACGGACAGCTTGCCCTTGGGGCCTTCGAAGTTGACCTGCTGGTTGGCGACATTGACCTTCGTCTTGTCACCAAGCTTGATCGCCAGTTTTCCAATCCGACTCATGATTGCCTCGTGCTGTCGTCGCCCGGGGCGCGCTCCTCGCGGGGCGCTTCACCCAGGCTCCTGGCTAGTAGACCGTGCAGAGCAGCTCGCCGCCGACCTTCTGCTTCCGGGCCTCGGTGTCCACCAGGATGCCGCGCGAGGTGGAGAGGATGGAGATGCCCATGCCGCCGAGCACCGGCTGGATGTCGCGCACCGCGACGTAACGACGCAGGCCGGGCTTCGACACGCGGCGAATGCCGGTGATGGCCGGGCTGCGGTCCGGGCCGTACTTCAGCTGGACGGTGATCTCGTTCTGGGGCGCGACCTCGTGGATGGCGAAATCCCCGATGTAGCCCTCGTCCTTGAGGACCTTGACGATCTCCACCTTGAGCTTCGAGTGGGGGATGACGACCTTGTCGTGCCGCGCACGCGAGGCGTTGCGCAGGCGGGTCAGCATGTCGCCGACGGGATCATTGACCGGCATGAAGCACCTTCAAGCAAAGCAGCGGTCCCCAGGGGACACACCGCGTTCGCGGCCACCGCGCCTGCCGGGCCCATCCCGGGGGTTCGCGACAACCGCTACTTCTCTTCTACTTCAACCGGAGACCGCCCTGCCCTCTTCAGGACAGGGACGAGGCTCCGGGTCCAACGCCTACCAGGACGACTTGGTGACGCCGGTGATCTCACCACGCAGGGCGCGGTGACGCAGGCAGATACGGCACATCTTGAACTTGCGCAGGAAGGCGCGAGGACGACCGCAGAGACCGCAGCGGTTGTACTGACGCACGGGGAACTTCAGCTTGCGCTTTGCCTGGGCAATCTTGGAGAGCTTGGCCATGATCGATGGGAGTCCTGGGCTCGGTTACTGACGGAACGGCATGCCGAAGTGACGCATCAGCGCGAGGCCCTGCTCGTCGTTCCGGGCGGTGGTGACGAAGCTGATGTTGAGCCCCTTCACCTTTTCGATCTGATCGTAGTTGATTTCCGGGAAGATGATCTGCTCACGCACGCCGAGCGTGTAGTTACCCTTCCCGTCAAAGGCCTTGGGAGACACGCCCTTGAAGTCACGCACGCGAGGCAGCGCGACGGTGATGAGGCGGTCCATGAACTCGAACATGCGGTCGCCGCGCAGCGTGACGGCGGCACCGATGGCCTGGCCCTGGCGCAGCTTGAAGTTCGCGATGGACTTGCGCGCACGCGTCACAACCGGCTTCTGGCCGGTGATGGCAGCCAGCTGGTCCACCGCCGACTCCAGGATCTTGTTGTTGGCGAGCGCCTCGCCCAGACCCATGTTGACGACGATCTTCTCCAGCCGCGGCACTTCCATGGGGTTTCCGAGCCCCAGTTCCTTCATCAGCGCAGGAACACCTTCCGCGCGGAAGCGGTCCTTGAGGCGCGCCGAGCGGGCCTTCAGGCCCTCCTCGATATTCGCGGCGAAGCCGACCTTCTTGGCTTCTTCTTTGCCGCGCTTCTTGCTCTTCTTTTCCTTCGAGTCGGCCTTCTTCTCGTCAGCCATCTTTCATTCCCCTGCTTCGGGGCGCCGTCATGGACCCAGCGCGTCCGATCAGTCCTGCGTCTAGAACGTGGAAACACCCGAAGAGCTCAACCATTTCAGCTCTCTGGACGTGCACGCCCGCCTGCCCCACCACGAGGTGGGGCAAGGGGCGCGCATACATGCCCGAACACCGACCCCTAGTCAATCAGGGCGTCGCACTGCTTGCAGAACCGCTTGGAGGACTCACCCTCCTTGCGGATGCCGACGCGGGTCGGCTTGTCACACTTGGCGCAGACCACCTGGACGTTCGAGAGCGCGATGGTACCCGGCTTCTCGATGATGCCGCCCTCGGGGCTCTGCGGCGTCTTGCGCATGTGGCGCTTGACCAGGCGCAGGCCCTCGACCGTCACGCGGCCCGCCTCCCGGTCAACCTTCAGCACCTTGCCGCGCTTGGTCGCCGGCGTCTTCTCCGAGCGCTCAGACCCGGAGATGACCTGGATGGTGTCACCGACTTTCAGCTTCTGCATGGCTTCCTCACTCTGGCTGTTCGCCGTCAGGCCTGCGTCCTCTTAGAGGACCTCGGGCGCCAGCGAGATGATCTTCATGAACTTGCGGGCACGCAGCTCACGGGCCACCGGCCCAAAGATGCGCGTCCCGATGGGCTCCAGGTCCTTGTTGATGAGGACCGCCGAGTTGCCGTCGAACTTGATGTAGCTGCCATCCGCACGACCCACCTCGCGACGGGTGCGGACGATGACGGCCTTGGCCACGTCACCCTTCTTCACCTTGGAGTTGGGCAGGGCCTCGCGGATCGACACGACAATCACGTCGCCGATGGAGGCGTACTTGCGCTTGGAGCCGCCGAGAACCTTGATGCAAAACACCTTCTTGGCGCCCGAGTTGTCGGCCACATCGAGCACACTCTGCATCTGAATCATGTGAAGTCTCCTCTTGCTCGAACCCGTCCACGCGCTTCATGGCGCACGGACGCGGTGTGGCCTACCTAGACGTTCTTGCTCTTCTCCAACACCTCGACCACGCGCCAACGCTTGTCCTTCGAAGCGGGCTTGGTCTCGGCGATGCGCACCCGGTCACCCTCGTTGATGGTGACCTTCTTCGGGTAGTCGTGATCCTCGACGTGCGCCTTGTACTTCTCGCGCAGGCTCATGATCTTCCCGTACTTCGGGTGGGGAGCACGACGCTGGACGGTGACGACCACCGTCTTCTGCATCTTGTTGGAGGTGACGATGCCCACGCGGGTCTTGGGACGACCCCGGGTGGAGGTCTCGGCAGCGGGCGTTTCGGTCGCTTCAGCCATGTTGGTTCTCACTGTCTGTCATGCACCCGGGCCCTCTGCCCGGATGGCCACGGACACCCGGGTGAGCCCGGATGCCCGCGGATGCACTGCTACTACTACCCCGCCTTCGCGGCCCGGGCCTTTTCGCCCAGGACGGTGAGGATGCGGGCCAGATCACGGCGGTGCTGCACGCCCTCAGCGGGGCTGTCCAGCGAGCCGGTCCGACGCTTGAGCCGATCCTGGACCAGCGTATCGCGCAGCTCCTTCGCGCGGTTCTGCAGGTCGTCCGTCGACAGTTCCTTCAATTCCTTCGCAGTCGCCATCTTGGTCTCCTCTGCGCGGGATGCGGGCGCCCTCCCCTGTCACCAGGTGGAGCGCCCGTCCCAGCGGTGCGTGACTACAGCGAGAGCTCGCTGCGGCGCACGATCTTGGTGAGCACCGGCAGCTTCGCCTGCGCCAGCTTCAGCGCACCGGTGGCGATCTCCTGCGTCATGCCCTCCATCTCGTAGAGGACGCGTCCCGGCTTGACGACCGCGACGTAGTACTCCACGCCACCCTTACCGGTACCCATACGGGTTTCGGCGGGCTTCTTCGTGATGGGCTTGTCCGGGAAGATCCGGATCCAGATCTTGCCGCCGCGCTTCACGTGGCGGGTCATCGCGATACGGGCCGCCTCGATCTGGCGCGAGGTGATCCATCCCGGCTGGAGGCTCACCAGGCCGAACTCACCGTAGGTGAGGTCGCTGCCGCGGTGGGCCGAGCCGAACATGCGGCCCTTCTGCATCTTGCGGTACTTGGTTCGAGCAGGCTGAAGCATGGTCGATGTCCTTCGTGCCTCGCGTGCAGGGCGGGCTTCTTAGGGCCCGCCCCACAGGGGCGTCTTACCGGTTGGTGGGCATGGGGGCCTGGCCGCCCTTGCCGGGGAGGACCTCGCCCTTGCAGATCCAGACCTTGCAGCCAATCTTGCCGTAGGTCGTCTTGGCCTCGGCGAAGCCGAAGTCGATGTCCGCGCGGAGGGTGTGCAGGGGCACGCGGCCCTCGCGGTACCACTCGTAGCGGGCCATCTCGGCGCCACCCAGGCGGCCAGAGCAGGCCACGCGGATGCCCTTGGCCCCGAACTTCATCGCGGTCTGCAGCGCCTTCTTCATGGCGCGGCGGAAGGCGATGCGGCGCTCGAGCTGCGTGGCGATGTTCTCCGCCACGAGCTGCGCGTCGGTCTCGGCCTTGCGGACCTCGACGATGTTCAGGAAGACCTCGTTCTTGGTGAACTGCTGGAGGTCCTTCTTGACGGTCTCGATGCCAGCGCCACGCTTACCGATGACGATGCCCGGACGCGCGGTGTGGACGTTGACCTTCACCTTGTTGGCGGCGCGCTCAATCTCCACCTTCGACACGCCCGCGTGGTTCAGCGACTTCTTGACGAACTCGCGGATGCGGATGTCTTCGTGGAGCCACTGAGCGTAGTTCTTGTGCTCAAACCACTTGGAGTCCCAGGTCTTGATGACGCCGAGCCGGAACCCAATCGGATGTACTTTCTGTCCCAAACTGAATCTCCTTGGTGCGTCCGGGCAGGGCCCGACGGGTCCTACTTCTTGGCCTCGGCCAGCACGACGTGGACGTGGGCAGACTTCTTCTGAATGGGCGTCGCGCGCCCCATGGCGCGCGGCATGAACCGGCGCTGGGTGGCGGCCTGATCCACGGAGATGGTCTTGACGTAGAGGGTATCCACGTCGACCTGGCCCTTGGACAGGTCCGTCGCGTTGGCGACGGCGCTCTTGATGAGCTTCTCCACCGGCCGCGCAGCAGCGCGCGGGGTGAACTTCAGGATGTTCAGGGCAGCCTCGACAGGCTTGCCCCGGATGAGCGCCGCGACGAGGGACAGCTTGCGCGGGCTCATGCGCAGGTGACGCAGATGTGCAGTCGACTCCATGGTCATCTCCTCAGGCTCTCAGGCGTAGGTACGGGCTACTTGCCCGGGGCCTTGGCGACCTTCTTCTCCGCCGAGTGCCCGCCGAAGGTGCGCGTAGGAGCGAACTCGCCGAGCTTGTGGCCCACCATGTTCTCCGTCACGAACACCGGAATGAACTTCTTGCCGTTGTGCACGGCGAAGGTGTGACCCACGAACTCAGGGAGAATCGTGGAGCGCCGGGACCAGGTCTTGACGACCGCCTTCTTGTTCGCCGCAATCATCCCCTCGATCTTCTTGAGGAGGTGATCGTCGACGAACGGACCCTTCTTGATCGAACGAGCCATGTTTCAAATCCTCTTACTGGCTGCGCGCGCCCTGGCGGCGGCCGCTCACGATGAACTTGTCGGTGCGCTTATTGGTGCGCGTGGTGAGGCCCTTGGTCTTCTTGCCCCACGGAGACACCGGGTGCGGATTACCCTGGCCGGACTTACCCTCACCACCACCGTGCGGGTGGTCGACAGGGTTCATGGCCAGACCGCGGACGGTGGGCCGAATGCCCAGCCAGCGGCTCTTACCCGCCTTACCGATGCGAATGATTTCGTGCTCGATGTTGCCCACCTGGCCGACGGTGGCACGGCACTCGATGAGCACCTTGCGCACAGCGCCGGAAGGCATGCGGACCTGAGCGTAACGGTCTTCCTTGGCCATCAGCTGGCCGGAGGTGCCCGCAGAGCGGATGACCTGGGCGCCACGGCCCGGCTTCAGCTCCACGTTATGGATGACCGTACCCACCGGGATGTTCTGCAGCGGCAGGCTGTTGCCCGGCCGGATGTCGGCGGTGGAACCGGCGAACACGGTGTCGCCCACGGCCAGGCCCACGGGGGCCAGGATGTAGCGCTTGTCGCCGTCCGCGTAGTGCAGGAGGGCGATGTTGGCCGTGCGGTTCGGGTCGTACTCGACCGCGACCACCTTGGCCGGCACGCCGTCCTTGTCACGACGCTTGAAGTCGATGGTGCGGTAGCGACGCTTGTGACCGCCACCCTGGTGACGACGGGTGATGTGGCCGTGAACGTTGCGGCCACCCGAACGCTTGAGCGGCTCGGTGAGGGCCTTCTCCGGCGAGTCCTTGGTGATGTCCGCGAAGTCGGACACCGTCATCAGACGGCGGGCGGCGCTTGTCGGCTTGTACTTCTTGATGCCCATGGTGTGTTCCTCTCAGGCGGATCTGTCGCCAGTGGCGTCAGACCGCTCCCCCTTCGAAGAGTTCGATCTTGTCACCTTCCTTGAGGGTGACGACCGCCTTCTTGAAGTTGGGGCGCTGGCCGATGCTCTTGCCCACCCGCTTCGTCTTGCCACGCACGATGTTGGTGCGAACAGCCTCCACCGTGACCTTGAACAGGGACTGGACCGCGCGAGACACGTCGTGCTTCGTGGCCTTGCGGTCCACGATGAACGAGTACTGGCGGAACTTCTCACGGGCCTTGTCCAGCTTCTCCGTGATGAGCGGGCCCTTGATGACGTCGTTCAGATTCATGACAGGGACCCCTCAAGCGCCTTCGCGGCGGCGGAAGTCAGGACGACGTGCGAGTGCTTGAGCACGGACTCGAGGTTGAGACCCTCGGGCGGCAGCACGTCGAACTTCGCCAGGTTGCGCACGCTGCGGTGCAGGTTCGTGTTGCCGCGCTCGTCGATGATCAGCGCGTTCTGGAGCTTCAGGCGGCGGGTGAGCACCTCGAAGGCCTGCTTCGACTTCGGGGCGTCCAGCTTGAAGCCGTCCAGGATGATGAGCTGCTTCTCCCGGGCGCGCAGGGACAGCACGGCGCGCAGGGCACCGCGACGGACCTTGCGGGGCGGCCGGTAGAAGTAGTCACGGGCCTTGGGGGCCATCGCCTTGCCGCCGCCCACCCAGTGGGAGGCGCGGATCGAGCCCTGGCGGGCACGGCCGGTGCCCTTCTGCTTCCAGGGCTTCTTGCCGCCGCCGCTGACGAGCGAGGTGTTCTTCACCCCGACCGTGCCGCGGCGCCGGTTGATCTGCTGCATCTTCGCCACCTCGTAGAACAGGTGGGTGTTCGGCTCGGCGCCGAAGATCTCGTCGGAGAGCTCGATCTCCGACACCTTCTTCAAATCCAGGTCGACTACGTCAAACTTCGCCATGGCACTTTCCTCGGGGGTCAGAGTGAAACCACTCCGACGCCATCCCGCTTCCTAGGACTTGATCTCGACGTCAACGCCGGCAGACAGATCCAGCTTCATCAGCGCGTCCAGCGTCTGCTGGGTCGGCTCGAGGATATCGAGCAGGCGCTTGTGCGTGCGGATCTCAAACTGCTCGCGGCTCTTCTTGTCCACGTGCGGCGAACGCAACACGGTGAACTTGTTGATGCGCGTCGGCAGGGGGATCGGACCGGCCACCTTGGCGCCCGTGCGCTTGGCCGTCTCGACGATCTCCCCAGCACTCTGGTCCAGGAGCTTCGAGTCGTACGCCTTCAGCCGGATGCGGATCTTCTGTGTCGCCATTCGCAAGAACCTCTTTGAACGACCTCTGGGAACCGTGAGGCGGTACGCCCGTCAACGCCTGGATTTCAGAGAACCGTTTCTTCGGAACGAAGGGGCGCGGTGTGTACCACCACACCCCATGGGTTGCAACTGGATTTCCACCGGCTCCCCGGAACGGCCCTCAAGGGCCCTACCGGAGAGCTGGCAGCCTGAATACTACGCGATGATTTCCGCCACAACGCCCGCGCCCACCGTGCGGCCGCCTTCACGAACAGCGAACCGGAGCTCCTTCTCCATCGCGACCGGGGTGATGAGCTCCACCTCGATGGCGATGTTGTCGCCCGGCATGACCATCTCGACGTTGTCCGGCAGCTTCACCGTGCCCGTCACGTCCGTGGTGC
>NZ_RAWO01000208.1:0-416 GCF_003668955.1 Corallococcus sp. AB038B | reverse complement strand
GCCCCGGGTGCGTACCGTTCGTTGCGTACCCACTCGGGAGTCGCCCATGTGCCGTTGCCGTGCACCCCTCCTCGTTTCGATGATTGCCGTTGTCCTGCTCACCGGCTGCGCCACGACCTCGGGCGCGAGCGCGGCGTCCGCGCCCCAGCCCTTCCACGTGGAGCGCTCCGGGAAGGGCCGCCCGCTCGTCTTCATCCCCGGCCTCGCCTCGTCCGGTGAGGTCTGGAACGAGACGGTGGCGCACCTGCAGGGCAAGTACGACTGCCACGTCCTCACCCTCGCCGGCTTCGCGGGCCAGCCCGCCATCCCCGCGCCCTTCTTCGCCACCGAGCGCCGCGCGCTCGCGGACTACCTGCGCGCGCAGGGGCTGGAGAAGCCCATCCTCGTCGGCCACAGCCTCGGCGGCGTGCTCGCGC
>NZ_RAWO01000207.1:0-416 GCF_003668955.1 Corallococcus sp. AB038B | reverse complement strand
ACGGACGCGGACCGCGAGCTGTTGTCGGCGTTCTACGACGCGCTGAGCGCCCAGCTGCCCACGGGTGACGCGGCGGCTCCGGAGGCGATGTATCTGCGGCGCGCGGTGGGCCTGTGGGCGCAGCATCCGTCCACCGTGGAGCTCCAGCGCACGGTGATGGGCGAGCAGGGCCGGGGCTACACCATGCTGTGCAGCTATGCGCGCTGCAATGGCAAGAACACCGGCAGCTGCGGCGGCGTCTACAACTGGTACTTGTATGCGAAGCACGACTGCAACAAGGGTGGCTTCAGCTACGCGGGCAACCAGCAGATCGCCCAGCTCGGTGACCACACGTCGTGCGGCGGGGATGAGTTCTACCTGAGCGGCAGCTCCTGGCTGTGCGGCGAGCCGGACCACTGGTCCCGCCCGAAGGTGAT
>NZ_RAWO01000206.1:0-416 GCF_003668955.1 Corallococcus sp. AB038B | reverse complement strand
CGCCTCGCGCTTCACGTTGAGCGCCTTCTTCACGTCCATGCCCGGCAGGGGGGCGCTCGCGGCCGCGGCCTCGAAGAACGTGACGGCCTCCGCGTGCTTGGCCTGGTTGACGCGAATCCAGCCCATCTTGAAGCGGGCCAGGTCGTGCACGGGGGAGGGCGGGGCCTCCAGGATGGCCTGATAGTGGCGCTCGGCCTCGACGAGGTCGGCCTTGTCGAAGAAGTGGTCGCCGAGAATCTGCTCCGACTCCAGCCGCAGCGGGCTGTTGGGGAACTTGCGCGTCAGGTCGCCGAGCGTCTTGAGCATCTCGTCGAACTGCCCGAGTTCTCGCTGCTCGTGCGCCAGATAGAACGTCACCTGGTCCCCGTCCTTGAAGTCCGGGTACTCGCGCAGCAGCCGGTAGTACATCTGCACGG
>NZ_RAWO01000205.1:0-417 GCF_003668955.1 Corallococcus sp. AB038B | reverse complement strand
GTACTCGACCCAGACGATTCCCACCCGTGAGCGTGCCCACTCTGCCGCGTCCTTCACGAGAAAGTCCGACACCCAAACGGCCTGGGGCTCGGGCTGCACGGCGGCATGAATCTCTGCCCACTCCGCCCATGTTGCCGCGTACCAGATGGGCTTGTCGCCCTCATAGGGCGGCGTCATGTTCGCGCGGATGGCGGCCTTGGTGAGCAGCCCTGGTGAGTCCAGGTGCTCGCGGCGCTCGCCCTTGAGTTCCTCCCAGACTTCCTTGTTCCACGCCTTGCGCCGCGCGAACCACTCCTCAATCAGCTCGGGCGGCTCGCCTCGCGGGTAGCGCCAGCGGTGGAAGAAGCCGGCGGACAACTGGCGCGCGCACGCAACGGCTTGGAACTGCTCCTGGAACTGCTCCCCGTCCGGGCGCTC
>NZ_RAWO01000204.1:0-417 GCF_003668955.1 Corallococcus sp. AB038B | reverse complement strand
CCGGTCAATGATCCTGTTGGCGACATGCTGACCCGCCTGCGCAATGCTTCGCGCGCGCGTCACGACAAGGTCGTCATTCCCCACTCGAAGCTCAAGCTCGAGATCATCAAGGTCCTCAAGGATGAGGGCTACATCGGGGAGTTCGCCGTCGCCACCCCCGAGGGCTCGCCGCAGAGCGAGATCACCGTGCAGCTCAAGTACGGTCCGGACCGCAGCCCCGCCATCACCGGCATCCGCCGCGTGTCCAAGCCGGGCATGCGCCGCTACTGCGGCGTGAGCGACATCCCGCAGGTGCTGGGTGGAATGGGTATCTCCATCCTGTCCACGTCCCGCGGCATCCTGGTGGACTCCGAGGCCCGCAAGCAGAAGGCGGGCGGCGAGCTGCTCTGCACCGTCTACTAGCCAGCTGCCTGGCGG
>NZ_RAWO01000203.1:0-417 GCF_003668955.1 Corallococcus sp. AB038B | reverse complement strand
TCCCTGGAGCTTGTTGGTGTCCTGGTACTCGTCCACGAGGACGGTGTGGAAGCGTTCGGTGAGCTGCTCACGCACCGCGGAGTGCTCGGTGAGCAGCCGCTTCAGGTTGAGCAGCAGGTCATCGAAGTCCATCAGGTGCAGCTGCGCCTTGCGCTGCCGGTAGCGCGCCGCCGTCGCGAGAATCTCCGGGGCCAGGGGCAGGAACTGGGGCCTCCGGTCGAAGAGCACCTCGGAGACGGCCTGCTGGAGGTTGGTGGCCAGCGACACCAGCTCCAACACCAGCTCCGGCCGGGGGAAGCGCTTGTCGCTCTTGAGCTTGCGCTCGGCCAGGCAGGTGACCATCAAGTCCCGGGCGTCCTCCCGGTCCAACACCGTGAAGCGGTCCGAGTAGCCCAGCACTCCCGCATGCTGGCGCAG
>NZ_RAWO01000202.1:0-417 GCF_003668955.1 Corallococcus sp. AB038B | reverse complement strand
TTCTCGACAGGGGAAGTACGAGCAGTGCGCGAGTTCGAGTGATGTGGTGTGCGCAAGATAACGTGCGGGAGTCGCAGACGGATGCATGCATCATCATCGGCCATTCTCCTGGGGCTCTGGCTCGTTGCAGGCGCATCGACAGCGCAGGGAGCTACGGCCTCGGGTGAAGGGGCTCGGCGCATCGAGCTGGAGCCGAATGTGTCCGGAGCGTCGGTTGAGGTGGCCGTAAGCCCAGGCTTGTCCACGGTTCTACTCTTCGACTCTGAACTGGTGCTGGAAGGCACCGAGTTTGAGGGGCGGGATTTCTTCTCGAACGTAGATTCAGGGCGAACGACGATGCGGTTGGTCCCATCGGCGCGCGTGAGTCCAGGCGAGAAGTTCCGCGTGGCGGTGAGGTTTCGCGACGGAGCGGCACCC
>NZ_RAWO01000201.1:0-417 GCF_003668955.1 Corallococcus sp. AB038B | reverse complement strand
ATTTCCATATACGACCAAGTACATTATTCGGCTAGGAAGAGCTCAGTCAATCAAATGATTATTCGAAGGTGAAACTTACTAATTTCGATTTGATCATCTCTTGTTTCGCAACTGCACCACTGATTTTTCCATTCTGTGGAGAAAGTTGACTGAAAACTTCATCATAGTCATGTCTTGATCGTGTGACAATCCAGTCCGCTTCTCCTAAACCTGCATTGATACCTTCCACTCCACCTAATTCAAATGGTGTAGCTTGTTGATCGGTGAAGGTTGTACTGGCTTGAATCGTAGTCGCTTTTTCTGTTTGAGATTGCAATTGTAAATAAGCACGTTCCTCTTGTGGAATCATGGCCATTAACTTAGGCACATCTTCGGCCAGCATTTTATCCACGCGATCGAGTAATTTCTTATCCAATA
>NZ_RAWO01000200.1:0-417 GCF_003668955.1 Corallococcus sp. AB038B | reverse complement strand
CATAAGTTGCTGTTCTTCAGCAACGACCATTGGATTAATTAACATCGCTTTAATCATCGATTTTCCAGTACGTGTCCGTCCTACTAACACTACATTTCTCTGCACTGATTTAGAAATTGTAAAGTCACCAAAGTCTTCTTCTTCTACTTGAATTTGCTTCATAATTCGGTTCCGTTTTGTATCCACATCTTCCACAGGTTGCTGATTACGGAGTGATATTTTCTTCGAATAAACAAACGATCTATAAATATGTAGACTGAAGAAACAGTTTCTTACCGTTTCTTCTGAACGAGACATAACAGAGACAATTATCAGGTCTTTTAATATGAACGTGACGACCTTATCCGGTTATATTGAAATGGGTTGCTATACACAAAAATCTATCCGTCGTAAAAGCACGTCTTTTTGATGTGCAGC
>NZ_RAWO01000199.1:0-417 GCF_003668955.1 Corallococcus sp. AB038B | reverse complement strand
CCTCCAACAGCGCACTCGCACGGCGCTCGAAGGCTTCCTCGGCGCGCTGCTGTCGGGAGATGTGGCGGCGGCCGAGGCACTGCTTGCCCACGACGTGTTGACGCTGACGGACGGCCGGGGCGAGGTGCGCGCGGCCCAGGTGCCCATGGTGGGCGCGAAGCGCGTGCTGACGTTCCTGACGCGGCTGATGGAGCTGCGTGGGACTCCCCTCGCGGTGGAGCTCCAGTGGCTCAACGGCCTGCCCGCGCTGGCGCTGGTGTATGCGCCCGCGAAGGATCCGCTGCTCGCCACGAACGTGGTGGTGCGCGTGGAGCTGGGAGCGGACGGACGCATCGCCTGCATCCACTCGGTGCTCACACCGCGCAAGCTCTCCGCCGTGCGCATGCCCGTACCCGCCTGAGTCGATCCGACCCAGCG
>NZ_RAWO01000198.1:0-417 GCF_003668955.1 Corallococcus sp. AB038B | reverse complement strand
TATCGATATACACACGATCACTGATGCATTATCATCGTTGTCTGTACCCTATCAACACACCATCTTTATTGTTCAATTTATGTTCTTACTATTCTCCTTTGTCTCTCTCTCTCTCTCGTGCTTGTGGCGAAAGAAAGAAAGATGTTCATTCATTTGGAATGAAGCTGCTTTAGTTGCGAGAACAAGTGAATCAAGCAAAAGCTGGAAAATAGGCTTATAGAAAAACGGATTTCAATGATTCGACCATGCATAAAGGCAATGACATTAGTCGAATTAAGTATCCTACCTGAGAATAGATCGATGAGCAAAGGAAATCCGTTAATCTCTCGAAAGAGAATATGTGATGAGAGAAAAAGACAAAGAGAATTGATTATTCACTTCAATAGGTCGACATTCAATGACAAAAAAAAGTCTAAT
>NZ_RAWO01000197.1:0-418 GCF_003668955.1 Corallococcus sp. AB038B | reverse complement strand
CACGAGCTGCTCGCGGCTGATGTTGCGCAGGAAGCGGAAGTGGAGGCGCTTGACGGAGTTGGAGGCGATGGCCTCGGACGCGCTGCGCGGCTGGTTCTCCAGGTAGAGGCTCCACACGTAGACCTTGAAGAACAGTCGCTTCTGCAACTGCATATGCGCGAGCGCAATCCTGCGCCCCTGCAGCGTCAGCGAGTCCGGCATGTCGACGCCGCCGACCTGCTTCTGCCCCGCCTGGGCCGTACCCACGGCGAGCACCATGCCGAGCACGAGCCACCGCGCACCTATGCGCCCCGCCAGAGTTCTCATGCGTCGGTCCCCCGAACCCCTCTCAATCCGGTACCGCGTACGGTGCGCACGGACGCTCCGGACCGCCACCGTCTGAAACCCCGGGGCTGTACGGCAGTGGACGGGGACCACG
>NZ_RAWO01000020.1:0-100780 GCF_003668955.1 Corallococcus sp. AB038B | reverse complement strand
TCACGTACGAGGTCGCAAGCGAGCCGAAGCCGCGTGGTTGCTCGCACTCGTCGCCCACAACCTCCTGCTCGCCATAGCGCAAGGCTGGTTCGACGAGTCGGAAGGCTCATTTCTTCTCACGCCCTGAGTCCTCACGGGCTCACGGCGTGAGCGCGGTCCAATCGCTGTTGGGCACGGACACCGAGAAGTTGTATGTGCCGTTGGTCCAGCACAGGCCGTAGGGGCCCAGCTGGGTGCTGTTGCTGGTGGTGAGCGCGGGCCAGGCGCTCACGGTGTAGATCTGGATGCCAGAGGCGCGCACGCGCGGGAACGCGGGGCAGCGCTGGGCCACGTCCATCAGGTAGTGCGACTCCCACATCGTCCAGCCGGTGGCGAAGCCGGAGTTGCCGCAGATGGGCGTCAGCTTCTCCTCCCAGAGCCCCAGGGTGAAGTTGTAGAGCAGGCCGTGCGCGCAGCCACTGCCGTCCTTGTAGGCCTCCGTGAAGTAGCGCTCCTCGCCGTCCAGCACGCGCACGTACTTGCCCTTCCACGTCGCGTCCATGCCCTCGAAGGTCTGCCAGCCCGTGGCACCGTCGAAGCCGCAGTGGTCCCAGAAGCCGTGCGCGTGCGCCGTCGTCGCCATGCCCGAATAGCGCCAGTGTGCCGTTACCGTCTCCACGCACACGTTGCCCGCCGGCATGTGCGTGGGCGCATAGATGGTCGTCCCAATCGCGTTGTCCGGGATGACCAGGTCCGTCTGCGCGTCGTTGGCCGCGAAGATGCCCTGGCCCTGCGTCACCCAGAAGCCCCGGTCCCCGGAGCCCGGGAAGATGTCCGGGATGGGAACGCGCGGACGCGGCCGGCTGGCGCGCTCCGGCAGCCGCGCCGCCACGCCCTTCAACACCTCGTTCGCCTGCGGCTGGGTGTTGGGAATCGCCCGGCCGTGCACCGACTCGTCGAAGGGCTCCGGCGCCGCCGTCAGCTCCTGACCCTCCGGCACCGGCACGCCGTATGGCAGACGGGCCGTCGCGTCCTCCGCCAGCACCGGCGCGCCCACGAGCCCCACCACCACCGTCACGGCCTTCCACGACGTTCCACGCATGAGATGTCCCTCTCCAGTTGGAGTTGAGAGGGATTAAAACAGCTTAAGCAGTAAAAATAGCAATAGTGGATTATCGTCGACCGAGCAGATCCAGGATGCGCCCCTCGCGCAATGTTTCATCCGCGACACGCGTGAGGGGCAGGCCCACCGCGATGACATCCCGGGGCCGGGTGCGCGTGAGCCATCCCAGCCAGGCGCAGAGCGCGGCATCCAGCTGGTCGTGTGTGCACGTCCCCGAGTCCTCGAATCGCAGTCCGGATGCCTCCAGCAGGGCCTGTCTCCGTGCACGTCCCTCCGGCGTGGACTTTGCCCCCAACTTCTCCACAGCCAGCGCGCGCCAGGTGGCACCGGGGAAGGCTTCGAACAGGCGCGCGTGTGACAGCGACGGCGTGTCCAGGTCCAGCATGGGCACCCGGGCATGGGCCCGCAGCGCGGCGAACAGCAGCACGCTGCCGCGCACGAAGCCCGCGAAGGGCGCACCGGGCATGGGCAGCACGTCCGGGGTTCGGCCCGGGGCGCGCAGCTTCCGCTCCGCGTCCCGCACCTTCGCGCCGGGGTTCGCCAACGCCTGCGGCCCGTCCACCACCACGACGTCGCCGGGCCCCACGGCGAAGGCCTCCGCGAGCGCCTCCGGGTCCAGCCCGTACCGCTCCCGTGCCGAGGGCCAGACGCGCTGGGAGAAGCGCACGCGTCCGTCACCGTCCACGATGGCCTCGTCCACGGGGCGGGGCGCGCGAGCGAAGGGGTCCGTCAGGTCCCAGCCCACGAACCGGTGCGCGTCCGTCATCGCGTGTCTTCCTGCTGCGGGATTGCGCACCGGACGTTAAGAGGGGCCGCCTTCACTTCCACCCAAGGTGACACGCACATGCACTACCGTCCGCTGGGCCGCACTGGCCTGTTTGTCTCTGAACTGTGTTTCGGCGCCATGACCTTCGGTGGCGAGGGCTACTGGAAGAACATCGGGCAGCAGGGCCAGTCGGAGGCTGACGCGCTGGTGGGCCGGTGCCTGGACGCGGGCATCAACTTCTTCGACACCGCGAACGTTTATTCGTACGGGCAGTCGGAGGAACTGCTCGGCAAGGCGTTGGCGGAGAAGCGTTCGCAGGTGGTGCTGGCCACCAAGGTGCGCGGCCGCATGGGCCCGGGCCAGAACGAGACCGGCCTGTCGCGCTACCACATCTTCGACTCCGTGCACGCGAGCCTGAAGCGCCTGGGCACGGACCACATCGACCTCTTGCAGATCCACGGCTACGACGTGGCCACGCCGCTGGAGGAGACGCTGCGCGCGCTGGACGACCTCGTGAGCCAGGGCAAGGTGCGCTACCTGGGCGCGTCCAACCTGGCCGCGTGGCAGCTGATGAAGGCGCTGGGCCTGAGCGACCACCGCGGCCTGTCCCGCTTCGAATCGCTGCAGGCCTACTACTCCATCGCCGGCCGCGACCTGGAGCGCGAGCTGGTGCCGCTGATGAAGGACCAGCAGGTGGGCTTGATGGTGTGGAGCCCGCTCGCGGGCGGCTTCCTCTCCGGCAAGTACCGCCGCAACGCCGAAGGCCCCGAGGGCGCCCGCCGCACCACCTTCGACTTCCCGCCCGTGGACCGCGAGCGTGCGTACAACGCCATCGACGTGATGGATGAGGTCGCGAAGGAGACGGGCACCACCGTGGCGCGCGTGGCGCTCGCCTGGCTGCTGCACCAGCCGCACGTAACCACCGTCATCCTCGGCGCGAAGACGCAGGCCCAACTCGAGGACAACCTGGCCGCGTCCGAGCTGCGCCTCAGCGCCGAGCAACTCGCGAAGCTGGACGCCGTCTCCAAGCTGCCTCCCGAGTACCCGGGTTGGATGGTGGAGCGTCAGAACGCGGACCGCTTCCCGCCGGCCCGCTGAGCGGTTGCTCACGGAGTCCCACGCATGCGGAGTTTTCCATCATCGCTGGATGGACCCGACCTGACGCGTCTCAACGACGCACCGTGTGAGCGCGGTGCTTTCGTATTTACAGCCCGTCGGGGATGGCAGGCGTGGCGGGACGCGGGTTCCCCTGCGAGTCCTGCGGCGAAAGCGACGCTGGGTGTTTGGGATTGGGACGGGTTCCCGATATCTTGGGGACTGCGAAGCGTTCGGTCACTCGAGCGCGTTCCATGGGGCCCACGCGCCTGTCCGACGGCACTCCGGTGTGGTCGGCATCCACGTGGAAGGTAGGACGGTCGCCCGGATGACCTTGGAGGTCCGGTGTGCGGCGTCTCTTTTGCTTCGTGGGGGGCCTGTCCGGGCCCCGGGAACTCCCCGGGGCCCGGCTAACCTTTCCCGGTACCGCTGCTAGTTCGAGGCGTCGAGGCGCGAACCGCCGCTGACGTCCACGTTGGAGTTCTGGGGCCGCTTCGACAGGCGGATGATGCTGCCGCCGGAGGCGTCACCGGAGACGCTGGCGGGGGCATCGGCCTCCACGATGGAGCCGCCGCTGGCCTCTACCTTCAGGTCGGTGATGCCCTGGAGCTTCTGGGCGTGCACCTGCGCGCCGCCACTGGCCTCGGCCTCCAGCTGCGTCGCGCGGCCGGTCAGCGTGATTTCGGAGCCGCCGCTGGCCTCGGCCTCCACCTGCTTGGCGTCCACGCCGCGCACGGTGAGGACGGAGCCGCCGCTGGCCTCGGCGTCGAACTCGCCGGACGCGGTGACGTCCGCGTTCATGTGGCTGCCGCCGCTGGCCTCCAGGTGGTCGATGCGGGGCGAGGACACGATGAGCTTCACCTTGCCGTTGAGGCCGCTCCAGCCCTTGCGCTCCACGCGCGTGGTGAGGATGCCGTCCTCCACCTCCAACTGGAGGCGGGAGAGGTTTTCAGGGGAGCCCTCCAGGCGGACGGACTTGGGGCCCACCTTCACCTCCGCGTGCATGCCGTGACTCACGGAGACGCCGTGGAAGTCCTCCACCTGGCGCGTCTCGCCGGCGCCCTGGGAGGGCCGGGTTGCGTCCTCCGCGTGGGCGGTGCAGGCGGAGGTGACGAGGCAGCAGGCGGCGAGCAGGGACAGCGAGGACATCCTCATGGGCGGCTCCGGGCGAGGCGCGAGGACGTGGGAGCACGTCCCGGCGGAATGCCTCGGGTACGGAGGACCCCAGCGGATGATTGCGTGGCAAGGCGCGAACTTGTCCGACAGCCGGACAGGTTCAGGGACTGTCCAGCATCTCCAGGGGGACCCGGACGGAGGTGACGTCGTCGGGTTTGATCTCCACGAGGAGCCTCAAGGGGCGGCCGGTGCCGTCCATGAGCTTCAGGGTGTGCCTGCCCACCGGGAGGGCGACCTTGTTGAGAGGCGTCTCGCCCAGGGAACGGCCGGCCAGGGACACGCGGGCGGAAGGTTCCGTGACCAGGGTGAGGAAGCCCTGGGGCGCGGCCGCTTCGGTGGCGCCGTCATCCGGGGCAGGGAGGTCGGCATCCGAGTCGTCGACGGGCGCGGCGGTGCGGGACTTGCCGCGGACTGGAGTGGCCGTCGGGTCGCTGGCGTCGCGCTTGCCGGTCTTGCGGACAGGGGTGCGCGTCTTCGCCTTCGGGGCCTGGGCGTCGTCGGTGGCGGTTTCGTTGCTGGGAGGCGGCGGGTCCGAGGGCGCCGTTTCCGTGGGAGTCGCGGGGTCGGCGGGAGGCGTGACCTGGGCGACTTCCGTGGAGGGTTCCGGTGAGGCGGGTTCGGTGGGGGCGGGCTTCTGGGCCCCGGGCTCGGAAGGGGGCGGTGGAGAAGTTGTGGATGAGTTCGTGTCCGGCTTGCGCGAGAGCACGGAGCTCCACAGCGCGGACACGCGACCGCCGTCGAGTCCCAGGGCGACGGTTGTGCCGAGCCCCGCGATGGCGAGGAACACGATGCCGGCCGCGATGAGCCCGCCCTTGCCTCGGCGGGGGGCGGGGGCATCGGCGAGGAAGTCGTGCGGTTCGGTGGGGCGGCCGGAGGCGCGCGCCGGGGTGGAGCGTGCGGGAGGCGAGGACTGCTTGCGGCGGGAGGACGGGGAGCGGCGGACCGCGGGCGTCTTCTCGGGGGCCTCTTCGGGAGGCTTGGACGGCACGCGGGAGATGGCCGTCTCGCTGTCGTTCAGCAGGGCCTGCGGCGCGGTGTGGGGCTGGGTGACGCGGAGGCTGTCCTGTGTGGCGGACCGTGAGGGCCGGGGACGGGAGTCCTCGGAGCTGGTGTTCGAGGCGTCACGAGGAGGGCGGGGACGGGAGTCTTCCGCGCCGTTGTGCGAAGCATCGCGGCCCGACCGGGCACGTGCATCGTCCGCGGATCCGTTCGAAGCATCACGGCCAGACCGAGCACGCGCATCGTCCGCGGATCCGTTCGAAGCATCACGGCCAGACCGGGCGCGTGCATCGTCGGCGGATCCATTCGAGGCATCGCGGCCAGACCGCCCGCGCGCGTCCTCGGATCCATTCGAGGCATCGCGGCCCGACCGGGCGCGTGCATCGTCGGCGGATCCATTCGAGGAATCACGAGGAGGGCGGGGACGGGAATCCTCAGCGGACCCATTCGCGGCATCCCGCGCGGAGCGGGACCGCGCATCCTCACCGGACGCGCTGAAGGCTTCACGCGGCGGTTTCGGCCGAGCCTCCTCGGGAGGCGCGTTGAGGGCTTCGCGCGGCGGACGGGGCCGCGAGTCCTCGGCGGATCCATGGGCCGCATCACGTCCGGAGCGCTGCCGTGCATCGTCCGAGGCTCCAGACCGGGCACGGCCTTCCTCGGACTCCCGTCCACCCCGGGCGCGAGGCTCGTTGGGCGGCGGCACGAAGGCTGGAGGCTCCTTCGCATGGCGCGCCTTCGGCTCCTCGGGAGGCTGCGTGCCCATGCGCGACAGCGGCGTGAGGATGGTCTCGCTCTCGACGTGGCCGGGGGACGCCGTCACGGGCGCCGTGATGCGCAGCGACGAATCCAGCATCACCGGAGGCAGGGCCGGCTGGGTGCGCACGCCCGGTTCGGAATCGTCGGGCTGCGCGGACATCTCATTCGTGGGCGGAGGCGGCCGGAGCGGCTCCGTGGGAGGCGACACCCGGCGCGAAGGAGGCATCGCCGCGGGCTTGCGGACCGCCACCTCTTCCGTCGTGTTGCGGCGGCCCCCCGCGGCGGCAGCGGGAGCCGGCGGCGCCTTCGCCGGAGCGGGTGCCTTGGCAGGCGCCGCGGGCGCGCGAGGCGGCAGCGTGGAGGAGATCTGCGGCAGCGGACTCGCGGGCGGAAGCGTGGCCGGCTCCGGGACCTCTCCGCCCCGGGCGAGCACCTGCGCCACCTGCGTCTCGCTGGAGGTTCCGTCCCCGGTCGACTGCCCGCTCATGAGCAGCAGGCGGGTCTGGTCGCGGCGCTCGGTGAACAGCCGCAGCATCAACTCGCTGCTCTGTTCGGGGTGCCAGATGCGCTGGCCCACGGCGCGCTCGATGGCGCGGGCGAACTCCAGCGTGGTGCCGTAGCGGTCCTCGCGCCGTTTCGCGAGCGCCTTGAGGACGATGGCGTCCAGCTCCGGCGGCACTTCCTTGTTCACGCGCGAGGGCGGAGGCACGTCGCCGCTCAGCACGGCGTTCATCATGGCTTCGGCGCTCTTCGCGTAGAAGAGGCGCATGCCGGTGAGGCACTCGTGCAGCACCACGCCCAGGCTGAACAGGTCGCTGCGGGCGTCCAGCGGGTCGCCCATGATCTGTTCCGGGGACATGTAGCCGCTGGTGCCCTTCACCATGCCCACGGCGGTGCGGCCCGCGCGCGCCAGGCTCTTGGCGATGCCGAAGTCGAGCAGCTTGGTGACGCCCTCGTACGTCACCATGATGTTCTTCTCGGCCACGTCGCGGTGGACGACGGGCGAGGGCCGGCCCAGCGGGTCGGTGAAGCTGTGCGCGTAGTTGAGCGCCACGGCCGTGTCGCGCACGGCCATCAGGCTCAGGCCCATGGGGATGGGCTCATGGGCGGTGCGGCACGCGCGGGCCACCTCCACCAGGGTGGCGCCCGGGACGAACTCCATGGCGAGGAACAGCTCGCCGTCCGCCACGTCCAGGTCGTACACGTGGGCGATGTGCGGGTGGTTGAACGCGGCCGTGACCTTGGCCTCGTCCAGGAACATCCGGACGAACTCCTCCTCGCCGCGGATGTCGGGGAGGATCTGCTTCAGCACCACCATCTTGCGGAAGCCGGCCAGGCCCTTCTGGGCCGCGAGGAAAATCTCCGCCATCCCGCCTGTCGACAGGCGGCAGAGCACCTCGTACTTGCCCAGCACCCGGCCGCGGAACCCGTCCGGGGTGAGCGTCAGCGTCGTCCCAGCCATTGAAGGGGTCCGACTCTACACCGGTGCAGGCACCGGCGCGAAAGGCCCGGACCCCCGTTTCTGGCCGGATGCCAGGGTTTACGAGGATGCGCCTTCGTCCGGGCGAGGACAGGGTTTCTGGAACGGAGGCGCACGAACTGTCCGACACCGGAGGGGTCGCCTCCGGGACGGAGGGACAGCGGGAGGGGCACCAGTACTGTGCGTGCCATGCGGCTGCGAGGGCATCAGTCAGGCAGGTGGGGACGGCGCGTGGGGGCGCTCCTGGGGGTGCTCCTGGGGTGGGGTGGGGCGGAGGCGAAGGGGCTCCACGTGGAGTACGACCTGCAGACGCCGCTGTTCCTGGACCGCACGTACCTGTTCGTGTCGCCCAGCCGCATCCAGCGGCAGGGGGACCCGGACTCGCCCTTGCCGCTGGTCTTCGAGGGCCAGTTCGCGCCGAACCTCTTCCTGCCGCAGTTGAAGCTGGACGACTTCAAGGAGGACGGGCGGGAGACGCTGTTCTCGGCGGTGTTCACGCCGAACATCCGGCTGCGGATGGCGAACACGGACAGCAACCCCATCCTGCCGCCGTCGTACCTGATGAAGTTGACGCTCCAGGCGGCGCACCTGCGGCTCCTGCACGGCCCCGACAAGGACGGAGCGCCCCGGGTGCTGGCGCTGGGGTTGAACGTCATCGCGGGGCACTACTCCAACGGCGAGGACGGGTGCTTCTTCGCGAACCAGACGGGGACGGACCCGAACTGCGAGCCCGCGGAGGGCACGCTGCCGTTGAATGAAATCACGGGGAGCTTCTCCACGAACGTGCTGCGCTTCGAATTGCACAGCCGGCTGGGGTTCGGAGTGGATTTGCACCGGCTGAGTGCATGGCTGGTGGGGGCGAATGCCTTCTACGAATTGAACTCAGCCATTGGACCCGGAGGGATGAGCCCGGCGCAGCGCCACGTGTATGGGAATGGGCACTGGGGGGTGGGGTTGGTGGGGGAGCGCGAGGTGAACGGGAACCGCTTCCGGCTGGAGGGTTCGTTCTCGCATCCATTCGGTGAGACGCCGGCGCAGCGGGGAACGCTGAGCGTGGAGGTGGCGGCGAATCCGCGCTGGGCGTCCGGCTTCGGCGTGTTCGCCAGGTATGTGCGGGGGCAGGACTACTACAACATCCTCTTCCTGGAGCGCATCAGCCTCTGGCAGTTCGGGCTCGTGTTCGAGCTGAACCCGGGAGCGAGGTTGAAGACAGACAGTGGGAAGCCCCCTGGCTTCCAGTGACGTTCGTCCCGACGTGGGCTAAGCACGGCACCGACATGGACACCTCCGCTTCCCCGCGCACCGTCACCGGCCGCGTCGACGTGCATCCCCGTGGCTTCGGCTTCCTCACCGTGCAGAAGCCCGGCACCCCGGAGGTGCTGTCCGCCTTCATCCCTCCTCCGGACCTGAACCCCCTCTTCGCGGGTGACGTCGTCTCCGCCACCGTGACCGCGTCTGGCGAGGGCCGGTGGACCGCGTCTGGCCTGTCGCTCGTGGAGCGCACCCGCACCGTCGTCTACGGCGAGGTCGTGTCGCGCAAGGGCGCCTTCTTCCTGCGCATCGACAAGGAGGTCTCCAACACCGACTGGCCCCTGGACCCGGGCACCACCGCCGTCCAGCACAACGACGCCGTCGTCGCCCGCATCGCGGACGGGAAGGTCGTCCTCCTCTACAAGCTGGAGCCCGGCGCCGACCGCTCCCTGGAGCGAGTCATCGCCCGCCACGGCCTCCATCGGGACTTCCCCTCGGAGGTCGTCCAGGAAGCCCTCCGTGCGAAGGAGACCCCCCACGCCCTGGGCGGCGCCCGGCGAGACCTGCGCTCCATCCCCACCGTCACCGTGGATGCGCCGTCCACCCGCGACATCGACGACGCCATCTCCGTGCTGCCCGCAGGCCCCGACGGCGCCGTGCGCCTGCTCGTGTCCATCGCGGACGTGAGCGAGTCCGTGAAGGAGAACACCCCCCTGGACCTGGAGGCCCGCGCCCGCGCCACCAGCGTGTACCTGGCCGGCCGCGTGCTCCCCATGCTCCCGGAGGAGCTGTCCGCGCACTGGCTCAGCCTGGTGCCCAACGAGGAGCGCCACTGTCTCACCGTTGAATTGCGCATCGACCCCGACGGCCGCGTCACCGCCGCGGATGTCTATGAAAGCCTCATCCGCTCCTGGGCACGGCTGAACTACGACGAGGTCGCGGCCTTCCTCGACGACAACTCCATCTCTCCCGCCATGGAGCCCGTGCGTGAGGCCATGCCCTGGTTCCGCCTGGCATCCGCGCGGCTCGCCGTATCCCGAGCGGCTCGCGGCGGCATGGCCATGTCCCGCGACGAGGCGCGCTTCACCTTCGACACCGCCACCGGCGTCGTGTCCGGGCTCGCCGGGGAGAAGGACACCTCCGCGCACAACATGATTGAGCGCTTCATGGTCGCGGCCAACGAAGCCATCGCCACCTGGTTGATGACCCGTGGCGTGCCCACCGTGTACCGGGTGCATGAACAGCCGGATCCGCAGCGCGTGGCGGACGTGAACGCGTTCGCGTTGCACTCGGGATTCGCGGCGGGCTTTGGCGCGCAGATCACCCCGCTGGCCCTGGCAGCGTTCGACCGGCAGATCTCCGGAGCGAAGGCGGAGGCCGCGCTGCGCTCGGTGCTGCGCCGCTCGCTGGGCCCGTCCCGTTACACCGTGAAGCCGGGCCCGCACTTCGGGCTCGCGGCGTCGCTGTACCTGCACTTCACGTCGCCCATCCGCCGGTACGCGGACCTGGCCGTGCATCGGCTCATCAAGGCGTACCTCCACGGCCGGCGCGACTTCGTGCACGAGGACCCGGAGATTGAAAAGCTCTCCCAGCACATCAACGTGCGAGCCCGCTCCGCCAGCCGCGCGGAGGTGGACCGCCACCACGAGTTGGAAGCGCGCTTCATGTCCACCCGCATCGGGCAGCAGTTCCCCGCGCGCATCGTGCGCGTGAAGCCCTTCGGCCTGGTCGCGCAGCTGGATGGCATGTGGGTGGAGGGCATGGTGCCGGCGGAAGGACTCGCGGGCGGCCCCTACCGC
Organism: Corallococcus sp. AB038B; assembly: GCF_003668955.1. NCBI lineage: Bacteria > Pseudomonadati > Myxococcota > Myxococcia > Myxococcales > Myxococcaceae > Corallococcus > Corallococcus sp. AB038B. The sequence goes on along the minus strand of NZ_RAWO01000020.1, from coordinate 90,356 downwards.
CCGGACACGCGCGAGCTGTCCATGGTGGGCAAGACGCGGACCTTCACCGTGGGCATGCCCATCAACGTGAAGGTCGTCTCCACGGATGAGCAGCTGGGCCGGGTGGAGTTCGCCCTGGTCGAATAGCCATGGGCGCGATATCGGCCAAGGAGATCGACGGTTACGAATTCGATTGGCTCGCGAGCGACGTGGAGGGACACGTCGCCCTGCTGAGCACGGCGGGGGGAGGTTATGTGCCGTGCGAAGTCTTGCAGGACACGGACGCCCTGGATGCCGCCATCAACGCCATTCTCGTGTCCCCTGTCTCTTCAGAGGTGCGCTTCGCGCCGAGCGTGGCGGAGGGCTGCGAGAACACCTGGCGGATGATGGCGGAGCGGGGCGTGTTCGCGTTCGACGCGGATCCGTATGGGGGACCGTACAAGCGGGTGGCCATGCCCGAGCGACCCATCCAGGTCGGGGAGCTGGCTGAGGCCGCCAGACCGTTGGTGCGCCGGATGGCCCTCGAAGGTCTGCGGTTCTCCGAGCTCGAAAAGATCGACAACGACGTCCTGGTTCGACGGGACGGACCGAAACCCTGATTGAAAAGCATGAGTGAACCGACAGACCCTGGCTTTCATGGCACCTATACGTGGGAGGTGCCGGATGAAGGCCCCGGCGCACAGACCTCCCCACGGCATTTCTTCCCCGGGAACACCGCCGCAGGACAGGACGGCTTGCTGGTGCGTGTCACGCCAGCAGGCGGTGCACCCTGGCTGGGGATGTTCGCGTCCGGAAACGTGAAGGGTGCGGGAGTCAGCCGCGTCCTAGCAATGCCAAGCCCGGAGAAGCTCTGTGTCGTGTCACGAGGTGCGGGCTATCTCGTCACGGTCCGCGACCCCAGCACTTGGGAGCCAGTCCAGGTGGCGCCCGTGACGGACGTCCGCGCCGTGCCTGCGGCTGGAGTCGTGGTGTTCGCGGACTTCACCGAAATGGTGGCCTACGGCGCGGAAGGCCTGCGGTGGCGGACGAAGCGGCTGTCATGGGATGGCTTGAAGATCGTCCAGGTGACGGAGCGCTCCATCATCGGTGAGTACTGGGACATGCGGACGGAGGCGACGCAGACGTTCGAGGTCGACCTCGCCACGGGAGCGCAGAAGGGCGGCGTGGATGAGTGACGTGTTCTCGATTCCTGACGAGCTTGAGCTTCTTGAGTTCTTCAGCGCGGAACCGGTCGAACGGTCCGTCGAGGATGGCTACTGGTGCTACGAAGTCTCGGACCGCCGGGGCGTCAGGCTGCGGTTCTCATTCAATCTCTTCGAGCGCTCGGTGCAAACGGCCCTTCAGGTCATGGACTTGCCACTGATCACTGTCTCCCATGAAGGGGCAGAATCAATGACAGTCTCGGGCAAGACCATGACATGCCGCTTCTCGTATCAAGGAAGTGATGCCCGGCTGGTGCTGCGCCTGAATGATTCAATCAACCTGGATTGGTTAAGCCTTCGGAAATACTGAACATGGATTACGACGCCGTCATTGCTTCACTCCGCCCGGACGTCCAGCGTGGCCTCTCCGTGGATGATACAGTCGTGGCGCTCCATGACGCAGGCCTGCCTCTAGCCAAGAGCATCATGGGGCTGGCGCAGCTCCATGGCCTGCCCTTCGGTGATGCGAAGTTCATCGCCGCGGGCCACCCTGTCTGGCGCGGCATCGTCAAGGCAGCAGAGCCACTGCACCAGGAGCTGGAGGACTACGCGGAGAAGATGAAGGGGGGCGGTAATCCCGATGATCTCTGAGACAAGCAAGGCCTGGATTCAAGCCGGGAAGATCCTCGCGGAGAATCCAGGGGCCCAGGTCCGCTGCCCGGAGAAGGCAGACGGTTTCCTCACCGTTCACGATGAGGTCAGTTCAACAGACCCGACACGATTCGAGCGGTATCTGGTCTGTGACGTGTGCGGAGCACGCAACATCATCCTCATGCGTGCTTCGCCCGGGACGGAGTAACTCACCCCGCCAGCGGCAACCCGTCCGTGGACTCCACCAGGACGTTGCCGGGCACCCAGCCCAGCAGCCCGGTGGACGACCTCACCAGGTACAGGACCTCCCCCTTCGCGGGGACGCTCGCGGCCAGCACCGTCACCTTGGAGCCCTGCGCCGTCGTGGCCAGCACCGCGGAACCCGTGCGGCTCTGCGTCAGCGGGAAGGACTTCTTCACCGTGGCCGTGACCTCCTTCCCGGGCTCGGCCGTCACCGCGTACAGCTCCTGCGGCACGTGCACCAGCTTCCACGCCTTGCGGTCCAGCGTGTACTTGTCCCGCTTCTGCCAGAACGCCATCCACCTATCGACCAGGACGATGCCGTTGCCCTTCGCCTCGGTCAGCGCGTGCACGTTCCCCAACAGCTTCACTGCCTTGCCGTCGTAGCCGTAGACGAAGTAGCGGTGGCCGTCGTCCAGCTCCCCCAGCGTCTGGACCAGCAACTCCTTCCACTTGTCGCCCGTGTCCAGGTCCACCACCTGGAAGCCAGGCACTTCGTTGCCGGACGCGTCGCCCTTCAACGTCGCGCCGCCCACCTTCAAGGTGAACTTCCCGTCCTCCCCCGCCGTGAGCGACACCGCGTCCGGCTTGCCGTCCCCGTCCAGGTCCACCTGCGCGGACTTCACGAACTCACTGTTCTGCGCGGAGGCAGGCGCACCGGTGAGCAGCACAGCGGACGACAACACGGCCAGCAGGGACGTCTTCACGGGAGCAGGACCTCGGTCGGAGAACAGGACCCCGCCACGCTAGCCGCCCGAGCGGCGGAAGCGCCCCCGGAAGTGCTGGTCCAGGTACACCTCCGCGTGCGCCAGGGATTCTCGTGTCTCGGGAGCCAAGGTCAGCGAGGCCGCGGCTACCCGCGCCTGACGCATCGCGGGACCCCTTCCGCCCTCAGCGGAACCCACACCGCGCACCACCGTGTCCACCTTGGCGTGCGCGGTATCCACTACGCCCTTCGCCTCCTCCAGGGACACCTCTCCCTCCGCCAGCGCGTTGAACAGCTGGCAGCGGTAGCGGCGGCAGGCCTCCGGGCGGTCCGCGTACACCGTGCAGCACAGGCCCTCCAGGGCAGCGCAGCGCTGGGGAAGAGCCAGAGCGCCGTCCTCCTTCACTGTGAGAGAGAGGCCCCGCTGGCGCAGGGCTTCCGCCTCGGCGGGCCGCAGCGGCACCTGGGTGAAGAGGGTGCCGTCACAGCACATGCCGCAGTGGAGACAGAGGGTGGACAGGGCGGAGGACATGGCGGGCTCCCGGGATAACGCCTCGTGGGGAGGCGAGTCATCCCCGACGTGTGTCGCCCCGGCCTCCGTCCCTCCAAGGCAATCCATGTCTCACCAGTAGACATGCGACATGTCCCTCGTGTTCCATGTGTCGGAACCACCCTGTGTTTCTGGGGTCCGCACGACCCGAGGGGAGGGACAGAGCTGAACCTGTCTCGGAAGGCCATGCGTCTGTCCGTGAAGGAAATCCCCGGCGAGTGAGAAACCAATTCGCGACAGTCCAATGCGTGGCCGCCGCTCCAGCCCGAAGGTCTCAGTGCAGAAGGAGTGAATGATCTCCACTCTGTGGGAATCCGAGTTCCCCGGGTCACCCGTAACTTGGGGACACCACGGTTACTTCGGACGTCGTAGAATCAAGCCCCGTAGCACCTCAGGGAGCCCCCGCATGCACACTGACACTCACGACGCGCCGGCCGGCCGCGAAGCCCTCCTCGGATATCGGGTGGGAACCGAGCTCAGCGCGGCGGCCTCGTTTGGTTCGGACTTCTCTCCCGGGCGTCTGGTGCAGTTGTCCCTGGAGCATCTGACGCTCCACCTGGAGTCGCGCACGGTGCCCCGCAAGGGACAGGCCGCGTCCGTGGTGGTGGGTGAAGGCGAGCGGTGGGCCACCGCGCTGGACGCGGAAGTGATTGGCGTCAACGCCATGCGCCCGGAGGTGAGCCTGCGCTTCGTCGCGCCGCCGCTGGACGCGGGCCGCCGCATCGTGGGCCTGTTGGAGTCGCTGCGTGACAACGGCCTGTTGCTCACGCCGGAGACGCGGCCCGTGTGGCGCGAGCAGATCGACCACGCGGACCGCGTCGCGCGCATCTGTGAAGCGCTCGCGTCCCGCCAGGCCCGCGGTGTGCTGCGCTCGCGCGATGGCCAGACCGTGGCGGAGGTCACCTGCGCCTTCTTCGAGCCGCTCCAGGACGCGTTCGGCTGGCAGCTGCACGGCGTGCTCCCCCCCGGGCCCCTCACCCTGGAGGCGTTCGGCTACTCCAGCGTGGTGCACTTCCAGATGGACGCCGCGCGCGTGGAGGGCGGCCTGCTGCTGATGCCGGCGCCCACGTCGCTGGTGCGCTTCCGCCACCGCTGGCTGCGCCGCACGCAGGCCGCCGCGTCCTGCACGGTGGAGTTCGACCACCCGCTCTGGCCCCAGGTGCACGTGCACCGCGGCCTGCTGGATGTCTCCTACGAAGGCCTGTCCTTCCTCACCGAGCCCGGCGAGGACCTGATGTACCCGGGCCTGCGCCTGCCGGTGATGGAGGTCGGGCTGGAGGGCCACGCGCCGGTGCGCCTGCGCGCGGAGGTGCGCAACATCTCCAGCACGCCCAACGGCCGCCGCTGCGGCGTGAGCGTCCGGCCCCTGGACGCCGAAGGGGCCCGCGCGTGGCGCGCGCTGGTGGAGGCCCAGGCCCATCCCACCACCAAGGTGGAAGGCGACTGGAACGACGCCACCTGGAAGCTCTTCGAGCGCTCCGGCTACTTCCGCCTGCCGGGCAAGGAGCCGGAGAAGTTCACCAGCCTGCGCGACCAGTTCTCCCGCACGCAGGACAAGCTCCAGGAGGCGCCGCTGCTGGGCTACCGCGTGGTGCGCCCCGCGGAGGACGGCATGGAGGCCACGCTGTCCGTGCTCAAGCCCTACGCGGGCAGCTGGATGGCGCACCAGCTGGCGCGGCACCAGCCCCCGGGCAGCCGCTCCACCGCTCGCGAGGCCCTGCGCGACATCTACCTGCGCGGCTACGAGCCCACCCAGGTGGACCCGGAGGTGAAGTGGTTCTTCGCCTACTGCGAGGCGAACGTGCGCTGGGTGCGCTACACGAAGTTCGACTTCGCCACCTGGTACGCGCACACCGGCCAGACGTGCCTGGTGCCCTTCCGCCTGATGGAGGGCGAGGTGGACAGCACCTGGACGCAGCCCGCGAACATCCGCATGGGCACGCCCACCCAGGAGGAGCGCGCCAGCTTCTTCGCCCGCGTGGCCACCACCCAACCGGAGGCCTACCGGGAAGCGCTGGACCTGGTGCCGGAGCGCTTCGACCTGGAGACCACGCGCACCGGCTGGGGTGACGCGGGCCTGTCCCGCGAGCGCGAGCTGGTGGTGGCCCGTCATGAAGGCCGCGCCGTGGCCTTCGCGGTGTTCGAGTCCGCGCAGCCGGGCCTCAACCTCTTCAACGTGCTGGACGGCGTGCGCCTGGTGCCGCTGGAGGATGACTCGCGGCCGGAGGTACAGGACGCGTTCGTGGCGCTGCTGGGCCGCGCGGCGGAGTGGTACCGCGCGCGCGACCGCAAGGTGTTCGTCCACTACGTGGAGGCCACCTGCGTGGAGTACGCGGAGCGCGTGTCCCTGGCGGACCTGGGCGACGGCAAGCTGTGGGTGATGTCCGCCCGCCTGCTGCCGGAGTTCCTGGAGCACCTCTGCGAGTCCACCACGCCGCGCGCGACGTAGTGGACTCGTGGGCGGGGGGCCCTGGAGCAGCGGCTAGAGCCCTTCGTCGTCCGGGTCCGGGTAGGACTCCAGCTCCTCTTCTTCCTCCTCCACCGGGACGGGCGCCTTGGCGTGGCGGCCCTTGCCGCCCTTGGTCTCGCGCGCCGGAGCGCCGACGTCCGAGTCCGGGCCCACGATGTAGCCCTGGCGCCCCTGCTGGATGCGGCGCAGCAGCCCTTCCTGCTCCAGCGCCTCCAGCAGCCGCGCGAAGGTGGAGAAGCCGTGGTCGCGCTCGTCGAAGTCGGGCTCCTTGCGGACGATGGTCTCCTTGACGAGCGACGGGTTGAGCGGGCCGGTCGCGCGGCGCAGCAGGCTCTGCACCACCTCGCGCGCGACGGCGGGCACCTCCGCCTTGGGCTTGCCGCCCTTGGACTCGGCGGCTTCCTTGCCGCCCTTGTCGTGGCCCTTGTCGTGGCCCTTCCCGCCCCGCTTGCCGCCCTTGCCCTCGTCAGACTTGGAGCCCCGGCCGCCGTGGTCCTTGTCCTTGTGCGAGGACTCGCCCCGGTTCTTGGGCTTCATGTAGATGAACTGGTCGCACGCCCGCACGAACATCTGGGAGCTGGCCTCGCGCACGGCCAGGCCAATGACGGTGCGGCCGTTCTCACGCAGCTTGTACGCCAGGGGGCAGAAGTCGCTGTCGCCGGAGGCGATGACGAAGGTGTCAATCTGCTCGCGCGCGTAGCACAGCTCCAGCGCGTCGATGACCAGGCGCATGTCCGCGCTGTTCTTGCCAGCACGGGTGGAGGGGGGCACGTCCACCAGCTCCACGCCCACGTCGTGCAGGCGCTGCTTCGCGTCCTCGAAGCGCGACCAGTTGCAGTACGCGCGGCGGAAGACGACCTTGCCCTGCTCCAGGAGCTGGTCCAGGGCGGGCTGCAGGTCGAAGTTGTTGGCGCTGATGCCGGTGTTGGTGACCAGGTTCTCGAAGTCGATGAAGAGGGCGATGCGGTGCTGCTCGTCGGTACGTCCAGCCAAAGGTGCCTCGTATTCGTATGCGAGCGGTCCTTGGCTCGCGTGCGCGCCACCCTACTGTGGGGAAGCTGCCTCACGCACGGCCTGTGTTCCGCCGCTGAACATTCAGTGCTGCCCACCCTACGTTTGAGCGGAAAGCCCGGGGGCAGCGCCCCCGTGCCACGGAGGTGTCACCATGATGCACGGATTCACCAGACGTTGGCGAGCCATGGCGTGGACCGCGCCGACGCTCGGTCTCTTGTTGTGCGCGGGTCCCGCGCTGGCGAGTGAGCCCACGGTCACCAAGGACGGCGACCAATCCGGGCAGATGGTGGCGAATTACACCAATCCGGCGAGCAGCAGCCCGTCGAACGTCCCGAGCACCATCCCCACCCTGACGCCGAACATCGTCGCCCCGGGCCAGGCCGTGCGGCAAATCAACCTGGACCCGAACAAGATGCGTCAGGTCAGCGGACCCGTGGTGAAGCGGTCCGGGTTGATTCTGTACGTGCAGGACGTGACCGGGCCGGTGGTGCCACTGGATATGAGCAACCTGACCATCTACAAGCCGCCGCTCAAGGGTCAGCAGGTCCTGGCCCTCTACCAGGTGGACGAGACGGACAACGTGGCCCTGTCCCTCCAGGGGGAGAAGCAGGACTAGTTCGGTTTCGCGCCGCCGCCGCGCACCTCGTCCAGGACGCTCAGGTCCACGAGCCCCGCGACGTCGTCATTGGGGATGAAGCCCAGTGACTTCGCGTGCTCGGCGGACGTCTTCAGCGCGGCGGGCACCGGGTCCAGGCTCGGCTCCAGGCGGGAGAACGCGTCCTGGAGCACGGGCGCCGGCAGGGGCTTGCGCGTGAGCTGGCCGAAGGCGGCGTTGACGGACGTGGCGAAGGCCGCCGGGTCCGCGCGCCAGCGCTCGGTGAGCCGCACGTGGATGCCCAGGAGCGCCGCGATGCGCGGGCGCTGCGTCTCCAGCACCTTCTTCGTCGTCACCACCACCGTGGTGGGGAAGCGCTTGTCCGGCCACAGGTCGCGCTCGTCCACCAGGATGTGACCGCCCCCTTCGGCGAGCATGCGCGCGCCCCAGGGCTCGGGCACCCACGCGCCCTCGATGGCGCCCTGGAGGTACTGGGCCAGGATGTCCGGGTTGCTGATGGGAATCACCTGCACGTCGCCGCCCGCGTCCGTGGAGATGCTCAGCTTCTGGGCCTTCAGCCAGTGGCGCAGGGCGATGTCCTGCGTGTTGCCAAGTTGTGGGGTCGCGAGCTTCCTACCCTTGAGCTCCGCGGCCGTCTTCACGTTCTTCACCACCAGCACCGCGCCGCCGTTCACCGCGCCCGCGATGATGCGCAGCTCCTTGCCGGCCTTGAGGTACGTGTTGATGGCGGGGCCCGGGCCCACGTAGGCCACGTCCACGGAGCCCGCCACCAGCGCCTCCATGGCCGCGGGGCCCGCGTTGAACTGCCGCACCTCCACGTGGCCCATGCCGGGCTGAGAGCCGAAGAGCCCCTCCGCGTTCGCCACCAACGCCTGCGCGTGCGTGATGTTGGGGAAGAAGGCCACGCGCAGGGGCGCGTTGGCGCCAGAGGGCGTGTCCTTCTTGCAGGACGTGACACCCGTCAGGAGGAGGACGCAGACACCGAGGAGCAGGGACAGCGGACGCGCGGAAGCCATGGTGCGTCACGCTATTGGAGATTCCCCACCTGTTATCAATGCCCGTGAGGGCAGAAGCGTCTTTCGGCTCACACGGACGGCGTCAGGCCCCACCGGCGCCGCAGGCGCGTCTCCACCGTCTGGAAGAGGACGCGATCCACCGTGATGCCGATGAGGATGATGGCCAGCATCACCGCCATCACCTGCGACACGTCCATCAGCTCGCGGCCCATGGTGAGCAGCTGGCCCAGGCCGCCGGACACGAAGAGCAGCTCGCCCGCGAGCAGCGCGCGCCACGCGAAGCTCCACCCCAGCTTGAGGCCGGTGACGATGCCGGGCAGCGCGCCGGGCAGGAGCACGCCGAAGTAGAAGCGCAGGCCCCGCACGCCCAGCGTCCTGGCCACGCGGGCCAGCTGCGGGTCCAGGCCGTTGACCGCGTCCTCGGTGGCGATGGCGATGCCCAGCACGCTGCCCATCACCACCACGAAGAGGATGGCGGTGTCGTTGAGGCCGAACCACAACAGGGCCAGGGGCAGCCAGCAGATGGAGGGCAGGGCTTGCAGGCCCATCACCACCGGCTTCACCGCGTTGCGGAAGAAGGACAGCCGCGCGATGCAGATTCCCAGCGGCACGCCGATGCCCACGGACATGAGATAGGCGCGCGTCAGCCGGCCCAGCGAGCGCAGCGTGGCGCCGCCCAGCTGTCCGTCGCGGGCCATGGCGATGAGCGCCTGGACCACCTCCAGCGGTCCGGGGAACAGGTGCTTGTTCCACACGCCCGAGCGTGACAGCCCCTCCCAGAGCGCGAAGAGCAGCGCGATCATCCCCAGCTTCTGCGCCCACTTCAGCATGGCTGATGTCCCCTCTAACGGCCGGTCACGACGCTGGCGCGAGGCAGGCTGGACGGCGTGCGCGTGCGGCGCTGCACGGGCTCCGCGGGAGGGACCTCCAGCGCGTTGTCCTCCGAGGCACGCAGGCGGTGGCGGATGTCGCGCGCCATCGCGTCCAGGGACGGGTCCTCCAGCGAGCGTGGCATGGGCAGGTGGATCTCCAGGTCCTCCACCACGCGGCCCGGACGGGGCGCCATCAGCACCACGCGGGTGCCCAGCATCAGCGCCTCCTGCACGTCGTGGGTGACGAACACCACCGTCTTGCCGGAGCGCAGCCAGATGGCCTGCAACATCTCCTGCATGTGCACGCGCGTCTGGGCGTCCAGCGCGCCAAAGGGTTCGTCCATGAGCAGCACGGTGGGGTCCACCGCGAGCGCCCGGGCCAGGCTGGCGCGCATCTTCATGCCGCCGGAGAGCTGGTGGGGCAGCGTGTCCTCGAAGCCCTCCAGGCGCACGCGCTGGATGAAGGCGTTGGCCCGCTCGCGGCGCTCGGCGCGGGGCACGCCCCGGGCGCCCAGCGCGAAGGTGATGTTGCCGCGCACGGTGAGCCACGGGAACAGCGCGGCCTCCTGGAACATCAGGAGCCGGTCCGGACCGGGCCCGTGGATGGGCTTGCCGTCAATGGCCACGCGGCCGCCGGTGGGCACCACGTGGCCGGCGAGCGCGTAGAGCAGCGTGGACTTGCCGCAGCCGGACGGGCCGAGCAGGCAGACGAACTCACCCGAGCGGACGTTGAGGTTCACGTCCTTCAGCGCCACGACCTTGTTGGAGTAGTGGTGGTCCAGCTGGGCGATGGAGATCTTCGCCCGGTCCGCGTCCACGTTCGCGGGCCGCAAGAGGTAGGGCGCCGCTCGGCGCAGGCCCCGCATCCGCTCGATGAGGCGTCGAAACATTCGCCACAACCTATTCACCTGCCCCGCGGTCGCACAGGAGGGGCCTGGAAGCGGGCAGGCGCCTTGCAGTGTAGGGCAGGAGGTGAAGTCCGAGGTGCCCGTCCGCCTGCTTTTCGACGCGCTCTGTTGTCCGTCAGGAGACGGTGGCCCGCTCCGCCTTGCGGTGCGCCAGCGTGCGGGAGAGCAGCCACAGGCTCAGGGCGAGCACGCCCAGGCCCACGACGGTGAAGGCGCCGCCCACGCGCAGCGACGCCTTGCGGTCGTCCTGGAACACCTCGAGCGCGTCCGTGCGTGGACCCGTGAGGTAGCGCCGCACGGTGTCCGCGAAGGCCTGGGCCTCCGGCTCGGCTTCCGTCCACTGGTAGGCGAGCGGCTGGACGCCAGAGCGCGTCTGCAACTGGGCCCGGAAGATGGGCGCCGCGCCCTTGCGGGTGCTGCGGCTGCGGGCCACCTCCACGCCATGGATATCCGCGGGCGCGTAGCGGCCCACCTCGTCGTGGCTCAACCAACTGGAGCGGCTGAGGACGCACGGGCCCTGGGGTTCGCATCTCAGGTCCATGCGCGCGTTCTGGCCGAGGAAGAACACCCCCAGCACCAGGAAGGGCAGGGCGAGCATCAGGAAGGCCGTGGCACCGATGGCGGTGGCGCGGCTGCGTCGGTAGGCGGGGGGCGCACGCACGGCCTGTTTCTATAGACCCGCGCGCCCCAGGGGGGAGTGCTTTCGAGTGTCGCCCTCCAGGCAGGCGGGCGGCCCGGGCTGTTCAGCGGCGGTCCCCTCTGGCGGGCCGGGTGGGGAAACGCAGGGCGGCGGACGGGCACTTGCGACATGGGTCCCAAGTCCGCACCCCTTGTCCTGGGACATTCAGCACTTCGCCCGGAAGGAGTCCTCATCCCATGAAGGCCGTGGCCGTCATGTTCCCCTCGCGCGAGGTGCGCGTCCTCGACGTTCCCGAACCGCGGCTGCACTCGCCCACCCAGGTCAAGGTGCGCACGCTGGAGGTGGGCGTGTGCGGCACCGACCAGGACATCCTCAAGGGCCAGCACGGCGCGGCGCCGAAGGGCGAGGACCACCTCATCCTGGGCCACGAGTGCCTGGGCGAGGTGATGGAGGTGGGCGCGCACGTGCAGGGCCTGAAGCCGGGGGACCTGGTGGTGCCCCGGGTGCGCAGGCCCTGTCCGCACACGCGCTGCCCGGCGTGCAGCCACGGCTACCCGGACTTCTGCGTGACGGGGGACTACACGGAGCGCGGCATCCAGGGCGCGCACGGCTTCTGCTCGGAGCACTTCGTGGAGGACGCGGCCTACCTGCACAAGGCGGACGACGACTTGCGCGGCGTGGCCGTGCTCACCGAGCCGCTCACCATCGCGGAGAAGGGCCTGCGCGAGGTGGCGCACATCCAGTCCCGCCTGCCGTGGAAGCTGAACCCCGGCAAGGCGCTGGTGCTGGGCGCGGGGCCCGTGGCGCAGCTGGGGGCCATGGCGCTGATGCGCGCGGGCTTCGACGTGACGGTGTACTCGCGCAGCCCCAAGCCCAACGAGAAGGCCGCCGCATCCGAGGCGGTGGGCGCGCCGTACATCTCCTCGAAGGAGGTGACGGTGGAGGCCTTGAAGAAGCAGCTGGGCGGCGTGGACCTCATCTACGAGGCGACGGGGGCGTCGAAGGTGGCCTTCGACTCGCTCCAGGTGCTGGAGGAGAACGGCGTGCTCATCTTCACCGGCGTGCCCGGGCGTGAGGAGCCGCTGGAGCTGCAAGGTGACCAGGTGCTGGGGCAGCTCGTCCTGGGCAACCGGGTGATGTTCGGCACGGTGAACGCGTCGGACAGCGACTTCCGTGAAGCGCTGGAGGACCTGGCCCGCTTCCGCGCGAAGTGGCCGGGGCGGGTGGAGGCGCTCGTCACCCAGCGCCACCCGCCGTCGGAGTTCGCGAAGGTGGTGGAAGCGAAGGGCGGCATCAAGCACGTCATCTCATTCCAGGAGCATGCCCGGTGAACCTGCATCACTCGGACCTGAAGGGCGGCGTGGCCATCGAGGACCACGGCATCATCGGCGACCTGCGCACGGTGGCGCTGGTGGGCTACGAGGGCACCATCGACTGGATGTGCTTTCCACACTTCGACAGTCCCAGCATCTTCGCGGCGCTGCTGGACCCCGAGAAGGGCGGGTACTGGCGCGTGTCCCCGGAGCCGGACAACGTCCAGAAGCGGCAGTTCTACTGGCCGGACACCAACGTGCTGGTGACGCGCTTCTACACGCCCGACGGCGTGGGGGAGCTCATCGACCTGATGCCGCTGGGCAAGGGGGCGAGGGCGGAGGGGCGCGAGGTCCTGCGGCGCATCCGCGTGGTGCGCGGGCAGATGTCCTTCCGCATGGAGTGCTTCCCGGCGTTCAACTACGCGCGGGACGAGCATGAGACGCACGTGGTGAACGGCGGCGCGGCCTTCGTCTCCAAGGGCCTGAGCATGCAGCTGGTGACGCCCATCCCGCTGAAGCAGGACAAGAACGGCGTCGTCGCGCACTTCACGCTGAAGGAGAGCCAGTCCGCGGTCTTCACCCTGCGCGAGGGCGGCGTGGAGGGCTGCCACCACCACCTGCACACGCACGACTCCGCGGAGAAGCTCTTCCGCGACACGGTGGACTACTGGCGCCACTGGGTGTCCAAGTGCAAGTACACGGGGCGGTGGCGGGAGATGGTGCAGCGCTCGGCGCTGGCGCTGAAGCTGATGACCTTCGAGCCGTCTGGGGCCATCATCGCGGCGCCCACGTGCAGCCTGCCGGAGTCCCCCGGCGGCACGCGCAACTGGGACTACCGCTTCTGCTGGCTGAGGGACGCGGCCTTCACCGTCTACGCGTTCATCCGCATCGGCTTCAACGAGGAGGCCGCCGCCTTCATGCGCTGGGTGGAGAAGCGCTGCGCGGAGAACGGGGATGGGCCGCTGCCGCTGATGTTCCGCCTGGACGGCAGCCGGGTGCCGGACGAGGAGCAATTGCATCACCTGCGCGGCTATGGCGGCGCGCGTCCGGTGCGCATTGGCAACGCGGCGGCGGACCAGCTGCAGTTGGACATCTACGGCGAGCTGATGGACTCCGTGTACCTGTCCAACAAGTACGCGGCGCCCATCTCGTATGACTTCTGGCGGCACCTGCGGCGGCTGGTGGATTGGGTGTGCGACCACTGGCAGAAGGAGGACGAGGGCATCTGGGAGATTCGCGGTTCGCGCCGGCACTTCGTCTATTCGAAGCTGATGTGCTGGGTGGCGCTGGACCGGGCCATCCGGCTCGCGGACAAGCGCAGCCTGCCGGCGGACCGGGCGAAGTGGCTGAAGACGCGCGACGCCATCTTCGAGGAGATCATGGAGAAGGGCTGGTGCCAGGAGAAGGGCGCCTTCATCCAGGCCTACGGGCACGAAGCGCTGGATGCGGCGAACCTCCTGATGCCGCTGGTGTTCTTCCTGTCGCCGGTGGATCCGCGGATGATCTCCACGCTGGACGTCATCCGGAAGGCTCCGAAGGAGGGAGGCCTGACGTCGGACGGCCTGGTGTTCCGCTACGAGGCGGACGAGAAGCTGGATGGGATTGAAGGCAGCGAAGGCACCTTCAACCTGTGCAGCTTCTGGCTGGTGGAGGCGATGACGCGCGCGAGCAGCGTGCGGCCGGACCTGCTGGACGAGGCGCGGCTCATCTTCGAGCGGATGCAGGGCTACGCGAACCACGTGGGGCTGTACGCGGAGCAGACGGGCATGTCCGGCGAGGCGATGGGCAACTTCCCGCAGGCGCTCACGCACCTGTCGCTCATCAGCGCGGCATATAACCTGGACCGGACGTTGGGCCGCCACGATTGACGGAGGGGACGGTAGACTCGCGCGCACCCGCCATGCCCGACCTGTACCCGCTGCTGTTCCGTTTCGCCGTCAAGGCGGATGCCCAATACGACGTGCTGAGCCGCCGCGTGCGCAAGGGGCTGGGCATCGCCCCGCCGCTGCGCATCCTGCCGTACCGGGGCTACGGCACCCCGGAGCGCGTGGTCATCAAGGCGCGCGTGCTGGAGGAGCGCAAGGTGACGCCCCAGCGCCAGCGCCACACGCTGTGGAGCAGCGCCGTGGCCTCCTACAAGCGCTACATGACGCGGGAGATTTCCAGCGCGCACGTGGCGGTGCGCTGGGGGGACAAGCGCTGGGAGGGCGTGACGGACGAGGAGGGTTTCCTGGAGCTGTGGGTGCCTCCGCCCGAGGGCGTGCGCTCTGGCTGGCACATGGTGGAGCTGGAGCTCCTATCGCCGGAGGCGGAAGGGGTGCCTCGCGTGTCCGCGCCGGTGCGGGTGGCGGGGACGAGCGCGGAGTTGGGCGTCATCAGCGACATCGACGACACGGTCATCGCCACGGGGGTGACGGATCCGCTCAAGCGCGCGTGGGCGTTGTTCCTCACGGAGCACCGGGGGCGGCTGCCCTTCCCGGGCGTGGACGCGTTCTACGCGGCGCTCCAGGCGGGTGCGAGCGGCACGGCGGACAACCCCATCTTCTACGTGTCCAGCAGCCCGTGGAACCTCTACGAGCACCTGGACGAGTTCCTCTCCATCCACCGCATCCCCATTGGCCCGCTGCTGCTGCGCGACTGGGGCCTGTCACGGCATGGCTTCGCGCCGGGCGGGGGACACGGGCACAAGCTGGACAAGATTCGCGGCGTGCTGGAGACGCTGTCGCATCTGCCCTTCGTGCTGATTGGGGACAGCGGCCAGGAGGACGCGGAGCACTACCGCACCATCGTGCGCGAGTACCCGGGCCGCATCCGCTGCGTCTACATCCGCAACGTGCCGGGGGGCTCCAAGCGCGGCGAGGAGATGGAGACCATCGCGAAGGACATCCGCGACGCGGGCAGTGAGCTGGTCGCCGTGGACGACACGGTGGCCGCCGCGAGGCACGCGGCGCGCGCCGGATGGATCCGCTGGGAGGAGGTCCCGGAGGTGGAGGCCCACCGCCGCGAGGACGCCGCGCGGAGCGCCCTGGGCGAGCGGGGCTGAAGATTTCCAACCCCGCGCGTCACGGCGCGGTGACACGTGAACGGGTGACGTGTTGTGGCTTGAGGGCAGGGAGAGGGCTGTGGCACACGCGGGGCCTCCCTCGTTTCATCCCCCGAGGTCGTCCACATGTCGCGAAACACCCTGAAGTGGTCCGTGCTGGCTTCCGCGCTGTTCCTGGGAGCGTGCAACAACGCACCGTCCGAGCCGGCGCCCGAGTCCACCCAGTCCGTGCGCACGGTGGAGTCGAAGCTGAGCCAGATCGAGCTGGAGTGGGAAGGCCCCACGCCGCTGCTCGAGTCGATCATGGAGGCCGGCAACGACGAGTGCGACACGCACAACAACTGGTGTGACGGCACGCTGGACGTCTACGGCTTCCCCTGGTCGTCCACGCAGACGCCGACGCTGTCGGACGCGGTGGAGTCCGTGTTCGCGCTGATGCAGGACCCGCGCGAGCAGAGCCGCATCACCTGGCAGGACCAGGGCACCGTGCCGTTCAGCACGCTGTCCGACGCGCTCTTCTTCTTCGACGCGCTGGACCCGCACCTGCTCACGGAGATTGGCAACGGCACGGAGCAGGTGCAGATCCGCTACTTCTACAGCTCGTACCTGGTGGCGCCGGGCGCGCATGACTGGAACCACCTGTTCATCGTGCTGTTCCCCCAGTCGCACCGCGTGGCGGTGTTCAACCTGGTGAACCACGAGATTTGAGCCGTCCCCCGCTCAGGCCACGGGGCGCCCGCTCTGCATCTGCACCATGCGGATGGCGCGCTCCATGAGCTCACCCTGGGCGGAGCGCTTGTCGTTGGTCGTGGTGGCGGTGCGCCGCCGCCACGTGCCGTCCGTGCCCAGCTCCCACGCACCGCTGGTGTCCACCATGCAGCGCTCCACCACGTCGCGCACCTGCGCGGCCAGGGTGGGGTCCTCCACCGGCGCCAATATCTCCACCCGGTGGTCCAGGTTGCGCGGCATCATGTCCGCGGAGCCGATGTAGCACCGCGACGTCGCGCCACGCTCGAAGGTGTAGATGCGCGGGTGCTCCAGGAAGCGGCCCAGGTTGGACACCACCCGGATGTGCTCCGACACGCCCGGCACCCCCGGCCTCAAGCAGCAGATGCCTCGCACGTTGAGGTCCACGCGCACGCCCGCGCGGGACGCGTCGTAGAGCGCGCGGATGATGCCCGGGTCCACCAGCGCGTTCATCTTCATCATGATGCGCGTGGGCGTCTCCGGCGTGTGCGCCGCCTGCGTCTTCTTGATCTCCTCCAGCAGCCCTTCCCGCATGGTCAGCGGCGCCACCAGCAGCTTGCGGAAGGAGCGCGGCCGGCCGAAGCCGGTGAGGAAGTTGAAGACGTCCGCCACGTCCGCGCCAATGTCCGGGTCCGTGGTGAACAACCCCAGGTCCGTGTAGAGCCGCGCCGTCTTCGGGTTGTAGTTGCCCGTGCCGATGTGCACGTAGTGCCGCACCCGCTCGCCCTCGCGCCGCACGATGAGGATGGCCTTCGCGTGCGTCTTCAGGCTGGGAATCCCATACACGACGTGCACGCCCGCCTCTTCCAGCGCGTTCGCCCAGCGGATGTTGGCGCGCTCGTCGAAGCGCGCCTTCAGCTCCACCATGCACACCGCCTGCTTGCCGTGCTCCGTCGCGCGGATGAGCGCGGGCACCAGCGGGGAGCTGTCCGACGTGCGGTACACCGTCTGCTTCAGCGCCAGCACGTCCGGGTCCTCCACCGCCTCGCTCACGAAGCGCTCCACGGAAGATGCGAAGGACTCGTAGGGGTGGTGCACCAGCAGGTCGCCCCGGCGCATCGCGGACATCACCGTGCCCCCGCCGTCCGCGGACTCGTTGTCCGTGCGCAGCCGTGCCTGCGTCACCGGCGTCCACGGCGGGTCGCGCAGCTCGGAGAAGCCCGGCGTCATCGCCAGCGACATCACGTCCGCCAGGTCCAGCAGGCCGTGCTCCTCGTACACCTGCCGCGGCTCCAGCGTCAGCGCCTCCACCAGCGGCTCCAGCAGCTTCGCGTTCATCCCCGCTTGGATCTCCAGGCGGATGACGTCCCCGAAGCGGCGCTGGCTGATCTCCGTCTCCACCGCCTTGAGCAGGTCCTCCGCGTCCTCGGACACGGTGTAGTCCGCGTCGCGCGTCACGCGGAACAGGCTCCAGTTGAGGACCTCCATCCCGGGGAACAGGTCCCCCAGGTGCTGCGCGATGATCTCCTCCAGCGGCACGAAGAACGTGCCCCCCTTGAGCGGCACGAAGCGGGGCAATATCTCCTTGGGCACCTTCACCCGCGCCACGCTCTCGTCTTCCGCCACCGGGTCGCGCAGGAGCACCGCGAGGCTCAGGGACAGGTTGGAGATGTACGGGAAGTGCCGCCCCAGCCCGATGGCCAGCGGCGTGAGCACGGGGAAAATCTGTTCGCGGAAGCGCTGCTCCATCTGCGCGCGTTGATCCGCGTCCAGCTCCTTCATGGACAGGATGCGCAGCCCCTTCTCCGCCAGCGCGGGGCGCAGCACCTTCTCGAAGCAGTCCGCGTGGCGCCGGCCCTGCTCCAGGATGCCCGTGTGCAGCTTGTCCAGCGTGTCGCCCGGGGACGCGCCATCCGGCACCAGGCGGCCCACGCGCGCGGCGATCTGCTCGTGCAGCCGCGCCACGCGGATCATGAAGAACTCATCCAGGTTGCGCGCGTAGATGGAGATGAATTTCAGCCGCTCCATCAGCGGCATCTCCGGCGACTCGGCCAACTGCAGCACCCGGTCGTTGAAGGCCAGCCACGACAGCTCCCGGTTGAAGAACAGGTCGCTGTCCGGCAACTCCGTGCCCGGGGGAACGACGTCCCGGTCCATGGTCTTCTGGGGGGTGCCTTTGGCGGCGGCGCGCTTCGCCATGACGTGTGACTCCTCCTAGGTGTTTCTCAGGGTGTGCCCTCTAGCAGTCTCGCACCGCGCCGATTGTGAACTCGCACGCCTGGCCTGGAACCGGACATCCGGGCGTATCCCACCCTGGATGACCCTGGCAGTGGCCAGCGAGGCGTGCGGGCTGTGGACTCCCCGGCAGTCCATCGCTTGAATCCGGCGGCCACTGACGGCATTCAAGAGGGGTGAACGCTCCCAATTCCTCCTTCCCGGCCATTCCGGACGGTGCCCCGGCGGACACGTCCCCGGACGCCCTGTTCACGGCCTTCCGCGCAGGGTCCCAGAAGAAGTCCAACCGCTTCACCTTCACCTGGTTCGTGGCCGCGGCGGTGCCCGTGGTGCTCGCCCTGGGCTTCTTCACCCTTTGGCGTGCAAACGGAACGTCCTTCTCCGTCGTCACGCCGCACGGCATCAAGGTGCTGCGCGCGGGGATGACGACCCAGGAGGTCGGGGGCCTGCTGGGCCACCCGCTCACGCTCCAGAAGCAGGGCGAGCAGGACTGCTACCGCTACGGCCGGCCCAACTTCGTGAACGAGGTCTTCGTCGTGTACTCGGTCTGCTACGAGCAGGGGCAGGTGCGCGACGTGCTCACGCACCAGTACTCGGCCTGGCAGATAGACCCCGCGACCGGGGCCTTCATCGCGCCCGGCCAGGAGCCGCCCGCGCCCAAGAACCCGGCGGGGTAGCCGCTTTCAGCCCTAAGCGAGCCCCGCTTCGGCGCCCTCGAAGGTCACCTTCGCCTGCGTCATCACGTGCTCCACGGCGAGCAGGTGCCACGCGACGTCGGTCATCTGCGCGGACGCGGCCGGGTCCAGCATGGACTCGCGCAGCTGCGCCTCGGTAATGCCGAAGGGCTCCGAGGACTCCTTGAGCAGCTCCAGCGTGACCTGCGGCGTGAGCTGGAGCTTGTCCCGCTGCGCGATGGCGCGGAGCACCAGGGCAATCTTGAGGCGGCGCTCCACGTCGTCGCGGATGCCCGGGTGGTGCAGCCAGCCGTCCAGCGCCTCCTGCTGCTCCTCCAGGCTGAAGAACTTCTGCGCCAGCACCTCGCCCTCCGCCTGCTTCCAGCGGCGGCGGATCTCCTCGTCCACCAGCGCCTTGGGCACGGTGACGTCCGCGCGGGCGACGATTTCGTCCAGCACCCGGTTGCGCGCGTCCACCCAGAGCATGTCGGCCATCTCGCTCTCCATCTCCTCGACGATGGAGCTCATGACCTCCTCATGGGTGGAGCCGCGGCCCAGCTGCTGGAGGAACGCGTCCGACTCCGTGTCGGGCATGCTCACCTGGCGCGCGCCGCGCACGTCCACCAGGAAGCGCGCCGGCATGCCGCGCAGCTGGTCCGCCGGGTAGTTGTCCGGCAGCACCAGCCCCACCTCCACGCTGTCACCCACGCTGGCTTCCGCGATGACCTCCGCGAAGCCGGGCAACATCACCTGGGGTGCCAGCTCCATCCAGTAGCCCATGCGGGTGCTGAGCGGGATGAGGCGGCCGTTGGCGTAGCCCAGGATGTCCAGCCGCACGTCGTCGCCCATGACCAGGGCTTCGCCTTCGGCGCGCTCACGGACCTGCGCCTTCGCGCGGGCCAGCTCGTGGAAGCGCTCCAGCAGGTCCTCTTCCGTGAGGTCCTCGCCCTGGGGCACGCGGATGTTCAGGTTCTCCAGCGACGGGGCCTTCACCACCGGCAGGTCCGCCTGGTGGCCCAGGCCGGGCGCCACGGGCAGCCGCTGCACCAGCTGATGCACGGGAGTCTGCGCCGGGACGGCAGGCGCTTCCGGAGGCTTGGGGGTGGAGGGGGCGGCGGCGGACTTCGCCGGCTTCGCCGGGGTGGAAGACGGGCCGGGCGCCTTGGCGGCGGGTGCGGCGGACGGCTTCGCGGGAGGGTTCTTCTTCGTGGCCACCGGAGGGCCTCCTGGCAGGTAGCGACCGTGGTCCCAGAGGGGATTGAAACGTGCGCGTCTCACACGGCCACGGTGCCTACCAGAAAAGGACCCCCCGGGGACATCCCCGGGCGTGTTCCGCCCGGGGGCCCTTCAATTACTTCAACGGCTTACCCGAACAGGCCGCCGACGAAGCTGGAGACGGCGGAGACGGCGGCGCCCACCTGGCTGACCACCGGGATGTTGGTGGCGGCGGCGATGGAGCCCACGGCGGTGATGACGCCCGTGACCTTCGCGGTGGTGCTGGCGTTCGGGTCGCGCAGGGTGGAGACCGCGTTCGCCGTGTCGAAGGCGGCGATGGCGATGTTCGCGCCCGGGGCGAAGCGGCCGGCGGCCTTGGCCAGGGTGCCCGTGGCGGCCTTGGCGGCGGCGGTCGCACCGGCCTTGGCGGCGGCCTTGCCACCCTCGGCCAGCGCGGCCTTGGCGGCGGCGCGGGTCGCGGTGCCCGTGGCGGCCTTCAGGGCCACGCCGCTCTCGCTGACGGCGGTCTTCAGGGCGGAGCGCACGCCGCTCTTGATGGCGGAGGAAGCACCACCCTCGAAGGCGGCCTTGGCGGCGGCACCGGCGGCGGCGCGGGCCAGCTTGGGGCCAGCGCCCGGGACCGCGGCCTTGAAGGCGCCGCTGGCGGCCTTGTACGCGCTGCCGAACTTGTTCACGTCGCGGGCAACCTCGAGGCCACCCTTGACGGTGCTGACCGCCGTCTTACCGGCGGTGGCGACGGAGCCCAGCGCCTTGTTCCAGTCCTCGCTGCTGCCGGAGCGCACGGCGTTGCGCACGTCGGAGATGGCCGTGCCGGCCTGGCCCACCAGCTTCGTGGCGTTGGTGATGGTGCCGAAGGCCTTGCCCGCGATGCCCAGCTTGCCCTTGAGGTCGAGCTTGGTCTTCGGGTCCATGGCCTTGGAGACCATCTTGTCGACGTTGCCCTTCAACGTCGCCTTGAAGCCGTCCGTCTTCAGGCTCTTGACGTTGTCGAAGCCGTCCTTCACGGCCGTCTTCACCTTCGTGAAGGTGTCGTAGCCCTTCTTCGCCTGCGTCCCGATGTCCTTCGCCGCCTTGAGGGGGTCCTGCTGCACCTGGCGGATGGTGTTGGAGACGGCACTGCGGGCGCGGTCGATCAGGCTCATGTGGGGCTCCCTCGTCGGAGTTCGAGGAAATGGTTTGGAAGGGCTGCGAACGTCTTGAGGGGATTATCGCAGGAGCCGTCGATCAGTTGCGTAGCACCTCACATGTAGTGAGAAGGTGGGTGCGTGACGCTGGTTGTGGCACGACGCGTCAACGTCAGCGGCAGTCGGGGTCCGCGTCGTCGGCCCGGCCATCCGCGTCGTTGTCCGCGCCGTCGTGGCAGTGGCCGGCCTCGGACGGAGCCCATTCGGTGACGTGGAGGGTGTAGCGGATGGGGGTGTCCCGGTCCGGCCGGGCCATGCCGTCCACCACCACCAGCACGGACTGCCCCTGGGCCAGGGTGAGCTTCAGCACCGGGGCGCCCTTGGTGGTGGGATGTGGGTGCGCGGCGCAGCCCAGCTCCGTGCCCCGGCAGCCGGTGAGGAGGTACAGGGCGTGGCCGCCCGCGTCCGGGTCGTTGCCGGGCGAGGTGTCGAAGACGAAGGTGCCGGCCCTGGGCGCCGTCCACAGGTGGGCGCGGTCCTGTTGGAGCAGCGCGCCGCAGGTGCCCTGGAAGCCGTCGCCGGAGAGGGCCGTCTCGCCCTGGAAGGTGACGGGCAGGGCGCTGCCCAGGTCGTGGTGGGCGCAGCCCTGGCCCTTGCAGCGGGGCTCGTCGCGGCACTCGGTGTCCGCGCAGTCCACCCAGCGGTCCCCGTCATTGTCCATGCCGTCGAAGCAGGCGCCGGCCTCGGTGGCGCGCAATTCGTCGATGTGCAGCTCGAAGGCGCCCTGCGTGAAGGACCCGCCGGCCCCGGCGTCCACCGTCACCAGGACCCGCTGGCCTTGTGTCAGCGTCACCGCCACCCGGGCCCCACCTCCGTAGCTGATGCCGCCCGTGGCGCACGCCAGCTCCTCGCCGCCGCAGCCGTCCGCGTACACGGCGATGACGGACCGTATCGCCGAGCGGGCCGTGTCGAAGGTGAAGGTGCCCGCCCGGGGCGCCGTCCACAGGTAGCCCCGGTCCGGAGCGCCCGCGCCTCCGCACGAGGCGGCGTGGTCGTCCCGGGCCTCCACGGTGGAGCCCTTCAGCGACACGGGCAGCGCGCTGCCCAGGTCCCGGTCCACGCACACGGGCTCCGGAGGCGCGCAGACGTGGGGTACTCCCGTGCCGCCGCAGGTCTCCGGCGCCGCGCACCCACCGCAGTCGAGCGTGCCGCCGCAGCCATCCGCCACCGCGCCGCACGTCGCGCCCAGGAAGCCGCAGGTGGCGGGCCGGCATCCCGGGACCGCGCAGACGTTGGGCACGCCGCCCGCGCCGCAGGTGCGTCCCTCGCCGCACGCGCCGCAATCGAGCGTCCCGCCGCAGCCGTCCGCGACCTGTCCGCAGTTCTTGCCCAGGGCCTCGCAGGTGGACGGCGTGCACGCGGCCTTGCCGCAGACGTTGGGCACGCCCGCGCCGCCGCAGGTCTCGGACGCGAGGCAGCCTCCGCACTCCAGCACCGCGCCGCAGCCGTCGGACACGCGACCGCAGTTCGCTTCCAGGGCCGCGCAGGTCGTGGGCACACAGGTGCCGGCGCCGCAGACGTTGGCCTCACCCGCGCCGCCGCAGGTCGCGTCGGCCGCGCAGGCTCCGCACTCCAGGACGTCGCCGCAGCCGTCCAGCACTTCGCCGCAGCTCTTTCCCAGCGCGGCGCAGGTGGCCGCCTGGCACAGCGGGGCGGCGCAGACGTTGGCCACGCCGCCCGCGCCGCAGGTGAGCCCCTCGCCGCATGCGCCGCAGTCGAGCACCCCGCCGCAGCCGTTGGACACGGCGCCGCAGTTCTTGCCCAGCGCCTCGCAGGTGGTGGGGACGCACGGCGCGCGGCCGCACACGTTGGCGGTGCCGCCTCCGCCGCACGTCTCGTCCGGCCCGCACGCGCCACAGTCGAGCACCCCGCCACAGCCGTCCGCGACCTGGCCGCAGTTCTTGCCCGAAGCCTCGCAGGTGGTGGGGACGCAGGCTGGAGGCCCGCAGGCGTTGGGCACGCCGGCGCCTCCGCAGACCTCCGGGGTCGCGCACGTGCCGCAGTCGAGCACGCCGCCGCAGCCGTCCGAGAGCGGCCCGCAGGTGGCGCCCCGCGCCTCGCAGCTGCTGGGGACGCAGGGCTGGGGGCCGCAGACGTTGGGCACTCCGCCCCCGCCGCAGGCCTGGTCTTCCGCGCACTCGCCACAGTGGAGCGTGCCGCCGCACCCGTCGATGGCGTAGCCGCAGTTCAGCCCCTGGGACTCACACGTCATGGGCGCGCAGAGGGACGGGGGCCGCCAGGCCATCCGGGCGGAGACCGCCTCCTCCGGCAGCGTCCGGCCGCACGCCGTCCACAGCCCCAGGAGCAACACCCAGCCCAGCCGCCCGCCCGTCCGCCCCATGCCCCGTTCCCGCCGCCCGTGAAGGCCCCGTGCGCCATGGGCCCTGGGGACAAGGGTGGGGAGCGGCCCGGGTCTCGCGAAGCGGCGGCAAGCCCCGGTGCGTCTCCGGCGGTCGAAAAGGCGTCAATGTCCCACCCCGCCCGCCGGGAAGGCGCGCACTGGTGGACACCGGCCGGGCCAGGGAGGGGGGTGGGCGCGAGGGAGGGAGGGCCCCACCGTGAGTGGACGCGGGGGCGCGAAGGGACACGTGCGGCCAGCGGGGAAAGGACGCATGGCGGCGGGTCTCAGGCGCGCGCGACAGGAGGAGGGGTGGGGGCTCGGGGCGAGCCTCCTGGTGGCGCTCGTCCTGCTGGTCCTGGCCGTGGGGTCGCTCCTGCTGACGCGCGCCTCCGTGCAGTCGCGGGTGATGGAGCGCTCGCTGGACCTGCAGGAAGTGGGGCTGCTGGGGCGGGCCTTCAGCGACAAGGTGTCCCTGGCCAACAGCGCGCTGCTGGCGGGCGGGCAGTCGCTCTCCCGGGACACGGCGCAGGCTCGGCGGCGCTTCCTGGACACCGCGGAGCGGCTGGCCGCGCGACTGGAGGCTCCCGAGGACCAGTCGCGGGTGCGGGAGGTGCGCGCCGCGGAGCAGGCCCACGAAACCGCCCTGCGCGCGCTCATGGACACCCCGACGCCCCAGGAGCAGAAGCAGGCGCGCGAGCGGCTCGCCCGGGCCCATGGGCGGGTGCGGGAGGCGCAGGCCCAGCTGGAGCGCAAGGTGCAGGAGCGGCTGGCCTTGGAGAACCGGACCTCGGTGCGGGTGAACCGGTGGGAGACGGCGCTGCTGCTCCTGGCCTGCCTGCTGGGGCTGACGGTCGCGGGGGTGCTGGCGTGGGTGCTCCACCGCCGGCTCCATCCGCTCCGGCGCGAGGCGGCGGCCAGCGCGCACCGTTTCCAGGCGCTGGTGGAGGGCGTGCGCGACTACGCCCTGGTGCTGTTGGACGCGCGCGGACGGGTGGCCAGCTGGAACCCGGGCGCCGAGCGCATCAAGGGCTGGAGCGAGGCGGAAATCCGCGGCCGGCCCACCTCCGTCTTCTACACGTCCGAGGAGGCGGCGGCGGGCAAGCCGGAGCGGGAGCTGTCCCGGGCCCTCCAGGAGGGGCGGCTGCGCACGGAGGGCTGGCGGCAGCGCAAGGACGGCTCGCGCTTCTGGGCGGAGGTGTCCATCACCGCGTTGCGCGACGAGGACGGCGAGCCCCAGGGCTTCTCCGTGGTGACGCGCGACATCACCGAGCAGCGGCGCCAGGAGCGGGTGCAGGAGTTGCTGGCGGAGGCCGGCCGCGTCTTCCACCAGTCCCTGGACCCCGACCTGACGGCGGCGGAGGTGGCGCGGCTGCTGGTGCCGGAGGTGGCGGACGGCTGCATCCTCTACCTGCTCACTCCCGCGGGCGAGCTGCGGCCCCGAGCGGTGACGCACGTGCAGCCCGAACGCGAGGCGAGTCTGTGGGAGGCCTTGCGGCGGTTTCCGCCCCGCCCGGGCATGCCTCCGGTCGTCTGGGAGGTGATGCGCACCGGGCGCTCGCGGATGGACGTGGAGGTGGAGATGGACGACCTGGCGGCCTCCGCGGAGACCGACCAGCACCGGCTGCTCATCGAGCGCATCGCCATTGGTTCCTCCATGGTGGTGCCCCTGCGCGCGGGGAGCGACACGCTGGGCGCCTTCGTGCTGATGACGGCCCGGGGCCACCGCCGCTTCACGCAGGTGGATCAGGTGCTGGTGGAGGAGCTGGCCGGCCGCGCGGCGCTGGCCCTGGAGAACACGCGGCTCCTGCGAGAGGCGCGCGAGGCGGTGGACCTCATCGCCGTCACAGCGCATGACCTGGGCAACCCCTTGCAAACGCTGCAATTGCTGCTCAGCAAGGTGCAGCGCTCGCAAGCGGCAGGTCGCGACGAGGACGTGCGGCAGGGATTGGTGGTGGCGCGCGGTCAGGCCCAGCGGCTGGGACAGCTGCTCCACAACCTGCTGGACCTGTCGCGGCTGTCCTCCGGCAAGCGGCTGCTGGACGCGGCGCCCATGGACCTGGGGGAGCTGGCGCGCGAGGTGGTGGAGCGCTTCGCGGAGGCCGCCGTGGAGGCGGGCTGTGACCTGCGGCTGGAGGTGGAGGAGGGGCAGGTGGGGCAGTGGGACCGCATCCGACTGGACCGGGTGGTGACCAACCTCTTGTCCAACGCGCTGAAGTTCGGCCGGGGCCACCCGGTGACGGTGGCCGTGTCGGCGCTGGACGCGGACCACTCCCGGCTGCGGGTGCGCGACGAGGGCGTGGGCATCGCGCCGGAGGCCCAGCGCCGCGTCTTCGAGCGCTTCGAGCGGGAGCGCGCCGCGCGGACGAAGGCCGGGTACGGGTTGGGGCTCTACATCGCTCGCCAACTGGTGGAGGCGCACGGCGGCGCCATCCGCCTGGAGAGCGTGCCGGGGCGGGGCGCCACCTTCACGGTGGACCTGCCGCGCGTGCCCCGGCCGATGGAGGAGGCGCCGGTGGCGGAGCCTCCTCCGCTCCAGCAGTGACGCCCGCTAGAGGTGCAGCGAGGGCACGGGGGCGACGAGGCCGGGCTGGATGGGGAAGTCCGCGGGCAGCTTCTCGCGCTCCTCCAGCCGCTCGAACTCCAGCGAGTCGTGCGCGCAGAACACCGTCACCTGTTCGCCGTGGCGCTGCACCAGCTCGCGCAGCCGGCGCAGGTTGTACCAGCGCATCCACCCGTCCTTCTGCATCAGCTTCTGGTAGGCGCGCAGGCCGGCGGTGCACCGGTAGCGGTCCAGGTCCATCTCGCCGTGGTAGAAATACGCGTCGCCCGCGTGCAGCAGCCACCCTTCTCCGGTGTCGATGGCCACGCCCGCGTGCCCCAGCGTGTGGCCCACGAGCGGCACCAGCAGAATCTCCGGCGGCAGCCCGGTGAGCTCGCGCACGCAGTCGAAGCCGAACCAGCCTTCACCCCGGTTGGGGACGTAGGTCTCCCACCGCGTCTCCTTGGACCACTGCATCGGGCGGAAGCGCGCGCGGTCCAGCCAGGTCTTCTGCGCGGTGGCCACGCGGTACTCGTCCGCCAGCACGTGCACGCGCGCGTGGGGGAAGTCATCCAGGCCGCCCGCATGGTCGAAGTCCAGGTGCGTGAGGACGATGTCGCGCACGTCGCTGGCCTGGAAACCCATGCGTTCCAGTTGGCGGATGGCGGTGGACTCCTCCGCCAGGGCGGGGCGGCAGAGCACGTCCCGGAACAGGCCGTTGAGCCGCACGCGAGGCGCGTACACGTCATTGAGGCCGTAGCCGGTGTCCACCAGCACCAGCCCGCGCGGCGTCTCCAACGCCAGACAGTGGCAGGTGAGCGCCGCCGGGCCGGTGAAGCCTCGCCGCCCATCCATGAGCCGCCGGCCGGGCGGGCACATCGTGGTGCAGTTCAGGTGGTGGATGCGCATGGCGGCTCCGCTCCCAATCAAAGGCGGCGGCCGTCCGGCGGCGGGTGAACCGACGCGGGAAGCCCCCTTCCGTTCGTTCAGGGCAAAAGTGCGCCGTGGGCTCCGTGGGAGGAATCACCGCGCCCGGGCAGGACAAGGGCTCGCCCGCCCGGGGGGCGTCAGGACGCCATTCAGGGGACGGGCGACTGCCCGGCCGCTTCCCCTTCGAGCGATGGAGCCGACATCAGCACCAGCGCTTCCGCGTCAGCGACCGGACGGTGCTCGACGCCGCGAGGGACGATGAGCAGTTCGCCTTCCTCCAACTCCACGGTGCGCTCGCGCAACTCCACCCGCAGGGTTCCCCGGGTGACGAAGAACAGGGCGTCGCCAGTGGCGTGCCGGCACCAGGGGCCGGTGCCCGTCAGCCGCACCAGGTGCACGGGCTGGCCGTGGAGCATGCCCACGGGCCGGGCAATGCCAGGCGCTGGCAGGTCGGTGGAGGCGTGGGCCAGGTTCACCTTCTCCACGGGGGGAAGTGACGCGGAGGCAGGCGGGGCACGGCGGCGAGAATCCCAACGAGGGGGACGGCCACCGGCGAGGGGTGGGGTCCGGAGAATCGTGCTCATGCGACAGGGACTCCTTCAGGGGGGACGCAGTCCCACCCCCTCATGGGTTGTCTTTCTTTCTGCCAGAAACAGGGCCTGTGTTTCACCCCCTGCCACGGGGGCCGGTCCGGTATCCGACGGATGGCGCCGGTAAGATAGGGATTGCTCCGCCGGCATGCCGGACTCCGGGTGTCCACTGCCGGAGATTTCACCGTGCGGTGACGAACGGGCGGCCCCGGGGGGCGACAGGGTCTGGAGCCGCTGCCCCCTAGCGTCCCTGGCGCCGCGTGTCCCGACGCGGGGCTTCCAGAGGACGCCTTCCATATGCGCCACATCGCTCCGGTCCGTGCGGCACGGGCCCTGTCGCCGTTCGTGCTCCTCGTGGCGGCCATGGCCCACGCGGAGGGGCCGCCCACGCGCGAGGAATACTTCCGCTACGTGCCGCTTTCGTATCCGCGCATCGTGAGACAGACGGAGGCGAGTGTCGCCCTGTCGCTCTACGGCGACCCGAACGACCCGGCCTACCGGGACGAAGCCCCGCGCGACGGCGTGGATGACACGCGCCTTCAGGTCCTCCAATCCCTGGCGGTCCGCTTCGCGCCGTTCATGGTGAAGAACACCTACACCTTTCCCTCCGACCACAAGGTGTTCCGGGACCAGCCCGGGGGGTTGTTGCTCAACCTGGACACCTGGGACCTGGCGAAGTCCGGCGCGGTGTTGATGCGCAGCGACTCCATCAACTTCTCCAGCCTGGGCCGGCCCTGCCCTGAGGACGGCGCGCCGGAAGTCACGCTGCGCACGGAGTCCGCCGGCCAGGACGCGAGGGATGACTGCCGGTTGGTGGGCCTGCTGCGCGAGTTCCACCCGGACCACCCCACCATTCCCCGGCTGCGGCAGGACGCGGTGGACGCGGAGCGCGCGCCCTTCACGGTGATGTATTTCGACTTCCCCGGCTACGACCCGAAGACGTGGATGGCCGCGTACAAGGGCGCGGTGGACGGCCAGCCCGCGCGCCGCTACCTGGGCACGGAGAAGGTGTACGCGCACCCGTTCATCCACGCGGTGAAGGGCACGCAGAAGGCGCCGCCCGGCTACGAGCTGCTCATCCAGTACTGGTTCTTCTATCCCTTCAACGCGGGCGGCAACAATCACGAGGGGGACTGGGAGCACATCGCGGTGGCCGTCTCTCCGCGCTCGGCGGTGGGGCGCACGCTGACGGAAGCGGAGCTGCGACGCATCCTCCAGGGGGACTGGACCGCGGACGGCGCGGACCCGCTGGTGATGAAGCGCATCGAGTACTTCTTCCACCACAACAGCATGGTGTTCGACTTCGCCCGCCCCAATGCCTACCTGCCCCGAGAGCAATGGCAGGCGCAGCTGGACGCCCGGGGCGAGGAGCGGCCCGGGGAGAAGAAGCTCCTCGCGCGCGTGCGCCGCTACGTCTGGGCGGACGAGGCGGAGACGGTCATCAACACGCACCCCATCGGATACATTGGCGCGGACTCCAAAGGATTGGAGCAGCTGCTGGCATCTCCAGGACCGCACGCGCGGGAGTCGCACGCCACGTACCCGGTGCCGGGCGTCTTCAAGAATATCGGCCCCGCGGGCTCCACGGAGGCGGTGCGGCAATTCTTCGACCACCAGGAGTACCTCACCCACCCGGACAAGCCGCTGCCGGAGGAGGTGGTGCGCTACGACCTGGCGTCGCGCATCGACCTGGTGCCGGACTGGGAGCGCGTCTACGACCTGGCGCTGGTGGACAGGCAGGTGCGGCGCGAGTGGTCCTGGCTCATCCTGCCCCTGCGCTGGGGCTTCCCCATGGCGAGGTCACCGCTGTCGGGGCTGGTGGCGCACTCGGACATGGGCAACCTGTCCATCGTGGGGCCGGCCTTCAACGAGGGCTGGAACCGCCCGGCGCCCAGCGCGGGGTTCGACTTGTACGTGCCCAGCGAGCTGCCGTGGTTCTTCCCGCTGGACGTCCAGGACGACTTCTCCAACAACCTGGGGTTCCTCAACGCGCCGGTGGCATTGCTTATCACGCTGCCGCCGTTGGACTTCCTCTACCGGGTGGTGGGGTTGCCGGTGCGAGCGGTGGTGGAGAACCACCAGCCCGTCTACACGCCGCAGGAACGGCTGCCGCGCCGCCGCTTCACGGTGGAAGCGGGGGTGGGCGTGCAGTTGCTGGGAGACGACTTCACGGGGCTGCTGCTCAACGACCGGCAGTTGGACGAATGGTACGGACAGCTCACGGCGTTGGATCCGGCCATCGCCGGCAACATCAACGACCCGGACCTGGTCCGACCGGTAGTGAGTACCGCGGTGTCGGTGATGCTCAAGGTGAGCTTCTACCTGGGGGACAAGTTCACGTCGGAGAACACGCTGTTCCATTCGCGCAGCACGCTGGGGTTGGACGTGCCGCTATCGGACGGGATGTCTGTCTTCCAGCTGCGGACGAAGCTCGACATGTGGGAGTACGCGGGGAGTCTTCGCTACAACTTCCTGCGAGGCGGCTTCCAGCCCTACGCGAAGGTGGGCTACGGGCTGACGTGGTACCGGTTGGAGGACGGCAGCATCAACGGGCAGGGGATGGCGAACCCGAACTCGTATTGGGTGCGTCGGCCGGGCTTCTTCCGCAACCTGTGGCCCAACACGCTGCACCTGGGAGCGGGGGTGGACGTCATCCTGGTGAAGGACTTCATTCCAGGACTGCACGGCGTGGATGGAGGACTGCGCGTGGGCTACATCCTGTCGCGCCACGAATTGGGCGTGAAGGACCTGACCGGCGACAACGGGTTGCAGGGCATCGTCGTGGAGCCGGTGCACGTGTATCGCAACACCTTCGAACTGCTGGGCACGCTGAGCTTCTGACGGCCATGGTTCAGCCCCTGCGCGTGGTCCGGTAGGCCTGAGCGGGATGCGCGGGATTATCAGGGTGGGTCCGTTCGAGGAGGCCCTCTTCGACCATGGCCTTGAGGTGCCGCTCCGTCAGCTTGTCCGGGCTGAAATGCAGTGCCTTGGCAAGCTCCGTGGGGTGCCAGGGCCGAAGCGAAGTAAGCGCCATGATGGCCTCGCGCAGGGCTGCCTTTCTGGGTCGAGGGCCTAGCTCTTCGATGATTTCACGCGCCTTCGCGTCGATTTCTTGGCGGCCCGGAACCCCCCCCAATCCGTCCGGAACCCCCCCCAATCCGTCGGCAACTCCCCCTCGATCGAGCGCGAGCACCCCCCAATCCGCGGCCAGGGTCTGTCCCACATTCACCCGCAGCGTGACGACCACGGCGCCCGTGACCTCGGCGAACTCCGGGGCGGAGAGGCCGGCTGCACGGCACATCTCGGCGACGCGGTTCGTGCCCCGGCCCCATTTCTCGATGAGGCCGGCACGGTAGAAGACCTCCGCGATGATGGGATTGCGCTGCACCGACAGATGCGGACGTGTGAGCGATTCAGGCGTGATGCCTATCGGGTATCGCCCCGCGCTCCATATCTCCACGCGGTCGTCGAAGATGGCGAGCGATACCGCGCCACCCGCGATGCTGTAGTCCCGGTGGATGAAGGCGTTGACCAGGAGTTCGCGCATCGCATCCGGCGGGATGAGCGGACGGTCGACGCGCTGCAGGCGGCCCGATTCGATGCGGCCAGCCAACGGGAAATGGCGCTGGCAGAACAGCTCGGCTTCCTCAAGCAGCCGGAAGGCCGGTCCGCGCACGTTGCGTTGGTCGAGGAACTCGGTCTTGTCGGTGCCGCGAAACCGGGCCATCCGCAGCTCGCACTGGGGATGGTGGGGAAGGAACGTCTTGCCAAAGAGCACGACCGCCGCGCGCAGGAGCCTGCCCTTGTGGCGTACGCCAAGGCGGTCGAGCAGCTCGGGCAGGCCCCGTCCCACCGGTCCCACGAGCCGCCCGGCGGAGCGAGCTGCTTCGACGATGCGCATCACCTCCTGGCGGTCGAGCTCCTGGAGCGGAACCTCGTCGGCCTCCTGGTTCTCCCAGCGACGGCGGCTGTGTGCACGTTCCAGCAACAGCAGTTCATAGCGTTCCTGCGCCATCTTGCGGGTCGTGTTGCCCACCCGCTCATAGGCGCGACCGTCGAAGGTGTACGGCACGGAATCGCTGATGCCGCCCACGGTGAGCACGAGGACGCTCCGCCCTGAAGCGACCTCCACGCTCTGGATGTGGAGGTCGAGCGGGGGCTCGAAGCGCTCCCGCGCGGTCGCGATGTCATGCAGGGTCTGTTCGCTCACCTGCTGGCCGATGAGCTCTCCGCCAGGCTTCACGCCCAGCAGCACCTGGCCTCCCTGTCCATTCGCGAAGGCGCAAAGCGTGTGCATCGCCTCGCGCAATTCACCGGTCGAGCGCTTCAGCTCGAGTGTGACGGATTCTCCCCTGGCGGCGAGGCGGGCGAGGTCTGGAATCATGGCGGGCCCGTCTCTGCATCATCCGGGCCCGCCACATTCGACGCGGTTCCCTCCGGGCCGACGCCTCACTCGCGCGTGAGGCGTACGAACCGGGACCCTGCGTTCACGCGCGGAGACGGTGCGTCGCCGTGCGCCGGCGACCGTCGACTACAGGCAGTCCGCCAGGCCTTCGTAGATCGTCGTGCTGGTTCCGGGCAGCGTGGCGTAGAGGGGCGAGGTCCCGGAGAGCGCCGTCAGCAGCGAGGCCATCGTGGTGCCGCTGGCCAGCGGGCTCTGGCAGGTCCAGGTCTGCGTCTGCACGGAGAATTCACCCGTGGACGGGTTGAGCTCCTCGTTGCTCGCGGCGAACACCCAGACGCACTGGCCAATGACACCCGTCCCGCTGTTGACGGAACACTGGAAGCGCAGCGACTGGATGTTGCTGTAGTCGCCCTCGCAGAACGTGTCTCCACAGATGTCGTCGAAGTTGTCCTTCAGGTTCGAGCGCAGCTCCAGCCACGACAGGTACTCCGGCTGGGACGACAGGTACGACGTGGCGTCGACATAGCTGGACAGCGGCTGCGCCACGCCCAGCGGAGCGGACAGGGTCAATCCCAGCGTCGACAGCGCCAGCCACGAACGGATGTTCATCACGGAGCACCTTCCTGGAAATGACCGCCCCACGGACGGAACGGTCACCCGCAAGGCGACTCGGGTTTGACAGGAAGTTCAAGTAAACCTTCTTTCACAAAGAGTTCACGGTGATGTCTGATGAGCGCCTTCCCCTCTCAAGGAAAGGCCGGTTCCCCCATGCGGTCATCGCTGCGCCGTCTTCCCTCTGTCCTGAAGTTCACGGCTGTCATTACGGCCCTGACGTTGCTTTCCGCCTGCGGTGAGGGCGCGTTGGAAGAAGAGGAGTTGGTCGCTCAGGGTCGGCAGGCGCTGTTGAACGGCGTGGGTTCGTCCGCGGCGCGGGCGGCGCTGACGAAGCGGTGGGCGCCCATCCACTACCAGGATGTGGATGTCACGGGCTCGCATTCGCTGAGTGGCAAGTCTGACTTCATCACCCGCGTGGACTTCGATGGGGACTGGAGCGGGACGAACAACTGGGACAACACCGGCTCGCGAGCCCTCACCGCGCACGCCTACCAGTCCGTGGTGGAGACCTCCACGCACTGGTACCTGCTCTACACGTTCTTCCACCCGCGAGACTGGTCCGACTCCATCTTCGACACCGAGCACGAGAACGACGGCGAGGGCGTGCTGATCATCGTGAAGCGCGACGGCAGTGAGTACGGCGCGCTCGTGGGTGCGGTGACGGTGGCGCACAAGGACTTCTACTCGTTCGTGCCGTCCGGCAGTCCGCTCGGGTCGGGGTCGGAGTCCATTGACGGCGCGCTGTCCATGGCCTCCTTCGAGGGCGAGCTCCACCCCATCACCGCGCAGGAGGCCAAGGGCCACGGCCTCAAGGCGTGGCCGTACTACGACATCGTCGGAGACGGCGTGAAGTACTACCCGTCGCTCACGCTGGCGGAGCAGCCGTCGTCCGCCACGGACTCGGACGTGCGCTACAAGCTGCTCGACATCTTCAGCCCCACCGACGGCTTCTGGACGCGCCGTGACCTGACCACGCTGTTCTCCTCCGACGGGACGTTTCGGGGTGACACCAGCGGCGGCTGCGGGCTGGTGGCGGGCAACTGCGGCACCAACTCCGCGAACGCGCCCTGGGGCTGGGACGACCAGAACGACGGCCCCATCCTGCGAGGGGAGATCGCCAAGGACCCGGCGAAGCTGGCCGCGTACTACTTCAGCCCGTCGTCGCAGTTCTCCACGACCTACACGTTCAATCCCTTCCAGAACATCGGCAATCCCAACCAGCCGTGAGTCCACGGCGGGGCCGTGCCTTCGCTGGGGAAGGCACGGCCCGGCCGTCAGGAGGCTACGGCTCCGTCCAGGGCGTGTGGCTGATGGGGCCCTTGATGACCGTGAACGACCGGGAGGTGTAGGCGCCCAGGTTCACCCAGCCGAACCCGTCAATGACTCGCGAGGGCACGTTCAGGGCGAGGGTCACGTTCGCCACGTCGCAGTTGCCCAGGATGTGGCCCACGCGGATGGCCTTGTTGGCGGACGTCCGCGTCTTGCTGACGAGCGTCGGCGCCGGGGTGACGGTGCCGTCCTGCGCGAGCAGCGGGATGTTCCCGCCCCCGCCGGACACGCGCAGGCTGTAGGAGCCCGAGCCCTGGGGCTGCCACGCCACGAAGTCCAGCTCCACCAGGTCATCCTTGGTCACGTACGCCAGGCAGCCGCACTCCAGGACGGGGTAGACGCCGGCCGCGGGAGGCGTGGTGCTGGAGCCCACGCGCGGCAGCTCCAGGCGGACGCCGCAGCGCGTGTTGTCCACGAACAGCAGCCGCGAGAAGCCGCCATTCGGAATGGGCTGCTTGTTGGCGTCGTAGAAGTCCACCAGCAGCACGTTGTGGCCGTTGTCCGCGGTGGACGTCTTCACCAGCGCCGCCAGGTAGGCGTTGTACCAGAGCTCCGCCGGGTCTCGGATGGGGAAGAGCCCGGCGGTGGACGCGGTGGGCTGGCTGTTGAATCGCGGCGGCGCGGCGGCCGCGTCCCACTTGAAGTCGTAGAACGTGTCCACGATGGAGCGCGTGAGCCCCGAGGCCAGGTTCTTGAGCTTCAGGCTGTAGAAGCGGACCCCGCTGTTCCAGGCCAGCGGGTGGTTGATCATCAGGCTCAGGTCGCCCGCGAACGGCAGGTTGGGGTACCCGCTGAAGTAGTAGCCGGGCGCGGAGCTGGTGTTGGCCTTGCCGTCGTCCTGCCCTGGCGAGGAGGGGTTCTGTTCGGAGTTGTTGATGTAGCCGAACGGAATCAGGCCAATGCCCAGCAACAGCACGTTGGACACGGTGATGGAACGGGTGAACCGGCCCAGCTCCGTCGTGCAGGCCACGTACAGCGTGCTGTCGGAGAAGACCTCGATGCTGGAAGGCCCGGGGGCCGCGGTCGGCGTGGTGCCTTCCGTGGTGATGCCCCCGGCGAGCAGGTCGATGCGCGCCACCTCCCGCGTGTCGGTCAGCGGGACGTAGAAGGCGCTGCGCTCCGGGTTGGCCCAGGCGAGGAAGCCCAGCTGGGTGGTGGTGAGCTGGTAGGCCGGCTGGGACACCGGGATGGACGTGGGGCCTCCGACGTAGTCGGAGATGTCCACGGCGAAGACCTTGCCGGTGGACTCCGCGATGTAGGCCATCAGCGAGGGGCCGCTGCTGGACAGCAACAGGCCCTTGCCGTTGGAGAAGCCCGTCACCACGGGCCACGTCTCCTGCGTGGTGAGGGAGATGCGCCAGAGCGTGGTGGCATCCACCACGTAGACGAACTCTCCATCCAGCACCAGCTGCTGCGGCTCATCCAGGATCTGGTAGGTGATGGGCTGCGGCTGGATGCTGAACTCGGGGTAGGGGCTGAGCGCGTTGCTCGTCCGGGGCGAGGAGAGGACGCTGTGTTGTCCGCTGCTCGCGTCATAGGCGGTGACGTACAGGGCCGTCTCATATTCGGAGACGACCAGGTCTCTCACGTCGGTGAGCCCCGCCCCGACACGGTAGGGATTGGGGCTGAGGGTATAGGTCACCCAGTCCATCCACGTCTGGGTGCCCAGCTTGTAGATGCGCAGCTTGGCGTAGTGGTACTCGGAGGCGTAGTTGATGCGGACGGCGTAGAAGCGGCCGGTGGTGGACGAGCCGTTCTCCGGCAGGGAGTTGTTGTTGGAGACGGACGCCCAGTTGGCGGCCTCCAGGCTCGCGGGGGTGATTTCCGCCAGCGAGTTGACGCCGCTCAACGGCAGGATGCGGGCGAAGTTCTTGGCCAGCAGGTTGGCGCCAGCGGTGTCCCACTGGATGTCCGTGGTGGCGAAGACGTTGAGGTTCAGCTGCTGGCCCTTGGCCACCACCTGGCTCCGGGACGCGAGCTGGGTGGCGGGGTTGACGGGCATCCACCACACTTCGCCCGTGCCGACATCCGTGTAGTAGAGGTGGTCCGCTCCGGGGGTGTAGTGGGTGGCGGTGACATTGCTGAGGGAGGGGATTCGCGTCTGGTATTGCATCATCGCGGCATGTCTCCATCACTGCGTTGGCGGGGTGCCCACCAACGCGAATACCCTGACATGACCGTCTGACATTCCTGACGCACCCGGAGTCTGTATGGATATGCTGGGTCCATGCGAAAACTTCTCAAGGCATCCTGGTGGGTCGTTGCACTGAGCGTGGCGTTGGCCTTCGTGGGCGGACCCGCGATGGGAGCCCCCGCGACGCCGCCCTTCACGCACCTGTCATCGGGGACGAGGCATTCGCTGGCGGTCGACCGGGATGGCTCGCTGTGGGCCTGGGGGCTCAACGACGTGGGCCAGTTGGGTCTGGGCACGGCCACCAGTGACGCCTTTCCGCCCACCCGGGTGCCTGGAATGTCTGACGTCATCGCCGTGGCCGCGGGACGGAGTCATTCACTGGTGTTGCGCGCCAATGGAACGGTCTGGGCCTGGGGGGGCAATTCCTATGGCCAGCTGGGTGACGGCACCCGGTTCCGGCGCCTCTCGCCCGTCCAGGTGCCAGGCCTCATGAGCGTCGTGGCCATCGCGGCGAGCTCCAGCCATTCGCTGGCGCTGTTGGACAACGGAGCCATCTGGAGCTGGGGGAACAACACCTCCGGGCAACTGGGGGATGGAACCCGGACCTCGCGGCTCTCTCCCGTGAAGGTGTATGGGCTCACGAAGATGAAGGCGCTGGCCGCGGGCAACCAGCACTCCCTGGGGAGGCATCTGGATGGCACGGTCTGGGCCTGGGGTGCCAACGGCTTGGGGCAGCTCGGAGACGGCTCCGCGACCTCGCACGAGCTGCCGGTCCAGGTCGCGGACCTGACGAACGCGACGACGCTGGCCGCGGGCCAGGACCATTCCCTGGCGCTGCGCACCGATGGGACGGTCTGGGCCTGGGGATGGAATGCCTACGGGCAGGTGGGGGATGGAACCCAGACCTCGCGGCTGTCGCCGGTCCAGGTTGCGGGCCTGACGAACGTGACGGCGCTGGCCGCCGGCTCCCTTCACTCCCTGGCGCTGCGCTCCGATGGCACGGCCTGGGCGTGGGGCGACAACGCTGAAGGGCAATTGGGGGACGGCACCCTGTCGCTGCGGCCCGCGCCCGTCCAGGTGTCAGGGCTGGCGAACGGCATGGCGCTCTCAGCGGGCCTCCGCTATTCACTGGCATTGAGAACCGATGGCTCGCTGTGGGCCTGGGGAGGGAGCGGCAGCGGCGAGCTGGGCCTGGGGGTGACCCTCTGGCGGCTCTCCCCGGTGCCCGTGGCGGGGCTCACGGACGTCGTCTCCCTGGCCGGGGGATACATGTCTTCGGTGGCGCTGCGCTCGGATGGAACCGTCTGGGTTTGGGGCTTCGATGGACTGGGGCCCGTGAGCAGCCCCGAGGCCTTCAGCGCTGTCCCGACGCGAGTGACAGGCCTCCAGGACATCATGTCCCTGGGGACAGGTGCCGCT
Organism: Corallococcus sp. AB038B; assembly: GCF_003668955.1. Taxonomy (NCBI): domain Bacteria; kingdom Pseudomonadati; phylum Myxococcota; class Myxococcia; order Myxococcales; family Myxococcaceae; genus Corallococcus; species Corallococcus sp. AB038B. The sequence continues at coordinate 52,878 of NZ_RAWO01000020.1, read as the reverse complement.
CACACGCTGGCGCTGGGCGCTGACGGCACGGTCTGGGCCTGGGGCCGCAACGGCCTCGGGCAACTGGGAGATGGCACCACGACGAACCGCCCTGGCCCCGTTCAGGTGCTGGGGCTTTCGGACGTGGCAGCCCTGGATGGAGGCGGCAACTTCTCGGTGGCGCTGCGGTCCGATGGCACGGTCTGGGCCTGGGGCGATAACTGGTGCGGACAGCTGGGGGACGGCACCACGGTCGCCCGTTCCTCACCCGTCCAGGTCCTGGGTTTGACGGACGTCGTTGCCGTGGCGGCGGCGGGCTATCACGCGCTGGCGCTCCGGTCGGATGGGACCGTCTGGGGTTGGGGATACAATTATTCAGGCCAACTGGGGGATGACAGCCGTTCCCTCCGCCCCATTCCCGCGCGGATTGAAGGCCTGACGGATGTGATGGCGGTGAGCGCCGATGGTCTTCATTCCCTGGCGCTGCGTCTGGATGGCACGGTCCAGGCGTGGGGGGACATCCATGGCGATTATCTGTCGGGAGGCCCCCGGGTCATCCAGTACTTTCCCACCCCGGTGCCCGGCCTGACGAACGGGGTGACGCTGGCGGCGGGAGGGCACCATGCCCTGGTGCTTCGCTCGGACGGAACCGTCTGGAGCTGGGGTCTCAACAACAACGGGCAGCTGGGCGATGGCACCTGGTTCGAGCGACCTGCTCCCGTCCGGTCGACCGGGCTCCTGGGGACGGCCCAGCTTGCCGCGGGGGAGTATCACTCCCTGGCGCTGCGCACGGACGGGACCGTGAGTGGCTGGGGTTCGAACTACATGGGCGAGGTGGGGGACGGGACGGCGCAAATCATCGCCCGTCCCGTCCGGGTTCCTTGAGGATGTTTCAGCGCACCCAGTTCACGTTGCTGTAGGCCTTCGCGCCGTCCGCGCGCTCCGTGTTCGTCAGGGGCGCGTAGACGCGTGTGCTGATGGTGTTGGCGGCGGTGTCCACCTCCACGAGCCGTGTCGGGTTCGTGGTGCCGTCGTGGAACGTGTTGAGCATCTGGTAGACGGTGTTGCCGTTCACGCCGGTGTCGGTGCGGTAGGCGGCGTTGCCCACGTGGCCGGAGAAGACGAAGCGCACGTTGGCGTACTGCTTGATGAGGTTGTCGAACACATACTGGGGGCTGTTGTTGCCGTAGCCCCCGTTTGACTGCTCGATGCCGCCGCTGCCGTTCAGGTGCGAGTGGGTGATGATGATGACGTTGTGCTGGGGGAACTGGGCCAGCACGGTCTTCGCCCAGTTCACGGCGTTCGTGCGGGCCCAGAGCTCCAGGTTCAACACCAGCCAGTTCAGGCCGCCCGCGTTGAACGTGTGGTAGGCGTTGTCGCACTTGCCGGACTCGAACACGCCGCCCAGGGCCTTGAAGCGGGACAGCGGGAAGTAGGTGTTGAAGGTGGCGGTGTTGCGCAGGTTGGCGTTGACGTTGCCGGGGCACGCGCTGCCGCCCTGGCACACGGCCGCCGTGTCGTGGTTGCCCAGGGCGATGGCGTAGGGAATCTGGGCGGTGTCGAGCACCTGGTAGGAATCACTGGCGCGCTGGTAGTGGAGGTGGTCGGGCGTGTCCCAGTCCATCAGGTCGCCGGTGTGCAGCACGAAGCGGATGTCCTGGGCCGTCTTGTTGTCGGCGATCCATTGCATGCGCTGGGTGAGCCGGGTGGGAGCGTAGACGGTCTCCTGTTGCGTGTCGGGGATGACGACGAAGGTGAACTTCGTGTCCACCGTGGTGGGCGCGGCGTAGAACTGGATGCCCTCATTGGTCCAGCCCGCGGCGGTGAGCGCGTCGCGCTCCGCCTGGGTGACGGCGTGGCGGTGTTTCTTCAGGCCCGGGTTGTCGAAGCGGTAGACGGGCACGAGGCACGCGTCCGCCGTCTTGGACGCATAGAAACCCACGCCCTCGTCGGTGGTGAAGCCGGAGGCGATGAGGTTCGAGCGCTCGGTGGCGTCGATGGTGACGATGTGTTCACCCCGGCTGGGGCTGTAGAGCCGGTAGACGGGAGACAGGCCGGTGCCGGAGGACTTCGCGGCCTTGAAGGGCGTGCCCCGGTCGTCTGTGTAGCCGTAGGTGGTGGCCGCGTTGGCGGCCTCGTTCGCATTGAGGGTGAGGAGGCTGTCGCCCGTGGCCGGACGCACCCGGTGATACACGGGGCCGCTGAACGCGGCGCAATCCAGCGCGGCCGTGATGCTACCCAGGTGCTGGGGTTCAGGCGCCTCGCCAGGGCCGCAGGCGGACAGCACGCCGGTCAGGGCCAGGGCCGCGAGGAGGGAAGAAGGCTTCAAGATGTGCTCCCAGTGAAGTCAAGATGTTCAAGTTAAAATTGAATTGCTGGGATGCGCATAGCATTGGTGGAAGGGCCGGAGAAGGCACCTGTCGAGGAGTGTCGCGAGTGCCACACGGGCAGGGAGCCAGAGGTCGGCATCGCGACCTCCCATGCGCGTCTGGAACAGATCAAGGTCGATCAGTTTTCATGGTGGAGCACATCCCCAACCGGGGCACGCTCATCACCCTCACGCCGCCCTGGCCGCGGACGTCCAGGCGCGCCTCCAGGACGCGGGGCTGCTCAGGCCCCTGCGCCCCTGGCGCACCTGAGCCCTCAGTCCGGGTAGAACATCGGGTCGCGCGTCGCCACGAACGACGAGATGGCGTGCGCCACCTCCGACGGCAGCGTGGTGAACTGCACGCCCACTCCCGGCATCAGGTCCGGGGTGCGGTCGTTGCCGTCGCGCGCCCAGCGCACCACGCCGTTCACCGTCAGCGGCCGGCCTCCCGGCAGCGTGAAGTCCAGCTCCACCGGCGTTCCGCGCGGCACCGCCTCCACCGTGGCGATGAAGATGCCGCCCTCGCTGATGTCCATCGAGAAGCCGGTGAAGAAGTTGGAATCACTGCGCGTGTCGATGGTCGTGTGCATCCGCACCCGGCCCGCCTTGCGCGCGTCGCTCTTCGCCGGAGTGACGGCCACGGGCGCGCGCGCCGGGAGCCGCTCCGCGCGCGTCGGCGACTCCGTGGACGGCTTCTCCTGGGACGGCCGGAGGGCCGGGGGCGGGACGACCTTTTGGGTCTCCGCCTCCGCGGCGCGGCGGGCCTTCTGCTCGGCCTCCGCGCGGGCCCGGGCGGCGTCCTCCACGCGCTTCAGGTCGGACTCGGCGGACGACAGCGCCTTGTCCACCCGGGCGGCGTCCTCCTGCTGCACGCGCAGTGCGGACTGGAGGTCCAGCCCGGCCTGTCGACGCGTGTCCAGCGCGGCCTCCCGCGCGTCCAGGGCCTTCTCACGCAGCCGCGAGAGCTCCGGGGCCGGCTCGGGGGACTCGGTGTCCTCCAGGCGCATGGCCCACTGGGACAGGCGCGAGTCCCCGGCATGCTCTGGCAGGGCCAGGGACTGGCGCATGCGAGCGAGCCGGTCGGTCAACGCGGCGGCATCCGCGGTGGCGCGGGCTACCTGTTCGGCGAGCTGCGCTTCCAGCCGGGCCATGTCGGCTTCGGCGCGCGCCAGATCAGCTTCCCGGGAAGGGGTGGGGGACGGGGGCATGGGTGGGGCTCCAGGCGGAGGCCCAGTCTACCGCTGCCCGGCCTCCCCCACGAGTCCCCCTTCTCGGGATATCCCGTCAGTCCGCGCCCTTGATGCAGGCCACCGGCTTGAGGCGGTGGGCCACCCGGGCGAGTCCTGCCTGCTCCACCGTCTCCAGCACGTCGTCCAGGTTCTTGTAGCAGGGCCCGGACTCGTCCAGCGGCGTGGTGCGGGTGTTGAGCAGGATGCCGGCCTCCGCCATGCGCCGGTCCGTCTCCTCCTGCTGGAGCTGCCGGCGCGCGGCGGAGCGTGACAGCCGCCGGCCGGAGCCGTGGTTCACCGAGTAGATGGACTTCTCCGCCCCCGGCTCCGCGAAGAGGATGGCGCTGCCAGTCTCCATGGACCCGGGGATGAGGATGGGGTGCCCGGTGGCCTCCCACGTCGTGCCCTTGAGGGCCGGATGTCCCGCGGGGAAGGCCCGCGTGGCGCCCTTGCGTGCGACGAACTTGCCGCCCTCGCGCTGGATGAGGTTGTGGCTGATCTCGTAATAGATGTTCGCGGTGCCGCCGAACACGTCCTCGAGCGCCCCGCACACGGCCTCGCCGATGAGCAACCGGTTGGCCACGGCGAAGTTGGCCGCCATGTTGTGCAGGTTCCAGTAGCTGCGGCCCAGGGCGCTGTCCGCGTCCAGCCAGACGAAGTCCTCGCTGCGGCTCTTGAGGCCCAGCTGCGCGGCGCCCGCCACGAAGAAGTGCTTGGCGATGTTCCAGCCGAAGCCCCGGCTGCCGGTGTGGAGCATCACCCAGACGCGGCCTGTCTCATCCACCTGCATCTCGGTGAAGTGGTTGCCGCCGCCCAGGCTGCCCAGCTGCCCGCGCTTGTCATAGGCGCGCTCGGGGATGGACACGCCGGTGTCCTCCACGGGGATGAAGTCGCGCTCGGTGACGGAGCGGCTGCGGCCCAGGGCCTTGGCGCCGTGGCGCAGGACTTCCTTGAGGGTGGGTTCGCTGAGCTTGCGCTGCTTGCGTGCCCGGGTGGCGCCCACGCCCACGGCGATGCGGTCGGTCACCTCGTCGATCCACTGGCGGCGCTTCGCGGGGTCGGCGACGTCCTCCACGGTGAGGGAGGTCTGCAGCTGCACCATGCCGCAGCCGATGTCGTAGCCGGCGGCGGTGGGCAGCAGGACGCCGTCCGTCTCCACGATGGTGCCGATGGGGACGCCGTAGCCCACGTGACAGTCGGGCGTGACGGCGACGCGGGTGACGCCGGGGAAGGTGGCGGCGTTGACGACCTGATCGAAGACGGCGTCTTCCAGCGGGGGGGCTTCCGGGTTGCCTTCCTCCCCCCAGAGGAGCTTGTCGGAGAGGAACAGGTCCGCGTGCACACGCATCGTCTTGGTGCGCGGCAGGACGTAGTGGCCCTCGGAGACCTTTTCCAGGTGTTGCTTCCAGCTCATGGTGAATCCCCCAGGTGGGTGAACCCGCGGCAGGGACGAAGCCCTCCATCATCCCTGACGGTGCCGGTTTCCGGACACACGATTGGCTGCCTGCCTGGCGTTCGCCGAGGGGAAATCCCCTGGGGTGGACGGAGGGAACGGCCGGGAGTGCACGGAGCGGCATTCAGACAAGCCCGGGGGTTGCGGCGGAGGATCGGCATTCCCATTTCTGCAGCGTGCATCAAGGGGGTGGGCGATGGGGTTTTTGACGGGGATGGTGCTGGCGGTGTCGTTGCAGGCGGGGCCGGTGGAGATGACCGCGGCTCCGGTGTTCAATCCGTCGCTGTGCGCCAAGAAGCGCGTGGATCCATGCGGGTGCCATCACGTGTACGGCATCCGGCACTGCCACCAGAACCGGAAGAGCAACCACTGCGAGGCGCAGGTCCGCGCCTACGAGCCGGACGTGGGGCAGGAGACCGCGGAAGCGACGAACCCGCTCCAGAGCCTCATCGACCCGGCGAAGTCCGTGTCCATGTAGGACGGTTCCTGAACGGGGTGGAGCATCCGGGCGTCCTTCCCTGAAGAGGGGAGGGCGCCACGGTGCGTTGTGGAGAAGGCTATCCGGGGTCCAGGGACCAGGTGCCTTCGTTCCAGTGTTTGAGGGCCATGATGGCATCGATGGCGCCGATGCCTCCCTCCTTCGAAGCCACTTCCAGGACGGCCTTGGCCTCCGCTGTCCGGTAGCGGAGTAGGACGGCCGCCGCCCCGGCACGCACGTCCGTGCGCTCATGCTTGAACAGCACCAGGAGCGCATTCCGCCCGGCATCGCCATGGGCCAGGAGTTGCTCGATCGCGGCGCCGTACTTCCTGGCGTGCTTGTTTCCGGTCCTGGGATCGCCTCGATGGATGGCATCGGTCTGGGCGGCGACGTGCTTCGCGAATTGTTCGACCAGCTTTTCCAGCGTCATCTCCAGACTCCCTTCCGCACGTTCTCGATTGCGAGCAGGCCGAACTCGCGCTGGGCTTCGTAGGGCTGCGTGCTCAACCACTGCCGCACGGTCCGTGTATACGACTGCGTGATGAAGTAGCGAACCGAGGAATAGAAGCCACTGACATCCGTGTGCAGGCGCTTGTCCAGCGGGATGACGTTCTCGGTGTTGTGAAGGGCCTGGGGCCCGAACCGTTGCACGTTGCCCGGGGTCTGCTCGACGATGTGGTGCCACTCCTTGCCAGGACCCGCCGGGCCCTGGGCCTTCTTGAATCCACTGAATGAGCCCCAGCCCCTGGGCGTACCCGCCGGGGGCGTAGGTCCGCCACCATTGGCGGCCATGGCCACCGCGCCGGGCGCGAGCGCGACCGTCACGGTCCCGGCGCTCACCGCCACCGTCTCCACGGATCCGACCGCCGCGAACCGCAGGCCCATTTGGGACTCGGCCTGCACCGTCGCCAGGGCGGCTCCGGGCAGTTGGGGCACCTTCGCGGCCAACCCGGGCGCCGTGGAGCCGATCGCCGCCGTGGCCAGCAGGACGAATGCGCGTGCCGCGTTGCGGCCCATGACCTTTCCGTAGCGCTCGCCCGCCTCTCGCAGTGCGCTGAACGTGGTGGCCCGGTCCGCGGCTTCCACCAGCTGTTTGAAGCCCACGATGAGGCTCCAGAAGGTGTCGACGCCCACGTAGGCGATGAGTGTTGCGGTCATCACCGCCGCGAGCCCCTTGGAGAAGGGTTCGGGCACCGCGAGCAGGACCATGTACGTGGTCCAGGTCCAAAGGACCGTCGTCAGCATGGCCTGGGGATCGGCCATGTCCTTGAAGGCATCCAGCAGTTCCTCCAGCACGGCCCCCTGCGCGAGTGCCATGGCCAGGGCATAGCGTCCGTCTCCGTTGACGGTAGGGCCTTCCTGCAACAAGCGCAGGCAGTCGCCAGGTCGGCCCGTGCGCTCGCACCAGCGCAGGTAGGCACGCGTCAGCTCCACGTCCGCGCTGGAAGCATCGCCTTCCAGATGCTCACCCGGCCCCAGCGGTGTGATGCGGCGGCTGCGTGGGTCATAAAGATACGAACCGCTGCGCGGCTCCACCTGCCACAGTCGCCGTGCCTCTTCCTGGGGCCGCGCGGATGGACGTACGGCCCGGGCCAGCACCGCGATGGCTTCTTCGAAGTCCTCCGTGTCCACTTCCACCGGCGTGCCGCCTGAGGGAGGTGTGACCACGATGGGTGCACCCCTGCCTGTTTCCAGACGCACTGACCGCGTGACGCCGCCGCAGCCAGTCAGCAGCACAATCACGAGCGGAATCAACCACCAGCGCCACATACGGAAACCCTCCCCGGAGCCGGGGACGCTCCGTGGGAGTCATTTGAGCATGCAAGGGCAGACGAATGCAGAAGTCGCCGATCCATCCGCCAACCAGGCCCTACCTCAATGCGCGGCGGCAGGCTCCCCGGGAAGCACCTCGGAACGGCTCACTTCAAGGTCGCTCTCCGAGCGGATGATGACCCAGCGTGCCTGCGGCGACACGCGCAGGGCCACCACGTTCGGCGCCAGGCGGCGCATCTCCGGCTTGTAGGGCATCACCGCGGACGGAGGCGTCTTCGGTGGGGCCCCGGGCGCGCGGTTCTTCAGCGCGAGGACCTTCACCGTGGGGCGCTCCGGTGCCGGAACAGGATTCACCGTGGACGGCGGCACGGCTGGCAGTGCCTTCTTGGGCACGCTCCTGCTCACCATCACCGGCGTGATGCACGGAGGCGTATTCCCTCCCGGCTGCGCGGCCCCCTCCGCCGGTGGATCCCCGAAGGCGAACATCGACACGATGACCTTCGGCAGCGTCACGGCCTCCGGCGCACCCGCCGCCACCTGCGCCATGGAACGCGACATCGTCGTCGTCGCCGAATCCAGCGCGGGCGTCACGGTCGGCATGGCAGGACGCGGATGGGGCAGCACCGCCTGCCGTCCCGGTCCCTGCATCACGCTCGGTGTCCCATGGACCTTCACCGGCGTGACGGACGGCGCCACCGGGAGAGCCCCCGGTGCGTCCGGATCCTGCGCGTCGTTGCGCACGAAGGACGGCGACGCTGGTGGCGGCACGCTGCGCATCCTCGCGGGCGGTGGAGTCGGCGGCGGCAGCCGGTCGAAACGGTAGAGCTCCTCGTCCTCCAGTGCCGTCGGAGTCACCGCGCCCTGACCCATCCGCGCCAATTCCTGCTGCAACACCGCGTCGCGCGGAGCCAACTCCAGCGCGGCCTTCAGCGCGCCCCTCGCGCGGGACTCGCAACCCAACGACAACAGCACCCGGGCGGCTTTACGGTACGCGGCGATCGCTTGCTCCTTCTGCCCCGCGCGGCGGCAGGCCTCCGCCAGCCGGATGCGCACATTCGCGTCGCGCGGGAGCATCTTCGCGAGCTGCGCGTACGTTTCCACGCACTGCGCATACCTCCCCCGCTGGTACATCGCATGGGCTGCTTCCTTCAGCTCCCGCAGCTTCATCGAGTCGCGCTCGCTCATGGGGGTCTCCGCGTCGGTGTCGCTCTCGTGAGCTAGCAGGCGACGTGCCGCGCTCCCGTGACGTGCGCTCGCGTTCACTGCCGCGCCCCCACCACTCCCCCAGGCAGGAAGCCCTGTCCTCCACCCGGCGGACCCCAAGGCAATCCACCGTGTCCCCGTGCACGCTGTCCGCTGAAGGACCCGGCATGAACCCTGTAGAAATGGGAACCGCGCTGTAACAACGTCAGTGCGCGCATCGCGGGGGGCTCTCGGGAGACGTCGGATGCCAGCGCATGGGACATTGGGGCAGCTCCGGACTCCGCCGGAGTCACCCGGAGGTTGCATCCATGGCTTCACGCTTCGTGGCCCTGACGTTGGGAACCCTGCTGCTCAGCGCCCTGCCCGCAGGGGCGAAGGAGCCCGCTGCTCGCGCCGGGGACTCGAAGGAGCTTCCTCCCGCGGACGAGACACTCACCCTGAAGAAGGGCGCGAAGCAGGTGCTGACGGTGCAGGGAATGAGCCGCGTGGCGCTGGGTGACCCGTCCGTCGCGGACGTGAAGACCACCGGGAAGGACGGCGTGGAGGTCTCCGCGCTGGCGAAGGGGACGACCACGCTCATCATCTGGGGCAGTGACGGCAAACGCCGCACGTACCGCATCGTGGTGGACGGCTAGCGTCCCCCGAAGCTCCGGAGCCTCACGGCTCCGACAGCAGGAACAGCGCGTGTGAGCTGGCGATGGGCCGCGTGCGGTCGTCCTGCCAGGCCTCCACGCGCACGTTGGCCACGCGCCGTCCCTGCCGCGTGATGAACGCTCGCGCGAAGGTGTCCTGCGCCTTGCCCGAGCGCAGGAAGTCCACCGTGGTGGAGATGACCTTGGGCACGCGCTCGGTGTCCGTCTTGAGCAGCAGCTCGAAGATGGCGCTCGACTCCAGCAGCGCCCCCAGCGTGCCGCCGTGCAGCGCGGGCAGCAGGCTGTTGCCAATGAGGTGCGGCGCGTAGCGCATGCGGCAGAGCATCTCGCCGGCCAGGTTCTCCACGCCAATGCCCATGAAGCGCGTGTAGGGGATGGCGTCCGTGAGGCGGTGGTACTCGCGCGACTGGCGCACCTGGCGCACCAGGTCCGCGAGGGGGAGAGAAGGCGTGCCCATCATTCCTCCACCCGCATGAAGGTGCCCTGCGCAGAGGCCACCGGCGTCGCCGGGTCGCCCTGGTGCACCAGCGCGCGCACGAAGGCGACCAGGCGGGTGATCTTGTAGCACTCGGCCTGCGCGGTCAGCGGCAGGCCCGGGCGCGCGGGGCGCAGGTAGTCGATTCGCAGGTCCAGCGTGACGATGGCCGCGAACGCGTCCAGCGCCGCCATCACTGCCGTGCCGCTCGCCGCGTCGATGAGCGTGGTCACCGCGCCGCCCGCCACCACCCCCGTCTCCGGGTTGCCGACGAGCACGTCCGCGTACGGCATCACCACCGTCGCGTCCGTGGCCCCCACCGATTCCAGCCGCAGCCCGAGCGCGTGGTTGTGGGGAACCGCCTCGGTGAACAGCACGCCAAGCTTCTCGCGCCGCTCCGCCGGGTCCGTGGAAAGACTGAAGTCCGACATGGGCTGGATGCAGTAGCAGATTCGGACCGCGCCGGGGGAACGCACCGCGGCACGCCGCGCCCAGGAACACGCCTGCCTGTCCGCGAGTTCACGGGCGCCCTGACAGCCCACGCATCCTGGCAGGATGCCGCGCCCCGCGTCTTCCCCGAGGACACTTCCGGTGAACCGACCTCTCTCCGCCCTCTGCTTCGCACTGCTCGTCCCAGGTCTGCTCCTGGCGGCGCAGCCCCTGCCCCGGCCCGCGAGTGCACCCGAGCCCGCACCTCCAGGGCAGGGTGAAGCGCCTCCGCAGGAACCGCCCAAGCCGCCCGCGCCCAAGGACACCGCGCGCGAGGCCGCCCGGGCGAGCGAGGGCGACGGCGGCACCCTGGCCCCCGTCACCACGACGGAGCAGCCGGACGCGAAGAAGGAGGAGTGGAAGGTGGACGCGCCCCCGGGCGTGGCCAGCACGCAGGTGCCCATCGACGTGCGAGAGGGCACGTGGATGAACGTGGACGTGAGCCCGCGCGGAGACGAAATCCTCTTCGACCTCTTGGGTGACATCTACGCGCTGCCCATCGCGGGCGGCGAGGCTCGCGCGCTGACGTCCGGCGCCGCGTGGGACATGCAGCCGCGCTACAGCCCGGACGGGAAGTCCATCGCGTTCACCAGCGACCGGGGTGGCGGGGACAACATCTGGGTGATGGACCGCGACGGCAAGAACCCGCGCGCGGTGACGCAGGAGAAGTTCCGGCTGCTCAACAGCCCGGCGTGGAGTCCTGACGGCCAGTTCCTGGTGGCGCGCAAGCACTTCACCGGCCGGCGCTCGCTGGGCGCGGGCGAGGTGTGGATGTTCCACCGCGCGGGCGGCGAAGGCGTGAAGCTCACCGAGCGCGCCAACGACCAGAAGGACCTGGGCGAGCCCGCGTTCTCCCCGGACGGCCGCTACGTCTACTTCAGCCAGGACGTCACGCCGGGGAAGTCCTTCGAGTACGACAAGGATCCGAACAAGGAGCTCTACGCCATCCAGCGGCTGGACCTGGACGCGAAGGAGGTGGAGCCCTTCGTCACCGGCCCGGGTGGCTCCATCCGGCCCACGCCGTCGCCGGACGGCAAGCAGCTGGCGTTCGTGCGGCGGGTGCGCGGCAAGAGCGTGCTGTACGTGACGGACGTGAAGTCCGGGGCGGAGCGGCCGCTGCATGACGGGCTCGACCGCGACATGCAGGAGACGTGGGCCATCCACGGCGTGTCTCCGGTGATGGCATGGACGCCGGACAACAAGTCACTGGTGTTCTGGGCGGGCGGGGCGCTGCACCGCATCGACGTGGCGACGAAGAAGGTGTCGCCCATCCCCTTCCACGTGAAGGGGACGCGCACGGTGTTCGCGGCGGTGAAGGGCACGCGCGCCGTGGCGCCGGACCGCTTCGACGTGAAGATGCTGCGCTGGATGCAGGTGTCACCGGATGGCAAGAGGCTGGTGTACCAGGCGCTGGGCAAGCTGTACGTGAAGGAGCTGCCGTCGGGGGCGCCGCGGCGGCTGACGCGGCAGAACGAGCACCTGGAGTTCTATCCGTCGTTCTCCCGGGACGGGCGCTCCATCGTCTACACGACGTGGGACGACGACGCGCTGGGCGCGGTGCGCGTGGTGGCGGTGACGGGCGGCGAAGGCCGCGTGGTGACGACGCAGCCGGGCTTCTACGTGGAGCCCGCGATGAGCCCGGACGGCAAGTGGGTGGTGTACCGGACGACGGGCGACGGCTACCTGATGCCGGGTACGTGGAGCCGGGAGACGGGGCTGTTCGTGGTGCCGTCCACCGGTGGAGGCGTGGCGCGCAAGCTGACGCGCGACGGGGAGCAGCCGCACTTCGGCGCGAAGTCGGACCGCGTGTACTTCCTGCACGTGGAGTCCAAGGACGTGGAGGACGTGCGCACGCTGCGCAGCATCGGGCTGGACGGAGATGAGCCGCGCACGCACCTGACCAGCGGTGGCGCGCTGGAGATGCGCGTGTCGCCGGATGACAAGTGGGTGGCCTTCCGCGAGGACTTCAACGCCTACGTGACGCCCTTCGTGCGCGGCGCGAAGGAGGCGCGGGTGGGGCCGTCCAGCAAGGCGATGCCGGTGACGCAGGTGAGCCGTGACGCGGGCGAATACCTGCACTGGTCCGGCTCGGACGCGCGGCTGTCCCTGCACTGGGCGCTGGGGTCCAAGCTCTACACGCGGGCGCTGAAGGACGCGTTCACGTTCATGGACGGCGCGCCCAAGACGCTGCCGCCGCCGGAGGCGGACGGGGTGGACGTGGCGTTCTCCGCGAAGTCGGACGTACCGGAGGGGACGCTGGCGCTGGTGGGCGGGCGGATCGTCACCATGAAGGGCGAGCAGGTGGTGGAGGAGGGCGTGGTGGTGGTGAAGGGCAACCGCATCGTCGCGCTGGGCCCGGTGGGGAAGGTGAATGTCCCGGCGGCGGCGAAGGTGGTGGACGTGAAGGGCAAGACGCTGATGCCGGGCCTGGTGGACGTGCACTGGCACGGGTCCATGGGCGTGGACGGGCTGATGCCGGAGCAGAGCTGGGTGCAGGCCGCGTCGCTGGCGTTCGGCGTGACGACGCTGCACGACCCGTCCAACCACTCGGAGACCATCTTCGCCGCGAGCGAGCTGGGCAAGGCGGGGATGCTGACGTCGCCGCGCATCTTCTCCACGGGCACCATCCTGTACGGGGCGGCGAGCGCGGACGCGCACGTGGAAATCGACACGCTGGACGATGCGCGCCGACACCTGCGGCGGATGAAGGCGTTGGGGGCGTTCAGCGTGAAGAGCTACAACCAGCCCCGGCGCGACCAGCGGCAGAAGATCCTCCAGGCGGCGCGCGAGCTGGACATGTTGGTGGTGCCCGAGGGCGGCTCGCTGCTCCAGCACAACCTGACCATGGTGGTGGACGGGCACACGGGGCTGGAGCACTCGCTGCCGGTGTCGCGCATCTACGACGACGTGCGCCAGCTCTGGAAGGGCACGCAGGTGGACTACACGCCGACGCTGGGCGTGGCCTACGGCGGGCTCATGGGGGAGAACTACTGGTACCAGAAGACGAACGTCTGGGAGGACACGCGCCTCTTGTCGTTCGTGCCCCGGCGCGTGGTGGACGGGCGTTCACGGCGCCGCGTGATGATTCCGGACGAGGAGTTCAACCACCAGAACGTGGCCCGCGTGGCGAAGGAGCTGAACGACCTGGGCGTGAGCGTGCAGCTGGGCGCGCACGGTCAGCGTGAGGGCCTGGCGGCGCACTGGGAGCTGGCGATGTTCGTGCAGGGCGGCATGTCGCCAATGCAGGCCTTGCGCGTGGGCACGCTGAATGGAGCGCGCCACCTGGGCATGGACAAGGACCTGGGCTCGCTGGAGGTGGGGAAGCTGGCGGACCTGGTGGTGTTGGACAAGAACCCGCTGGAGGACATCTCCAACAGCCGCACGGTGCGCTACACGATGGTGAACGGCCGGCTGTACGACGCGAACACGCTGAACGAAGTGGGCACGCGGCAGCGCACGCGCGCGAAGTTCTACTTCGAGAAGGATGGCAACGAGGGCTGGAGCCCCCGCGCCACCACACACGCCACGGAGCAGGTCTGCGATTAGGGTTCGTGCTGTTGTTTTGTGGAGCTGTCGCGGGCTGCGCAGGTGGCCCGCGACAGTTCCGGCAGTCCCTGGGCCCGGGGCCCGGGCCGGGCTGCGTCAGCACGGTGGATTGCCAATGCAAGAGCGGCTCGGCGGCGGCGTGCGAGCAGGTAGAGATGGTGAAGCCGCCCCGGCCCCGGAATCCGAACCCGTTGCCTCCACCTGGGGCGGACAAGGAACTGGAGAAGACGGAGAAGGAACGGGTCAGGGAGACCTGCACCCAGGACTACATTCGCTGTGTCGATGCGGGCGGAGAGCGCAAGCCAGGACGGGTGGAGGGAGAGAGCCGTTGTGACTCGTGTCGGTCCTATTGCATGGCCAACGGGTTCTGGCCTGACGCCGTTTACAGCTGGAACGGGAAGGCATTGGAATGCCCGCGAAAATGAAGAAGGCGTTCCAGGATCCGCCCTTTAGGGATCCGGCCTGGAGTGCCTTCATCGATGATGTGTCGGACGTGAGTGCCCTCGCGCTCAGGGACTGGCCTCGGTTCCGTGCGGGCCTCAAGCAGGTGGAGCGGCGACATGCGGGACGGGTTCCGTCAGCTTCGCTTCTCCGCTTTATCGCCAAGACCGCCTTCTTCTGCGGCGCGCATTGGGGGCAGACCCCACGGATCGTGAGAGGCGCCCTGCGTGCGTACTTGAAGCATCCGGTGGACACCCGGATGTATTCCTATACGGCCGCGGAGTACTGGCAGTGGGCATTCAAGGTCTCCCCCGCGGACCTGCCCGCCGCGGAGGCAATGCTCGCGGAGGTCCGCGAGTACCTTCCATCCCTGGACGACCACGAACGCCGCAACACGGAAGGCCTGCTGGCCTTCCTGGAGCGCAAGCGCGGCTGACCTCTCAGCGCGCCGTCGCGGCCACCTGGGCCAGGGCCTGCTGTATCTGCGGCAGTGCGTAGGGCTTGGGCAGCACCACCACGCCCAGCCACTGCTGCGGATCCCCATCCAGCGCCGCGCGGCCGTGGCCAGACGCGATGATGATGCGCATGGCGGGCTTGCGCAGCGCCACCTCGCGCGCCAGGTCCACGCCGGACATGCCCGGCAGCGTCACGTCCGTGAAGAGCACGTCGAACCGCTCCGCCGCCAGCGCCACCCGCGCCTCCTCCGCGCTCGCCACCGACATCACCGCGTGGCCCAGCAGCCCCAGCAGTTCACCGGCGGACGCGCGGATGTCCTCGTCGTCCTCCACCAGCAGGACGCGCATCCGCCGCGCGGCCTCCTGCGTCGCCGACGTTTCCCCGGTGCGCGGCACCTCCGGCCACTGGAGCTTCGGCGTCACCATCCGCTGCTGCCGCTGGTCCAGCAGCGCCCGCACCTTGCGCGCCAGGTCCTCGCGCCGGTACGGCTTGGACAGCAGGTTCACGCCCGGATCCAACCGGCCGCCGTGCACGATGGCGTTCTCCGTGTAGCCGGACGTGAAGAGCACCTCGATGTCCGGCTGCAGCGCCTTCGCCTGCCGCGCCAGATCCGGACTGCGCACCGGCCCCGGCATCACCACGTCCGTGAAGAGCAGGTCCACCGCCACGCCGCTCTTCAGGATGGACAGCGCGCTCTGGCCGTCCACCGCGCGCAGCACTCGGTAGCCCAGCTCCGTCAGCAGCTCCACCACCGTGGCGCGGACCTCCGCGTCGTCCTCCACCGCGAGGATGGTCTCCTTCCCGCCCTCCACCGGCCCCGTCACCACCTCCGTCACCGGCGCCTCCGGCTGGAAGGCGCGCGGCAGGTACACCTTCACCGTCGTGCCGTGCCCCAGCTCGCTGTAGAGCTTCACGTGCCCGCCGGACTGCTTCACGAAGCCGTACACCATGCTCAGCCCCAGGCCCGTGCCCCGGCCCTCCGGCTTCGTGGTGAAGAAGGGCTCGAACGCGCGCTCCATCACCTCCTGCGACATGCCCCCGCCCGTGTCCGACACCGCCAGCAGCACGTACGCCCCGGCCATCACCTCCGGGTGCGCCTGCGCGTAGTGGTCGTCCAGCGACGCGTTGCTCAACTCCAGCGTCAGCTTCCCCGCGCCTCCCATCGCGTCGCGCGCGTTGATGGCCAGGTTGAGGATGACGTTCTCCAACTGGTGCGGATCCGCCATCGTGTTCCACAGCCCGCCGCCGATGACCGTCTCCACCTCCACGTCCTCGCCCAGCGCGCGGCGCAGGAGGTCGTCCATGCCCCGCACCAGCCGGCCCAGGCTCAACGAGCGAGGCTCCAGCGGCTGCCGCCGCGAGAACGCCAGCAACTGCCCGGACAGCCGGGCCCCGCGCTCCACCGCGCCCAGCGCTGACCGAACCCGATTCAAGCCCCGCTCGTTGCCCGCGACATCTCGCTGGAGCAGTTGCAGGTTGCCGCCCACCACCTGGAGCAGGTTGTTGAAGTCGTGCGCCACGCCGCCCGTGAGCTTCCCCACCGCCTCCATCTTCTGTGCCTGACGGAGCTGCTCTTCCGTCTGCCGCTGCTCGGTGACGTCGCGCCCGCTGGCGTACAGCACGCCGTCCTCCGGCACCGGCACCGCCGTCCAGGAGATGCGCCGGTAACCGCCGTGCTTGCACCGGTAGGCGCTCTCGAAGTTCAGCGTGGGATTTCCTCCCTCCAGGCGGTGCACCTCGGAGCGCGTCCGCGAGTAGTCGTCCGGGCGCTCCAGCCACTCCGACGTGCGGCCCAGCAGCTCCTCCTCCGTCCACCCCAGCATCTGCGTCCAGGCCGGGTTGACGCTGAGGAACTTCCCCTCCGACAGGCTCCCCACCACCAGCAGGTCCTGGGACACGTTCCACACGCGGTCCCGCTCCCGGGTGCGCTGCGCCACGCGCTGCTCCAGCGTCTCGTTGGCCCGCTTCAGGTCCGACAGCGCCTTGAGCCTGGACAGCGTCGCCCACACGCGGTCGGCCACGTTGCGTGACAGCTCGATCTCCTCCGCGGTCCACGTGCGCGGCTGCACGTCGTGCAGGAACAGCACCGCCACGAACCGGCCGTGCTCCAGCAGCGGGATGTTGAACAGCGCCCGGATGCCCACCTGCTCCAGCGTGTCCGCATGGGGCGCCGTGCGCGGGTCCTTCCTCACGTCCGGGATGGCCACCACCTCGCCCTTCAGGAGGTCTTCCAGGAACACGCCGTAGTCGTGGAAGCGGTGCACGCCCTCCACGCGCGCCACGTCCGGCGAGGCCACCCAGTTCGGGTGCATCAGCACCAGCGCGTGCGCCGCGTCCACCGTGCCGTAGCCCGCGCGCGGCACGCCCAGCATCCGCCCCACCACCTCCATGGCCAGCTTCGCGGCGGCGTCCGGGGACGGGGCCTCGCGCAGCCGGTCCGCCATCTCCAGCAGCGCCGTCTGCCGCAGCTCCGCCCGCTTGCGCGAGTCGATGTCCACCAGCACGCCGGGAAAGCGCAGCGGCGCGCCCTGCGCGGAAAGGTGGCAGTGGCCGCTGGCCTCCACCCACCGGTGCGCGCCGTCGGCGCGGAGCACGCGGTACTCGGAGCGGTACGCACCGCCCGTCTCCAGCACGCGGGCGATGAGCGCTTCCACCCGGGGCCGGTCCTCCGGGTGGATGGCGGCCACGAACTGGGAGATGGGCAGACCTTCGCGCGCCTGCACTGGGTCCAGTGAGAAGGAGTGCGCGAAGCGTTCGTCCGCGACGACGCGGTTGCCGGGCACGTCCCACACCCAGGTGCCAATCATTGCCTCGGCGTTCAGCGCCAATTGCACGCGCTCGTTCGCCTCGCGCAAGGCAGCGTCGGCCTGGTGGCGCTCGGTGACGTCCTGGGTGATGCCCACCAACTGCGCGGGATTGCCGGCCGCGTCGTACACCAGCGACGCGCGCCGGTGGATCCACCGCACGTCCCCGGTGTCATGACGGCGGATGCGGTACTCCACCGACGGTGTGACCCGCCCCGAGGCCCGTGTGCGCGCGTTGGACACGTGGTGCCGGTCCTCCTCCAGCGCGAGCACCTCGATGGCCGACGCGGGCAGGATGTCGGAGACCGGCACGCCGTACAGCCGGCAGAACTCCGGCGTCACCGTCAGCTGGTTGGTGGCGATGTCCAGCGTGAACACGCCAATGCCGCCCGCCTCCTGGGCCAGCCGCAGCTGTTCCTGCTTCACGCGCGCGTCGGCGTTCCCGCCAGGGGGCGCCGGGATGTCGGGGACCGTGCCAGCGCCGTCCTCCAGGCCCGCGGCGCGCAGGCGGAATCGCAGACGTTCGACCTCGGCCCTCAGGGCCTGTTCCGTTTCGGAAAGGGGCACGATCATGAGCGGGGGACCGTGGGTCGGGGGGACGACCTCCGGCCCTGGCACTGTCGCCCGGGTCCTCCGGGGTGGGCAACGGAGAATTCCGAAGGAGGCATTCCTCCGGAACGGGAACACCTCCCCGGTGACGGCGTCCGCGCCCGGCAGTTCCAGGTGAACGCCCGAAGGCGCGTCGCCAGTCCGTCGTGCCGGCGCGCGAGCCCCTTTTTCCCGTCGCCTTGACGCAGGGCAGCCAGGGCGTCAGGTCGTCCAGAACCCTGGGGAATACGGCGCGCGGCGGCGTGTCCTGGGCCTCCAGAAGCGGGAAGACGTCACGGGTTACCCAGGGCAAGTGCGAGCCATGGGACGTCCCGCGTTGCGGAGAGTCGTGAACACTCACATCACCCGCGGGTCGCAATGCTCACTTCCCGCCTTGACGCTGCCAGGAATTTCTTTAAAGAATGCACGCACGTCCTCTTCTTCTTGGAAGATGGCGTATGTACCGGGCCTCGCGTTCCCCAACCGCGGAACCGGTGCGTGACGTCCCAGTTGAGCCCCGCGCGCCGCGTTCCCCCTCTCGGCGCGCGGTGGCCCCTGGGACTTCCACCCCGCCCCTCATCACTCATCAAGTCCCCTCGAGGATTCGAGTGTCCACGTCCACCTTCGTCCTGCCCGTCTCGCTGGCCCTGCAGCTGCTCACCTCGGCATCGCCTTCCCCCCAGAACACGGCGACCGCTCCGTCCCAGGAGCCCGCGCCGAAGTCCCCGGCCACGTCGTCGGTGAAGGCCACGCCCCCGGCCGTGACGAAGCTGACCGCCGCGCAGCAGGCCACGGCGGCGAAGCTGGTGGGTCCCGCGCTCGCGGAAGGCCATGCATACGCGCGGCTGGCGGAGCTGACGGATGGCATCGGGCCGCGCCTGTCGGGGTCCGAGTCCGCGGAGGCCGCGGTGCAGTGGGCCCTGCGCAGCTTCCAGGCGGATGGAGTGAAGGCGTGGAAGGAGCCGGTGAAGGTGCCGCGCTGGGTGCGGGGCGAGGAGCACGGCGAAATCCTCGCCTCCGAGCGCACGCGCGGACTGCCGCTGGCGCTGCTGGCCCTGGGCGGCAGCGCGCCCACGCCGCCGGAGGGAATCACGGCGGAGGTGGTGGAGGTGAGCTCGCTGGAGGAGCTGGCGGCGCTGGGTGACAAGGTGAAGGGCCGCATCGTGTTCTTCAACCACACCATGTCGGAGGCAGCGGACTACGGCCGGTTCGCGGGGCTGCGAGGCCGGGGTCCGGCGGCGGCGGCGAAGCAGGGCGCGGTGGCCGCGTTGGTGCGCTCGCTGGCCACGGCGTCGCTGCGCACGCCGCACACGGGCTCCACGCGCTTCGACGAAGGCGGCCCGCGCCTGCCCGCGGCGGCGGTGTCGGTGGAGGACGCGCTCACGCTGCACCGGATGCTCCAGGGCGGAGCGGTGAAGGTGCGGCTGGTGCTGGGGTGCTCGGACCTCCCGGACGCGGACTCGTCCAACGTGGTGGCGGAGGTGCGGGGCCGCGAGAAGCCGGACGAGGTGGTGCTCCTGGGCGCGCACCTGGACTCGTGGGACGTGGGCACGGGCGCGCACGACGACGGCGCGGGCGTGGTGATGGTGATGGAGGCCGCGCGGCTCATCGCGAAGCTGCCCCAGGCGCCCCGGCGCACGGTGCGCGTGGTGCTGTTCATGAACGAGGAGAACGGGCTGCGCGGCGGCCGCGCGTACGCGGAGGCGCACGCGAAGGAGCTGCCCAAGCACGTGGCCGCGATTGAAATGGACGCGGGTGGCGGTCGGCCCCTGGGCGTGAGCCTGCACTCGGGGCCGGGCGGTGAGGCGCTGATGCGTCCGTGGCTGGCGCCGCTGGAGGGGCTGGGCGCCGCGCAGTTCCTGGTGGGGCACGCGACGGGCGCGGACCTGAGTCCGATGGAGCCCGCGCACGTGCCCTTCGTGGGCGTGCGGGTGGACAGCAGCCGCTACTTCGACGTGCACCACTCCATGGCGGACACGCTGGACAAGGTGGACCCCCAGGACCTGTCGCGCAGCACCGCCGCGGTGACGTGGATGGCGTACGCGCTGGCGGAGTCGCCGGGCACGCTCGTGCGCCCCACCGCGCCGGAGTCGGACACGCCTCCGCCGCCGAAGAAGTAGCGCGCAGCGACGCAGGCCGCGCGAAGGGGCCGGACCCACGAGTCCGGCTTCAGCGCGGCGGGAGCGCTACGCCTCCGCGGCGGCCTTGCGCGGTCCGCCCCGGCGAAGAGGCAGCTCTGGCAAGAGCAGCGTGACGAGCAGGGCCGCCAGCGCGACGAAGATGGCGACGCGGTACACGGCCATCGTCGCGCGGGTGAAGGACTCTTTCATCGCGAGTTCCACGCGGTCCACGGTGGACAGCGCGCGGGCCTCGTCCGCGTCCACTCGCGCGCGAGCCTCGGGCCCTTCTTGCAGGGCCTGCCGCCGCTCCTCGGCGAAACCCTCTCGTAGCTTCGCCTTCACCTGTTCCGGCTGGAACCGCTGGCCCTGCGGCGCGCCTTCTCCTCCGCCCAGGCCCGCCGGAGCGGACGCGTGCAGTTCCTGTCGTACGTCCGGAGGCAATCCGCGCGTGGCCTGCTGCGTGCGCGCGTGCATCTCCCGGCCCAGCGTGCCCGCGAACACGGTGCCCAGGAGCGCCACGCCCACCGTCATGCCCAGCTGCCGGAAGAACGTCGTCGCGGACGTGGCCACGCCAATGCGCTGGGGCGGCACGGAGTTCTGCACGGCCACGGTGTAGAGCGGGATGGACGGGCCCAGGCCCAGGCCCACGAGCACCATCTTCACGGTGACCTCGGCCTGGGTGGAGTCGGGCGTCAGCGTGAAGCCCATCACCGCGAAGCCTCCCATGAGGAACAGCAGCGCCCCCACCATCAGCGCTTTGTAGCGGCCCATCCGGGACACCAGCTGCCCGGACAGGACATTGCCCGCCACCACGCCCAGCGTCAGCGGCGTCAGCGTCAGTCCGGAGTGCGTCGCGGACAGCCCCACCACGTTCACCATGAACAGCGGCAGGAAGGTGACGGACGCGAGGAACACCGCGCCAATGGTGAACACCGCCGCGTTGCCCGCGGAGAACGCGCGCAGGCGGAACAGCGAGGGCTCCAGGAGCGGCTCCTTTGCACGGCGCTCCCGCCACACGAAGAGCCCCAGCCCCACCGCCGACAGCGCGAACAATCCCAGGATGGGCGCGGAGCCCCACGGGAACCCGCCCGCCCTGGGCGACGCCGCGCCATGGCCCAGGCTGAGCGCGAGCAGCAGCGGCACCACGCCCACCGCCAGCGCCACCGCTCCCAGCACGTCCAGCTTCCCGCCGTGCACGCCCTCCGGCTTGAGCGGCGGCATGCGCAGGAAGATGAGCGCCAGCGCGAGCGCGCCCACCGGCAGGTTGATGAAGAACACCCAGTGCCAGCCCAGTGAGTCGGTGATGAAGCCGCCGGCCAGCGGGCCAATGACGCTGGACAGGCCGAACACCGCGCCGAACAAGCCCTGGTACTTGCCCCGGTCGCGCGGAGGGAACAGGTCCGCCACCACCGCCAGCGAACCGGTGAAGAGCGCCGCGCTGCCCAGCCCCTGCACCGCGCGGCAGAGGATGAGCACGAGCGTGGAGCGGGCCGCGCCGCACAGGAAGCTGCCGGTGAGGAACACGGCGATGCCCGCCACCAGCACCGCGCGGCGGCCCAGCAGGTCGGACAGCTTGCCCCACACGGGCACCATCATCGTGGAGGCCACCAGGTACGCGGTGGTGAGCCACGGGTAGTGCTCCGGCGCGATGTGGAGGTCCGCCTGGATGGTGGGCCCCGCCGTGGCCACGATGGTCTGGTCCAACGCCGCCAGCAGCAACCCCAGCAGTGCTCCCGCCAGCGTGAAGGCCTTCTGTGAACGGCTGAACCGCTCGGAGGCCGGAGCGGCACGGGAGTCCAGGGCGGTGTCGGCGGCGGTGTCGGCCATGGCTCGGGCTCGCACTCAGGGCGTGCGCATTCGCGCGAATCTGGAGATGGCGGCGGAGGCGGGCCATGTCCGCCTGCCCGGCTGCTCTCCGTCCGGAAGGCAATGCGCCGTCGGGCAGGTGTCGGAAGTGCCGTTCATCCAGCAAGGGCCTTTCGGGGAACGCAGCGCGCCGCTCTATCCTGCGCACCCCTTCATGCCGGACATCGGATGCGCTGGGGGGCGTGAGCGCGTCCTGCCCAGGAGTGAACATGCGGACCCGTGGAGCGCTGGCCTGCGCCGTGGTGATGTTCCTGACGGCGGGCTGCAAGGACGACCCCAAGCCCCAGCCCGACGCGGGAGTCCCGGACGCGGGCTCTCAAGATGACGCTGGTACCGCCGGGCCCACCCTCTCCGAAACGCCACGCTGGCAGGTGGAAGGCGATGGCCTCGAAGCGAAGGAGTGCTTCGGCCGCGGCGTGGCGTTGGGGGACCTCAACGGTGACGGCCGCCAGGACCTGGTGGTGATTTCACCGCCGTGCACCAGCGGCCCCACGAACCCCGGCCGCGTGATGGTGTACTCGGGGCAGGCGTCCTACTTCTCCCAGACACCCGTCACCTCCACGCTGTCGTGGGTGCATCCCAGCCCGCGCACGTCGGGCTACCAGATGACGGTGGGCACGGGCGACGTCGACGGGGACGCGTACGCGGATGTGGTGGTGAAGAGCTACTACGGCGTCAGCGTGTACAAGGGCGGACCGGACCTGTCCCAGGTGTTCGCGCAGCCGCTGTTCCGCGTGCCGGACTCCTCGACCACGCGCTTCGCCATCGGGCGGCTGCTGGACGTGGATGGCGACGGGCTGGACGACCTCATCGTCTCCACCTTCACCGGGAGCACCACCCTCTACCGCGCGACGCCCGGCGAGAAGGAGGGCCCCTTCACCAACGTGCGAGTGCTGTCCGGCTACGCGCAGCCCGCGGGAGACACGGACGGGGACGGCGCCCAGGACCTGCTCATCCCCCTGTACGACGAGGAGAACAGCCAGGGCCTCTTCCTGGGCTGCAAGGCGGACAGCTCGCGCGCCTGTGATGGACCGCTCACCACGCAGCCGGTGTGGAAGGGCACGGCGCAGAGCGTGAGAGGGATTCCGGACCTGAACGGAGACGGCCGTCCGGAGATGCTCGCGGGGCTGAGGGGCAGCGTGCGCCTGCACCTGTCCGACGCCTCCGTCCAGGGCTACTCCGCCACGCCCGTGTGGACGTTGATGGACGACCCGGCCTTCCCCAGCGTGGCCGCCCAGAGCCTCTCGGTGGGCTCCATGTCGGTGGCGAGCAGGGGCCACGACTTCGTGTTCGCCTCACTGGGGCGCGTATACCTCTTCCGCCCCCAGGAGAACGTGTCCGGTCCGCTGACGCCGGTGTGGGCGTGGCCGCGCGCCAACCGCCTCCTGCCCCAGACGATGCTGGGCTTCACCGTCCCCAGCGTGGCCAGCCCTGGAGACCTGGACGGAGATGGCTTCGACGACCTGGTGGTGGGCCTGTCGCAGGAGAACGACGGCACGCGCGCCCCGGGCCGGGTGGTGGTGTTCGGTGGCGGAGTGGAGGGGCACTCGGAGGAGCCCGCGCCCCTGCTGATACCCGCGAAGATGTGCAACCTCCGGGTGGATCCGGTGAACGGCAAGCCGGACCTCACCGTGGACCAGGACGTCATCGCCCGCACGCTCTACATCGAGCGGCGCTCCTTCGCGGCGGACTCCTGCGAGGTGCGTGAAGGCTGCGTGCCCGCGGGCGGCGAGCGGCGCCTGCTGCGCTTCACCACCTCCATCGTGAACCTGGGCACCGCGCCCGCGGTGGTGCCCTCGCCGGAGGAGCGGCCGGACCTCTTCGTCTACGACGAGTGCCACCAGCACGACCACCTGGTGAACTTCGCCGGCTACGACTTGAAGGATGCCTCCGGCAACTCCCTGTCCGTGGGGCGCAAGCAGGGCTTCTACATGGTGGACTTCACCCAGTACTGCGCGGACGGCACCCCGTTCGCCTGGTACGACCCGGGCACGGGCATCTCGCCGGGCTGGTCGGATGTCTACACGGCGGACACCGCCTGCCAGTGGCTGGATGTCACGGACACCCCGGACGGCGACTACACCGTGCGGGTGGGCGTGGATGAGAACCACATCATCGACGAGCTCGACGCGCTCCCCAACGAGGCCACCGTCAAGGTGCGCCTGAAGGGGGACACCGTGACCGTGCTGCCCTGAAGCGAAAGGGCGGGCCGAGCGCATCGTTTCACCGCGAAGGGACTCCTGGAGATGGGGCCGGTGCAATGCCGGCCGGCTTCATTCCGGGGAGAACGACACGATGCGGATGCGATTCGCGCGGTCCTGCGCGGTGGTGGGGCTTTGGGTCCTGACGGGCTGCAAGGATGATCCGAAACCCCAGCCGGATGCGGGCACTCCGGACGCGGGCCCCACCCTCTCTGAAACGCCGCGTTGGCAGGTGACCGGTGACGGCGCGAACCCCAAGGAATGCTTCGGCCGCACCGTGGCGGTGGGCGACCTCAACGGGGATGGGCGCAAGGACCTGCTGGTGACGTCCGCGCCCTGCTCGGGCACCCAGACGGACCCTGGCCGCGTGATGGTGTACGCGGGCGAGGCGCGCGACTTCTCGAAGACGCCCGTCACGACGACGCTGACGTGGGTGCACCCCAGCCCCCGCGCCTCCAGCAGCCGGATGACGGTGACCACGGGCGACATCGACGGGGACGCGTACGCGGACGTGCTCGTCGCCACCGCCTTCGGCGTCAGCGTCTTCAAGGGCGGGCCGGACCTGTCCCAGGTGCTGGCCCAGCCGGTGTTCCGTGCGCCGGACTCCGCCACCCTGCGCTTCAGCGGCGCGCGGCTGCTGGACCTGGACGGGGACGGGAAGGACGAGCTCGCCGTCTCCACGCTCGACGGGGAGCTCACCGTGTACCGGGCGACGCCGGGAGCACCGGATGGCGCTTTCACCGCCGTGCGCAAGCTGACCGGTGTCCCCAACCCCGCGGGGGATGTCGACGGGGACGGGGTCAAGGACCTGGCCGTGACCCACGACGACTTCAAGGTGGAACTCTTCCTGGGGTGCAAGGCGGGCAGCGCTCACGTCTGTGAAGGGCCGCTCACCGCGCAGCCCGTGTGGACGGGCCAGGCCGAGCTGTTCGCCGCGCTGCCCGACCTGAACGGAGACGGCCGCGCGGATGCGCTCCTGCTGCTGGACGGCAGCCAGCGCCTGCACCTGTCCGACGCCGCGGGCCCGGGCTACGCGCCGCAAATCACCTGGCAGCCGATGGACGACGCAGCCTTCCCCCTCTTCGGACAGGCCTACGTCACCTTCAACAAGACCGTCGTCTCCGTGGGCTCCATGGTGGAGGGCGGCACGGGCCACGACTTCGCCATCGGCGCTATCGGCCGCGCGTACCTCTTCCGCCCCACCGCGAACGTGTCCGGTCCGCTGGAGCCGGTGTGGGCGTGGCCGCGCGCGAACCGGCTCGACCTCCGGACGTCGATGGGCACCGACTACCTGGGCATGGCCTCCGCGGGCGACCTGGACGGGGACGGGTACGACGACCTGGTGGTGGGCGTGTCCCCGGGGCTCAGCGGCACGCCCGCGGGAACACCCTCGGGAGGCGACGGCGAGTCCGCCCTGGGCCGGGTGATGGTGTTCGGAGGCGGCGCGGTGCCGGCCTCGCAGGAGCCCGCGCCCGCGCTGGCGCCCACGCGGACGTGTGGCCTCCAGGTGGATCCGGTGAACGGCAAGCCGGACCTCACGGTGGACCGGGACGTCATCGCCCGCTCGCTCTACATCGACCGGCGCTCCTTCACGGCGGACTCGTGCGAGGTGCGCGAGGGCTGCGTGCCCGCGGGCGGTGAGCGGCGCCTTTTGCGCTTCACCACCTCCATCATGAACATGGGCACGGGCCCGCTGGTGGTGCCTTCACCGGAGGAGCGGCCGGACCTCTTCGTCTACGACGAGTGCCACGAACACCACCACCTGACGAACTTCGCCGGATACGACCTGAAGGACGCGGCGGGTAACACGACGTCCGTGGGGCGCAAGCAGGGCTTCTACATGATCGACTTCACCCAGTACTGCGCGGACGGGGAACCGTACAGCTGGTACGACCCGGGCACGGGCATCTCACCCGGCTGGTCGGACGTCTACACCGCCGACCTGCCCTGCCAGTGGCTGGACGTCACCGACACCCCGGACGGCGAGTACACGGTGCGCGTGGGAGTGGACGAGAACCACATCGTGGACGAGGTCGACCTCCTGCCCAACGAGGTCACCGTCAAGGTGCGCTTGACCGGTGACACGGTGACCGTGCTGCCCTGAAACGGGAAAATCCCGCCGTGAAACGCCGTCCGGTGAAGGCCGCGTGCAATGGGCGGCCCTCATGGGCGTAGAGTGCCTGACGCGGCCCGTCCGCCGGGGTCCCTCCCGGTGCGGTGGGCCGCATGGCTTCCATGCGTGAAGGGGTGGTTTCGTGAACTTCCGGGTCGACGTGTGGGAGGGCGCGCGCATCGCGCTGACCTCGCTGCGCTCCAACCGGCTGCGGACGGTGCTCACCACGGTGGGCATCGGCGTGGGCGTGTGCACCCTGCTGGCCATCGTCGGCATCATCCAGGGGTTGAACGGCTCCTTCGCGGAGCAGCTCAACAAGATTGGCTCCAACACGCTGCAGGTGTCCAAGTTCCCCTGGGTGATGAACGGGGACTGGTGGGCGTACCGCAACCGCAAGACGCTCTCGCTGGACCTGGTGGAGCCCATGCGCGCCGCCTCAGAGCACGTCATCGCGGTGGCCCCCATGATGTTCGTCAACGCGGAGGTGTCCTTCCAGAACCGGAAGCTCGCCTCCGTGCAGACCATGGGCACCAGCCCCGACTACGCGATGACGTCCTCCGTGGAGATGGGGCAGGGGCGCTTCCTCACGCAGGCGGACGTGGACAACCGCTCCCCCGTCGTGGTGATTGGCGCGGAGATAGGCAAGGTGCTCTTCCCGGGCATCAACCCGGTGGGCCACCGCATCCTCGTGGACCGCCGTCCCTACCGCATCGCGGGCGTCATCGTGGAGCGAGGCACGCTGCTGGGGCAGAACGTGGACCTGGTGGTGATGCTGCCGTACACCACGTTCCAGGGGCACTTCGGCACCCTGCGTGACGTGACCCTGGTGCTCGCGGTGGACCAGCAGGAGAACGTCCCCCGAGTGCAGGACCGGCTCACGGAGACGCTGCGCCGTGAGCGCAACACCAAGCCCGGCGCGCCGGACGACTTCGCCATCAACCGGCCGGATCAGCTGGCCAACATGTACGCGCAGCTCACTGGCGCGCTCTACGGCGCGGCCACCGGCGTCGGGCTCATCACGCTGCTGGTGGGCGGCATCGGCATCATGAACATCATGCTGGTGTCCGTGCGCGAGCGGACGCGTGAGATTGGCGTGAGGCGGGCGCTGGGCGCTCGCAAGCACACCATCATCTTCCAGTTCCTCATGGAGGCGGCCAGCGTGTCCGCGGTGGGCGGTGCGATGGGCACCGCGGTGGGCATGAGCCTCGCGTGGCTGGTGAACTACCTCACGCCCCTGGCGGCGGCGGTACAGCCCATGACGGTGGTGCTGGGCGTGGGCTTCTCCGCGGTGGTGGGCCTGCTGTTCGGCATCTGGCCGGCGGCGCGCGCCGCGAACCTGGACCCCGTGGAAGCGCTCCGCCACGACTAGGCGCGAGCGGGAGACCTGACCATGTGGATGGCTTTCTGGGACACGGTGCGGCTGGCGTTCGGCACGTTCCGCTCCAACCCCCTGCGCTCCTTCCTCACGCTGCTGGGCATCGTCATCGGCGTCACCACCGTGGTGTCCATGATGGCCCTCATCGAGGGCCTCCGGAACCAGGTGAACGACCAGATGTCGGAGCTGGGCAGCGACTGCTTCCAGGTGCAGCGGCTGCCCTTCGGCCAGGGTGAGCTGTCCATCGCGGAGCTCGCGCGCCGGCCGCGCTTCACCTACGCGGACCTGGACGCCATCCGCACGCAGCCCTCCATCTCGCAGGCCGCCGGCGAGGACTCCAAGGGCGGCCAGAAGGCCTCCACCGCCGACCGCGAGTCACGTCCCAACGTGAACGTCTGGGCCGGCACTGCGGAGTACTTCAACACCAACTCGGTGAGCCTCTCCACCGGGCGGCCCTTCACGGACGCGGAGTTCGTGGACGGACGGCGCGTGGCGGTGATTGGCCAGGACCTGGCGGACACGCTGTGGCCCGGCCTGGACCCCCTGAACCGCGAGTTCCGCCTCCTGGGCCGCACCTTCCAGGTGGTGGGCACGCTCAAGCGCCGGGGCGGCTTCCTGGGCGGCGGCAGCCAGGACAACCAGGCCATGATTCCGCTGTCCACGTTCGCGGGCATGTTCGGCGTGCGCGACTTCCGCATCAGCATCCAGGCGCAGTCCCCGGAGGTGCTCCAGCGGGCCCAGGATGAAGTGACGCTGCTCATGCGCCGTCGCCACGGGCTGAAGCCGACCGACGCGGACGACTTCTTCCTCTACAACAATGCGTCCGCCACGCAGATGTTCAACAGCCTCTCCGCGGCGGTGTCCGCGGCCAGCTTCGGCGTGTGCATCCTGTCGCTGCTGGTGGGCGGCATCGGCATCCTGAACATCATGCTGGTCGCCGTGACGGAGCGGACGCGGGAGATTGGCATCCGCAAGGCGCTGGGGGCCAAGCGCTACCGCATCCTCGCGCAGTTCGCGCTGGAGGCGGTGGTGCTGTCGCTGGTGGGC
This sequence comes from Corallococcus sp. AB038B, assembly GCF_003668955.1. Lineage (NCBI taxonomy): Bacteria > Pseudomonadati > Myxococcota > Myxococcia > Myxococcales > Myxococcaceae > Corallococcus > Corallococcus sp. AB038B. The sequence continues at coordinate 24,221 of NZ_RAWO01000020.1, read as the reverse complement.
GGCGCGGTGGGCGTGGCGCTGGGCGTGGGCCTGGCGCACCTGGCGCGGTGGATGATCAACCTGCCCACGGAGGTCCCCATGTGGTCCGTGGTGGTGTCGCTGGTGATGAGCTGCGGAGTGGGCCTGGCGTTCGGCATCTACCCGGCGGCGCGCGCGGCGAAGCTGGACCCCGTGGAGGCGATGCGCTCGGAGTAGCACGCGCTCCTCCGAGCATGGCGCATGAAGAAGGCCCCGACCCGGCATGAAACGGGCGGGGCCTTTTTTCATCACGGTCGTGGCCGGCCCGGGACTACGGGCAGGGGTACGTACAGGTGATCTGCCCGGAGATGGGGTTCTTGAAACACTGGGGCGTGCAGTCCTGCGCGTCGGCGGAGGACGGCGTGGCGGCGATGCCCAGGCCCATCACGGTGGCGGCGGCGGCGAGGACGAAGGCGATGCGACGGACGTTCTTGCGAGCCTGCATGGTGTCGTCTCCCTGCGATGTGTTGGCGCTGCACGGAGCACTCTAGGGACCGGGGCTGACAACACCACTGGCGAGATTGCAGGCACGTGCGCACGCGCGGAGGGCGGGGCGCCAAGGCGCCGCACGCGGGAAGAAATTTGAAACACCGATGCGGCGAAACAATGCGTCAACGCCTGGGAGTGGGGGTGCGACTCCACTGATAGCCCACCGTCGCGCCGCTGCCGATGAGCGAGAACGCGAGGTACTGGCGCAGGAAGTCCAACCGTTCGCTGGAGCCGGCCAGGTGGCGCAGGCCTTCATGCGCGGCGATGCCCAGGAGCATTCCCACGGTCGCGCCGCCGAGCGCGCCCAGGTACGCGTGGCCGCGATCCTGGCTGTCGCCGAACGCGATTTCGCCCATGCCCCAGGTGCCGAGCGCCGCGATGGGAGGCGTGACGACCATCGCGGCGCCGAACGCGCCCACCTCCAGCTCCATCCACCGTCCTTGCGGATAGGAGGGATGGACGAAGAGGAAGCGTCCCGGAAGTGACGCGAGCACGGTGCCCGCGGCGGCCTCCGCGGCGGAGGCGCCCAGGCGCGTGTCACCGCCCACGCGGGTCGCGGCCCAGACGGTGCCCAGGGGCAGCAGCGTGACACCGCCATGCGCGACCCAGGTGCCGGCGGACAAAGGTGCCTCCGTGTCGGGCTCACCGTGCGGAATGAACGGCCGCAGCTGGCGAGGCGGCACGGCGGGAAGCGGAGGATCCGCGTCCAGGAACGGCGCATCCAGGACGGTGGGCCTCAGCGGAGGCGGCGGAGGTTCGGGCTCGGAGGACGGAGGCCGGTCCGAGGGCGAAGCGGAGGACGCGGGCGCATCCGCTTCGCGCGGTCCATCGCGAGGCGCGAGGACGTCGCCAGCCTGTGGCGCGGGCGTGTCCGTCGTGGGCGGCTGCTCATCCCGAGGCGAGGATGAAACATCCCCCGAGGGCGGCACGTCCTGCATCCACACCGAGGCGGACGCCGCCGGTGCCCCCAACAGGCCCACCCACAGGAGCGCTCTGTACGCGGGTGCCATCCCCTGTCGCCCCATGCCGTGTCCGTCCTCCCCGAGTGTTCGCCGTGAGCACCCAGCAGTGCGCACGCGGCGCGTCCGGCACCACCGGCCTCTCGTGCCACGGGGCTCAAGCGTCGGCGGGTGGACGGTGTTCGTGTCCATCCACACGCTTCCGCCTCTCGGCGACACACGGCGGATGCGGAAGGGCGGGGGCTGCCCTAGCTTCCGGACCGTGCGGCTGGTCTGGCCCATCCTGCTCGCCCTGCTCACCGCGGGGTGTCCCTACCCGAACCACCGACAGGACCTGCGCCTGCGCGCGCTGCCGGAGGACCCGGCGGAGAGGGAACTCGCCATCGAGCAGACGCTGGGCATCCCGATGGAGCCCGGCAACGGCGTGGAGTTGGTGCAGAACGGCCAGGTCTTCGACGTCATCGAGGAGGAGATCCGCGCCGCGCGCTCCAGCATCCACATCGCCAGCTACATCTGGCGTCCGGGCATCCCGTCGGACCGGTTGCTCATCGCGCTGCGAGAGCGGGCCCCTGGAGTGCAGTGCCGGGTCATCGTGGATCCGCTGGGCAGCGTGAACTTCGAGGTCGTGGCCCCGGTGCTCGCGGACGCGGGCTGCGACGTGCGCATCTACCGTCCCTACCAGGGCGCGGTGACGTCCCTGGACGCGGTGAGGATCCGCGCGCGCATGCACCGCAAGATGGTCATCCGCGACGGCGAGGTCGCGCTGACCGGCGGCTTCGGCATCTGGCGCAGCTGGCTGGGCAACGGCGACGCGGCGGAGACCTGGCGAGACACCAACGTGCGGGTGCGGGGCCCCGTCGTGCGAGGCATGCAGCTCGCGTTCGCGCAGAACTGGCAGGAGGCGGGCGGCGCCTTCCTGCCTCCGGAGTCCTTCCCGGAGCTCGCGCCCGCGGGCAACGCGCGAGCCCTCTTCGTCGCCAGCACCGGGCACCGCTTCCTGTCGGAAGCCACGAAGATGTGGCTGCTGTCCATCGCGTCCGCGAAGCACCGGCTGTGGATCGCCAACTCGTACTTCCTCCCGTCGGAAGCCATCAGCGACATGCTCATCCTCAAGGCGCGTGAGGGCGTGGACGTACGGGTGCTGGTGCCGGGCCGCTACCACGACGTGAAGCCGGTGCTCAACGCACAGCGGGCGTCCTACGCGAGGCTCCTGGAGGCCGGCGTGCGCATCTACGAGTACGAAATCTCGATGATGCATTCCAAGACGCTGGTCGCGGACGACACGCTGAGCATCGTGGGCTCCACCAACCTGGATCCGCTGGCGCTCAGCCACACCGACGAGGGCTCGGTGATGGTGGAGGACCCGGTGCTGGCGGAGGAACTGGCGAAGTCCTTCGAGGCGGACCTCAAGCACTCGGCGGAGGTCCACTGGCACGGCTGGAAGCGGCGAGGCCTGCTTCAGAGGCTGAGCGAGCAATTGCCGTGGTTCATCGGCGACTTCCTCTGAACTCGCCGTTCGAGGCGTAGAGCCCCCGGCCGTCTGCCTGTCCGGCTGACAAGGAACATCCGAGGCGGGAAGGCAGGCGGGGCCGGGTCGCGTTGGTCTCTTCATGCCTTCGATTCGACCGTTCCGTGCCGCCCTGTTGTCGCTGACCGTGGCCCTGCCGGTGTACGCGGCCGGGCCCGCCGTGTGGGGCGAGGGAATGATGGTGAAGGTGCGGCCGGGGACCGCCGCCCGGAGCGCCACCGAGGTGCGGCTCACCGCCGCGCGCAACGAGTTCGTCTCCTTCCAGGTCGCGCTGCAAGGCGGAGACACGGGGCTGAAGGGCGTGCGCGCGAAACTGCCCGCGCTGGAGGGCCCGGGCTCCACGACGCTGACGGGGCCGGACGTGACGCTGTACCGCGAGGCGCTCGTCGCGACGAAGCAGGCGTCGGTGGCGGGAGAGTCCGTGGGTGCGTGGCCGGACGGGCTGGTGCCAGACACGGACGAAATCGCCGGTGAGACGCGAAGCGCCTTCCCCTTCGACGTGCCCGCGAAGGAGGCACGCGCCATCTGGGTGGACGTGCACGTGCCGAAGGACGCGCCGCCCGGGGACTACACGGGCACGGTGACGGTGGAGGCGGACGGAGGCTTCCAGCGGCAGGTGACGGCGAGGCTGACGGTGGTGGACGCGGCATTGCCGAGCACGTCCTCGCTGTCCTCGGCGTTCCTGCTCTGGCCGCCGCACGTGTGCCGCGCGCACACGGGCCGCGAGGACTGCACGCCGGAGGAGTTGCAGCCGCTGCTCACGCGCTATCAGCGGATGGCATTGGAGCACCGCTTCACGCTCTCCAGCCTCTTCCCGCGCAAGCCGTGGCCGCCGGAGTGGAGCACCTTCGACGCGACGTGGGGACCGTACTTGGACGGCACGGCGCCCAATCGGCTGCAAGGCGCGAGGATGACGAGCCTGGAGTACGTGGGTCCGCTCGACGCGGCGAACCTGAAGGACTTCACGGCGCACATGAAGGCGAAGGGCTGGCTGGACCGGGCCTACGTGCAGCTGGGGGACGAGCCACCCTACGGCACGCCCTTCGCGCAGGTGCGCGCGACGGGAGAGCTGGTGCGCCAGGCGGCGCCCGGGCTGCGCACGATGCTGACGACGAACTCGCGCGAGCTGAAGGCCAACAGCCTGGAGGACGCGGTGGACACAGCGGTGCCGCTGGTGAACCACCTGGACGGCACGGACGCGAACTTCCGGGGCGACCAGCGCGGGACGTACACGAACTTCCTGGAGCGTCCGGGAACAGCGTTGTGGATGTATCAGAGCTGCATGAGCCACGGCTGTGCGTATGGGACCAACGCGCCGGAGAACAAGCCGGGCGCGGGCTGGCCGTCGTACATGCTGGACCGGTCGGCGGCGAAGGCGCGCGCGATGGAGTGGGTGACGTTCCTGGAGGGCGCGACGGGCGAGCTCTACTACCAGTCGGTGGGCATGCTCTCCACGGCATGGACGGACCAGTACCGCTTCAACGGCAACGGGGACGGGACGCTCTTCTACCCGGGCACGCCACAGGCCATCGGTGGCAAGACGGACGTGCCAGTGGCATCGCTGCGGCTCAAGCTCATCCGCCAGGGCATGCAGGACTACGAGTGGCTCAAGGCGGTGAGTGACGCGGGAGACCCGGACTTCGCGCGCAAGGTGGCCAGGGACCTGATTCCAGCCGCGTCGCGAGTGACGGACGACGGCGCCGCGTTCGACACAGCGAGGCTGAAGCTCATCCATCGTTACGAGGAACTGACCGCGACCCCGACGCCGGACGCGGGAACGCAGCAACCGGACGCGGGAACGCAGACGCCGACGGACGGAGGCACGGAGCCCATGCCGGACGAAGCTGCGGGAGGCCCCTCGCAGGGAGCGCCCGGCTCCACTTCCGACGTGACGCCGGACGCGGTCGATGACGCCCAGGCGGGAGGCTGCACCACGGGCGGAGGCGGAACGGCGGCGGTCGCAGGAGGCCTGTTGTTCACGGCCTGGGCACTCGGCGGCATGCGTCGTCGTCACGCTCGCGTGACCGTGCCCGCCCGGAAGAGGTAGGCGCGAGGAGGACAGGCGAACCGCGTGCGCCTGCCGCAACGCGCCAAGACGGTGAGCCCGCCCTGTCGGAGGCACAGCGCACAAACCTGTCCGACAGTCGGACAGGTTTTGGGGCGCCGCGTCCCGGACCCCCGATGCCTCCCAGTCCGGAGGCACACGGCACGAACTTGTCCGACAGTCGGACAGGTTTTGGAGCGCCGCGTCCCGGACTCCCGAGCCCTCCCCGCCGGAGGCACACCGCGCGAACTTGTCCGACAGTCGGACAGGTTTTGGAGCGCCGCGTCCCGGACTCCCGGTCCTGGTAGCCAGGTCGGACCCGTGTCGGACGGGGGAGGTACAAGCCTGGATGCCTGCCCGGAAGCGCCGCGCGGGCTCCGGGGCGTCATGCTAGAGGGCGGCGCATGAGCACGGACGTGGTGAAGCGAGCCGTCATCCGCGAGGCGAGGCCCGAGGACGACAAGGCAATTGGCGACCTGTTGGTGGACGCCTACGTCACGCAGTACGCGAAGAAGCTGCCGGAGGTCGTCTACTCCGAGGAGCGCAAGGCGTTCCTGCGCGACGTCGCCGCCAAGCGGAAGGTGTGCACCATCATGGTGGCGGAAGTGGACGGAGAGGTCGCGGGCACGGTGGCCCTGTACCCGCCCGGCGCGCCCGGCACCGAGGCCTGGCTGCCCCGCACAGCGGACCTGCGCGCCCTGGCCACGTCGGTGCGCTACCACGGCCAGGGCCTGGCTCAGCCGCTGCTGGCGGAGGCGGAAGTCCTCGCGAAGCGCTGGGGCGTGGACGCCATCTCCCTCCACGTGCGCCAGGGGGCGTTGGGCGTCGCGCGCATGTACCAGCGCCGGGGCTACCAGCGTACGCCGGAGGGCGACATGGACCGCCGTCCGGACGTGTTCCTCGAGGCGTACCTGCTGCCCCTGAAGTAACGCATGTCAGGCGGGAACGCGTTCATCCGTGGATTGCGCATCCCGTCTGACGCCGGAGGGTCCGCGAAGGCTCGCGTGACCCGGGCACCGGAAGGGATCGCGCGCCGGAGTCGTGGCGTGCGCCCTGCCCCGGAAGGGGCGCAGGTCGGTACGCCGACCCCCACCCCGGTGTTCCCATCATGATGATTCCTGTTCCCGAGCAGTCGCTCGTGCTGCTCCTAGGCCCCTCCGGTTCCGGCAAGTCCACCCTCGCGAATGCGCACTTCCTCCCCGAGGACGTGCTGCCCGGCACGAGCAACGAAACGAAGCTCCACGACGAGGTGGCGCGAAGGCTCGCGAAGGGCACGCTCACCGTCATCGACGGCGTCCCCCTCAGTGCCGAGTCACGTCGTCACTACGTGACCCTGGCACGCGACCACCACGTGGCCCTGGTCGCGGTGGCCATGGACACGCCGGAAGCGCTCTGTCTGGAGCGCAACCGCACGCGGTCCGGGTCGCACGCCAGTCCCCGAGCCCTGCGCAATCAGGTGCAGCAGTTGCAGAACGCGCTGAAGGGGCTGACGAAGGAAGGCATCCGGCACGTGCACGTGCTCACGCCGGAGACGGCGGGCGCGGTGGCCTTCGAGCACCGCCCGCTGCCGTGCCACCGCCAGGACGAGCACGGCCCCTTCGACATCATCGGAGACATCCACGGCTGCTTCGACGAGCTGAAGGCCCTGCTGACGGAGCTGGGCTACACGGTCGCGCCGCGAGCGGACGGCAGCCCCGGCTTCGACGTGAGCACGCCCCACGGGCGCAAGGTCGTCTTCCTGGGCGACCTGGTGGACCGAGGGCCGGGCGTGACGGACGTGTTGCGCCTGGTGATGGGAATGGTCGAGGCGGGCACCGCGCTGTGCGCGCCGGGCAATCACGAAATCAAGTTGCTCAAGAAGCTGCGTGGCAAGGACGTGCGCGTGGCGCGCGGGCTCGCGATGACGCTGGAGCAACTGGAACGTGAGCCGCCCGGATTCTCCCAGGCGGTCGCCGACTTCATCGAAGCCCGCTCGCCACACTACGTCCTGGACGACGGCCACCTGGTGGTGGCGCACGCGGGCCTGAAGGAGTCCATGCACGGCCGGGACACCCCGGAGGTGCGCGACTTCGCCCTCTACGGAGAGACCACCGGCGAGGCGGACGCCTACGGCCTGCCGGTGCGAGCCGACTGGGCCCGGGACTACCGCGGACCGGCGACGGTCGTGTATGGCCACACCCCCGTCACTGAATCCGAATGGGTGAACAACACCCTCTGCGTGGACACGGGCTGTGTGTTCGGAGGGAAGCTGACCGCGCTGCGCTATCCGGAGCGACAGCTCGTCTCCGTGCCCGCGCAGCGCGAGTACTGGAAGTCACGGAGCCACGCGGCTCCGTGACCCTCCGGCAAGCCGTCAGGCCGCCGCCGCGGTGACGCCGCCCACGCTCCGGCGCGCCGCCTCCATGCAGTCGTCCAGGAAGCGCAGGTAGCAGTCCAACCCGCGCGAGCCGAACGACGCCAGCCGCCGGCCTTCCTCGGGATGGGTGCTCAGCATCCCCTCCATCATCCGCTCGTTGAGCGCGGTGTGGCCCACGTCCACCTCCGCGTGCTCGCGCAGGAAGGTGAGCGTGTCCAGCGTCCCCTGTCCCAGCACCTCGCGCACGCGCGCCAGGATGCGAGGCACCAGCACCACCGCCAGGTAGCCCACCTCGTACTCGATGGCCGCCTGGCCCAGCGGCAGCTCGCCGGTGATGGCCTCGTCGTGCACCTGCCGGTACTCGAGCATGGCGGCCGTGGGCGCCTGGGCGACCAGTGCATCCGCGTCCAGCTGCTGCGAGTGGCTCGCGTTCCACTGCGCCGTCAGCACGCGCGCGTCCTGGAGGGTCATCAGGTGATGGCCGGCCTCGTGCTTCGCGTGGGTGATGAGCTGCCGGCCCACCTTCTCCTGGCCCAGCGCGATGCAGCGCTCACCGGCGCCGCGGATCCATCCGTCCACGGGCTCGGTCATGTACGCGCCGCGAGCGGACCACTCGATGAGGAAGCGCGCCATCAGGTCCGGAGTGATGTCCGGCGACAGGAGCGTGCGCACGACGGGCTCCGTCTCCAGGCGGGCGCGGGTTTCCATGGCGTGCGGCAGGTACTGCGTCTGGATGAGGCTCATGACAGCTCCTTCTGGGGGTGGGAGAGCGGACGGGGTGCTGTCTGCTCGTGGATGTGCTCCAGGAACTCGGGAGCGAGGTCGGCGGGGATGAGCCACAGGGAGGGCTTCGCGTCGGGAGCGGCGTCGTGCAGACCCGAGGCCTCCACGTCACCAGCCTCCTCGGCCAGGAAGGTGAAACCGTCGCGGCCCCGGTCCGCGAACCAGCGGCGAGCCCCATCCATCAGCGCCGGATAGGCCTGCCGAGCACGAGGCGACAGCGCGAACACCCGCACGGAGTCCAGCAGCCCGAAGGGATTGGTGCCGGGAGGCCCCGACTCCAGGACGGCCACCGCCACCGGCTTCGCACCCTCACGAGCGACCAGCAGGTGCCGCTCGCGCACCAGACCCACCGTCTGCCAGGCCCGAGTCACGTCCCGCAGGTCCAGCGTCTCCAGGCGCAGGTCCAACGCCTCGGCGTAGCAGGCGGGGCGGGTGAGGGCGATCCGCTCCACGAGCAGCCGCCGCTCCGCCTCCGTCGCGGGCCCCAGCTCCAGACCCACCGGCGGAGGGGCAGGGGAATGGCCACACTCGACGTCAATCATTCGCATCGGCAGCATCAGCGTCCGACCCGTCGCCGCCATGCGGTCAGCGAATCCCACGTGCGACCGGTACGTGAAGGGCACGGTCGACTCGATGTACGCCGCGAACCACCGGAACCCGCTGTCCCGCTGCGCGTGCTCCACGCAGTGCACGTACAGCTCGCGCAGCATCTGGCCCTTGAGGCGCTCGAACCGGGTGGCGTCCTGGCGCCGCGCCAGCTGGTGCACCATCCACACGGAGCGGTAGGGCTTCATCACGGAGAGCGTCGCCTCCACGCCGCGCTCGGAAGGCCACACCACCTCGGTGAGGACGGAGCCCATCGAACCGGCCTGGCGGCCCAGCTCGATGAAGCTCCGCCGCCGCGACGCGAAGTCCTCCGCGGACCTGCCGGCCAGGTTGAAGTAGCCGGAGTCGATGAACAGCCGCCACTGCTCCGCCACCCGCGCACCATCGGTGCACGTCGTCGGATGAAGGGCCCGAGCCACCAGCGCCTGCCATCGCTCCGAGTCCTCGGCGGTCAGCGGCGTGATCAGGAGCCCGCACAGGAGCTCCCCATCGGCGCGGTCTGACACATGGCGCACCTCTCCGCGCAGTGACAGGACCTCACCCGCCGCCGTGCGCAGCTCGATGGGCTGGAGCACCCGGCCCGGCGAAAGACGTTCCCCAGCGCCCATCCGCAGCGCCATCCCGTGCAGGGACACATCCACTGCGTCGCGCTCCCGGCCCAGCCATCCCGGCAGCGGCAGCCGCAAGCGCAGGTCCGAAGGCGCGGGAGCACGCCGATGCGCCCGGCGGCGCACCTGGATCAACTGACGAGGCAGCGGCGTCACCCACGTCCCCGGCTCCGCGGTCTCGCCGGACAGGAGCATCCGGTAGACGCAGCCATGGCCAAACACCTCCACCTCCCAAGCGTCCGCGCCCGGATCCACCGTCAGCCCGGACCAGTGGAGGACTCCACCTTCCAACTCCAGCGTCTCCAGCCGCAGCGGCGACGCCGAGTCTCCCCGTCGCAGCAGGGCGGGCGAGCCCAGCGCGGCGGCGGTGGCGAGGATGACGCGGATGCGTTCGGAGTCGGTGACGTCCCACCGCACCTCCCATTCCTGGGCCGATGCCGCGGACAACGGACGCAGCTGTGCGCGAGCGAAAGGCGCTCCCACGGTGGACTCTCCAGATGAATGACGTCGGGGGGGCGCGCGAATCACCCAGGACTCCCGTGGATCCGCGCTTGAAATGGATACGGAGCCGGTCCACCCGGTTGGTCATCGAATCCCGGGGAACACGAGCACCGGCGGTGCGGTCCGCGGCTTTCTCGTTGTCTCACCTGACGTTGAAACCACGTGGAACCCCACGGGTTTCATGTGACAGGGGGGTGCCTCCACGGTGGGAAAGGTGCGTGCGCCCCGGGTCGGGCTTACCCTGTGGAGCCCATGTCCCTCCGCAAGGACTTCATCGAGCGCGCCGCCGAGCAGTTCGCCGCCGCCATCGCCAGCATCCTCAAGGCCCGGAAGGAGAAGCGGTATGGGGACGCACGCAACCACATCCGCGACACCGCCCTCACCGTGCTGGGCATGGAGTACGGCGCGCTCATCCTCGCGGACGCCGAGTCCACCTCGCGCCTGCTCGGCACCGCCTCCCGCGCGCGCATGCTCGCGAAGCTGGTGCGAGAGGACGGCGAGTTGATGCGCGAGCAGGGAGATCCACTCACCGCCGACTCGCGCTTCCTGCTGTCGCTGGAGCTGTACCTGGAGGCCATCTCACTCGGCCTCAACCCGGACACCGAGGACGCCACCGCCATCGCGGAGCTGCGCACCCTCACGGACACCTCCGCGCTGTCGGAGCGGCACCAGCGGATGCTCTCCCAGGCCTGACGAGGCGCGGCGCGCACGTTCGCGCACCCGTGCATCGGTCGGGTTTGCAACAGAGCAACATGGGGAGATCCATTGCTTCCGATCAAGCAATGACACGGTGACGCCCCCCGCCTTGCCCTGGCTTCCGGGGTTGCGTCTATCCTTGCCGTCCATTTGTCACGCAACACCGGGGGGGTGCGCGTGTCCTTTGTTCGGTTACCCGAGAGCGTGGTCTCTTGTCGCAACCTCGTGGGCGGAGAGTGGGTCTCTCCGGCCGGAGCGTCCGCGCAGGATGTTCGCAGTCCCTATACCGGCGCACTCATCGGCCGGGTGCCGCTGACGACCGCCTCCGGTGTCGCCCAGGCCGTGGAGGCCGCGAAGGCCGCCGCGCAAGGCTGGCGGGTCACCCCGCTGCGCGAGCGCACCCAATTCCTGCAACGCTTCCGCACGCTGCTGGAGACGCACCTGGAAAGGCTCGCGCACCTGGCCGCGAGCGAATCCGGCAAGACGGTGGCGGAGGGCCGCGCGGGCCTGCTCAAGGGCATGGAGGTCTGTGATTTCGCCCTGTCGCTCCAGAACCTGGACAGCGGAGCGCACCTGGAGGTGAGCCGGGGCGTCACCTGCGAATACCGGCGTGAACCCCTGGGCGTCGTCGCCGGCATCACGCCGTTCAACTTCCCAGCGATGGTGCCCCTGTGGCTGTTCCCCATCGCCGTCACGGTGGGCAACGCCTTCATCCTCAAGCCGTCGGAGAAGGTGCCGCTCACCGCGACCGCCATGGGCGAACTGATGGTGGAGGCCGGTTATCCACCGGGAGTCTTCTCCGTGGTGCACGGCGCGAAGCCTGCGGTGGACGCGCTGCTGGAGCACCCGGACGTGAAGGCCCTGGCCTTCGTGGGCTCGTCCCCGGTCGCGAGGCACGTCTATGTAGAGGGCAGCCGCCACGGCAAGCGGGTGCTGGCGTTGGGCGGAGCGAAGAACCACCTGATCGTGGTGCCGGACGCGGATCCAGAGCTCACACCGCAGTCGGTGGTGGACTCGTTCACCGGCTGCGCGGGCCAGCGCTGCATGGCGGCCAGCGTGATGCTCGCGGTGGGGGACGTGCAGCCGCTGGTGGACGACATCCTCCGGCGAGCCTCGCGCCTGGAGGTCGGCCCGGGCATGGGAGCGCTCATCGACCGGGGCGCGGTGGATCGGCTGGAGACGGCCATCGCCAAGGCCCAGGCGGACGGAGCGCGAGTGCTCCTGGACGGGCGAGGCAAGCGTCCTGCGGGTGAGGCCTACGCGAACGGTCATTGGCTGGGGCCCACGGTGTTGGACAACGTGCGCCCGGACATGGAGGCCGCGAGGCGCGAGCTGTTCGGCCCGGTGCTGTCCATCGTGAGGGTGCCCACGTTGTCGGCGGCGCTCGCGGTGGAGAACGCGTCGCCCTATGGCAACGCGGCGTCCATCTTCACCACCAACGGCGCGGTGGCGCAGTCGGTGGTGGAGGGCGCCAGGGCCGGCATGGTGGGCGTGAACGTGGGCGTGCCGGTGCCGCGCGAGCCCTTCTCCTTCGGCGGCACGGGCGAGTCGAAGTTCGGCCACGGGGACATCACGGGACCGTCGAGCCTCGACTTCTGGAGCCAGCTCAAGAAGGTGACGCGCAAGTGGTCAGCGCGCACCGACGGCTCGTGGATGAGCTGACGCCGTGCGCCGGCGTCTTTCCATTCCCAGACATCATTCCTCTCCCGCGCCCCCCAAGGAGGGTGCACCCATGGCTGACAAGAAGCCCGTCAATCACATCCGTCTTACGTCCCATCCCGACGGGCAGGCGCCCGGAGTCCCCCTGCGCTGGGGCGAGTCGGAGCCGCTGCGCCGGGGCCCGGTGGTGGCCACGCTCTCCGACCCCGCGAACCGAAACGTCATCGGCACGCACTCGGGCGCGTACTCCATCTACCGGGCGCTGGCGGTGTCCGCGGGCAAGCTGCCGCAGGACCACAAGGCGGACCTGACCAACACCTCGCCGGCGGCGCAGGTGGGCCCGCATCCAGCGTGGAGCGACCCCAAGCGCATCGTGTCGCTGGACCCCTGGGGAGCAGTGGCCTCGCAGGTGTTCCGCGCCTACGCCGAGCAGGGCGTGGACTACCGGCCCACCATCGCCGTCACCCGGGCCCACATCAACATGCCGGAGGTGCGCGAGGCCATGGCCGCCGGGCGCCTCAAGGTGGACGGCGACCTGGTCGCGGCCAATGGCGACGTGAAGGTCGCGAAGGCCGCGGTGGAGCCCGTCTGGTACCTGCCCGGCATCGCCGAACGCTTCGGCCTCACGGAGGGCGCGCTGCGCCGCGGCCTCTTCGAGCACACCGGAGGAATGTACCCGGAGCTCATCACCCGCCCGGACCTGCACGTCTTCCTGCCGCCCATCGGCGGTCTGTCGCTGTATGTGTTTGGAGACATCGCCGCACTGGCGGACCGGAACGTGCCGCTGGCGGCGCGGGTGCATGACGAGTGCAACGGCTCGGACGTCTTCGGCAGCGACATCTGCACCTGCCGGCCCTACCTGGTGCACGGCATCGAGGAGTGCGTGCGGATGGCGCAGCAGGGCGGGGTGGGGCTCATCGTCTACCACCGCAAGGAGGGCCGAGCGCTGGGCGAGGTGACCAAGTTCCTCGTCTACAACGCTCGCAAGCGCCAGGAGGGCGGAGACTCCGCGGCCACGTACTTCCACCGCACGGAGTGCGTGGCGGGAGTGCAGGACATGCGCTTCCAGGAGCTGATGCCGGACGTGCTGCACTGGCTGGGCATCACGCGCATCCACCGCTTCATCTCCATGAGCGACATGAAGCACGACGCCATCGTGCGCTCGGGCATCGAGATTCTCGAGCGAGTGCCCATCCCGGATGGACTCATCCCCGCCGACGCGAAGGTGGAGATGGAGGCGAAGAAGGCCGCGGGCTACTTCACGCGAGGGCCGGTGGCGGACGCGGGGGAGCTGGCGCAGGTGAAGGGACGGGACCTCGATGCTTGACGCGATCCGGGTGCAGGAGGTGTCACCCACGGTGGCGTGGCTGCGCAGTCCCGCAGCCATCCGCGAGCGCTGTCACCAGGTGTTGGACCTGGGGCTCGCCGGCCGGCTGGAGTACTTCCGGGTAGAGCCGTCCCGGCTGCCCACGGTGGTGGACCGGGTGCTGGCGGTGACGCACGAGGCATACCCCCGTCTGGACATCCCGGTGCACAGCCGCTGGAGGCACTTCGACGCGGGAGGCGTGCCCAGGCTCGCGCAGCTGGAGTCGAAGCTGGCCCCGCTGCCGCCGGAGGAAAGAGCCAGGGCGAAGGTGGACCTGGGCGTGGTGAGCGTGCTGCTGGACGCGGGCAGCGGCCCTGCGTGGCGCTACCAGGAGCCCGGAGGCGCGTCGTACGTGCGCTCGGAGGGACTGGCGGTGGCGTCGCTGCGCATGTTCATGGCGGGCGGCTTCTCGTCGGATCCAGACCGGCCGCTGCGCGCGGACGCGGAGGCGCTGGGCCGCATGACGCGCGAGCAGCTCGAGCGCGGCTTCCAGGTGTCGGAGTCCAATCCGCTCCTGGGAGTGGAAGGGCGCCTGCACCTCATGCAGGCGCTGTCGCGTGTGCTGCCCAGACCGGGGTCGCTGTTCGACATGCTGGCCGCGCACCGTCGCAGCGTGAGGGCGGCGGAGGTGCTGGGCACGCTGCTGGATGTGCTGGGCCCCATCTGGCCGGGTCGCACGACGGTGGACGGAGTGAACCTGGGAGACGTGTGGCCGCATCCGGCGCTCGGACCGCCGGGGAGCGCGGACGCGCTGGTGCCCTTCCACAAGTTGTCCCAGTGGCTGGCGTACTCGCTGGTGGAGCCGCTGGCGGAGGCGGGCGTGACGGTGACGGAGCTGGACGCGCTCACCGGCCTGCCGGAGTACCGCAACGGTGGCCTCTTCGTGGACCTGGGCGTGCTGGTGCCGCAGGACCCGCGCCTGACGACGGAGGTCTACGGCCCGGGTGATCCGCCCATCGTGGAGTGGAGGGCGCTGACAGTGGCGCTGTTGGACCGGGTGGCCGCGCTGGTGCGAGGGCGTCTGGAATTGAGCGCGGAAGAGCTGCCGCTGGCGAAGGTGCTCCAGGGAGGCACGTGGACAGCGGGGCGCCGGGTGGCGGCGGAGCTGCGCCCCGGAGGCGTGCCGCCCATCCGCATCCGCAGTGACGGCACGGTGTTCTGAAACCCATACAAGGACGGCGACACATGGACTTCCCGAACTGCACGGTGGTGGATCACCCGCTGGTGAAGCACAAGCTGACGGTGATGCGCAGGACGGACACGAGCACGGCGGCCTTCCGGGCGCTGCTGGAGGAGATCTCCCTCCTGCTCGGGTACGAGGCGATGCGAGACCTGAAGCTGCGCGAGGAGGAGATTGAAACGCCCATGGCGCGCACCACGGGCTGGGCGCTGGACGGCAAGAAGCTGGTGCTGGTGCCCATCCTGAGAGCAGGGCAGGGCATCCTGGACGGCCTGCTGCAACTCGTCCCCTCCGCGCGAGTAGGCCACATCGGCCTGTACCGCGATCCGGAGTCCCTGAGCGCGGTGGAGTACTACTACCGAGTGCCCGCCAACCTGGAGGACCGCGACGTCATCGTCTGCGACCCGATGCTCGCGACAGGCAACTCCGCGGTGGCGGCGCTCCAGCGAGTGAAGCGAAGCCGCCCGGGCTCATTGCGTTTCGTGTGTCTGCTCGCGTGTCCGGAGGGCCTGACGAACCTGCGCGAGCACCACCCCGACGTGCGAGTCTTCACCGCCGCCATCGACGAGAAGCTGGACTCGCACGGCTACATCCTGCCCGGCCTGGGCGACGCGGGAGACCGCCTCTTCGGCACGAAGTCGGTGGACTGACTAGTCTCGATTTCCAGGATTGACGGTGAGGCATGAATCCTTCATGTCTCACCGCATGAAGACATCCCGTTTCGCATCCGCGTTGATGGCATTGGGGTTCCTCGCCTGTGGTGGAGAGCCGGATGAGGTAGCTGTCCCCGGCGTCCAGACCCAGGAGATCCTCGGCGGAGGCATCGCTGCCCGGTACGAGCTGCCCCACCAGGTGCGCCTCCACGTGACGGGCGCGTTCACCTGCGGAGGCACGCTCCTCCGGGCCGGCTGGGTGGTGACGGCCGCCCACTGCGTCGAGGGCGTCACCCCCGCCTCCATGCGCATCTACGCGGGAGACCTGCGGCTGGGCTCGGTGGAGGCGGACGAGCAGTACCGAGCGGTATCGCGCAAGGTGATGCACCCGTCCTACAACGGCTCGGTCCACGACGTCGCGCTCCTCCAGCTCGCCCAGCCCTTCAACCTCTCCCAGGCGGTGCAGACGCTGACGCTGCCGGATGCGCCCGCGCCCCTGGGTGCGCCGTACGTCGCGAGCGGCTGGGGTCGCACCCAGACAGCACCCACTTCCGATGCGCTCAAGCGAGTGAGCCTGAGCATCACCTCCACGGCCACCTGCCGGGACATGGTGGGAAGCGACTACGTCAACGGCGCGGTGCTGTGCACGACGCCGAGCGCCACCGCCAACGTCTGCACGAAGGACGATGGAGGACCCCTGGCCTTCAACGGGAAGTTGTATGGGATTGTGAGCGGGTTCGGCTCCAACCAGTGCAACACGTTCTCCATGTTCACCAACGTGGCCACGTACACGCCGTGGATCCGCTCCGTCATCAACGGAACGTGATGCACTGAGCCAACGCTGTTTCACACCTTGGCTCTTGAGAACCGGGAAATACGGATTTAAACGTTGAACGGCCTAAACGTTTTTGTCCATTTCCCGGGAGTCCAGGCATGCGCGCGTCGTGGCGGTCCACCCTGATGGCGGTGATGTTGGGCGCGGTCTTCGCGGAAGGAGTGGAGGCGGCGGAGCCCGGCACGCAGCATTGGACGGAGAATCTTTCCGCCGGAACAGGCACGTCGGAGCTCGTGGGCACGCGAGACGGGCTGCTCTACGAACCCAACGCCGTGATGCGCCGTCCCGAAGGTCTGAGCCGGCTCACGGGTCTCTTCGAGTTTCCGGCGCGCACGCTCGAGCAGCCCGTGGACACCTTCCGCCCGCGAGTCCAGGCGGCAGTAGGCCTGGGGCAGGGCGTCGAAGTGGACGTGCGCGTGAGAACCCCCGGAGGAGCCTGGAGCGAATGGCGCACCGCCACGGGAGACGAAGCCGTGCGCCTGCCCCGCTCGGGCACGGAGGTGCAGGTGCGCCTCGCGCTCATCGCGGACGAGAGAGGCCGCGGTCCGGTGGTCCAGGCGGTGGACCTGGATGGCTGGCGCGAAGGAGGCACGGAGGAAGGGCTCCAGACACTCGCGCCGCTGACCTACCGCGTCTATGCCACCCGTGAGGGCCTGGTGGGAGGCACGACGGCGAACGGCCACGTCATCAAGACCAACGACCGCTTCGTCGCGCTGCCGTCGCGGCGGGGGCTCGCGTCGAACGGAGGCTCCGAGTACCAGGTGCGCGTCTGCTATTCGAAGACAGCGAAGTGCGCGACGACGTCCGTCTGGGACGTGGGCCCGTGGAACACGAAGGACGACTACTGGAACCCGTCCAGCGTGCGCGAGATGTGGAAGACGCTGCCGCAGGGCAAGCCGGAGTCGCAGGCGGCGTACCAGGACAACTTCAACGGCGGGTTGGACCAGTTCGGGCGCCGGCCGTCGAACCCCGCGGGCATCGACATCGCGGACGGGACGTTCTGGACGGACCTGGGCATGTCGAACAACGACTGGGTGGACGTGACGTACCTGTGGACGTCCGGTGGAGGCTCGTCGACGGGGCTGGTCATCGACAGCAACAACGCGAACAACGACCAGTCCAAGGGCTACATCCAGCTCACGGGAGCGAGCTGGGCCTCGTCCACGAACGTGGCGGGCTATTACGGCACCAGCTACCTGGTGTCTCAGGGAGCAGCGGTGTCGGAGCCAGCGACGTTCTGGTTCTACATGTCCGCGGCGGGAACGAAGACGGTGGACGCGTGGTGGACGGCGGCGAGCGACCGCTCCACGGTCGCGCCCTTCATCGTCACGAACGCATCCGGCACGCAGCTGGCGAACGTGAAGGTGAACCAGACGGTCAACGGAGCAAGGTGGAACACGCTCGGCACGTGGAGCTTCCCGGCGGGGTGGAACAAGGTCCAGCTGAGCCGGTGGGTGACGGCGGGGACCTACGTGGTCGCGGACGCCATCCAGGTCCGTTAGGCCTCATGGACGCACGGGTTGTCCGGGCGGTAGAACGGTGCCCCATCTCCGAGGAAGTCATCCATGTCGTCGTTGCGCACCGTGCTCCCGCCTCCCGTGGAGGAGCCACAGCTCTACACCGACCTTGCCGGCTGGTGGCCGTTGTTCTCGCCACCGGAGGAGTACGGGGAGGAGGCGGAGGACCTGCTCCCCATGTTGCATCCGGAGGAGGGCCCGGCGAGCACGATGCTGGAACTGGGGTCGGGCGGAGGAAGCCTGGCCTTCCACATGAAGAAGCACTTCACGCTGACGCTGACGGACCGCTCGGCGGAGATGGTGGCGGTGAGCCGCAAGGTGAATCCGGAGTGCGAGCACCGCGTGGGGGACATGCGCTCGCTGCGATTGGGGCGCACGTTCGATCGGGTGATGGTGCACGACGCCATCATGTACGCGGTGGACCGCGAGGACGCGCGCGCCACGGTCCAGACAGCGGTGGCGCATTGCCGTCCGGGAGGCCGGGTGGTGCTGTTGCCGGACTGCGTGCGTGAGACCTTCGAGCCCCTCACCGAGTCCGGAGGCCACGACGGGCCGGACGGGCGAGGAATGCGCTATCTCATGTGGACCTGGGATCCGGATCCGGACGACGAGACCTTCGAGACCGCGTTCGCCTATCTGCTGCGCGAAGCGGACGGAACGGTGAGCATGTCACAGGAGCGCCACCGCTTCGGACTGTTCCGGCGTGAAGACTGGCTCGAATGGATGAGAGAGGCCGGCTGTCCCGCGACGACGCGCAGGGACCCCTGGAACCGGGAAGTATTCATCGGAGTGCGGGAGCAGGACTGATGCGAGGGTGGGGGGCCCTGCTGGTGTTCATCCCGCTGTGGGGGATGGCCGCGCCCGCGCGAGTGGAGCTCGTCTTTGGCGGAGACGTGATTCCGCACGGCGAGGTGAAGTCGGTGGCGAAGGCCCACGCGCGCAGTGGAAACCACGAAGGTTGGGACCACGTCTTCGGCCCGCTGTCGGACGTGCTGCGCACCGCGGACGTGGGCGTGGTGAACCTGGAGACGCCGGTCACGGCCAACACCAAGGCCTTCACGAAGGAGCTGGTCTTCAACGCGCCCCCAGCCATGGTGCAGGCCCTGGTGAACGCCGGAGTGAAGGTGGTGTCCACGGGCAACAACCACGCAAGGGATCAGCACGTGGAAGGCCTGGTGGAGACGCTGCGACACCTGGACGCAGCGGGACTGCGCCACACGGGCACGGGGACGACAAGAGACGCGGCCTGGGAGCCGGTGTTCATGGAGGTGCGAGGCCTCAAGCTGGGCTTCCTCTCCTTCACGAGGAGCCTGAACGGCTTCAGCAACCCGAAGGAAGCGGACGCGCCGCACGTAGCGCTGTTGCCCTACCCGGAGCACGCCTCGAGAAGGGGACTGAAACCGGAGGAGGCACTGGAGCGGGTGCGAGCAGCGGCAGCGAAGTGTGACGCGCTCTTCGTAATGGGGCACTGGGGGCGCGAGTACACGGACACGCCGCACCCGTTGGACAGGGCCCTGGGTCAGTCCTTCCTGGAAGCAGGAGCCTTCGCGGTCATCGGTCACCATCCGCACGTGTTGCAGCCATTGGAGGCCTACACGACGAAGTCCGGGCGCCGGGGTTTCATCGCCTACTCATTGGGCAACCTGGTGGCGAACCAGGCGCGCTTCTACCGGCACGTGAAGGGACAGCTGGGCAAGGACGGAGACAAGAGAGACACACTGCTCTTGCGAGTCGGAGTGACCAGGTCGGAGCCCGGAGCCCCGGTGTCCCTGGCGGATGTTTCAGTGTTGCCGGTCTGGATTGAAAACAACGCCCAGGGCCGCAAGGCGAAAGCGAAGCGGAACATCCAACCGGTGCTCATCGACCGCGAGATTGAAGAGGTCTCGCGAAGGTTGGCAGCCCTCACCCAGCGCACCGAGAAGCCCGACAAGGCGACCCGAGCAGAGAAGGCCGCCCTGGAGCAGCGCCTGACAAACGCCCGTTACCGCCGCGAACGCATCCTGAGGATGCTGCCCACGGAGTTCCAGATAGCCACCCCGGAGCTGAGGCGAAGGGACGACAGAGCCGTGGGCCTGACGGCTCAAACAGTGCCCTGAACCTCAGGTAGGAAGACGTACGACGGCGGAGCCTGCCGTGGAGTTCATGGTTTCCGGTTCGCCACCCTGTTACCCCTGCGGGGCGCCCGGACCCACGTCTTGCGGCGTACACCCCACCCCAGGTCACACCCCATGATTCCTCTTCTTCGTACCGCCGCGGCCGTCGCGCTGCTGGGCATCGCCATGCCCGCGCTCGCCCAGGACCCGCATCCGTCCCACCCCACCGTGAAGCCCGAAGCGCCGCCGGTCACCTTCCACCGGCTGGAGCAGGGCAACCTGCGCTTCACCAAGGGCGTGGCACGCCACCCCGCGCAGACCCTCGCGGTGCGCCACGCGCTGGCCAACGAGCAGCACCCGCACGCCATCGTCGTCACCTGCAGCGACTCGCGAGTGCCCCCGGAGCTCGTCTTCGACCAGGGCCTGGG
Organism: Corallococcus sp. AB038B; assembly: GCF_003668955.1. Taxonomy (NCBI): domain Bacteria; kingdom Pseudomonadati; phylum Myxococcota; class Myxococcia; order Myxococcales; family Myxococcaceae; genus Corallococcus; species Corallococcus sp. AB038B. The sequence continues at coordinate 3,902 of NZ_RAWO01000020.1, read as the reverse complement.
TGAGCTCTTCGTCGTGCGCGAGGCCGGCAACGAACTGGAGCCCCTCGTCGTCGCCAGCATCGAGTACGGCGTCGCCAACCTGGGCGTGCGCCTCATCGTCATCATGGGCCACGAGTCTTGCGGCGCCGTGAAGGCGGGTCTCACCATCCCGGACGGCCAGAGCACCGGCTCGCCCAACCTCGACGCGCTCGTCTCCTCCGTGAAGAGCAACCTCGTCGACGCCCACCTCACGGATGCGGACAGGCACGACCCCAAGGTGGTGAAGGCCTCGCACGCGAACGTGGACGCCGTCACCCGCCAGCTCACCGAGCGCTCCCAGCTCCTCAAGGCCAAGGTCGACGCGGGCGAGCTCGCGGTCGTCTCCGCCATCTACTCGCTGGACACCGGGCACGTGGAGTTCTGGCACACGGAGGGGCTCGTCCCCTCCAAGTAGCGCCCGTTAGCGAGGCGCCTCGGATTCCTTTCGGGGCTCCTCGTGCAGGTCGCGCAACGCGACGACCCGGTTCAGCAGAGGCCCGCCCAGCTTCTTCCGGGCGATGCGCTGCGACGGATAGATGCCCCGGTGGCCCGTGAGCAGGTACGCCACCGTGGCGACGATGGCCACGTGAGGCAGCACGGAGGCGCCCACCAGCTCCACCGCCATCAGGGACAGCGCGAGCGGCGTATTGGCTGCCGCCGCGAACAGCGCCGCCATGCCCACCGCCGCGCCCAGGTCCACGGGCAGTCCCAAAAGCCGAGCGAGGACATTGCCCAGCGCCGCGCCAATGAAGAACAGCGGAGTCACCTCACCGCCCAGGAACCCCGCGCCCAGCGTCACCACCGTGAACACGAGCTTCCAGGCGAACGCACCCCAAGGCAGCGACACATCCTCGAACGCGCGAAGGATGCCCGGCACGCCCAGGCCCAGGTAGTCGCTGGTTCCCGCGAGCTTCCAGAGCCCCACCACCCCCAGGCCACCCAGGGCCATGCGCACGGGAAGCCAGGGCACGCGGCGCTCCAGGACCCGCTTCAGTCCATGCGTGCCCTCGATGAAGGCCACCGCCACGCCCGCGATGCCCACCGCGAACACCAGCCACTTGCCCAGCACGGGCAACGTCAGCGCCAGCGCCTGAGGGACCGGGTACGCGGTGTGATGGATGCCCAGCCCCCGAGTCACCAGGTCGCCCACGACGGCGGCCGTGAGTGCGGGCAGGAGCGCCTCGTAGCCCAGCCGGCCCACGCACACGACCTCCAGCCCGAACACCGTGCCCGCCAGCGGAGTGCCGAACACCGAACCGAAGCCGCCCGCGATGCCCGCCGCCAGCAGCTCGCGCCGGGTCTCCGGAGCCACGCGGAAGCGCCAGGCAATCTGGTCCGCCAGGCTCGCCCCCATCTGCACGGCGGTGCCCTCGCGTCCCGCGCTCCCGCCGAACAGGTGCGTGAGCACCGTGCCCAGCAGCACCATGGGCGCCATGCGCAGGGGAATCACCGCGTCGCCCTCATGCACCGTGTCCAGCACCAGGTTGTTGCCGCCCTTGATGGACGCGCCCCACCGGCCATACACCGCCCCCAGGACGAGGCCCGCCAAGGGCAGCGCGTACACCAGCGACTCATGCGCCAGCCGGAACTCCGTGGCCTCCTCCAGCAGCGCCAGGAACACCGCGGACGCCACGCCGCAAACGCCCCCCACGATGGCGCCCAACAGCAGCCACTGGCCCAATGCTCGGGCGCTCCCGGAGATGTTCATGGCCGCACTCTAGTCGTGAAACAACGCGTCAACCGGAAGCGCCGCGTCAGAGAAGGGCGCGCGACAGCACCCCTGTGACGCATCGTGGCGGAATTCATGTTCAACATGGAATACATAGTGCGGAGTTAATTCCGGTCTGCGGAGTGATTCCTGAATCAAAGCCGTGTACCGTGCGCGGCCTCTCCCCATTGCCGGGGCGGGAACCCCCTACCTCTTCAGGAGCCGGTATGTCCGTTCGTCGCAGCGGGCTGTCCCTCGCCGCCGTCCTCGCCGCCACCACCCTCAGTGGCACCGCGCTGGCCAGCACCATCAACCAGAACACGTCGTGGACCATCAACCGCTCGGCGTCGCAGACGTACCGGGTGGTGGCCTACGGCGACTCCATCTTCGCCGGCTATAACGGCGGAATCTCCAGCGTGGGGCGTCGTGCGGCCCCGGTGGTGGAGGGTGAGTACGCGGCGAAGAAGTGGGGCGCCAACGTGGAGGTCATCCGCCGCACGAAGTCCGGCGCGAAGGCGGACGACATCTACAACAACAAGATCGTCTCCGAGCGCTCCTACATGCAGGACGCCAAGACGCGCGTCGTGATGTTCGAGATGTGCGGCAACGACTACCTGCAGGCCCGCAGCGCGTTCACCGACCAGACCGGCACCTGTAACTACAGCGGCCTGCAGAACGCGCTGGCGACCTGCACCACGTACATGGAACGTGGCATGCAGACCATCAACCAGTACGCGACCACCGCCAAGGTGAAGGTCATCTCCAACATCTATTACCCCGGCTATGACGCGGACAACGTGCTGACGGCCTGCACGGACGCGACGACGGGCCAGAAGGTGAACAAGCAGCAGTACTTCCTGCCGCTGCTGGCGCGCAGCAACTGGCGCGCCTGTAACCTGGCGGCGAAGTACGGCTTCAAGTGCTCGGACTCCTTCGCGGAGATGATGGCGTCGGACTACGACCGCAACGGCGACGGCCAGATTGACTCCGAGGCCATCGCGTACCGCGCCGGCGAGACCGAGGACGCCTACGTGCAGCGCATCAGCGTCACCCTGCGCAGCACGCTGCGCGACGCGAACGGCCACCTGGCGAACAGCAGCACCAGCTACGACTACATCCAGTCGGACAACACGCACCCCACGTACACGGGCTCCACCATCAGCGTGAACATCTTCTCCGGCTCCGGCTCCGGCTCCGGGGCGCCGTCCTACACGGACGCCCAGGTCGTCAACGGCAAGAACCCGGACTGGAACAAGTTCGGCCACGAGCGCATGGGCTGGAGCATCTCCACGTTCGACCCCGCGACGCCGTGAGCTGAAGCGGCATCCGTAGGGAGAAAGGGCCTCCGACCTGTCACCGGGTCGGGGGCCTTGTCGTGTCCGGACCGACGGAGCGGCCAGCAGCCCCGTCAGCGGCCAGGCGTTCAGGCCTCTATTCGTCGGAGCGCCAATGATCAGGTTCGGCTCAAACGAAGGTTTGACGTCTTCGGCCTGAAGCGTTAGAGAGTGCCCCCTCCGCGACGACCGGCGGGGCCCTGGGCCTCGGAAGGTCAGCGCGGGGGAAGAAAAGGATCGACGAAGGTTGTTGATCCCGAACGCGGCAAAGAGGTAGAAGCCGCGCCCCTCACCTCGAAGCCCGCGCACTGGCGCGGAAGGCACTTCGGGGAGAGAGCAGCACCGAAAAGAAAATAGGGCAGTCAACCAAGCGAGTTGACAGCGAACGCGGCGAAGAGATAGAAGCCGCGCCCCACCGAAGAAGCAGCGGTCCGGAAGGCAACACGACGGACGCAAAGCGGTGAAGGAAGCTGACAGCAAGCGGTTGACAGGGAACGCGGCGCTGAAGTAGAAGCCGCTCCCCTTCGAAAAGAAACGGCGGAAGTCACTGGACGGCGCCGACGAACTTCGAAGAAGCCCGCAGGACGCAAAAGCGAAGTTGACGCTGACTGCGAACTGAAATAGAAGCTGCAACCCCGCCGGGCGAAACAAGCCGGCAAGCAACAAAGTCGCAACAAGCGGCTCGGTCTTTGAAAACCAAATAGCAAGCCCAAGCAGTAATGGATTGCGGAAACCCGCAGTCAATTTTTTGAGGGCGCTTCACCTCAAGAGCAGCGCTGAAAAGCGCAGCGAGAGGGAAGTGCCGACGAATCAGCGAGCCGAGACTCCTTAGCCGGGTCTCG
>NZ_RAWO01000196.1:0-418 GCF_003668955.1 Corallococcus sp. AB038B | reverse complement strand
CTCCGAAGAGGGGGACCTGGCCAACTGGATGATTCCCGGGAAGATGGTCAAGGGAATGGGCGGCGCCATGGACCTGGCGGTGGGCGCCAAGCGCATCTACGTGGCCATGGAGCACGCGAACAAGGAGGGTCAGCCGAAGATCCTCAAGAAGTGCTCGCTGCCCCTGACGGGCCTCAAGTGCGTGCACCACATCGTCACGGACCACGCCTTCCTGGACGTGACGCCGGAGGGGCTCGTCCTGCGCGAGCTGGCCCCGGGCGTGACGGTGGAGCTGGTCCAGAAGCTCACCGAGCCGAAGCTGAAAATCGCTCCGGACGTGCGCGAGATGAAAGTCTGAGCGCGCAAGGCTAAGGTGCGCCGCTGGGGGAGGGTGGTATGGACGACTTCCCCGGCGGAGCCCCTTTCATGGCCGATACCT
>NZ_RAWO01000195.1:0-418 GCF_003668955.1 Corallococcus sp. AB038B | reverse complement strand
CACGCGCTGGGTGGCGGAGCCGAGGTGCGCCGCAAGGCCGCCGCGAGGGAGCTGTCGCGCGGTGACCCGTTCGACGCGAATGAGCTGGTGGGTCACCTCATCTCCCTCTCGCGTCACGGCTGGGAGCCCGCCACCTGCGTGCTGTCCGACTTCCTGGCCGCGCTGGAGCAGGAGGCGGAACACATTCCCCACGTCACCGAGCTGCGCAGGCTCGCGCACGTGCAGGCGCTCGACTCGGTGGCGGACCTGTTCGCCCAGGGCCCGGCGAAGCGCGAGATGAACCCGGATGCCGCCGCGCGGGCGGACGCCAACGCCTTCTCCCAGTCGCTGGGTCACCTCAAGCAGCAGGCCCGGCTCACCAGGGACCCGGACACGCTGTCGCGCCTGGCCACCGTCAGCAACCCGTCCGTGCTGCGCA
>NZ_RAWO01000194.1:0-419 GCF_003668955.1 Corallococcus sp. AB038B | reverse complement strand
CGCCGTGGCGCTGCCGGTAGGCCTCCGCGTACGCCGCGACGGCGGTCGGGAGGGTGGGGAAGAGGAGGTGCTTCCCGAGCTCGGCCAGGAACCCGGCGGCCTCGAGGTCGTGGCGCAGGTCCTGCTTCACGCGGGCCAGGGCGAGGGCGACGCCGCGGTCGACGAGCGTCGCGCGCAGCTCCTCGAGCGCGTCGACCCCGGTGAGGTCGACCTCGACGATCCCCTCGCAGTTCAGCAGGAACCACTCGACGTCCGGACCACCGTCGTCGGCCGCCTCGAGGGCGCGACGGCGGAAGTTCTCGGCGTTGGCGAAGAAGAGCGGCGAGTCGTAGCGGTAGACCACCAGCCCGGGCACCTGGCGGGTCTCGGGGTAGTCGTCGACGTCGTGCATCCCGGCCAGGCCGGGCACGTAGCCGAGC
>NZ_RAWO01000193.1:0-419 GCF_003668955.1 Corallococcus sp. AB038B | reverse complement strand
CCGGCATCTTCACGCTGACGCTGCTTCAGTACCCGGCCGGCCTGTCGCTCTACATCTTCACCAACAACATCCTCTCCATCGCGCAGCAGTACGGGCTCCGGAAGTGGCTGGACCGGAAGAACAAGCCCCAGGCAGGGGGCGGAACGCCCGCGGTGGCGACAGCGGGAGGAAAACGCAAGTGAGCGAGCAGCAGGTTCCTCAGCAGGCCCCCGTGGGCGGCGCTCCCGCCTCGGGCGGGACTCCGGCCCCGGACTTCCGGCCGCGCGTGGAGAAGCTCCTCGGGGACATCCTCGGGCTGATGGGCTTCCCCGCGCGCCTGGACATGCAGGACGCGGCGGATGGCAGCCTGTCCGTCGCGCTGCACTTCGAGGCGGGTCCTCCTCCCGGCGTGGAGCAGGGTCGCCGCAGTCAGGTGCTGG
>NZ_RAWO01000192.1:0-419 GCF_003668955.1 Corallococcus sp. AB038B | reverse complement strand
TGATCAATGCTCTAATCTGGTTCATTTTTTCGATCCGGTAAGCACAAATCGGCTCGTTACCTCTTCTACACAGCACGCAACTGCATCTTCTATCGTCTTATACTATTATTATATCTCCTGTATATGTATATATTATGTATATATAGACCAGGCCGTTCCAAATCGACTACATCTTTTCAAAATTTGTATCCTCATCCTGCGCGATCAAGTACTGCAACTAAAACTTCCACATCAAGTTATCCAACACCAGTCTATCCTCGTCGTCAACGTCGAGAGCCACCCGTACGTCGTGATAGTGGATCGATTATTTCCAATCATTTCATCCATAGAAATCGAGTATTGCCCCAGTCAGCAGCATCAAACCGTTTGCGAACTCTTCGTTCATTATTATTTCGCGGACATAAAACTCTCGGAGTCGA
>NZ_RAWO01000191.1:0-419 GCF_003668955.1 Corallococcus sp. AB038B | reverse complement strand
CCAGCGCCAGATCGGGGCGGTCGGTTTCTTGAGGGCTTGTGCGGATCGCGGCGTAGACGCGCAGGGTGGCGTGGCCGTTGCGCTGCGCGACGATGCCCGCGCCGCCATGCATCGAAAAATAGGTGCCGTGGCCGACGCGCCGGGCGATCTCGGGGTGACGCCGGTCGACATCGGTGAGCCATAGTTCGACGAAGGTAACGCCGGTGTAGGCCGGCTGCACGGGCGTCAGTGCGGCGCGCACTTTGGACCAGGCGCCGTCCGCGCCCACCACGAGGTCGAACTCACCGAGCGAGCCGTGCTCATTCGCGACGCGATAGCGCCCATCCGACAGGGGTTCCACCGCGCGCACCTTGCTTCCCCACCGAATCGTCTCGGGAGGAAGGCTGTCGAGCAGGAGCGTGCGCAGTTGCTCGCGGTCA
>NZ_RAWO01000190.1:0-420 GCF_003668955.1 Corallococcus sp. AB038B | reverse complement strand
CCGCGCCCCTCATCCCGAACGCCAGCGTGAACTCGCAGGTCCACAACTCCGGTGAAGTGTGGGCCACCATGCTGTGGGAGGCATATACCTCGCTGCTGCGCGCGCACCCGTTCCAGGAGGCCCAGGACCGGATGAAGCGGTACATCGTCCTGGGGTACATGCAGACGCCCTACGCGCCCACCTTCCTGGAGGCGCGTGACGCCATCCTCGCGGGTGCCTATGCCATCGACCCCGCGGATGCTGAGCGGATGTGGACGGCCTTCGCCAAGCGTGGCGCCGGTGTCGGCGCCGTGGCCCCGTCCTATGTCTCCACCACCCACGAGGGTCTGGTCGAAAGCTTCCGCACCGGCCCCGCGCTGGGGCTCGTGAGCGCGACGCTCTCCGACGACCTGCCCACCGGTTCGTGTGATCGCGACGGTG
>NZ_RAWO01000189.1:0-420 GCF_003668955.1 Corallococcus sp. AB038B | reverse complement strand
ACTCCCGCCGGAAATCGGCCGCGGACTGGATGAGGCGGATGTACGCCTCCTGCACCGCGTCCCAGGCATCCGCCTCCCGCTGAAGCAAGGCGAAGGCCCTCCGGTACATGCCAGGGGCATACCGGTCATACAGGTCTTGTATCTCCGTGGGGCTCAGCCCTTGGCGCATCGTCGTCAGCTTGGACACGCGAGCCGCGGAAGTTGGGACATTTCCGTGCCCTCTTCACGAGCACGCCCGAGAGCCTTCCCTGAGGCACAGGCGCCGGGCCGGACAGCTCCGCGCCTCGCGGCTCACTCCACCGTCTGCGCCTGCGACGCGCTCACTCCGTCGCCCGCCACCGACAGCGTCACGGTGCCCGCCGCCGTGGCGCGGAAGTAGAACACCGCCTCCTGGTGCGGCACACCCAGCCGCAGCTCCGA
>NZ_RAWO01000188.1:0-420 GCF_003668955.1 Corallococcus sp. AB038B | reverse complement strand
CAGCCTGGACGTGGACGTGCTGGAGCTGAACCAGGACGCGTTCGACGAGCTGTCCGCCGCCAAGTCCCTCATCGTCATCCCCGGCGCCACCCACCTGTTCGAGGAGCCCGGCACGCTGGAGGAGGTGGCGCGCCGCGCGGCGGACTGGTTCACGCGACACCTGGATGCACCTCGACTGGAGGCGCGTGAATGAGCACGGAGCCATGGACCGGAGACGAGTCCCCGCCCCCTCGCTGGGAGGTCTTCTCCCGGGGCGGCGAGGTCGCGGTGCGAGGCGAGGGCCGCACGCCCGAGGTGGCCTTCGAGCAGGTCGCGGTCGCGCTGTGCACGCGCGTGACGGACCCGTCCACCGTGGAGGTGCGCGAGGAGGTGGACGTGGTGTGCGACGCCGTCGACCGGGAGGGGCTGCTGATGGACTGG
>NZ_RAWO01000187.1:0-420 GCF_003668955.1 Corallococcus sp. AB038B | reverse complement strand
AGAGAGAGTACTATTCACGTGTTGAACAGCGTATTTAGCGATCCAAAAACTCAAAATTCAAAAAATTATTTTTTTTGACTTATTAATAATAGATAAGTATGAAACTGATGGGGAGGCAGTAGAGAACCGCCTAGAGAAGAATTTTAGAATCCGTTTTGATGAATTTTATTGAAATAGAATCACGAAGTTTTTTTGTTGCGCATGGAGCTTCGTTTTGCTGGTATTACCGATGATGAAGTAGGGCGTTTCGGGGATGTTGCGCGTTCGAGTTGGTCGGTATCGGGAGTGTTATACCGAAGGTGTTGCCGCTGAACCGCTTCGTCGATCGCTTGCCCTTCTTTGAATGCTTCGATATCCTCGTCGGCGTAAACTTCGACATTGAACTTCTACCGATTCGATTTGAGGCGAGAAAAGTAATTG
>NZ_RAWO01000019.1:0-140961 GCF_003668955.1 Corallococcus sp. AB038B | reverse complement strand
ACCGCCGACCCGCCCGAGTCGCCCCTCCAGCTCAGTCCCTGAACAACTCGCTCCTCGCGGCGCCCGCCGAGCACGGCCGGGGCCTGTCTTCAAGCGTCCCGGCACGACGTCCACCGGACGGTTACGGAGCGACTGAACGCGCCGGAGCAGTTGTTCCCAGGCATGGTGCCGGGTCCCACAGTGGATCCCTCTGCGCGAACAGCCGGGCCCCATCACAATGCAGGTAGAAGGCGCGCAGGTCCGGATCCAGACGCCAGCCCACGCGCTGCTCGAACGCACCCAGTTGCTCCAGCGTTGCAGGCGGGTTGGGAACGTGGAGGCGCGATATCTCATCGAGCAGCTCGTTCATCGCCTTGTGCCTATGCTCCATAGGGATAGTCCGTGCCGACGCTCGTCCACGGAGGCGAGTTCGCGTAACACTGGTTGTAGAGTTTGAAGAGCGTCTGATGGATGTCCTTGGGAAACGGCAGGATGTTGTCCCAGTCCGTGGGGTTGCCTCCATGCCAGAGGTCCCGGATGTGATGCCCCTCGTAGGGGTCCCCGTTCTCCGAGGGCCACGCTGCAAAGCGCTTTGCCCACTGCTCCCGGAACTCTGGACGGCTGTCGTCCCATTTGTCGCGGGCAGCCTTGTTCTGGGCGGGGCTGAGCGTCCCGTAGTTGCAGCAGCAGTTCGTCATTCCGAACCGGCTTCCAGCTCGAACGACCGTGCCTTCAAAGTCCATCTTCACGTCCGCGAGCCACATGCAGCCTTGGAGAGCGTATCCACTCCCTCCGCACTTCTCACGGCAGTAGGCCATGAACTGCGAGCTGCATTGCCACGGGCCATAGTAGACGATGGTGCGGAACTGCCCGCCACCAGGCACGGCCACCAGAGGCCCTACCCACTTCCGAGCCGAGACAGGGGTCGTGTGCGTTGGACCTTCTGCGCAGGCCGCAAGAAGCAACGTCCCGAGCAGGACCGCTGAACGGCGAGTGGGAGCGTTTTCCTTTGCTGTCATGAGCGCACACCCTATCGCGCCCAATGGAGAATCCGCTCCGGCACGAAGCCGGGGGACAGCGTCATCCCCCGGCTTCGTGGCTCACATCACGGACACATCGTGCCTTCGCGGCGGCACACGCGGTCTCCACAGAAGCAGGAGTAGCCTGACTGGCAGGGGCCGCACTGCGGGGGCGGATTGGTGCCGCCGCGGTAGCCCTCTCCCGTCACGGTCGCGGTGGCGAGCAGCGTGGTGTGCGCCCTGCCTGAGTAGAGCTTGAACGCGAAGGTGTTGCCCGCCGTGATCCAGGGCGCTGCCTGGCAGAAGTTGTCACCACGGGCAAAGAGCACTTCGGACTGGTTGTTCACGCTCAGCCAGACCTCTCCCTCGGAGATGCCGCTGACGTCGAAGCAGACGTTCGTCGTCCCCGTCTGCGTCACATCCAGGTTGATGCGCACGTTCGTGGGCGTCGCACTGATGGTTCCGGTGATGGGATCCGGCTTGTAACAGAGGGTTTCGTTGTAGCCCCAGGTCGCACACGAATAGCCCAGCGTCGTGCAGTGCGCCGAACAGAATTGATTGAGGATGGTGTAGCCCGACGGGCAGTTGAACACCGGCGCACCACAGACGTAGTAGCTCGCGGCGTTCTCCTGGGTGGCCAGGGATTCGCCACCCTCCTCACCTGCGTCATGCATGTCCGGGCCTGAGCAGGCCAGGGCCAACGTGGCAATCATCAATGACAAGATGCGCTTCATGGACATCACTCCTCGTACGGGTTCGAGAGAGGAGCAGCAGACCATGTTCACCCCCGTTCCAGCCACACCCCAAGTGAATACATCCAAATAGGTCTTGAATTGGGACAGCCGATTCACTGCCCCTCGGAAGACACCGGTTCGCAGCGGACCAGCACCTCCAGCTGCTCCCCACCACCGCCCAGGTAGATGGTGCCTGTCGTGGGCGTCGCATCGGAGTACTGGCGCCCCACCGCCACGCGCACGTGGTGCGTCTGCGTGAGGATGCCATTCGTGGGGTCGAAGCCCTTCCACCCCACCTCCGGCAGATAGACCTGCACCCACGCGTGAGAGGCTTCCGCCATCACCGCGTTCGCGTGCTTGGGCCCCGTGTAGAGGTAGCCGCACACGTAGCGCGCCGGCACTCCCAACAGGCGCGCCAGGCAGATGAACACGTTGGCGAAGTCCTGACACACGCCCCTGCGCGCCGAGTACACGCTGAAGGCCGTGGTGTTCAGCGTCGTGGTGCCCTGCGCGTACTGGTACTCCTTGAAGATGGAGTAGTTGATGTCCAGCAGCGTGTCCAAGAGGTCGAAGTCGTTGCGGCGCGCGAAGCTCATCGCGTACTCCAGCAACTCCTCCAGCTGCGTGTCTGGCAATTCCGGCGGCAGCAGGTACGGCTGGAGCATGTTCGCCTGCCACGGCATCCACACCAGCGGCAGCACCGAGCGCACGTGCAGCGGCCGGTATCCCAACGGATCCGTGTCCCGCAGCTCCACGCGCGAGCGGGCCTCCATCACCAGCTCCGTGTAGGGCGTGTCCACCACCGCCCGGCGCACACGGTTGCCGAAGACGTCCTCGTACTCCGACCGCGTCACCCCCACCGACATCCACACCTCGTGCGACAAGAGCGACTGGAGCCGGTCGTGCAGAGGCGTCAGCCGCAACAGGTGCGAGCTGCGCTCCACCGGCTTTTCGTAGCGGTAGATCGTGCGGTGCAACACGTCCATCACCCGCACCGGCGTCTCCGGCGGACGGCGCAGGCGGCTTCGCGCCTCGAACTCCGCCGCCATCATGGGCGCCACCGTGCCCTGCCCTCCCGCCTCCGGAGGCAGCACCTCCACGCGGATGGCCCCCTGGCGCACCAGCACCAGCGCCCCTGGCGACAGCTGCTTCCAGTTCGTCGGCACGTCCGTGCGCGACCCCAGCGGGTGTGTGGCGACGATGACGCCCTTGCGGCTCTTGGCTCCCCGGCGCGTGAGGTCCAACTCCACGTCGTCGTCGCCCAGCACCAGCCGCTCGTAGGGCGGCGACACCTGCCACACCCACGCCTGCGTCGCGTTCGTGCGGTCCGCGTACACGCACAAGTCCCTGCCGTCCGACACCACCAGCGTCAGCGGCCCCAGGCGGTTCATCTCCTCCAGCCACGCGCGCAGGCGGGGCGCGTCCACGTCCCCCAGGCTCCGCCAGCCCTGCTCCTGCATCCAGTCCAGGAAGCGGCAGAACAGCGTCTCCGAGTCCGTGGAGCCCACCGGTTCGAAGCGCGCCCCCGGTGCGATCTGGAGCCGCTGCTCCAGGCTGCCGCTGTGCCCGAGCAGCCAGTCCCGGCCCCAGGCGCTGCGCACGAAGGGCTGCGTGTTGGCCTCCGTGAGAGGGCCCCATGTCGCCGTGCGCAGGTGCAGCATCAAGAGCGACGACTCCAGCGGATCCCACGTGGCCACCAGCTCGCTGCGGCGGCTGTGCAGCTGGGGCGCGGCTTCCTTGAGCACCGTGGCCGCGAGCTCGCCGCCCGGGTAGTAGCCCACGCCCCAGCCGTCCGGCGGCTTCTGTCCCGGGGCCAGGCAGCGCAAGTCCAAACCAGGGGCGAGCTCTCCCTCGAAGGACAGCGCGAGCAGGTTCAACATGGCGGCGGACTCTATCCGGCCATCTCCTGGGTGCCCACCTGCGCGGGGGCCTTGCCGAAAAAATCACGGGTGATGCTCGCGCAGAGCGCGTCCGTGCCCTCCACCATGCGCGTGAGCAGCGCGTGCACCGACGCGTCCTCCGCCTCCAGCGTCTGGGGCTTCAGCTGCTCCACCAGCGGCACCAGCCGATTCAAGCACTCCTCCCCCGGCTGCCCTCGGCCCACCACCGGACACAGGTGTCCCAGATAGCGCCAGGCGGACTCCAGGCAGTGGCGCACGGAGCGAGGGAAGCGCGGCTCGAACAACAGGAACGCCGCCACCGCGTCCCCCGTCACCCGGCCCTGGTGGCTCTTCATGAAGGGCTCGAAGCCGGAGCACGCGCGCAAGAGCGACAGCCACAGCGCCGTCTCCACCACGCGGTGCGTGTGCTTCATCTCGCTGAAGATGTGGTGGTGCACGTCCAACAGCCGCGACGTCTGCCCCGTCCGCTCCAGCATCACGCCCAGCCAGATGAACTCCTGCGGCGTGTCGTGCAGCATGGTGCTGTCCAGGAAGCCCAGGCACAGCTGCACCATGCGCCGGATGTGCTGGTAGAAGCCGAAGCGCGACGCGGCGTACTCCGCCCGGCCCGCCTCGCCGGTGAGGAAGTGGTACAGCTCGTTCGTCACCTCCCAGCACTCGCGGCTGACCACCTCGCGGATGGTGCGCGCGTTGTCCCGCGCCATCACCACCGTGGCCACCAGGCTGGAGAAGTTGTCATCCTCCCAGGTGAGGAAGTCCTGCACCTTCTCGCCGTCGGCTTCCGCCTTCGCGCCGTGCTTCTTCGCGAAAGCCTCCCGCTCCCCGAAGATGGCCAGCGCCGGCATCCAGGACTGGTCCGCCGGCAGGTCCGCGTCCAGCGCCAGCTGATCCGTCATCTGCAGCACCCGCGCGACGCTCTCCAGCCGCTCCAGGTAGCGCCCCAACCAGAAGCAGTGCTCCGCGATGCGGGCAATCATGCGTCCTCCTTCTGAACCCAGGTGTCCTTGGAGCCGCCACCCTGGCTGGAGTTCACCACGTAGGAGCCCTCGCGCAGCGCCACGCGCGACAGTCCTCCTGGCAGCACCCATGGCCCCTGTGGCGAGGTGAGGATGTACGGGCGCAGGTCCACGCGGCGGGCCACCACCCTGCCGCTGGACGCGTCCCAGGTGGGGCACGTGGACAGCTCCACTCGCGGCTGCGCGATGTAGCGGCGCGGCGTGGCCAGGATGCGCTGGCGGAAGTCCTCGCGCTCCTCCTTCGTGGACTGCGGTCCCATCAACATGCCGTAGCCGCCGGCCTCATCCACCGCCTTCACCACCAGTTCCTCCAGGTGCTCCAGCACGTAGCGGCGGTCGTCCTCTCGCGCGCAGACGTACGTGGGCACCTGCGCGAGCAGCGCGGGCTCACTCAGGTAGTAGCGGATGATTTCGGGCACGAACGCGTACACCGCCTTGTCATCCGCCACGCCGTTGCCCGGCGCGTTGGCGAGCGCCACGTTGCCCGCGGCCCACGCGCGCATCAGCCCCGGCACGCCCAGCATGCTGTCCGGGCGGAAGGCCTCCGGGTCGATGAAGGCGTCGTCGATGCGGCGGTAGATGACGTGCACGCGCTTGGGCCCGCGCGTGGTGCGCAGCCACACGCGGTCGTCGTCCACGAAGAGGTCCGCGCCGTGCACCAGCTCCACGCCCATGGTGCGCGCGAGGAAGCTGTGCTCGAAGTAGGCGGAGTTGTACGGGCCCGGCGTCAGCACCACCGCGGTGGAGCGCTCCGGGTCCTCCGGCGACGACGCGCGCAGCGTCTCCGCCAGCTTGGCGGGATAGTGGTCCACGCGCCGCACTCGCGTGCGCTCCAGCACCTCCGGCAGCACGCGCTTGGAGAGCACCCGCCCCTCCATCACGTACGACACGCCCGACGGCGTGCGCAGGTTGTCCTCCAGCACGCGGAAGGTGCCCTGCCCGTCGCGGATGAGGTCGATGCCCGCGATGTGGATGCGCACGCCGCCCGCGGGCCGCACCCCGCGCAGCTTCGGCAGGTACTGGGACGTGCCCAGCACCATGGCCTTGAGCTCCGGGCGACCTTCGAAGATGCGCTGCTCGCCGTAGACGTCGTCCAGGAACAGGCCCAGCGCGCGCACACGCTGCTCCAGCCCGCGCTCCACGTGCGCCCAGTCCGCCGCCGACACCAGCCGGGGGATGAGACAGAAGGGGAAGATGCGCTCCGTGCCGCGCCGGTCCGCGTACACGGAGAACGTCACGCCCTGGTTCATCAGCGCCCGCTCCGCCAGCGCCTGCATCCGGGAGAACTCCTCCGGAGCGCGCGAGCCCAGCCGCTCCAGGAGCCGCAGCACGTCCTCCCGGGGCGCGTCGCCCGTGCCCAACAGCTCGTCCCAGGTGCCCGGCTGGATGGCGTACCCGTCGAAGAGTCCTCGGACCTGCAGCTGCCTCATGTGGACCTCGCCTCGTCACCGAAGACGTACGACGCCATGCGTCATCCGCACTGTAGCGGGGGCTGGGGGCGTGTGACAGAAGCCGGTCGTCGCGGTGTGGGTTCCCGAGGGCGGCGGCCGGTGGTGAACACATGAAACGGGTGTGACACCGGCGGTGCGCAACCTGTCGGACAGTCGGACCGGGCGCGGGTTGTAGCCCGGCGGGGGCGTGATGACGGTGCGCCCCCAGCAGGACAGTTGGCGGGCAGGCGGGCGTGGAGGCGGGCATGGGGATGGTCAGCGGTCGTGCGTGGCTTTCGGCGTTGGCGTTGGCAGTGGGCGCTGCCCCGGCGTTCGCGCAGAGCGAGCCCGTCCCATTGGATCCGGTCAGCGTGCGCCGGTTGGTGGACCTCGCCTCCGAGCCCCGGCTCGCCTCCGACGCCAACGGGCCCGGCACCCAGGCCACGGCCGAACTGAACGGGCGCCTCTACTTCCTGTCCCTCTCCAACGGCGCCAGCCCCGGGTCCGTCATCCCAGACCTCTGGGTGACCGACGGAACACCCACGGGCACCCGCTCCGTGCAGGAGGAGCTGCTGCCTCCGGGCGCGCGCATCGACCCGGGCTCGCTGCGCGCCACGCCCCACCGCTTGTTCTTCACCGCGACGTCGGCGGAGACCGGACGCGAGCTGTGGACGAGCGACGGCACGCGCGAGGGCACCCGCATCACGCGCGAGCTCACCCCCTTCCGGTTCGACAGCGTCGCCTACCCGGCGTCCGTCTTCGTGTTCGGGGACTCCGTGCTCTTCACCTCGGCGGCCATGGGTGAGACGGAGTTCGACCTCTGGAAGTCGGACGGCACCGAGGCAGGCACGGTGCCCCTCAAGGACATCTCCCCGGGCCTCGCCACGGCGAACGTGGACGGCTTCACGCGCGTGGGGGACACGGTCTTCTTCTCCGCGGAGAACGAGCAGGGCATCGAGCTGTGGCGCACGGACGGCACCGAGGCGGGAACCCGGCGCGTGCGCGACATCCACGCTGGCGTCGGCGACTCCCTGCCGCGCGACCTCACCGCCGTGGGCGGCACGCTCTACTTCACCGCGGAGGACACAGCGCACGGCCGCGCGCTGTGGAAGTCGGACGGCACGGAGGCGGGCACCGTCTTCGTCGCGGGCTTCGAGCCCACCACCGCGGCGGAGCCCAACATCCACCACCTCACCGCGCTGGGCGACACGCTCCTCTTCCTCGTGAGCCACATCCCGGACAGCGTCGAGCTGTGGCGCACGGATGGCACCGAGGCGGGCACCCTGCCGGTGAAGGCGCTGCCCCGGACGATGCTCGAGAGGTCCTCGAACGTGGCGCTCGTCCCGGCGGGCGGCCGCGTCTACGTGGTGTCGCGGGGCGCCGCCACCGGTGACACGCTGTGGGTGACGGACGGCACGGAGGCGGGCACCGTGCCCCTCCCGCGCCCTTTCGGCTCCGGACACGAGTCCCTGCGAGGCCTCACCGTGTTCGAGGGCGGGCTCGCCTTCATCGTGCAGACCCAGGCGGGGGCGAGCGAGCTGTGGCGCACGGATGGGACGGTCGCGGGCACGTCGCGGCTGACGCGGCTGCCTTCGGGCAACCCGTTCACGCTGGCCTTGGGGCTGGTGTCCTTCCAGGGCGCGCTCCTGACGACGGCCGGCGACGCGTGGACGCCGCGCGCCCTGTGGCGCATGGAGCGGGATGAGGCGGCACCCACCTTCGTGTGCCCGGCCGCCCAGGACGTTCCCTCCAACCGTCCGGAGGGCACGGTGCAGCTCAACTCCAAGCCCGAGCTGCGGACCGGGCCGGACCGGGCGTGGATCCGCTCTTCCTTCGTGGACGGGCACCTGCTTCCGCTCCATCAGCCCACGGCCATCACCTACCAGGCCGGGGATGATCAGGGCCGCTTCGCGTACTGCACCACGGTGATGACGTCGCGGGACCTGACGGCGCCCGCCATCAATGGCTGCCCGACGGAGCTCACCGTGAGCGCGCAGTCCGTCCGGGGCGTCACCTTCTACTATCCGAGCCTGGGCATCGTGGACGAGACCAGCCGGGACGTGCTCACCACGTACAGCCCGCAGAACGGCAGCGTGCTGCCCCTGGGCACCACCCAGATGACCGTGACGGCGAAGGATGCTTCCGGCAACGTCCACGCCTGCTCCTTCCCCGTCACCGTCCACGACAACCAGGGGCCCGGCCGGGCCTGCAAGGTGAACGAGGTCCGCGTGGAGGCGGAAGGGCCCGAGGGCGCGCACGCGTTCTGGCCGGACCTCACGCCCATCGACAGCCTCTCCAGCAAGGTCACCGTCACCAGCACACACGCGTCCGGGGACCTGTTCCCGCTGGGCCTCACCCGCGTGGCCGTCGTCAGCACGGACGACGCGGGCAACAGCACGACGTGCGAAATCCAGGTCCGGGTGCGCGACTCACGCCCGCCCGCGCTCACCTGCCCGGAGGACCAGACGCTGACCACCTCGGTGATGTCCGGCACCCGCGCGGAGTACCCGTCCGCCAGCGCCAGCGACAGCGTCTCCGAAGCGGAGCTCCTCTACAGCCCCGTCGTGGGCACGCCGCTCGCGCCGGGCCTGCACTCGGTGCAGGTCACCGCCATCGACGCGGCCGGCAACGCGTCGCTCTGCGACTTCCAGCTGACCGTGGAGTACGACCCGACGAGCGGCATGCGGCAGGGCCTGGGCTGCTCGGTGGGCAGCGGCCCGGAGTCGGCGGTGGGCTGGGTCGCGCTCGTCGCCCTCGCCTGGACGCTCAGCCGCCGTCTGAAGGACGGCAAGCCGCGCGGGTGAGCCATGGGCCGTGGCGGCGAGGGGGACTTCCGCTACAGTCCCCGGCGCCCCATGGACCTCACCCTCTTCGTCGTCGGACTCGTGAAGGTCGTCCTCGGCGGCCTCGTGGCCGCGCTCGGCATCGGCTTGAGCATGCGCGGCCTGAGCCGCCTGCTGGACAGCCACCCCGTGGAGGAGCTGCGCCAGGGCAACGTCGCCTCCGGGCTGGTGCACGCGACGAGCCTCGTGTCGCTGGGCCTGCTCGTGCAACACGCGCTGAAGGCCACCAGCGACGCGGTGGACCTGGCGGTGCAGAACCCGCCCGTGTCCGCCGTCTCGGTGCTCCAGCTGATGGGCCTGGCGCTGGTGCACGTGGCGCTGTCGCTGGCGGTGGGCGTGGCGGTGCTCGCCCTGGGCGTGCGGCTGTTCGACAAGATGACGCCGGGCATCGAGGAGCTGGCGGAGGTGCGCAGGGGCAACATCGCCGCCGCGCTCCTCTTGTGCGCCTTCCTGCTGGTCATCGCGCTGCTCACCGCGCCGGGCCTCCAGGCCGCGCTCAACGGACTCATCCCCTTCCCGCAGTTGCCCACTGGCGTGCTGCGCGCGCCCGCCTGAAGCCGCCATGGCCGTGCGCTCGTGGAAGACGCTGCTGTCGCTGGTGCTGATGGGCGCGCTCATGGCCTTCGCCAGCTGGGAGCTCGTGCTGACCCGGAAGGCGGGCCGGCTCCCGGATCCTCCCCAGCCGCGGACGGAGGTTTCCCCGGAGGACCCGCAGGAGGCGATGCGGGACTTGGGCATCGTGCTGGTGCCGGAGGACACGCCGCTGGAGCGCGCGAAGTCCTATGACTGGCGCGTGGAAGGCATGGAGCCCGCCCGTCAGCAGCTGGCCTACGGACTGGGCGAAACGGTGGAGCGCGGGTTGGCGCAAGCCCACCGCGACTACAGCGTGCGGCTGCGCTACCGAGCCATGGGCCCGGAGCGCTTCACCTACGTGGCGCCTCCGGGCTGCGGCACGGACATGCGCTGCATCTACGCGGAGCTGATGCGCAGCAACGCGGAGCCGGTGCGCGTACTCGGCGAGCGCTTCGCCACCTCCATCCGCGAGCGTGACCTGGACGCGGCGCAGGCCACCGAGCTCATCCTCGGCTTCGTGCGCCGCATCCGCTACGAGCTGCCCGGCGACGAGCCCTTCGGCATCGTCCCGCCGGGGCTGGTGCCCGCGCAGGACCGGGGCGACTGCGATTCCAAGGCGGTGCTAGCGCTGATGCTGCTGCGGCAGGTGGGCGTGGACGCGGTGATGCTCTATTCGGACGCGCTCGCGCACGCGGCCATCGGCGTGGGGCTGCCCGGCACCGGCACCCGAATCCCCTTCGGAGGGCGCGGGTACCAGTACGCGGAGCTCACCGCCGAAGGCTGGCCTCTGGGGATGATTCCGCCGCAGTACGACAAGCCGCAGCTGTGGCGGGTCCTGCCGCTGCCGGACGTGCAGGGCTGAGCGCCCCTGGCGATTCACAGCAAAAACAGCTATTCCTGCTCTATCCGGGATGCTCGTCGAGCGCGGGCATCCCCATACCCAAGCGGGGGCAGGCACATGGCGGCTTCACGGACGTGGATGATGGGCCTCACGGTGGCGCTGGCCAGCGGCTGTGGCCCGGCGACAGACGCGGAGTCTCCCGCGATGGCCGAGGCAGCGCAGGCGCTGGGCGCGTGCACGCACTCGGTGACGACGAATACGTACAACGGGCCGGACTACTGGGGCACGCTCGTCTTCAAGAACACGGGGACGGTGGCCATCGCCAACCCGGTCATCGCGCTCGACGTGCCTACGGGCGTGACGTGTGACGATGATCAACCCGGCTGGACGCACACGCAGTCGGGCCGCACGTGCACCTTCACGCGCACGTCGTCGCTGACGGTGGCCGTGAACGCGTCCTACACGTTCAACTACTCCTCCACCTCCAACACGTCCTTCACCGCGGCCAACGTGAAGGTCCAGTCCGACAGCTGCGGCGGCACGTCCCCCGGCGGTTCCGGCCTCACCGCGAACCAGAAGAAGGTGGCCGAAGGGCTGACGAGCATCTGGGAGAACGACACGCCCACGATGGACTACGCCTATTCGGAGAACATCCAGGACGGGCGCGGATACACCAACGGGCGCGCGGGCTTCTGCACCGGCACGGGTGACGCCATCCAGGTGGTGCAGTGCTACCGGGCCCTGCGCACGGAGGCCAATGGCAACCGTCTGGCGAAGTACTGGAACGCGCTCACCGTCATCAACAACCGCTTCCTGTCCACCGGCCAATCCCAGGCGTCCACGTCGGAGCTGGATGCCGTAGGCAACTGGACCTCCGACTGGGCGGCCAGCTTCAACACCGCCGCCACCAAGGCGGACTTCAAGCAGTGCCAGGACCAGGTGAGCGACGCGCTCTATTACACGCCCACCCTCACCGAGGCCGCGAAGTGGGGCCTCACCCAGGCGCTCACCAAGGCCGCGCTCTACGACGCATCCATCAACCACGGCTTCGACGGCATGAAGGACCTCATCCGCAAGGCCAACACGGCGCTGGGCAACAGCGGCCAGGTGGCGCCGGTGATTGGCTACAACGGCATCACGGAGACGGCGTGGCTCCAGAAGTTCCTGGAGAAGCGCCGCGACGTGCTGGCGGCGGACTCCACCTGGGTGGAGGCGGTGGACCGCGTGGCCGCGTACGAGAAGCAGCGCCGCGTGGGCAACTGGGACCTGGGCACCGCCCTGCGCAACGACGTGCGCGCCCGCGACTGCTGGGGGACCACCTACCCGGCGAGCGGCTACACCGTGCGCGCCATCAACCCGGATGGCACCTGGAGCACGCCGTCCTCGTACACGTACTCCTGCCAGTAGACAGGACAGTCCGGCACACGGGCCGTGACGGCGGGCGCCCCGGGATGGCATGACCGGGGCATGGCCCGTGACGTTTCGTTCTTCGACAAGCTCGGCTCGCTGCTCGCCCAGGAGCGCGAGGCCGAGAAGGCTCGTATGACTTCGCTCGCGCAAGGGCTCACCCTGCGCGAGCGTGAAGAGCAGGGCCTGTCCGTGCTGGACCTGGAGACCGTCGAGGAGGAGGTGGGCCTGGGCGGCCGCATCCTCCTCACGCTCGCCCGCGCGGACCGGGGGAAGCTGCCCACGCGCGTGTCCAACGGCGACCTGGTGGCGGTGCTGCCCCGCCGCGCGGAGGTGAAGGACCCGGCGAAGGCGCTCGTGTCGCGCGCCACCTCCACCCGCATCCAGCTGGCCTTCGACCGCGAGCCGCCCGCCTACCTGTCCGAAGGACTCCTGCGTCTGGACGTCGTCCCCAACGACGTCACGTACGAGCGCGTGCGCGCGGGCCTCCAGCGCGTGAAGGCGATGGACAAGGGCCAGGAGCGCCACAAGCGCGAGGTGCTGCTGGGCAACGAGCCCCCGCGCTTCGACAACACCAAGGACTTCACCCCCACCCGCCCGCTCAACCCGGAGCAGCAGGACGCCGCGAAGCGCGCGCTCGCCGCGGAGGACTTCTTCCTGATCCACGGCCCGCCCGGCACCGGCAAGTCCACCGTGCTGGCGGAGGTCGCGGCCCAGGCCGTCGCGCGCGGCGAGCGCCTGCTGTGCACGGCGGCCAGCAACGCCGCGGTAGACCATCTGCTGGAGCTCTGCCTGGAGCAGGGCCTGCGCGCCATCCGGGTGGGCCACCCCGCGCGCGTCGCCGCCCGCTTGCAGGAGCACACGCTGGACATCGTGGTGGAGGAGCACCCGGACCGCGTCGTCAGCCGCGACCTGTTCGATGAAGCCTTCGACCTCTTCGGCTACGCGCGGCGACAGCGCAACCAGGGCCGCAGCCGCGAGCGCTTCTCCAACGCCCGCTCGTCCACGGCCGAAGCCAAGGACCTGATGGACGAGGCGCGCAAGCTGGAGAAGAAGGCCGTGAGGGCCGTGCTCGCTCGCGCGGACGTGGTGTGTGTGACGCTCGCGAGCCTGGGCTCCGGCGTGCTCGCGGGCGAGGAGTTCGACCGCGCCCTCCTGGATGAAGCCACCCAGGCCACCGAGCCGCTGGCCCTGCTGGGCTTCCTGCGCGCGCCCAAGGTGGTGCTCGCCGGAGACCCTCAGCAGCTGCCGCCCACCGTGCTGTCACAGGAGGCCTCCAAGGCGGGCCTGGGCACGAGCCTCTTCGAGCGCCTGCTCAAGGACCACGGCGACGAGGTGAAGCGCATGCTGCGCGAGCAGTACCGGATGAACGCCGCCATCATGGCCTTCCCCTCCCGGGAGATGTACGGCGGCGAGCTGCGCGCCCACCCCTCCGTGGCGGACCGCACGCTGTCCGGGGTGCTCAACGCCGGCGCGGAGGTGGACGCACCGCCCGTGCTCTACCTGGACACCGCGGGCAAGGGCTTCGACGAAGAGGTGGAGCCCACCACGCACTCCCTCCTCAACCCGGGCGAGGCCACCTACGTCATCGCCCGCGTGCGCCAACTGCTGGCACTGGGCCTGGCTCCGCGAGAGGTCGCCGTCATCGCCCCGTACAGCGCCCAGGCCCGCCACCTGCGCGAGGCCCTGGAGGCCGTGCACCCGGAGGTGGAGGTGGACACCGTGGACGCGTTCCAGGGGCGGGAGAAGGACGCCATCCTGGTGAGCATGACCCGGTCCAACAGTGAGGGGCAGCTGGGCTTCCTCAACGACCTGCGCCGCATGAACGTGGCCCTCACCCGCGCCCGCCGGCACCTGTTCGTCGTGGGCGACTCCGCCACCCTCAGCAGCCACCCCTTCTACGCGCGCTTCATCGAAGGCACCCAGACGGACGGCGGCTACCGCTCGGCGTGGGAGTGGCCAGACCCCGCCGACCAATGATTGTCATCCCAACAACTCAGGCCTGCCCCGGGGGACTACGCAAGGAGTGCGACCCCGGCGCCCGAAATTTGTCGCATCGCTGAACGAATTTTGTCACCTGCTCGGTCGCCGGGCGTGGGAGACGGCCGGAAATCAGGCATTTGGCTCCTTCCAGGAGGTCGGCACGAAGGATGCTTTCTCTTCTGAACACGGAGGGAATGCATGTCTCAAGCGCCTGTGGTGACCAAGGAGAATGACGTCTGGGTGATTCGGATCGATCGGCCCAACGGCAAGACCCAGGAGTACCGCTGCGCCACGGAGAGCCAGGCCCGGCAGCTGGCCATGGTGCTCGGCAAGCCGGACACCGGCGGCCCGCCGCGCCCGGCGTCGTCGTCGTCCAGCACCGTCGCGTAGGGTCGCCAGCACCCGGGGGGACGGAGTAAGGCGTGAAGGCACGAGGAGACACCCGTGCCCGCCGCCGCATTCGAATCCCTCACCGTCGACGCAGAAGGACTGCCGCTGCATGTGCGGCAGCGTGGCCCCCAGGGCGCCCCCGCCGTGCTGATGCTTCACGGGTGGCTGGACCATTCCCACAGCTTTGATCCGCTCTGCGAGCACCTGCCCGAAGCCTGGCGCACGGTGCTGCTCGACTTTCGCGGCATGGGCGAGAGCGGCCACGCGGGCCCCGGCGCCGCGTACCACTTCAGCGACCACCTGCTGGACATCGAGGCCACCCTGGACGGGCTGGCCCTGCCCCCGGTGCACCTGGTGGGGCACTCGCTGGGCGGCATCGTCGCGCTCGCGTACGCCGCCGCGCGCCCGGAGCGCGTCAAAAGCCTGACCCTCATCGAAAGCCTGGGGCCTTCCGGTGGTCCGCCCACGGGCGCCGTGCAGCGGCTGCGTGGCTTCCTGGATGACGCGCGCCGGCCGCCCAACCGCAAGCGCTACCCCACCGTGGAGGCCGCCGCGGAGCGCCTGCGTCAAGCGAACCCCACCCTCTCCCCGGACGCGGCGCTGCTCTTCGCGCGGCATGGCACCCGGCGCACGCCGGAGGGCGACTTCGCCTTCACCTTCGACCCACGCCACCGCCGCCGCTTCGGCCAGGGCTACGACGAGGCCCAGTGGCTGGCGCTGGAGGCCGCCGTCACCTGCCCCGTGCAGCTGTTGCGCGGCACGGAGGGCCTGTCCCCTGCCCCGGAGCTGCTGGAGGGGCGATTGGCCGCCCTGCGCACGCTGGTCGCCCCGCCCCGCCTCTTCGAAGGCGGCCACCACGTGCACCTGGAGCAGCCCGCTGCCATCGCCGCCGCGATCGCGGCGTTCGTGACGGAAGCGTCGGGTTCATGACCTGAAAAGTTGGGGGTGCTCCTTGGCAAAGGGTCAGGAAAAACCTTTCACCCTCCAGGGCACCTCTCTTCCCTCCAGCGCTCACTTGGTCGCTGGACCGTCCGCCAAGTCCCTGATTTCCCTGGGCACCTGAGCAACCCCTACGCGCGGCACGGGTCTTGATTAGGGGAAGCCCGAGATGGATCACGTGTCCCGGGCATCCGTGTGCGTGTGGTGGGGAAGGGTGGGGAGCGGACAATGGTGATGGGGTGGAGGGGTCGGATCGTCCTGCTGGCGTCATTGGTGGCAGGGACGATGGCGTGTCACGAAGAGGACCAGACGCGCGGGGTGAAGGCCACGGCGGTGCTGGACGTGGACGCGCTCGACTTCGGCGAGGTGCCGGTGGGCGAGTGGCGTGAGAAAGAGGTCCGCATCCGCAACGTCGGCTACGTGCCCTTCTCCGCGCTGGAGGCGTTGGGGCTGGGCAACAACCCGTCCTACCAGGTGGAGCTGACGGACGGCGGTGGCCGCGTGCCGCCGGGCGAGTCGCACGTCGTCAAGGTGCGCTTCCACCCGCTGGCCGAAGGGCCGGTGGAGGAGACGCTGCGCGTGACGACGGACGCCAACGTGGGCGCCCTGCAGCAGCTGCCCGTCATGGGCCTGGGCTCGCCCACGCGCATCGGCGTCAACCCGCCGGTGCTGGACTACGAGACGCTGGAGGTGGACAGCGACCGCACGCTGGAGGTCACCGTCACCAACCCGGTGGACCTGCCGCTGACCCTGAAGGTCGCGGGCGACAGCGCGGATCCGTTCACCGCGGACACCATCACCGTGCCGCCCAACAGCACGCAGGTGGTGAAGACGAAGTACCTGCCCCGTGCGCTGGGGCAGATGGGCGCGCGGCTGGAGGTCGTCTCCTGCGAGACGTGCACCCCGTCCGTGGTGGACCTGAAGGGCAACTCCGTGGCGAGCGCCTTCGTGTTCGACCCGGCGCCCGTGCCCTTCGACGAGATTCCGGTGCACGAGCGCACCGAGTCCTTCACCCGCGCGCGCAACATCACCTGGCGCCCGGTGACCATCTCCGCGCTGGCCACCAGCGACCGGGCCTTCTCGCCGCTGTCCAAGCCGGAGGGCGCCACGGTGCAGCCGAACGAGGTGGTGGAGATGCGCATGGAGTTCGCCGCGCGCTTCTCCGGCCCCAACGTGGGCAACCTCACCGTGGCGTACGCGTCCGACAAGGCGCGTGAGTCGCGCGTGATGCTGGACGCGCGCGGTGGCCGGCCCACGCTGGCCGTGGCCCCGGTGGCGCTGGACTTCGGCGAGCTGCCGGTGGGCGGAAAGGTGGAGCAGGTCATCCGCATCACCAACGCGGGCAGCAACGGCCCCCTCACCTTCACCGGCGTGCGCGCGGATGGCGACGCGGTGCAGTTCGACGTGGCCACGCCCACGCGCGGCACGCAGAACTACCCCTGGAAGGCCGGCACCTGGCCCACGCTGGAGTCCAACGGTCTGCAAATCGACCCGGGCGACGACGCGCTGGAGCTGAAGGTCTACTTCGAGCCCAAGAACGAAGGCACCTTCACCGCCACGCTCTACGTGCAGTCCAACGACTTGTTCACGCCGGAGCGCGCCATCACGCTGACGGGCCGCGCCCGCACGTCCGGCCCCTGCGTGTACGAGTTGCTGCCGCAGCCTTCGCTGGAGTTCGCCAACGTCGTGCCGGGCCGCGGCGCGGTGCTGGGCTTCTACTTCCGCAACCCGGGCCGGGCCGAGTGCGCCATCAAGAACGTGCACCTGTCCAATGACGGCGGCGGCGTGTTCACCATGCCGGGCGGTCCCATCACGGGCGGCGTGGTGCTCTACGACACGGCCTTCAGCTCCATGATTGCCTTCCGCGCGCCCACCACGGGCGGCGAGTTCAACGGCGAGCTGATGCTCACCGTCAACAACCCGGCCCACCCCACGGTGACGCTGCCCATCCACGCGGTGTCCAACCCGTCGTGCCTGGTGGCCACGCCGTCCTTCGTGGACTTCGGGCCCATCCGCTACGACTGCCCGGCCAAGCCGCGCAAGACGTTCCTGTCCAACCGCTGCAGCGAGCCGCTCACCGTGTCGGACGCCATCATCGGCAACGGCACGTCCAAGCAGTTCTCCCTGCTCACGCCGGTGACGGCGCCCATCACGCTCCAGCCCGGCGAGGGCTTCGAGATGGAGGTGGACTACGCCCGCAACGTGCTGGGCCAGCACTACAGCCCGCTGTACTTCCAGACGGACACGGAGGCGAACCGCTTCCTCGTCCCGATGCTGGCGGAGACCAACCACGAGGGCATCCAGGTGGACCGCTTCACGCAGGGCACCGACAGCCAGCTGGACGTGCTCTTCGTCGTCTCCAACACCACCACCATGGAGACCTACCAGCAGCGCCTGCGCAACGCGGTCCCCGGGTGGCTCGCGCGCGCCAAGGAGCTGAACGTGGACGTGCGCGTGGGCGTCACCAGCACGGGCCTGGTGCAGCGCCAGGGGCTGTGCGGCGGCGGCGCCAACGGCGGTGAGGCCGGCCGGCTCTTCCCGGTGGACGGCAGCCGCGCTCGCGTGGTGTCCGGCAACAGCACCAACGCGGCGGCCACCATCCAGGCCAACATCGAAGTGGGCCTGTGCCACAACCTGGTGCAGGGCCTGGAGACGATGCGCCAGGGTCTGTCCGCCCCGCTGTCCGAGCAGGCCGACGACGTCCGCACCCCGCAGCCCAACGACGGCAACCTGGGCTTCACCCGCGCCGCCGCCCGCATGGCGGTGGTGGTGCTGGCGGACGAGGACGACCACTCCGGCTTCGAACCGGACAGCTACATCCAGTTCCTCCAGACGCTGAAGGGCACGGGCATGTCCCAGCGCAGCAACCTGCACGCGCTCGTCCCCAACGGGACGTCCTGCTCCACCGCGGGCTCCAGCGCGGACCGCTTCGCCGCGGTGGCCAAGGGCACGGGCGGCTCCGTGGGCTCCATCTGCGAGGGCGACTACCGCGGGTTCCTGGACCCCATCATCCAGCAGGCTGGTGAGCCGCAGGCGGACTTCCACCTCACCGCGACGCCGGATGGCACCGCGGAGATGAGCGTGCGCGTGAACGGCCGCACGCTGGGTGCGGATCAGTGGACCTACGACCCGGTCCGCAATGCGGTCATCTTCGCGGCGGGCTCCGTGCCCACCCCGGGTCAGGCCGTGGAGATCCGCTACCGCAGCATCTGCGCCGCCACGCCCTAGGTTGACGGGTTCGTGACGCAGCGCGGCCGGGCCGGTCCCACAGGGGGTCGGCCCGGTTCGCGTTTTTGCGGAAGCCCGGACTTTTGAGATCCACGCTGACGCGGCTATCGTCACGGCCGGAGTGGAAACGTTCGGCCGCTATGAATTGCTGCGCAAGCTGGCCACCGGCGGCATGGGGGCCGTCTATCTGGCCCGGCAGAAGGGGCCCGTAGGGTTCCAGAAGCTGCTGGTGGTGAAGCGGCTGTTGCCCCATCTGTCGGAGGACGACGAATTCCTCCAGATGTTCCTGGACGAGGCGCGCATCGCGGCGCTGCTCAACCACCCCAACATCGCGCAGATCTACGAGATGGGGGACGTGGACGGGCAGTACTACATCGCGATGGAGTACGTGCACGGCGAGCCGCTGGGCTCGCTGGTGCCGCGCGCGTCGGCGCACCCGGGCGGGTTTCCGCTGGGCCTGCGGTGCCGGATCATCGCGGAGGCGGCGGCGGGCCTGGATGCCGCGCACAACGCGCGCAGTCCGTCCGGCCGGAAGCTGTCGCTCATCCACCGGGACGTGTCGCCGCAGAACGTGCTGGTGGGCTTCAATGGTGGCGTGAAGCTCATCGACTTCGGCGTGGCGAAGGCGCAGGGCAAGCTGTCGCAGACGGTGGTGGGCACCATCAAGGGCAAGCACGCGTACATGTCCCCGGAGCAGGCGCGGGGTGAGCCGCTGGATGCGCGCTCGGACGTGTTCGGCCTGGGGACGGTGTTCTACGAGCTGCTGACCGGCGGGCGCCTGTTCAAGCGCGAGACGGAGATGGCCACGCTCAAGGCCGTCGTGGGGCACAAGATCGTCCCGCCGTCGGAAGCGGTGCCCGGGATTCCGAAGTCGTTGGACCCCATCGTCTTCAAGGCGCTGGCGCGCAAGCGCGACGACCGGTTCACCACGGCGGGCGAGCTGCAGCTGGCGCTGGAGGAGTTCCTCCAGCAGGAGAAGCTGCACGGCACCAGCGCGCACCTGGCGGCGTTCATGCGGGACGTGTACTCGGACGAGCTGGAAGAGGAGCGCTTCGCGGCCGAGCCGACGATGATCTACTTCGACCCGCGCCTGATGGCCCGGCCGGGCAGTGCCGCGGCCGCGAAGCCACCGGCCTCCGGGACGACGTCGTCCTCGGGCAAGGCGCAGGCCCCCGCGAAGACGCCGCCGCGCGCGCCGGAGCCGTCGGTGAGCCAGTCGTCGACGAAGGCCGCCGCGTCGCCGGAGGACCCCGGAGTGGGCCCTTCCGCGGAGCGGACCTCGCGCACGAAGGAGAACTCCGGCCTGAGCCGCCCGGAAGCCCGGCCCGTGAAGACGCGGGAGAACACGGGCGTGAGCCTCGCGGACACGCGTCCCCTGCATGACGAGGACGCGCGCCGTCCCACCGCGAAGCACGAAGCCATGCGCGGCGAGGTTCGCGCCTCCACCGGGAAGTTCGATGCCGTGCGCGAGGACGCGGGTCCGGCTCGCGCCTCCACCGCGAAGCACGAAGCCGTGCGCGGTGAAGACACGGGCTCGGCGCGCTCCTCCACCGCGAAGCCCGAGGCCGTGCGCGGTGAAGACACGGGCTCGGCGCGCTCCTCCACCGCGAAGCACGAGGCCGTGCGCGCGGAGACCGGCCGGTCCTCCACCGCCCAGTTTGGCGCCGTGCGAGCGGAGACCTCGAAGCCGTCCCGACCGCCCGAGGGCTCCACGGGAAGCCGTTCTGCGGCGAAGCCCGTGAAGACCTCCGGGGATGCGACGGGGAGCCGCTCCGCCGCGAAGGCCGTGCGTGCGTCGGAGGACTCCGTTGGAGCCAAGGTGCCCTCGAAGACAGGACGCACCGAAGGCTCCGTGTCCTCCGCTCGGCGGCCCGTGCGCGGCAACGGGCCCGATTCCGACAAGTAGGACCCAAGGAGCGCTGCGACAGGCCGCCTCGGGCTTCGCTCGAAGCGCGCCCCAGGCTCCGCTCGAAGAGAGCCCACGGGTCCCGCGAGCAACGCGGACCTCGCGGCGCCGGAACCGTGCTCGGCTACAGGCTCGCGAGGGCCACGCGGTACAGCGCGCGGTACCCCATGCGCGGCGCCACTTCGAAGCGGTCCGCGTTGAAGATGTCGCGCAGCAGCGCCTGCCCGTCCGGCGTGGACTGCAACCCCAGGAGCGCCGTCTCCAGCGCGGTCACCAGCGGCGCGGGCAGCCCCATGGCCACCGGCACGCCGTCGTTGGGGGCCTCGTCCGTGTACGCCAGGAGCTCGAACTTCGCGCCCATGCGCGGCCCCAGCACGTCCTCCACGCCCGTGGTGAACGTCAGCCCGGTGGAGGCCGGCGGACAGAAGACGCTCGTCACGTCCGCCCTGCCCTCCAGCACCGCCTCCAGCGCGCCCTGGTACGAGCCCGTGAACTGCTGCGACACGAACGCGCGCGACGGCTCCAGCCCCTGCGTCTTCAGGAACGCGCTGGGCAGCAGGTAGCCCGCCACCGAATCGCGGTCCACCCACGCCGCCGAGGCGCCCTTCAGCTTCTCCAGCGTCAGCCCGGAGCCCGCCCGCCCCACCAGCGCGGAGCGGTAGCTGGACATGCCCCGGCGCACCCCGCGCGTCAGCACCCGCACGCCCATGGCCTCCATGCGCGCGCACACGAAGGGCGGCGCCCAGGCCGCGTCCGCTCGCCCGGACAAAAGGTCCTTGGCCAGCGTCTCGTAGCTGGTGGCGACGTTCACCTCCACCAGCTTGCCCAACGCGCGCTGCAGGAACGACGCGAGCCGTTCCGCACGCTCGCGCGCCGTCTCGCTGCCCAAGGACGGCGGCAGGCCGAAACGGAAGGAGTGGCGCGAACCTGAGGGGACTTGCGGGGTCATGCGACTCCCTGCTTACCCCTGCTGGTCCAACCGCGCCACTTCATCGTCCGCAAGACCGAACGTCGCCTGGAGCAGATCCAGGATCCGCTGCTCCGCGATGCTCGTCCGCCCGGACGCATGGGCGATCTTCGTGGCCAGCTGGTAGGCCTTCACCCGCTGGGAGTGCGTGGCCAGCCCGTGTGCCAGGACATGAAGCCGCTGCGGCAGCCCGTCCGTGGCCAGCGCCGCCACGGACTCGCTCACGAAGCCCTGCGCCCGCTCCGGGCTCACGTTCTGGAAGAGCGGATCCGCCGCGAAGCTCTCCACCATCGCGCGCGCCTCCGCCTCCTTCAGCTGGCCGTCCGCCGCCAGCACCAGGACCATCACCTCCGCGAACAGCCGCTCCAGGGGCTCGCCCAGCGCCTCCGACAGGCTGCCCCCCTGCTCGATGACGTCGATGATCTGCGCGACCTCGTCCTCGGAGATGCCCAGCGCCGCCTGGAACGTCTTCAGCAGCCCCAGCTCCGAGCGGGTGGCCCGCTGATCCGCCAGCGCCACCGCCGCCGCCAGGCCGAAGGCCAGCATCCGGTTCTTGTGGTCCGGCAGCCGCCGGCGCAGCGAGGAGAGGACCTCCTCCAGGTTGCGCGCCTCCGCCAGCCGCACCGCGCTGGTCTCCACCAGCAGGTTCAGCTCGTTGGACTGCGTGCCCTCGAACTCCGGGCGCTCCAGCACTCGTGCCAGCAACGTCTGCATCTCGCGCTGGGACACGCTGCCGTCCGCCATCGCGGCCAGCAACATGGCCTCCACCAGCGCCGCGTTGCGCTCCTTGCGCGCCTTTACTGCCTGCTCTCGAGCCATGGACTGGCGCTCCCTTGCGTGTCGGTGGTGGGGGGGGTGACCGCGGGCCCGTCTTCCGTCGCGTTCAGCGGGTCCGGGTTCAGCGTCTTGTCCAAGAGGTGCGTGGGCCGCACGTTCGACATCGCGTTGAGCAGGCTCTGGCGGACGTTGGGGATCTCCTTGCCCAGGTCCTCCACCAGCTTCTGCATCCGCTTGCGCTGCAGGTTTTCCTGCGACCCGCACAGGTCACAGGGGATGATGGGGAACTGCTTCGCTTCCGCGAACTGGATGATCTCCTTCTCCGGCGCGTAACACAGCGGCCGGATGACCACGTTGCGGCCGTCGTCGCTCTTCAGGAGCGGCGGCATCGCCTTGAGGCTCCCGGCGAAGAACATGTTCAGGAGCATCGTGTGGATGAGGTCGTCGCGGTGGTGGCCCAGGGCAATCTTGTTGCAGCCCAGGTGCACGGCGGCGTTGTAGAGGATGCCCCGGCGCAGGCGTGAGCACACCGAGCACTGCGTCTTCCCGGGAGGGGTCTTCTCCAGGACGATGCTGTAGGTGTCCTCCTTCAGCATCTTGTAGGCGTAGCCTTCCTTCTGGAAGTAGCCCTCCAGGATGTGCCCGGGGAAGCCCGGGTGGCCCTGGTCCAGGTTCACGGCCAGCAAATCGAACTTCACGGGGGCTCGACGCTGCAGCTCGCGCAGCAGGTGGAGCATCGTGTAGGAGTCCTTGCCTCCCGACACGCCCACCATGATGCGGTCCCCGGCCTCGATGAGGCGGAAGTCCGCGATGGCCCGGCCCATGTGGCCAAGCAGGCTTTTTTCAAGACGTTGGGCGTCGTTCATCGGCGGGGCCATCCTAGCGGCGGTTCGGGAAAAAACACGTCAAAGGGGCGGGCCGGTCCGCTAGCCTGCTCCCCGCGATGCCGACCTTTCCTCAGGGTGCCGTGGATGTAGTGGACCGCGTGGGCGAGGAAGCCGCCACGCGCATGCTGGAGGCCGCGCCAGAAGTAGCGGTGGACCTGGAGGCGGACGCCATGCACGCCTTCCGCGCCCGCCTGTGCTTCCTCCAGCTGGGCACCGACACGGACATCTTCCTCTTCGACACGCTCCAGCCGGGCGTGGATCCGCGCCTGCTCTCTCCCATGATGGAGGACCCCGGGCGCACCAAGTACTTCCACGCCGCCCAGGGCGACCTGCAGTTCCTGGCGGAAGCAGGCGTGCGCGTGCGCGGCCTCTTCGACACGCACCGCGCGGTGACGCTCCTGGGGTGGCCCAAGGTGGGTCTGGCGGACCTGGCGCGCGAACGGCTGGGCGTCGAGCTGCCAAAGGAGCACCAGCAGTCCGACTTCTCCCTGCGTCCCCTGCCCGAGGGCATGCGCGACTACATCGCCAACGACGTGCGCTACCTCTGTGAGCTGGGCCGCCAGGTGCGCGACGCGTGCCGCGAGGCGGACATCCTGGAGGAGGTGCTGCTGGACTGCGAGCGCATGTGCGCGGAGGCCGAGGCACGGCCGGAGACGGGCGCCGAGTACAAGCCCAAGCTGTCCAAGAGCGGCCTGAGCACGACGCAGTACGCGCTCGCGCATGCCATCGCGCAGGGGCTGCACAAGCTGCGGCTGGAGTGGGCGGAGAAGGACAACGTGCCCATGGGCCGCATGCTGTCCAACATGGCCATCACCGACCTGGCCCTGAAACAGCCGGACACGCACAAGGACCTGGCGCGCGCGGCCGGCGTGCGGGGCGCGGTGGTGCGCGCGCACGGCGACGACATCCTCGCCCTCATCCGCGACAACCAGCAGAAGGCCACCCGGGGCGAACTGGACCTCGACCGCGAGCCCAAGGGTCCGCGCGACCCCCACCGGCGCAAGCGCGAGGACGCGCTCAAGGCGTTCCGCGTCGAGCAGGCCACGGCGCGCAAGGTGACGCCCAGCGTGGTGCTCACCAATCCGCTCATGGACGCGCTGGCGTCGAAGCCTCCCGCGGACGTGGCGGAGCTCTCGCAGCTGCCGTACCTCGGGGAAAAACGGATCAAGCTGTACGGCGACAAGCTGATCGCGTTGCTCAAGCCCTTTCCGGTGCTGGGAAGCTGACGTTCGCCACGACGAAGAGGCAACTGCTGTACGCTTCGGCCGAATCGTGCGCGGCGCTTCTGCATCCCTTGCCGGCTCGCTGTCCATGACCCCGGAACGCAGGTGTTCAGGCCTCATCTGCGGCTCCGGTGCTGGTTGCGAGAACGGCGTCCGTGCGTACCTTTGACGCCGCACACAGGGAGGGCGTGGTCATGTTGGGAGCCAGGACAGGCGGGGCGCGAATCGAGGTCTCCCGGTGCATCGCCGCGAGCCTGAAGTGCCAGACGGCCTGCGAGGCCGGCATGGCACGCCTGAAGGCCCAGGGCGTCGCGGCGGATGACGACGCGGTGCGCCTGCTTCGCCAGTGCGCGGAGCTGTGCGAGCTCAACGTGCGCGCGCTCCAGAAGGAGAGCCGCCTGTCGCGCCGCACCGCCAGCCTGTGCTTCGAACTGGGCAGCCAGGTGGCCCGCGCCGCGTGGCTGGAGGCGCAGGACCCGGACTCGCACGCGCTCGCGAGGGACGCGCTGCACCTGGCGCGCGCGTGCCGCCCGCTGGTGTTCGCGGCCTGAGGCGCTAGAGGGCTCTAGAGCTTGATGCCGTACAGCGCGCCGTACTTCGCGCGCAGGTACTGGAGGAAGTCCCGGTCCGTGAGCCCCTCGCCGGTGATGGCTCGCACCTGCTCCTCCGCGGGCAACCGGAAGCCGTGCGAATGCAGGTTCGCGCGCAGCCACCCCAGCAGTGACGACGTGTCACTCCGCGCGAGGTCCGCCTCCAGCGACGGCAGCGCCCGGTTCGCGGCGGCGTACAGCGAGGCCGCGTACAGGTTGCCCAGCGAGTACGTGGGGAAGTAGCCCAATTCGCCCCAGGCCCAGTGGATGTCCTGGAGCACGCCCTGCGTGTCGTCCGGGGGCGTAATCCCCAGGTAGCGCCGCATGCGCTCGTTCCACGCGGACGGAAGCTCCGACACGGGCAGCTCGTCGCGCAGCATCGCCAGCTCCAGCTCGTAGCGCAGGGCGATGTGCAGGTTGTACGTCACCTCGTCCGCCTCCACGCGGATGAGCGACGGCACCACGTGGTTGATGCCCGCGTGGAAGCCATCCAGGTCCACGTCCGCCAGCGCCTCCGGGAAGGACTCCTTCAGCGCGGGGAAGTGGCTCACCCAGAAGGAGCGGCCGCGGCCCACCAGGTTCTCCCACAGGCGGGACTGGGACTCGTGCAGGCCCATGGACGGCACGGACGCCAGCGGCGTGCGGTGGTGCTCCGGGGAGAAGCCCTGCTCGTACAGACCGTGGCCCGCCTCGTGGAGCGTGCCGAAGAGGGCGGCCGGCGGCCACGTCGGATCCAGGCGCGTGGTGAGGCGCACGTCCTGCGCATGCACGCTGTTGGTGAAGGGGTGGATGCTCACGTCCTGGCGGCCCGACTCCAGGTCGAAGCCCACGGCCTTGAGCAGCCGCATCGTGAACTGCCACTGCTGGCCGGTGTCGTAGGTGCGGCCGGAGAGGAACGCGGGAAAGGCCCGCTTCTGCTCGCCGAGCGCGGCCACCATGGGGATGAGCGCCTCACGCAGCGCGGTGAGTACCGGCGTCAGGCGCTTCACGCGCATGCCGGGCTCGAAGCCTTCCAGCAGCGCGTCGTAGCGCTCGCCGTCGTGGCCCTGCGCGTCCGCCTGTTCGCGGCGCAAGGCCAGCAGCGCCTCCAGCGCGGGCTGGAAACGCTCGAAGCGCTTCGTGGTGCGCGCCTCGCGCCAGGCCTGGAGTCCCTCGCCCTGGGCCTCCGCCAGCGCGGTCACCAGCCGGGCGGGCAGGCGCACCGCGCGGTCGCGCTCTCGGGTGAGGACTCGCACCATGGCGCGCTCGTCGGGCGAGAGGGCCTCGAAATCCTGGCCCCCTTCCCCAGCGCGGGCCAGGGCCTCTCCCAGGCGCGGATCCACCAGCCGCTCGTGGTGGATGGCCTGGACGGTGGCCAGCTGCTGGGCGCGGGCGGTGGCCGCCTTGGAGGGCAAGTAGACTTCCCGGTCCCAGGAAGCCAGGTTGATGACGCTGTTCAGGTCGTTCAGCTCATGCATCCGTGCGCGCAGCCAGGAGTCCATGGCCTGTGTTTCTAGCGCGCTTCCAGGGTATGAGGACGCCCGCGATGGCCAACATCCTCCAATTCTTCATGGCACCCGACGACGAGGTCGCCTTCTTCCGTCACCTGGAGCGGCACGTCCTGGAGGTCTACCCCCGGCGCGTGCCGCCGGACTGGGTGCCCTTCCGGGCCAATCCGGACAACATCTCGCGCCTGCCGGAGGAGGACCTCTACCTGGTGGCCAGCGAGATTGGCCCCGCCATGGTGGACAAGGTGAAGCGCGGCCCGGACAAGGGCTTCTGGCGCATCGACGAGGTGCGCTCGCCCGTCATCTTCATCGAGCGCTCGCGCCGCAACGAAGAGGGCGAGCTGCTCAGCGGGAAGATGTGGGTGGAGCTGGAGGTGACGTCCCAGACGGGCCGCCGCGACGCCGCCCCGGACAAGTTCCGCCGCCTCTACCTGGAGGTGGAGGAGTTCGTGAAGAAGACCTTCCGCCGGGGTGACCCGAAGGACTTCTTCGTGGGCAACCGCGCCGCGCGCCTCTGCAAGGAGGGCCTGGTGCTGCGCGACTCCGCCTTCCGAGGCGGCACGGTGGTGCCGCACAAGTAGTCGCTTCCGGGCCGGGGGCTTTCCCCCGGCCCTTTGCGTTCCTAGCTGCCGGTCGCGGACGACGCGGACTGGCGCAGGAGCGGAGCCTCGGAGACGAACTTCAGCTCCGGGTGCTTGTCCTCGGCGTGCTGGAGCGCCCAGTCGTCGCGGAAGAGCACCAGGGGCAGCCCGTCGCGGTCCTGCACCGTCTGGCGGTTGCCTTCCCAGTCGAACGACTTCGGCTCGAAGTTCTGGCCCACCACCCACCGGGCGTGGCTGAAGGGCAGCCGGTCCAGGGCGATCTTCGCGCCGTACTCGTGCTCCAGGCGGTACTGGAGCACTTCGAACTGGAGCGCGCCCACCACGCCGACGATGGGGTCCTTCATGCCCATGGCCAGCTGCTGGAAGATCTGCACCGTGCCTTCTTCGGACAGCTGCTCCAGGCCCTTCTCCATCTGCTTGCGGCGCAGCGGATCCTTGGAGCGCACCACCGCGAAGAACTCCGGGCTGAAGCGCGGCACGCCTTCGAACAACACGTCCTGCGCGCCCTCCGCCAGCGAGTCGCCGATGCGGTACTGGCCCGGGTCGAACAGGCCGATGACGTCCCCCGGCCACGCGTCTTCGATGGACGTGCGCTCGGCGGCGAGGAACTGGCTGGGCTTCGCGAGCCGCACCTCCTTGCCCAGGCGCGAGTGGAAGGCGTTCATGCCCTTCACGTAGCGGCCGGACACCACGCGCATGAACGCAATGCGGTCGCGGTGCGCGGGGTCCATGTTCGCCTGGATCTTGAAGACGAAGCCCGCGAACTTCGGGTTCGTGGGCTCGCGCGGGCCCTGCGTGGTGGGGCGCGACGTGGGCGCGGGCGCCAGGTCCAGGAACGCGTCCAGGAAGGGCCGCACGCCGAAGTTGGTCATCGCGCTGCCGAAGAACATGGGCGACAGCTGCCCCACGTCCGACTTCTCGCGCGTGAACTCGTCTCCGCCGATGTCCAGCAGCTCGATGTCCTCCTGGAGCTTCGCCAGCTCCGACTCGGTGAGCACCGACTTGATTTCCTCCGAGTCGATGGACACCGAGCGCTCCGTCACTTCCGACTCGCCGTGCGAGCCCTCCGCGGAGAACACGTGCACCACGCGCGCCTGCCGGTCGTAGACGCCCCGGAACTCCGGCCCCATGCCGATGGGCCAGTTCATGGGGTACGAGCGGATGCCGAGCACCTGCTCCAGCTCGTTCATCAGCTCCAGCGGTTCGCGGCCGTAGCGGTCCAGCTTGTTGACGAAGGTGAAGATGGGGATGCCGCGCAGGCGGCACACCTTGAAGAGCTTCTTCGTCTGGGGCTCCACGCCCTTCGCCGCGTCGATGAGCATCACCGCCGCGTCGGCGGCGGACAGCGTGCGGTAGGTGTCCTCGGAGAAGTCCTGGTGGCCCGGGGTGTCCAGCAGGTTCACCGCGTGGTCGCGGTAGCTGAACTGGAGCACGGACGAGGTGACGGAGATGCCGCGCTCCTTCTCCAGCTCCATCCAGTCGCTGGTCGCGTGACGACGCGCCCGCTTGGCCTTCACGCTGCCGGCCAGATGGATGGCGCCGCCGTACAGCAGCAGCTTCTCCGTCAGGGTTGTCTTTCCCGCGTCGGGGTGGGAGATGATGGCGAAGGTCCGTCGCCGGGCGACCTCCCTCTCGAGCTCATTGGCCATGATCCGAGGCCAACTATCACGGGCGGTCGTTCCTTGCAGCTGTGCAAGCAGCGCCTGGAGGTCCGGCCGGGCTCCGGCCCTCCGGGGCAGCCCTCCCTCAGGCCCACATCGGAGCACGCCATGCAGCGCATCCTCCATGCCACCGGCACCCCCTGGGAGCCCCGGGTGGGATACTCGCGGGCAGTGCGCACGGGCCCCTTCGTGTCCGTCTCCGGCACCACCGCCACGGACGCGGACGGCCAGCTCGTGGGTGAAGGGGACGCATACCGGCAGGCGGCCCAGGCGCTCGCCAACATCCGCGCCGCCCTGGAGGCGGTGGGCGCCCGGGTGGAGGACGTGGTGCGCACGCGCATGTACGTCACCGACATCTCCCGCTGGGAGGAGATTGGCCGCGCCCACGGCGAGGTGTTCGCAGCCATCCGCCCCGCCACCTCCATGGTGGAGGTGAAGGCGCTCATCGACCCGCGGATGCTGGTGGAAATCGAAGCGGACGCGGTGGTGGCATCCGCCCTACCCTGACGGCCCAAGCCCCCGGACAGCAAGGAGCAGGACATGACCATCACCATCACCGCCTTTGAACGCTCGCCGGATCGCGGCAGGGGACTGGCGCGGGACATGCGGGTGCGCTGGGCGCTGGAAGAGGTGGGACAGCCCTACGACGTCCGCCTGCTGTCGTTCGAGGCGATGAAGCAGCCCGCGCACAAGGCGCTGCATCCGTTCGGTCAGATTCCAACCTAC
This sequence comes from Corallococcus sp. AB038B, assembly GCF_003668955.1. NCBI lineage: Bacteria > Pseudomonadati > Myxococcota > Myxococcia > Myxococcales > Myxococcaceae > Corallococcus > Corallococcus sp. AB038B. The sequence continues at coordinate 111,852 of NZ_RAWO01000019.1, read as the reverse complement.
GAGGAGGGCGAGCTCTCCCTGTTCGAGTCCGGCGCGATTGTCTTCCACATCGCGGATCGCCATGCCGGCCTGCTGCCGGGAGATGCGAATGGCCGCGCTCGCGCAGTCGGGTGGATGTTCGCGTCGCTCAACACGGTCGAGCCGCCCATCTTCGACCGCAGCATGGTGATGATTCTCGAGCGAGACCAGCCCTGGTACGAGCATCGCCTGCGCGCGCTGGACGACATCATCCGGAAACGGTTGGACGATCTCTCCGCGCACCTCGGCGACGCCGACTGGCTCGACGGCGCGTTCAGCGCGGCCGACCTCCTCATGGTGACGGTCCTGCGCAGGGCGCAGGGGTCGGGCATCGTCGATGCGTATCCGAACCTCACCGCCTATATCGCCCGCGCCGAAGCGCGCCCGGCCTACCAGCGCGCCTTCGCCGCGCAGCTGGCGGTGTTCAACGCCGCCACTCCGACCGGGTAACGGCCGCCTGGTTTCGCCGAGCGGGCCGCCCTGGGCTCAGAAGTCGGGGGTGACGTCGGTGGGCACGTCGTCCGGCGCGCCGGGGTTGCCGGGCTCGGGCGTCACTGCGTCGCCGGTGCCCTCCGGGGGCGTCACGTCGCCGCGCAGCTCCACCGCGGGGCAGGCCTGGAAGCTGCCCACGCGGCTGCCGGCCACCTCCGTGCAGTTCTCCGGGCGGCTTGAGTCCGAGCACTGAAGGAGGACGCGGTAGACCTCCTTCTCCTGCGAGTCCCAGCAGGCGCTGCCCACGAAGTAGGTGTTCGCCGCGATGTCGCCGCCCCAGGCGCGCACGTCCACGCGGCCTCCGCTGCCGGGGATGTGGCGCACGGAGGAGAGCACCTTCTCCTTCGCGGAGGTCGCGGTGCCGGGCAGGTTGTACGGGCCGAGCACGCGCACGCGGGTGACGCCGGTGGCCTCAATCTTGTGACCCACGAAGGCGCCGGTGACGGCCTCGTGCGTGGCGGGGTTCGGGGTGAAGCTGGCCAGCCGGTACGCCAGCGACTTGCTGCCCTTGCCGAAGTGGGCGAACGACATCATCAGCTTGCCCTGGCCCGCGTAGGACGGGGCCACCGCCTTGAGGTTGTCCAGGGAGATGGCCAGCGTGCCCCGGCCGCGGTGCGCGTCGCCGCTGCGCTTGAGCGCGCCCGCGGCGATGAGCTTGTAGGCGACGTCGTCCTTGCTGTTCAGCGGACGGGCCTCCAGCTTCCACTGGTAGCGCCCACCCACGCCCTCGCGGATGGAGAGCATGAAGGTGGCGTTGGCGCGGTCGGTGGGGCCGTACACCAGCACCTCGCCGGGCTGCTCGTTGGCGGCCTGCTTCGCCATGTCCGCGATGGGCACCAGCACCTGCCGGAGCGTGTCGTTGAGCGCCTTCACCTCCAGGCGGGCGCCCTCCAGCATCGCGGCGCCCTGCCCGTCGAGCGACGCCTCCACCTGCATCAGGTCCTGGGCCACGAGCGCGGCGCCGTCCTGCGCGAGCGCGCTCGTGTTGATCTCCAGCGACGTGCCCGCGAAGTCCGGCAGGGACTCCAGCGCCTCCTGATCATCCACCCCACCGCACGCCGTCGAAAGCACCAGGGCCGCACCCACCGCCAACGTCTTGTTCCAGCGCATCGTCATCCTCCAGGTCGAATAGGTTCGCATGACTGCCTGCTGTTCCTTCCAACCCAGTGGACCGGGCGCGGTTGCGGGGCGGGGAATTTTCCCCGCGCGCGGCCGCCATGTACGCGGGTGTCGGCTCACGGGGTGGCCGCCCTCCCGGGGAGCCCCTACCTTTCAGGGACCATGGGCGTCGAATGGAAGAGCAACATCGACATCGCGGACGCGCTGGAGCGGGTAGCGGACCTGCTGGAAACGCAGGACGCGATGCCCTTCCGGATAGGGGCCTACCGCAAGGCGGCGGCGACCATCGCGAACTGGCCGGACTCTGTCGCGCAGGTGCTGGCGGCGGAGGGAGAGGCGGGCCTGCGGGCGTTGCCCGGCGTGGGAAAGAGCATCGCGGCGACGGTCGCGGAGTTGGTGCGCACGGGACACGTGGGGCTGCTCGAGCGGCTGGAGGGTGAAGCGTCCCCCGAGGGCCTGCTCGCCAGCGTGCCCGGCATCGGCCCGGAGCTGGCGAAGCGCATCCATGAAGCGTTGGACATCACCACGCTGGAGGCGTTGGAGCTGGCCGCGCACGACGGGCGTCTGGAACGGGTGGAGGGTTTCGGGCCCCGGCGCGCGGAGCAGGTGCGCGAGGTGCTGGCGGCGCGGCTGGGGCGCAACCGGCGCGAGCGGGAGCGGGGACGAGAGCACGGGCGGGAGGACGGACCGCGACCCACCGTGGCGCTGCTGCTGCGGGTGGACGCTGACTACCGACGGAGGTCCGAGGACGGAGAGCTGCGTCGCATCGCACCCAAGCGCTTCAATCCCTCCGGCGAGGCCTGGCTGCCGGTGCTGCGCGAGCACGTGGACGACTGGAACTTCCGCGCGCTGTTCTCCAACACGGCGCTGGCGCACCAGCAGAACGCCACGGATGACTGGGTGGTCCTCTACTACGACCAGGACAACGTGGAAGGTCAGTGCACCGTGGTGACCTCCCACGCCGGCCCGCTCAATGGCAGACGTGTGGTGCGCGGGCGCGAGGACGAATGCCTCGCGTACTACGCCCGCAGGGACGCGGCGCACGAAGCACCGCACGCGGGGGCCTGAACACGGGGCAGGCAGCGCATGAGCCCGCCCCGTGTGCCTCGCCTTACGGCGCCGGTGTGTACACGTCGACAGCGGAGCGCGCGCCGCCGCTTCCACTACCGCCCGCGACCAGCACTCGGCCCGAAGGCAGCAGGGCCAGCCCATGGTGCGTGTTGCGCGTGGACTGGACGCCCGCGGGCGTCCACGCGTTCATCGCGACGTCATACACCTCCGCGGAGTCGAGCACGCCCAACCCCGAGCCGCCCTCCCCTGTCACCACCAGCACGCGGCCCGTGGTCAGCGCCGTGGCGTGCGGCAGGTAGCGCGGCATGTTCATGGACGCCACGGTCTTCCAGGTGCCTTGCGCGACGTCGTACAGCTCCGCCGAGCGCAGCGGTCCATCCACGCCCCAGCCGCCCGCCACCAGTACCTGGCTGCCATTGCCCAGCGGCACCGCGATGTGGCCGTAGCGCGCCACCGCCATGGACGCCGTGGGTCGCCACGTGCCCGTGGCCGGATTGAACAGCTCCGCGCTCGCGGTGATGGCGTCCGCCCCGGTGGAGCTGCCACCCATCACCAGCACCTCGCCCGAAGGCAGCGGCACGGCTGTGTGGTACGTGCGCGCGTGTCCCATGGCGCTCGTGGCGCTCCAGGTGCCCGTGGCCGGATTGAACAGCTCCGCGCTGGCAAGCGTGGAGGACGTGCTCGAGCCCGACGCGCCGCCCGTCACCAGCACCTGGCCGGAGCCCGGGAGCAGCGTCGCGGTGTGGCGGGCCCGTCCCGTCCCCAGGTCTCCCACCAGCGTCCAGGTCCCCGTGGCCGGCGCGTACACCTCCGTGGCGGACAACCAGGTGGAGGCGTCCCGCTGCCCGCCGCTCACCAGCACGCGGCCGTCATTCAGGGGCGTGGCGGAGTGCAGGAAGCGCGCGGTGCGCAGCGAGCCGGTGTCCTGCCAACTGTTCGTCGCCTCGTCGTACAGCACGGCGCTCACGAGCGCGGCGCCCGAGGAGGACGCCCCGCCCGCCACCAGCACGTCGCCCGTGTTCAGCCGGGTGGCGCTGAGCTGCGAGCGCGCGGAGCCGAGGCTCGCGGCCGTGCTCCACGGCAGGATGGACGGGCGGTAGCGCTCCGCGGACGCACTGCGCGAACCCGCCTGGGGGACTCCGCCCAACACGAGGACCTCTCCCGTCGGGAGCAGCGCGGAGGCGTGGCTGATGCGGCGCGATGACATCGTCGACGTCGACGTCCAGAGGCCGGTGGCCGGAGTGTAGAGCGCGGCGCTGTCCAGGTAGGGCTGGCCGCCCGTGGAGCCTCCCGTCACCAGCACCTGCCCGGAGGTGAGCAGCGTCGCGGTGTGGAAGACGGACTGGGACGGCAGCACGCCCTGGGACATCCAGCTGCCTGTGCCCGGGTCGAACAACTCGGATGTGTTCGTGGCGAGGCTGCCCGCGAAACCGCCCGCCACCAGCACCTGCCCGGAGAGCAGCAGCGTCGCCGTGTGCCCCGTGCGCTGCGTGACCATGGAGCCCACCGTCGTCCACGCGCCCGTCGCGGGATCATAGCGCTCCGCCGTCGCGAGCACGTTCCCGTTGGCGCTGTCCCGGCCGCCCGTCACCAGCACCCGTCCATCCGGCAGCAGCGTCGCCGCATGGCCCAGCCGGGCCGCGTTCATCTGGCCGGTGACGGACCAGGACTGGGTCGCGGGGGAGTAGAGCATCACGCTGGACAGCGCATTGCCAAAGCCGCTGTCGCCGCCCGCCACCAGCACCCTGCCATCAGGGAGCAACGTCGCGGTGTGCTGGGTGCGGGGCAGGTCCAGTCCCGTCGCCGCGGACCAGCTGTTGGTGTCCGGGTCGAAGAGCTCCGCGCCGGCCGAGGCCAGCACGGAGGTGCCTCCGCCCACGACCAGCACCTTGCCCGAGGCCAGCAGCGTGGCGGTGTGGCGCTGGCGGCTCGTGGCCATGGCGCCCAGCGAGAACCAGCGGCTGGTGCGCGGATCATACAGCTCCGCGGCGGACGTACCCCCGCCCGCGACAAGCACATAGCCATTGCGCAGCAGGGTGGCGGTCGCGTCCACGCGCACGGAGGCCATGGTGCCGGCGCTGCCCCACGAGGACGCGTCCAGGCGAGAGGCGGAGGTGGAGGGAGCGTCAATGAAAGACGGAGCTTCGGGGGCACAGGCTGTCACGCACGCAAGCGCGAGCGCGGCCAGCAGGCCGTGAAAACGGATACGGGTCATCGAGGGGGACTTCCTTCACTTCATGGGGGATGCGGCTTTCACCGCATGGGGGGCGGCCCCTTAACCCAGACGAAGGAAATACAACAACGGAATTCCTATCAATCAGCACCCCCAGGTATCATTGGGATTCATGAGAATGATTCTCGCCGCCGCGCTGGCCGCCGTCCTGTGGGGCTGCGGCGCGACCCAGCCCGTCGTCGAGACCCACTACCGCTCCCGTTCCCTCCAGGAGCAGGGCGACCTCCGGGTCGGCGAATACATCTCCTCCCAGTGGTCACTCCAGACCGCGTCCTATTGGATTGAAGGTCCGGAGGGTCTGGTCCTCATCGACACGCAATTGCTGCCCTCCGCGCTGCGCAAGGAGCTGGCGTTCGCGAAGGACGTCACCGGCAAGGAGGCGAAGCTCGCCATCGTCCTCCACGCGAATCCGGAGAGCTTCAACGGCACGGCCCTGCTCAAGGAGTTGGGAGTCCCGGTCGTCACCTCCGGCCCGGTGCGCGAGCGCATTCCCGCCGTCCACGAGAAGTGGGCGCCTTCCCTCTTCAAGCAGTACTGGAACGGCCGCTACCCCCGGGAGCTCGTGCTCGCGGACAGCTTCGGCGACAGCACCCGGGAGCTGAGCGCGGCGGGCGTCACGCTGAAGGTCCATGTCCTGGGCGCGGGCTCCAGCGCAGCCCACGTCGTCGTGGAATGGGAGGGCCACCTCTTCACCGGCGACCTCGTCGCGCGGGACACGCACACCTGGTTCGAAGGCGGCGACACCACCGAGTGGCTCCAGCGGTTGGACGAGCTGCGCGCCTTGAAACCGAAGTGGATCCACCCGGGGCGCGGCCTGCCCGGCGGCCCGGAGTTGCTGGACGCGCAGACCGCCTACGTCCAGGCTGTGCGAGAGGAAGTGACCCGCGAGCGGCGCTCGGAACACCCCAGCGGGGATCCACTCGCGGCGGTGGAGGCGAAGCTGAAGGAGCGCTACCCCGGCCATGCCTACGCCAGGCTGCTCCCCCACCTGGTGCGCGCGGAGTGGGCCCGGCAGGCGCCCCGGCGGCCCTGAGGCATCAGCTGCTCGCGGACGTGTAGTGGCGGATGGACATCAGCCACACCCAACGCGCCATTGCCGCGAACGCCACCGAGCCCACCACCGCGCCCACGAGCCAGGTCCACGGCAGCCGGCCCAGCAGCGCGAGCGCCGGGAACGTGGTCATCAACGCCAGCGGGATGATGAAGGTGAACACCCACGCCAGCGAGCCTCGGAACACCGAGGACGGCCAGCGGGCCGCGTCGAAGATGGACGTGAACAAGTACGTGAGGTTGTCCACCTTCACCACGAAGAAGGCAGCACTCACCACGAGGATCCACATCGAATACAGGATGAGCATGCTCGTCCCGAGCAACACCAGCGACGCGAACACGCCCGGCAGCGACGGCCAGCGCCCCAGTGACACGAACGCATAGACGAACAGCCCCACGCCGGACAGCACGTTCACCGCGCGCCACGGAAGGAAGCGCTGCGTGGACACCAGGAACTGCGCGTCCGCGGGCTTGAGCAGCACGAAGTCCAGCGTGCCCTTGCGGATGTGCTCCACCATGCCCGTGAGGCTGGGGCTGATGGCGCCCTCCAGCACGCCCTGGAGCAGCGTGAACCAGCCCACCACCAGCAGCGACTCCTGGAACGTCCACCCCTCGATGCTGGGCCGCGTGCCGAAGACGACGAACAGCGGCGCCAGCGCGGTGAACGTCCAGGCGAGTGAAGTCAGTCCCTCCGCCAGGAAGTCCGCGCGGTACTGCAACGCCAGCAACCCGGAGGCCTTCAGCTGCACGCCCAACAGGCGCAGGTAGCGCTTCGCGTTCACCACCGCCCTACCCTCCGAACGCCGCGAAGCGCGCCAGGCCCCGCCGCCAAACAGTCAAGGACACCATGCCCAGCCCCAGCACCCACGTCCACTGCGCCCCGAGCAGCGCCCACGCCTCCTTCGTCGAATGCGCCCCCGTCATCAGCTCCACCGGCAGCCCCATCTGGTAGCGGAACGGCAACCACTCCATGACGGTGCGCACGCCGGGCGGGAAGAACTCCACCGGGAACATGTACCCGGAGCAGACGAAGAACAGCACCATGTAGACTTCCATCAGCTTCTGGCTGCTCTCCAGGAACAGGCTCAGCGTGCCCAGCAGCACGTTCAGATAGAACGTGATCAGCCACGCGCCCACGATGCCCAGCGCGAACAGCCCCCAGCCCCCCAGCGACGTGGGCACGGCACGCTCGGCGCCCACCACCCACACGCTGATGCCCAGCACGGGCAGGACGATGGCGACGCGCAGCGGAATGCCCGCCAGAACCTCCGTCGCGTACGCGAGCAGCGGGGAGATGGGCCGTAGCAGCCGCATCGCCAGCGTGCCCTGCTTCACCTCGTAGCTGACCAGCCACGCCACCCAGGAGCTGGTCATCTGCCGCACGCAGAAGGCCGCGAGGAAGTAGCCCGTGAACTCCGCCTGCCCGAAGCGCCCCACCGGCCCGCCCCGCGCCACCGCCGACCACAGCGCCAGCATGATGAGCGGCATGGTGGTGGCCAGCACCCAGATGATCATCTCCGCGCGGTAGGCCACCGCCTCGGAGAAGCCGATGCGCAGCATCGTGGGCAGCGCCTTGAGGGCCGTGCGCAGGCTCACGCCGTCACCGCCTCCCGGGCGGCCTCCGCCCGGCGTGCCTTGCTCTCCTGGAACAGCTCGCTCATCACCTCTTCCAGGGGCGCGTTCTCCACCGTCAGGTCCGTCACCGGCAGCGTGGACAGCGCGCGGCCCACCGTGGCGTTCACCGCGTCCTGCTGGACCTGGAGCACCGCCGAACCCGGCTCGTGCGACACCACCTTGCCCAGCGGAGCCAGCAGGCTTGCGTCCACCGGCTGGCCCAGCCGCAGCACCACGCGCTTCTCCGGGCGCACGCGCTGCACCAGCGCGTCCAGGCTGCCGTCGTAGGACAGCTGCCCCTTGTCGATGACGATGACGCGCGGGCAGAGCGCCGCCACGTCGTCCATGTAGTGGCTGGTCAGGATGAGCGTGGCGCCCGTCTGCTCGTTGTAGGCCTTGATGAACGCGCGCATCGTCACCTGCATGGACACGTCCAGGCCGATGGTGGGCTCGTCCAGGAAGAGCACCCGGGGGCGGTGGATGAGGGCCGCCGCCAGCTCGCACTTCATCCGCTCCCCCAGGCTGAGCTGCCGCGTGGGCTTGCCGATGAGGTCCCCCAGCTCCAGCAGCGACACCAACTCATCCAGCGTCTGCTTGTACTGGAGGCGGGGCACGTCGTAGATGGCGCGGTTGAGTTCGAACGTCTCCGACGGAGGCAGGTCCCACAGGAGCTGCTGCTTCTGCCCCATCACCAGCATGATCTTCTTGAGGAACGCCTCTTCGCGCAGCCGGGGCACGTGGCCATCCACGGTGACTTCACCCTCGGACGGGTGGAGCAGGCCGGCGAGCACCTTGAGCGTCGTCGTCTTGCCCGCGCCGTTGGGGCCCAGGAAGCCCACGCGCTCCCCGGGCTTGATGTCGAAGGAGATGCCGTCCACGGCCTTGACGGTCGTGTAGCTGCGGTGGACGAGCGAGCGCAGGGCCGCCTTCAGGCCAGGCGGGCGCTTGTGGACCTGATAGTGCTTGCGCAGTCCGCGGACGGAAATCATGGCGGGATGGGTTTAACGCGGTCGCCTCCGGGTGGCGACCCCTGATGTGAAGGCAACGATGAGCAACGCATACAGCAAGGACCTGGAGCGATGGCTGCCCCGGCTCATCTCCGTGTGGCGCGCGTCCCGAGGCCGGGAGGACGGGCCGGAAGGACGCCTCACGCCGCAGGAGGTCAAGGAGGTGGGCGCGGGCGTGAAGCAGCTGTCCCACGGCCTCACCCGCGAGCGCCAGCTGGCCGGCGCCCGTTACATGGACGACCCGCGCCTGTTGGGCGCCTACCTCCTCTTCTACTGGCCGGTGTCCTACGCCCAGGCACGCCAGGTGCTGGGCGAGCTGCCGAACCGCCCGAGGCAGGTGCTGGACCTGGGCAGCGGCCCGGGCCCGGTGGCCTTCGCCGCCATGGACGCGGGCGCCAGTGAAGTGACGGCCGCGGACCGCAGCAAGCCCGCGCTGAACCTGGCGCGCGAGCTGGCCACGGAGGCCGGCGAGGCCATGGCCACGCGCGAGTGGGATCCGATGAAGAAGAACGCCACGCTGCCGGATGGCCAGTACGACCTCATCACGATGGGACACGTCGTGAATGAGCTGTACGGCGCGACGGACGAAGCGCTGAAGCCGCGCGCGGCGCTGCTGGAGTCGGTGCTCGCGAAGGTGAAGAAGGGCGGCAGCCTGCTGGTGATGGAGCCCGCGCTGCGCGAGACGAGCCGCAACCTGCTCAAGGTGCGCGACCTGATGGTGGAGCGCGGCTACGCCATCCGCGCGCCGTGCATGTATCGCGGCGCGTGCCCCGCGCTGGTGAAGGAGACGGACTGGTGCCACGCCGAGCGCGCGTGGCCCATGCCTCGCGTGGTGGAGGAGCTGGCGCGCGTGGCGGGCTTCCACAAGGAATCGCTCAAGATGAGCTACCTGCTGCTGGCGCCCAAGGGCGAGCCGTGGCCGGAGCCGCCGCCGGGCCGGCTGTTCCGCATCGTCAGCGAGTCGCTGGAGGGCAAGGGCCGCCAGCGCTACATCGGCTGCGGGCCGGAGGGGCGCGTGGGCCTGGCGATGCAGGAGCGCCACCGCTCGGAGAAGAACGAGAAGTTCTTCCACCTCCAGCGCGGAGACGTCATCGAGGCGACGGACCTGGAGACGAAGGGCGACGGCTTCGCGCTCGGGGAGAACGCCGAGGTGCGCATGGTGGCCCAGGCCGGACGCGGCGTGCCGCCCGCGCCCAAGCCGCCTGAACCTCCGAAACCTTGAGCGGAGACGACCAGGGCACGGTGGCCGCTCCGTAGAGGGATGCAGTCCTTCCCCCGGAGGCCCCGTGCCCCGCAGTCGCTTCACGCTGCCCGTCCTCCTCGCCTCCGGTGTGAAATTTTCCAGGAGCGCGATGGCGGCCCGCATCAGCGAGGCACCATCCTCGAAGGAGGACCGTGGCGACTCGTTCTCGGGCTGACGTGGTATCTCTGAACGGCTCGCCCCGTGGGCGCCGTCTGTTGTTAGGTTGCGCCGCACCTCATTCCCAAGGAAGGAACCCCGTGCCCGCACCCACGCCGCTGCGAACGCTCTATCCCGCCATCGAGCCCTACCGCACCGGCCAGTTGAAGGTCACCGGTGGCCACACGGTGCACTTCGAGGAGAGCGGCAACCCGAAGGGCAAGCCCGTGGTGTTCGTGCACGGCGGCCCGGGCGGCGGCACCGACCCGAAGCAGCGCCGCTTCTTCGACCCCAGCGTGTACCGCATCATCCTCTTTGATCAGCGAGGCTGTGGCCGCAGCACGCCGCACGCCAGCCTGATTGAGAACACCACCTGGGACCTGGTGGCGGACATGGAGCGGCTGCGCGAGCACCTGGACCTGGAGCGCTGGATGCTCTTCGGCGGCTCGTGGGGCAGCACCCTGTCGCTCGCGTACGCGGAGGCCCACCCGGAGCGCGTCACGGAGCTGGTGCTGCGCGGCATCTTCCTGTTGCGCAAGCAGGAGATCGACTGGTTCTACCAGCGCGGCGCGAGCGCGATGTTCCCGGACGCGTGGGAGCACTTCCTCGCGCCCATCCCCGAGGAAGAGCGCGGCGACCTGCTCCAGGCCTACGCGAAGCGGCTGATGGGTGACGACAAGCATTCACAGCAGGAGGCCGCGAAGGCGTGGAGCGTATGGGAGGGCCGCACCAGCTGCCTGTACCCCAACGCGGAGCTCATCGCGCGCAACGCGGGCGACGACTTCGCCATCGCCTTCGCGCGCATCGAGTGCCACTACTTCGTGAACAAGGGCTTCCTGCGCACGGACACCCAGCTGCTGGACGACGTGCACCGCATCCGCCACATCCCCACCGTCATCGTGCAGGGCCGCTACGATGTCGTGTGCCCGCCGGAGAGCGCGTGGGCTCTGCACCGCGCGTGGCCGGAGGCCCAGTTCGTCATCGTGCCGGACGCGGGCCACTCCGCCAACGAGCCCGGCAACACCTCCGCCCTCATCGAGGCCACGGACCGCTTCCGCGGCCTGTAACGGGCCGCGGGCACGGGCCGGGACGTCACATGTCCTGGCCTTCGGGCTCCGGGTCGTCCGATTGCCACTCGCACTTGCGGGCGTTCCACACGAGATGGGCCACGTGCTGGCCCGCCGTGGAGACGTTGAAGCGCTTCCACGCCTCCGGTCCCGGTTGATCCGCCATGAGCTCCACCAGCGACAGGTCATCCGCCCCGGGCTCCGTCAGATAGGGCGACTCCACCAGCTTCCCGCAGCCCGGCGCCATCAGGACCCCATCCGGCTTCTTCATGCTCACGATGGACGAGCCGACGGCCACCACCGCCATGGGCATCCCCAGGTCGGTGATCACCTTCTGGACGCGTGCATCCCGGACCATGCAGCTCGTGGCACTGTCCTTGAGGAGCAGCTCCGCCGTCGTGCTGCCCTGCTTCGCCTGGGCCTGAAGCGCCATGACGCGCTCCTTCGCCTGGGCTTGATTTTCCGGCGTGCACGGCCCCACGCACTGACCCTTCATCAGGACCTCCGCCAGCACGGCCGGCCCCTGAGCCACGCGCAGCAGCAGGTCCGAGGACTGGCACTCCATCACCGTGCGCGGGTTCAACCGGTGCTCGGTAAGCACCAGGCCCGGAGCGTTCGGGAACGGATGTGAGGCCGCCGCCTTCGCGTCCGTCTTGAGCGGCGACTTCAGCGCGTTGGGCGTGGGGCACGACAGCGCGGCGGTGCCGGTGAGCTGCCGCACTGACGCGTCCTGCACCCATGGCCGCACCAGGGCCATCGCACGTTCCGCGTCCTCCTTCGTGCCGCACACGCCCAGCACCGCGAACTGCTGCCCTTCCTCGAGCCCCGGAAGCGCCTTCGCGGCCATCACCTTGGGGAAGCCCTTCGCGGGCTTCACCCACGCCAACGCGCGGTCCTTCTTCAGCTCGGCCAGCTGCTTGGACAGCGCGGGCGCAGTCGCGTCCTGCCCCAGCACGACGGCCCAGGGCGCTTCCGCTCCCAGGGCCCCCGTGGAGGACAGGACACAGCTCAGGACGGCGAGGACACTCCAGACGGGACGGGGTGAGCGCATGAAGCGCGCACTCCACCCCATTCCGCGCTCAGCCGCGAGGGGTCAGCGACTTCGCCAGCTCCTCATAGAGGTGGATGGCGGAGCGGATGGCCTTCTCCCAGTCGCCCAGGTGCAGGCTCTCGTTCTCCGAGTGGGCGTACGTGTACGGATCCTCCACGCCGATGAGCAGCGCGGGCACGCCGCCCAGCTCCTTCGCGAACGGCTCCACGAACGGAATCGAGCCACCGCACCCGATGGTGACCGGCTTCTTCGCGTAGCCCTTCTCCAGCGCGCGGAACGCCGCCTGGAACGCCGGATGCGACGAATCCGTGTACCACCAGCCAGATGCCTGGTCCTCGCGGATCTCCAGCTCCAGGCCCCACGGGCACACCTTCTTCAGGTGCGCCACCAGCCGGCGCTGCACGTCCTCCGGATCCATGTCCGGCACCACACGAATGCCCACGCGCGCCCACGCGGACTCCACCACGATGTTGCGCGCGTCCTTGCGGCTGCTGGCCTGGATGGCGTTGATGGCCAGGCTCGGCTGACGCCAGTTCGTCTCCCAGGGGTGCCGCCCACCGCCCAGCAGTTGCACGCCCTCGCGCAGGCCCACCTGCTCGCGGAAGGTCGAGTTGTCGCCGGGCAGCGCCTGGATGCTCTGGCGCTCCGCCTCCGTCAGCGGCTTCACCTGCTCCATCACGCCTTCAATCGCGATGGTGCCATCCGCGTGCGTCAGCGACGCCAACATCCGGCACAGCGCCATCGCCGGATCCGGAATGGGCCCGCCCCACATGCCGGAGTGCACCGCCTGCTGAAGCCCCCGCACCTCCACGTCCACCGTCACCAGCCCGCGCAGCGCCGTGGTGATGGACGGCAGGCCCGTGTCGAAGTTGGTCGTGTCCGTCAACACGATGGCGTCCGCCGCTACCAGCTTCGCGTGCTTCTGGAGAAATGCACCCAGGTGGTCACTGCCCGCCTCCTCCTCGCCCTCGATGATGACCTTCACGTTGAGTGGGAGTTGGCCGGTGCTCTTGAGCCACGCGTCCACGGCGGAGGTGTGCACGACGATACCCGCCTTGTCGTCCGCCGCGCCGCGTCCGTACAGGCGGCCGTCGCGCTCCTCGGGCTCGAAGGGCGGGCTCTTCCAGGCCGCTTCGTCTCCCGCGGGCTGCACATCGTGGTGCGCGTAGAGGAGGAGCGTGGGCCGGCCCGGCGCCTTGAGCACCTCGCCATAGACATACGGATGCGCGCCCTCGATTTCGAGCAGTTGAACGTTTTCAAATCCACGGTCCTTCAACAGGGCCGCGGTGGCCTCCGCGCTCTTGCGCACGAGAGCGGCGTCGAACCCCGGAAAGGACACACTGGGTATGCGTACGAGGGCCTTGAGGTCCTCCAGGTACGCGGCCTTGTGGGCCTCGAAATGGGACAGCGCGGGATTGGTGGACATGCCCACCCCTTAACCCAAAAGCCGAGCAGGCACGTGGGATGCGCGCGCCCAAACGTCGCGCGTCTTATGTATCCTCCCGCCCATGCCCGGACTACCTACCCTGCTGTTGGTGGATGACGACAGCTTCGTGCGTCGCATCCTCAAGGACGTCATCGCGGACACGGGGATCGACCTGCGGCTGCTGGAGGCCGCGGACGGGGAGGAAGGGCTGGCGCTGGCGGCGAAGGAGCAGCCGGCGGTGATGTTCCTGGACCTCTTCATGCCGAAGAAGAGCGGGCTGGAGGTGCTGGGCGCCATCAAGACTGTTTCACCGGATACGCGCGTGCTGGTCATCAGCAGCATGGACGCGGAGCCCGTGGTGGAGCAGGCCATCGCCGCGGGGGCGATGGGCTTCGTGGGCAAGCCCTTCCATCCCCTGGAGATCGCCGCCGCCGTACGCCAGGCGCTCGCGTCCTGATTCCGCTGAGGTCCTCGTGTCGTCATCCGTTGTCGGTTACTGGGTGGGAGATTCGCTCGGCCGCGTGCTGGGCCCCCTGCAACTGCAGGCCTTCCGCGACCTCATCGCCTCCGGCCGATTGAAGACAGCCGTGCGCGCGTCGCGCGACGGCACGAACTGGGTCGCGCTCCAGGAGCTCCCGGAGGTCCGCGACCTGTTCACCACCGCGGCGCCCACGCCCTCCGTCGAAAACCAGCAGGCGGAGCGCCTTCGCAACCAGCTGCGCGGACTGCTGCACCTGCCGCCGCACGAGGTGTTCGGGCTCAAGCCGCAGGCATCCCTCGATGAGTTCCGGCTCGCCTTCTTCCGCATGGCGAAGCGCTTCTCACCGGAGCACCTGTCGTCGGATCTGCATCCGGAGCTGCGCAAGGTCTCCGTTGAAATCTTCGACTTCCTCTCGCGGCGGATCCGCGAGGCGGAGACGCTCTTCCTCCAGGGCGCGATGCAGCCTCCCGCGCCCCCGCCGCCCCGGCTGGACATGGGCGGCGCGCAGCCCTCCGCGCCGCTGCCGATGAGTGGATCCGCGGTGCCCGCGCGTCCGCCGCCGGTGATGACGCCGCAGGCCGCCGCGATTCCACCGACGCCTGTTCCGGGTTCCTTCACACGTCCGCAGGCCGCCGCGATTCCGCCAACGCCCGTTCCGGGTTCCTTCACGCGTCCCGCGGCAGCATCCATTCCGCCGACGCCTGTTCCGGGTTCCTTCACACGTCCGCAGGCCGCCGCGATTCCGCCGACGCCCGTGCCAGGCAGCATGACGCGTCCGGGGGTTCCTCCCGCGCCGCCCCGGCCTCCGCCGGTGATGACGCCCACGACGCGTCCGGTGACGCCGCCGCCGCCCACGCCGGCTCCCGCACCGCCGCCGCCCGCGCCCATCCGGCGCCCCATGGCCACCCCAGCGCCCTCGTATTCGAGCGCCGAGTTCGTGGGCCTGGAGCGCCGGTCGGACGACCGGCTCCACGCGGACGTGAAGGTGTCGATGAAGAACATGGGCATCTTCACCGACCACCGCATCATCAACCTGTCGTCGGGCGGCCTGTTCATCGGCACGGACCGGCCACTGCGGCTGGGGACGCAGGTGGAGCTCACCTTGCGCTTCGATGATCCGGAGCGGGTGATGACCCTGCGCAGCTCCGTCATCTGGGAGAACTCCCTGGACGACGGCAAGAACCCCAAGGGCTACGGGTTGCGCCTGAGCTCGCTGCGCGCGGAGGAACGGGACTTCATCCAGCAGTACGTCCGCCGCCCCAAGAAGCCCTGACAGGTTCCCGGGCGGGTGGCTCCGCTCGGGATTAGAACAACTGGCCCAGGAAGACCGCGCTCATCGCCACGAAGGCGACCCACACGGCCATGACGGACTTCAATTCCAGGTCCCGGCGGTCCAACTCGTTCGCGAAGTTCATGGTGTCTCCTCCAGTGCTCAACGCCTTCATCCCTTCCTACGGCACACCCGCGCGGCGATTGCCTCCGGGCTCCCGTTCCCCTGGAACGCAGGGGCGGCGATGAGCGTCTCCGACTCGCTGGATGGCCTGCTGCCCGCGCTGCCGGTGCCGCTGTTCGTGATTCGCGGGGACCGGCTGGTGTTCGCCAACACCGCGCTGCGGACGCTGCTGGGTCTGCGCGAGGACGAGCTGCCGTCACTGCTGGAGTTCTCCGCGCGCTTCGGACCGGAGGAGCGCTCCTGGGTGGAGCCCCTGTGCGAAGCGCTGATGCGCGGCGAGCAGCCCACGCCGGTGCGGCCCGCGTTCGTGCGCATGCGCGGCGCGGATGGACGCCTGCACCTGCTCTCCCCCGTCACCGCGCCGGGCCGCGTGCCGGAGGAGCAACTGGTGCTGCTCCTGGACGCGGAGGGCGGGGACGCGGTGCGCACGCTGTCCACCATGCTGGTGGCCACCGCGGCGGAGCTCCTGCGTTGCCGCGACGAGGACGCGGTGTTGGAGCTGGCGGTGGACGCCCTTCACCGGCAGGGCTTCTACGTCTCCGTGATGTTGCTGGAGGGGGACTTCCTGCGCCACGGGCCCATGCGCCAGGAGGCGGAGAGCCTGGCGGCGGCGTCGCGGCTGTACGGACAGGACGTGCACGCGGTGCGCCTCCACCGCTCGGGGATGCCGCACCTGGCGGAGGTGCTCACGAGCCGCCGGGCGGTGTTCCATCCGGACGCGTTCAGCATGGCGCGGCGGCTGCACACGCCGGAGGTGGCGGACACCATCCAGCGCATCTACCCGCCGGGCTCACGCGCGCTGGACGCGCCCATCTACGTGGGGGACGAGCCCTTCGGCGTGCTGGCGGTGCAGTCCACCACGCTGACGCCCGCGAACGCGGGGGCGCTGGAGCTGTTCGCGCAGCTCATTGGCGGCGCGCTGGAGAACGTGCGGCACCACCGCGCTGCGGAGGCACGGCTCGCGGAGGTGTCCCGCCTGCAGAACGAACTCATCGCCAGCGAGCGGCTGACGGCGCTGGGCGAGGCGGCGGGCGTCGTGGCCCATGAGGTGCGCAATCCCCTGGGCGCCATCCTCAACACGGTAGCGGTGCTCAAGCGTGAACCCCGCCTGGGGCCCGCGGGAGCCTCCGCCGTGGAGATGCTGGAGGAGGAGGCCATCCGGCTGGAGGACATCGTGCGCGACCTGCTGGACGCGGTGCGCCCGCTGGAGCCCCGGCCGCGCCCCGTCTCGCTGGGCGAGCTGGTGCACCGCGCGCTCGCGCAGCTGCTCCACGGCCGTGAGGAGCTGCCCAAGCCGCGCGTGGCGTTCGACGAGGCGCCGGACGTTCCGGACCTGTCCGGCGACGAGACGCTGTTGCAGCTGGCCGTCACGCACCTGATGCGCAACGCCATCCAGGCCTCGCCGCGCGGAGGCACGGTGCGAGTGGAGGTGCGCCGCGTGCCGGACGGCGTCTCGCTGAGTGTGGAGGACGAGGGCCCGGGCATCGCGGGCTTGGATCCGCAGCGCGTCTTCGAGCCCTTCTTCCTCACCCGCGCCAACGGCCGCGGCCTGGGCCTGGCCATCGTGCGGCGCGTGGTGCTCGCGCACGGAGGCAAGGTGCGCGCGGGCGCGCGTCCCGAAGGCGGCGCGCGCTTCGAGCTGGTGCTGCCGCTCTAGCTCAAGCACCCGAGAGCAATCGCAGGCAGCGCAGGCAGCCGTTCTTCGAGCTGCCGCGCGCTCTTCAGTTCCTGCGTCGCCCCACCGGCTCGCTTCGAGCGGGTGCTACCGCTCCAGCTCAGCCGCCCGCCAGCACCAGCAGACAGCGCAGGCCGCCGTTCTTCACCTGGAGCTGCCTCGCGCCCTTCAGTCCCAGCGCCGCCACCAGCTTCGGATCCTCGGGGACGATGAGCGCCTTGCGCCAGTCGCGGAACGCGCCGTTCATCGTCGCGCCCAACGCACGGTAGAGGTCCGGCAGGTCCTCCGTTTCGCCCACGCGCTTGCCATAGGGCGGGTTGGCCACCACCAGCCCGGGTGCGTCCGGAGGGGCCTTCAGCGTGCGCAGGTCATGCCGCTCCAGCGTCAGCGTCACGCCCGCGCGTCTGGCATTGCGCCGCGCCGTACCCAGCGCACCCGCGTTGAGGTCGTATCCGCGCATGGGCGCGCGGGGCTCCGCCAGCCCCTCGGCTTCCGCTTCCGCGCGGCGGTGCGCCCAGGCCGCCTTGTCGAAGGACGGGAAGGACTGGAACGCGAACGTGCGCAGCAGGCCCGGCGCGCGGCGCTGGGACATCCACGCTCCCTCCACCAGGAACGTGCCCGAGCCGCACATCGGATCCACCAGGGGCACGTCCCCCGCGTAGCCCGCGAGCCGGAGGATGCCCGCGGCCAGCGTCTCGCGCAGGGGCGCACGCCCCACCTCCTGCCGGTAGCCGCGCTGGTACAGGGGCGCTCCGGACGTGTCCACGCTCACCGTCCAGCGCTCTCCTTCGCCGCGCACCAGCAGCGTGAGCTCTGGCCCCCCACCCTCCTCGTCCAGGTGTCCCGCGACCGTCACCTCGCACGGGTCCCAGGCCACGGCCGCGGACTCCAGCACCACTGCGGGCCCCGGGGCCACGGAGCGGTGCAAGGTCACGGACAGCCGCAGCGGCATCTTGCCGTCCCAGACGCCCGCCATGGGCAGCGCTTGCAGCCCATGCACCAGCGCGTCCGCGGTGGGCGCCGTGAAGGTGCCCAGGCGCAGGAGCACGCGGCTCGCGGTGCGCACGCGCAGGTTCGCCGTCTGGT
Organism: Corallococcus sp. AB038B; assembly: GCF_003668955.1. NCBI lineage: Bacteria > Pseudomonadati > Myxococcota > Myxococcia > Myxococcales > Myxococcaceae > Corallococcus > Corallococcus sp. AB038B. Next base: position 93,610 of record NZ_RAWO01000019.1, on the reverse strand, counting down.
GCAGACCGGACGGGCCCTCGCACTCGATGCCGCCCTCCGCGCGCCGGAAGGACAGCCCCAGCTCGCGCGCCTCCGACTCCAGCGCGGGCTCCAGGCCCGGCAGCGTGGACACGTAGATGGACTCGCCCGTCCGGGCCTGAACGTCCGTCACGCCGACCGCGTCCGTGCGGAGGAACCCACGTCCATCGCGGCCTGCTCCAACGCGCGCTCCATCTGGTTCAGGTCATACGGCTTCGGCAGCAGCACCACACGCTCCAGCGCCTTGCCGTCCTCCGCCGACACCGCGCGAGAGTCTCCGGAGGCAATGATGATTCGCAGGGCTGGATACAGCCGCACGGCCTCGCGCGCCAGCACCACGCCGGACTTGCCCGGCAGCGTCACGTCCGTGAAGAGCAGGTCGAAGGCATCCTTCGCCAGCGCCTCGCTCGCCGCCTCCGCGCTCTCCACCGCGAGCACCGTGTGCCCCAGGTCCGTCATCAACTCGGACGCGGACTCGCGGATGTCCGCGTCGTCCTCCACCAGGAGGATGCGCAGCGCACCGTTCGCCTTCGCCTCCACGGGAGCGGGCGTGGGCGCGCGGTACGGCTTCGCCGCCAGCCGCTGCTCGCGTCCGCGCAGGAGCACGCGAATCTTTCGCGCCAGGTCCTCGCGCCGGTACGGCTTGGACAGAAGGCTCACGCCCGGATCCAACCGGCCGCCGTGCACGATGGCGTTCTCCGTGTAGCCAGACGTGAAGAGCACCTCGATGTCCGGCAGGTGCGCCTTCGCCAGCCGCGCCAGCTCCGGGCTTCGCACCGGCCCCGGCATCACCACGTCCGTGAAGAGCAGGTCCACCGGCAGGCCGCTCTGGATGACCGCGAGGGCGCTCTGGCCGTCGTGTGCCTTGAGCACGCGGTAGCCCAGCTCCGTGAGCACCTCCACCACCGTGGCCCGCACCGCCGCGTCGTCCTCCACCACGAGGATGGTCTCCGTGCCGCCCTCCACCGGCCCCGTCCCGGCCTCCGCAGGCTGCGCCGCCGCCTGGAAGGTGCGCGGCAGGTAGATCTTGATGGACGTGCCGTGGCCCAGCTCGCTGTAGATTTTGACGTGGCCGCCGGACTGCTTCACGAAGCCGTACACCATGCTCAGGCCCAGGCCCGTGCCGCGCCCCTCCGGCTTGGTGGTGAAGAACGGCTCGAACGCGCGCTGCATCACCTCAGGCGTCATGCCGGCGCCCGTATCGGAGATGGCCAGCAGCACGTACTGCCCCGCCGTCACCTCCGGGTGCATCATCGCGTAGTGGTCATCCAGCATCGCGTTGCCGGCCTCGATGGTCAGCTTGCCCCGGCCGTCCATGGCGTCGCGCGCGTTGATGGCCAGGTTGAGGATGACGTTCTCCAACTGGTTGCGGTCCACGGACGTGTTCCACAGCCCGCCCGCGATGACCGTCTCCACCTCCACGTCCTCGCCCAGCGCGCGGCGCAAGAGGTCGTCCATGTCGCGCACCAGCCGACCCAGGCTGAGCGCCGTGGGCGCCAGGGGCTGCCTGCGCGCGAACGCGAGCAACTGCGACGCCAGCCGCGCCCCACGCTCCACCGCGCCCAACGCCGTCTCCAGGCGCCGCTGCGCGCGCGTGTCACCCACCGTGTCGCGCTGGAGCAACTGGAGGTTCCCGCTCACCACCTGGAGCAGGTTGTTGAAGTCATGCGCCACGCCGCCAGTGAGCTTGCCCACCGCCTCCATCTTCTGTGCCTGGAGCAGCGCGGCCTCCGCCTGGCGGCGCTCCGCCTCGCTCTCCTCCAGCGCCCGAGTGCGCTCGCGCACCAGCTCCTCCAGGTGCTCGCGGTGGCGGGACAGCTCGTCCTCCGCCCGCTTCTGCGCCGTCATGTCGTGGCCCTGGACGAAGATGCCGGAGACGCTGCCGTCCGCCTCGATGACGGGCTGGTACACGAAGTCCAGGAAGGCCTCCACCAGCGGCCCCCCGGGCTCGCGCTGCAACTGCAGCCCCATGTTGTGCCCGACGAAGGGCTCGCCGGTCGTGAACACCCGGTCCAGCAGCTCGAAGAAGCCCTGCCCGGCCACCTCCGGCAGCGCCTCCCGCACCGTCTTGCCCAGCAGGTCCCGGTGCCCCACGAGCTGGAGGTAGGAGCGGTTGGCCAGCTCGAACACGTGCTCCGGCCCCTTCAGCGAACACATGAAGCCCGGCGCCTGTTCGAACAGGCGCCGCAGGTGCCGGCGCTCGTCGTCCAGCACCCGGTTGGCCTCCTGCACCGCCTGGGCGCGCGCGAGCACTCCGCTCATCAACTGCGTCCGCGGCCCGCCCCCATCCAGTGACGTCTCCGGGCCGCGCACGGCCTGCTTGAGCTGATGCAGCTCCGTCACGTCCATCGTGTGCTGGAGGATGAAGGCCACCTCGCCCCGCCCGTCCAGGAGGGGCGTGTGCGTGGCGCTCCAGTAGCGCTCCTCCAGCACCACGCCGCCGTCCGTCTGGCGGGGCACCCGGTAGGGAATGATGGCCAGCGTGTCCGGCACCCGCTCCGTCAGCACGCGGCGGAACGAGTCGCGCAGCATCCGGGTGCTGGCATTGGCCGGGTCGTCCGGGTCGTGCGGGAACGCATCGAAGGGGGTGCGCCCGACCAGGTTCTCCAGCCGGCTGGCGGTCACCCGCAGGTAGGCCGAGTTCGCGGTGACGTACCGCAGCTCCCGGTCCAGCAGCATGTAGGGATTGGGCGACAGCTCGAAGAGCGTCTGGAAATCGAAGGGTGCCTGCATCCATTCACGGGGAGGTCCAGCAACCTCCCCGCCTTTCCTGGGGCCGCCGCGAACGCGGAAAGGGGTTCCCGTCCAGTGTACGGACATCCCCTCCATTGCACCGGTCAAAAGGCTGGGGGCCCCCGTCTTCCCGGACGCCAGGCCTCCCCGGGGGCAGCCTTCTGGGCACCACTCAACATCTGTCCCACCCAGGCACCCATTGGACCTGCCACATCCGTCCGGGCTGTAAGATTGAGCGGGTCTTTCAGACCTCTCAATTCCCATGCTATGAGATTATTACCGCTAAGGCGGTGTAATCCCACATGAACCGGGGTGTGCGGCAGGGGGTCGCCTTGGACGGGGGAGGAAACGACCTCCCGGCCTTCCGCCAGAGCACTCGCGCCCGGCAGGAGGTCTGTCCCCAGATGCTCGCCGTTCCAGAACCGTTGTCGCTGGATGACTTGGAAGCGGTCACCTCCCGTGCGTTCGACCGTCGCGCACTGACGTCGTCGGTCCGGGAGCTGTCGGTGGTGGCCAACGCGCGCGGCCTGTGGGCGGTGACGCGCCAATGGCTCACCATCGCGCTGTCGGTGGCGTTCGTGGTGCAGGTGGACCGCTGGTGGGCGTGGGTGCTGGCCGCGGTGGTCATCTCCTCGCGGCAGCACGCGCTGTTGAGCCTGGTGCACGAAGCCTCGCACCACCACCTGCTCTCGAACCGCAAGGCCAATGACGTGCTGGCGGACCTGCTGTGCGCGTTCCCCATGAACATCACCACGGAGGGCTACCGCAAGGAGCACGCGGAGCATCACCGCTATGTCAACACGGAGAGGGACCCGTACTGGCGAACAGCGCAGCGCGACCATGCGTGGATGTTCCCGCGCACGCGCTGGGGCATGGCGCTGGTGCTGCTGGGGGACATGGTGGGCTTCTTCACGCCGTCCCACGTGCGCATCATGATTCCCTGGTCCTATACGGGCCGCGCGATGGGCAAGGGAGGCCCGCCGCCGTCCCGCGCGGAGCACCTCCGCTACGCGCTGTGGCTGACCAGCTTCATCACCTTCCTCACGCTCACGGGCGGCTGGCTCCACTACCTGCTCTTGTGGTCCATCCCGTCGCTGACGCTGATGATGATGGCGTTCCGCATCCGCGCGGTGGTGGAGCACCCCTTCACCGCCGCCACTCCGGATGAGACGCACGAGACGCGAGACGTGGCGGCCGCCACCTGGTTCGAGCGCTCCTTCATCGCGCCCTTCAACGCCAGCTACCACCTGTCCCATCACCTCTTCCCGTCCGTGCCCTACTACCACCTGCCCGCGCTGCACGAGCGGCTGAAGCAGACGAACCTCTACCGCCCCGGGGAGAATCATTTCCAGACGTACCTGGGCGGGGAGACGAGCGCGTGGAGTTTCCTCACGTCGCTGGGCAGGAATGAAGGGCGTGGTCCATTGCCTGTGAAGGATTGAAGCCGTATCCATCACAGCGTGGCTTGCTTTCCCCTGGAGGCGCCCCCGTGGCGCCTCCAGGCGTGGGAAGGGCCCGCCCGCCCCAGCCGTCACCAGGCGCGTTTCCCTCTGAAGCCAGACGCCCGCCGCGCCGCTGACACAGCAGCCTGGCGTCCTGGCGACGTGCCGAAACACCCCACCCCATGGCTTGAACACAGACGATGAATCGCGGTGTTTCTCCGCCTGCGATTCGCCAGGTCCCCCCTTGCACGTCCGCCAATCCAGGCGCGGCGACAGGGCGACCGGGGGACCCCTGCCACGCGCCGCGAGCAGGGGGATGCGGTTCCCCCGGCCCCGCTCTTTTCACCTGGCAGCAGGAGAGAACTTGAGAAGGCAGCTCATTGGGTTCCTCGTGGCGTTGGGCGCCATGCACACCGGCTGCGGTGGCGCGCCGGACTTCACGTCCACCGCGGGCGACGACGACTCGCTGGGGAATTCCGGGGACGCGCTCGCGAGCGCGACCACGATGTTCGACGATGCGCTCGGCTCGGGCTGGCAGGACTGGTCCTGGGCGACGCACAGCCTCAGCGCGACGAGGCCCGTGTACGCGGGCACCCGTTCCATCTCCGCGACGTTCGGCCCCTGGACGGGCCTGTACTTCCACCACGCGGGCGTGCCCACCACGGGCTATGGCTTCGTGGAGTTGCAGGTGAACCCCGGCGCGACGACGAACCCCGCGCTGGCGCTCTACGCGAGCGTGGGCGGCGTGGCGAAGTCGCCCGTGGCGCTCAACTCCACCTGTACGGGCGGCACGCTGAAGGCCAATGCGTGGACGCTGTGCCGCATGCCGCTGGCCACCCTGGGCGCGGCGAACACGACGCTGGATGGCCTGGTGGTGATGGAGAACGCGGGCCGCTCGCTGCCCGTCATGTACCTGGACAACGTGCGCCTGGCGGCGGGCACCACCGCGCCTTCCGCGCCCACGGCCCTGAAGGCCACGGGCTCCGCCACGGACGTGGCCCTCACCTGGGGCACCGTGACGGGCGCCTCCGGCTACCACGTGTATCGCGCCACGTCGCAGACGGGCACGTACACGCGGCTCACCTCTTCCGCGCTCACCGCCGCGTCCTACAAGGACACGAGCGCCGCCGTGAACACGACGTACTGGTACACCGTCACCGCGCTGAACGCGGTCGGTGAGAGCGCGAAGTCCGCGGCGGTGTCCGGCAAGCGGACCTCCACCACGGGCGTGAGCGTCAGCGTCACCCCTGCCAGCGTGACGCTGTCGCGAGGCGGCGTGCAGACCTTCACCGCGCTGGTGACGGGCAACACCAACACGGCCGTCACCTGGAGCGTGCAGGAAGGCGCCACCGGCGGCACCGTCACCACCAGCGGCACGTACACCGCGCCCCAGACGGCGGGCACGTACCATGTCGTGGCCACGAGCAAGGCGGACACGACGAAGAAGGCCACGGCGGACGTGGTGGTGACGGGCCCGGTGGGCAACACCAACAAGTGGGTGTCCGGCTACTACACGGGCTGGAACGCGGATGACTACCCGCCGGAGAAGGTGGACTTCAGCGCGATGACGCACATCATCGTGGGCCGCGTGACGCCGAACACGGACGGCACGGTGGACGCCATCTTCGACAACTCGAATGGCTCCGCCATGGCGAAGACGCTCTCCACGCGCGCGCACGCCGCGGGGCGCAAGGCCATCATCATGGTGGGCGGCGCGGGCGAGCACGACAACTGGGTGGGCGCGGCCTCTTCCGCCAACCGCGAGAAATTCGTCCAGAGCCTGCTCAAGGCGATGGATGACCATGGCTACGACGGGCTCGACATCGACTGGGAGCCGGTGGAGGAGGTGGACAAGCCGAACCTGCTCGCGCTGGTGCAGCGGCTGCGTCAGGTGCGGCCCAACATGCTGCTGACGTTCCCCATTGGCTGGATCAACAACAACTTCGCCACGGACGCGTCGCTCAAGTGGTACCCGCAGCTGGCCCAGTACCTGGACCAGGTGAACGTCATGTCCTACGAGATGATTGGCGTCTGGGACGGCTGGGATTCGTGGTTCACGTCCGCGCTCAAGGGCGAGTCCGGCACCCACCCGACGTCCGTGGAGTCCAGCCTCAAGGCCTGGGTGGCCGCGGGCATCCCCAAGGAGAAGCTGGGCATGGGCATCCCGTTCTACGGCCTCGCGTGGCGCCACATCACCGGCCCGCGACAGGCCTTCACCAACTGGTCCGACTACGTGGGCGGGGACAACTCCTTCACGTACAAGAAGATTCTGGCGCTCTCCAAGACGGGCACGCTCCAGTGGGACGCGGCGGCGCAGGCCAACTACGTCACGTTCAACACGCCGGTGGAGGACGGGACGGTGCGCTGGATTACGTACGACGGTCCGGAGGCCATCCAGGCCAAGGGCCAGTACGCCAAGGCGAACGGCTACGGCGGCACCATCATCTGGACCATCAACCAGGGCTGCACCGACCCCGCGACGGGCACCAACCCGCTGCTCACCGAGGTCAAGAAGGCGTTCCTGCAGTAAGCGGGACGACTTGAAAGCAGACGGCCGCGTGGGCACCTGCCCGCGCGGCCGTTTTCGTTGCAGCGTGACGCGGACTACGCGGAGGGCGGCACCGCGGAGGGCGGAGCCGTGGGGGCCACCGGCTCCGGGCCACCCGCATAGACGCCCTGGTACGCGGGCGGCAGCAGCGCGGCCACCCGGCGCATCATCGCGTCCACCAGCGCCTGGCGCGCGTCGGAGGAGCCGGACACCTCCGGCTCCAGGTCCGCCATGCGGAAGGCGGGCCCGAAGGTCACGGTGACGTCCGCGTGGAAGAGCCGCTCGCCGCCCATGTCGGAGTCGTTGATGGGCATCAGCTTCTCCGTGCCCGTGAGCGCCACCGGAACAATGGGCACGCCCGCGCGCTTGGCGATGAGCCCCACGCCCTTCTTCGCCTCGAGCAGGCCTCCGGCGCGGCTGCGGCCCCCTTCCGGGAAGATGAGGACGGACTGGCCGCCCTTGAGCAGCTCCACGCAGCGGCGCAGCGCTTCGATGTCCGGCGAGTTGGGCGTGATGTCGATGGTGTCCATCGTCTCCGCCGCCAGCCGGGTCATCACCGTGCCGTGCAGCTTCACGCCCGCCAGGAAGACGACGCGCCGGGGACGCAGCGCCCGGTAGAGCGTGAAGCCGTCCGCGTTGGACAGGTGGTTGCAAATGAAGAGGCAGGGGCCGTCCGGCAGGTCCTTCAGGCCATACACCTTCGCGTGGGACAGCCGTCCCCACACGCCGTGCATCAGGCCGCGCACGACGTGGCGGCGCAGCCCGTAGGGGAGCAGCGACATCAGGGCGAAGAGAAGTCGAAGCACGGGCCGGCCCACGTCCTTTCCGGGTGCCCCTGGTCAACAGGGGGAGCGATGGCTGGACGTCCTTCTAGAAGATGTAGTCCCGCCCGGTGGGGTGGGTCAGCGGTCCTCCCTGAGCGCTGGACCGCCCGCCCGCCCTTTCGTCATCCAGCCAACGAAGTGCCGGCCCCGCGGGCCCGGTGCGCGGGACGCGCCGCCCGCGAGCCCGTCCGCGCGGCCCCGTACCCTGCGTGTTATGGGGAGGCGCATGAGCGTTGAAGCCACGCCCACCCGAGCAAAGCGGCCCGTCGAGTACGAGGCCACCGTCACCGGCCTCCGGATGGAGACCCACGACACGGCGACGCTGTCGCTGGAGCTCGGCTCGGGGGAGGGACCGCTCGACTACAAGGCCGGCCAGTTCATCAACATCGACCCGCATCAGTTCCGGTCGCTCGCGCAGCAGTGCGCGTACCTGCAGGAGCAGAAGGGGCGCAAGGAGCCGCCGCGCTCGTACTCGCTCGCCTCCGCGCCGCACGAGCGGCACGTGGCCATCACGGTGAAGGACGAGGAGTTCATCCCCGGCGTCACCCGCTACCCGCCGCTCCTGTCGCCCCTGCTGGTGCACGGGCGGCTGGTGGGCGCGAAGCTGAAGGTGACGGGCTTCATGGGACCGTACGTGCTGCCGGACGACGTGACGGAGCGGGCGGACCACGTGCTGCACGTGGTGGCGGGCTCCGGCGCGGTGCCGAACTTCGCCATCGTGAAGGACGCGCTGCACCGCGGGCTGAAGCTGCGGCACACGTTCCTCGCGTCCAACAAGACGTGGGGGGACATCCTCTACCGCGAGGAGCTGGCCGCGCTGGAGCAGGCGGCGCCGGACCGGGTGCGGGTGGTACACACGCTCACGCGCGAAACGGATGAGGCGAAGTATGGGCCCCAGGTGCGCAAGGGCCGCGTCGCGGAGGCGCTCCTGCGCGAGCTGATTCCGGCGCCTGACACCTGCATCGTCTACGTGTGCGGGCCCGCCATCACTCCGTGGGACCGGCGCAAGGCGCTGGAGACGCGCACGCCCGCCACGCCGCGCTTCATGGAGGCGGTGCTGGGCCACCTGCACGAGCTGGGCATCCCGGACAAGCGCATCAAGCGCGAGGCCTACGGCTGACGCATCAGTGCGTCGTGACGTCCTCGGGAGGCAGCTGGTCCAGGAACGTCAGCACGTGCTCGGCCGTCTCGCGGGGCTTCTCCATGGGGAACAGGTGCGAGGCGAGCGGCAGCGTGTCCACCCGCGTGCGCTTCATCTCCTGCTCCGCCCGCGCCAGCGCGTCGGGCAACAGCGTGTCGGAGCGCTCACCGCGCAGCACCAGCGTGGGCGTCGTGTTGTCGCGGATGAGCTTCCATGGGTCCGCGGGGAAGGTCTCGAAGATGCGGGCCTCCCACTCGCGCGGGAAGCGCAGGCGGAAGTCGCCCGCCTCCGTGGGCACCAGCCCGTGCGTGATGTAGTCGCTGAAGCAGTCCGCGTCCCAGTCCTTGAACAGCTTGCGCTGGCGATACGCGGTGGCCGCCTCCTCGCGCGTCGCCCAGCGGTCCCTCCGCCGCAGCGCGCCCTGCACGATGGCGGTGCGGTCCATGCGGCCCAGCAGCTTCATCAGGCGCAGCGCCCACAGCCGGGACCCGGTGATGAGCACGGGGTCCAACGCCACCACCGCGCGGAACAGCCCCGGGTTCGCGGCGGCGGCCATCAACGTGCTCGTGCCGCCCACGCTGTGCCCCACGCCCAGCACGCCAGAGCGTCCCCGCGCCTTCAGCTCGCGCGCGAGGTCCTCGCCCAGCTCCTTCCAGGTCGTGAGTGCCTTCGGGTCCTGGCCCGGCACCAGCGGCCGCATGCGCAGCGACACCACGTGATAGCGGGTCGTCAGCCGCGCGAAGAGCTTCCGGTACGTCTCCGGAGGAAAACCGTTCGCGCAGGCGAAGTGCAGGAGCGGCCCGCTCCCACCCCAGTCATCCAGCTCCAAGGCCATGCCCCTTCCCATCAACACCCTCCACCGCGTCGCGGCGGAGGGACTTCACGGCTCGTCCCACTCACATCCGGTGCCCTGACGGCCACCGGCCGGCCCCATCCCGGGACGAGACTCCGTACCCCGACATTCAGACACCGCGAACGCCGCCCTGGGTCCTGCCGCCGAGCCCGACCTCCGGCATCGACGTCATCTTGACCGGTACCCCTGACGTGCCCACGTCCTCCGACATTCTCCCGGACGCGTCCTCAAGGAACCCGGGCCTCTGGAATGTCGTCCCGTGCGCATCGCACGGACGGAGGGCATGTAACGCCCGCCCGGCCGCCTCGCACGGCCGGGTCGGCGGTCCCTCCCGGTGCGGGGGAACACGCCTCCCCCTCCCGTGAGGTCACCTGCCCCACCCTACGGTCCAGGTGGGGCCCGCTTGCGTTCAGGATTCGGACGGCGCCGCGGGCGCTGCGTCCGACGTGGGCTCCGGAGCCGGCTCCGCTTCCGACACGGGCTCCGACGCCGACTCCGCGCCACCACCGGCCGCGCCCGCGGGCTTGATGCCCAGCAGCCGCGTCAGCCGGGGCTGCACGCCCGTCTCCGCCAACAGCGCCTGGAGCTGCAGCCGCGCGCGCCGGTTGTCCCCGTGCACCCGCCGCCCGAGGATGAGCTCGTTCTTCAACGAGTGCTCCCACCCGGTCAGCTCCGTCACCGTCACCTGGTAGCCGTACGCCTCCAGCGTCAGCGCGCGGATGACGTTCGTCAGGTGAGAGCCGAACTCGCGCCGGTGCCACGGGTGCTGGAAGAGCAGCGACATGGAGCCGGCCGGCTTCGCCTTCTTCTCCTTCAGCTGCGCCGCCACCTCCGCCTGACAGCACGGCACCACCGCCACGTGGTCCGCGCCGTGTTTGATGGCCGCCACCAGCGCGTCGTCCGTGGCCGTGTCGCACGCGTGAAGGGCCATCAGCACGTGGATGCGCTCCGGGTACTCCGCCGCGTCGATGTGCGCCGTCTGGAAGCGCATCCGGTCGAAGTGCAGCCGCTCGGCGCGGCCCTTCGCGCGCTCCGTCAGGTCCGGCCGCCCCTCGATGGACAGCAGCTCACCGCCCGCCGCGTCCTTCAGGAACAGCTCGTAGACGACGAAGCCCAGGTACGCGTTGCCGCTGCCCGCGTCCACCACCAGCGGGTTCGCGTGGCGCGTCTGCACGTCCTCCATGGCGGGCCGTAGCAGGCCCACCAGGTGGTTGACCTGCTTGAGCTTGCGCAGCGCATCCGCGTTGAGGTTCCCCTCGCGCGTGAGCAGGTGCAGCTCACGCAGGAGCGCTTGGGACTGGTCCGGAAGCAGCTCCTTGCGGACCTGCGGCGCCTTGACGTTGCGTCTCAGACGGACACCACTTCGGTGACCTCCGGGATCATCTCCCGGAGCCGGCCCTCGATGCCCATCTTCAGCGTCGCCGTGGACGACGGGCAGCCCGCGCACGAACCCTTCATGTGCAGGTACACGATGCCGTCCTCGAAGCGGTCCAGCGTGATGTCACCGCCGTCCTGCGCCACGGCCGGGCGGATCTCCTCGTCCAGGATGACCTGGATGCGCTGCTCCACCGTGCCGTCCGCGGACGCCGTCTGGCGCGCCGCCGCGACGGCCGCCTCGTCCACCACCGGCAGGCCCTCCGACAGGTGCGTGTCCAGCGTGGACATCACGGAGTCGTTGAGCTCGTCCCACTCGCCGGACTCGCCCTTCGTCACCGTGACGAAGTTCGTGCCCAGCATCACCGCCGTCACGCCCTGGATGTCCATGAGCCGCAGCGCCAGGGGCGACTTCGCCTGCGCTTCGTCCCGGTTGGTGAAGTTCACCGCGCCACCGCCCAGCAGCTTGCGGTCCACCACGTACTTCAGCGTGCTGGGGTTGGGGGTCCACTCGAGCTGGATGTTCACTGACATTCTGTTCTCCCTACGAAAGTCCGCTTCCTCTAAAGGGCGCCGGGCCCCATAGCAACCTGTCCGGCTGTCAGGCAAACGCCTCGCGCTGGCCATTCACTCCGGATGGAGCCCCGCCCGCCACCGATGTAAGACATGGCCCCATGCCCTACCCGCCCCGCCTCGCCCACCTGGCCACCAAGGCCGTGGTGGTGGCCAAGCTGAGCCCCACCTACGCGGACGCCCACCGCGTGGACGCCGAGGAGGCCTCCCAGCGCCTCTCCACCGCCCTCTCCGGGCGCCTGCTGACCTCCCTCCTGGAGGCCACCTGGACGCAGATGCTCGGGAGCACGAAACGTCTCAAGGAAGACGGCCTCCTGGAGAAGGTGGCCGCCACCCTGAGCGACCGGCCCCAGCGGCCTGGCAAGGTCGCCAACGTGACGGCCGGGTGGAGCGCCTTCCTCATCCTGGTGGACCTGGAGGTGGGCACCGCCAGCGACGCCGCCCGCCGGGTCATGGAGTCGGACGAGGGCCGCAAGCGCGCAGCCGCGGGGCTCACGGAGGTGGCCGGCTTCCTCGCCCAGGAGCTCACGCGCGGCAAATAGGGTGGCCGGTCGGTCGTGGCGGCAGCCGCCACCCGCCGTTATAGGCTGGCGCTCGCCACGTCCATGTCCGCCCCGCTCCCCACCACGCTGCGCCTGCTCACATCCATTACCGACGTTCCCTCGTCGGCCTGGGACGCGCTCGTGGACCCGGGGTCGGTGCCGTTCCTGGAGTGGGGCTTCCTCGCCGCCCTGGAGGAGAGCGGCAGCGTGGTGCCCGAGCGAGGCTGGCACCCGCGCCACCTCACCCTGTGGCGGGGCTCACGCCTGGTCGCCGCCGCGCCCGCGTACCTGAAGGACGACAGCCACGGCGAGTTCGTCTTCGACGCCGCCTGGGCCACCACCGCCGAGCGCGCGGGCATCCGCTACTACCCCAAGCTCGTCCTGGGCGTGCCCTTCACGCCCGCCACCGGCCGCCGCGTGCTGGTGGCCCCCGGCGAGCACGCCCCGTCCCGCGAGGCGGAGCTGTACAACGCCGCGCTGGAGTACGCGCGCGCGGAGGGGCTCTCCAGCGTCCACGTCCTCTTCCCCACCCCGGAGGAGCTGCCGGTGCTGGAGGCGCAGGGCTACGCGCTGCGCCTGGGCGTGCAGTACCTGTGGCGCAACGCGGGCTACCAGACGTTCGAGGACTTCCTCGACCGCTTCCGCTCCAAGCGGCGGCACCAGATTCAGCGTGAGCGGCGTGAGGTGGAGGACCAGGGCATCACCCTGCGGACGCTCCGGGGCGACGCACTGGAGGAGGTGGACGCGGCCTGCGCCCACCAGCTCTACGTCTCCACGGTGGACCGCTATCCGTGGGGCGTGCGCTCGCTGACCGAGGACTTCTTCGCCCGCCTGCTCGCCGGCTTCAAGCACCGGTGCGAGTTCGTGGAGGCCCGGCGGGAAGGCCGCAGGGTGGCGGGGGCGTTCAACTTCACCGGGCCGAGCACGCTGTACGGCCGTTATTGGGGTGCGTTCGAGGAACATCCGTTCCTGCACTTCAACGTGTGCCTCTACCACCCGGTGGAGGACTGCATCGCCCGGGGCCGCGAGCGCTTCGAGCCCGGAGCAGGCGGCGAGCACAAGCTCACCCGGGGTTTCGAGCCGCACCTCACGTACAGTGCGCATCTGTTCCTTCACCCCGGCCTGGACCGGGCGGTGCGCGGCTTCCTGGCGCACGAGCGGGCAGCCGTCGAGAGCGGCCTGCCACTGTGGTGGGCGGAGACGGGTTTCAAGGAGCGGGTCTAAGCGGTTTCAAGCAGGGCCCGCCAATGGTTCGCGAAGCGAAGGCAAGGGAGTCCGCAAGCCCATGGCTCAGAAGCACCAACACGATGACGGCCAGGTCGTCACGGAGGCCGTCCCCAAGCAGAAGCTGAAGAGGCCGACGCTCTACAAGGTCCTCCTGCACAACGACAACTACACCACGCGCGAGTTCGTCGTGGCCGTGCTCAAGGAGATCTTCCACAAGTCGGAGACGGATGCCGTGCAGATCATGATGCACGTTCATTACAACGGCATCGGTGTGGCGGGCGTTTATACCTACGACGTCGCCGATACGAAGCTCAAGACAGTGGAGGCCGCGGCGAGGGACAACGGGTTCCCCCTGCGACTGTCCATGGAACCCGAGGAAGGCTGAACCGTGGCAGGACCATCGATTGCCAAAGAATTGCAGGCCAGCTTCCGCACCGCGCTCGACGAGGCGCGGAAGATGCGCCACGAGTACCTCACCCTGGAGCACCTGCTCCTGGCCCTCACCCGTGAGTCACGCACCCGCGAGGTGCTCAAGGGCTGCGGCGCGAACGTCAAGCGCCTGCAGGAGAACCTGACCTCCTTCCTGGAGGAGACGGTCGAGCGCCTGCCTGACGACGTGGACGCGGAGCCGCAGCAGACCATCGGCGTGGAGCGCGTGCTCCACCGCGCCGCCATGCACGCGCTGTCCGCGGAGCAGAAGTACATCGACGGTGGCGACGTGCTGGTCGCCATGTTCCGTGAAGAGGAGAGCCACGCGCTCTACCTGCTGCAGCAGGAGGGCGTCACCCGCCTGGACCTGCTCAACTTCATCTCCCACGGAACCACCAAGGACGGCGAGTCCGAGGGCGAGCCGCGCCCCACCCCCGCCGGTGACGACGACGACGGCGAGTCCCAGAAGAAGAGCCCGCTGGAAGCGTACGCCGTGCAGCTCAACGTGGAGGCGAAGGCGGGCCGCATCGACCCGCTCATCGGCCGCGACAAGGAGCTGGAGCGCACCATCCAGGTGCTCTGCCGCCGCCGAAAGAACAACCCGCTCTACGTGGGTGAGGCCGGCGTGGGCAAGACGGCCATCGCGGAGGGCCTGGCGCTCTTCATCACGGAAGGCCGCGTGCCGGCCGCGCTCAAGGACGCGGTCGTCTACTCGCTGGACATGGGCGCGCTGCTCGCGGGCACCAAGTTCCGCGGCCAGTTCGAGGAGCGGCTGAAGGGCGTGCTCAAGGCCCTGCAGGAGCTGCCGGACGCCATCCTCTTCATCGACGAAATCCACACCATCGTCGGTGCCGGCGCCACGAGCGGCGGCTCCATGGACGCGTCCAACCTGCTCAAGCCCGCGCTGGCGTCGGGCCGGCTGCGCTGCATCGGGTCCACGACGTTCCAGGAGTTCAAGGCGTCCTTCGAGCGCGACCGCGCGCTGTCCCGCCGCTTCCAGAAGATTGAAGTGGACGAGCCCAGCGTGGAGGACACCATCAAGGTGCTGGAGGGCCTGCGCAGCCGCTACGAGGAGCACCACCACGTGAAGTACGGCGAGGGTGCGCTCCAGGCGGCGGCGGAGCTGGCGGCCAAGCACATCAACGACCGGTTCCTGCCGGACAAGGCCATCGACGTCATCGACGAGGCCGGTGCCGCCGAACGGCTCAAGCCGGAGGGCGTGCGCACGGGCGTCGTCAGCGCGCACGACGTGGAGCAGGTCGTCTCCAAGATGGCCAAGATTCCGGCCAAGAGCGTGTCCGCGAGCGAAGGCGTCCAGATTCAGAACCTGGACAAGGAGCTCAAGGGCGTCATCTACGGGCAGGACAAGGCCATTGAAGAGATGGTGGGCGCCATCAAGCTGTCGCGCTCCGGCCTGCGCGCGCCGGAGAAGCCCATTGGCAGCTTCCTCTTCTCCGGCCCCACGGGCGTGGGCAAGACGGAGCTGGCGAAGCAGCTGGCGCAGAGCCTGGGCGTGGAGTTCCTCCGCTTCGACATGAGCGAGTACTCCGAGAAGCACACGGTGAGCCGGCTCATTGGCGCGCCTCCGGGCTACGTGGGCTTCGACCAGGGCGGCCTGCTCACGGACGCCGTGCGCAAGCACCCGTACGCGGTGCTGGTGCTGGATGAGATTGAGAAGGCCCACCCGGACCTCTTCAACATCCTGCTCCAGGTGATGGACCACGCGACGCTCACGGACAACAACGGCCGCAAGGCGGACTTCCGCAACATCATCCTCATCCTGACCACCAACGCGGGTGCGCAGGAGATGAGCACCAAGGCCATGGGCTTCGGTGACACCCAGGTGGTGGTGGACGGCTCGCGGGCGAAGAAGGCCATCGAGCGCACCTTCACGCCGGAGTTCCGCAACCGGCTGGACGGGTGGATTCTCTTCTCCGGCCTGCCCCCCGAGGTCATCCTCAAGGTCGTGGACAAGGAAGTGCGCCTGCTCCAGAAGGTGCTCGACGAGAAGAAGGTCAAGCTGGAGCTCACGCCCGCCGCCCGCGCGTGGCTGGCCGAGCACGGCTACGACCCGGCCTTCGGTGCGCGCCCCATGGCGCGGCTCGTGGACAACACCCTCAAGAAGCCGCTCGCGGAGGCGCTGCTGTTCGGCTCCCTCAAGAGCGGTGGCGTGGCCCGCTTCGACGTCGTGGACGACGCCGTGAAGCTCCAGGCGGAAGCCACCGAGGCCGTGCCGGCGTAAGGCGCCGCCAGGCCCTGAAACATCCGAGGCCCCGGGCCCCCTTCATGGGGACTCGGGGCCTTCGTGTTTCCTACTACGGCTTGGACTCGACCTTGTACGCGCCCACGGCGTTGGAGAGCTGCTCGGAGATGATTTGCAGCGTGGTGGCCGCCTCACCGGTGGAGCCGATGCGGGCCACGGTGTCGTCCATCATCTTGGACAGGTCATTCACCGCCAGGGTGATTTGATTGATGCCCACGTTCTGCTGATTCACCGCGGCGGCGATCTGCCGGACGGCGGCGGCGTTGTCCTGGACGATGGAGGACAGCTCGCGCAGGTTCTGCCCGCTGTCGCGCACCTGCGCCAGGCCCGCCTCCATCCGCTCCGCGCCGCGCTCGGTGATGCGCACCGCGGCGGTGACGGAGTTGGCGATGTCGTCCAAGAGCTCCCGCACCCGCGTGGTCGCCTGGATGGACTGATCCGCCAGGGCGCGGATTTCGCGCGCCACCACGCTGAAGCCCTTGCCGTGCTCACCGGAGCGCACCGCTTCGATGGCCGCGTTGAGCGCGAGCATGTTGGACTGGTCCGCCAGGTCCTTCACCGTCTGGGTGATGCCGCCAATCTGTCGCGTGCGCTCGCCCAGCTCGAGAATCTTCTCCGCGATTTCGCCCACCTGCGCGCGGATGTCGTTGAGGCCCGCCATCGTCTGCTCGATGGAGGCCTCGCCCGCCCTGGCCAGGGTGTCCGCGCGCTCGGCGACGCTGAGCACGCTCTCCGCCTTCTGCGCGGCCAGCGTGGACGTCTGCTTGATTTCCTGCGCCGTCACCTGCGTCTCCTGCAGCGCGGCGGCCTGGCGGGAGATGGTCTGCGCCTGCTCGGTGGAGGACGCGTTGAGGTGGTCCGTGGACTGGGTGAGCGCGGTGGCGGCGTGCTGGAGGTTGACCGTCACCTCGCGCAGCTTGCCCACCATCTGGGAGAAGGAGTTGGCCAGCCGCCCCACCTCGTCGTTGCCGCGCGCACGGATGTCGCGGGTGAGGTCGCCGGACGACACGATGTGGCCCGCCACGGAGGTGAGCTCCGCCAGCGGCCGCACGATGCTCCGGCCGAACAGCGCCGCCAGCACCACGCCGCACGCCTCCAGAAGGAGCGCGAACAGCAGCATCTCCCAGCGCAGCGCATCCACTCTCGCGTCGATGAACTCGCGCGCCATGCCCACGTGCACGGTGCCCAGCCGCCCCTTCTCCGCCACGGCCGCGGACACGTCCAGCGCGCGCAGCGTCTTGCCGCCGCGCAGGATGCGCACCTCCGGCACCACGCGCGTGCGGCCCGTGCCCATGCCGGGCTGCGCGTCGAGCGCGGCCTTCAGGTTCTCCGGGAAGGCGCCCTGGAACGAATGCACCAGCACGAAGCCCGTGGGGTCCTGGATGAAGATGTAGGCCAGGTCCTCGCGCTCGCGGAACGTCTCCAGCAGCGGCTGGAGTGAGCTCATGCCCGCGGACACGCCCTGCTCCGCCGCGATGGCCAGGCTCAGCGCCACGGCCTCGCCCTCACTGGCGTGGCGCTCCTCCAGGTTGGACTCCAGCTGGCGGGTGGCGATGAGGGTGAGCAGCAGCGCCACGGAGGCGCTGATGACGGCCGTGACGAGCACGAACTTCGGCGCGAGTCCGAGCCCGCGCAGGAAGGAGACGGGGAGCGCGGTGGCTGGCTTCAAGGGAGTACTCCAGGGGTGGCGTCCTCAAGCGGCCGACGGTCGGCCATGCGACGCCAGGAACAACGCAGGCGACTGCGGTTCCTAGGTGGGAAACGGCTCACCGGGGCCCCCCCTCCGGGCCACGGGCAGGACGGAACGACGGACGCTGACAGCTCTGCAGGATGAGGTCCGCCACCAGCGCCAGGGGCGTGCCCCCGTCGGTGGCCTTCAACTCCACGGCGGCGCGAGGCATGCCGTAGACGACGCTGGACGCCTCGTCCTGCGCCAGGGTGACACCTCCGGCCTGACGGATGGCCAGCAGGCCCCGCGCGCCGTCCTCACCCATGCCGGTGAGCACGCCGCCGCCGCTGCGCCGGCCGTACGCCATGGCCAGCGAGCTCAAGAGCACGTCCCCGTTGGGACACGGCCCGCCGGTGCTGCGCTGAAGGCGCGCCAGGCCCACGCTGTCCACCAGCAGGTCATGGCCATCCAGCGGGAAGTACACGCGGCCCGGCTCCAGCCGCTCACCGTCGCGCGCCACGCCCACCTGGAGCTCACACACCTGGGACAGCCAGCGCACCATGCCCTGCGTGAAGCCCACGGTGATGTGCTGCGCGACGAGCATGGGCACCGGCAGGTCGCGGGGCAGCTTGGACAGCACCTCCGCCAGCGCGGGAGGCCCACCGGTGGACGCGACGATGCCGAACACGTCCACCCGCGCCCCGCTGGGCATGGGCGGCGGCGCCACGACGCGCGGACGGCGGGAGATGACCGGCACCTCCGCCATCAGGCACACGGAGTGGGCCAGGTCCCGGCCCCAGCGGCGCAGCTCCTCCGCGTTGGTGACGTTGGGCTTGCCGATGAGCTCCAGCGCTCCGGCGCTCATCGCTTGAAAGCCCAGGTCCACGCCGCGCTGCTCCGCCACGGCGCTCACCACCAGGATGCGCGCGGGGGCCTGGGACATGATGTGCCCGATGGCCGCCGGACCATCCAGGCCGGGCAGCAACAGGTCCATGGTGATGACGTCCGGACGAAGCAGGCGCGCCAGCTGCACGGCGCGGTTGCCGTCCCCCGCCCGGCCCACCACTTCAATGCGCGGCTCCTCCGTGAGCAGCGCGGTGAGGGTGTTGGCCATGGTGGGCGAGTCATCCACCACGAGCACGCGAATGGGCTTCTTCGAGCTCACGCGCGGCTCCCCCTGCGGCTCATCACGTCCAGAACCTCCGCGAGCAGGCGGCCCGCGGCGCACTCGCGCTTGCTGAGGAAACCGTCCGCTCCGGATGCCAGGCCCCGCTCGCGCGCCACGATGGTGTCGTGCGCGGAGACCAGGATGACGGGCAGCGTGTGCGTGTCCTTGCGCTCGCGAAGCCGTGCGATGAGCTCGATGCCGTCCATCTCTTCCATGTCCAGGTCGCAGATGACGACGTCGTAGGTGTCCGCCTGCAGCCGCTCCAGCGCCCGCGCCCCGCTGGCCGCCAGGTGCACCTGGAAGCCGCCCGCCTCCAGCATCGCCCGGTGCAGCGCGCGCGCGGTGAGCGAGTCATCCACCACCAGCGCCCGCCGGCTCACCGCGGACACCGTCACCTTCTCCGAATCCGACACCACCCAGTCCGGCCGGAGGATGAGCAGCAATTCCCCCCGGCTGAGCGTCGCCGCGCCCTGCCAGGCCGCCACGTCGCGCACCTCCGACGGCAGCGGGCGGATGACCAGGTCCCGGTCCCCCACCACCGCGTCCACGCCCAGCGCCACGCGCTTGCCGCCGCTCTGCACGATGAGCAGCGGCTGGCCTTCCGTGGGCGGAGACGACGCGCGCAGCCCCAGCCGCGCGCCCAGGTCCACCACCGGCAGCAGCTGCCCCTGGTGTTCCAGGTGCGTGCGGCGCTTGCCCACGCGAAGCATGTCCGGGCGCGCCAGCTGCGTGGACTCCACCGCCAGCATGGGCAGGCCCACGAACTGCTCCAGCGCGCGCACCATCAGCACCGGGGAGCTGCCCAGGTCCACCGGAAGGGTCAGCACGAAGCGCGTGCCCTGCCCGCGCGTGCTGGACACCTCGATGCGGCCCTGCAGCGACTCCACCGTGGCGCGCACCGCGTCCAGGCCCACACCGCGCCCGGAGGTGTCCGTCACGTCCGAGCGCGTGCTGAAGCCCTCGCGGAAGATGAGCTCGCGCACCTGGTTGTCATTGAGCCGCGCCACCTCTTCCGCGGTGACGAGCCCGCGCTTCTCCGCGGCCTTGCGCACCTGGGCCAGGTCGATGCCGCGCCCGTCGTCGCTCGCCTCCAGGTACAGGAGGTTGCCCTGCTGCTCCACGCGCAGCGTGAGCGCGCCCTCGTGGTGCTTGCCGGCCTTCTCGCGCTCGGCGGGCATCTCCAGGCCGTGGTCCACGGCGTTGCGCAGGATGTGCACGAGCGCGCCCTGGAGCTTCTCCAGCAGGCGCCGGTCCAGCGACACCTCCGCGCCCACCACCGACAGCCGCGCTTCCTTCCCCAGCTGGCGGGACAGGTCGCGCACCATGCGCTGCAGCGGGTCCAGGATGGTGCGAGTGGGGCGCGTGGTGATGGCCTTGAGGCCGTCCTCCAGCGCGTCCACGACGTCGCTCGTCTCCTCGCCGTCGGTGCGCAGGGAGCGGCCCGTACCGGACAGCAGCGTGCGCGCCTCCGCGGTCTCCGCCAGCAGGCCCTGCTTCGCGAGCAGCGTGGACACCCGCTCCAATTCCCGGCTGCGCTCCTCCACCCGCAGGCGAACCTCGCGCAGGCGCTCCACCTCGCGCATCAGCGACGTCACCTGGTTCGCGCTCACGCGCCACCCGGCGTCGGAGGACTCCCCCGCGGGCTCCGGAGAGAACAGCGCCTCGGCCGGGACAGGCGGGGTGCCGGCCGCGGAGGGCGGGCCACCGGCCACGACAGGCTGCGCCTGAGCGAAGGCGCCCCCCGGCAGCACCGCGGCCTCCTCCGGGGGCGGCGCGGCGGAGACCAGTTGGGCCAGCGCGGCGGCGGGGTTCGGCAGGTCGTCCCCGCGTCCGTCCGCGTGCGCCTGGGCGCGCAGCATGAAGAGGTCCAGCCCGTGCAGCAGCACGTCCACCACCGGGCGCGGCATCTTCTGCGTGTGCGCCTTGAGCGGCGCCAGCGCGTCCTCCAGCTTGTGGGCGATGTCGCCCAGGTCCTGGAGCCCCAGCGACGAGGCGCTGCCCTTCAGGGTGTGCAGGTGACGGCCCAGCCGCGTGTAGATTTTCGCGAGCGCGTCGTTCTCCAGCCCCTCGCGCTCCAGCTCCAGCAGGTCCATGGTGACCTTCTGGATGACCTCCTGGGCCTCCACCGCGAAGCCCGCCACCAGCGGCTGCAGCATCGGATCAACGGGCATGGCGCACTCCCCCGTCGGACCGGCCGAACAGGCGCTTCGGGTCGATGAGGTGGATGAGCTGCCGGTCGTGGGTGAAGACCTCCACCACCGGCCCCTCCGCCCGGGCGCGCGCGGCCTCCACGGACGCGAGCGACAACGTCGTGGGGCGCGGAATCGCCTCGCAGTCGAGCGCGCACAGCTCGCCGTCGCCCCGGTCCACCACCAGCAGCACGGCTGGATCCTGCCGCCACCCGTGGCCGCCCAGCAGCGATGCCAGGCTCAGCGCGGACAGCACCTGGCCCTGGAAGCGCAGCACGCCAATCACAGCGGGCGCGGACAGCGGCACCGGCGTCACCATGCGCAGGGGAAGCGCGGCGCGCAGCGACTCCAGCGGCAGCGCGTAGCGCTCCTCGCCCAGCGGGAACTCGGCGATCCAATGGACCGCCTCCTCCACCGTCGACTCGCCCTGCTCGCGCAGGCGCGCGGCCCGGCGTGCGAGCAGGTCCCGCGTCTCCGACTCCAGGGTCTCGTCCACCACCAGCGGCGTCCCCTTCATTCCAGCGCCCCCAGATTCAGGTAGGCGTCAGCGGACGCCAGATAGAAGCGCGCGGGCAGCGCCTCCGGTCCATCCACCAGCGTGTCCGGTGGCAACTGCCCCGCCCGCGTGCGCAGCGCGCGCATCAGCGGGAAGGCCGCGTCACGGGCTCCCGCGCGCTCGCGCAGGAGCGCCAGCTCCAGGAGGCCCGGCAGGTAGTCCGGCGCCTGCTTCACGAGCAGCTCCAGCACCGCCGTCGCCCCGGCCACGTTGCCCTCTTCAATCCGCTCCAGCGCCTGCAGGTGCATCCGCGAGGGCGAGGGCGGAGGGACGGGCGGCGGCGTGGGCGAGACCGGCATGGGCGCGGACAGCCGACGGGGCGCGGGCGTCATGCGCGGCGCGAGCGCGGGCTGCGCCACGGGCAATTGCGCGAAGGTGCGCTCCTCCGGGCGGGGCTTGCGGAAGGCCTGCAGCTCCGGAGGCCCCTCGCGCGTGAGCCCCGGCGGCGTGCGGTCCACCTCCACCGTGCCCAGGAACATGAGGCCCCCCGGCACCAGCGCCCGCGCCAGGTGGACGATGGCCGCGTCGCGCGCGGACGGAGAGAAGTACGTGAGCACGTTGCGGCAGAGGATGAAGTCGAAATGCCCGAAGCGCTCCGGCAGC
This sequence comes from Corallococcus sp. AB038B, assembly GCF_003668955.1. NCBI lineage: Bacteria > Pseudomonadati > Myxococcota > Myxococcia > Myxococcales > Myxococcaceae > Corallococcus > Corallococcus sp. AB038B. The sequence continues at coordinate 71,458 of NZ_RAWO01000019.1, read as the reverse complement.
GGCGCCAGCAGGTTCGCCGGCGCGAAGCGCGTCACCTTGCGGACCTCCGGGAGGATGGACACCTGCCGCCCGTTGTGGAGCTCGTAGACGGGGTGCAGCGCGGGGGCGGACTCGCGCCGGGACCACGCGCCGTAGGTGCCGCGCCGCGCGGCCTCCAGGCTGGCCTCGTGCAGGTCCGTGCCCACCACCTCCACCGGCATCCCCGGGGGCGCGCACGCCAGCAGGCACGCGCCCAGCGAATAGGCCTCCTCACCGGTGGCGCACCCGGCGCTCCAGCCGCGCAGGTGCATGGCGCCGTGGCGCAGCGCCGTCGGAATGCCCTCATGGGTGATGTAGCGGAAGTGCTCCGGCTGGCGGAAGAAGTACGTCTCCCCCACCAGGACCGCGCGCACCAGCGTGTAGGCCAGCGGCGAGCCCAGCTGCTGCAATTCGCTCAGGACCTCCGTGGGCACGCGCCCCCGGGCCAGCTCCGCCCGCAACACGCGCTCCACCGCCTCCTGGGCGATGGCGTCGTCCCGGAAGCCGGTGGTGTCCGCCACCACTTCCCGGGCACGGGCCAGAAGCCTCGGGTCGAGCCCCGCACTCATGCGCTCCGCTCTTCCTCCACCGGCGCGAGCAGCGCGGGCAGGTCGCGCAGGAGTCCCCGCGTGATGAACACCTTCGGATCCAGGATGGGCAGCGCGCGGCCACCCGCTCGCAGCATGCCCACGAGCCCTTCCTGCAGCAGGCCGTGCTCGGCGCCGCCCACCTTCTCGCGCCGGTCGATGTCGCTCGCCTGGAACTCCTCCGGGTCCTTCACGGTGTCCACGGTGAGCGCCAGCGACACGCCCTCCGTTTCGATGACCACCAGCATCCGCTCCGCGATGGACACCTTGTGCTGCACGCCCAGCCGCAGCGCCACGTCCAGCACGCACACCGCCTGGCCGCGCAGCTCCACGTACTCGCGCAGGTACGACGGCCCCGTGGGCAGCGGCCGCGTCAGGGGCTGCAGCAGGACCTCCTTCACGGAGTCCAGCGGCACGGCGAACTCGCGCTCGCCCACGTTGAGCCGAAGGATCAGCATGGCCCCGGAGCGCGAGCGCCGGCGCGCGTTCTCCAGCGCCTCGCCCACGCGAAGGAGCAGCTCGTCCGCGCGGAAGGGCTTGGCCAGGAACGCCTCCGCGCCCAACCCCAGGCACGCCTCCGCGCGCTGCTTCTCCGACGAGATGATGATGACCGGGATGTCCGCCGTGCCCGAGTCCGCCTTCATCCGCTGGAGCACCTCGTCCCCGTCCATCTCCGGCATGGACAGGTCCAAGAGCACCGCCGCCGGGTGCAGCCGCCCCACCTTGTCCAGCGCCTCACGGCCATTGCTGGCCGTGTGGATGGTGTAGTGCCCGGAGAGGATGGCCCGCTCCAACGCCAGGATGGCGTCGCTGTCATCCACCAGCAGCAGGGTCGGCAGACTCACGGGTTCAGCCCCCGCTCAGGAACTGACGCACCGTCTTGGTCAGCTCATCATGCGACACGGGTTTCTGGATGAAGGCGTTGGCCCCCGCAGCTGAACCGCGCTGACGCAGGTCCTCGCCCTTCTCCGCCGTCAAGAGGATGACCGGCACCTTCTGCACCTGCGGCTGCGCGCTGGCGCGAACCTCCTTCACGAAGGTGATGCCATCCATGTTCGGCATGTTGATGTCGGCGATCACCACGCTCACCGGCACCAACCGCAAGAGCTGCAACGCGCGCTGCGCGTCCTCCGCCTCCACGATGCTGACCTTGAGGTTCATCAGGTAGATCTTGAGGATGTTGCGGACGGTCGGGCTGTCGTCCACCAGCAAGACGTTGGTGCTCACTGTGCCACGGCTCCTCGCACAAGCTCCGCGGAGTGCGGGATGCGCCTGCGCTGCATGGGTGATCCTACCGTGAGCGCTCCGACGGGCGGAAGCGGGGGGCTCCCGTCCGCCGGGATGCCTGGCAGGCGTTTGTCTGGATTTTCCAGCAAGGTGGGTTGGATTCAGCCTTCCTTCGGAGTGGGGGTCGTGGGGACCCCGTCGGCCGGTGCTTCCACCGTCTCTACTGGGGGTGCGCCCACCGCGTGGTAGCCGCCGTCGACGTGAATCATCTCGCCGGTGGTGGAGGACAGCCAATCGGACAGAAGTGCACAGGCCGTCTTGGCCACGTGGTCGTGGCTGTCCTTGTCGCTCCAGCCCAGCGGCGCCTGCTTGCCCCAGTACTGCGCCAGCGCCTTGAAGCCCGGGATGCCCTTGGCCGCGATGGTGGCGAGCGGCCCCGCGGCGAGCGCGTTCACGCGGATGCCCTTGGGCCCCAGGTCGCGCGCCAGGTAGCGCACGGTGGCCTCCATGGCCGCCTTGCACACACCCATCCAGTCATAGATGGGCCACGCCTGCCGGTTGTCGAAGTCCAGCGCCACGATGGAGCCGCCCTGCGTCATCAGCGGCACGCACGCCACCGCCAGCTCCTTCACGGAGAAGGTGGAGATGCGGAACGCGGTCTGCGCGCTCTCCCACGGCGTGTTGAGGAAGTTGCCGCCCAGCGCGTCCTCGGGCGCGTACGCGATGGCGTGCAGCACGCCGTCCACGCGGCCCCATTTCTGTCGCAGCGCCTCTGTCAGCGCCGGAAAGTGCGCCGGGTTCGTCACGTCCAGCTCCAGCACCTCCGTGCCGGGCTTGAGCCGCTTCGCGCTGCGCTCGGTGAGGGACTTGGCCCGGCCAAAGCCGGTGAGGATGACCTCCGCGCCCTGCGCGATCGCATGCTCCGCGACGCCAAAGGCCAAGGACTGCGGGGTGAGCACGCCGGTGATGAGCAGCTTCTTGCCCTGAAGGAGCATGTCGGTACGTTCTCGGAAAAAGTGGGTGGAAAGCGGGGGCGAGTGCTTACCACTCCTGAACCGCCATGGGGGCCCCCGGACCCCGTGTCCCGTGTGCCTCGGATGTACGTCTGTTCAGCATGCCAGGGGTCCTGGCGTCTCCTTTGAGCTCATCCCAGCAGAGGGAATCCGGTGCTCGATGAAGCTGCGCTCACGCGGGGCATGATTCCATCTGCTCCCTGGAGTGAAGCCGGCCAGCCGGCCATGACGCGGTTCAACAAACTGAGGCGAAAACCCCCCAACGCGTCCCCCATCCAGTAAAAGACCCCCGCCATGGCGAATTTCCAGGACAGTTTCCTCTCTGGTGGAAACATCGACTTCATCGAGGGGCTCTACTCGCGCTTCCTCGAGGATCCGGGCAGCGTGGACGCGAGCTGGCGCGAGGTGTTCGAGCGCAACAACGGCACGGGCCGCCCCATCTTCAACACGAAGTTGCTGGAGGCGCCGACACCCGCCGCACCGGAGGCCAAGGGCAAGGGCAAGGGCAAGCCGAACGACGCCGCCGTGCCGGCCGCCGCCGCGCCGCAGGCTCCGGTCGCTCCGGCGCAGGACATCGGGCTGCAGTCGAAGGTGGATCAGGCCATCACCGCCTTCCGCCTGCGCGGCCACCTGCGCGCGCACCTGGATCCGCTGGAGCGTCCGCGCCCGCAGCTGGGCCACGTGGCGGACGTGGCGCTGATGGATGAGAACCACTTCGCCCCGAAGGAGTTGGAGCAGGCGGTGGAGTGCAACGGCGTCTTCCCGCAGCAGCGCGTGCGCCTGGCGGAGCTCGTCACGCGCCTGCGCCGCACGTACTCCAGCTCCATCGGCGTGGAGTTCATGCAGATGCTCGACAGCGAGCGTCGCCGCTGGCTCATGAAGCGCATGGAGCACAGCGACAACCGCACGCCGTTCTCCGTGGAGGACCAGCGGCACATCCTCACCAAGCTGTCGTACGCGGAGGGCTTCGAGAACTTCCTGCACACGAAGTACGTGGGCGCCAAGCGCTTCAGCCTGGATGGCGGCGAGTCGCTCATCCCCATGCTGGACGCGCTGCTGGAAGTGGGCAGCGACATGGGCCTGAAGGAGCTGGTCATCGGCATGGCCCACCGCGGCCGCCTCAACGTGCTGACCAACATCCTGGGCAAGAAGCCGGATCAGATCTTCAGCGAGTTCGACGGCCCCAAGGACCCCAAGGCGTACCTGGGCCGCGGCGACGTGAAGTACCACATGGGTTTCTCGTCGGACCACGCCACGCGCGCCGGCAAGAACGTGCACCTGTCGCTGGCCTTCAACCCCAGCCACCTGGAGTGCGTGGGCCCCGTGGTGGAGGGCCGCGTGCGCGCCAAGCAGGACCGCGGCGGGGACACCGAGCGCACGCAGGTGATGCCGCTGCTCATCCACGGCGACGCGGCCTTCATCGGCCAGGGCATCACGTCGGAGACGCTCAACTTCTCCGGCCTCAAGGGCTACACCACGGGCGGCACGGTCCACGTCGTCATCAACAACCAGGTGGGCTTCACCACCGACCCGTCGGACTCGCGCACCAGCATCTACTCCACCGCCATCGCGCAGATGCTGGACATCCCGGTGTTCCACGTGAACGGGGATGACCCGGAGGCGTGCGTCCACGCGGCGCGCCTGGCGGCCGAGTACCGCCAGACGTTCAAGAGCGACGTGGTCATCGACCTCATCTGCTACCGCCGCTACGGCCACAACGAAGGCGACGACCCGTCCTTCACCCAGCCGGCGATGTACGACCTCATCCGCAAGCACCCGCCGGTGCGCGCGCTGTACGCGAAGGCGCTGGCGGAAGGCGGCCGCATCAGCGCGGAGGAGTCGGACGCCATCAAGCAGCGCTGCTTCCAGGACTTCGACGCGGCGCTCACCCGCGCCCGCCAGGAGAGCCAGTTCAAGGAGCCCAACGCGCTGGAGGGCCTGTGGAAGACCTTCAAGGGCGGCCTCCTGAAGAACGCGCCCCAGGTGTCCACGGCGGTGGCCAAGCCCACCCTGCGTGACGCGCTCCAGAAGCTGGCCACGGCGCCGGAAGGCTTCAACGTGCACCGCGACGTGGAGCGCACGGTGCTCAAGAAGCGCCAGGGCATGCTGGAGAGCGAAGAGCTCCAGTGGAGCGAGGGCGAGTCGCTGGCGTACGCGACGATCCTGGCGGAGGGCTACGGCATCCGCCTGTCCGGCCAGGACAGCGAGCGCGGCACCTTCAGCCACCGCCACGCGGTGCTGCACGACACGCAGACGGGCGAGGAGTTCACGCCCCTGCGCCAGTTCGCCACCGGCAAGGCGACCTTCAACGTCTGGAACAGCCCGCTGTCGGAGATGGGCGTGCTGGGCTTCGACTACGGCTACAGCCTGGACGTGCCGGACGGCCTCACCCTGTGGGAGGCCCAGTTCGGTGACTTCGCCAACGGCGCGCAGATCATCATCGACCAGTTCATCGCCGCGGCGGAGAGCAAGTGGCGCCGGCTCTCCGGCATCACGCTGCTGCTGCCGCACGGCTACGAAGGCCAGGGCCCGGAGCACTCCAGCGCGCGTCTGGAGCGCTTCCTGGACCTGTGCGCGGAGGACAACCTCCAGGTCTGCTACCCCACCACGCCCGCGCAGATCTTCCACCTGCTGCGCCGCCAGGTGCTGCGCCCGGTGCGCAAGCCGCTGGTCATCATGTCGCCCAAGAGCCTCCTGCGCCGTCCGGAGGCCACCAGCCGCATGGACGACCTGGCCACGGGCGCGTTCCAGGAAGTGATCCTGGACGCGAAGGCGGACGCCGCGAAGGTGAAGCGGCTGCTCTTGTGCAGCGGCAAGGTCTACTACGACCTGGCCAAGGCCCGGGACGAGCGCAAGGACGACTCCATCGCCATCGTGCGCGTGGAGCAGCTCTACCCGTTCCCGCAGGACGAGCTGTCGAACCTGGTGGCGAAGCTGCCGGCGCTCCAGGAGCTGTACTGGGTGCAGGAGGAGCCGCGCAACGCGGGTGGCTGGCACTTCATGTTCCCGCGCCTGCACGACCTCCTCTCCGGCCGTTCTCAGCAGCAGACGGTGAAGCTGGGCTACATCGGGCGCGCCGAGGCAGCCAGCCCCGCCACCGGTTTCACGAAGACGCACGATTACGAGCAGCAGCTCATCATCGAAGAAGCCATCCTCCGAGGACCCCAGAATGGCCGTTGAACTGAAAGTCCCTCCGCTCGGCGAATCCATCACCGAGGCCGTCGTCGGCAAGTGGAACAAGAAGCAGGGTGAGTCTGTCACCGCGGACGAACCGCTCGTCGTGCTGGAGACCGACAAGGTCACCATCGACGTGCCGGCTCCCGCCGCGGGCAGCGTCGCGTCCATCGCCTTCAAGGAGGGCGACAAGGTCCGCGTGGGCGACGTGCTGGGCACCATCGAGGCCGGTGCCGGCGCCGCCGCTTCTCCCGCCGTGGCCGCCGCCACGCCCGCGCCCGCCCAGGCCGCGGCGCCCGTGGCCGCTGCTCCGGCCAGCAGCGACACGCGCATCACCCCCACCGCCAAGAAGATGGCGGAGGAGAACCGGGTGGACGTGGGCCAGCTGAAGGGCTCCGGCACCGGTGGCCGCATCATGAAGGAGGACGTGCAGGGTCAGCTGAACCGCCCGTCCGCGCCTCCGGCCCCCGCCGCGCCGTCCGGTCCCCGCCCCAACGCCGCGCGCGAGGAGCGCGTGCGCATGACGCCGCTGCGCAAGCGCGTCGCTGAACGCCTGCTCCAGGCGCAGTCCAACGCCGCCCTGCTCACCACCTTCAACGAGGTGGACATGGGCGAGGTGATGGCGCTCCGCAAGAAGTACAACGACAAGTTCCAGGCGAAGCACGGGGTGAAGCTCGGGTTCATGAGCTTCTTCATCCGCGCGTCCGTGGAGGCCCTCAAGGCGTTCCCGCAGATCAACGCGGAGATCGACGGCGAGGACGTCATCTTCAAGCACTACTACGACATCGGCGTGGCCGTGAGCGGCAGCCGTGGCCTGGTGGTGCCGGTGGTGCGTGACGCGGACAAGCTGTCGCTCGCGGACCTGGAGAAGACGGTCGGTGACTACGGTGGCCGTGCGCGCAACGACAAGCTCACGATGGCCGACCTCACGGGCGGCACGTTCACCATCACCAACGGCGGCATCTTCGGCTCCATGCTGTCCACGCCCATCCTGAACCCGCCGCAGACGGGCATCCTGGGCATGCACAACATCGTGGAGCGCCCCGTGGCCCGCGACGGCCAGGTGGTCATCCGGCCCATCATGTACATCGCCCTCACGTACGACCACCGCCTGGTGGACGGCCGGGAAGCGGTGCAGTTCCTGGTGCGCGTGAAGGAGTGCATCGAGGACCCCGAGCGCCTGCTGCTCGACATCTGACTTACTCCCCCGCACATGACGCCGCGGGGGCTCAAGTCGGGCAATCCCGGAGGGCCGGCTGGACTTCCAGTCGGCCCTTTCACTACAAATAGCTCTGTCTCCCGGTCGTCGGGCAGAACGGGCGGCCTTCCCCACGGCTGCCCTGCAAACGCAAGGAAGCGCAATGGCAACTGGTACCGTGAAGTGGTTCAACGACGCGAAGGGCTTCGGCTTCATCACCCAGGACGGCGGGGGCGAGGACGTGTTCTGCCACCACACCGCCATCAACATGGATGGGTTCCGCACCCTGGCCGAGGGCCAGAAGGTGGAGTTCGAAGTCACCAAGGGCCCGAAGGGCCTGCAGGCGCAGAACGTCCGCGCGGCGTGAAGTGACGCGTCTCAGCCATTCCTCACGGACTGGTTGAAGCAACAGAGGCCCGGTCCCTTGAGGGAACCGGGCCTCTGCCTTTCCAGGCCTTGAGCCGCGCTCAGGCCTACTTCTTCAGGTTCTGCTCGAAGTGGGAGATGACGCGTTCGTACTGGCGCTCGGTGATGAGCGGATCCGGGACCATGTGCGTGAGGCCGGACAGGGGCAGCAGTTGGTGCGGCTTGCCCGCGCGGAACAGCGCGTCCGACAGCTTCAGCGTGTGGAAGAAGTACACGTTGTCATCCGCGGTGCCGTGGATGAGCAGCAGCGCGCCAATGGGGCTGTCCTTCTTCGCGTACGTCAGCAGGCTGCTGACCTCGTAGGCCTGGGGCGTCTGTTCCGGCAGGCCCAGGTAGCGCTCGGTGTAGTGCGTGTCGTAGTCGCGCCAGTCCACCACCGGGGCGCCGGACACCGCGGCCTTGAAGAAGTCCGGGCGCTTCAGCGCGGCGAGCGCCGCCATGTAGCCACCGAAGCTCCAGCCGGTGATGCCCACGCGGCTCAGGTCCATCTCCGGCACTTCCTTCGCCAGGGCCTGCACCGCCTCGATCTGATCATCCAGGGTGATGGTGGCGAAGTCGTTCTTCACCGCGCGGTTCCAGTCCGACGTGCGCAGCGGCGTGCCGCGGCCGTCCACCTTCACCACCAGGAAGCCGTGGTCCGCGAACCACTGGCTGAGCAGGTGCGCGGCCATGGACTGGTGCACCACGGTGACGGTGGGCCCCGCGTAGACCTCCACGATGACGGGCAGCTTCTGGCCGGGCTTGAAGTCGCGCGGCTTCACCAGCGAGGTCCAGAACTTCTTCGGGCCCACCTGGCGGATTTCGAAGTTCGGCGTGAAGGACGGCTCCTGCGCAACTTCAGGCAGCTCGCCCAGCTTCGTGCCGTCGCCCTTGAGCACCACGGTGCGCGGCATGGCCTTGGGGCCCTGCGTGTTGAGGACGACCAGGCCGCCGTTCTTGGAGACGAGCCCGTTCTCCACGGCCGGGCCGGTGGTGCCGGTGGCCACCTGCTCCGGGGCGCCGCCAGACTTCACGCGCCACAGGTGGCTTTCGGTGGGGTTGGGGCCGCCGGTGAAGAAGAGCGTCTTGTCCGCCTGGACGAAGCGGGACAGGTTGCGGAAGCCCGCGTCCGGCTTCACCACGGAGCGGTCCAGCTCACCGCTCGCCTTGCGCAGCTCCACCTCCGGGCCGCCGTTGCGCTCGGTGTACCAGAGGAAGCCGGAGCCATCCTCCAGCCACAGCGGGAAGTCCTGGGCCAGCTCCACCCAGGCGTTGTCCTTCTCCGTGAAGAGGACGCGCGTCTTGCCCGTGGCGGGCTCCACCGCCAGCACCTGCTCCTCCGTCTGGAGGCGGTTCTGCACGACAATCGTGAGCGGCCCGCCCTTGTCCCACTTCACCGTGGCCAGGTACGGGTACTTCTGCGCGTCCCACTGCGCCCACACCGTCTTGCCGCCGGAGACGGGGGTGACGCCCAGGCGCACCTTCGCGTTGGCCTTGCCGGGACGCGGGTACGGGAAGATTTCCCCGCCCTTCTCCGGGTGCATCACGTCCACGATGGTGAGCTTCTCCACGTCGGCCGTGTCGGACTCCGTGTAGGCAATCGACTTCGCGTCCGGGCTCCACCAGTAGCCGGAGAAGCGGCTCATCTCCTCCTGCGCCACGAACTCCGCCAGGCCGTGCGTCTTCTGGGCCGTGCCGCCCTGCGTGACGCGCTTCTCCTGATTGGCCGCGATGTCCACCCGGTACACGTCGTGCTCGCGCACGTATGCCACCTGCTTGCCGTCCGGAGACAGGCGCGGGTCGATGACACCGGGGCCCGTCTTCAGCTCCGTGGACTTCCCCGTCGCGCGGTCCACCACGTAGAGCCGGCCGGAGAGGGGCACCAGCAGCTGGGTGCCGTCCTCGGAGAGGCTGTAGGAGGTGAAGCCCCGGGCGCTGACGCGCATGCGCTCGCGGCGGGCCTTCTCCTCGGGGGTCAGCGTCTCCTCGGTGCCCTTGAGCAGGGCTTCCGGCGTGAGCAGCTCACGCGCCTGGCCGCCGGCCACGTCGAACGCGTAGAGCATCTGCACGTTGGACGTGGGGGACGTGCGCAGGAAGAGGACGGACTTCTCGTCCGGGGTGATGCGCGTGCCCACCGGGCGGCCGCTCTGGAAGCGGCGCGTCTCGGCGTACTGGCGCAGGAAGGTGTCCGGCTGCTTTTGCGAAGGGGCCATGGCGGAGGGTTTGCGTTCCTGGGCGATGGAGGGAGCGCTGCTCATGAGGAGAAGCGCGGCGGCGGTAAGGACCTGACGCATGCGTAGCTGAATCCCCGCGCGGGGCGGGGCTCCTTTCGCGGGAAGGTGCGGGCAAGCCTACACTCCGGCCGCCGCGCGGCCCTCCCAACGTCCGGCCCTGGAGAGGATTCCCACCGGAAGCGGACGATACCGGGCGGGGCCTCCGGCTACTTCAGGTTCTGCTGGAAGTGGGTGATGACGCGCTCGTACTGACGCTCCGTGACGAGCGGGTCCGCCACCATGTGCGTGAGGCCGGACAGGGGCAGCAACTGGTGCGGCTTGCCGGCGCGGAAGAGCGCGTCCGACAGCTTCAGGGCGTGGAAGAAATAGACGTTGTCGTCCGCGGTGCCATGAATCACCAGCAGCGCGCCAATGGGCCCTTCCTTCTTCGCGTACGTGAGCAGGCTGCTGACCTCGTAGGCCTGGGGGTTCTCGTCTGGCAGCCCCAGGCACCGTTCGGTCGCGTGCGTGTCGTAGTCGCGCCAGTCCGTCACCGGCGCGCCCGCGACGCCGGCCTTGAAGAAGTCCGGGCGCTTCATCACCGCGAGCGCCGCCATGTAGCCGCCGAAGCTCCAGCCGGTGATGCCCACACGGCTGAGGTCCATCTCCGGCACCTCCTTCGCCAGCGCCTGCACCGCTTCAATCTGATCATCCAGGGTGATGGTGGCGAAGTCGTGCTTCACGGCGCGGTTCCACTCGGCGGTGCGCAGGGGTGTGCCGCGTCCATCCACCTTCACCACCAGGAAGCCCTGATCCGCCATCCACTGGTCCATCAGGTGCAGGGACATGGACTGGTGCACCACCGTGATGATGGGACCGCCGTAGATGTCCACGATGACGGGCAGCTTCTTGCCGGGCTTGAAGTCACGCGGCTTCACCAGCGAGGTCCAGAACTTCTTCGGGCCTACCTGGCGCACCTCGAAGTCCGGCGTGAAGGAGGGCTCCTGGGCGATGGAGGGCAGTTCGCCCATCATCGTGCCGTCGCCCTTGAGCACCAGCATGCGCGGCATGCTCTTGGGGCTCTGCCTGTTGAGGACGACGAGGCCCCCGTTCTTGGAGACGAGCCCGTACTCCAGGGCGGGCCCCCGGGTGCCCGTGTCCACCCGCTCCGGCGTTCCACCGGGCTTCACGCGCCACAGGTGGCTCTCCGTGGGGTTCGGGTCGCCGGTGAAGAAGAGCGTCCGGTCCGCCTGCACGTAGTGGGTGAGGCTCCGGAAGCCGGCGCCCGGCTTCACCACGGAGTGGGCCAGCTCACCGTTGGCCTTACGCAGCTCCACTTCCGAAGCGCCGTTGCGGTCGGTGTACCAGAGGAAGCCGGAGCCATCCTCCAGCCACAGCGGGAACTCCTGGTGCAGGTCGATCCACGCCGCATCCCGCTCCGTGAGGAGCACGCGCGTCTTCCCGGTGACGGGCTCCACCGCGAGCAGCTGCTCTTCCGTCTGGAGACGGTTCTGCACGAGCAGCGTCAGCGGCCCACCCTTGTCCCACTTCACCGTGGCCAGGTACGGGTACTTCCGCGCATCCCACTGCGCCCACACGGTCTTGCCACCGGTGACGGGCGTGATGCCCAGGCGCACCTTCGCGTTCGCCGTGCCCGCACGGGGAAAGGGGAAGGAGGCGGCAGGGCGCTCTGGATGCATCACGTCCACGACGGTGAGCTTCTCCACGTCGGCCGTGTCGGACTCCGCGTAGGCAATGAACTTCGCGTCCGGGCTCCACCAGTAGCCGGAGAAGCGGCCCATCTCCTCCTGCGCCACGAACTCCGCCAGACCGTGCGTCTTCTGCTCCGTGCCGCCCTGCGTGACGCGCTTCTCCTGATTGGCGGCCAGGTCCACCCGGTACACGTCGTGCTCGCGCACGTACGCCACCTGCTTGCCGTCCGGGGACAAGCGCGGGTCGATGGCGCCGGGCCCCGTCTTCAGCTCCGTGGACTTCCCCGTTGCGCGGTCCACCACGTAGAGCCGGCCGGAGAGGGGCACCAGGAGGCGTGTGCCGTCCTCGGAGAGGTTGTAGGAGGTGAAACCCCGGGCGCTCACGCGCATGCGCTCGCGGCGTGCCTTCTCCTCGGGAGACAGCGTCTCCTCTGCGCCCTTGAGCAGGGCTTCGGGGGTGAGCAGTTCCCGCGTCTGCCCGCTGGCCACGTCGAACGCGTAGAGCATCCGCACGTTGGACGTGGGGGACGTGCGCAGGAAGAGGACGGACTTCTCGTCCGGGGTGATGCGCGCATTCACGGGCCTCCCGTTCATGAAGCGCCCTGTTTCAGCGTATTGGCGCAGGAAGGACGACGGCTCCTGGGCCAGGACGGGCATCCCCAGGAGGAGCAGCGCGACGGTGACGAATGGACGCATGCGTGATTGAACCCCGAGGGACGGGGCTCCTTTCGCGGCAGGATGGACATCCTCTGAACGCCGGAGCCTGGAGGGGATTTCGTCCCGCATGAATTCGAAAAATGACGACGCCCTGCGCCACCTGCGCCTCGCGGGGGTGGTGCGGCTGGGCCTGGGCGGAGGCCGCGGTCCGACGGACGCCTATGTGTTCGACCCGCATCGGCTCGCGCTGCCCGCGTGGGCGTGTGCCCTGGGCGATGAGGGCCCCCCTGCCCTGCTCGTCACGCTGGACCGGCACCTGGACATCGTGGTGCCGGAGCGCCCCGCGGACATGCCGGACCGCTCCGCCGGCCTGCGCGCGCTGGACGAGCATGCTCGGTGGAAGCTGGACGTGCGCAACTACGACCACATCCTCGCGGCGATGGAGGCGAACCTCGTGGGCGACGCGTTGATCATCGCGCGCACCCGGCCCCGAGGCTCGTTCGCCGCGGACACCTACGTGGACACGCGCGGACGCTCGCACCGCATCGTGACGGTGACGACCGTGGACCGAGCGGCGGAGGCATACCTGCGCCCCGGCCCCACGGACGCGGTGCGCGATGTGCTGGAGGCAGCGTCCGCCGTGCTGCTGGACGTGGACCTGGACTGCTTCACCAGCTTGAGCGACGCGGACCCCACCACCGTGCTGCCATGGCCGAAGGCCATCATCCGCGAGTTCCTCCTGCCGCTCGACTCGGAGCCCTTCTGGGACGCGGTGCTGGGCAAGGCGGTGGCGCTGACGCTCGCGCGCGAACCCCACCACTGCGGCGGACTGCTCGCGTCCGGAGAGCTGTTCCGCGACGTGGCGGAGGTCCTCTTCCGCGAGCTGCTGCGCGTCGAGCCTCCCTGAGGGCTCAGGGCGAGTCGAGGAAGTTGGGCCGGTAGTCCGTCACCTGCCCGCTGCTGAGCGACAGGCGGCTGCCCACGGGGGGACGGTCGCCGTTGAGCACGTAGCCGAAGTCGATGCGGAACGGGAACACGTTGAACTGGGGGAACAGCACCCGCAGGCCCACGCCCACGGTGGTCACCATCTCCGGCCGCTCGTTGAACGCGCTGCCCGAGTCGAGGAAGAACACGCCGCCCACGTGCACCGTGCGCACGACGAGCGGCGCGGTGCGGTACTCCAGGTTCACCAGCAGCAGGCGCCTGCCGGAGTACGCATCCACCGCCGCGCCGCGCAGGCCGTTGCTGCCGCCCAGCAGGCTCACGCGCTCGGACAGGTCGTCGATGTTCACGTCCAGCAGGCCTCGCGCCACGAAGCGCCCCCCGAGCACGCGCGGCGACACCTGCACCAGCTCCGCGGCCCAGCGGCGGTTCGTCCAGCCCTCCTTCACCCCCGGCTGACTGGCGCTGAATTGCTGGCGGATGGAAGCCGCCGCGGACGCGGTGGTGAGCGCGTCACCCCAGTGCACGCGGTAGCGCAGGGACAGGCCTCCTTCCGCGAAGTGCGCGGCGGACGGGAACACCGGCGGCGCGTAGCGCAGCGTGGCCAGCACCGAGTGCCCCAGCTGGAAGTCCTCCGACAACGTGTAGGAGTCCACGTTGCGAAGCACGTCGTAGCGGGCCTCGAAGGCGCTGAGGGAGAAGTTCGCGTACCCCGCGTCCTCCGCGCGCGGCAGGTAGTTGCGGCGGAACCAGTCCGTCTGCGCGTCGGTGAGCTGCGACGCCACCGGCGCGGCGTAGGCGTAGTGGTAGGCACCCGCGCCCATGCCCACGTTCCACTTGTAGCGCTGGCCGTAGGAGCGCGTGTACGTGGCGCCCGCGGCCACCTCGCGCGCGTTGTAGATGTACGGCACGGGTTCGCCGTCCGGGAACGGGAGCTGCCAGATGTCCGCGCCCCGGAACTGCCGCGCGGTCTCCATGTTCCACGCCACGGACGTGCTCAGGCTCCACGGCGTGGCCAGCGAATACAGCGGCCGGCTGACGACCAGGCTCCCGCGCGAACCCTCCGCGCGCCCCGTGTCGCGGTTGATGAGCACCGCGGCGGATTCCGTCAGCGACCAGCGGCTGCCGAGCACGCGCCGGTCCGTGTAGCTCTGGCCGAAGCTGAACGTGTCCAGGCGCATGATGAAGTCCAGCGCCACCTTCTTGCCGCGCCCCAGGAAGTTCTGCTCCGTGCCCTGGAGGCGCAGGTAGAGCAGCAGCGAGCCCACGGCGGAGAACTCGTTGTTGAGCCGCAGCGACCACAGGTCCTTGGTGACCAGCAACAGCGCGACTTTGTCGGGAGCACTGCCCTTCACCGGCACCGCGCGCACCACGGAGAACAGGCCCAGCTTGCGCAGGTTGCGCACCGACTCCGCGACGAGCGCCTCCGAGTACGGCTGCCCCGGCGAAATCAGCACCTCCTGCCGGACGACTTCATCGCGGGTGCGGACGTGGAAGATGTTGAGCAGCGATGGATACGGATCCATCGGCGCGACGACTTCCTCCGCGGTGACGAGCACCTCCTCCAGCATCTTGCCCTGGGGCGCGGGCTCCACCTGGCGCTCGACCTCGCCCAGGCCCCAGGCGATGAGCGCCTCCTCGTAGTTCTTCGTGCGCTCCGCGTCCGTGGTGACCACGGGCGGCTGCGGGCCCTCCGGCCCCACCGGGACCTCTTCCGAGCGGGGCGGCGGCGCGACGTCCGTGTTCGACACGCCCGACGGATCGACGTCCGGCGAGCGCACCGGCGCATCTGGCGGCACGACGTCCTGGGGCTTGCCGGAAACCTCCTCCGGAGGAGTCTGCCCCGACGGCGTGCCCGTCGCGGCGAGCACGGTGACCAGCAGGACGGGCAGGGAGAGCGGCACGCGCGCATCCTGTCATGCGCCGCGCCTGCCGCCAGCCTCCCCTCACCCCAGCGCGGTGCGCAGGTCTCCCGGCCGGGCCATGGGCAGCTTCTCCCCCTTCGCGATGGCCGCCACGATGCGGGCCAGCTGATCCACCCCGTCCGACAGCGCCGCCGGCCCCGGCTGGAGGATGTACGAGCTCCTCACTTCGTAGAGCTGGTCGTCCACCACCGCCCGCACGTTTGCCCAACCCGGCCGGGAGGCGATCTTCTCCCGCTTCGCCTTGCGCCCGCACCAGCTGGCGATGACGCCCTCCGGGTCGCGCTTCGCCACCTCCTCCGGGTCGAAGATGCGGCCCTTCGCCCCCTGCGACGCGCGCGACTCCTGGCAGACGTCCACGCCACCCACCACCTCCACCAGCTCCGAACACCAGCGGATGCCGGAGATGAGCGGCTCGTGCCACTCCTCGAAGAAGATGCGCGGCCGCTTCGGCAGGGACTGCGCCGCGTCCGAGTGACGCTCCAGGTTCTTCTCCAGCTCCACCGCCAGCGCCTCCGCGGGTTCCGCCCGTCCCACCAGCGCACCGGTGAGCCGCACCGCCTGCAATATCTCCGCGAGCGAGCGCTGATTGAACAGGTACACGGGCACCCCGCGCTTGCACAGCTCCCGGCCGATGTCCGCCTGCAGGTCGCTGAAGCCCAGCACCAGGTCCGGCTTCAGCTCCAATATCCGCTCGAAGTTCGCGTCCAGGAACGAGCTGACCTTCGGCTTCTTGCGCGCCTCCGGTGGCCGCACCGTGAACCCCGACACGCCGACGACCAGGTCTCCCGCGCCAATGCGGTAGAGCACCTCCGTCGTCTCCTCCGTCAGGCACACCACCCGCCGCGGAAACCGCGGCGCCGACGACAACAGCGAGGACAGCCTGGCATTCATGCGGGAAACCCTAACCCGCCCGAGTCCCTGTCACCGGAGATGACGCGACGCACCAGCTGCCACGAACTGTGCGGCAACGGACGCTGATTTCCTCGTTTTCCAACCCCCACCGGGGGACGCGATGCGCACGGGAGGTGCGGGAGTGCGAGCGTGCCTCGCGGGCCGGAAACTCGGCGCTGGGGCGCGGCGATGATAGCGGCACGTCTCTTGGGCGGTTTTCAAAGGCGGTGCTAGCATCCGCCGGGTCTGAAACGACGTATGCGGTTCTTCTCTTCACCTTGGGGGAACACATGATCGAAAGCGACGCCCGCCGCCAGGGCGCGCCCGCCGACGTGCCGGATCCCCTGCTCGGGCGGATCCTCAACGAGCGCTTCCGCATCCTGGAGACGCTTGGCGCCGGAGGCATGGGCCGCGTCTACAAGGCCATGCAGGCCCCGTTGGACCGCTTGGTGGCGCTCAAGGTCCTCAACCCGCAGTACAGCGGCGAGGGCAAGGACCCCGGCTTCCAGAAGCGCTTCTTCCTGGAGGCCAGCGTCACCGCGAAGCTGCGCCATCCGAACACCGTCACCGTCATCGACTACGGCAAGACGGAAGACGGCATCTATTACATCGCCATGGAGTACCTGGAGGGGCTGACGCTGTCGCAGCTGCTCACCCAGGAAGGCCCGCTGCCGTGGGAGCGCGCGCTCGCCATCGGTCAGCAGGTGGCCCGCTCACTGCGCGAGGCGCACAAGGTCGGTCTCATCCACCGCGACCTCAAGCCCGCCAACGTGATGGTCCTCAACCAGGAGGCCGATCACGACGTGGTGAAGGTGCTGGATTTCGGCCTGGTGAAGTCCTTCTCGGGGGACGCCTCCATGAAGGAGGACACCACCCTCACGCAGGCGGGCGTCATCCTGGGCTCGCCGCAGTACATGGCGCCGGAGCAGGCGCGCAACATCGCGGATCCGCGCAGCGACGTGTACAGCCTGGGCGTGGTGCTCTACCAGGTGCTGATGGGCCGGCCGCCCTTCCAGGCAGCGCAGAGCATCGACGTCATCGTCAAGCACATCAACGACCCGCCGCCGCCCTTCTACACCGTGTGGCCGGACCACAACGTGCCGGCGGAGGTGGAGTCGCTGGTGATGAAGTGCCTGGCCAAGCGCCCCGTGGACCGCTACGCGTCCATGGACGCCGTGCTCCAGGGCATGCGCTCCGCCGCGTCCGCGTCCGGCGTCAGCGGCGTCTTCGCCACACGCACCGGCCTCAACGCGGTGGGCTCCGGCCCCCACAGCGGTCCGCACAGCGGCATCCACACCGGCCCCCATCAGGCGCTGGGCTCCGGCCCCACGCCCGCGCCCAACACCATGGCGCTGGACATCTCCGTGGACGAGGCCGGTGGCCTCGCGGAGAAGAAGTCCAGGAAGGGTCTGGGCATCGCCCTCTTCGGCGCGTCCCTGATCGTGGGGCTGGGCGTGGCGGGCATCTTCGTGCTGCGCGGATCACAGAAGCCCCCGGTGGATCCGTTCGAGTCCGCCCCCGTGGCGCGCACGCCCGTCGCGCAGCCGCCCCCCGCCCGCGAGCCCACGGCCGTCGCGGAGACCGCCGTCACGCCGCCGCCAGCCGCCCCCCGGACCGTGCGCTTCGACCTGGACAGCGAGCCCCAGGGCGCGGAGATCATGCTCGACGGCCAGGTGCGTGGCACGACGCCGATGGTCATCACCCACACCCCTGACGGCCCGGGCCTCGCGTCCGTGGAGGTGTCGTTCGCGATGGACGGCTACCAGACCGTCAGCAAGAAGTACGCAGGCGAGCCGGGCACCACCGTCAACGTCTCCATCAAGCTTCCGCGCATCAAGAAGCAGGGACCGAAGCCTTCCCCCAAGGCTCCGGGTTCCTCGTACAAGGACGATCCGTACCAGTGAATCCCCCGACAGCCTTCCGACGTGGAGCGCTCCTCGCGCTGTGTCTTTGCGCGACCGAGGCCCTGGCGGACGCGCGACTCGAAGCGCGCCGCCACTTCCGCAATGGCATGAACCTCATCGAACAGAAGCAGTTCGATGAGGGCATCGCCGAATTGGAAGAGGCCTACAACATCAAGCCGCACCCCAGCGTCCTCTACAACATCGCCCGGGCGTACCAGGACGCGGGCCGGCTGGACGAAGCGCTGGATGCCTACAAGCGCTACCTCGCCTCCAATCCTCCGGACACCACCAACGTGCAGGCCCAGGTCACACGCCTGGAAGCCACGCAGAAGGCGGCCCAGGCGGAGGCGCCCACCCCCGGCACCGAGACCGGCACGACGGGCACCACCGGCCTGCCCATGCCGCCGCCGCCCCCCACGAGCATCCAGGCCCAGCAGCAGCTGGCCACGCTCATGGAGCGGCTGGAGAAGGCCGTCAACCGCGCGGAGTCGCTCACCGCCCAGCCCCAGGGCTCGCAGCAGCCCGCGGCCACGCCCGGCCCCACCGCCAGCACCAGCGGCAGCGCCGAGTCCGGCGACACCTCCGGCGACCAGGGCCTGGTGCCGTACGAAGAGCGCGTCGTGACGGCGAGCCGCCGCGCCCAGTCCTCGCTGGAAGCGCCCAACGCCACCACCGTCATCACCGCTGAGGACATCCGCCTGTCGGGCGCCACCACGCTGCCGGAGCTCTTGCGCCGCGTGCCCGGCGCGGACGTGATGGCCATGGGCGTGGGCAGCGCCAACGTCAGCCTGCGCGGCTTCAACCAGCGACTGGCCAACAAGGTGCTGGTGCTGGTGGACGGCCGCACCGAGTACCAGGACTTCCTCGGCCTCACGGTGTGGGCGGGGTTGCCCATCGGCCTGGAGGAGATCGACCGCATCGAAGTCATCCGCGGTCCAGGCAGCGCGCTGTACGGCGCCAACGCGATGCTGGGCGTCATCAACATCATCACCCAGGCCCCCGGCACCGGCCGGCGCGCGCGCTTCAGCGCCATGGCGGGCGGTGGCAACACCGTGCAGGGCTCCTTCGTCAGCCACGGTCAGAACGGGAGCCTGCGCTACCGCGCGTCCGCCGCCTACCAGCAGCAGGACAAGTGGAGCCGCGATTACGAGAGCGGCCGTCCGGACTTCGCCCTGCAAGGGCCCGCGGATCCGGACCTGGGGCAGCGCGGAGCTCGCGCCAACCTGTCCACCGTCTACACGTTCGAGGAGGGCCGCGCGATTGGCGTCTCCGGCGGCGTGCACCGCTACCTGACGGAGATCTATCCGCTGGGCCTGCTGCGCAACTACTACATCGACGGCCTGGGCGCGTACGCCAAGGCCGACGTGGAGCTGGGCGCCGTGAAGCTCAAGGCGTTCTGGAACCACCTGTCCGGTGACGCGGGCCCGCAGTACGAAGCCATTGGCCAGCGCTCGCTGAGCACCAGCGTCGCGTCCAACGTCTTCAACGGTGAAGCGCTGTACGCGCGCGGCTTCGAGCTGGCCGGTGAGCACCAGGTGAACATCGGCGTGGAGGGCCGCTTGAAGCGCGTGGCCTTCCAGTACCTGGACGACCTGCGCGAGGAGTTCCACGCGGCGGCCTTCGTCCAGGACGAGTGGCGCATCGTGCAGCCGTTGCGCCTCATCGTCAGCTACCGCGTGGACCGCCACCCGCTGCTCGACAAGGGCAACCCGGGCATCGCGCAGTCGCCGCGTCTGTCCGCGGTGTTCCAGCCCATTGAAGGGCACGCCTTCCGCGCGTCCGTGGCCACCGCCTTCCGCGAGCCCACGTTCCTGGAGAGCTACACCCGGCTGCCCGTGCCCGTGCCGGGCGTCAACGGAGTGAGCCTGCTGACCACCGGCAACCGGACGCTGCGCCCCGAGCGCCTCAACGCGCTGGAGCTGGGCTGGCGTGGTGAGTCCCCGCGCCTGGGTCTGGACTGGGACGTGGCCCTCTACCAGAACACGGTGAAGGACCTCATCGCCCTGTCGCCCGTGCAGCCCCTGCCCGCCGGCGAGTCCTACGACAGCGGCACCGGCAACTACCTGCTGGGCCGCTCCATGTTCACCAACGAGGCCGCCATCTACACCGCGCGCGGCGTCGAGGCGGGCATCAACGTGTCCCCCATCGACGGCCTGGGCGTGAAGGCGAGCGCCGCGTACCAGCACGTCAGCTCCGACCTGCCGGACGACGGCCAGTGCGGCACGTGCAGCCAGACGCCGGCCTTCCGCCTCTTCGGCGGCGTCACCTACCGCACGCGCACGGACCTGGAGTTCGGCATCGAAGCGGCGTTCACGACCTCCACCACCTGGGTGGAGCGCGAGCCCTCCGCGTCCGACCCGACGCGCGTGGACCTCATCGCCAACAACCTCCCCGCGTACACCGTCGTCAACGCCCGCGTGGGCTACACCGTGGTGAAGGACTTCGTCTCCGTGGCGCTGCAAGGCAGCCAGCTCGGTGGAAGCCACGCGGAGCACCCCTTCGGCAACCGCATCGAGCGGCGCGTGTTCGCCAACCTCACGGTGACCCCATGAAGCGCGCCCTTCCCTTCCTCGCGTTCACGCTCGCGTCGCTGTTGTCTGGCGGCTGTGATGCCCCGGACGTGGTGCCCACCGCGGACGGCCGCCAGCACACGCGCTCGGCCCGCATCGAGGGCAGCCTGGTGGTGCAGTCGCGCGCCCGCGGCAACGCCATCGTGTTCATCTACGACGCGGCCAACCCGCCGCCGCCCGCGGGCTCCGGCCGGCCGCTGGCCTTCACCGTCGTCACCGCCGCGGAGCTGTTCGGCGCGTCCATGGGTGACAGCTCCACGGGCCCGTTCACCGCGCCGTTCTCGCTGAGCCTGGTGGAGCCGGGCCGCTACCTCCTGCGCGGCTTCATCGACGCGGACACCTGCCGGAACATCCCGCAGCCCTGCCACGTGTCCGACTTCAACCCCTGGTACGGCGTCACCTCCGAGCCCAACGCGGGCGACGTGGGCGGCGGCGCGGTGGACCCCGCCACCAGCGCCACGCGCGTCCTGGAAGTGACGACGGACGCGGACGGCTGGCCCCAGCCGCTCAGCGGCGTCTCCGTGTCCTTCGCGGACTCGGCCACCGTGCCCTTCGACCGGCCGGCGTTCCAGACCGCGGACCCGCGCGAGTTCAACACCTCGAACACGCCCCTGAAGACGTTGACGCTCACGCCGCAGGTCCTCACCGGCGCGGTGGATCAGCGGCCTCCTGGCTTCTGGGTGCAGCTGATTGACGCCAACAAGGACGGCGTCCCGGACGACGCCAACGGCGACGGCGTGCCGGACTTCTGGCCGCGCGTCATCGTCCGCAAGCTGGCGGAAGGCGTGACGGGCTACGTGGATGAGAACGACCTCAACCGCGACGGCATGGTGGACGACGAGGGCGTGGACTACGCGCGCGTGAGCGGCGGCAAGGACGGCAAGCCGGACGTGACGGTGCTGGCGGCGGGCCTTTCGCCTGATCCCCTGCTCGCCGCGCTGCTCGACGAACAAGGGAAGCCCCGCCCGCAGCCCGTCTTCGTTCCGCAGTTGGTGGTGGCCATCCGCGCACTCGCTCTGGACGCGCGCGACCCCGCCGCGCCCGCGCCGCTCGCGGCCGTGCCCCCGGGTCGCTACAGCGTCACCCTGCTTCAATCCACGGGTCAGACGTGGCGGTTGCCCAACGAGCTGGACCCGGCGCTCGCGGAGGCCGTGGGGCTGCCGGGCGTGCAGTCACAGGCGTTCGTGCTGGAGGTCCGCTGAGGTCGTTTTCGCCCTCCTGAAATCGCGGCGGGGTGCCCTGGTTGCTTTGACTTCGCAGGGCCCTTCCGCGACCATGGGCGGAGCCGCTGGAGGCGTTTCCTCCCCGAGGTTTTGATTCCGATGAAGGCCGGCCCTCTCTCCACCCCCGAAACCGCGCCCTCCCGTCCCACGGGGAGTACGCCCACGGTCCGTCCGGCCGGGGGGACAGGTCCGCAGCGCGTGCTGCTGGTGGACGACAGCCGCTCCATCCGGACGCTGCTGAAGATCTACCTCATGGCCCGCAGCTTCGAGTTCCTGGAGGCGGAGTCCGCCGAGGAAGGCCTCAAGGTCGCCGAGGCGGAGCATGTGGACCTCATCCTCACCGACTTCCACATGGACGGGATGAACGGCGCGGACTTCGCCGGGCAGATCCGCGCCAGCAGCAACGCCAGGCTGTCCAAGGTCCCCATCCTGATGATGACGGGCGATCCGAACGTGGCGGAGGTGCGCGCGCTGGGTCAGAAGGCCGGCATCAGCGCCTTCGTGCGCAAGCCGGTGAGCTGCGCGCAGCTGATGACGCTGGTGGACACCATCCTCCCGCTGCCCCGCGCCACCGCGAAGTAGCCCGTCTCAGGCCGGGCGCGCGAGCGCCCGCCGCTTGCGCAGCGCCTCACCCACGCGCACGGCCAGCAGCAGCGCCAGGACGGCCCCGTAGAGCACCGGCTCCGTGACGTCCTTCTTCACCCGCCACACGAAGTGCACCACGCCCAGCACCGCGGCCACGTAGGCCAGCCGGTGCA
Organism: Corallococcus sp. AB038B; assembly: GCF_003668955.1. Classification (NCBI taxonomy): domain Bacteria; kingdom Pseudomonadati; phylum Myxococcota; class Myxococcia; order Myxococcales; family Myxococcaceae; genus Corallococcus; species Corallococcus sp. AB038B. The sequence goes on along the minus strand of NZ_RAWO01000019.1, from coordinate 49,041 downwards.
GGCGCTGCCACGTGGGGAAGCCCAGCTTCCGCACCCACTTGTTGGTGGAGGTGACGGCCAGCGGCACCAGCAGCATCAGCGCGGTGAAGCCCACGGTGATGAACGGCCGGGTGAAGACGTCCTCCGCCATGGCGCGCACGTCCAGGCCCTGATCCAACACCGCGTAGGTGAGGAAGTGCGCCGCCGCGTAGGTGAAGGCCAGCAAGCCCAGCGTGCGGCGGATGCGCGCGGGCCACGTCCAGCCCGTCACCAGCCGCACCGGCGTGCACGCCAGCGACCCCAGCAGCACCGCCAGCGCGAAGAGGCCCGTCTGGTTGAGGGCGAACTCGATGCCGTTGGCCCCCAGCTGTCCCTGCGCCCCCTGCATCGCGAGCAGCAGCAGCGGGGACAGTCCTCCGACGGTGATGGCGGGGTTCAGCCAGGGGAGCTTGGAGGAGGCCATCGTTCAGAAGTCCCGCTTCAGGTCCATGCCGCTGTAGAGGCCGGCCACCGCGTCCGCGTAGCCGTTGAAGGGCAGCGTGGGCCGGCGCGAAGTTTCACCAATGCGGCGCTCCGAGGCCTGGCTCCAGCGCGGGTGATCCACCGCCGGGTTCACGTTGGCGTAGAAGCCGTATTCGCGCTTGTTGGTGATGTTCCACGTCGTGGGCGGCTGCTCGCGCGTGAGCGTGATGCGGACAATGGACTTGATGCCCTTGAAGCCATACTTCCACGGCACCACCAGCCGCAGTGGGGCGCCGTTCTGCGCGGGCAGCTGCTTGCCGTAGAGGCCCGTGGCCAGCAGCGTCAGCGGGTGCTGGGCTTCATCCAGGCGCAGGCCTTCAACGTAAGGCCAGTCCAGCACCGGGCTCTTCTGGCCGGGCAGCTGCTCCGGGTCCTCCAGCGTGGTGAAGGCCACGTACTTCGCGAACGACGTGGGCTGCACGCGGTCCAGCAGCTTGCCCAAGGGCAGGCCCAGCCACGGAATCACCATGGACCAGGCTTCCACACAGCGCATCCGGTAGACGCGCTCCTCCAGCGGGAAGGCGGAGATGAGCTGATCCACGTCCACGGTCCACGGCTTGTGGACCTCCCCGTCGATGACCACGGTCCACGGCCGCGTCTTCAACAGGTGCGCGCGGCGGGCCGGGTCGTTCTTGTCCAGGCCGAGCTCGTAGAAGTTGTTGTAGGTGGTGATGTCCTCGTAGGGCGTGCGCGGCTCGTCCGTGCTGAAGAGGCCCTGGGCGGGCACCACCGGCTGGGCCACCGCGCCTGCGTCCGGCACGAAGCCGTCCATGGGCCGGGTGCGCTTCATGCCCAGCAGGTACAGCCCGCCGCCCACCACCGCGGCGGTGCCCGCGAACAGGCCCGCGTTCTTGATGAACTCGCGGCGGCGCACGTAGAGCTTCTCGGGCGTCACTTCGGAGCCAGGGGGCTCGGGAGGGAGCTTGTCGCGCATGACTCCCTCTATAACGCCCCAGCCCCTTTTCCGGTTACCGCCGGGCGTCCTTCGCCCGCCACAGCCGCCACCAGGGCGTGCCGGGGGACTGATGGTGCTCCCAGTGGTAGCCGAAGAAGAAGCACGACAGCAGGGCCCACAGGTGGTTGCGAGGCAGGGAGCGCGCATGGTGCGGCGCCATGCCCTCCGTCTCCGGGCGCCGGTGCGGCAGGTAGGTGCCGAAGTAGAACAGCTGCACGGTGGCCAGCACCGACGGCAGCACCCAGAAGGCCAGGATGCGCGCCTGGGGCACGCCCAGCCACAGCAGCACGTTGAACTTCAGCGCCATGACCGCGATTTGAAGCCACGTCGTGTAGCGGACCATGAAGGCCCCGAACCACGGCCAGAACGACACGCCCCGCGCCGCGAAGTCCGGGTCGTGCTCGCCGGTGGGGTCCGCGTGGTGCGCGCGGTGGTTCACCACCAGCCGGCGGTAGGACAACCCCGCGAAGAGGAAGCAGGCCAGCATCCCCACCGCCGCGTTCACCCGGCGATTCAGGGACACGGTGCCGTGCATGGCGTCATGCCCGGTGATGAAGAGGCCGGTGGACAGCCACATCTGCAGGAGGACATGCAGCCAGGAGAGCGGTGAAGCCCACGGCAGCGCGGGCCCCGCCAGCATCCACGCCAGATGCCCACCCCACGCGCCCACCACCGCGAGCGCGAGCACGACGCCCCACGGGTCGGGAGGGGCGGGATGGGTGGAGGGCTCGGGCGCCATGGCTCCCTTACTGGCCGGGCCCCGCCCCCCGCGCACGAAGAAACGCGCGCGGGTGGGACGGAGCGTGGCCGGGGACACTACTTCTTCGCCGCGGGCGTGGCGGCCGGAGCGCCGAAGTCCTTCACCAGCGAGTCGGCGGTGACGTAGCGCGGCTCGATGTCCACCGGCACGTTCTTCAGCCGCTCCAGCACCTTCTGCACGGAGGGGCGCACCACGCCCTGCTTCGCGAGCAGCGCCTCCGCGGCGGTGCGGTCGCCCGAGGCCTGAAGGGCCATGAGCTGGTTCGTCAGCGACGTGACGGCCGCCTGCATCTTGTCCGGCACGACTTCGAACGTGCCGTCCGCGTTCACCTTCACCGCGCCGGTGTCCAGGAAGTGGTTGAGCTGCAGCGCGATGCCCTTGCCGTGCGCCTCGTCGATGCCGAAGCGGATGGAGCGGAACGCGGACGCGAGGAACGTCGTGTACATGGTCCGCTGCAGGTCCTTGTCCAGCGTGCCCTTGTCCACCAGCCGCTGGAGCGCCCACAGGCCGGAGATGTCCGCCTTGGCTTCCTCAATGGCGCTGGAGGCCGCCTGCAGCGCCTGACGCACCGTCGTCTGCTTCCCGGCCACGGTGACGTTGTGGGGCCCCAGGCCGTGCATCAGCTCGTGCATGAGGATGTGCGTGAAGAAGGCGTCGAAGGACACGTCCTTGCGGTCCTTCGCGGGCAGCGCCACCTTCGCGATGGGCAGCAGCACGCGCTGGAACTTGGCCTCCTGGATGTTCTTCAGCATCACGCGCTTGGTGCCCTTCTCCGCCGCCACGCGCTCGTCGTTGGGCAGGTTGAAGGCCGCCGTCTGCACGCCCCGGTTGCCGTCGCCGGACGAGTAGATGCTGTTGATGACTCGGATGGGGGCGAGCGCGCCCAGCTTCGGGTTGCGCAGGCCCGGCTCGATCGGGAGGTTGTTCTCCAGCTCCTGGAGCTCCGCGCTGAACTTCGCCAGCTTCTGCGTCTCCGCGTCGTCGCGCACGCCGATGAAGGCCTCGAACGCGGCCTTGTAGTTGAACCAGCCATCCTCGTAGACCTCATAGGGCCCGATGGTGGGGTCCACGCTCGCGTCCAGCTCCATCCACGCGACCTCGCTCGCGTAGTAGTCGTTGGACAGGAACGCCGCCGCGCGCGTCTCCAGGAAGCGCTTCAGCGTGGGCTGCTGGGTGAGCGCCGCGGCCTCACGCAACAGCTGCGCGGCCATGCCCAGCTCGCCCTGGTACTCGACGCTGTAGGGCACGCTCACGAACTTGCCGTCCGTCCCCTTGCGCAGCGTGGTGAAGAAGCCCGTGGCCTCGTGCTGCTTCGCCTCCGGCAGGCTCTTCACCCACGCCTCCACCTCCGCCTTGGTGGCGCCGGCGGGATAGAAGTTGCCCTCGTCCGGCTTGGCCGGCACGCCGGGGATGAACGGCTTCGCCTCGTCCAGGCGCGACCAGGGGCCCTTGTTGAGCAGGAACGCATGCAGCCGCTCCTTGCCCAGGGGCGTGGTGTCCTTCACCAGGTCCAGCAGCAGCGTCTGGTTGCCCGCCCACGCCTGGCCCAGGAAGAGGGGGTCCATGATGCGGGCCGCCTGGAGGACCTTGGCCAGGGCGCGCTTCTCCGCGTCCGGCAGCTTGGACACGTCCACCTTGACGTCCACGGGGGCGAAGCGCGCGGTCATCCGCTTCAGCGTCGGGGCGTCCGGCAGGCGGGCGGGGGCTTCCTGGGCAGGGGCGGCGCTCGACAGGAGCATCGCGCCAAGCAGGGGCAGCAGGGTTCTGGACTTGGGCATGCCCCCTCCCTACCCCAACCCGTCCCCGCCTCCCAGTGACGGGTGTGGGCGGATTCCCTCTTCTCGACAAGCCGCCGGGCATGGTTATGGGGAAGGGCATTGGCGCGTTCCGTCAGCGTCCGGAGGCCTTCATGTCCGCAGAGACCCACCCCCAGCGGGAAACCCACTCATTCCAGGCGGAGATCCAGCAGCTGCTGAGCCTGGTCATCAACTCGCTCTACAGCCACCAGGAGATCTTCCTGCGCGAGCTGGTGTCCAACGCGTCCGACGCGCTGGACAAGCTGCGCTTCCGCTCCATCACGGAGCCGGAGCTGCTCAAGGACGAGTCCGCGCTGGAGCTTCGCATCATCCCGAACGCCGACCAGGGCACCCTCACCATCGAGGACACCGGCGTCGGCATGACGCACGACGAGCTGGTGAAGAACCTGGGCACCATCGCGCACTCCGGTTCGCGCGAGTTCCTCCAGGCGCTGGCGCAGAAGGGCAAGAACGACGTGCAGCTCATCGGCCAGTTCGGCGTGGGCTTCTACAGCGCGTATCTCGTCGCGGACCGCGTGGAGGTGGTGAGCCGCGCCGCCGGTGAGACCTCCGCGTGGAAGTGGGCGTCGGAGGCGCACGGCACGTTCACGGTGGAGCCGGCGGAGAAGGCCACGCGCGGCACCGCCATCACGCTGCACCTGAAGGCGGACCAGAAGGAGTTCCTGGACGAGTGGAAGCTGAAGCAGCTCATCACCCAGTACTCGGACTACGTGGGCCACCCCATCAAGCTCCAGGTGACGAAGCAGGTGGGCAGCGGGGACACGCAGGCCACGGAGACCGCGCTGGAGGTGGTGAACAAGGCCAGCGCCCTCTGGCAGCGTCCGAAGAGCGAAATCACGGACGAGCAGTACCAGGAGTTCTACAAGCACCTGACGCACGACTTCGACAAGCCGCTGGCGTGGACGCACTTCAAGGCGGACGGCACGCAGCAGTTCACGGGTCTGCTCTTCGTGCCCAAGCACCCGCCGTTCGATTTGAACTCGCAGCAGCAGCGCGGCGTGCGGCTGTTCGTGAAGCGCGTGTTCATCATGGACCGCTGCGAGGACCTGGTGCCGCAGTGGCTGCGCTTCGTGCGCGGCGTCATCGACTCGGACGACCTGCCGCTCAACGTGTCGCGTGAGATGTTGCAGGACTCGGCGGTGGTGCGCGCCATCCGCAAGCACGTGGTGAAGAAGTCGCTGGACCTCCTGGAGAAGCTGGCCAAGGACAAGCCGGACGACTACCGCACGTTCTGGGAGTCCTTCGGCACGGTGGTGAAGGAAGGCCTGACGCTGGAGACGGAGTACCGCGAGAAGCTGGGCGCGCTGGTGCGCTACGAGTCCTCGCGTGAGGAGGGCCTCACGTCCCTGGCGGACTACGTGGGCCGCATGAAGGAAGGCCAGGAGGCCATCTATTACGTCTACGGCGAGAGCCGGAAGGCGGTGGCGGACAGCCCGCACCTGGAGGCGCTGAAGCAGCGCGGCTACGAGGTGCTCTTCATGACGGACCCGGTGGACGAGTGGGCCGCGCAGGGCCTGCGCGAGTTCCAGGGCAAGCCGCTGGTCTCCGCGCTCAACGCGGACCTGAAGCTCCAGTCCACGGACGAGGAGAAGAAGGCGAAGGAGCAGCAGTCGGAAGGGCTCAAGGGCCTGACGGACAAGATGAAGGACGTGCTGAAGGAGGACGTGCGCGAGGTGCGCGTGTCGGACCGCCTCACGGATTCGCCGGTATGCCTGGTGGTGTCGGAGGGCGGAACGCCGGCCTACCTGGAGCGCCTGCTCAAGGAGCGCGGCAAGGGGATGCCGCGCATCAAGCGCATCCTGGAGGTCAATCCCAAGCACCCGGTCATCGAGCACCTGCGCGGACTCCTCGCGAACGACCCGGCCGCGCCGCAGGTGGGCGAGTGGATTGAGCTGCTCCACGACCAGGCGCTGCTCACGGAAGGAAGCCCGCTGAGCGACCCGAACCGGTTCGCCCGGCGCATGACGGCGCTGCTCACGCAGGTGGCCGCCCGGAGCTGATGTTCCCGTGCGTGCGCGGGTCGCGAGGCCCGCCACGCACAGGTCAGCCCCTGTTCGCCAGCTCCGCCTTCTTCAGGTCCACGAGCAGCGCCTCACCGGTCCACTGGCGGCGCTGCCCCGCTTCCGCCTCGCGGATGAGCTCCACGAGTCGTGAGTTCACCGGAGCGGAGACGCCGTGTTGGTGGGCCAGCCGGACCACCTCGCCGTTGAGGTAGTCCACCTCCGTCTTGCGGCCCGCGTGCAGGTCGTCCCACATGGACGAGCGCGCCTTCGGGTCGATGGCCAGCATCTTCTTCGCCAGCACCGAGAACACCGCGTCTGGAGCGCCCAGCAGCACCGGAATCCATCCCGGCGGCAGCGGCGTCAGCTTCGCGGGCTTCACCCCGGCGCGCCCCAGCACCGCGAGCGCCTCGCCCTGCGCGAGGGCCAGGCACCGCCGCCACGCGCGCTGTGACAGCTCCTCCTTCAACGGCAGGTTCGCCAGCGCGTTGAGCGCGTTGTTGAGGTTGAACAACAGCTTCGCCCACTGGACCGCGACGATGTCCGCGTGCTGCTTCAACGCCAGCCCCGCGCGGGTGAATGCATCCACGAACGGCGCGAGCACCGCGTGCCGCTCCACCTCCAGCGTGCCTTCCGACCCCGCGTGGAAATGCCCCTGCCCCTGCGCCGCGACGTTGAAGGGCACCATGCCCGTGAGCACCGTGTGGCTGGGCAGCAGACCGCGTAGCACCGCCGCGTTGTGCAGTCCGTTCTGGAAGCTGATGACGATGGCCCCGGGCTTGAGCCGCGGCGCGAGCGTCTGTCCCGCCTCCTCCGTCGCCGCGGACTTCACCGTGACGAGCACCAGGTCCGCCGTGGACAGCGCCTCCGGCCCCGTGTCGATGCGCACGTCCGCCGCGGGCACCTTCAGGTCCGCGCCCTGCCAGTCCGTCAGGTGCAGGCCGTGCGCACGCACCTCCGCCACCACCCGCTCGCGGCCAATGAAGCGCACCGTCGCGCCCGTCGCGGCGAGCCGCCCACCCACGTAACAGCCGATGCTGCCCGCGCCGAAGACGACCACCTCAGGAGTCGAAGCCATGGGCGCGTATTGTGGCACGCGCGCTCACGTCGCGGGCCACACCACGACGATGAGCACGTCCCACAAGGCATGGCTCACCCAGGAAGCGGCAGGCGTCCGACGCCACTCGGCCAGCGCGCCCCAGGCGAGCGACGTGGGCAGCGCGGCAAGGGCCAGCAGCGGCTCACCGAAGCCCAGCAGCACGACGCTCGACAGCACCGCCGACCCAGCGACCGCGCCCCACCGGCCCAGCCGGGGACGCAGCGCACCCTGCACCCATCCGCGCCAGAACAGCTCCTCCGCCGGAACGAGCAGCAGCACCAGGGCCAGCGCCGTCCCCAGCGAACCCGTGCCGAACGTCGCGTAGATGGATTGCAGAGGTCCGCAGAGCGCGTCGGTGAAGCCGCCGCAGAACGCCCACAGGAAGGCCCTCGCGCCCGCGAACAGCACCACCGCCTGGGCGACACCCCACGCGGTATCCGGGAGCGACAGGGAGGGAGGCAGCCTTCGCCAGGGGCCCATCGCCCGCCACGTCACCGCGAGCCAGACGGCGCAGAAGACGGAAGCGACAGCGAAGAAGCGCGGCGGATGCACGTGCACCAGCGCCGTCCAGGCCAGCACGCCGCCAGCGGCCGCGACCCGCCAGAGTGGAAGGGCCGCGTCACCGGCTGACGGCGATCCAACAGGAGAAGCAGTCATCGCGCGCGGCAGCGTACCCCGGCGCGATGGACACCGGCGGGCACGTTCACGCGTGCACCGCCGGCGCCGGTACGAACCTTCACGACACTACGGGAGGCACGCGCCGCTGCCCGCGCCGTCGCTCACGCACCGGTAGCCCGTGCGGCACGACCCCTGGGTGTTGCTGCTCGACGGCGTGCAGGTCACGAAGCAGTAGGCGGTGGCGCCCCGGTCATTGCTGTAGCAGTCCGAACCCGACGGGCAGCCGGCCGTCATGCAGCTCTGGGTGCAGTAGCCGCCCGGGAAGCTGGCGCCGGTGAGGCACTGGCCGTCCGTGCCGCACGTGCTGTTGGTGGTGCAGGCCCCACCGATGGTCGTCGTGGGCGTGTGGTCGTCGTCCGACTGGTAGGGCACCAGCGTGAAGCTGATGTCGCTGGTCGTCTTGCCCTTGGTGACCGTCACGGTCTCCACCTGGGTGGTGTCGCGCCAGAAGCCCACGCGGTCGCCGTCCTCGAAGTAGTCCCCTTCGCCGGTGTCGTCGATGGACGCCAGCACCAGGTAGTCGCGCGGGGTCACCTTCAGGCTGAAGTTGTACCCACCGGCCGCGCGCACCACGGAGATACCGTCGTCGTCGACCTGCACCTCGCCCGCCGCGTCCAGGTACGCGAACCCGATGACGGCGTCCTTCTCATCCGAGGCGCCCACGCGGAACTTCACCAGCACCTGCGCGTTGCCCGCGCTCGACGCGCCGGTCAGGTCGATCTGCGCCACGTAGCTGCCCGGCGCCAGCGAGCCCGGGGTGACGGTCACGTTCAGCGCCGTGGACTTGTACGCGGGGACCGACAGCGAGGTGCTGGAGACGGACACCGCGGAGGCGTTGGCGCCGGAGACGGCCACGCTCACCTGCAGCGTGCCACCGCCGTTATTGCGCACCGTCAGCGCCTGCGACGACGCGCCGGTGAAGGACAACTGCGTGGTGGTGATGGCGAGCTTCGGGGGCAGCGTCGGGTCACCGCCGCCCTTGGCGCGCAGCACCGCGGCGTACGCGTCCACCAGGCCCGCGCCGCAGCCCTCGGAGCACTGGCTCGTCTTGTCCGCGGTGTCCTTCAGGATGGCCTCCACGTCCGCCGCCGTGAGCTTGGAGTCCTGCGCCAGCATCAGCGCCACGATGCCCGCCACGTGCGGGGTGGCCATGCTGGTGCCCTGGTACCACTCGTAGGAAGGCTGGTTGGTGCTGTTGGGCAGCGTGGACAGCACGCCGTCCGGGAAGCCGTCGCCGTTGCGGTCCTCGCTCGTCTGGCCGCCAGCGGCCATCACGTCCACCTGCGTGCCGAAGTTGGAGTAGCTGGCGCGCTTGCCGTTGAAGCGCACCGCGCCCACGCAGATGACGTTCTGCTGGTTGCAGGGGAAGCTGCCGTTGGTGTTGACGTTCTCGTTGCCCGCGGCCACCACCAGGATGGCCCCGCGCGCGTTGGCCGCGTTGATGGCGGTCTGCATCTCCGTCGACGCAGGACCGTCGCCGCCCAGGCTCATGTTGATGACCCGCGCGGGCGTGGTGTTCAGCCGCACGCCGGTGACGGGGCCGCCGCTGGCCCAGGTGACGCCCGCGATGATGTCCGCCAGCGAGCCGCCCTGCGTGCCCAGCACGCGCACCGGCAGGATGTTGCGGCCGGACCAGGTGACGCCCGCCACGCCCAAGCCGTTGTCGGACGACGCGCCAATGGTCCCCGCCACGTGCGTGCCGTGGAACGACGAGCCGCCGTTGGGCAGGTCCTTGCCGTTGTCCGTCGGGTCCGTGTCCACGCCATCGCCGTCGCCCGCGTTGGTGAGGCTGGAGATGAGGTCCATGCCCGGCAGCACGCGCGTGTTCAGGTCCGGATGCGACGTGATGCCGGTGTCCACCACCGCCACGACGATGGACGCGCTGCCCGTGCCCAGGTCCCAGGCCGCCGGCAGGTTCATGTTCTTGTAGTGCCACTGCCGCGAGTAGAGCGGATCATTCGGCACGGCCTGCGCCCGCACGCGGACGTTGCTCTCCGCGTTCTGCACGCCCTGCACGGCCAGCACCTGGGAAAGCACGCGCACGTGCTCCGCCTGGGTGAGCGCGCGCACGGTGGGGGCGCCACCGGACATCGCCTGCGGCTGGCTCACTTCGTAGCGCAGCAGGTGCTGAGTATCGCTCAGGAAGGCCTGGTGCACGACGTGGTAGCCCGCGACGCGCGCCTGCGCGACGGCCTCCTCCGCGGACAGCCCCGGCGTGTCGAAGCGGATGATGATTTCTCCCGGCAGCAGCGACGCCTCGTGCGTCAGCTGCTTGGACGGGATGCCCGTGCGCCACACGCCTTGCGCGGCCAGGGCCTTGGAGACCTTCTGGGACAGGTTCTTCGAGCCCGGCAGGGAGAAGAACGCATCCAGCGACGAGCTGGCGTTCGCGGCGGCGGAGCCAGCCTGGAACGGCTGCAGGGAGCCCGAGACGGTCCCCTTCGTCGCATCAGTGTCATCGTCGTCGCTGTTTTCGCCGGGACAGGCCGCGAGACCGAGCAATCCCAGGAGGGCAAGGCGGCGGAGCATGAACGGAATCCTTGGAAGAACGTGTGAGAGCGTCCGACCCTAGGTCCGCTGCGGGCAATGCGTCCAGCTATCCGGGGCCTGGCTGGCTGGTCCCCCGTCCTTCGCGGTTTCACCCTCACGCGAGGTGTTGTCTGGAAGGCAACGCGCAGCTTCGCAGGCAACAGGGAGGACTATCTCCCCAGGTCCTGCAACACCGCCTCCGCCGCGCGGCGCCCTGACGCGAGCGCTCCGTCGATGGACGCGTTCTCGCGGTGGTCTCCGCACACGTAGAGCCCCGCGGCCAGCCGTACGGGCCGGTGCGGTTCCACCAGCGCGGACGGAGGCTGCGCGGGCAGTGCCTCCACGAGCGTGTACGTGCGCAGATGCCGCCACGCGGACACCGCCGCGCCGAACCACTCCGTGAGCTGCGCACGCACGCGCGCCTCCAGTGAGTCCGCGCCGCCCGGGTCGTCCACCACCGACACGGACACCAGCGCCTGGCCTGGGGGTGCGTACGCGGCGGACACCTCGCTCATCACCGCCACGTTGTTCACCGGTCCGCGCCCCTCACCATTGAGCACGAGCCACGGCCCCTCCACCGGCGGCTCCGGCGCCGCGAAGTACAGACACGTCGCGCGGTTCATCCGGGGCGCGGGCATGCCCACGAGCAGCGACGCCGCGCTGCCTGGATCCGTCGCCACCACCACGGCGTCCGCGTGCAGCAGCTCACTGCCCGGCAGGCGCACGCGGTGCCCCCAGACCTCCTCCACGCGCACGCGCATCCGCAGCGCGCCTGAGGGCAGCTTCGCCGCCAGCTGTTCGGGGATGGCGCCCATCCCCTGCGCGGGGACGGCCGCGTACCCCGTCGCGAACATCCGGAACACGAACTCCAGCATCCGGCTGGACGTCGTCAGCCCCCGCTCCAGGAAGATGCCGCCGAGGAAGGGCGTGAAGAACGCTTCGAGCATCTCCTCGGAGAAGCCCAGGTCCAGCAGGAAGCGCCGCGACTCCTGCTGGGGCCGCTGCCACAAGTCGCCCAATTCGCCAGACGTCGCGTGCTGCCGCAGCTCCAACACGCGCAGCTTGTCCGACAGACCTCCTGGTGCGTCGAACAGATGCGACACCGCCGTGACGGGATGCCGCAGCGGGTCCGCCAGCGTGTGCAGCCGCCCACCCCGCCACACCTTCGCGCCGGGGATGAAGCGTTGGAGCGAGAGGGCCTTCAGGTCCAGCACCCGCTGACCTTCCGGGTAGGCGGTGAGGTACACCTGGAAGCCCCGGTCCAGGAGGAACCCTTCGTGCGAGTCGGTGCGCACTCTTCCGCCCGGTGAGTCCCCTGCTTCCAGCACGTGCGCGTCCACGCGGGCCTCGAGCAGCGCCGTCGCACACGCCAGGCCCGCGAGCCCCCCACCCACCACGATGACCCCGGGCCGCTTCGCCATGGTCCGCCTCCCGTACGAGCGTTCGGACCCTGGCTTGATAACGCCAGGACGTGCAAGCAAGACTCTGGTTCGGTTGCGGGCATCCGACAGTTACGGCAAAGGTTGCCGTGTGCACGGTGCTCCAAGCACACCCACGCAGGCATCCGCCCGCGTGCCCTTTGGAGAGAAAGAGCAGGAGTTCCCCATGCTGATCGTGATGCGCCCAGACGCGACGGACCAGGACATCGAGCGAGTGAACGATGAGATCCGCCGCCGTGGCTGGCATCCGCACGCGATCACAGGAGGCTCTCGCACCGCCATCGGCATCACCGGCAACCCGGGCGCGGTGGAGCCGGAGCCCTTCCGCGTGCTGCCCGGCGTCGCGGACGCGGTCGCCATCTCCCAGCCGTTCAAGCTGGTCAGCCGCGAGGTGAAGCCGGAGGACAGCCTGGTGCGTGTGGGCAACCTCACGCTCGGCGGCGCGGCCATCCACGTCATCGCGGGCCCCTGCTCCGTGGAGTCGCGCGAGCAGATCATCTCCACCGCGCAGGCGGTGAAGCTGGCGGGCGCCACCATGCTGCGCGGCGGCGCGTTCAAGCCCCGCACCAGCCCCTATGAGTTCCAGGGCCTCAAGGGTGACGGCCTGGCGCTGCTCGCGGAGGCGCGCAAGGAGACGGGCCTGTTGGTGACGACGGAGGTGAAGGACACGGCGACGCTGGCCGCCGTCGCGGAGCACACCGACATCCTCCAGGTGGGCGCGCGCAACATGCAGAACTTCAGCCTGCTGGAGGCGGTGGGCGAGACGCGCAAGCCCGTCCTGCTCAAGCGCGGCATCAGCGCCACCATCAAGGAGCTGTTGATGGCGGCCGAGTACATCGTCGCGCGCGGCAACACCCAGGTCATCCTCTGCGAGCGGGGCATCCGCACGTTCGAGAACATGACGCGCAACACGTTGGATTTGAACGCGGTGCCCATGCTCAAGGCGCTCACGCACCTGCCGGTGTTCGTGGACCCGTCGCACGGCATCGGCGTGCGCAAGGCCGTCCCCGCGATGATGCGGGCCGCGGTCGCCGCGGGCGCGGACGGCCTCATCGTGGAAGTGCATCCGGATCCGCCGCGCGCCAGGTCGGACGGCTTCCAGTCGCTGGACTTCTCCGAGTTCGAGAAGGCCATGGGTGAAGTGCGGGCCATCGCGCAGGCGATGGGACGCGAAACGGTCAGGCTGGGATAGGCCATGACACTCAAGGAAGCGCTGGGCAAGGTAGTGGGCCGGCGCGACCTCTCCCGCGAGGAGATGGCCTCTGTCATGGGTCAGATGCTCGCGGGCGAGGCATCCGCCGCGCAGGTCGGTGCGTTGGCGGCCGCGCTGCGCATGAAGGGAGAGACCGAGGACGAAATCCTCGGCGCGGCGGAGGCCATGCGTGCCTGCGCGGCGAAGATTGCTCCCCTGGCGGAGGTGGTGCTCGACACCTGCGGTACGGGGGGTGACGGGGCGCACACCTTCAACATCTCCACCGCGGTGGCCTTCGTGGCCGCCGGGGCGGGGGTGACGGTGGCCAAGCACGGCAACCGCGCGGTCTCCAGCCGCTGCGGCAGCGCGGACGTGCTGGCGGCGCTGGGCGTGTCCATGGAGCGGGCGCACGCGCAGGTGGCGCGCGACATCGACGAGCACGGGGTGGGCTTCCTCTTCGCGCCCTCGCACCACAGTGCCTTGAAGCACGTGGCGCAGGCACGCAGGGACCTGGGCTTCCACAGCGTGTTCAACCTGCTGGGACCGCTGACGAACCCCGCAGGAGCGCGCTACCAGTTGCTGGGCACGTTCGACCGGCAGCGCGTGGAGCAGACCGCGCGAGTGCTGGGGCGGCTGGGCAGCCGACGCGCCTGGGTGGTGCACGGGCACGACGGGCTGGATGAGATTTCGCCATGCGCGCCCACGGAGGTCGCGGAGCTGTGCGCGGACGGCACCGTGCGCCGCTTCACGGTGACGCCGGAGGACGCGGGACTGACGACGGTGACGCGGGAGTCCATCGCGGGAGGCGACGCGGACGAGAACGCGAAGCGCCTGCGCGGACTGCTCGCGGGAGAGCGAGACGGTGTGCGTACGGCGGTGCTGCTCAACGCGGCCGCCGCGCTGCTCATCGTGGGGCTGGTGGACACCCTGAAGGAGGGCGTGAAGCGGGCCGAGCACGCCATCGACTCCGGGGCCGCCGAACGCAAGCTCGCGGCGCTCATCCAGAGGGTCGCGGCATGACGGCGCGCATTTCCAATCTGAAGCCATCTGCGCGCCTCCGCACGCGGGGCGTTGTCGTGGGCGCCCTCGCCACGCGGTTCACGGCGTTCGCCTCCACGCGAGGTGCCGGCATGAACGCCCTTGTCACGAAGCACGCGACGGCCGTCTCCGCACGAGGCGCCGTCATGGGCGCCCCCGCCACACGGCACACGGCGGCGCGCCTCCGCACGCGAGGCACTCCGTCATGACGACCTCCTCATCGGCCGCGAAGCCCGTGGACGCGCCCGGCACGCTGGACGTCATCATGGCGCGCAAGCGACGGGAGCTGGGCACCCGCCCGCCGCCCACGCACGGCGCGCATCCCCCGACGCGGGACTTCGCGCAGGCGCTGGTACGGCGCACGCTCGGACATCCGGTCAACGTCATCGCGGAGGTGAAGCGCAAGAGCCCGTCGGGCGGCGCCTTCCCGCACGCGGACGTGGTCGCGGTGGCCCGATCCTATGAAGCCGCCGGCGCCTGCGCCATCAGCGTGCTCACGGACGGGCCGGACTTCGGCGGCAGCCTGGAGGACCTGGTCGCGATCCGCGCCGCCGTCTCCATCCCCGTGCTGCGCAAGGACTTCCTCGTCGCCGCCAGCGAGGTGGAGGAGAGCGCGGCCTGGGGCGCGGACGCGGTGCTGCTCATCGCGGATGCGCTCGGGGACTCGGAGCTCCGGGAGATGATCGCCGCCGCGAAGCAGGTGCGCGTGGCCGCGCTCGTGGAGGCCCACACGGAGGCGCACGCCGAACGCGCGCTCGCCGCGGGCGCGAGCATCATCGGCCTCAACAACCGCAACCTCGCCACGCTGAAGACGGACACTGGCACGGCGCTCCGGGTGATGCCCGCGCTGCGCTCCCGGTCCACCGCGCTGGTGGCGGAGAGCGGCCTCAAGCACCTGGCGGACCTCACCGCCGCGCGCGACGCGGGCGCCAACGCCGTGCTCGTGGGCGAATCTCTTTTGCGTGACGCGGACCCCGGCCGCGCCCTGCGACGGCTGCTCGGCCTGGAAGGCGACGGGACATGAGGGTCCTGGTGAAGGTCTGCGGCGTGACGCGCGTCGCGGACGCGAAAGGCGTGTGGGCCGCGGGCGCGGACGCAATGGGACTCAACTTCCATCCGGGTTCCCCCCGCTTCGTGGACCTGGCCACGGCGGCGGAGCTCGCACGTACGCGGCCCCCGTTGGCCTCCATGGTGGGCGTGTTCGTCAACGCGAAGCCGGAGGACATCCGGGTGCGCGTGCGCGAGTGCGGCCTCACCGCCGTGCAGCTCCACGGCGACGAGTCCCCCGAGGACTGCGCAGGCTACGGCGTGCCCGTCATCAAGGCGCTGCGCGTGCGCGGGCCGGACGACGTGGAGAAGGCCAGGAGCTACGTGGGCGTGGGTGATGTCGCGGGGCTGCTCCTGGACGGCGCGGCTCCGGGCTACGGGGGCGGCGGCGTCACCTTCGACTGGTCGTTGGTGAAGCAGCTGTCGGACTGCGGCCTGCCGGTGCTGGTGGCGGGCGGCCTCAAGCCTTCCAACGTGGCCGAGGCCGTGAAGGCCACCCGGCCCTACGGTGTGGACGTGGCCAGCGGAGTGGAGTCCTCCCCTGGCATCAAGGACCTGGACGCGGTGCGCGCCTTCGTGCGCACGGTCCAGTCCCTCAACCTCTGAGGAGTCGTGCCATGACGACGGACACTGCCGTGGGCCGCTTCGGCCGTTACGGCGGACGCTATGTGCCGGAGACCCTGGTCCCGGCGCTGCTGGAGCTGGAAGAGGCCTACGCGAAGGCGCAGCAGGACGCGTCCTTCGGCGAGGAAGTCACCCGCGTGCTGCGCGAGTACGTAGGCAGACCCACCACGCTGACGCCCGCGCACCGCCTCACGGAGGCGTGGGGTGGCGCGCAGGTGTGGCTCAAGCGCGAGGACCTGGCGCACACGGGCGCGCACAAAATCAACAACACCGTGGGCCAGGTGCTGCTCGCCCGGCGCATGGGCAAGAAGCGCATCATCGCGGAGACGGGCGCGGGCCAGCACGGCGTGGCCACCGCCACCGCGTGCGCGCTCTTCGGCCTGCCCTGCGAGGTGTTCATGGGCGCGCTGGACGTGGAGCGCCAGGCGCTCAACGTCTTCCGCATGCGCGCGCTGGGCGCGGTGGTGCGGCCGGTGGAGTCGGGCTCGCGCACGCTCAAGGACGCGATGAACGAAGCCATGCGCGTCTGGGTGTCGCAGGTGCAGGACACCTACTACGTCATCGGCAGCGCGGCGGGCCCGCACCCCTACCCCACCATCGTGCGCGACTTCCAAGCCGTCATCGGCCGGGAGATTCGCGCCCAGACGCTGGCCGCGATGGGCCGGCTGCCGGACGCCATCATCGCGTGCGTGGGCGGAGGCTCGAACGCCATCGGCGCGCTGCACCCCTTCATCCCGGACACGGCGGTGCGGCTCGTCGGCGTGGAGGCGGGAGGCCACGGCCTGGACTCCGGCCAGCACGGCGCGTCGCTGACGCTGGGCACGGAGGGCGTGCTGCACGGCTCGCGCTCGCTGGTGCTCCAGGACGAGAACGGCCAGATTCAAGAGGCGCACAGCATCTCCGCCGGCCTGGACTACCCGGGCGTGGGGCCGGAGCTGGCGCACCTGGCGAAGACGGGGCGCATGGAGGTGCGCACCGCGACGGACGACGAGGCGCTCACGGCCTTCTACGAGGTCGCGCGCTCGGAGGGCATCCTCCCCGCGCTGGAGACGTCGCACGCGTTCGCGGCGGCGCGCTCGCTGGCCCGCGACATGGGCAAGGGCAAGCACCTGGTCATCAACTGCTCGGGCCGGGGTGACAAGGACGTGGCGACCATCTCGGCGCGCGGAGTGCCGCCTGCGACGGGGGTGAAGTCATGAGCACGGAGCTGGGCAAGGCGTTCGCCCGGGCGAAGGCCCGCGGAGAGGGCGCGCTGGTGGCGTACGCGATGGCGGGCGACCCGGACCTGCCGAGGTCCGTGGATGTCTTCGCCGCGATGGTGGAAGGCGGCGCGGACGTGCTGGAGATTGGCGTGGCGTTCAGCGACCCCATCGCGGACGGCCCCGTCATCCAGGCCGCGTCAGAGCGGGCGCTGAAGGCCGGAGCCACCCTGCGCCGCGTGCTGGACGAAGTGGTGCCGGAGGTGCGCCGCCGCTGCCCGGAGACGCCGCTGGTCATCATGACCTACGTCAACGTGGTGATGGCCATGGGTGAGGAGCGCTACGCGAAGCTCGCGCGCGAGCGGGGCATCGTCGGCACCATCCTCCCGGACCTGCCGCCGGAAGAGAGCGCGAGCATCCGCGCCGCGTTCGACAAGGAGGGCGTGGACCTGGTGCCGCTGTGCGCGCCCACGACGCCGCCCGCGCGCGCGGAGGCCATCGCGAAGGACGCTCGAGGCTTCGTCTATTGCGTGTCCGTGGCGGGCGTCACCGGCATGCGTGCGGAGCTGCCGCCGGACCTGTCCCAGCGGCTGGACCTGGTGAAGCGCGCCGCGTCCGTGCCGGTGGTGGCGGGCTTCGGCATCTCCAACGCGGAAACGGCCCGGCCGCTGGTGGCCCACGCGGACGGCGTCGTCGTGGGCAGCGCGCTGGTGAAGGCCGCCCACTCGGACGGTCCGGCTGCGGCGAAGCAGCTCTGCGCGGACATCAAGCGCGGCCTGAAGCGCTAAGGTCCACTCCACGCGCCGGCACGTCGCCGGCGCCAGGAGACCGGACATGCACACCCCCCCCATCCTGGGGCCCACCCTCGAAACGCCGCGCCTCATCCTGCGTCCACCCACGCTCCAGGACCTGGAGGGCTTCGTGGCGATGATGGCGGACGAGGAGTCCGCCCGGTACATCGGCGGCCTCCAGCCTCGCTCCAACGTGTGGCGCGCCGTCTGCGCCATGGCCGGCTCCTGGGTGCTCCAGGGCTTCGCCATGTTCTCCGTGTTCGAGAAGTCCACCGGCAAGTGGGTGGGACGGCTCGGGCCCTGGCAGCCCGCGGAGTGGCCGGGCCCGGAGGTCGGCTGGGGCCTGTCGCGCGACGCGTGGGGCAAGGGCTACGCGACGGAAGGCGCGGCGGCCACCATCGACTGGGCCTTCGACCACCTCGGGTGGACGGAGGTCATCCACTCCATCTCCCCGCCGAACGAGCCGTCGAAGCAGGTGGCCCGCCGGCTGGGTTCACGCTTCCTGCGCATGGGCATGCTGCCGGCGCCCTACAACGACCACGAGGTGGAGATCTGGGGCCAGAGCCGTGAGGAGTGGCGGACACGCAAGCGGTAGCGCGTGCACTTTTCCCTCCCGTCCCGCCACGGGCTGACACAGATTGGCGCCATGAACTCACGCGCGCCCCAGGTGGTCCTCGTCCGTCACGGTGAGACGGAGTGGAGCCGCAGCAGCCAGCACACCGGCCGCACGGACCTGCCGCTGTTGGAAGAGGGCCGCCAGATGGCGGAGCGGCTCCACGCGCCGCTGAGCAAGTGGCGCTTCGCCGCCGTGTGGACCAGCCCGCTGACGCGCGCACAGGAGACGTGCGTGCTCGCGGGCTACGGCGACGTGGCCCAGAAGAAGAACGACCTGATGGAGTTCAACTACGGCGACTACGAGGGCCGCACCGGCGCGGACATCCGCACCACGCGCCCGGACTGGACGCTGTGGCAGGACGGAGTGCCCAACGGAGAGACGCTGGAGGACGTGGGCACCCGAGCCGACCGCATCATCGCGGAGGCGCGCGCGCTCCAGGACGACGTGCTCCTCTTCTCGCACGGGCACATGCTGCGCATCCTCGCCTCGCGATGGCTGGGCCTGCCCCCGGACGGAGGCAGGCTCTTCCACCTGGGTACTGCTTCCATCAGCGTGCTGGGCTCCGAGGCCGGCGGCAAACAGCCGGTCCTCGTGAGCTGGAACGACACCACGCACCTGAAGGACTGACGCCCGCTACAGCTTCCCCTCCAGGAAGTTGCGCACCAGCGACGGGCCTTCCGGAGTCAGCACGCTCTCCGGATGGAACTGCAGGCCCACCACCGGCCGAGTGCGGTGACGCAGCGCCATCACCAGGCCATCCTGGCTCCACGCGGTGGCCTCCAACTCCGCGGGCATGGACTCCGCCGCCACCACCAGCGAGTGGTAGCGCGCCGCCTGGAAGCCCTGCCGCATGCCGGTGAAGACGCCGGTGCCGCCGTGCCGGATGTGAGCCGCCTTGCCGTGCACGGGCTCCGGTGCGCGCACCACCTGCCCGCCAAACGCAGCACCAATGGACTGGTGCCCCAGGCACACGCCCAGCACCGGCACGCGAGACTGGGAGATGGCCGCCACGCTCACCCCGGCCTCGTGCGGTGTGCACGGTCCCGGAGACACCACCAGGTGGGACGCGCCCGACGCCGCGATGCCCGCGACATCCAGCGCGTCGTTGCGCACCACCTTCACCTCCGCGCCCAGCGTGTAGAGCAACTGCACCAGGTTGAAGGTGAACGAGTCGTAGTTGTCGATGACGAGGATCACCGCCCACCTCCTTCGCGAGCCAGGCGCAGCGCGGCGGCCATGGCACCCGCCTTCGCCTCCGTCTCGTCCGCTTCCTTCATGGGGTCCGAGTCCGCCACCAGCCCCGCGCCAGCGGTCCACATGGTGCGGTCGCCATCCACGAAGAAGGTGCGCAGCGCGATGGCCACGTCCAGCGTGCCGCAGAAGGACAGATAGCCCACCGCGCCGGCATAGGGCCCGCGCCGCATGGGCTCCAGCTCATCGATGATCTGCATCGCGCGGATCTTCGGTGCGCCTGAAACGGTGCCCGCGGGGAAGGTGCTCGCCAGTGCGTCCAGCGCGTCGAAGCGCGTGGTGTCCAGCTTGCCGCGCACCTGGGAAACGATGTGCATCACGTGGCTGTAGCGCTCGATGATCATCAGGTCCTCGATGCGCACCGTGCCCGGCGCGGCCACCCGGCCCACGTCGTTGCGCCCCAGATCCACCAGCATGATGTGCTCGGCGCGCTCCTTCTCGTCCGCGAGCAGCTCCTTCTCCAGCGCCTGGTCCTCGACCTCGGAGCCGCCCCGGCGGCGCGTGCCCGCGATGGGCCGTACCACCACGTCCCCATCGCGCACCTGCACCAGCAGCTCCGGTGACGCGCCCACCAGCGCACGGGCCTCACCCAGGTCCACCAGGAACAGGTACGGAGACGGATTCACGCGCCGCAGCGCCCGGTAGAGCGACAGCGGAGGGATGGCGCCCTTCGCTTCGAACCTGCGCGCGAGCACCGCCTGGAAGCAGTCGCCCGCGCGCACGTACTCCTTCACCTTGTCCACCGCCCGGGCGTAGCCCTCGCGGTCCCAGCAAGCGACGGGGGCCGGCGCGTTCTTCTGCGCGGGGACGGCGGCGTAGGCCTCCTGCGGCAGCGGACGGCGCAGCTTCTCCGCCATTGCCTCCGCGCGCGCTTCCGCGTCCTTCAGCGCCGCGGCGACACTGCCGTGCAGCGCGGGCCGCGCGATGGCGATGGCCTTGAGCGTCTGGGTGCGCGTGTCGTGGGTGACAAAGTCCTCCGCGATGAGCCACTCGGAGTCCGGGAAGCCCGTGTCGCGAGGATGGCGGTCCGGCACGCTCGGCTCGAACCAGGACGTGGCGTTGTAGCCCAGGTAGCCCACGAGCCCGCCCAGGAAGGGCGCCTCGCCCGGCAGCGTCGCCACGGACAGCTCGCGCCACAGCGTGCGCAGCACGTCCAGCGGCCGGCCCTCGCGGCGCTCCTCATGCGAGCCACGCCACAACGTGAGCCCGTCCCGGTCCAGCCGCACGCGGCCCGCCGGGTTCACGCCCACGTGGCTGTAGCGCCCGAAGCGCTCGCCGCCGTAGCACGACTCGAGGATGAAGCCGCGGCTTCCACCGCCCAGCTTCAGGTATGCCGACAGCGGTGTATCCAGGTCCGCCGGCAACTCCACCGACACCGGCACCGCCTGGCCTGCTTCCGCGCGCTGCCGGTAGGCTGCCTTCCGCTCCTGCGCATCCATGGTCGATTGCCCTGACCCCCTCTTCCTTCACCCGGAGGGGCTCCCGGGTGCCCGGCCGTCCGGGCCCTGCACCTACGGCTTCTTCACCTTCGTGAATACGCCGTCATTCCACTGATAGACCTCGCGCGCCGTAACCGTCCACGCCTTGCCTTCTTCCTCTTCCTCGACGGTCTTGCGCGTCACCACGGCCTGCTTCGCGGCCGCCTGGAAGGCCACCTTGAAGGTGCTGAAGTTCGGCGCGTCCGACAGCCCGGCCGCCTCCAGCGCGAGCTTCGCCTTGCCGAGCACGCCCTTCGCCTTCTTCCCGTCCGCCTGCATGTAGCTCACGTACGTGGTGATGAAGTCCCCGCAGCGCTCCGGCGTGGACTCCATCTCCAGCAGCGCCACGCCCGCCTTCTTCGCGGGAACCAGGCGCATCTTCACCGGACCGCCATGGCCTTCACCGTAGGCCGTGGAGGCCACCTGCACGTCCACGCTGCTCACGCGCCGGGGCGGCTTCACGTTCGGCTCCAGCACGCGCACGCGAGCCTTGAACTCGTTGCTCATCACCACCGTGGCCACTTCCATCTCACCGTCCCCGTCCAGGTCGGCCTCGATGCGGAACGGCGTGAGCGTGTTGCCGAACACCCAGCCCGTGACGGGAGCGGCACCGGCGGGAGCCTTCGCGTCCACCACCGCCACCTGGTACCAGGTGTTGACGTACTCCCCGACCTTCGCGCGGGTCCCCGCCTTCACCACCTTCACGGGCGTGCCCAGCATCAACGTCTGGACCACGGCCGCGTCCGCCGCCGCGTTCGCGCGCAGGTTCCCCTCGTCCACGCCCAGATAGACCGTCCGCCCCGCTTCGAAGGCGGTGAACTCGAAGCTCTCGGGGGCCGGCGCGGCGCCCTCCTCCGCCATCGCGGCGCTGTATTCGAGCACCGTCTCGGAGTCGGGTTCTTGCGTCAGGAAGAGGGACAAGAGGAGCGCGGACGGCGTCATCACGAAGGGTCCGAAGTCGGAGGTTTCCAGGTTTATCCCCTGTCCACGCCCACCATCCAAGGGGCCCTCCGGTCCCTGGCTTCGTCGTTTGGAGCGCAAGCAAGGTCAGCACGGCCGCCCGCCCCCTTGTCAGCGGAGCGCGCGAGAGGGTCCGGCCGTGGGTGGCCCCTGCTCCAAGGCCTCGTTACTTCTAGAGGACCGTGGCCACCGCGACCCACCAGGAACGAACGCCGCTGGTTTCCGTGACGCCGCAGGGGCTGTATTGCCAGGCGGGGAACTTCCACATCGACCCATGGCGTCCGGTGGAGCGGGCGCTCGTCACGCACGCGCACGGCGACCACGCCCGGAGCGGGAGCAAACGCTACCTGGGGGCAGCTCCCGGCCGAGGCCTCTTGCAACGCCGCCTGGGAGCGGACGCGGTCATCGACACGCTGGAGTACGGCGAGAAGCTGACCGTGGGAGACACCACCGTGAGCTTCCATCCCGCGGGCCACGTGCTGGGCAGCGCGCAGATCCGCGTCGAGCATCGGGGCGAGGTCTGGGTCATCTCCGGCGACTACAAGCGCACGCCAGACCCCACGTGCGCGCCCTTCGAAGTGGTGCGCTGCAACACCTTCATCACCGAGGCGACGTTCGGCCTGCCCATCTACCGTTGGGATGAAACGGGCCTCGTGGCCCAGGACATCCTGCGCTGGTGGGACGCGAACCGCGAGGCGGGCCGCTCCGCGGTGCTCTTCTGCTACGCGCTGGGCAAGGCACAGCGGCTGTTGGCGGAGCTGGGGAAGCTCACGGACCGGCCGGCCTACGTGCACGGCGCGGTGAACGGGCTCGTCACCGCGTACCGCGAGGCGGGCATCGCGATGCTGCCCACGCAAATGGTGTCGGAGACGGAGAAGGGCACGTCCTTCGCGGGCGCGCTGGTGCTGGCGCCGCCGAGCGCGGCCGGCTCCACGTGGATGCGCCGCTTCGGCGAAGCGGAGACGGGCTTCGCGTCGGGGTGGATGCGCGTGCGAGGCAACCGGCGCCGTCGAGGCTACGACCGGGGCTTCGTGCTCTCCGACCACGCGGACTGGCCGGACCTGCTGCGCACGGTGGCGGACACGCAGGCGGAGAAGGTGCTCGTCACGCACGGCTACACCGACCCCTTGTCGCACTACCTGCGGGAGCGGGGCGTGGATGCCTCGCCGCTCGCCACGCCCTTCGAGGGCGAAGCGGAGGACTGACGCGTGCGAGCCCTGGCCGACCTCTACGACACGCTCGACCAGACGACCTCCACCAACGCGAAGGTGGAGGCGATGGCGCGTTACTTCCGGCAGACGCCACCGGAGGACGCGGCCTGGGGACTGTTCTTCCTCACGGGTCAGAAGCTCAAGCGACTGCTCACGTCGAAGCTGCTGGTGGGCTGGACGCAGGAGCTCACGGGCATCCCAGGCTGGCTCTTCGAAGAGGTCTACGCGTCGGTGGGAGACCTGGCGGAGGTGATTGCCCTGCTGCTCGACGGAGCGAACCTCCCGCCCGAGCACGCCGAGGAGCTTCCCCTCTCACGCTGGTTGGAAGAGCGACTGCTGCCCCTGCGTGGCCTGGACGCGGCGGAGCAACGCGAGCGCGTGGTGGGCTGGTGGAAGTCCATGCCCCGCCGCGAGCTGTTCCTCCTCAACAAGATGCTCACAGGCAAATTGCGCGTGGGCGTATCCAACACGCTGGTGGTGCGAGCCATCGCGCAGGTCACCGGCCTGCCCCCGCCCAGCGTGGCGCACCGGATGATGGGCACGTGGACGCCGACGAAGGCGTTCTTCGAACAGCTCGTGGCGCCGGACGTATCGGACGGCCACGTGTCACGCCCATATCCCTATTACCTCGCGTCGCCGCTGGAGCAGCCGGCGGAGTCACTGGGCGAATTGAGTGACTGGCTCGTCGAGTGGAAGTGGGACGGCATCCGGGGCCAGCTCATCCGCCGCCAGGGCGAGGTATTTCTCTGGAGCCGGGGCGAGGAGCTGATCACCGAACGCTTCCCCGAAATCACCGAAGCCGCACGGGCCCTGCCCGAAGGCACGGTGCTCGATGGCGAGGTGATGGCCTACGAGGACGGAGTCCCCCTGCCCTTCGCGCGGCTCCAGCGCCGCATTGGCAGACAGAAACTCACGCCCAAGGTGCTGGCGGAGGCTCCCGCCGCGTTCGTCGTCTACGACCTGCTGGAGCAGGACGGAAAGGACTTGCGAGAACTGCCCCTGCGCGAGCGCCGCGCGAGGCTGGAGGCCCTGCTCAAGGACCACCCGCGCTTCCCCATCTCTCCCACGGTGACAGCCACTTCTTGGGAGGAACTGGCGGAGCTGCGCAAGGAGTCGCGAGCCCGCAATGTCGAAGGCTTGATGCTCAAGCGCCTGGACTCGGTGTACCAGACGGGGCGCAAGCGCGGCGATTGGTGGAAGTGGAAGATCGACCCGTACACCGTGGACGCGGTGCTGCTCTACGCGCATCCAGGTCACGGCCGGCGCTCGTCGCTCTACACGGACTACACCTTCGCGGTGTGGAACGGCGAGGACCTGCTGCCGGTGACGAAGGCCTACTCGGGCCTCACCGACGAGGAGATAGGCCGGCTCGACCGGTGGATCCGCGCCCACACGCGGGAGAAGTTCGGCCCGGTGCGCTCGGTGGATCCGGAGCAGGTGTTCGAGCTGCACTTCGAAGCCATCGCCCCGTCCCCGCGCCACAAGTCAGGCGTCGCCCTGCGCTTCCCACGCATCGCCCGCTGGCGCGCGGACAAGACGGCCAGGGACGCGGACACGCTCGACTCGTTGAAGGGGCTGCTGCATGCAGCCCACTAAGCCCCGCCGCAATCGCATGCGCGGCAAGCACGCGCCGGAAAAGCAGGCTGAATCACCGAAGCCCACCAGGACCCGAGCGAAGCGTCCGGCGCCCCGAAGCCCATCCCCATACAAAGGCACGCCACAGGATCAACTCCGCCAGTGGTTCGCCGCCAAGGGATGGACGCCCTATGCCTTCCAGGAAGAAGCGTGGGCCGCCTACGCGCGAGGAGACAGCGGCCTCATCCACGTGCCCACCGGCGCGGGAAAGACATACGCCGCATACCTCGGCCCGCTGGCGGACGTGGCGGAGCGCAATCAGAAGGGCCTTCAAATCCTCTACCTCACGCCACTGCGAGCCGTGTCGCGTGACGTGGAGCAGGCCCTGCGCGAACCGCTGATGGCATTGGACGCGGACCTGGAGGTGGAGAGCCGCACAGGCGACACGTCCTCTTCCGTGCGCCAACGTCAGCGCGAGCGCCTGCCTCAGGTGCTCATCACCACGCCGGAATCCCTGTCGCTCCTCCTGACACAGGAGCAAGCCGCGGAGAACTTCGCCTCACTGCGCGCCGTCATCGTGGACGAGTGGCACGAACTGCTCGCCTCCAAGCGAGGCACCCAGGTGGAACTCGCGCTGGCCCGCCTGCGACAATTCGCTCCAGGCCTGCGCATCTGGGCGCTGTCCGCCACGCTCGCCAATCTGGAGGAGGCCGCGCGCACCGTCGTGGGCACGGACCGCGAGCCCACGCTGGTCAGCGCGGATCTGCAGCGCCCGGTGCACGTGGAGACGCTGCTGCCAGAGGAGGTGGACACCTTCCCGTGGGCCGGGCACCTGGGTTTCACCATGCTCCCACGCGTGGCGGACTGGTTGGACCCCACGCAGTCCACCCTCCTCTTCACCAACACCCGCTCGCAGGCGGAGCGCTGGTTCGAAGGCCTGCGCTTCCTGCGCCCCGAATGGGAACACCTGCTCGCGCTGCATCACGGTTCCATCGACAGCGAGGAGCGAGAGCGCGTGGAAGGAGGCCTCAAGGACGGAAGCCTGCGCCTCGTCGTGTGCACGTCCTCGCTGGACCTGGGCGTGGACTTCGGCCCGGTGGAGCGGGTCATCCAGATAGGAAGTCCCAAGGGCATCGGCCGCACGCTCCAACGCGCGGGCCGCAGCGCGCACCGCCCCGGAGCCACGTGCCGCATCCTCTTCGTCCCCACGCACGCGCTCGAACTGGTGGAGATGGCCGCGGCCCGAGACGCCATCGCGCGCCGCGAGGTGGAGCCGCGCACGCCCCTGTCCAAGCCGCTCGACGTGCTGGCCCAGCACCTGGTGACGTGCGCGCTGGGAGGAGGCTTCACCCGCGAGGCCCTGCGCGACGAGGTCCGCACCGCCACCAGCTACGCGTCCCTCACCGACGAGGAGTTCGACCAGATCCTCGCCCTGGTGCGCGAGGGAGGCCCCACGCTGCGCGCCTACCCGGAGTTCCGCCGCGTGGTGGAGGTGGACGGCCGCTTCCGAGTGCCCGACGCGCGCCTCGCCCGGCTGCACCGGCTCAACATCGGCACCATCACGTCGGACGCGTCCGTGCAGCTGCGCTACTGGAGCGGCGGCACCCTGGGCACGGTGGAGGAGTCCTACGTCAGCCGCCTGAAGCCTGGAGACACCTTCCTCTTCGCGGGCCGCCGGCTGGAGTTCAGCCGCTTCAAGGACATGACGGCGTACGTGAAGCCCGCGAAGGCCAAGGCCACCCAGACGCCGCGCTGGGGCGGCAGCCGCCTGCCCCTGTCCACCTCGCTCGCGTCCGCGATGCGCCGCACGCTGGAGGCCGCGCGCCAGGGCGATGTCACCCGGGACGAGGTCGCCGCCGCGTGGCCCATCCTCGACGCGCAGGCCCGCCTGTCCCGCATCCCCGGCGACGGCGGATGTCTGGCGGAGATTTGCCGCACGCGGGACGGCTACCACCTCTTCCTGTATCCCTTTGAAGGAAGGCTCGTGCACGAAGGCCTGGCGGCGCTCCTCGCCCTGCGCCTCACGCGCCTGCAGAAGGCCACCTTCAGCCTGTCCGTGAACGACTACGGACTGGAGCTGCTCACCTCCACGCCGTTCCCCTTCGATGAAGCCCTGCGCCCCGCCCTCTTCACCCGCGAGCACCTGGTGGAGGACATCCTGGAGAGCGTGAACCTGAGCGAGCTCGCGCGTCGGCAGTTCCGCGACATCGCCCGCGTGGCCGGATTGGTGATGCCGGGCCTGCCCGGAGCGCGCAAATCCACCCGGCAGGTCCAGGCCAGCGCCGCGCTCATCTATGACGTCTTCGTGAAGTACGACCCGGACAACCTCCTCCTGCGCCAGGCGCGCCGCGAAGTGCTGGAGCATCAGTTCGAACAGGGCCGGCTCGCGCGCACCCTGGAGCGCCTGGAGGCGCACCCCGTCGAAGTCGTCCACGTCCACCGGCCCTCGCCGCTGGGCTTCCCGCTCGTCGTCGAGCGCATCAGCGCGAGCGTGTCCAACGAATCCCTGCTGGACCGCGTGCAGCGCCTCAAGGAGCGATGGTCCCAGGCCGATGCCAGACCCGCGTAGCGGACGCGGACGTGGAGCTGCTCCCGGAACGGGCCTTGCATTGGCCCGAGGCCGGCGTGCTCGCGGTGGCCGACCTGCATTGGGGCAAGACGGAGTCCTTCCAGCAGCACGGCATCCCCCTCCCCCTGGGGGTCCTGGATGACGACCTGGCCCGCCTCTCCGCCGCCCTCACCGCCACCAGCGCCCGGCGACTCCTATTGGTGGGGGACCTCGTGCACTCGCGCCAGGGGCTCACCGCGGACGTCATCAGTCGCGTGAATACCTGGCGCGAAGCTCATGCATCACTAGAAGTCGTGCTGATACGCGGCAACCATGACCGCCACGTGCGGACCCTTCCGCCCTCCTGGAGGATGGAGGACCGCGCGGAGGTATTAGACGAAGGCCCGTTCCGCTTCGCCCACCATCCGGAGCCAGCCGCCAGCCGCTACGTCTGGGCCGGGCACCTCCACCCCATGGTGCGGCTGTCGGGTGGGGCGGACCGGCTGCGGCTGCCCTGCTTCCATCTGGCCCCTGGCGTGGGCGTGCTGCCCGCGTTCAGCGCTTTCACGGGCGGTATGGACGTGCGGCGAGGAAGGAAGGACCGCGTCTACGCCATCGCCGGCACCGCGGTGGTGGAGGTCTAGCGCCATGAGCCAGGCCAGACGCCGCGTCCTCCGGATCAGCGACGCCGGCGACACCGGCGACCTCGGCGACACGGACTCCCAGTAGCCCCGCTTCATGCGTGGCGCGGACCGTCGCACCCTGTAGTGCGCGCCCTGAAAGGGATTGATCCCAGAGGGAGGAGTCTCCTCGCGCAAAGCTCCCTTCCGATCGCCAGAAGCGGGATTCATCACCGCACGCGGGCAACTTGTCGCAACCGCCCCAGAAGGTGCTAAGCGCTCCTTATTCCCACTCCCCACAGAATGGTTGACACTGCCGTGCTCATGAATGATGGTCCCGCGCCGCATTGGGTCGGGAAGTTCATGAGGGACCCGCGCCCACGGCACCATCCTAGAGGTTCGTTGGACGTGACTGCCTTGCCGTCTGAGCGCCAGGAGCCACCGCCCGCCCGGTCCACCGGGACCGGGACGGCCCCCCTGACTTCCGCGCCGAACGGTTTCCCCGCGTCCACCCCTGCTTTCATGTCGCCTTCAGTCCCCTTGCCCCTGGTCCTGGTATGAGCGGCCCTCTCTTCCCACGCTGGACGAATACGGTGTCGCGCCTGTCGGCCGCGATGCTCCTCGCCGTGCCCGCCATCGCCATCGGCGGCCTCTTGGCCTACGTGCGCTCGCCGCTCGTGACCAATCAGGCGCGCCCGGTGGAACAGCCCATCGAGTTCGACCACCGGCACCACGCCGGTGACGAGCAGATCGACTGTCGCTACTGCCATTGGTCGGTGGAGAAATCCCCGTCGGCGGGCATCCCCTCCACCACCGTGTGCATGTCCTGCCACGCGCAGGTGTGGAACAAGAGCCCGTACCTCACCGAGGTCCGCAAGGCGTTCTTCGCCGACCAGCCCATCCCCTGGGTTCGCGTCCACAACCTGCCGGACTTCGTCTACTTCAACCACTCCATCCACGTGGGCAAGGGCGTCGGCTGCGCCACCTGCCACGGCCGAGTGGACCAGATGGGCGCCATCGAGCAGTCCGCCCCGCTGACGATGAGCTGGTGCCTGGATTGCCACCGCAACCCCGGTCCCAACCTCCGGCCCCCGGAGTTCATCACCAGCATGACCTGGGCGCCCCCCGCGGCGAAGGCGGAGGCTGAGGCCCTCGCCGAGACGCTCATCAAGGAATACGACGTTCACTCGCGCACGAGCTGCTCCACATGCCACCGATGAACACCAAGCCTGACAGCGCGCCCGCGCAGGAAACCCCCTCGTCCTTCGCGCTCCCGGTCGTCTCGGGCCGCAACGAGGCCGCCCCCCACGCGCACTCCCACGACGACGTCGTGGGTGAAGCGCTCGACCACGCCTCCACCCGCGCCGTTGCCGCGGAGGGCGCGTACGGCAAGACGTACTGGCTCGGCCTGGAGGAGAAGCTCGCCACGCCGGAGTTCCTGGAGGAGACCCGCCCGGAATTCCCCGTCGGCGCGGACCTTCCCCCCACCGGCTTCGCCCGCCGCGAGTTCATGCAGCTGATGGGCGCGTCGCTCGCCCTGGCTGGCGCCACCGCGTGCAGCACCCGTCCGCAGGATGAGCGGATGGTGGCGTACACGAAGACGCCGCCGGAAGTGACCCCGGGCAACCCGCTGCACTACGCGTCCGGCATGACGCTCGGAGGCCACACCTCCGGCCTGCTGATCACCGCGCGCGAAGGCCGCCCGGTGAAGATCGAAGGCAACCCCCAGCACCCCATCAACCAGGGCGCTGCCGGCGTCTTCGAGCAGGCGTTCCTGCTCTCGCTCTATGACCCGCAGCGCGCCCGCGTGCTGCGCCAGGGCAACAACCCCCGCTCGCTGCGCGTTCTGGCCGAGGACATCTCCTCCCTCGTCAGCCAGAGGGCCGTGGCCGACGGTGGCAGCCGCCTGCGCTTCCTCACGGAGCCCATCAGCTCCCCGATGCTGCGCGACGTGACGGGCCGCATCCAGAAGAAGCTGCCCAACGCGCGCTTCCACGCGTTCTCGTCCATCACGGACTCCGCCGCCGGCGAGGCGAACCGCGCACTGTTCGGCCAGCCGGTCCAGGCCCTCTACGACCTGAGCCGCGCGGACGTCATCGTCTCCCTGGACGCGGACTTCCTGGAGAGCCGCCCGGAGAACCTGGCCCTCAACCGCCAGTTCGCGGACCGCCGCGACCCGAAGAACGGGGAGCTCAACCGCCTGTACGTCGCCGAATCGCGCATGTCGATCACCGGCGGCATGGCGGACCACCGCAAGCGCGTGAAGTCCTCCGAGGTCTTCGCCGTCGCCGCCGCGCTGGCGCAGGCCGTGGGTGGCGCCGCCGCCAGCCTGGGCGCCGCCGCGTCCGGCAAGGCCGGCTCGCTGAGCCCGGAGACCCAGTCGTGGGTGCAGGCCGTGGCCCAGGACCTCAAGTCCAAGGCCGGCCGCTCCGTGGTGCTCGCCGGTGAGCGCCAGCCCGCCGCCGTGCACGCGCTGGCGCAGGCCATCAACGGCGCGCTGGGCAACGTGGGCACGACCGTGAAGGTCGTCCCGGCCGCCGCTCCGGAGGCCTCGGGCCTGTCGGAGATCAGCGCCCTGGTCGCGGACATCAAGGCTGGCAAGGTGGACACGCTGGTCATCACCGCCACCAATCCCGTCTACGCCCTCCCGGTGGACGCGGGCCTGGCGGAGGTGCTGGACCCCAAGCAGAACGCCAACCGCAAGGCGCTGTCCGTCCTGTACGCGGGCCACTACGAGGACGAGACCTCCAAGTTCGCCGACTGGTTCGTGCCCCTGGCGCACCAGCTGGAGACCTGGAGCGACGGCCGCGCGGTGGACGGCACCGTCAGCATCGCCCAGCCCCTCATCCAGCCGCTCTTCAACGGCGTGCCGGAAGCGGAGCTGTACGCGCTGTTCCTCGACGAGCCCTTCCGCCCCGCCTACCAGATCCTCCGCGACTATTGGACCGCGCAGGGTGGCGAGGCCGGCCGCGCCGACTTCGAGACCCGCTGGGAGACCTGGGTCTCCGAGGGCGTCGTCCCCGGCAGCGTCGCCTCCGCGCTGACGACCGCGACCCCGGATGCGGGCGCCGCCAACGCGCTGGTCGCCGCCTACCAGCCGCCCGCGGCCGGTGAGCTGGAGATCAACTTCGTCCACGACTACAAGCTGCTGGACGGCCGCTTCGCCAACAACGCGTGGCTCCAGGAGACGCCGGACCCCATCACGAAGATCGTCTGGGACAACGCCGCCATCCTCAGCCCGGCCACGGCCAAGAAGCTGGGCCTGGAGAACGGCCACGTCGCGGAGCTGGAGTACGGCGGCCGCAAGCTGCAGATCCCCGTCACCATCCTCCCCGGCAATGCGGACGACACCGTCACCGTGGCGCTGGGCTACGGCCGCACCGGCCTCCACGAGGTCGTGGCCAAGGGCGTGGGCGTCAACGCCAACCTGCTGCGCACCACGAACGCCCCCTGGTTCGACGGCGGCGCGAAGCTGACCAAGGTCCGCGGCAGCCACAAGTTCTCCCGCACCCAGTACCACTGGCGCATGGAGGGCCGCCCGCTGGCGCTCGACATGTCCGTCAGCGAGCTGGCGCACCCGTCGAAGGAGACGTCCCACACCCTGGAGCGCGTCCAGGCCAAGTACGAGCTGGGCAAGCAGAACAACCTGCCCGACTTCGACTACGCCAAGACGCCGCAAGAGGGCTACAAGTGGGGCATGTCCATCGACCTGTCGCGCTGCACGGGCTGCAACGCGTGCGTCGTGGCGTGCCAGGCGGAGAACAACATCCCCGTCGTGGGCAAGGAGCAGGTGGGCCGCGGCCGCGAGATGAACTGGCTGCGCATCGACCGCTACTTCCAGGGCGATGAGAACGACCCCGCCATGGTCATGCAGCCCGTCGCGTGCGTGCACTGCGAGAAGGCCCCCTGCGAGTACGTCTGCCCGGTGAACGCCACCGTGCACTCGGACGAGGGCCTCAACGACATGGTGTACAACCGCTGCATCGGCACGCGGTACTGCTCCAACAACTGCCCGTACAAGGTCCGCCGCTTCAACTACCTGCACTACACGCAGGGCAAGACGCCGACCGAGAAGATGCTGATGAACCCGGACGTCACGGTGCGCAACCGCGGCGTCATGGAGAAGTGCACCTACTGCGTGCAGCGCATCGAGCGGGTCCGCATCAACGCCCGCGTCGAGAAGCGCCTCATCCAGGAGAAGGAGCTCCAGACGGCGTGCCAGCAGACCTGCCCCACGCAGGCCATCGCCTTCGGCTCCCTGGCGGACCCCGCCCAGCGCGTCACCCAGCTCCAAGAGGACGAGCGTGCCTACCGGCTGCTGCACGAGCTGGGCACCCGCCCCCGCACCGCCCACCTCATCCGCCTGCGCAACCCCAACCCTGCCCTCGTGCCCGCCGCCCCTGCTGAAACCGCGCCGGCGCATGAAGGAGGTCACTGACCGTCATGGCCGAGACCGCACACGCACTCCCGCTCGACCCCCTCGAGCCCCGGGACCTCGTCGCGCCGCACCACGACGACAAGTCCCTCAATGAAACCCTGCTCGACCATGTCTGGCGCAAGCCCGGCAAGGGCTGGTTCATGCTGCTGGGCATCACGTCCGCGGCGCTGGGCCTCCTGGTCGTCGGTGTCACGTACACCCTCGCGCGCGGCATCGGCGTGTGGGGCAACAACCAGCCGGTGGGCTGGGCGTTCGACATCATCAACTTCGTCTGGTGGGTCGGTATCGGCCACGCCGGTACGCTCATCTCCGCCATCCTCCTGCTCTTCCAGCAGAAGTGGCGCACGAGCATCAACCGCTTCGCGGAAGCCATGACGCTGTTCGCGGTCATGTGCGCCGGCCTGTTCCCGCTGCTCCACACGGGCCGTCCCTGGTTCGCCTTCTGGCTGTTCCCCTACCCCAGCACCCTGGGCGCCTGGGCGCAGTTCCGCTCGCCGCTCGTGTGGGACGTGTTCGCCATCTCCACGTACCTCACCGTGTCCGCGCTCTTCTGGTTCGTGGGCCTCATCCCGGACCTGGCGGCCCTGCGTGACTCGTCCAAGGGCAAGCTGCAGCGCACCATCTACGGCCTCTTCGCGCTCGGCTGGCGCGGCTCCGGCCGTCACTGGCACAACTACAAGATTGGCTACCTGCTGCTCGCCGGCCTCTCGACGCCGCTCGTGGTGTCCGTGCACACCATCGTGTCGTTCGACTTCGCCGTGTCCCAGATTCCGGGCTGGCACGCGACCATCTTCCCGCCCTACTTCGTGGCCGGCGCCGTGTTCAGCGGCTTCGCGATGGTGATCACCCTCATCGTCCCCGCCCGCAAGTACCTGGGCCTCCGGGACGTGATCACGGACCGCCACCTGGAGAACATGAACAAGGTCATCCTCGCGACGGGCCTCATCGTGTCCTACGGGTACATGATGGAGCACTTCATCGCCTGGTACTCCATGAACCAGTACGAGTTCTGGACCTTCTACGTGAACCGCGCCACGGGCCCCTACGCCGGCGTGTACTGGCTGATGATCGCCTGCAACGTCATCACCCCGAACATCTTCTGGTTCAGGAAGGCCCGCACCAGCATCCCCATCATGTGGGTGGCGTCCATCGCGGTGAACATCGGCATGTGGTGCGAGCGCTTCATCATCATCGTGACGTCGCTGTCGCAGGACTTCCTGCCCTCCTCGTGGGACATCTACACGCCCACCTGGGTGGACTGGTGCATCTACATCGGCACGCTGGGCCTGTTCGGCACCCTGTTCCTCCTGTTCCTCAAGTTCGTTCCCGCCGTCGCGGTGAGCGAGGTGAAGGAGCTCCAGCTGGAGCTCAAGCACGCCGCCCACGCCGCCCATGGCAACGGACACCACGGCTCGGACGCCGCGGCCACCCACGGAGCGCACTAGCATCATGGAAGCCAAGGTCCTTGATTCCTGGGTGATGGCCGAGTTCGCCACCCCGGAAGCCCTCGTCTCCGCCACGCAGCAGATGCGCGAGAAGGGCTTCCAGGGGATGGACACCTACTCCCCGTACCCGCTGCACGGCGGGTCGGAGGCCCTCGGTCTGCCGCCCTCTCGCATGCCCTTCATCGCCCTGGGCGGCGGCCTCACCGGCATGGTGACCGCCCTCACGATGCAGACGTGGATGAACACCGTCGACTACCCGCTCAACGTCGGCGGCCGTCCGCTGCTGAGCCTCCCGGCCTGGGTGCCCATCACGTTCGAGTTGAGCGTGCTGTTCGCCGCGTTCGGCATCTTCTTCGGCCTGCTCGGCCTGAGTAAGTTGCCGCAGCCCTACCACCCGGCCTTCGAGTCGGAAGAGTTCCGCAGCGCGTCCACGCACGGCTTCTGGCTGAGCATCCCGCACCCCACGGGAACGGACGCCGCGGACGTCAAGAACCAGCTGACGGCCCTGGGCGCGACCCACGTGACCGTCGTGTCGGGAGAGAACGAATGAGGTGGCTCATCCCCGCCGCCGGGCTCGCCGCGCTCACGGGCTGCAACGTCAGCTCTGAGTTCCTCCAGCGCATGGAGCACCAGGCCAAGTACGAGTACTACGAGACGTCCGAGTTCTGGCCGGACGGGCGCGCCATGCGCGTGCCCCCCGCCGGCACCGTCCCGCGCGAGCGGCCGGTGGGCAACCCGGGCATCTCCACGGGCCGCGCCAACGGCGTGGCCGTGAACGCCATCCCGCTTCCGGTGGACAAGCACCTGCTGGAGCTTGGCCAGAAGAAGTACAACATCGTCTGCTCGCAGTGCCATGGCGTGCTCGGCGACGGCAACAGCGTCGTCGCGGAGAACATGGCGCTGCGCCTGCCGCCGTCCCTGCTGGAGCTCGCGGACAAGCCGGCCGGCCACTTCTACACCGCCATCAACGAGGGCTACGGCATCATGCCGTCCTTCTCGGGTGAGCTCGACACGCGCGAGCGCTGGGCCGTCGTCGCCTATGTGCGCGCGCTGCAGGCCGCCCGCAGCACCGCCGGGACGCAGCCCGTCCCGCAGGAGAACCGATGACTGCCATGGAGCGCTACACCGGCACGCCCAAGCTGATGGTGCCCGCGTTCGGCCTGGGCGTGGTGGGCCTCGTGCTCACCGCCGTGGGCTTCTTCATGAACCCGGAGGCGACCAGCTTCAGCTACCTCTTGGGCTTCACCTACTGGGTCGGCATCAGCGTGTCCGCCCTCATCATGCTGGCCATCTTCCACACGGCGAAGGCGAAGTGGCCCATCGTCCTGCGCCGCGCCATGGAGACGATGGCCATCGCGGTGCCCGTCTTCGCGGTGCTCATCCTCGCCTTCATCCCCATGATGAAGCACATGTACCCCTGGGTGGATGGCTCGCCGCTGGCCGCCCACATCCACGGCATCGAGGTGGAGCACCTGTCGCATAAGAAGGCCCACTACCTGAACGGGACCTTCTTCGCCGTCCGCCAGGTCATCTACTTCGCGGTGTGGATCTTCGTCTCCCAGCGGCTGTACGGATGGAGCACCCAGCAGGACGAGGTGGGCGGGCTGGAGCTCACCGTCAAGCAGCGCCGCTTCTCCCCGGGCGCCCTGCCCTTCCTGGCGCTGACCATCACCTTCGCGTCCTTCGACTGGCTGATGAGCCTCACCCCGCTGTGGCAGTCCACCATCTTCGGCGTCTACTACTTCGCCGGCAGCTTCCTGGCCGCCTTCTGCGTCCTCACGCTGGCCACCATCCGGGCCCAGGGCAAGGACCTGTACGGCAGCCTGGTGAAGACGCCGCACTACCACAACCTGGGCAAGCTCATCTTCGCCTTCACGGCGTTCTGGGCCTACATCGGCTTCTCCCAGTTCCTGCTGGTGTGGATCGCCAACATCCCGGAAGAGGCCCCCTGGTACGGCCTGCGCATGTACGGTCCGTGGCGCGGCGTCTCCCTGGTCATCTTCTTTGGCCACTTCGTGCTGCCGTTCTTCACGCTGCTGTCACGCAAGCTGAAGGAGAAGACCGGGACCCTGGCGGTGGCGGCCGTCTACATGCTTCTCATGCACGCCGTGGACCTGTATTGGCTCATCTGGCCGGCGTACTCCGGTGAGGCCGGTCCGACGTTCCACTGGACGCTCATCACGGCCTTCGTGGGCGTGGGCGGTGTCTCGGTGGGTTACGCCCTGTACCGGGCGCGCAACAAGTACACGTTCCCGGTGAAGGACCCCTACATCGCGGAGTCCCTGAGGTACGTGCAGCCATGAAGAAGACCCAGTCCGAAGTCGAATCGCGGGTCATCGTCGGCGCGCATGGCGTCGCCGCCGAGGAAGACCATCTGGTCATGGGGAAGATCATCGGCGTCGGTGTGGGCGCCATGGTCCTCTTCTTCGTGGGCGCGGTGTGGGCCTGGCGCATCCAGGTCGTCACCATGCAGGACGCCCAGCCGGACGGTCCTCCCCCCCGCCCCGCCGCGGTGGGCCAGTACGAGATTGGCATCGTGAACCAGCGCCTGTTCGAACAGGACTGGCGCGCGGCGGAGAAGCTTGGCGGCCAGCACCAGGCGCTGAAGAACGGCTGGGGTGACCAGCCGGGCGTCACCGCCCACAAGTCGCTGGGGCAGGCCATGGACCAGGTCATCACGACCGAGGCCCAGAAGGCCCGCGAGCCGGCTCCGGCCCCCACGCCGACCCCGGCCCCCGAGCCCGCGCCGCACACGGCGCCCCCGGCTCCGGCCCCGAAGAAGTAGGCTCCCACCCGCTCCTCCTGCCCCCGAGCCGTCCCCCGCCATGCCGTCCCTTCTTCCGCTCTCCTCCGCCCGCGCCGCCGGGCTCCTCGCGGCGCTCGCGCTGGTACTCACCAGCGCCACGCCCGCGTTCGCCCTGCCGGGTGGAGGCAAGACGCCCCGCGCCATCGTGGAGGCGGACTCAGACCTGCCCCCGCCGGTGACGGGCGTGGACGTGGAGGAGCACCTGGGGGATCCGCTCCCCCTGGAGACCCGCTTCCTGGACTCCTCCGGGGAAGAGGTGCGGCTGGGCACGCTGCTGTCGAAGACGCGCCCCACCCTGCTCACGCTCGTCTATTACGAGTGCCCCATGCTCTGTAACCTCGTCATCAACGAGCAGGTCCGCGTGATGCGCGAGCTGGGCCTGGAGCTGGGCAAGGACTACGAGGCCGTCACCGTCAGCATCGACCCCAAGGACACCCCGGCGCAGAGCACCGAGCGGCGGCGCAAGTACCTCCAGTCCATGGGCAAGCCGGAGACGGCTCCGTGGCACTTCCTCACCGGCACCGACGAGAACATCCACAAGCTCGCCGATGCCGTGGGCTTCAAATACACGTATGAACCGAGCACGAAGCAGTACGCCCACCCCGCGGTGGTCACCGTGCTCACCCCGGAGGGGAGCATCTCCCGCTACCTCTACGGCACGTCGTTCGACCGCAAGGACGTGAAGCTTTCGCTGCTGGAAGCAGCGGGCGGTCGGGTCGGGACGAGCGTCGATCGCATCGTCATGTCCTGTTTCAAGTATGACACCGCCACGCGGCGGTACGGTTTCTACATCTTCGGGTTCATCCGCCTGGGCTCCCTGGCTGTCTTTGGCGCCCTGGCCACGATGCTGATCTATTTCTGGAGGCGCGAGCTGAAGAAAGGCGCGACTACATGAGCGACCTGGCCAACCAATTCCTGTTCCTCCCGGAGCGCGCGTCCACGTTCGCGGAACGGGTCGACTTCCTGCACTACTTCGTCGTTGGTACGACGATGGTGATGTCCGCGGGCGTCGGCCTCGCGGCGCTCTTCATGTTCTTCCGCTACCGTCGGCGGGAGGCCCACCAGCACACGGAATACGTGGTGCCGGACCTGAAGACGGAGTTCCTCTTCGTCTCCGTTCCGCTGGTGTTCTTCCTGGCGTGGTTCGCCATCGGGTTCCGGGACTTCACCTGGTTCACCACTCCGCCCAAGGACTCGATGGATGTCTACGTCATGGGCAAGCAGTGGATGTGGAAGTTCTCCTATCCGGAGGGCCCCAACGGCGTGAACGTGCTGCACGTGCCGGCTCACCGCCCGGTGCGCCTGCTGATCACCTCACGCGACGTCATCCACTCCTTCTACGTCCCGTCCTTCCGCATCAAGATGGACGCGCTGCCGGGCCGCTACACGCAGGCCTGGTTCGAGGCGACGAAGCCCGGCACGTACCAGGTGCTCTGCACCGAGTACTGCGGCTTGTCGCACTCGAAGATGCTGGCGGAGGTCGTCGTGCTCGCGCCGGAGGACTACGAGAACTGGCTGAAGGAGCAGCAGCGTGGCCGCCTGCAGGACCGGCAGGACGCGCTGGCGGACACCTCGCTGGTGCCCCCCGTCGCCCGCATGGCCGAGCAGGGCCAGAAGCTGGTGGGCACGCAGGGCTGCCTCAAGTGCCACTCGGTGGACGGCTCCAAGCACATCGGCCCCACGTTCCTGGGCATGTACGAGCGTGAAGAGAAGCTCGACGATGGCCAGAGCATCCGCGTGGATGAAGCCTACATCACCCAGTCGATGATGGACCCGGGCGCGCACATCGTCGCCGGCTACCAGAACGTGATGCCGACCTATCAGGGCAAGCTGCAGGGCCCCGAGTCGGCCGCCATCGTCGAGTACATCAAGACGCTGCGCACCGCGAACGTGCGCGAGACCGCTTCCGAGGGCCCCGCCTATGACCCCATCCAGTAGCATCGCCGCGCCGGGGGCCGTCCCCGGCCATGAGGCGCACGACGACCACGGCCACCACCCGAGCTACCTGACGGACGGCACCACGGTGAAGTCGTGGCTGCTGACGGTGGACCACAAGCGCATCGGCATCATGTACATGGCGTGGATCCTGCTCTTCTTCCTGGTGGGCGGCATCTTCGCGCTGCTCATCCGGATCGAGCTGCTCACGCCCGGCCCGACCATCATGGACGCGATGACGTACAACCGCGTCTTCACGCTGCATGGCGTGGTCATGATCTTCCTGTTCATGATCCCCGCCATCCCGGCCATCTTCGGCAACTTCCTGCTGCCGCTGATGCTGGGCGCCAAGGACGTGGCGTTCCCGCGGCTGAACCTGCTGTCGCTCTACGTGTACCTGGCGGGCGCGGGCTTCGCGCTCTGGGGCATGCTCAACGGCGGCCTGGACACCGGCTGGACGTTCTACACGCCGTACAGCGCGCACACGACGACCACGGTGGCGCCGGTGCTGTTCGGCGCGTTCATCATCGGGTTCAGCTCCATCCTCACGGGCATGAACTTCATCGTCACCACGCACACCATGCGCGCGCCGGGCATCACCTGGTTCAAGATGCCGCTGATGGTGTGGGCGCTCTACGCCACCAGCTGCATCCAGGTGCTGGCGACGCCGGTGATTGGCCTGCTGCTCCTGCTGGTGACGGCGGAGAACCTGTTCAGCCTGGGCATGTTCGACGTGGCCCGCGGCGGTGACCCGGTGCTCTTCCAGCACCTGTTCTGGTTCTACAGCCACCCGGCCGTGTACATCATGGTGCTGCCGGCGTTCGGAGTGATGAGCGAGGTCGTCTCCACGTTCAGCCGCAAGAACATCTTCGGCTACCGCGCGGTGGCGTACTCCAGCGTGGGCATCGCGTTCGTGGGCTTCTTCGCCTGGGGCCACCACATGTTCGTGTCCGGCCAGTCGACCTTCAACGCCGGCGTGTTCGGCGTGCTGTCGATGCTGGTGGGCGTGTTCACGGCCATCAAGGTCTTCAACTGGGTGGGCACCGTCTACAAGGGCGCGGTGGAGTTCAGCACTCCGTTCGCCTACTTCTGCGGCTTCCTGTTCTTCACCGTGTTCGGCGGCATGACGGGCATCGCGGTGGCGACGGTGTCGCTGGACGTGGCGTGGCACGACACCTACTTCGTCGTGGCGCACTTCCACTTCATCATGGTGGGCGCGACGATCATGGCCTTCCTGGCCGCGCTCCACTACTGGTTCCCGAAGATGTTCGGGAAGATGTACCACGAGGGGTGGGGCCTGGTTTCCGCGGCGCTCATCATCCTGGGCTTCAACGCGACGTTCATCCCCCAGTTCCTCGTGGGCAACGCGGGCATGCCGCGCCGCTACTACGAGTACCCGGAGCGCTTCCAGGCGCTGAACGTGGCGTCCACCGCCGGTGCGTCGCTGCTCGCGTTCGGCTTCATCATCATCGCGGTGTACCTGACCTACGCGCTCATCTACGGCGAGCGCGTGGACAACCCGTGGCACAGCAAGGGCTACGAGTGGCTGACCCAGTCCCCTCCGCCCACGCACAACTTCATCGGGCCCCAGCCGACGTATCCCGAGGAGCCGCACTTCTACGTGGATCCGAAGAAGGCCCAGGGCGAGGTGTCGGATGTCTAGCGCGCACGTGACGCCGGGCTCGGTGCCCGGTCCCAAGCTGGCCGCCCACTTCGCGTCGCTGGAGGTGCAGAAGCACGCGGCGCGGCTGGGCATGTGGCTGTTCCTCGCAACGGAAATCCTGCTCTTCGCCGGTCTGTTCGCGTGCTACGCGGCCTACCGCTTCCTGTTCCCGGAAGCGTGGGCGGCGTCCAGCCGCAGCCTGGACCTGACGATGGGCACCATCAACACGGTGGTGCTCATCACCTCCTCGTTCACCGCCGCCATGGCGGTGCACTACGCCAAGGAGGGGAAGAACGCGATGGTGGGGCACATGAACGTGCTCACCCTCCTGATGGCGGTGGGCTTCCTCGTCATCAAGTTCTTCGAGTACAAGCACAAGTTCCACATCGGGACGCTGCCGGGCCGCTACTACTTCTACGAAGGCATCCAGCTGCCGGGTGCGCCGCTGTACTTCACGGTGTACTTCGCCTCCACCGCCCTGCACGCGCTGCACGTCGTCATCGGCATGACGGTGCTGGCGTTCGCCACGGTGCGCGCGTACCGCGTCGGGGACTTCAACGCGAACAACTACACGCAGGTCGAGCTGGGCTCCATGTACTGGCACCTCGTCGACCTGGTGTGGATCTTCCTCTTCCCGATGCTGTACCTGGTCTGAGGGTTACGACATGGCCATCGCCAACGAATCGCATCAGGAAGAGCACAACATGCAGGCGCACCACGGCGCCGGGCGCTACGTGGTCATCTGGATTGCGCTGCTGGTGCTCACGCTCGTCACGGTGTTCACCGGCCGCATGCACCTGCCTGACTTCGGTCTGGTGCTCGCGCTCATCATCGCCAGCGTGAAGGGCACGCTGGTGGCGCTGTACTTCATGCACCTGTCGGAGCACCAGGGCGCCAACCGCCTGGTGTTCGGCGTGTCCATCCTGTTCGTGGTGCTGCTCATCGGCTTCTCGCTGATGGACCTGGGCACCCGCTTCCGTCTGGCCAACCCGCCGGGGTCGCAGTACAGCGACCTGCAGGCGGTGGACATCGGAGCGAACCCGACGGAAGGCCGCACGGGTGGCCACCAGCAGATCCAGAAGCAGGGACACGAAACGCACGAGTAGTTCGTCGCTTTCCGCAGTCCCCTGAAGCACGAACGCGGCGCCCGGGATTCTTCCCTGGCGCCGCGTCGCTTTTGGCGGGCTTGGGTGCCCGCGTGGGGGACTACAGGGCGACGGTCAGGTTGAAGGAGAGCGCCGTGTCGGTGGACACCTTGCCCGGGGGCGGAGCGCTGTCGGACTTCACGAGGAAGCCCACGCCCAGGGCCAGCGCGTCGGTGAGGTTCGCCATCACCTGCGTCTGGCTGCTGAAGAGGATGCGCGCGTCGGAGATGACGCTGACCAGGATCTCCGCCTCTTCCTGGAAGGTGATGTCCTTGGAGAGGCCGTAGCGGAACAGGGCGCCGAAGCGCGGACCGCCCAGGTCCACGTTCGGCAGGTCCACGCGATTGGGGTAGTACTGGAAGCGCAATTCGCGTGCGTAGCGGAAGGCGAAGTCGGTGCGCAGGACGGTCTCGCGCACGCTGGCCTTCTCGTCCCGCTTGGTGTCGAACCAGAAGATGCTGGCGCCGGCTTCACCGTAGGGCCGCGCCTCGATGCTCTTGATGTGGTCCGTGTCCACGCCGGCCAGCAGGTAGCCGCTGATCTCCTGCGTGAAGCGGCGGTCCCCGCGCAGCTCGACGCCGGCGTTGAGGGCCACCACCTGGGACAGGGACTCCACCTCCCCTTCCACCTGGGGCGGGCGGCTGCGGCCGTACGCGCCGTAGGCCTTCACGGAGTAGATCCAGTGCTCCGTCTTGCGCAGCGCGCTGGCCAGGCCGCTCACGGTCAGCGTGGACGCGTTGCCGGTGAGGGAGATGAGGCTCAGGCCCACGCTGACGTCCCAGACGCTGGGCTTCGCGGCGGCGGGAGCCGCGGCGGCAGCGGCCTCGGGGGTGGGCGCGGGGGGCGGCGGGGCGATGGGCCCGCGCGCGGTGACTTCAGCCAGACGCTCGATGGCCTCCGCGAGCCGGGCGCTGGCCTCGGCGGCGCGCTCCGCGGCGAGGGCGGCGCGCTCCGCGGCGGCGGCGGCGCGCTCGGCTGCGGGAGCGTCCGCGGGCATGGCGGGCGGCGCGGGCGGCGCGGGCGGCGCCGGAGCGCGAGCGGCAGTCGGAGGCGGCGGGGCGGCGGGACGCGGGGCGGGCGCCGGCGTCTGGGATTGCAGCGACGAGGCGAGCAGCAGCGCAACGGGGAGCATCTGGGTTCCTTGGGATGAGGCAGGTGCGGCAGCGGACCTGCAAGGGAGCGTGAAGGGGCCGGCTCCCATTCCGGCGCGAACTTCTTAGCGCATGCGGGACACGGAGCGTCCTAGCCTTCTAGGTTCGAAACGCGGGTCGTCCCTGGACCCGGTACGTGAGGACCCGCCTTGAGGCCCACCCTGCTCCCGTTGCTGTTCGCGCTGTCGCTGTGGCCCGCCGTTTCCCTGGCGGCGCAGAAGGTCACCGTTCCGGTGGACGTGGGCGTGGGGCCGGCGGTGTTCGTGTTCTCCGGCCCCATCGCGGACGACCAGCTGCTGCACACGGGGCTGAAGCTGTCGGTGGACGCGGTGCTGGACAAGGAATGGCTGCGCAAGAACCAGCGCGCCATCCCGGCGCGCTACCGGAAGCAGGCGAAGCAGATGGATGAGATTCGCATCTCGCCGTCCATCTTCATCCCGGACTCGTTCATCATCTCGCCCAAGTACCGCGACACGGGGATGTACGGCGTGACGTTCAAGCCGCTGGGGCTGGGGGTGCCGCTGTCGTCCAGTCCGGTGCGCTTCAAGCTGGGCGTGGGGCTGGTGTTGACGTACGCGTACATCTTCTCCGACACGCTGCCGGACACGCACTTCCTGCGGCCCGGTGCGAGCCTGGGCGCGGACCTGGAGTTCCAGCTGGCGAAGAGCTTCCTCGTCAGCGTGGGTTGGGAGTCCACGTTCTACGTGCCGCAGGAGTTGGGCGGGTTGGGACTGCCGGACTCGCTGGGGGACGGCATCTTCCACGTGGGGCAGGCGTACCTGCAGCTGCACTTCCGGTTCCCGTACACCACGACGCTGTAGTGCTCGCGCGCGGGCGGGGCGCGTGGCTAGCGTGCCCGGCACCATGTCACTCGTCCTCGCCACCGACGCGCAGAAGGCGCAGCGCGACGCCGTCACCCATGCCGCGTGGGGTTCGCCCCTGAGCGTGCCGCAGTACCAGGAGCGTGAAGCGCGGCTGCGCGCGCACCCGTGGAGCCGCGAGGGCATGAACACGTGGCTGTGGCTGGCGGACGACGGCCGGGTGCTGGCGTCGTGCGAGACCTTCCACAC
This sequence comes from Corallococcus sp. AB038B, assembly GCF_003668955.1. Classification (NCBI taxonomy): domain Bacteria; kingdom Pseudomonadati; phylum Myxococcota; class Myxococcia; order Myxococcales; family Myxococcaceae; genus Corallococcus; species Corallococcus sp. AB038B. Next base: position 5,460 of record NZ_RAWO01000019.1, on the reverse strand, counting down.
GGACAGCTTCCTGCGGGGCGCGGACGGACAGCTGACGCAGGGGGACAGCTACGCCATCGCCAGCGTGTACACGGAGGAGCACCTGCGCGGGCGGGGACACGCCACCCGGTTGATGGACGCCGTCGCCGCGGAGCTGGAGCAGGTGGCGCAGCGACCGCACTCGGTGGTCCTGTTCTCCGACGTCGGGGCGCCGCTGTATCGCCGGTCCGGCTACGCGGACGTGCCCGCGTGGGACTGGCACCTGGATGCCACCGACGCGCCGGGAGGACGGCCCGTGGACGGTGGGCTCCAGGAGACGGACGTGGCGGGGGCGCTCGCGAGGATGCGCCGGCCGGACGTTCCCTTCTTTCTATGGCCGAGCGCCTCGCAGGTGGACTGGCACCTGGAACGGGAGCGCATCTACGCGGACCTGCTGGCGCGGCCCCGGCCCCGGACGTGCGGCGCGGTGGTGGGCGAATCCACCACGCTGTGGACGATGAACGCGCGCTACGGCGAGTTGGTGGTGCTGATGCTGGATGCGCGCGACGCCTCCGCGGCGCAGGTGCTGCTCACGGAGGCGCGCCGCGTGGCGCATCACGCGGGACTCAAGCGAGTGGTGTGGTGGGAGGAACCCACGACGGCGTCACTGCTCGGCGGCGTCCCCGGCGCGGTGCGGGTGCAGCGGGACGGGTCGCTGCCCATGCTGCGACCGCTGCGCCCGGGGCTGCCTCCCGCTCCAGAGGTCGCCTTCCCTCGCGCCCTCTGGGTGTGAATCAGGCCTGAAGACCCACGGCGGCGAGCCCCTGGAACAGGGCCTGGGCCTGCGCTCGTGAGGGCAGGCCCGCGTCGTGGATCAACGGCTCCGGCGGATGGTGGCCATCCACCTCTTCGCCCAGGCTCCGCAGCGCGTCCCGCCGCGACTGGCGCAGCCCTTCCCGCTGCGCCGCGCTCAAGTGCTCCTGAGCCCAGGCATCCACGGCCCACGCCAGCTCCGCGTGCCGCAGTTCGTCCCGGGCGATGGCGCGCATCGTGCCGCGCACCTCCGGGTCCCTGGCGGTGCGCCCCTGCCAGCCCGCGACGAAGGCGCCGAACGTCTCCCGCACGCAGCCTTCCACGGCGTTCTCCCGGAGCATCTCCTCCAGCGAGCGGGGCTCGAATGGCGGCAGGTCCACCTCCGGCATCTCCGCGCCGTGACGCCTCGCGAGCGCCTGCATCGCGCGCGTGTGGCGAACCTCGTCCCCCGCGGAGCGCCGGGCCGCCTTCACCAGGACGTCTGGCGCACCGTTCGCCTGGAGCTCTTCCGCGAGCCGCAGGAACGCGGGCACCGACGCCGCCTCCAACCAGGCCGCCTTCGCGAACAGGGCTCCCAGCTCGCTGCCTGAGTCCAGCACGGCGGATTCCCTCAGGCCCTCCGGGCGGCGGCCGTCGCCGAAGCAGCTCTGATAATGGCAGATCAGATCCGCGCCCCCGTCCGCCGTGCCCTCGGCCGAGCAGCCCCAGTTGGAAACACCGTCAGGATGCGGGGGGCAGAGCCCGCAGGGGCGAGGGAACCCTCCATCGGCCTGTACGGCGATGGGCCCCAGGTTCAGCGCCGAGTAGTCAGGCTCACAGACGAAGCCCACTTCCTCGCCACGACAGGCCAGTCCCCCGGGCAGCAAGGGAGCGGCCAGCAGCAATCCGTAGAGCGTGCGGCGCAACATCCGGTGCTTCGGAACCAACACCACCGTCCGACGCGTCATGAGAGACCTCCGCGCTCCCATTCCTGGAGAGCGGTCTGGCTTCCCACCTCCGGCCAGGTGGGAACAGGGGCGGCGACGCTAACCTGGATGTGTCACGCGGCGACAGGTCCCCTAGGATGCGCCCCATGGCCGAGAGAAGGCGCATCATCGAAGGCACCTGGAACTGCACGTCCTGCGGTGCCAAGAACATCCCTGCCCGTCACAAGAACTGCCCCTCCTGCAACAACCCGCGGGAGCTCACCGGCAAGGAGTCCGAGTTCGACTTCGGTGACGTGGACGCGGCCTCCGGCAAGTCCACCCGCGAGGGTGTCGCCGACGACCAGGCCCTGGAGATGGCCGGCGCCGGCGAGGACTGGTTCTGCGCCTACTGCGGCGCGGCCAACCGGGGCGATGGCAAGCGCTGCCGGCAGTGCTCCGCCGAACGGGGCTCGGATGCGAAGGCCGCGCCGCTCGCGGACCTGGGCCCCAAAGCGCCACCGAAGCCCGCGCCCAAGCCCCGCCGCTTCGGGAAGGTGGCGCTCATCGTGGTGGGCATCTTGAGCTCCTGCTGCATGGGCACCTGCGCGGTGGGCATCTGGGGCAACATGAAGCATGAGCTCAAGGGCGAGGTGGTGGCCACGAACTGGCGCCGCGCGCTGGTGCAGGAGCGCTTCGTCCCGGAGACGCGCACGGGCTGGCGGGACGAGCTGAGCAACACCTCGCCGCGCATGCCGGTGAACGGCGCGGGAGAGGTCGCGGGCGTGACGAACATCCGCGACTGCGCGTCCCGGCAGCGTGGCACCCGCCGCGTGGCGGACGGCACCCAACGCGTGTGCCGGACGAAGACGCGCAAGGTGGCCTGCGGCACCGAGGAGAAGTGCTCCCGTCGCGACAAGGGCAACGGCTTCGCCGAAGAGGTCTGCCACGACGTGACGAAGTACTGCAACGAGTCCTACGAGGACTGCGACACGGAGACGCGCTACCGCAACGAGCCCGTCTACTCGCAGCAGTGCGCCTACGACACGTACGTGTGGAAGCCGGTGGACACGCGCGAGCTCAAGGGCACGGAGGGGCCGCCGCGCTGGCCGGAGCTCGTCGCCGGGACGAACGAGCGGGTGCGACGCGAGGAGGACTACACCGTGCTCGTGCGCTACGACGACGACGGCGTGAAGCAGCACGAGGTGAAGCCCACGCGCGAGGACGAGTTCGTCGCGTGGAAGAAGGGTCAGGGCGTCACGCTCACCGTGACGAACCTGGGCAAGGTGGAGCAGGCCGTCCGCCGCTGAAGAAGCACCGTCGAGGAGTCGCATGGAGTGCACCTGCTGTGGCGCCTGCTGCGTGGCGCCAGACATCGCCGCGCTGGACAAGCCGTTGGGGTTGCGGTGCCCGCACCTGGGCGCGGACAACCTGTGCACCGTGTACGAGCGGAGGCCCCAGGTGTGCCGGGACTACGCGGCGGACGAGGTGTGCCGCCGCATCGAGGCCCCCACGTTGGAAGAACGCGTGAACAACTACCTGGCGCTGTTCCAGCTCACCGCGGAGGCAGAGTCCGTGCGCAAGTCCGGCTGCGCCTCCATGCGGATGGCGCGCGCCATCAGGGAGCGGAAGTGAACTTCCAGCCCACCGAGCCGTTCATTCCCGCGCCGGGCATTCGTGGCGCGCACGCGCAGACCATCTACGCGTCGCTCGTGCGCCCCACCCGCGTGCCGCCCCTGCGCCGGGAGCGGCGGGACTTGCCGGACGGGGACTTCGTCGACCTGGACACCTTCGACGGGCCGAAGGGCGCGCCGCACGTGGTGGTGCTGCACGGCCTGGAGGGGTCCTCGCAGGCGGGCTACGTCACGGAGGTGCTGCGGGGCGCGGCGAAGCGCGGCTGGGGCGCCACGGCGATCAACTTCCGCTCGTGCAGCGGGGAGCCGAACCGACTGGCCCGGGCGTACCACTCCGGAGACACAGCGGACACGCTGCTGGTGATGGCGGACGTGCGCGAGCGCATCACCGGACCGATGCTCGCGGTGGGTTTTTCGCTGGGCGCCAACGTGCTGTGCCGGCTGCTGGAGGAGACGGGAGACCAGGCGCCGGTGGTGGCCGCCACGTCCATCAGCGCGCCGTACGATCTGGATGCGTGCTGCCGCAAACTGGATGGCGGCAGTGGCTACCACTGGCTCTACCGCGAGCGGTTCCTGCGCACGCTCAAGAGCAAGGCCCGCGCGAAGTTGCAGCGGTTCCCGGGCGCGTTCGACGGGACGCGCATGGAGGCGGCGCGCACCATCCGGGGCTATGACGACGTGGTCACCGGGCCGCTGCATGGCTTCCGGGACGCGGAGCACTACTACCGGGAGGCGTCGTCAGGCCCCAGGCTCGCGGACATCCGCCGGCCCACGCTGCTGCTGAGCTCCGCGGATGATCCGATGCTGGAGGCGCCGGTGATTCCGCCCTCGGCGCGGGACAACCCGTTCCTCAGCGTGGTGCTGACCGAGCAGGGTGGCCACGTGGGCTTCGTCGCGGGCCGCGTGCACCGTCCGTATTTCTGGGCGGAGGCACAGGCGCTCGCTTTCTTCGATCGGGTGCTCGCCAGCTGATCAGCCGAAGAAGAAGGTGAGGCCGAGTTTTCCGGACGGCTGCACCTTGCGCATCATCCACGACTGCGTCTCCACGGGAGACAGCGCGTCGCGGAAGGGCTCGTCCAGCTTCTGGAGGCTGGGGACGTCCATCTCCATGAAGCTCATGCCGCCGCGCACGAAGAAGCTGAGGCGCCGGGTGGCGTTGAACTCCAGGCCCACGTGCGTACTGATGTACGTGTAGCCCACGCGCTCCATGGAGGAGGCGGGCAGCTGCGTGCGGTCCGCGAGCCTCCGGTTCAGCGTCTGCGTGCTCGCGGCCTGCGCGTGTCCGAACTCCCATGAGAACGAGGGAGAGACCTTGCTCTTCAGCGGGAGCAGCGTGAGTCCCGCGCGCAAGGCGCCTCGCAGACCGTTGTGCGCTCCGCCGAGGTGGATTCGCAGGTATGGCGAGGGCCGGAGGACGCCGGAGAGTCCCGCGCCTTCGGGCATGCCCGCGTCGAGCATCAGTCCGAAGGGCGCCAGCCGCTCCGGATCATTGCTGATCCGCCGACGGCCTTCCATCTGCGGTGCCTGCACCTGGGGTGATTGCACCTGCGGTTTTGATTGGGCCACGGCCGTGTGAGCCGCCAGGACCACTACCGCCGCGGTGACGATGGACACCGCTCCCATGAGGATTCTCCCCGTTCCAGACATCGCGGCCACGCGCGATGAGATTTGCGAGGTACGCCGGATCCCGGGAGTACGTTCTCTCCGAGACCTGGCTGCGTGTTGCTCCCCCCGACCCGCCACTCCACTCCCGCCACACGTCCGGTGCTGACTGTCGCGTCGCCTCGATGCCGCCGCCGGCTGGATCGCGAAGCTCTCGCACCGCCACGTCTTGATTCACGGCTCTTCACGTCTCCCATCCGGCGACCACGACCACCTTTGCCGGACTCCCCCAAACTGCGCACTGCTCCATCCCGCCGCCCAGCCCCGTCCTGCGACCTGCCTGCTGCCTTGCTCGACCGCGCCGCGTGCTGCCCCACGGTGCCGCGCGATGAGAGGTGATGCGCACTGCCCTGATCCGCCGTGCTGCGTGCTGCCCCGTCCCGCCCTACCCCGTCCTGCCCTTGCTGCTCCGTGCTGCCTTTGCTGCCCCGACCCGCCCAACCCCGTCCTGCCCTTGCTGCCCCGTGCTGCCCCGACCCGCCCTACCCCGT
>NZ_RAWO01000186.1:0-420 GCF_003668955.1 Corallococcus sp. AB038B | reverse complement strand
AAATGAGTAGCAAAGGTATGTTTACTAGGAGATACAAAGATCTCATCGATCAATACTAGTACAGACAAAAACATCAATCCCTTGTCTAAAGTGTTCATTCAAATGATCATCGTACCACTTAACATTTACAGATGGACACTTGCAGATCAAACTATTTCTAATGATCTACAAAACAAATAGAAATAGTGAAACAAGGAGAAACTTCATTTTCTTCATACCTTAGTGGAATTATTCCTTCATCAGCATCGTCGTCGTTCCCTCGTCCCTAATCAAACAAAACGCAGATTCAAATCACATTCAAACTAATCTTTGTAAACACCAACCAGATATTTGATGATCTTCTCAATCTGTGTCGGTGGAAATGGTATCTTCGCTTTCTTCAGTCCCTCTTGAAATTGAGTAGAAGTTATCGTCGAAATA
>NZ_RAWO01000185.1:0-421 GCF_003668955.1 Corallococcus sp. AB038B | reverse complement strand
CTGAGGGCCGCGGAAGGCGCTGGCGCCAGCCGCGTCCCCGAGGCCGCCCAGCACCTGGAGTATGCCCGGCAGCAGATCGCCGACGCCGAGCGGCTGCTCGTCGAAGGCGAGCAGGAGGCCGCGGAGCTGCGCTTCATGCAGGCCGAAGCGGACGCGGACCTGGCGCTCGCGCTGGCCCGCTCGGTGCCCCTTGAACGCGAGGCGCGGACGGCCACCCAACAGGCCGAGTCCGCGCGCCGCAGCCTCCAGTGAGCCGCCCACCCCGAGAGGAGAGCGTCATGGTGCTTTGGAAGCGTGGATGGAAGGCCCTCGTCGGGGCCACGGCGTTGGTCGCGGTGGGCTGCGCGTCGGGTCCCCCACCTCGGGAATTGATGGACGCGCGCGCCGCCTACGAGCAGCTGTCCACCAGCCCCGAGGGCCG
>NZ_RAWO01000184.1:0-422 GCF_003668955.1 Corallococcus sp. AB038B | reverse complement strand
GGTCAGCCTCCGCAGACCCTCATGAGCCCCCTCGTCGTTCGCTCGCTTGGGCAGGTCGACAGGCATTCGAACCCATCCTGCTCACCTGGAGAGAATCAGGCAAGGGTGCGCGAGCATCGGGCAGGCCTCGATTCGCTCCGCTGCGTAGGGTCGTCACGACTCAAACCAAGGCGAGTATCGATGACGAGCGAGATTCGAGTGATTCATGAAGCGTGGGACACGCGCCTCGTGGGCGTGACGGTCGACGGCGACAGCCTCTGGCTGGACAAGGAGGACTTCGAGCGTGCCACCGGCTGGCAGTGGAAGGCCGTGGGCCTGTGTCGAGACGACACCTGTATGCCCATTCCGCGTGGCGGCCCGAAACTGGTCGACGGAGACCGCATCGATGCGGCGGGCGTGTGGCGGCATGCGGGCTGGCCCGT
>NZ_RAWO01000183.1:0-422 GCF_003668955.1 Corallococcus sp. AB038B | reverse complement strand
CGGTACGCGCTCTCGGGCATCGGCCCCGCGTCGCCGGTGCGCTGGGCCAGCACGTGGCGCAGCGCCTGATGCAGCCGCTCCTCCATGAAGCGCAGCTTGCGACGCCAGGGCTTGCCCACGGTGCGAGGCCCCAGGCGCTGCTCGGCCTCGGGAAGCTGCGCCGCATCGCGCTCCAGCGAGGCGAGCAGCTCCTGTGATGGCTTCGCGTGTCGGTCCGACTGGGAGAGCATTCCGCCCAGGCGCTCCAGGCCCTGCATCAAGAGACGCAGGCCGCGAGCACGGTGCGCGCGCAGCGTGTCGCCGAAGACCTCGGGCGTGACGAGCGGGTTGCCATCCATGTCGCCGCCCACCCACGAGTGGACGCGCACCGGAGTGACCACCTGCCCGAGCGGCTCGCCGTACGCGCGCTCGAAGGCCCACTC
>NZ_RAWO01000182.1:0-422 GCF_003668955.1 Corallococcus sp. AB038B | reverse complement strand
TGAATTCGCGTCCGAGGTGAATCGCGACTACGCGGTCTAGATCGTCAATAACGCCATCGAAGAGCGCTATCAGCGTTTTCCAATCGGCCTCTTGCACATGGTGCCGGCTGGATAGCACCTCACTGGATGAGTGAAAGACCTCGTCCGTTACGGCAAGCCCTTGGTCATGTGCAATGGCGTGTCGGATGCTGTGCCACTTATCCAAATCGCCTAGCGTGCTTGCAGCGAGATTTAACTTGATTCCAAAGCTATTCTCTAGGACAGCAAGACGCTTGCTGTAGGGGCCCTTGAGAACAGCCTTTGGGCCACTGACTTTGTTTTTGAGCGCAGTGAGAAGGCTTTGTACGTGCCCCGGTGTTCCCCTGAGACTGGGCCACGCGCCTTGAGTCCACCCAACCACTGCTCTGGGAGGATCCTTTAGC
>NZ_RAWO01000181.1:0-422 GCF_003668955.1 Corallococcus sp. AB038B | reverse complement strand
GATTACACTATTCGAAGAAAACTCCTTTGCTACTTTTTGATTGATTTCCGATTACAATGTAAATACGTCTTTCGTAATATTCTCGAACTCGTGATTTGTTTATCATGTGCAAGAAATAATGTCGAGAAACAGTCATTGAAAAGCAGTGAGATCCAAAGTACGTCTTACACACCTTCTCTTTCTGACAAACAACCTTGAACAAATGGAGAACAAGCATTGTTGCCATCGTCATTTGTTCTGAAGTTTACTCTCTTTAATTGCTGTGAAGTGGTGAAGATCATAGAAAAAGTCTCCGAACGGCACAAACAGTGTCTTGTCAGACTCAGGAAAAAATGATTGGTAAAACTAAAACAATGTTGATTATGTAGCAAAGTAGAGACGAGATCATATTTCAGGTTTGTTTAGCAGTCACGAGGCTCACA
>NZ_RAWO01000180.1:0-422 GCF_003668955.1 Corallococcus sp. AB038B | reverse complement strand
AGCATTTCTAGGTTCTCAAATGTAATCTATCAACGGAGATCTGTCGTGTCAAGCCCAAATGTGCTGATAGTTCAGGAGATATTACATCAAAATGTATTTATTGTGCTTTAAAAGACGATTCAAATCAACCACCGGTTTCTAAAACTTTACTTGCTTCGTCGATTACCCGGCAACAACAACCATTAGCACCTCGTTTATTAGCTCAATCAGGCGAGAAAAAGCTGTTAGCTGATAATCATGATGGTCCGAACACCCCTGGAGAAGTGCCATTCAATAATAAAACATCAGAGGAAGCCACCTATGATGATTATTATGTATATGATGAAGATGAAACATCCGACAAGAATGAAATTGGTGAAGAGGATGATTATCTCGATGATTATGCTGAACCATCCGATTCATTTATCAAAGGAGCGGAATCA
>NZ_RAWO01000179.1:0-422 GCF_003668955.1 Corallococcus sp. AB038B | reverse complement strand
AGAAAAGCGGAAGAGATGATCAAACTATTCGACGTGGATAGATTTTCTTGTTGAAATGTCTTTAATTTTTGAATGAAAGAAATAGCTTGAAATAAAAGTCCTTCCTTCACAACAAAAGTTTCATCAGCCAGAGTGATTCCCACTTTATTCTTAATCGGTAAAAGATCAGGTGAATTGTAATGGAAAAATTGAAAGAGATCAGTGTTTTATCTAGAGGAGTGCCCGGGGGGGGCCAGGCCCCCCCGAAATTTAGATTCGCCCCCCCGAAAAATCAAAGTGTAGATTTAGCCGTATAATGCCTTGATGGTTCTGATAATGGTATTTTCAATTCAATGGTGAAGTGGGATGTGACTGTAGAATAGAGAATATCACATTTTTATACGTCAATATTAGAAAATATAGAGTCCTAGGTCCTAATTGTG
>NZ_RAWO01000178.1:0-423 GCF_003668955.1 Corallococcus sp. AB038B | reverse complement strand
CTCTCCACCTCCACCACCAGCGCGTTGCCCGGGCCCGTGGTGCGCTTGAGTTCCTCCACCCGCAGCTCGTCCGGACGCCACTTGAGCAGTGCCCCCGCCGTCTCCATCTCCCGCTTCGCCACGTCGAAGGGAATCATCGCCACCACCGCCTTCGCGTCACGGCGCAGCACCCGCCCCCGCTCCAGCAGCGAGAGGGGCTTCATGGGCGCCGGCCGCACGTCCACGTGGAACTTCCCGCCACCCGCCGGGAAGAAACCGGGACGCTCCAGCGTCGCCGTGACGGTCGGCCCCAGCTTGCGCAGAATCGGCAGGTACGCCCGGGCGAGGAAGTCGAACGGCGGCGCCGCCGGGTTGTGCGTCCCGCCCTCCAGCCTCAACGTGGACGGCTCCGTCGCGGCCAGCAGCGCGGGCAGCACTGTCTGC
>NZ_RAWO01000018.1:0-177723 GCF_003668955.1 Corallococcus sp. AB038B | reverse complement strand
CAGGGCAAGGCCATCATCAACTCCGTCAACCTGGAGGACGGCGAGGAGCGCTTCGAGAAGGTCGTCCCCCTGGCGAAGGCCTTCGGCGCGGCGCTGGTGGTGGGCTGCATCGACGAGGTGGGCATGGTCGGGCTCGGGGCGGGGGACGCCACGGGCGTCTGGGGTGACTCCGTGCAGGCCAGGCAGGCGGCGAGGAGACAAGCGGATAGCAGGGGAGCGCGGTTCATGTCCCCGGGTCTAGTCCATCATGCGGAAGGGGCGGATGGGGCGCGCGCGGCCTCTGTGCAGGAGCCGTCAGGCGGGGCTGACAGCCACGGCATGTCAGGATTGCGTGCTTGCGTCGTCTGGGGACTTCGGTTACTCCTCCGACACCGGAAAGCGGTTCTGCGCGATTAGCTCAGCTGGATAGAGCGTTGGCCTCCGGAGCCAAAGGCCGCAGGTTCGAATCCTGCATCGCGCGCTGTCCCAAGTAGTTGATGGGACTAAGGAAAGTGGCACCCGGGAGGGGAAGTTCTCTCCCCTCCCGGGCAGCCCTTCCACCCAGTTCCCACCCAGATTTGGTGAGTCGGCGGCGGAGTCCAAGCCTCCTCGGCTGTCCCCTGGCCTGGGAACTGACCCCGTTACGGCCCTTCGGCTACGGGTTCCGCTGGCCCCTGGCTGCGCTGTTTGCCGCGCCAGCACACTGGGCGGTCAGCCCCCTATGGCCTGCTGGCGGCACGCGCTTGTTGTCGCGGTTGCCGAACTGGAGGCGCTGACCCCCCTGGTCTCGGTCGCGAGCCTCCCGTCCACGGGGACGGACGCCAAGGCCCGGCGCGGCACGAAGGGCGGTGGCCGATGAGCCGCCCATTCGACGTGGGCTCGTGCTCCGAGCAGGGCCGCCGGGACTACCAGCAGGACTCCGCGGGCCACACCCAGGGCCCGGCCGGGCTTGTCGCCGCCGTGGCGGACGGCCTGGGCAGCTACGAGGGCAGCGACAAGGCCGCCCAGGTCGCGGTGCGGACGGTGCTGGGGTACCCGTACCTGAGCGAGGCTGCTGCCTTTGATGGCTCGCTCAAGCGCGGTCTGGAGTCCGCCGTCGCGTACGCCCACCGCGACGTCCAACACGAGCAGCGCGTCGGCAGGCACTCGGGGCTCACGACGCTGGCCCTGCTGGTGGTGGCGGGCGGGCGCGCTGCCGTGGCGCACGTGGGCGACAGCCGCGTGTACCGGCTGCGCGCGGGCACTCTGGAGCAGCTCACCGAAGACCACCGCGACAGCCGGCACGTCCTGACGCGGTGCCTGGGGAGCCGGCGCGGCACCGACTGCACGCCGGACGTGTTGGAGACGGACGTCCAGCCCGGGGACGTGTGGCTGCTGTCCACGGACGGCGTGCACGACTCGCTGACGCCGGAGCAGCTCGCCGCCGTGCTGACGGACGGCGCCGACGCCCAGGTGGCCGCCCAGGCGCTGGTGGAGTCCGCACTCGCCGCCGGCAGCCGCGACAACTGCACCGCCCTGGTGGTGCGCGTGCCCGGGGACGCCCCGGAGACGGTGCGAGGTGCCGCGTGAGCGCGCCCCGGACCCACTCCGCCGCCGTCGTCCGAGTGGCCCTGCGCAGCGGCACGGGACACCGCGTCTCCATCAGCGACCCTACCGGCGTCGTCGTCAGCGTCTGGGACGCGGACGCGCGGAAGGCCTGGGCGAAGGCCGACGAGTTGGCGCGTGTGTGCCGCGAGCGGGAGCAGGAGGCCGCCACCCTGGCCTCCAGCGCCTGCGTCGCCGCCGTCAGCCGGAGGCCCGCGCGATGAGCTGCCGTCCCCCTCCCGAGAATGGCCCTTCCGGGGGCGCTCCCACGCAGCGCCAGCAGGAGGTGCTGGCCTACGTCCACGCCTTCAAGCAGGACAGGGGTGTGGCTCCCTCGGCGAGCGAGGTGTGCGAGCGCTTCGGCTGGGCATCCAAGCGCGCCGCGACGGACTACTTCGAGCGGCTGGAGCAGCGCCGCCTGTTGAGGCGTCTTCCGAACGTCCACCGCGGGCTCATCATCACCGAAGTCCGGCGAGGCCCTGGCCAACGCATACCTGCGCGAGCACCCCGAGGTGCTCCATGGGTAGCCCGCTGCCCACGCCCGAGGAGCGCCGCGAGCAGGTGCGCGTTCTGGTGCGCACGTGCCCGAGGCGCGAGCGCGGCCTGCTGCGCCTGCGGCTGTACCGCGAGACGCCCACGTCGCCGGAGGACGCCGGGTACGCCGGGCTCAAGGCTCGGTGCGCGGTGTGCTGGACGCTGCGCCCGCGCCACCTGCAGCTCGGCGAGGTGAAGGAGCGTCCGGTGGCCACCTGCCGGCATCCCGCCTGCGAGCGGCTGTGGCGGACGGCGAAGAAGCGGGAGCAGCCCTTCCACGAGCGCGCGAAGGCGGCGCTGCTGGCCACCTTCGCGGCGGGCCCCGAGGTGCGCCATGCGTGACGGGCTCTTCGTTGCGCTCCACCTCGTGGCAGGCCTCGCCAACCTGGTGTCGGCCGCGTCGCTACTCCTGGGGCTTCGCTCGCTCCGCCGTCGCATGCGTCCCCCCAACACTGGCCGGCCTGTGCTGCGCGTGCTGCCCGGTGGCCTCTCCACGCAGCGCGAGGAGGCGAAGCGCCATGGCTGAGACGGCCATTGAGTGGACGGACGTCGTGTGGAACCCGACACGCGGCTGCTCCCGCGTCTCCCCAGGCTGCGGTGGCGGCACTCCCGGCGCGCGCAAGGGCGGCTGCTACGCGGAGCGCATGGCCATCCGGCTGTCGGGGCCGGGGCAGGCCTATGAGGGGCTCGTGAAGAGCACCCCGGCGGGCCCGCGGTGGACGGGCAAGGTGGTGCTCGACGCGGAGAAGCTGCTGGAGCCGCTCCACTGGCGGAAGCCCCGGCGCGTCTTCGTCAACAGCATGAGCGACCTCTTCCACGAGGAGCTCCAGGTGAAGGACATCGCGAGGGTGTTCGCGGTGATGGCGCTCGCGCGGCGGCACACCTTCCAGGTGCTGACGAAGCGCGCGGACGTCATGGCGCGCACCGTGGGCAGCGAGGACTTCCGGGGCCAGGTGCTGTCCATCGCCGCTATGGAGGCGACGCGGCGTGGGCTCAAGCTGGAGCCGGGAGACCCGCGCTGGCCGCTGCCGAACGTGTGGCTGGGCGTGTCGGTGGAGGACCAGCAGCGTGCCGACGAGCGCATCCCGGAGCTGCTGCGCACGCCCGCTGCGGTGCGGTGGCTGTCCTGCGAACCACTCCTCGGGGCGGTGGACCTTGCGCGCTTCATCCCGTGGCGAATGCAGACCAGCGGCTGGAACGGACCGGTTCACCACCACGTACTTCCGGCAGTCGGTGGGAGTCGGGGGCTGGACTGGGTCGTCGTCGGGGGCGAGTCCGGGCCGGGCGCGCGGCCCATGCACCCCGTCTGGGCGCGGCGCCTGCGCGACCAGTGTGTGGGCGCGGACGTGCGCTTCTTCTTCAAGCAGTGGGGCGCGTGGAAGCCCTGCTGCGTGATGACGGAGCCGGAGGTGGATGCGCTCTATGAGCCGGTGCCGGAGGGCATGCCGGCAGACAGCACGCGCTGCTGCCGCGTGCCGGAGGTGACCTTCCCCACGGAGCCGCTGCCGGTGGGCGGCGAGTGCCACACGCTCTTCGCGGTCGGAAAGACGGCGGCCGGCCGCGTCCTCGATGGTCGCACCTGGGACGAGATGCCGGAGGTGGTCCGTGGGTGAGGTTCGGATCCGCGGAATCACTCTCTGGCGGCCCTGGGGATGGGCGGTCGTCCATGCCGATAAGGACGTGGAGAACCGGGGCCCGCGCTTCCCAGCGCCTCCTGTCGGCTCGTGGCTCGCCATCCACAACGGGAAGACGTGGGACCAGGACAACGCCGACGCCATGGCGTCTGAGTTCGGGCTCCGCGTGCCGACGGAGGCAGAGCACCCGGCCGGCGCCATCATCGGCGTCGCGCGCGTGGAGGCGGTGACGCGCAAGACGGCCTTCCGTCCCAGCCGCTGGTACATGGGCGAGACGGGGCTGTGGCTCGCGGATAGGACGCCTATCCAGCCCGTGGCCTGCCGCGGCGCCCAGGGGCTGTGGGTGCTGCCCGATGACGTCCTCCGCCTGGTGCGCGCCGCGTGGTCGGTCGCGCAGGGGGCGGCTCGATGACGCTCCGCTACCTGGATGCCGGCGCCACGCTGAGCGAGTGCGGCCTGTACCGGTACCGCCTCTGGCGCCGCTGGTCCGCGATGGATGACCGCCGCGTCCTCTTCGTGATGTTAAACCCGTCCGTTGCCGATGGGCAGCAGGACGATCCGACGCTGCGCCGCTGCGTGGCCTTCGCGCAGGCCTGGGGCTACGGGGCGCTCACGCTCTGCAACCTGTTCGCCTTCAGGGCCACCGACCCGGCGGACCTGATGCCCGCGAAGGATGCGGTGGGCCCGCTCAACGACGCGGCCCTTGAGTCCGCCGCGCGCGAGGCCTCCCTCATCGTCGGAGCCTGGGGCGCTCACCGGCTGGTGCCCCAGCGCGCGCCCGCGGTGCTGGCGCTCCTGTGCCGGTACCACCCGGTGCATGCGCTCGCGCTCACCGGCGCGGGCGAGCCCCGGCATCCGCTGTACCTCGCTGGGCACCTGCGGCCGCAGCTCTACCGGGAGGCGCTGTCGTGAGCCCGACGCGCTTCCTCCTGACCGGTACGTGCGCTGGCTACCTCGTCGCCCGCGCGGAGCCGCGCGTGGGCGCCTTTCTCTTCGTCGCCCTCTCCCTCTTCGCGGCGCTCGGCGCCGTCGCTGTCGTCCGGAGCCGTCCATGAGCTGCATCCAGGAGCACGAGTTCACCGTCGGATACCTCTTCTGCGGCGCGGGCGTCGGCGCGTACGGCGCGGACTGCGCCCAGGTGGAGGTGGACGGCCACCGCGCGACGGTCCGCAACGTGGGCGGCATCGACTTCGAGCAGGAGCGCTGCGACACGTTCACGAAGCTGACGGGCGCGAAGTCCCTCTGCGCGGACATCGGACGCATGCGTCCGCGCGAGCTGCGTGCCTTCTTCGGCCCGCGTGCCCCGTACTTCATGAAGTGGTCGCCCCCGTGCAAGGGCGCCTCCCGGCTCACCTCGAAGGAGCGTGCGGCGACGAAGAAGTACCAGGACATGAACCGGCTCGCGGTGAAGGCCGCGCGCAAGGTGCTGGCGGCTTGGAAGGGCGACGAGCGCCCCGTCATGGTCGTCATCGAGAACGTGCCGGCGTACCGGCACCGCTGCCCGGAGAACCTCGCGGAGGTGCTGCGCCTGGGCCGCCGCGCGGGCTACGAGGTGTCCGTCGTCGAGCACGACCTGGGCGAGGAGGCTGGGCTGGCCCAGCGCCGCCAGCGCCTCACCATCTGCTGGCGCGACGCGAAGCGCTGCCCGGTGCCGGTGGCGATGCCCAGCAAGAAGCGCCTGCGCGGCGTGGGCGAGGTGCTGGGTCCGCTGCCGTTCCCGGACGACCCGCGCGCGGGGAAGCACCACAAGCTGCCGCGCATCGAGTGGCTGAACGCGGTGCGCCTGGCGCTGGTGCCTCCGGGCGGGGACTGGCGGGACCTGCCGCCCCGCGGGGGCGTGGTGGCGTGGCTGGAGGCGCGCGGACTGTGGCCGGCGGGCGTGGACACGAGCCCCTTCCGCGACCTGGTGGAAGAGCAGCTCGGCACGCCCGTGCAGCAGGGCCAGCAGCGCCGCGAGGTGCACCGTCGGCACCCGGTGCAGGCCTGGGCGGAGCCGGCGCCCACAGTAGCCGGGCCCGGGGGGGCGGGGCTGTGCGCAGTCGAGGACCCGCGTCCCCTGGACGCGCTCGGGCTCGGGCATTCCCCGCGACGGGGCGCGGCGGGCGTGACGGCCTGGGACGGGCCGGCACCCACGGTGCGCGGCGTCGCCCGGCACGACAACGGCGGCGCGGCCGTGGCTGACCCGCGCGCGCTGGAGGGGGTGGCCCTCACGCACGCTCGCGGCGAACGCTTCGCGGACCAGTACCGCGTGCAGGACTGGAGTGCTCCGGGCAGGACGGTGACGGGCGCGACGGACGTCCAGGCCGGTGCGCCCGTGGTGGCCGACGCCCGCCCCCTGGATGCGCTGGCCCTGCGCGCTGACGGCCGCGCGGGGACCTGCGGCGTCATCGACTGGCGCGAGCCCGCGGGCACCGTCATCGGCATGCCATACGTCTCCGGCGGCAGCACGCCCGTCTCGGTGGCGGACCCACGGCTGGACGGCATCGCCATGGGGACGGACAACCCGCTGCGCCACCGGAACAAGTACGCGGTGACGGGATGGGGCAGCCCGTCGGGCACGGTGACGGCCGCCTCACGCCCGGGCAGCGGCGCGCCCTCGGTGGCGGACCAGCGCGTCCTGGAGCTCGTCGGCCTGGGCCAGACGGCCACGGGCGCGGGCACCTACGCGGGCCGCCCCGGCCTCTTCGGAGTCATGGACGAGCATGCCCCGGCGCCCACCGTCTCCGGCTCCGCGACGGTGAGCAGCAGCAACACGCCGGCCGCGCTCGCGGACTCGCGCGCGGCGGCGGCGCTCGACGCGCTGGGCGTCGGCCCCACCTGCCGCAACGGCTTCTACGGCGTGCTGGAGTGGGACCAGCCCGCGCGCACCGTGACGGGCAGCCTCCAGGTGGACAACGGCTCCGCAGCCATCGCGGATCCGCGCCCCGCGCCCCGGCCCGTCATCAGCATCCACCTGGCCCTGGCGCTGCTCGCCGAGGGCTGGGAGCCGCCCAAGGGCGCGCTGGCCCCGGCCATCCTCTCCCCGCTGTCGGGCTGCTGGCACCGACCCCTCACGACGCTGGAACTGGCCGTCCTCCAGGGCCTGCCCCCGGTGGTGGACGGGCAGCCGCTGGAGTTCGTCTCCTCCAGCGACGCGCGCGTGCGCAGCATGGTGGGGGACGGCATCCCCGCGGGCGGTGCCCTCGTGTGGCAGGAGGAGCAGCTCCTCGCCGCGCTGAAGTCGAAGCTGGGCCACGGCTGGTCGCTGGTGAGCGACTTCTGGTTCCGCCCGGGCTTCGAGGGGTACGCGGCGTGAGCGCGCCCACGCTCGCCATGACGGCGCTGGAGCAGGTGCGCGCCCTCGTCACCCGCCACCGCTTCCGCTGCGCTGGGGAGGCCCTCCTTCAGGAGGCGCTTGCCCAGGTGCTGACGGAGGCGGGCATCCCCTTCGAGCGTGAGGTGCGGCTGGGGGAGGCGGGCCGCATCGACTTCCTGCTGACGGAGGCCCACGTGGGCCTCGAAGTGAAGGTGGACGGGGGCCTGTCCGAGGTCACCCGCCAGCTTCTTCGCTACGCGGAGCGGGAGGACATCCACGCCCTCCTGCTCGTCACCACCCGCAGCCGCCACGACAGCTTGCCGGCCCTCATGCAGGGCAAGCCCGTGCGCGTAGCTGTGCTGAGGGGAGGCCTGCTGTGAAGACGTTCGGGACGGTGCGCCTGGAGGCGCGGAAGCTGGGCAGCCGCGGTGGTGAGCGGCCCGCGTGGGTGGTGCAGGCGGAGCCCCACGTCGCCGTGCGCCTGAAGCGCGTCTTCGACCGCATCAACAAGGGCGACGTCGGCGAAGTCCTCCTGGCCGCCACCGCGGAGACAGCGCGCGAGCTGGAGTGGTTCCTGGAGCGCTACCCCATGGAGGTGGTGGGGAAGGAGGCCCAGGCCTTCCTCCGGCGCGGTGCGCGCGAGCACGCCCGGCGTGAAGCGCAGGTGGCGGAGTTGCTGGCCGCCGAGTACCAGGCGCCCGACTTCGCGATGAATGTCCCGCCCCGCGAGTACCAGCGGAAGGCGGCGGACATGTGGCTGCGCCTGCAGCGCCTACTGCTGGCGGATGACGTGGGCCTGGGGAAGACGGCCTCCGCGCTGACGGGCTTCACTGACACGCGCACGCTGCCCGCCGTGGTGGTGACGCTGACGCACCTGCCCCGGCAGTGGCAGCGTGAGCTGGCACGCTTCCTCCCGCGTCTGCGCGTGCACGTGGCGAAGCGCGCGACGCCGGAGGACGTCACCCGCGGGCGCGGCGGGCGGAAGCTGCCCTGGCCCGACGTCCTCATTCTCAACTACCACAAGCTGTCGGGCTGGGCGGACACGCTGGCCAACGCGGGTGTGCGCTCCATCGTCTTTGACGAGTGCCAGGAGCTGCGGCGTGGGCCCGAGTCGGACAAGTACCGGGCCGCCCACTACCTGGCGGAGCGCACGCCCTTCGTCATCGGCCTGTCCGCCACCCCCATTTACAACTACGGCGGGGAGATGTTTCACGTCCTCGACGCCCTCAAGCCCGGGGTGCTGGGGACGCGCGAGGAGTTCAGCCGGGAGTGGTGCACCGGCGTGGACGAGAAGCTCAACTTCAAGGACCCGCGCGCCTTCGGCACGTACCTGCGAGACGCGGGACTCATGCTGCGCCGCACGCGGCAGGACGTCGGGCGGGAGCTGCCGTCCCTCTCACGCGACGTGCACACCGTGGAGTCGGACACGCGGGTGCTCGACGAGGTGCAGGACAAGGCCGCGGAGCTCGCCCGCATCATCCTCGCTCAGGGCGGGGTGAAGCCCGAGGAGCGGCTCCACGCGTCTGGGGAGCTGTCCTGGCGCCTGCGGCAGGCCACGGGCATCGCGAAGGCGCCCTTCGTCGCGGAGTTCGTCCGCATGCTGGTGGAGAACGGCGAGCGCGTGCTGCTCTACGGCTGGCACCACGAGGTGTACAGCATCTGGCGCGAGCGGCTCGCGGAGTACTCCCCGGCCATCTTCACCGGCCAGGAGAGCCCCGCGCAGAAGGAGGAGCAGGCCCAGCGCTTCAAGTCGGGCCAGACGCCCATCCTCATCATGTCACTGCGCGCGGGCGCGGGACTCGACGGCCTCCAGCACTGCTGCCGCACGGTGGTGTTCGGCGAGCTGGACTGGAGCCCCGGCGTGCACGAGCAGGCATGCGGCCGCGTCCACCGCGACGGCCAGCCGGACCCCGTCATGGCGTACTTCCTGGTGTCCGACTCCGGCTCCGACCCGGTGGTGGCGGACGTCCTCGGCATCAAGCGCAACCAGATGGAGGGCATCCGCGATCCGCAGGCCAGCCTCATGGAGCGGCTGGAGACGGACGAGGGCCGCGTGCGGAAGCTGGCCGAGGCCTTCCTGAAGAACCGGAGGGCGGCATGAGCCCCTGCGACGCCCCCATGCGTGTCCCCATCTACGGCGTCACCGCGCCCCAGCCGTGGTGCTGGGCCCTCCAGGTCCGCAACGCGCCGGTGCTCAATTTGCACCGCGCCCCGCCAGCGGACGTGCTGGGCGCCTACGTCGCGGTGTGCGCTGCGGCGGAGTACGTGCCGGAACTCAAGGACTGGATGGCCTCCTGGCACGGGCCGGGCGTCAGCGCTCCGCCTGCGGACGAGCTGCCGACGTGCGCGGTGGTGGCGGTGGCGCGCGTCTCCGCGGTGTCGCTGTGGCCGGATGGTGAGCGGCAGTCGCGCTGGTACGTGGGCCCGGCGGGCCTGTGGCTTGAGGACGTAGTGGCGCTGCCGGAGCCCGTCGCCTGCGAGCCCGGCCCTGCGGACGTGCTGTGGGAGGTTCCCGCGCCGGTGTTGGCCCGCGTGCGCCTCGCCTTGGGTGCCGTCGTCGGGGAGGGCAAGGCACGATGGGCCGCCTACGAGGCCCTTGCCGCGCGCAGCGGTGGTCGCGAGCCTGCCTCCCTCCGCGAGCGCGTCCTCCGCATGTGCGGTTGCCGGCGCGCGCTGACGAAGTGCTCCACGTGCCGGACCTGGCACTGCACCGCGCCCGGGTGCCCGCCGCACACCTGCGCCACCGGGGTGTCTCCTTGAGCCGCTGTCGCCTGCCCGCCGTGCGCTGCGAGCACTGCGGGGCCACCCGCCTGGGCGACGCCGTCACCTACGACGGCTGGCCGTCGCCCCATGTGCCGCGCGTCGCCTCGGAGTCCGTGCGCGCGAAGCACTCCGGCCCCTGGCCCACCTGCCGCCACGGCGTCGCGGCCCTGGCCGACTGCGTGGACAGCCCCATCCCACCCGCGTGCTGCCCGCAGCCGGAGGCGTCGCCCCTTCTTGCTGAGCAGGACACCACACCATGAGCACCTGCCCCACGCCTCCTGCCCGCCCACGCCGTCGCCCCGTGCCTCCACAGCCCCCGGAAATCGCCGAAGGGGAGCCGGTGCCCCCGGGCCTGGTGCGCCTGCTGTCCGGCCAGCTCGTCAGCGAGGAGGAGGCGGGCCGGTGGATTCCCGGCGAACTGCCGCCCGAGGCGCGCTGGCCAACGCCCACGGACGTCGCGCCGGACATCGGCCTCCAGCTTCCGGGCGACGAGTCCTGCCCCCACGCCGACGAACTGGAGCAGGTGCGCGCCGAGCTCGCCCATTGCGACGAGGCGCTGCAACACGAGCGAGAGGCCCGTCTGCGTGCCGAAGCGGAGCTGGCGGGCTTCGTGCAAGCCGTCGCGCTCCTCGCCCCGTCCCTCCGCGTCCCCGCGCCAGCAGTCCCCAGCATGTCCCTCCCCGCTGTCCCCATGGTTGTCCCCCCTGTCCCCGGGGACATGTCCCCCCTGTCCCCGGGGACAGCCGGGGACATGAAGGGGGGGAGGGGGGAAGCAGCAGCAGCGTCGAAAGACGAAAAGCGTAGAAAGAAAGAGAGGTTGAAGAAGCAGAAGCAGCGACAGAAGAAGCGTGCTGCTGCTGAAAGCGCGCGCGACGTGTCCCCTGTCCCCTGTCCCCCTGTCCCCGGGGACATGTCCCCCGTCCCCCTGTCCCGCGCCGGAGGGGACACGGCCCCGGCGGCAGCCCCTGTCCCGGCGGCTCCCGTCGTCCGCAAGGCGCGGCCGAAGTGGATGGAGGACGACGCGCCGAGTCCGGACAAGGTGTTCTTCGCGTGGACGCAGGAGGAGCGCTGTCGGCGCTTCGGCCGCGCCATCCCCGAAGCGCCCCCGCCGGGCTGGGCCACCTGGTACGCGGACGCGCTGGCCGCCGTCGGATGCGACGAGGGTCGCCTGCGCGCGGCCTGGCTGGCGTGGCTGGAGGATGCCTGGGGGCAGGCTCGCCAGCCGGTGTGCGCGGCCCGGGCCTTCGTCGGCGCCGAGGTGTGGCGCCGGCACGTCCCGGGGCAGGGCGGGGCGGAGGTGGGCAGCGCGGGCGTGGTTCAGCTGTCCCCTGCGGAGGCTCGTCGCCGCGCGCAGCTGAGCGTCGGCCGCGGTGAGGAGCCAAGCGCCCCGTGTGCCACCGCATGCGGGGCGGTGTCCGCCCTGGTGGTGTGGGGGCACCCGCTGTGCCGGGCCTGCGCGGCGCGGCTGGAGGCGGACGTGCCGCGCCTCACGACGGACAGCGTCTCCGGCTGGGTGGAGCCTCTTGCACGCGGAGCATCCCTCGCCGCCCTGGAGGTGAGCCCGTGAGCTGCCCGCCCCTCTTCACTCCTCCGGATCTCCTTGCCGCACACGCCACGTGGGGCGCCAACTGCGGCCCGGGCGCGCTCGCATCGGTGCTCGGCGCTCCCGTCATGGGGCTTCGTCCGCACTTCCCGAAGCCATGGACGACGCCCACGGTGATGCAGGCTGCGCTGACGGCGCAGTCACAGCGCTTCCATGTGCACCAGGGGTTCCCGGTGGGCGACCTGCTGGGCCTGACGTTCGTCCAGTTCCGCGGTACGTGGGACACCGCGCCGGAGCGCGCCCAGTGCCGCCACACGCACTGGGTGGACCTGAAGCGCGTCGGCCTGGCCCTCGCTGTCTACGACGTCAACGCCGGAGACGCAGGCGCATGGCTGCCGTCCGACGAGTGGAAAGCGCAGGTGCTCGCGCCGCTCATGGCTGGCAGGCAGGGCGCGTCGGGGCTGTGGCGGATTCGAGTCACTCTGGATGTGATGCGGTGATTCTGCTGGCCTGCGGCAGTTCGGGGCTCACGTTGAACTACCTGCCGCGCACCGGTCCTGGTTGTACGAGTCTGCCCTGGCTGGCCCGGAAATCGCCCCACCCGGGAGATGTGGGGAGAGGGGTGACTTCGCTCGGTGGTCCGTTGCATCCCCCAGCCACGGAAAGCCCTAGGGGCGCGGGTAGAAGGTGAGGTGAACCGCGTTGACCCTGCCCATGGCGCACCTGCACTATCGCGCGAAGACATCACCTGGCGGGGGACACGCGTGAACACGGTGTGGCTGAGCGAGCGATTGCTGAGAAGGCTGGGGGCGAAGGGGCACGCTGCATTGGCCGAAGCGATGGCGTACGTAGACCGAACCCCGCCGCCCATCAACCGCAGCAGCCTGGACTTCGAGGTGGCCGGCCGACTTTTCCGTGCGGCCAGCATCCTATCGGGGGTGACGGGCATCTTCGACGTGTCGCCCGCCGCCGACGGGGCACCGAAGGAGACGTGGCACGACGTGATCCTCCCGGGCGACGTCGTCGAGGAGTTCGTTACCGACCGTGACTGGGAGTCGCTCTTCCGACGTGTGCTCGACGTGGCCAACATCGACTCATCGCGCGAGCGGGCAGGCCTCAAGTACCTCCGCGAGAAGAGCATCCACTCTATCTTCGCACCGGGCGACTACCACCGCCTCCACTTCCTCGTGGAGACACCGGGCTTCGCGGCGGTGCTGGGACTGTTCGACGCCAAGCCTTGGGCCACGCACGCTGGTTCTGCCTCAATCCGGCAGCCGCCCGAGCAGCAGATGTCGGGCTACCGCAAGCTGCAGGAGGCGGCACACGGGATGCGCGAGCAGCTTGAGCCACTGGACCGGCCGCGAATCACGGAGACGCCACCACCCGAGGTGCCGCTCCGTGACGGGTGGCTCCCCCTCAATCGGTTGCGCGAACTCGGCATTACTGACCAGCACCTCATGCGGCAGGTTCTCGGCATGCGCATTGAGGACGACCTCATCGGTCTGATGGACCACCTCACCGAGGGACAGTACGAAGCTGTCGAGCGCGCCTTCCAGCACAAGCTCATCGCCGAGGCGCGTCGGCGTGCGCAGCGCCTGACGACACTCGAGGTCTACCAGATGAGCGCCACGGGGCGCTCTGCCTCCCTGGGGCAGAGCTTCGAGTCCGCGCTCGCCATGCTCACCCCGCAGCAGGCTTCAGTGGTGAAGACGGAGCGCGACGCCCCCATCCGCCTGCAGGGTGGCCCCGGCACGGGCAAGACGTTCACGGCCGTCATGCGGGCAGGTTACGTGGCGAGGCGCGCGGAGGAGCAGGGGCAGCGGGCACGCATCGGCTTCCTGGTCTTCAACCCCGACCTTGGAGTGAAGGTGCTAGAGCAGGTCAGCGGGCTGGGC
Source organism: Corallococcus sp. AB038B (assembly GCF_003668955.1). Taxonomy (NCBI): domain Bacteria; kingdom Pseudomonadati; phylum Myxococcota; class Myxococcia; order Myxococcales; family Myxococcaceae; genus Corallococcus; species Corallococcus sp. AB038B. Next base: position 164,496 of record NZ_RAWO01000018.1, on the reverse strand, counting down.
ATGGAGCGCTTTCTCGCCCCTTCCCATCCACAGCACATCGCAATCACCAGCCTCCACGACTGGTGCGCCCGCTTCGTGAAGGTGGATGAACTCGGCATTGAGCCGCTCGCCGCCTACCGAGCGGAGAAGGGGGACGCAAACCGCCACGCGGCCCTGCAGCTCGCCGTCGACGAGGCGCGGCGCCGACTCACCGGGGGGGAGTACGAGTCCCTCTGGTCTCAGTTCGACGCCCGCAGCAAGAACGGGCTCTGGGAAATCGAGACCGAGATCAGCCAGTTCATCAAAGCTCGGGACATCGCGGACCTCACCACCTACCTCAACGAGAAGCGGCCCGCAGGCTGGTGGCTGGCCGCATCGGAGAAGCCCTTCAAACGCTTCGTCTGGGAGATTGCGACCATCTACAACGATACGCTCCGGAGCCTTGGCTTCGTGGACTCGGACGACCTGACGAACGACGCCATCAAGGAGGTGTCCAAGACGGTGTGGCAGCAGTACCGCAAGCCGGAGGACGGCTTCGACTACCTCATCCTCGACGAGGCGCAGGACTTCTTCCGCAACCAGCTCACGCTCCTGCGCCACCTGGTGAAGCGGCCCGAGGGGATGATGATGTGCTTCGACCAAGCGCAAGCCGTCTACGCCCGCTACCCCAGCTTGCGCGACATTGGCTTCGACACCGACGTGCGCTTCCAGGGCACTCGTCTGGAGCAGAACTTTCGCAGCACCCGCCAGATCGTCGCCGCCCTTCACCAGCTCATCACTGCCTACCCGACGCTCGGCCTTGTCGACAACTGGGGCGCCTTCCAGACGGGCAGCGAGGGGAACAACGGCGAGCGCCCAATCGTCAGCGGGTTTGCGGGGGAGCAGGTCATGTTCGCCCAGGTGCGCGACCTCGTGCGCAGCTACCTCGACAGCGGGGGCAAGCCCCGGGATGTGGGCGTCATCGGCTTCGACGGTGCCCTCCTGGAGCGGGTGGGCACCTTCCTTGTGTCCGACGGTATCCAGCACCACCAGCCCGATGGCGAGGGCCGACGGACGCCCCAGAAGGCCATCACCCTCAGCTCGGCGCGGCAAGTCAAGGGCCAGCAGTTCGAGCTCTGCATCGTGGTGGGAGCGGACCGTGACCGCATGCCGGACTTCAGCAGTGTGAAGAGTGAACTGCACCGGGAAACGCGACGCGAGGACGACCTGCGCCTGTTCCTGGTGGCGCTCTCGCGCTGCCGCCGCTCGCTGCATGTCCTCTGGGCCGGGACGGAGCCTAGCGAGTTCATCCTCGCCATGGGCGACGCGGTGGACCGCCGCGGCTGAATCATGAGCGGGCCGGACGCCCCGCAGGGATGCGTCGATGAACGCCCGCCGCACCGCTATTCGTGAGGGAGGCGGGAGGGGGAGCAGCAGGGCCGGCCAGCTAAGCCCCAACTTACCAAGTTGAGAGTCCCCCCTTCTCGTGGTCAGTGGAGCCAATGGCCGAGTCCTGCTGGAGCGCTCAATGACATGCGCGCGCATCACGTTCGAAGTGCCGCTGGCGACGGTGAACACCTCCAACCGGCGCGAGCACCACATGCAGCGCCACCGCCGCGCGAAGGGGCAGCGCGATGCCACCAACCTACTGTGGCCGGGCTGGAGCGGGCCCGCGCTCCTGGTGGTGCGCCTCACGCGCGTGTCCCCGAGGGCGCTCGACAGCGGGGACAACCTCCCTATCTCCATGAAGAGCATCCGCGACGAGGTGGCCCGGCAGCTGCGCCTGGACGACGCCTCACCGCTGGTGCGCTGGGTGTACGCCCAGGCCCACGGGGCGCCGTCCGTCCTTGTGGAGCTCTCTTGGGGGGATGATCCGCTCGCCGCAGCCGTCCGCGCCCAGGACGCGCTGGCGCCGCCTCCGCCTCCGGTGCCGCCCGCAGCCGTCGCTTCCCGCGCGCCCAGGGAGCGGAAGTCGAAGGCGCCGAAGAAGGCCCCGTCCCGGCCGCTGCGTGGGCTCGCGGCCCTCGCCATGCCGGCTAGCTACCCGGGGAAGAAGCCTTGACGTGCCGCCCTGGGGATGGGGACCGGCGCAGAGGCGGACTGCATCCTCGCTGCGCTTGCTGCTAGGAATACTGCGGCTGGTAGCACGCAGATTCTCCTACATGTACGCCAGCAGCCCCAGCCAAATCGAAACGGCGCCATTCCTCGCCTCGGTATGGCGTCTGACTACACTGCCCCGGGGACCTTGTTGGTGTAAGCAGGCAGGAGAACGAGTGCCTGCTTGGCACGCTACCCGGGGGATAGATGCTGAATTTTAAGATCATAGATGCAATTGCGAATGGAGGATTTGGACGTGTTGAGCGAGTGCAGCTGGAGGATGGACGCATCGTTGCACGTAAAATCTTTGCTCCGAGCCCTGGCATCCCTTCTGCTGACATCCCAAAGGCGAGGCAGCGCTTCATCCGCGAAGTCAAAATTCAGTCTCATCTGGGCGGCGACTTTGTCATTCCTGTGATTGACTCAGACCTCGTTTCGGCCGAGCCGTCGTACTTGATGCCGCTCGCTGACAGGTCATATTCGGTTCAGATTGATGAGGACCATTCGACGGGTGTGCTGAATGCCAATGCTCTTGCTGACATTCTGAACGCACTCGATCATGTGCATTCGCTTGGCTACACTCATCGCGACCTGAAGCCTCAGAATGTGCTGCTCCATGAGGGGAAGTGGAAGCTGTCTGATTTCGGGCTTGCTCTTCCGCCTAGCAGTTCAGTCACTACGAAGCTTACGTCTACAGATTCTGCGTGGGGAACCAGTGGGTACATGGCCCCTGAGCAGACTAAGCAATTTGGGGCGGTGACTGCCACGGCTGACATCTACGCGATGGGGTGCATTCTTCACGACATCTTTGTCGGGAAGCCACGTGTGCCATTTATGAGGCAGACCGGGCCGGGCCCGGTTGGTCGGGTTATCGAGAAGGCGACCGAACAAACTCCGAACAAGCGCTTCAAGGATATTGGACTACTTCGTGCCGCCCTTTTCACGGTACTGAAGACTCCGACAACCCCGGTCACTCCAACGACTCAGGAAGCGGAATGGTTGAAGCTGCTTGAGACCATCTCCACATGGGATGTGGCGCAACTCGAAGACTTCGCGCGCCATATGGAGGAGTCGACGAATACTAGTGAGAATGATCCGATTTATAGTTCACTTGACGAGCCGAAGCTTGGGGCGTTGATTGAGCGCGACGCAGGCCTCGGCGGGGTCATCGCTGCTGCGTATTGTCGGTGGGTGCGAGAAACTGGATTTACATGGGCATTCTGCGACGTGGTCGCTGCTCGGATGCTCAGTCTGTATGCAAAGGGCGATATGTCTACGAAGGCGGCGGTCGTATTGGCTGCGGCCGAGATGGGCAGGTCTCATAATCGCTGGTATGTCATGCGGCAGGTTTTGACTATGGCTGGTCCTCAGATTGACGACAACCTCGCGGCGCGCATTGCTCTGGAAATAAGCATTGAAGGTGAGCAGGGGAATTTCCGCCGTTGCGCGAGCGTGATTGGCCGGTCGATTGATAGCTATCACCCACGTATCGTTGATGTGGTGAAGGAGCCCGACTCGGCGGCGGCGTGAAAGAACTTGGCGAGTGAGGCAGCGGCGCTTGCCTCACTCCGGGCATTCCAGGGGCGGGCCTCTCCGCGGCGTGGCTGACTGGAAAGGGGTCGGGTCTGTTCGGATATTGGGGCCGAAGCGTGCGATGCAATGCTGAAGCAGCGGCGCGGGCAGTCCATGTCGGAGCCGCTGCGCGAGCCCTACGCCACGCCCTGGGAGCGGCTGACGGCTGCGGCCCTGGCCTACGCGGAGGCGGACGACGGAGACGAGGAGGAGTTCTCCCTCGCCCAGGACCGCCCCCGGCGTGGCTGTCAGCGCGTTCCGTGCGGACGGGCCCGGGATTAGGCACGGTGAGGGGGCATGGCCTGCTGCCGCAAACCATTGTGGGACGAGGGACCGGATCCGCGAGACCTCGGTCCGGACCGGCCGGAGGGGCTGACGCCCGCGCGGCTCCGGCGCCAGCAGCGGGCGAAGGCGCTGGAGCTGCTCCGCGAAGGGGTGCACCACAGCGCCGTCCTGGAGCGCTTCCCCGGGCTCGCCTATGCCGGGTCGAAGAGGCTCTCGGCCTGTTCCGGGATGGAGCCGCCGCAGCCAGGTCCATGAGGACCAACGCCGGACCCTGTCCACGCCGCAGGTGACGCTGCGAGGATGGCGACCAACGAGCGCGTGGCCTCACTCAGGCCCTGGGAGACCGTGGACTTCGCCCACTTCGTGGGCGTCCGCCACCGCAACGGCGAGTGGAGCACCATCATCCTGAAGCCCACGGGGCAGGAGATCGACGTGTCGAGCCTGGGCGGGCGGCGCGTCGTCCTCCACGGCAACGGCATCGAGTTCCTGGACCCGCTGCCCTCCTCGGGCGCGCTGCCGGTGCCTCTGAAGCCCGAGCCCCAGGAAGAGACATGAAGGCCACTCTGGCTCTGGTCGCACTCTGTCTCACGGGGTGCCCGGATGGACGCCCGTCCAGCAACTCCGAAGTCCACGTCTGGCACGACGACGAGCGCGGCGTCACGTGCTGGGTGGTTCAAGACCGGAATGGCGTCGCCGTCTCCTGCCTGCCGGATTCGCAGCTGACGAAGGGCGGTGAGCAAGGACGCCCTGCGCCTGCCACCGAGAACGCGAGGACCTGCCGTGCCGTCCTGGAGCGCTTCCCGGGGCTGACCTACGGAGGATTGAAGCAACTCTCTGACCGATCTGGAGCAGAGCTGCCGCACGGACAGGGATTGTCTGGAGGTCGTGCGGACTGGTCTGTCATCAGTGCTTGTTAATGAGGGTTGTCAGCCAGCTCCGGGACGCATTGCCAGAGGCTTGGAATCGATGTCCGTCATGCCAAAGGACGGAAATGTCTGAGGCGGCTAGAATTTCGTTTCGTTTTTCACGAAGTGGTCCATCAACGACGAGGCACAAATCGTCCCCGGGTGCCCCATGGACGTGTCGATATTCGAGCAACTGGGCGAGGCCGGAGCGTGTTTGGTCCACTTGGCTCCCTAGCGTCTTGGCCTCGAAGATGACGCGCTTTCGGCTCCTTGGGCTTCGAGCCCAGAGGTCAATGGCAGTCGGAATTTCGTCCAGGTCTGTCCAGTCAGATGTCGTCAGTGTTTTATGCAGATTGACGAGCAGTTCGTGGTGGCCTTTTGTTGCCTTCTCGCGGAGGGCGAGGGTCTCCTCCCGCGACGCATATTCGGAGCCCTTCGTGAAGTCCTTCGGCATTCGTGCCGGGTCGAAAGGACGAGAGAGCGATGCGACAGTTGGAAGGGGCAGCTTCGCGCCCTTAAGGCACCCTTGGCATGGCCGCATCGATGTGAACGGAAAGCCCTCGCGATGCCCCCAGTCGATGACGCTCTCGACCGTCGGTCCCACCGTCTTGAGATAGCCTCGTTCGGTGAATGCGCCAGGGGCGTTTGAGCGTGCCGACCCCGGCTTGATGAGGGTGCACTTGATGTTGTGGATGACATAGTAGGACGCGAGCCGCGTCTTCGTCATATTCGCGATGAAGCCGACGGTATTCTTGCCGCGCCAAGCTTTGTAGTCGCGGTCCGTCGTGAGTTGGATTGCGCTCATGTCTTCCCTCCTGGCGAGTTCGAGAGCGGGACTGGCACTGGTCCACGCGCAGCCATCGGATGTTACCACCAGTGCGTGGCCATTCAGTTGCAGGAGAACCAGGCGGAGGTGCCCAAAGCGAGGGTGGAGTGCCGCTTCTCTCGCACGTCGCCTGGGGCTGCGGCACAGTAGGGGCGTCCATGTCCTCTTGCCGCTCCCCAGACCAGTGCTCCGAAGTCGACTGCACCCGGCCCCGGGCGCCTAGGCACCGGCGCTGCCACGGGCACCTCATGCGGCAGCGGCGCGGGCAGTCCATGTCGGAGCCGCTGCGCGAGCCCTACGCCACGCCCTGGGACAGGCTGACGGCCGCAGCCCTGGCCTACGCGGAGGCGGGCGACGGGGATGAGGAGGAGTTCGCGCGTGCCCAGGACAGGCTCCGGAAGGCGGCCCAGGGCTACGCCCTGAAGGAGCCGCCCTCGGCAGCCCAGGTAGAGCCGACCCCTCGCGCCCCGCGGACGCGGTCGGAGCCGGAAGGGCAGCTCGCGCTGTGGGGCGACGAACTCGAGCGACAGGGCTGAAGGCGTCAGCCGCGCTCTCGGGTCCCCTTGGGGCTCGGGCCGAGGTAGTCGCAGTCCGAGCAGTGCCAGTTCTGCGTGCCCGGGACCCGGGATGCGTAGGTGTGCGGACAGGTCCTGAGCCGCTCGGCGCGCTGGCGCAGCTCCTCCAGGCCAGAGCACCAGTGGCGCATGTCCGCGGGTCGGTGGGTGCGGCAGGCAGGGCAATAGAGCAGGTGCATGACTTCTCCGTGGTGAGCCGGGGGAAAGGCCCCGGTGCCCATGAAGAAGGGGCGGCCTCCCGCGCCCAAGCCGGACGTTGTCCACGCGACACCGGAGACTCGGCGGCGTGGGTAGGACGCCTCCTCGCAAGCTCAGCACGCGCCGCAGCCGGAAGACGCCGGCGGGTGAGTCGCGCGCCCAGGCGCTGACGGCGAACCAGGAGCGCTTCGTCCAGGAGTACTTGGTCGACCTCAACGGGAAGCAGGCCGCCATCCGCGCTGGCTACTCCGAGCGGTCCGCGGAGGTGACGGCCTCGAAGCTGCTAAGCAATCCCAAGGTCCGGGCGGCGGTAGATGCCGCGAAGGCCGCCCGGGCCGAGCGCGTCGAGGTGAAGGCGGACGACGTCCTGCGCGAGCTGCTCCTCATCGCCCGGACGGACATCGGCGACGCCTTCAGCCCCACGGGGGCCCTGCTGCCGCTGAAGGAGATGCCGGCCCACCTGCGCCGGGCCATCTCCTCCATCGAGGTGGAGCAGCTCACCGTGGACGGAGAGGCCATCGGCACCGTGGCCAAGGTGAAGCTGTGGGACAAGCCGAAGTCGCTGGAGCTGCTGGGCAAGCACCTGCGCCTCTTCGTCGACAAGGTGGAAACCACCGTCCAGTTCAGCCACGAGGACGCGCTGGGGGAGCTGGAATGAGCGCCCGCGCCCGTTGCCGTGCGGCCGAGCCGCCCCACCAAGGGGCGCGCCGCAAGCCTCTCTCCCCGCGCGAGAAGCGGATCCGCCAGCGCCTGAAGGACGACTTCCCGCACTACGCCTCGCGGTGCCTGCGCATCCGCCCGAAGGAGGTGACGGGCGGGGAGCTGCCGGCGCTGAAGCTCAACCGCGCGCAGTTGTACATCCACGAGCGGCTGGAGGCGCAGCTGAAGCGCCGGGGCTTCGTGCGCGCCATCGTCCTGAAGGGGCGCCAGCAGGGCTGCAGCACGTACGTGGAAGCGCGCTTCTACTGGAAGGTGAGCCACCTGAAGGGCGTGCGCGCCTATATCCTCACGCACGAGGACGCGGCGACGGTGAACCTCTTCGACATGGCGAAGCGGTACCACGACCATGTCCCGGCCCTGGTGAAGCCCTCGACGAGCGCCTCCAACGCGAAGGAGCTCCTCTTCGACAAGCTGTCCTCCGGCTACAAAGTGGGCACCGCGGGCGCGAAGGGGACGGGCCGCTCCTCCACCATCCAGTACTTCCACGGCAGTGAGGTGGCCTTCTGGCCGAACGCCGCGACGCACATGCGCGGCGTCATGGAGGGCGTGCCCACGGCGCCGGGCACCGAAGTCATTCTGGAGAGCACCAGCGACGGGCCCCAGGGCCTCTTCCACCACCTGTGCATGGCGGCGCAGAAGGGGGAGAACGACTTCGAGCTCATCTTCGTCCCGTGGTTCTGGCAGGAGGAATACCGGCGCGAGGTGCCGCCGGGCTTCGAGCGCACCAGCGAGGAGGAACGGTACGCCGCCCTCTGCCGCGAGGCGCACGGCTTCGAGCTGGCCGACGCGCAGCTCGCCTGGCGCCGGGCGAAGATTTCCGTCTACGAGAAGGGCATCCACGACTTCCGCCGCGAGTACCCGGCGACGGTGGAGGAGGCTTTCAAGGCCGCGGCGGTGGGCGCGCTGTGGACTCAGGAGCTGCTGGACAACAGCCGCGCCGAGCTCCCGAAGGACGCCGAGGGCAAGCCGTTGCCCATGGTGCGCGTGGTGGTGGCGGTGGATCCGGCCGGTGGCGACGGGCCCGACAACGACGAGGTGGGCATCGTCTGCGCCGGCAAGGCCAGCAACGGCCACGCCTACGTGTGGCTGGATGCTTCGGGGAAGTACTCCGCGGAGGGCTGGGCGGCGAAGGCGTTGGCCCTCTACGAGAAGGAGCGCGCGGACGCCGTCGTGGGCGAGAAGAACTATGGCGGCGACATGGTGGAGACGAACGTCCGCACCAAGGCGCGCGAGATGAAGAAGCACGTCACCGTGAAGGTGGTGACGGCCACGCGCGGCAAGGCGAAGCGCGCGGCACCGGTGGCCGCCCTTTACGAGCGCGGGATGGCACACCACGTGGTGCGCCTCGCTGCCCTGGAGGACGAGCAGACGACGTGGGTGCCGGGTGAGTCGGACTGGAGCCCCAACCGCATGGACGCGGTGGTGTGGGCGCTGACGGAGCTGATGCTCGGCGAGGGCACGGCCACCTTCCAGGTGAGGAGCTACCGGTGATGGCCTGCCCCCTGCCGACTGCGTCCGCGCCGGCCCTCTACGTCTCGGACGGGTACCGCGTGCGCTTGGCGCCCGGCGTCCTGGCCAAGGCCCTGCGCCTGGCGCGGGTGCGCGCCCCGCTGGAGACGGGCGGCCTGCTGCTGGGCGCCGTGGTGGACGGCGAGGCCCACGTACTCGCCATCACCGGCCCCGGGCGGAATGCCATGCGCGGACGCGTGGGCTACGACGCGGATCGCCTCCACGACAACCGCCTCCTCGAACGATTGCGCCCGCGCCTGCGCTACCTGGGCGACTGGCACACCCACCCGGGCGGGCCTGCCCGGCTGTCGCGCACCGACGAGGCCTCCGTCCGCGAAACCCTCAACGCCGAGCGGCCGGAGGTGCTGCACCTGCTGCTCTCCGGCCCGTCCGCCATGCAGGGCCACGTGGTGGCGAGCGTCTTCACCGCGGTGCGCGGTGAGGCGGCCATCCGCCGCATGGAGCCTGCGGAATGAGTGCCGCCGACGTCAGCACCCCCAGCAGCGCCTACCGGGCCATGCAGCCCGCGTGGGCCCTCGTCCTGGCCCTCCTGGGCGGCACCAGCACCATGCGCGCCGCTGGCCGCACCTACCTGCCGCGCTACCACGCGGAGGAGGAGGACGCGTACAAGGAGCGCCTGGCGCGCGCCGTCCTCCTCAACGTCTTCGGCAAGACGGTGCGCAACCTCGCCGCGAAGCCCTTCGCCAAGCCCGTGCGCCTGGGCGACTCCGCGCCCGAGCCGCTGCGTGTCCTGGTGGACGACGTGGACAGGCAGGGCAGCGACATCACCGCCTGGGCCCGCGGCGTCTTCCGGGATGGCCTGTCCAAGGGCCTCGCCCACATCCTCGTGGACTTCCCGGTGGTGGATCCGGAGACGGTGCGGACGCTGGAGGACGAGCAGCGCGCCGGCCTCCGCCCGTACTTCGTGCACGTCTCCGCCGAGTCCCTCATCGCCGCGTATGCGGAAACGGTGGGCGGGGTGGAGGTGCTCACCCACGTGCGCATCCGCGAATGCGAGACGCGCCGGGACGGCTTCGAAGAGGTGCAGGTGGAGCGGGTGCGCGTCCTCGAGCGCGACACCTGGGCCGTCTACGAGCGCAGCGGCACCAGCGAGTGGAAGCAGGCAGCGAGCGGCCCCAACACGCTGGGCTTCATCCCCCTCGTCACCTGGTACGCCGGGGAGCGCACGGCCCTGTGCGCCGCGAAGCCTCCACTGATGGACCTGGCGGACAAGAACGTGGAGCACTGGCAGTCCGCCAGCGACCAGCGGAACGTCCTCACCGTGGCGCGCTTCCCCATGCTGGCGGCCTCGGGGCTGGAGCAGGACCGCGGGGAAGGGGAGGGGCGAGGCTCGGGGAAGGTGACGGTGGGGCCCCACGCGCTCCTCACCACAAGCAGTCCGCAGGGGAAGTTCTACTACGTGGAGCACACCGGCGCGGCCATCACGGCTGGCCGGCAGGACCTGGAGGACCTGAAGGACGAGATGGCCATGCTGGGCGTGGAGCTCCTCGTCCGGCGCTCCGGCACTCCCACGGCCACCGAAAAGTCCATCAACACCGCCCAGGCCCACTCCGAGCTGCAGGCCATGGCGGAGTCCTTCAGCGACGCGCTGGAGCTGGCCTTCTACTTCGCGGCCCGGTGGCTGGGGCTGGAGGTGGAGGACGCGAAGCTGAAGGTGGAGGTGCACACCGACTTCGGCATCTCCGAGTCCGACGCGCAGGGCCTGGACGTCCTCTTCAAGGCGCGGGCGGCCCGGGAGATTTCCCGCGACGCCTTCCTGGCGGAGCTCAAGCGCCGCGGTGTCCTCATGGCCGACTTCGACGTGGAGGTGGACGGGGAGCGCCTTGCGAGCGAGGGTCCCGCGCTGGGCAGCCTGCGCACGGCGCCGGCAGCGGGTGGCCAAGTGCCGCAGGGCCAGCAGCTGCCCGTCGGCGGGAGGGCTGCATGACGCCGGCCCTGCGCGCCCGCCTCTGGCGCTTCGTGCACAACGTCGTCGCCCACCCTCTCATGGAGGTGCTCCCCGAGGCATGGGGAGACGCGCTGCACGACTGGACGGCCCGGCGGGCCTTCATCGAGCTGGGCGCGGATGCACGCCAGGGTGGTGCCCGATGAGCACCGTCCGCCCCACCGCCAACGAGGATCTGCTGGAGCGCTCCGTCGCGCACGCCGTCCAGTTGGAGCGCTACAAGGCCGGCGTGGCCCGGCGCGTGGTGGGCCTCCTCAACGACACGGAGGGGCGCCTCACGGAGCAGCTCGCCGCGCGCCTCCAGACCATTGAGGACGCGGGCGGGTACGACGCCGGCCGCGAGACGACGGAGCGCATCGCCGGGCTGCTGTCCGAGGTGCGCACCCTCCGGGCCGGCGCCTACGCCGCCCTCTCCAGCACGCTGCAGGAGGAGGCTGCCTCCTTCGCGGCGTACGAGGCGCGGTGGCAGGCGGCCCTGCTGGAGGAGACGCTCATCGTGGATGTCTCCATCGCCGCGCCCACGGCGGAGGTGCTGGAGGCGGCCGTCTTCTCGCGGCCCTTCAACGGCGCCGTCCTTGAGTCCTGGGTGAAGGGGATTGCGGAGGCGGACCTGGTGCGCATCGACCGCGCCGTCCAGGCGGGCGTGGTGGAGGGGCGCACGACGTCGCAGATCGTCCGGGACATCATGGGCACTCGCTCCGCGTCCTACTCGGACGGCGTCCTGGAGGTGACCCGGCGGGGCGCGGACGCGATGGTGCGTACCTCCCTCAACCACGTGGCCACCCAGGCCCGGGAGGAGGTGTACCGGGCCAACGCCGACCTCGTGACGGCTGTGCGTCTGGTTGCGACCTTGGACGGGCGCACCACGCTGCTGTGCATGTCGCTGGATGGGAAGGAGTTCCCCGTGCGGGAAGGGAAGCGGCCTCCTTTCCACCCCCGGTGCCGGACAACGACCATCCCCGTCATCGACGGAGTGCGCCTCGTGGGCGACAGGCCCACCGTCCGGGACACGCGCGACAGGCGGAACCGGGAAATCGACTTCCGGGCCGAGGCGAAGTCCAAGGCTGGCGAGGCCTGGAAGGACATGACGGAGAAGGAGCGCGGCGCGGCGGTGAAGCGCATCCGCGAGCGCTGGGCCAAGGAGAACATCGGCTCCGCGCCCAAGGGCCTGTCCTACGAGGACTGGCTGCGCCGTCAGCCCACAAGCTTCCAGGACGAGGTGTTGGGACCCGCGCGCGGTCGCCTCTTCCGGGATGCAGGACTCCGCCTTGGCAGCTTCACCGATGCCAGCGGCAAGACGCTCACCCTGGACGAGCTGCGCGCCGCCGAGGCCGCCGCTTTCAAGAAGGCACAGCTGTAGTCGGCCACCGGGCCGAGAAAGGCAGACACGTGGAATTCGAGTGGCAGCAGGAGTTGGACACGCTGGACATCGTCCCGGAGAAGTTCCGCGGGCTGTACGCGAAGGGGGAAGGGGAGGGCGCGAAGCACCTCCTCGACGCGGACCTGGCGAAGCGCATGGACACCACCAGCCTCAGCACCGCGCTGAAGAAGGAGCGCGACGCGGTGAAGGAGCTGAAGACCCAGGTGGCCGGCTACCAGAAGCTGGGGAAGACGCCCGAGGACGCGGAGAAGCAGGTGGGCGAGTTGCGCGCGCAGCTGGCCGAGGCGCAGAAGGGGAGGGAGGGCGCGGCCGAGTGGGAGAAGCAGCGCGCGGAGCTGGAGGCCGGGCACTCCAAGACGCTCACCGAGAAGGAGTCCACCATCGAGCGCATGCGCACCACGTACCACCAGCGCGTCGCGCACGCGGAGGCGCTGGCCGCCATCGCCGACGCGAAGGGGAGCACGTCGCTGCTGTTGCCTTACGTCGAGCGTTATGTGAAAGTGATTGAGGAAGACGGTGACTTCTTGGCTCGAATTGTCGACGCGAAGGGTGAGCCTCGCGTCAACAAGTCGGGCGGCTACGTGACGACGCGGGAGTTCGTCGCGGAGCTCAAGAAGAATCCGGACTTCGCCCGGGCCTTCGAAAGCTCGGGTTCCTCCGGCAGCGGGACGCCGCCGGGGGGCAAAACGGGCGGGACGCCCGGCAGTGAGAAGCTCTCCTCTACGCAGCGCATCGCGAAGGGGTTGGCCGAGTTGAAGTAGCCGTTTCAGGTGCGCGGGATGCGGCCTGAAGCAAACCGGGCGGGATGCCCGGACGCAGTCACTCTCCCTCCAAATCAGACGCGTCCACCGGGCTTTCCCCAGCCCTCGCCGTAGCGCGTCCGCCCACTCGTCTTCTTTTCCCTCTCACGCGAGGAAGAAAGCCTTTCCATGCCTTCCGTCATCCTTTCCGAGGCCGCCAAGCTGTCGAACAACGACCTGGTGGCCGGCATCGTCGAGAACATCGTCACGGTGGACCGCTTCTTCGGCGTCCTCCCCTTCGAGCCCGTCGAGGGCCCCGCGGCCGTCTACAACCGGGAGAACGTCCTCGGCGACGTGCAGATGCTCGGCGTCGGCAGCTCCATCACCGCCAAGGCGGCCACCACCTTCACCCAGGTGACGAGCCCTCTGAAGCGCATCGTCGGCGACGCCGAGGTGGACAACTTCATCGAGGCCACGCACTCGGACACGACGGACCAGCTCGCCGTGCAGGTGGCCGGCAAGGCCAAGGCGGTGGGCCGGAAGTACTCCAACCTCCTCATCAACGGGACGGGGGCCAACGATGAGTTCGTCGGCCTCCTGGGCCTCGCCAGCTCGGGCCAGACGCTGACGGCGGGCGCCAACGGCGGGGCCCTCTCCTTCGAGATGCTGGACGAGCTGCTGGACGCGGTGAAGGCGAAGGACGGGAAGGTGGACTTCCTGATGATGCACGGCCGCACCATCCGCTCGCTGAAGTCGCTGCTGCGCGGCCAGGGCGGCGCCGGCATCGTCGAGACGCTGAAGCTGCCGAGCGGCGAGGAGGTGCTGGAGTACGAGGGCGTCCCCGTCTTCCGCAACGACTGGATGCCCACCAACCAGACGCAGGGCAGCAGCACGACGTCCACCAGCATCGTCGCTGGCTGCCTGGATGATGGCAGCCAGCGGGTGGGCATCGCCGGCCTGCACGCGAAGAAGGCCATGGGCATCCAGGTGAAGAACATCGGCGAGTCCGAGACGAAGGACGAGTCCATCACCCGCGTGAAGTTCTACTGCGGCCTGGCCGTGTACAGCGACCTCGCGCTCGCCGTGGCGAAGGGCGTCACCAACTAGCAGTGGCGGGGCAGGACCCGGGCGCGCCTTGCGCGTCCTCGCGGCCAGCGTGCCTGGCGCTGCACCTCACAACCTCGCGGCCGGCGGGCGCTGGCCGCATTCCCTAGGAGTACTCCGTGGCTGCTCGTGTCGTGGAAGTGAAGCTGGTGGGCCCGAGGGCGGGGCAGTCGTGCGTCCTCGCGGGCTTCGATTTCGTGGATGGCGTGGCGCGGGTGCCGGCGGATGCGTCGGCCGCGCTCGGCATCCTGGCGACGTACCACTCGGCGTACCCGCGCGACTCGCGGGACTTCGAGGCGGCCCGGGAGAAGTGGGAGGAGAGCCAGTGGAAGGGCGCCTCTGCGGGCGAGGCGGCGGTGAGCGAGAAGGACCTGGCGCGCGTGCGGACCGCGATGGAGGACCTCCAGGCCGAACTGGAGGCGACGCGGCGCGCGCGGGAGGACCTGGAGGCCCGGCTGGCGCGCGCGGAGGGCGCTGGGAAGGGCACCAGCACCTCGGCCACCGAGGCGCCCACTGCCGAGGCCCAGGAGAAGGCGCCCAAGGCCGGCAAGGCGGCGAAGTAGTCCGCGCACGAGGACCTGCCCATGTCACTCGACAGCACTCCCGGCGGCCCGCTCGCCGACTCCTACTGCGACGTCGTGGAGGCGGACGCCTACCACGCGGCGCGCGGCCACAACGACGCCTGGGCCGCCGCCGACACCGAGACAAAGGAGCGGCATCTGAAGTGGGCGACGTCTGTCCTGGACTCCCGCTGCGAGTGGCTGGGCGCGCGCGCTGACGCGGAGCAGGCCCTGGCCTGGCCGCGCCGGGGCGTGGTGCTGGACGGGTGCCCGCTGGCGGCCGACGCCGTCCCCCGGCGGGTGAAGTCCGCGGTGGCGGAGTTCGCCTTCCGACTGCTGGGCGAGGACTGGACGGCTGGCCTCGGTCCTGTGGTGGACGAGGGCGTGCAGGTGGGCCCGCTGAAGACGTCGAAGGAGACGCACCGGCCCATCCCCTCCCAGGTGCTGGCGCTGCTGGGGCCCCTCATCCAGGGCAGCCCCAGCGGCATCCGCGTCCACACCACGGTGCGCGGATGAGCGCCCAGGCGGACAGGCTCGCCGCCAAGTCGCTGGCGCTGGTGAAGCGCTACGGCCAGCAGGCCACCCTCACGCGGGCCGGGCCGGGCACGTACGACGTGGCCACGGCGAAGGTGGTGGCGTCCACCGCGGCGTACCCCGTCCAGGTGCTGGTGCAGGCGGACAGCGGCCAAGACAAGGAGGGCGACAGCCTCACCGACGGCGGCACCACGCGCGCGGACCGGCGGAAGGTACTCGTCGCGGCCGGCGGCCTGCCGGTGGTGCCGGCGCCGGGCGACACCGTGGGGCCACTGGAGGGCCGCACCTGGCGCGTGCTGCGGACCGACCCGCCGACGCAGCTGGGCGGCACCCCCATCCTCTTCAACCTCCGGGTGTCCGCATGACGAAGGTGGACAGGCGCATCCGCAAGGGCGCCCGCTTCTCGACGCAGGTGCAGGCCTTCGTGAAGGCCACTGAGGCCCGCGCCAACGAGGTGGTGCGCAAGACGGCGCTGGGCATCCTGGCCAACGTTGTCACCGCCTCCCCGGTGGACACTGGCCGCTTCCGGGGCAACTGGCAGGTGGGGCTGGGCGACAGGCCCGCAGGCACCGTGGACGCGGAGGACAAGGACGGCAGCGCCGTCGTCTCCCGCGAGGGCGCGAAGCTGGAGGGGGTGGAACTGGGCGAGACCGTCTACATCACCAACAACCTCCCCTACGCCCGCCGGCTGGAGTTCGGCTGGAGCCAGCAGGCCCCGAAGGGGATGGTGCGCACCACCCTGGCCCAGGTGAATGAAATCCTCGAGGAGGCGGCGAAGTGAGTGCCGTCCTCCTGGACATCCCCCGGGCACTGGAGGCGCACGCCACGGCGGTGCTGGCGCCCGTGGTGGGGGCGGACAACATCGCCTTCCCCAACGTTGTCTACGCCCCGAAGGAGGGCACGCCCTGGGCGCGGGTGGACCATCTGCCCGCGCGCACGGCCGCTGCCGGCCTGGGCCTGGACGCGCAGACGCGCCACCCGGGCGTCTTCCAGGTGTCCCTCTTCTTCCCCCTGGGCGAGGGCGCCGGGACCGCCAACACCGCCGCCCAGGCCGTGTGCGACGGCTTCGCGCGCGGCACCTCGCTGCAGGCGGGCACCACCGTCGTCCGCATCCTGTCCGCCTCCGCCGGGCCCGGCCTCCGCGAGGAGCCCTGGTGGATGCGTCCCGTTTCCGTCTTCTGGCTCGTCCACGCGTAGCACCGTCGCCTCGCGCGACAGGAGAAACCCATGCCTTCCGCTTCCGGCCAGCGCACCGCGCTGCGCTTCACCTCCGAGGCCAGCTTCGGCGTCGCGGCCAGCACCACCTACAAGGCCCTGCGCTTCACCAGCACCGGCCTCAACCTCTCGAAGGCCAACTACCAGTCCAACGAGATTCGCGCCGACAGGCACCTCTCCGACTTGCGCCACGGCATGGTGAGCGTCGGCGGGGACATCGGCGTCGAGCTCTCCCTCGGCACCTTCGATGACCTCTTGGAGGCCGCCCTCAGCGGCACCTGGGCTTCGGCCACCACCGGCAGCGTCTCCCTCTCCGCCGACGCGGCCACCGGCGCCTTCATGCGCACCGCCGGCAGCTTCCTCGCGGATGGCTTCCTGCCTGGGGACCAGGTGCTGGTGTCCGGCTTCGCGGAAGCGGGCAACAACGGCCGCGCGCGCGTCGAGGCCGTCACCGCGCTGGCCCTCACCGTGGACCTGGAGCTGGAGGACGACGCGGCCGCCGCCGGGCGCACCGTGGCGCTGGTGGGCCGCCTGCTGAAGTCCGGCACCGTCCTGAAGACGTTCTCCTTCGAGCGCGCCTTCACGGACATCAACCAGTACGCCCTCTACCGCGGCTGCGCGGTGGACTCGCTGAAGCTCTCCATCAAGCCCGAGGAGATCATCACCGGCACCTTCGCGTTGCTGGGCAAGGACATGCAGATGGCCACGGCGTCGCACGCGGCCACCGTCACGCCCCCGGGCACCAACAGCCCCTTCGACGCCTTCACCGGCAGCCTGCGCGAGGGCGGGCAGCTGGTGGCCAACGTCACGTCCCTGGACCTGGACATCACCAACGGACGCTCCACGAAGGGCGTCATCGGCCAGCGCTCCGCCACGGAGATTCACGAGGGCGGCTTCGGCGTCTCCGGCACCCTCAGCGCCTACTTCATGGGGCAGGACTTGCTGGCGAAGTTCTTGGACGAGGCTGAGTCCTCGCTGGAGGTGGTGCTCCAGGACGTCAACGGGACGGACTTCCACACCCTCCGGGTTCCCCGCCTCAAGTACACGGGCGGCGAGCTCGACAACCCGAAGGAAGGCCCCGTCCAGGTGTCCATGCCCTTCACGGCGCTGCTCGACTCCGCGTCCGGCGCCTCCATCCTCTACCAGCGCAGCAACGCGTAGCCCGCGGCCTGCGCAGCCCTTCCTCCCCTCACCACCAGGAGTCCCGCATGAGCACCGCCCCCGCCACCTCCGGCTTCGACCTCTCCAGCCTCATCCGCCACGACACCCTCGCCGTGGACATCCTCCATCCCATCACCGGCCAGCCGACCGGCATGCAGGTGGAGGTGGCCAGTGCGGACTCGCCCCGCTACCGCGAGGCCACGCGCGCCATTATCGAGAAGGTCACCGCCAGCGCGCCGCGCGCCGGCCGCCGCGCTCGGCAGGAGCCGCCCCGGGACATGGAGGCCGACGCGCTGGAGCTGCTGGTGGCCTGCACCGCCTCCTGGACGGGCGTCATGGAGGGCGGTGCGGCGGTGCCTCTCACGCCGGACAACGCCCGGCGCCTCTTCACCGCCCATCCCTGGCTGCGCCGCCAGGTGGACGAGGCGGTGCAGGACCGCGCGAGTTTTTTCGAGGAGAGGGCGAGCGACTCCTCGTCTTCGCCCGCCACGAATTCCGCCTGAGCCGCACCGATGCGGAGGGCGTCTCCGTCCGCGCCCACCTGGAGCAGGTGGAGCGCGCCACCGGGAAGCCGCCGCCGGAGCTGCTGGAGGCGCCCCCGCTGCCTGACGCCCTCGCCCACGTCTGGGGGTGGTTCGCGGATCTGTCCAACGCCCGCGGCGCCGGCGCCTTCACCCTCAACCCCATCTCCTTCCCGGACATGGAGTCCTGGGGGCGCCTCTCCGGCAACAGGCCCACGCCCTTCGAGGTGCAGTTGCTCCGACGGCTGGATGAAGCGTTCCTGGTCGAAGTCTCGAAGAAGTGAAGCCCAGCCGCGGGATGCGCGTGGAGACCAATTCACTTACAACTGGTGTGCTGCTCACCCCACGCCTTGAACGACGTGTCTCTGCAGAGAAGGTAGACGCACTTGCTGCTGATATACGAGCAGCAGGCCTGCGCGCCCTTCTCGGCGCAGGATGCCTGTTTCGCGTCCTTGAAGGTGGCAGGAGGCTTCGTCGCCCACGAAGGAACGGGGGCGCCAGCTTCGGCTGGCCCTGGTGCACCGCCGGCTTCTACGACCGCAGCTGCTGCGCCGCGAAGCTCCGCCACCGGCTTGGTCATCACGATGCCAGTGTCGCGGTCTCGAAGGCCGATGTGGGTAAACCCGTCTCGCTCCATCTCCTCCTTACCCGCATCAAGGCCTGGGAGGCCCTTCAGCATCGCCTCGCGGATCTGCGCTGGGTCTTGCGTGCCGTAGTTCCGCACAAGCAGAAACGTGGTGTGGCGCTCGCCTGTAGCTTCCCAGCTCAGGTCGTCGCCTCCGTACTTCTCATTCTCGCGTTGGACGCTGGCGATCCGCGCCTGCTCCATCTCCTTCTCCCGCCGGTCGCATGCGGAGAGGGACAGCAGGCCCATGAGGACGAGGTGTGCGCGCATGGTCGGAAGCCGACCACAAGCCATCGCTCGTCGCCACTGGGCAAGTCCGCCAGGGTGCCCCGCGTGACCCTGTCATTCCCAACTTCCCCTGCAGCAACCAAGGATCATCATGTCCGGCGGCTTCGACCTGGCTGAGCTGAGCATCCGCATCGACACTTCCGACGCGAAGGAGGCCGTCACGACGCTGGGTGGCGTGGAAGCGGCTGCCGAGAAGACGGAGCGGAAGACGACGGGCTTGGAGACGGCGACCGAGGCCCTCAGCAAGGCATTCGCCCAGGCGACGCGGAGCCTGGGCAACACGACGAAGGCCCTGGCCGACATCCGGTCCGCTACCTCGCACCTCTCGGTACTGGAGCAGTCGGCCGCGAAGATTCAGACGGCCTTTACTGCGACCGCGACGGCGACGGGGGCACTGGAGGCCCAGCTCATGTCCCTCGGAGGGGCGGCTGGGAAGCTCCAGGCAGCGCTCGCGGACACGTCCGCGCTGTCGCGCTTCTTGACGCACGTGGAGTCCCTCAACAAGCGCTTCGACGAGATGGGGAAGCAGAAGGAAGGCGTAGCGGACGCCCTCCGCAAGGTGCGGGAGGAGGCCGCGAAGGCCGAGCCTCCGGTGAGCAAGTTCGCGGACGGGATGAAGAGCCTGGCGGGCCAGTTCCTTGGCGTCGCGGCGGCGGGGGCTGCCATCAAGAGCGCCACCGAGGAGGCGCTGCGCTTCTCGACGGCCATGGCCCAGGTGTCCACGGTGCTTGAGCAGGACCAACTCGGGATGATGGACTCGCTCACCGCGAAGGTGAAGGAGCTGGGAAACCAGTTCGGCCGGACGCCCACGGACCAGGCCGGGGCGCTCTACGAAATCCTCAGCGCGGGTGCGAGCGACGCGGCGAAGGCCACGGAGTTGCTCACCGTGTCCAACAAGCTGGCCATCGGCGGCGTGACGGACGTGAGGACGGCAGCGGACGGCCTGACGGGCGTCATGGCCAGCTACGGGAGCCAGCTGCGCAACGTCACCCAGGCGGCGGACATGATGTTCGTCTCCGCGGCGGACGGGAAGACGAGCATCGAGGACCTCTCGCGCTTCATCGGTCGGGTGGCCCCTATCGCCTCCCAAACGGGAGTCAGCCTCGCGGAGCTGCTCGCGGCCACAGGCGCGCTGACGAAGAACAACATCCAGACGTCCACCTCCATGGAGGGACTGCGCGCCATCATTGCAGCCGTCGCGAAGCCGTCCCAGGAGGCATCGAAGCTCGCGAACGCCCTCGGCTTGGAGTTCTCCGTCACCGCCCTCAAGGCCCGCGGACTGGCGGGCTTCCTGGAGGAGGTGAACCAGAAGACCCACGGCAGCGCCGAGGAGATGGCCATGCTCTTCGGCGGGGTAGAAGCGCTGCTGCCGGTGATGACGCTCACTGGTACCGCGTCCGCAGACTTCGCGGCTTCGCTGAAGCACATGCAGGACTCCGCCGGACGCACCGAGGCGGCCTTCCAGAAGATGGCCTCGACGCCGCAGTTCGCCCTGGACCAGCTCCGGGCGCGTTTCTCAGAACTCCAGGGCGAGGTGGGTAGCGACATTCTTTCAGCCGCGGAGCCGGGCATCCGCGCGCTGACGGAGAACTTCGACACGGCGACCTACGCGGTGAAGCTCTTTGGGGAGGCACTGGTCGTGGTGGCCGCAATGCGGGGCGCGGCGTGGGCTCAGGAGTGGGTGAAGGGGCTGGTGTCGAAGGCCACAGCGCTCAACCAGGCGCGTGAGTCGGCGACGAACGCGGCGCTTGCCGAGGCGAAGTACACCCGGTCCGCTGACGAAAGCCGCATCGCCGCGCTGCGCTCTGCCCAGGCAATGTTGGAGAAGAAGTACGCGGCGCTGCAGGCCTCGGCGGCTGTTGAGGGCGGCCTGATGTCGGCGACGAAGAAGGCGACGCTGGCGTCCACGGAGCTGGCCTTGGCGAAGGTAAAGGAAGCGGCAGCCATCGAGGGGGCATCCGTGGCCGCGCGGGCCGGCAAGGCGGCGTTGGATTTCATGGGTGGGCCCATCGGAATCATCACGGGAGCGCTCACTCTTGCAGTGGCGGCCTTTCATGAACTTGGACGGGCGGCTGACGAAGCTCGCGAGAAGACGCGCCAGTTCGCACAGGAGTCCGGGTCGAACGCGAGCCGAGGAAGCCAAATCATCGTTGAGCTGCTGAAGGAAACCCGGGCCCTTCAGGACCAAGCCCGGGCAGCGACCGCGCTCAACATCGCGAAGGCCGAGATGGCGACGTTGGGCGGGCGGTATCAGGATCTCCTCACCGAAGAGGTGGACAGCGTCGGCAAGCTGTCCGCCGTCTACGAAAAGCTGACGCGCGAGGACCTTGCCAATGCCAGAGCCGAGGTGTCGCGCCTTGCTGACGAGGTGAAGAAAAAGCAGAACTTGATCATGACGGTGAATTACCGGTGGGGACTCGCCGACACCAAGGACTTCACCCGTGCCCGAAAAGACCCCAGGTTCGCGCCGCAGATCGAGGAGAAGCTGGTCCCTCTTGAGAAGGACCTTGCGGCCCAGCAGCAACGCGTCGCGGACATCGAAAAGGGCCTTCAGAGATTGAAGGAGGCACGGTCGGAGGAAGCGAGAGCAGGTGCGGCCGCCGCGAAGGAGAACTCCGCCAACACGAAGACCTCGCTCAAGGAGGCTGAGCAGGAGGAGAAGGCCCGGGAGAAGCTGCTGAAGCGCCAAGAACAGTGGCTGATGAACCTGGAGGAGGAGGCGCGCACCCTCGGCAAGACGAAGGACGAGGCGAAGCAGCTCTCCGACGAGTACCGCTCGATGACGGATCCGAAGATGAGGGCGCGGGCGGACGCGGCCATCGCTCAGCTGGAGGCCATCCGGAAGCAGAAGGAGGAGACGGAACGGGTGAAGAAGGCGGAGGAGGAAAGGGCGCGCGTGCTCCAGAGCCTCAACCGCGAGCTGGGCAACCAGGACACGGAGAAGTACAGCCAGGCCCAGAAGGTCCTCCGCGAGGAGCTGGAGGCGGGACGCCTCAAGGCCGCGGAGTTCGAAGCGGCCATGAAGAAGGCCCGGGCGATGTGGACGCCGGAAGGGAAGGCCGAGGCAGCGCTGAAGACGGAAATGGACCAGCTCGCCAAGCAGCTCAACCCCACGGCGGAGCTGCAGAAGCGGCTGGAGATGGTGAAGCAGCTCTTCGCCGAGGGGCGCATCACCGCGGAGCAGTACCGGCAGGAGGTGGAGCGCCTCCAGGACCAGCTGCACGGTGGCTTCAGCTACACGAAGGAGATTGTCGGCACGGCCACGCAGCACATGGCGGACGCCTTCGCGAACTTCGTCACCACGGGCCGGCTGGAGTTCTCGTCGCTGGTGGACGGCATCCTGAAGGACCTGGCGCGGCTCGCGGCGCAGAAGGCCTTCATGGCCCTCGTCAACCTGGGCATGGACGCCCTCAGCGGCACGGTGTCGTCCGGCAGCGGCTCCACCCTGGTGGGCGGCGCGGACATGAGCAGCACCTACGGATTCATGCTGGGCGGTGCGCACGCGTCCGGTGGGTCCGTCCGCGCGTCCCAAGCGCACCTGGTAGGCGAGCTCGGGCCGGAGCTCTTCATCCCCTCCAGCTCTGGCCGCATCGTCCCCAACGAGGCGCTCGGGGGAGGGGACGTGAGCCAGACCCTCTACATCACCGTCAACGCGGACGGCTCCTCCCAGGTGAGCGCGTCAGGGGAGGGCGGGCGCGCGGAGGCCGAGCGCCTCGGCCGACGCCTCGCCGACGCCGTGCGCAAGGTGATGCGAGAGGAGATGGCTCCAGGCGGGATGACGTACACGTTCGTCCGGGGGAGGTAGGCTGATGCTAACCACCCTATGTGGCTGATTGGCCTACTCTCTCGACGGGTAAAGGCTGCCTCCAGGGGTCATGAACACCCAGCCCTCAAGGGCACTCCTCATGTCCTCCTCTGTGCTGGATATAGTTTTCGATGCAGTACGTCCATGTCGCGGTGGCGATGATCTTTATCGAGAGCCCCTCGAAGTACTGATTCGGAAAGGCAAAATGCGACGATTTCGTCGGGAGTGGATTCTGATGAGTGCGCTTGCTCTTTTGCTTGCTGGATGCGTCAAAAACAAGGTTTGGGCTGGCGAGGATTCGGGGGGCGAGTGGGACGGGTCGACTCGGAGCGCTTGGTCTGGCGAAGGCTCCCAAAAAGTGAATCACTCTAGTGATAATGAGGGGCGCCAATGATTCGGACGCGACTCCAAGTGAACTGTGTTGCGCTCATGGTCGCTGTGACGACAATGGCGAGTTCGGCTCATGCAGAGCAGAGCTATTGTGTGGAGATACTGCGACAGGGGGTCTACGACTATTACAGCGAAAAGAATTCGTCGCTTCAGCTCTCGGACGTTCGGGCTGCGATCCTTGAGAGCGAGAGTCGTTCGCAAAGCGCGGCTGCCGGGGGAGGAGGGGGAGTCGGCTTTGGACCATTCTCGCTGGGCGGCCATTACTCGAAAGAAGAAGCTGAAGCTACGGCCAAGCTGTTTACGCGAGAAGACTCTGAGCTTGTGAACGTCAAGAGTGAGTTGCAGGTAAATATCAAACGTATCAATCCCAAGGCGTGGGATGCATTTAATCAGTGCATGGCGCTTGGAGTTCGAGGACTTCAGGTTCGCTACTCGATGCGCCCAGACTATGGTGCGTTTGCCATGTCACTTAGTCATGGAAGCCAAGGCTCCTCTGTGCGACTCGAACGACTTCAGATGAGTCCTGCGGGGGCATTTTCTTGCACTGGATCTCTGGCAGAAATGGCTCTGCGTGGGGGGACCATTACGAATAGAGCAGTTAATATGGTCTGCTCTCGCAAGATGGGGCTTGAGGGTGGATTCCGCGTCGCGCAGAGCGCAACGCTTACGGTTGATTCGGAGGAAGGGCAGATTGTGTATCATTTTCCTGCGCTTGCTCCGCCGGTTAAGAGAGAGGCAGCGCCAATTCCGATTGGATCTGTCGTGGCGTTTGCCGGGACGACGCCCCCTGATGGTTGGCTACTGTGTGATGGGGGGTTCTACAGTGCAAAGGCATATCCGGAGCTCGCCGTCGTTATTCAAGACGTCTATGGGGCTAAGTTTGAGCACTTCCGTGTGCCTGATCTGCGTGGGCGTTTTGTGCGAGGGTTGAATGGAAGTGGAGATGGGGAAAATCGCGATGTGGATGGCGCGAACCGGCAGCTCGGATCGGTTCAGGGTTATGCGACAGCCATGCCTAAGGTGCCGTTCAAAGTGACTGGCGATGGCTCTCACTCGCATGGCGGCATTGTTTTGGAGTCGGATGGGGTACAGACGCTGCATAGTGCCGACAATACTCCCGGAGAGCCGCGTTTGGACCGTGGGCACGGTATTTCCGGCGGGGGCCATGGTCACGGGGTCGGGGGGGGCGATACTGAGACCCGGCCTGCCAATATGGCGTTGAACTATATTATCCATGCTGGCCGCAAGAGTTCAGGCGCTGTCGTGGCTGGGCCAGAAACTCACTAGGTGCCAAATTCTCGCAGTTTGTTCTTGGTGATTTTCTGCGAGGACACTGCTTGCTTGGTGAGGGCAGCAGCTCGCCCCAATGCTTCGGAGCGGGCTGCTGTACTGCGAGCCGAACGTGTACCGGATGCCCATGCCAGCCATCCGCTCGCGGGCGTTGCCCTCCGCAAAGCCGAAGATGCCCAGGTTCTGCCGGAGCCGCGCCCCGCCCTCCAGGCGCGCGTATGCGCCCGTGAGGGAGGACGCGCCCACCTGGGCCTCCAGGTAGCCGGTCCGCACCGGCACGTCGCTCAGCACCCGCGACAGCCCCGCGGCGACGGCTACCTGCGGTGCAGCCCGGCCAGTTCCAGCCGCGCGTCCAGATCCTCCGGCGTGCGCGCGCAGAACTCCGCGAGCAGCCGCCGGGCGGCGTCCGTGCGGCTTGCGCGCACGACGGCGGTGGCGGCCTTGCGCGTAAGGGCCACGCGCTCCGCCTCGCGGCGCATCCACGTCCGCGGGCGACAGGGCCAGCACCGCCTCAAAGTCCTCCAGCGCGGCGCGGGCATCCGTGGTCAGCCGCAGCTCGCCCCGGCGGATTCGCGCGGGCGCGAAGGTCGCGTCGCGCTCCAGCGCCTCGGCGAGGAAGGCCTCCTCGCGGCTCGTGCCCGCGGCCAGCAGCGACGCGCGGAAGAGCAGCTTCGCGCCCGCCCGCGCATCCGCCACCAGCGTGGCCCGCCGCGTACAGCCGGGCTCCGTCCGTCTGACGAGAGCCCTACGTTGGCACTACCACCTCACGAAGCGCGTAATGCGGCGGACACGCGTGTGCTGCGTGCCGTCGGTTACAAGCCCGAGTTCAACCGCCACGGAGCTATTCAAATGAGGTCCAACCCTGCCATCCTCAATTGGGGCTTCGGCATCGGCACCGAGATTATATGCCCAGCAGCCAGAGTAATGCTGCGTGACATTCGCGTAATTGAGCGAACACTGCGCCAGAGAAGTAGCATCGCCATCGTAATCCGGAGACGCCCATCCCGAAGAAAACTGCCTGTCGTAGACAGCAAGACTACCACCAAGTTGCTGGGGCCCATGGAACCTCATCGTGCTGGAATTGAACCCATCAGTCCGGGCCGTGAAAAGGATGGCAGTCTTGCCTCGAAGATCCTCGACGACATCCATATACCTGACAGCATCTGTGAACTCTGTCTTGCGGTAGAGATAGAGGCTGCCCTCATAGAAGTTGGAATCCAAGCTGGGTCGGCCGCGGCGGCCCAGGCGCTCCGCATAGGGGATGTTCCAGAAGTCGGTTGTGTTGGTGCCGAGCACGCTGTTGTAGACCATCGCCCACCCTCCCCCTTGCGTCTCCATGTCGCAGTACGTAGTGAGGGCCTGCGTGCCATCGGGCTTGAGAAAGTAGACGCCTGAGCGCCGGACGCCCATGGCATAGAGATGCTGGCAGCTCCGCAAGGCCAGATCGGGGGAATCCCCATACCACGGCTCAGCCAGTGCCGGAGTCGTGGGGAGTGCGACCAAGAGCGTGAGAACTGAGCAAGCAGTCAGGAAGTGCTTCGAAGGCATTCAAATGCTCCAGTGAATGGACATGCTGGTCGATAGCCAGCCATCAACTCTCATACCAGCTTTCGACGATCGGGCCGGAGTGGCCCGCCTCGTTGTCTACGCTCGCTGGCCCGGGTCAGCTCCGAACCAGGGCGGGGCGCGGTGAACACCTACGACAGGCGCACTCTCATCGCAGGGGCTCGCCACATAAAGCGCGGACAAACCCTGGTATCCAACTGGTGCCAGGCAGAAGTGCCGCTCTGGGGCCGTCGTCCACGCCTCCGCCGAAGATGGCTTGGATGAGCAGGCTGGATCTCGGCGGGAGGCGGTAGGCATGGAGCGCTTCCCCTTCACCCCCGACTATGGCGCCCAGGCGGACGCGGCGCCGCGCGTGCGCAGGGCGCAGTTCGGCGACGGCTATTCGCAGCGCTCAGGGGACGGCCTCAACCCCGTCCTGCGGCGCTGGGCCCTCCAGTTCTCTAACCTCGCGAAGTTAAACGCGGACGCCCTGGAGGCCTTCCTGCGCGCACGCGCGGGCGTCGAGCCCTTCGAGTTCGTCACCCCGGACACGGCCTGGTCCGTCGCCGTGCAGCCCTTCGGGGCGGGGGACGGGGCCCGGACGCAGTGGCTCCTGCGGCGACCGCTGTCCCCGGAGACGCCGGAGCTGCTGGTGCCGGCCACGAACTGGACGGCGCCGCCGACCATCTACGTCGCGGGCGTCGCCCAGGTGGCGGGGACCGCCTACGTGCTCTCCGCCTCGGGGCTCGTCACCTTCGCTGTGGCGCCAGCCACCGGGGCCGCGCTCACCTTCACCGGCGCGGGCGAGCTGGCGGCGCACGTCGTGTGCGAGGAGTGGCACCGCACCGCGAAGGGCTTCAACGCCTACGACTTCACCGCGACGTTCCAGGAGGAGGCAGGGTGAGCATCGCCAGCGACATCCAAAGGCTGGACGCAGGGGCCCTCGTGGAGCTCTTCGTCCTGGACGCCACCAACCTGCCTGGCGGGGGCGTCAGCCACTTCCACGCGGGCACCAACGGCCTCCGCGGGCCCGTCGTCTGGCAGGGCATGGCGTACGAGCCCTGGGCTATCCAGGTGAAGGGCTTCGACAAGTCCGGCATGGGGCGGCTACCCCGGCCCACCCTGACGCTCGCCAACGTCGCCGGCACCATCGGCGCCATGGCGAGGGACCTGAACGATCTGCTGGGCGCGCGCGTCCTGCGGAAGCGCACCTTCGTCCGCTACCTGGATGCGGTGAACTTCCCCGGAGGCATCAACCCCACCGCCTCGCCGCTGGACGCCTTCCCGGACGACGAGTTCGTGGTGGACCAGAAGACGGTGGAGAACAAGCACGTCATCGAGTTCAGCCTGGCTGCGAAGTGCGACCTGGATGGCGTCCGCATCCCCTTGCGCATCATCACGCAGCTGTGCCCCTGGGAGTACCGCGGCGAGGGCTGCGGCTACGCGGGGCCGCCAGTGGCGAAGGTGAACGACACGCCTACGTCCAGCGCCATAGAGGACCGGTGCGGGAAGCGCCTCGCCAGTTGCAAGCTGCGCTTCGGAGTCGCTGCCGTCCTGCCGTACGGAGGGTTCCCGGCAGTGGGACTCATCCGCTGAACTCCGACTCCTTCCGGGTGGATTCAGACCCGGCTGGCGGCTCGTTGCGAGCTTGTCGCCCTGCCAACTTCTTCTATTGTTGTTCATCAAGACGGGCCGTTGCCCGCCTTGGTGAACTGGGGATTCATTCGGCATGGCAGAGTACAAAAATGATGCTCGCTTCCTGGAATTACAATTTCTTGCCCGGTTCGAGCAGACTCGGTGGGTCAGTAGGCAATTCCCGAGAGGGGGAGGGGGATCATTCGAGGCTGCAAAGGAAGTACAGATGGTCCTCTCCCTCTTCTTTAGGGGGATGATCAATGGCCCCGACATCAGGAAGAGCCTTTACGTGCCAGGCAGTGGCGGCCTCGACGCGGTTGCAGAGGAACTTGAGCGGAGGGAGCGACTCGGTCGCGCGGAGTTTGTCTCAAGGCTCCTAGATGGCCAGAGTGTAGAGTTGGAACTGGGGCACTTGGGCCGTCTCCGGTTGGCGGAGCTGCAGGACCAGCTTCGTTCCACTCGTCTGCATGAACCGTTTGGAATCCTTTATGACGGTCGCCATGCGGAGCGCGACTTGGCGATTGCCATCATGAACATCCAGGAGGAGTCGCCGGTGTCGGTGGCCTACCTCGACATGAACGGGCTCAAGGCGTTCAACGAAGACGGCGACCATGCAACGGGGGACGAAGCCATCAAGGCCTTCTTCCATGCCATCGAGAAGGCCGTGTCCGATGTTGGGGACGCCTACCGGAAGGGCGGTGACGAGGTCGTCGTTGTTATGCCAGCAACGCCACTGGAACAGGCTCAGAGGCGCATGGGTGCAGCGCTGGCATCGCTCTCAGGGGAAACGGTCAAAGTGAAAGGGGAACCTCGTCACCTGTCATCCTCGTGTGGCCTCGTGGCCGTGAAGGATGTGAAGGCTCAGGCGAGCGAGGTGATTCACCGCGCCGACCTCGTCCAGAAGAGCGCGAAGGACCGGTCGAAGGCGGACCCCTTGCGGCGGAAAAGCGTGCTGGCGACTCGTGTCACAGAGAACGCAGAACCTGCGTTTGAGGTCATCTGAGAGCGACTTCTTCTTCGCGGAAGTCTACTGGTCGGTCGTTGAAGTAGACCGGTACCTCTCTGGATAATATGACCTATGGTGTGAGCCGCCAAAGTCATGTCCACACAGTTCTGGGGCTCTGGGAGCACTGCTATTTTTCCCAACAGCATAATGGTCATTTGGTCGGCATTGGTGACGCAACGGCGGTAGACGCGGTGGGGCATCTGGGTTGGATGTCTCATTTTCTGCGACGCTCTTTGGCCTGGAGGCCAATTGTATGGCAGAGAATTTCACGGTCTTGGCATCTACAGCAGATACGATGGATGCGCTTCGCAGGCTTGTGGCTTGGGCCTCGGATATTGACTTGGTTTACGCGTGGGCTAGCTCGGCTGGAGGAACAGCAGAGCATTGGAAGTGCCTACCCCTTGAGCGTGTCCGCCGGGCCGTTATCGGGATCCACTTCGCTCAGACCGAGCCCCAGGTTCTGGTCGAACTTGGCAATGCTAAAGTCCTTCGTGTCATTGAGGACACCTCTGGTGTCTTCCATCCGAAGTTGCTTGTCGGACGACGCGGAGGGCAGGTGCGTGCTCTCTGGGGATCTTCGAACTTCACCCGGGGAGGCTTTCATGGGAACACGGAACTGAACGTCCTTTTTGAGGGAGATGCTCAGTGCAATGCTGCGGGCACCCTGCTTTCGTTTGTGGATGCAGCTTGGCACGACCCGCGTGCATTCACGCCAAGCGCGGCATGGTTGGCCGCATATCATGAATTGTATGAAAGCAGGCCTAAGCCTCCAATAAAGAAGGCGCCCCAGCCTTTGCCTGCTAACGCCGCAGTGTGCCTGGGAGACCTAAGTTGCGACTGGGCGGGATATTATGCCCTCATCGCTCGTCAGGAGAGGCGGGCTCTGGCTAACGGTTTTGAGATTCGCGTTTTCGATCACCCGGACGGCTCTTATCTAGGGGAGGCCGAAGCCTGTCGGGAAGCGTTCCATCGTTGGCCAGCGTTCGCTTCAATGCCAGAAGATGAGCGCAAGCTGGTGGCTGGATGGGGGCGGGACACCACCGGCTACTTTGGGCGAATGCAAGGGGCGGGCTACTTCAAGCAGCTCACCACCGACTCTCCCAAGCAGTTGGGGCGCTTCTTGGATGCTGTTCCAGTCAGGGGGCGTGTGTCGCACGACGTGGTTGAGGCCTACCTCGACGGAGTTCTTGCTCTGAGGGGTGTTGGGTTGGGAGCTGCCACCCGCCTTCTCGCCATGAAACGGCCGGACGTCTTCCTCTCGGTCAACAACGCCAACCGAAGGCGTCTCTGGCAGGTCTTCGGAACTGTCCCGACCAGCGCGACCACCTACGTCAAGTTCCTCGACACCCTTTGGTCCTTTCCCTGGTTTGCCGCTTCACGTCCACTGGTGCCGGTTGAGGCGCGGGTCTGGAGATGTCGGATCGCACTGCTCGACACCCTGCTGTACGAGCTCTGAGAGATCCCCTCATTTCGGCAAGCTGATCGCCAGCCGCCTGCCTGCCAGGCCCGTGCGAGGCGGAGTGGTGGGGAGCAGGAAGAGAGGCCATGCTGGGACGCAAGGTGGCCATCAACGAAGAGCAGGTGCTGAGGTTCCTGGAGAGCTTGTTCGAGGAGGACCTGCACGCCAAGAGGGTGCTGTCGCTGGCGCACGCGACGTTGGGGGTGGTGCACGCCGCGTCGCTGTCGGTGCACGCCATTGGCCAGGCGCTGGCGTGGGCGCGAGGCGGCGTGAGAAGCACGGCATCAAGCAGGTGGACCGACTGCTGTCCAACGAGGCGGTGGACGTGTGGAAGCTGGCGGCCTCGTGGGTGCCGTACGTGCTGGCCGAGCGCACCGAAGCGCTGGTGGCGCTGGACTGGACGGACTTCGAGGCCGATGACCACACCACCCTGGTGGCCAGCCTCGTCACCTCGCATGGACGCACCACGCCCCTGCTGTGGCTGACGCTGCAGAAGAGCGCGCTGGCGGGCAACCGCGCCCAGGCGGAGGATGAGCTGCTGCTGCGGCTCAAGGAGTGCGTGCCCGAAGGGGTGAAGGTGACGGTGCTGGCGGACCGGGGCTTCGCGGACCAGCGGTTGTACGCCCTTTTGGCCCAGGCGGGCTTCGAGTACGTGGTGCGCTTTCGCAAGGACGTGCGGGTGGAGGTGGCCGGCGGCACCGGGTGTCCCGCGGCCAGGTGGATTCCCACCAGCGGGCACGCCAAGAAGCTGACGGACGTGCACGTGACGGCGGACCGCACGCCGGTGCCCGCGGTGGTGCTGGTGCGCCAGAAGGGCATGAAGGAGCCGTGGTGTCTGGCCACCAGCCTGGGAGCCGCCAGCGCGCGCCAGGTGGTGGACCTCTACGCCCGGCGTTTCTCGTGCGAGGAGACGTTCCGGGACGTCAAGGACTTGAGATTCGGGATGGGACTGTCCACGGTGCGCGTGAAGAGTCCCGAGCGCAGAGACAGGCTGCTGCTGGTGAGCGCCCTGGCCCAGGTGCTGCTGACGCTGCTGGGCGCCGCGGGGGAGAGTCTCGGGATGGAGAAGGGCTTGAAGGCCAATACCGTCAAGACACGCACCTACTCGCTCTTCCGGCAGGGCTGCATGTATTACCAAGCCATTCCCATGATGAAGGAGGAGCGATTGCGGCCTCTCGTCGAGCGCTTCGCCGAACTCCTCCATCAGCACCCTGTCTTCAAAGAAGCGCTCGGTTTCATATGAGGGGATGGCTCAGGTACGAGCTCCCGGAGTAGACGTACGACGCATGGAGCCGTCTTCTGGGCTCTCCCCTTCGGCCTCCTACAAAGGCATGGCGACGCTCCGGGAGGTCCCGGGACTCTTTGCCGAGGCAAGCCAGTGCAAGTGAATGGCTGGCGCGGACGGCGGTGGCCGTTCGGTTGGTGGATGGAAAGGGCCTACCTTGGACGGTTCAGCGGATAGCTGCTGTGTGATTTCTACATTTCATCAAGTATCGCGCATGCCGTTGGGTCCGTTTCAAGGGCGACGACTTGGCTTCGGATGGATTCAGTAAGCAGTCCGATTTCTGCGAGATGGCGGGCGGCATTGAACCTCCATCCACTGTCGTCGTGCTTTGTCGCTACCCAAATGAGAAAATGCTGCGCTTCTCTGCGGTGTTGGTTGATCGCGAAGCTGACGGCCGCCTCCCATTCCTCAAATGGAACCCCTTCCACCGCATCTGAAATCGCTGCTGCGGATCCGCTGCCTTCAATAAGGCGAAGTGCATGGCCCAAATGACGGTGGTAGGCCCAATCCTGCGGGAAGAGCTTTCGCCCCAGCCAGAGCCAATCCAACTCCAATGCCTCCTTCGCCGTGACGATCTCCAAATGAATCGGCACAGGTGCTCCTGCCGCTCGGCGGGGTGAAGCTTCAGAGAAACCAGAACTCGCAACAAGCACGCCCTGGGTGGCTCCGACATCGTCCACGAAGCTTATGAACGACTCGACGTCGCTGATGTCGAGAGTGTTCTGCCAATGCTTTGCGTCAACCACCAAGAACGGAGCAGTCGCGTCTCGTCGGTAGACTGCTACATCCAGTTGTCTCAGCTCACCTGAATGGCGACCGGTATAATAATGCCTGTTTCCCCCTGATGGCTCCACGCGGAAGTGAGGTGGCTGAAACTCGCGCCAGAACTTCTCCAGAATGGCTCGTTCATATTGCTGCCAGGTCATTGTTGGAATGTAGCGCCGTTAGGACCGTGGCCTCAATTTGGGCGGATTTAGGTGCTTCCGAATGCAGGCCGAACAGCCCCTCTGTGTCCGGTCTGAGATGGATGCCGTCCACGCTCGTGGCCACGATGTCTGCATGAGCGACCCCTGCCGGCTGACGCTGGCTGATGACGTCCTGAGCGCCGCGCTCACCCACGCCCAGGCCGATTACCCCCGCGAGTCCTGCGGCCTCGTGGTGCTGGTGGACGGCGCCCAGCGGTACCGCCCCTGCCGGAACCTCGCCGCCGGCCAGGCGCACTTCGTCCTAGCTCCGGAGGACTACGCTCAGGCAGAAGGGGAGGGCGAGGTGGTGGCGGTGGTGCACTCCCACCCCAACGCCGCGCCGGAACCGAGTGAGGCCGACAGGGTGATGATGGAGCGCTGGGGCCTGCCCTGGCTCATCCTCAACGTCCCGGTGGGGCACTGGCGCCTCTACTTCCCGGACGGCTACCGCCCGCCGCTGGTGGGCCGCACCTTCAGCCATGGCGTCCTCGACTGCTACTCCCTCATCCAGGACTACTACTGGGAGCGCCTGGGCCTGGCGCTGCCCGACTTCGAGCGCCCGGACGACTGGTGGGCGAAGGGCGGCAACCTCTACCTGGAGGGCTTCGGCCGCGCGGGCTTCGTGGACGTGACGGGCAAAGCCCCGCGCGAGCACGACGTCCTCCTCATGCAACTGCGCGCCCCGGTGCCCAACCACGCAGGCGTGTACCTGGGCGGGGACGTCCTCCTGCACCACGTCATGGGGCGCCTGTCCGGCCGGGAGACGTACTCCGGCTTCTGGGAGCGCATCACCCAACGCGTCGTGAGGCACGCTTCCCGATGCTGACGACCATCGTCCTGGGCGGGCCCCTGGGGAAGCGCTTCGGGCGCGTGTGGAAGCTGGACCTCTCCGTGCCCTCGCCTGCGGAGGCGGTGCGGGCCCTCTCCGCCGTCTGCGACGGCTTCCGCCGCTACCTGGCCGAGAACAGCGAGCCCGGCTACCACGTCTTCGCGGGCAAGCGGGACGTCGGTGAGGACGACCTGGGCATGCCCACCGGCGCGCGTGTCCTCACCTTCATGCCGGCCCTGGCCGGGGCGAAGTCCGGCTGGTTCCAGGTGGTAGCGGGCGCGGTGCTCATCGCCGCCGGCGCCGTCCTCACCGTCTACGGGTACGGCGCGGGCGTGCCCCTCATCACCGCGGGCATTTCCCTGGTGGTGGGCGGCGTCTCGCAGCTCCTCTTCGCCCCGCCCACCGCCACCGGGCCCGACGAGGACGACGCCAACAAGCCCAGCTACGTCTTCAATGGCCCCGTCAACACGCTCGCCCAGGGCCACCCGGTGCCCATCTGCTACGGAGAGATGGAAGTGGGCAGCTGCGTCGTCTCCGCCGGCTTCGTCACTGAGTGGTCCGACGGCGGCTTCGGGGGCAGTGGTGGCAGCGGGCAGACGGGGCCCGGCGGAACCCCAGCGGGCGGCGGCACGTGCCCCGCGCCGTGGGTGCCGATTCTCCTGGCGGACGGGCGCGAGGTGCCCGCGGGCGAAGTCCAGGTGGGCATGCTGGTGCGCACCCAGGACGAGGAGACGCTGGAGTGGGGAGACTTCCTCGTCACCGCTGCGGAGCCCGCCGAAGGCGTGCGGTGGTTGCTGGAGCTGGAGGACGGTCGGCGCCTGGAGGCCACCGGCAACCACCGCGTGCGGACGGAGGACGCCTGGATGGAGCTGCGCCACCTCTCGGCCGGCGTGCGGCTGGTGGGCACGCGGCCGGGCGTGGTGCGCCAGGTGACGCGGGGCGAGCACGGGCCCGTGGTGCGCCTCACCGTGGCCGGCGCGCACACCTACGTCTCCGACGGCCTCCTCAGCCACAACGTGAAGAAGGCGGACCCGACGGTGGTGGACTGACATGGGCGGCAGCAGCGGCGGAAAAGGGGAGGGCGGCGCTCAGCGCACCCCTGTCGAGTCTCCCAACACACTGAAGTCCAGCTCCAAGGCGCGCGTGGTGGACTTGCTATGCGAGGGGGAGATTCAGGGCCTCGTGGACGGGCTGAAGTCCGTCTACCTGGACGGCGTCGCCATCCAGAATCCCGACGGCACTTTCAACTTCACGGGCGTCACCGTGTACGACGTGAAGGGCACCCAGTCGCAGGAGTACATCCCAGGCTTCCCCTCCGGCGAGGCGGAGCACTCCGTGGGCGTCGAGGTGAAGCGCGCCACGCCGGTGGTGCGCACGGTGTCGGACCCGGAGGTGGACGCCGTGCGCGTCACCCTCCAGGTGCCCCAGCTCACCTACCAGGACCCCACGACGGGCGACTTGAAGCCCACCCGCGTCCTCGTCTCCATCGCTGTGCAGAGCAACGGGGGCGGGTACGTGGTGCAGTCCTTCCAGGACGCCGAACTCTTCCGGGGGAAGTGCACCAGCCCCTACGAGCGCACCTTTCGCGTGGAGCTGACGGGCTCTCCGCCCTGGGACATCCGCGTCACGCGCGTCAGCGAGGACGCGGACAGCGTGACGACGCAGAACAAGGTCATCTGGAAGTCCTACGCGACGCTGCTGGACGAGAAGCTCAGCTTCCCCAACACCGCGCTGTGCGCGCTGCAGGTGGCGGCCAGCCAGTTCAGCAACATCCCCACGCGCAGCTACCGGATTCGCGGGCTGCGGGTGCGCGTGCCCAGCAACTACAGCCCCGTGGCCCGGACGTACGAGGGCACCTGGGACGGCACGTGGAAGGTGGCCTGGACGGACAACCCGGCTTGGTGCTTCTACGACCTCCTCACGACGAAGCGCTACGGCCTGGGCCGCTACCTCAACGAGGCCGCGGTGGACAAATGGGGCCTCTACACGGTGGCGAAGTACTGCGACGAGCTGGTGCCGGACGGGAAGGGCGGCACGGAGCCGCGCTTCCGCTGCAACCTCTACCTCCAGACGCAGGAGGACGCGTACAAGGTCATCAACAACCTCGCGTCCGTTTTCAGAGGCATGACGTACTGGGCCTCCGGCGCCGTCTTCGTCGCCCAGGACGCGCCGCGCGACGCCGAGTACCTCTTCACGCCGGCCAACGTGGTGGACGGCCTCTTCACCTACGCCTCCAGCGGGAAGCGCGCGCGGCACACCGTCGCGCTGGTGACGTGGAATGACCCGGACAACCACTTCAAGGCGGCGCAGGAGTACGTCACCGACGAGGAGGGCCTCGCCACCTACGGCTACAACCCCACCGAGGTGGTGGCGCTCGGCTGTACTTCCCGGGGCCAGGCGCAGCGCGTGGGCCGGTGGCTCCTCCTCACCGAGAGGCTGGAGACGGAGACGGTGACGTTCCGCACCGGCTTCGAGGGCGCCATGCGCAACCCCGGCGCCGTGGTGAAGCTCCAGGACCCGTACCGGGCCGGACGCCGGTGGGGCGGGCGCGTGGTGGCTGCCACCGCCAGCCAGGTGGAGTTCGACGCGGACGTCACCCTGGAAGCCGGGAAGACGTACGCCCTCTCCGCAGTGCTACCGGATGGCACCGTGGAGGAGCGCCCGCTGGCCGCGCTCGCACCGGCGCCCTACCGCGCCCTCACCGTGGCCACGCCCTTCTCTGCCGCGCCCCAGCCCCAGGCCGTCTGGGTGCTGGCCGCGTCCGACTTGACGCCCACCCTCTGGCGCATCCTCAACGTGGCGGAGGTGGAGCCGCACCTCTACGAAATCACCGCCCTGCGCCACGAGCCGGGGAAGTACGCGGAGGTGGAGTACGGAGTGAAGCTGCAGCCGCTGCCTACGTCCGTGCTGCCTTTGTCTGCGCCACCCGCAGGCCTTGCGGTGGGCGAGTCGCTGTACAAGACGACGAATGGCGGCGTGAAAGTCATGGCGACGGCCCGGTGGACGCAGGTGGCCACCGCCACCGAGTACCGGGTGCGCTGGCAGCGCGAGGGCGGCAACTGGACGTTGGAGACGCCGGTGCAGACGCACTACTGGGAGTTGCTGGACTGCCTGCCGGGCGCGTACACCGTGCAGGTGGCCGCCGTCCTCAACGGCCTCGTCACCACCTACGCCTCGGCCAGCTACACCGTCGTGGGCAAGGCTGCGCCGCCCTCCGACGTGACGGGCCTCACCTGTGCCCTCAACGGCAGCACCGCGACGCTGCGCTGGGCGGAGGTGCCGGACCTGGACAGGGACACCTACGAGCTGCGCTACGGCGCCAGCTGGGAGGCAGGCACCCTCATCGGCAAGGTGCGCGCCACCACCTACGAGTGGGCACTGCCGCCGCCGGGCGTCAACCACCTGGTGCACGTGAAGGCCATCGACACCTCGGGCAACTACAGCACCGGCGCGGCGAGCGCCCTGGTGGTGTCCGTGCCCACGGTGCCGGCCACCCTCACGCTGGGGATTTCGTCCACGCCGCCTCCCTAAACGGGAGGGCATGCGCTCGCGCGAGCAGGAGGAAGCGGCCGGCATCTACGACCGCGAGGTGGACGGCGTCCGCTCTCCGCAGCTCATCAAGTCGCGCTACCTGGACATTCGCTGGACGCACGACGAGGTGCTCCCCGCGCACCTCCTCTCGGGCTTCCAGGTAGTGGTTTACGAGGGCAGCGACCCCAACAACACCGACAGCTACCTGCTGGAGCCGCGGAAGTTCGGCCCCTCGGAAAGGCGGTGGGTGGCGCCGCTGAAGCTGACGCTGCAGACGGAGGTTCAGTGCGCCGTCCAGGCCCTCTACACCAACGGTAGCCAGAGCAGCTGGCGTGTCCTCGGTGGTGGCGTGGTGGCCGACCCGGACACCGTCACCATGGCCGTGGCGGACCTCTCCAACGTCCCCACCGGCAGCGTCTACGCCAGGCACATGTCGGCCAGCTCCGTCACCAGTGCCGCGGTGGCGACGGCGGCCATCAGCTTCACCCACCTGCTGCTGCCGCCCACGGACAACCTGGTGCCCAACGGCTACTCGGAGGCGGATGCGCAGGGGAAGTCCCCCGAGGGCGACGCGTTGGTGGAGGAGCCCGTCAACGCGAAGGAGGGGCGCCGGTGCCGCAAGCTGGTGGTGCCCAGCGGTGGTGGATTCACGGGGCTCAACTTCATCGGCGGCTTCCAAAGCGCTGCCCCGGGAGGACGCATCAAATGCACCGCGGGGGACTCCTTCTACGCGGAGGCCTGGGTGAAGTCCTCCGCCGCGCTCGCCCAGCCTGGCGCCAACCTGATTCTCCTCTGGGAGGATGCCAGCGGTGCCTATGGCGGCCAGTCCACGAGCACCTTCGTCACGCTCACCACCTCGTACCAGCGCGTGAAGGTGAAGGGCACCTGCCCGGCGGGGTGCACCGGCGTCCAGCTGTACTTCGAGATCAACGCCGCCAATTCCGACACGGGGAAGGCCGTGTACCTGGACGCCGTCTCCATGCGGAAGATGGTGACGTTCGACCTGCTGGTGGCCAACACCCTCCAGACGTCCAACTATGCGGAGGACGGCAACGGCGTGCCCGTGGCCGGAGCGAAGCTGGACAACGTGGGCACCGCCTTCAAGGCGGCCGGTGGAAACGTCCAAATCGGCAGCTACCTCCTGGACACGCCCTTCTTCAGGGCGAACCAGGCGCTGGACGGCACGTCGGCCGCGGGGCGCGTCCACTACCGGGGCAGCAACAACACGGGCGTGCGCGGAGGCGCACCGCTCATCGACAGGCTGGACGTCCAGTGCACGGACTACTTCCGGTACACGACGCCCATCGTCCACTCCTGGCTGGTGCACCACTTCTTCATCCAGCCCTCCAGCATCGACGACAACCTGGATGCGCTCCGCTACCTCAAGGTGGACTACTACAGCAGCGTCAGCGCCACGTACCGGGGCACGCGCTACATCCCCCTGCCGGACCGGAAGTACGCTTCGGCCGTGGAGGGCAACGCGCTCAACCGCGTCGCCATCAGCCACACCTTCCAGTCCCCGGCGGCCCTCGCGGGACTCTGGGGGCAGAACCTGGGGGAGTACGTCGCGCTCCTCTGTGAGGTGCACGGCGTCTACGGCGTGAGCGCCTCCATGTGGTTCTCGCCCGTCTACAACGCCGGGGTGGGCATCAACTTCGCGAAGTCCACTGCCTCGCCTTTCGGCGGGGGGCCCTCGGGCGGCGAGGGAGGCGGCTCCGGCGGGACGGGCGGCACGTGCGTCGCGCCCGAGACGCCCATTGCCCTGGAGGACAGGCGGGAGGTACCAGCGGCGTCCCTTCGCCCGGGTATGCGCGTCCTCACCCAGCACGAGGACACGCGCCGCGTGGGCGTATTCGAGGTGGTGGCCGCCTCCATCCACCGCGCCGCGCGCTGGCGGGTGGAGCTCACCGACGGCCGTGTCCTGGTGGCAACGCCCAACCACCTCGTCTACCGGCGCTTCGCGGGCTGGACGGAGCTGCGCGCATTGCGTCCCGGCGAACTGCTGGAGGGACTGCGCCCGGGCTTGGTCCGCCGCGTGGCGCCGGAAGGGGAGGGCGCCGTCGTGAAGCTCACCGTGCACGGGGCCCGCACTTACGAGTCCGCGGGCCTCCTCAGCCACAACATCAAGCAGCCCATCTAGGAGTCGGCCATGCCCGCCCTCACGCAGAGCGACGTCTACGCCATCAACGCCGCCGAGGCCCGGAAGCGGGACCTGCGGCTGGAGATCGCCCGCATCAAGGGGCAGTTGGACGCCTCGGCCGCGCTGTCGCGCGCAGCCGCCGAGGTGAACTCCGCCACGCTGGTGAAGAAGACGGCGCTCGAGCAGGAGTTGCTGCAAATGGAGTCCGGGGGCGCGGCCCCGGGTAGCAGCGACGACTGGGGGAAGTACTCCACCGTCGAGATGGCGGCCCAGGACGAGCGCTTCTACGCGAAGGACAAGGGCTACGACTGGCTCGTCTACAACCCGCTGGCCACCTTCGAGGAGACGGTGGCCGAGTTCGAGAAGTACATGCTGGAGCAGCGGACCGCCCGCGAGAGGCCCTGGCTACTCCAGCGCGGCGAGGGGCTCATCCGCGAGTGGCAGGCGAACGCCTTCGTGCGAGGGCTCATCACCGAGAACTCCTGGCCCGCCTTTCGTGACTGGCTGCTCGGCGTCGGGAAAGAGAGGGCAGTCGGTGTGACAGCGTAAGTGGCCCAATCCGCACCACTTAGTCGACCCTTGGAATAGGAGGGATGTAGGCCGCTAGTTGTTCTCGCATGGCGCGAATGATTTTGAGCTTTGCTTCGATTTGTTCGTCGGTCATTTCGAGTAATGCTTTTTCGGACAGGTCAAATTCGCCAAATGCTGTTGCGTAATTTGAAAACAACGTCCCTACAGGCTTGTCCATTAGTCCTATTCCTTCGAGGACCACGTCGCGTAGTCGTTCCAATTGCTCCTTTGATCGGGCCAGCAGCAGTGCGTCGGTATCTGGAATTTGAGCGGTGTGTCGGTGCTCAAGGGCCTGGGTAAGAATCATGTGGTTCGACGACAATGCGGCGAGTATTTTCGCGAAGGCTTGTGCTCGGAGTTTCCCGAGTTCACTGCTGACTGACTGGTCCCGTCTGTAGCGCTCCAATGCTCGCGAGAAGTAGAAGACAATGCCTGCTCCTGCTGCCGCCAGAAGCAGCTTGTCAATCATGAGGAGGATGACTTTCTCCCAGAACGATTCCATTGGTGCGCTGTCTCCAGAGTGTTGCCGAACGTAGATCTGTCGCACGGCCGTCCCTGATTTCATAGATGGGGCATGCGTGCCCCATCTATGGGTGGTCACTGGCTGTGCCGGACGCCGTCCACGCGAGCGTTGACCATGCGGCGGTATGCCCCCCGCTCCCCGCCGCACACCTGACACCGTCCGTGAGGACCTCGCCCGGCTCGCCGCCCAACAGGAGGCGACGAACGAGCGCGCGGGGGCCGCGCTGAAGGCCGCTGAGCGGATGGCGGTGGACCTCCACCGGGTGGTGGAGGGCGTGCATGTCGAGGTGCGTGGCATCGGCGAGCGCATGGCCACGGCCGAGCAGGTGCACCGGCTCGAGGACCGCATCGGGGACTTGGACCGGCGGGTGACGGAGCACACGCCTGCGGTGCGTGCCGTCCCGGAGTTGCGCGAGAAGGTGGAGCAACTCGCGACGCAGGTCTCCGAGATGAAGGAGTCGGTGAAGGTCGTCCCGGTGCTGAAGGAGCGCCAGGACGCGCAGGAGCACCGCAACTCCCGGCAGGCCGGGGCGCTGTGGGTGTTGGGCGCCATCGTCGGGCTGCTGGGCCTCGCGGGCCTGCGCGAGTGCGGCCGGTGGTTCGTCCAGGCCCAGGTGCCCGCGCAGCATCAGCAGGTACAGGACGCACCCGAGCCCGCCTCTCCGCCGAGGCGCCGGTGAGCCTCTCCCTCTTCGCCGCGCACGTGCTCGCCGCGTGCGCCTTTCTGGTCCTGGCAGCGTGGCGCTCCGGCGGGCCTTCGACTCCAGCGCCTCGCGAGCCTGCACGATGAAACTTCGCACTTGGCACCTGGAGGCGGCCGTCGTCTACGCCGTCCTCATCGCCGTCAACCTCTGCACGCGCGCGAACGCGCTGGAGTGGCTGGGCGCGCTGGCCGTGGCGCTCGGCTTTCACCACGCCTCCGTCTCGTCTCGCATGGCCGAGGCGGAGGCTGCGCGGCCCGTCCCCTCCGTCGAGTGCTTCCGGATGGCGGCCCTCTACTTCGTCGGCAAGGAAGTGGCGTGGTTCGCCTACTTCGCCGCGAAGGGCTCGTACTCGGCGCTCGTCGGCTGCGCCGTCTTCGCCGTGCACCCGCTGTGGCGCCGCTGGTACCGCGCCCGCTTCCCGATGGTGGTGACGCCATGACCCTCGCTGAGTTGGAGCAGCGCCTGCCGAAGCACCTGGCGCAGTGGAGCCGCGAGCTTCACGCCGCGTCCACGGTGACGCGCCTGTGTCCGTACCTGCTGGCGGCCGTCTGCGAACGCGAGTCCATGGGTGGACTGTGGCTCAAGCCGCGCGGGCCCGCCGGCCTGGGCGATAAGGGCAACGGACACGGGCTGATGCAGATTGACCGCCGGTACCACCGGGCCTTCCTCGCGCGGCTCATGCCGGACGGGCGCCCCGCGTGGCAGGACCCGGGCGCGAACATCCTCTATGGCGCGGAGTTGCTGGCCGACCGCATCCGCGACTTCGACAAGCGGCACAGCGCGCGCTCGGCCCGGGTGCGTCTCGCCGGCGCGGTGGCCAGCTACAACGCCAGCCAGGAGAAGGTGGAGGCCGTGCTGCGCGCGCTGCCGGACGATGTCACGGAGCGTGACGCCATCACCGCGATGGACGCCCTCACCACCGGCAAGGACTACGGCGCCGACGTCCTCCAGCGCCGCGCGCAGTGGGCCCCCTCCGAAGCGCCGCTGGAGGGCTGAATGGGCTCACCTCCTCGATGCCGCCTGTGCGGCCGGCGCCTGGGCCAGTGCGACCACCCGCGCTGGCTGCCGCGCCGTTGAGTCTCTGTCTCGCAGTCCAACCCGCAGCACCACCAGGAGTACCTGCATGTCGACGTCCGCGCCGTACACGCCGCCCGCCGAACTCATCACCGCCGCCGAGAAGGCCCTGGCCCAGGCGAACCCCGGGAAGCTCGCCACTGCCTTGGTGCTGTACCAGTGCTACGGCGGTGTCACCGGCGGACGCTCCGCGGTGACGGGCGCCGAGCTGCCCCCGTTCGAGAAGTGCTCCACGCTGGTGCGCGCCGGCTGGCTCGCGGTCGCCGAGGCCATCAACACGCCGGTCGCGTCCGTGAAGGGCGCCCCGGTGGTGCCGCCGGGCCAGAAGCCCAGCGTGGGCCGGGCCGTCCACTACCAGCGCGATGAGGTGGTGTGCGCGGCGGACATCACCGCCGTCAACGACGACGGCACCGTGGAGCTCCTGGTGAAGCCGCCCCGCTTCCTGCCGTTCACGGCGGCCAACGTGTCCCAGGCCCCCACCGAGGCGCCCGTGCCCGGCAAGTGGAACTGGATGCCGCGCGTCTGACGCTTTCCGCCGGCAGCGGCCCACCGTCTCTCAATCCCACCCGTAGCGCCACCAGGAGCACCTGCATGCCTGCCACCCAGAAGCTCAGCGTCGACCGCGAACAGCTGCTGGATCAATTCCGCACGGCCGTCCGCAAAGACATCGCAACCGCGAGTACTCCGCACAACGGGAGGAACACCGCTTCCATCACGCTCCGGCACTTCGTCCACCCGAGCCACTACGACCTGGCCTTCGACTTCATGCGCATCTGCTCGGAGGAACTGGGCGAGCCCCTCGACGAGCGTGGCGTGTGGAAGTACGGCGCCGAGGGCGAGTTGTGGCTGCCGGAAGCGCTGGCGCTGCGCGCGGAAGCAATGAAGGCGGACGTCGAGTCCTCCGCGGCCACCTGACGCATTCGTCCGGCAGCTGCCGGCGCCTGCCCGGGGCGCTCCCGGGAGCCCCACACCCCCAGAAGGAGCAACACAATGAAGAAGCGTCTCACCCTGGCCGCGTGCCTCGCGGTCGTCCTCTCCGCGCCGGTGGCCTTCGCCCAGGCGTCCACCGGCGCCAGCTCCAGCATCCTGGACGCGCTGCTCACGCCCACCAGTATCGGCATCGTGCTCGGCGCGGTGACGGGCGCCATCGGTCTCTTCGCTGGCGGCACCTGGCTCACCGAGCGGCGCAAGCGGCGCATCGCCCTGGGCGCCTACCACGCCTTCCACGTCGTCGAGGACATCGCCGCCGAGGACCCGGAGAACACCGCACTGAACAAAGCCGCCAAGGGCTTGGAGGTCATCGACAGCTGGATGAAGGCGAACGGCTGGCGTCCGCTCAAGCCCACGGAGCAGGCGCTGGCGAAGCTCCAGTTCTCCGCGTTGCACGGCGAGCAGAAGGCGGAGGAGAAGGTGCAGGAGCAGGCCCTCTCCGTCGCGCTCGGAGCCGTCGCCGCGAAGTCGGCCGTGGAGGGCGCGGTCCCTTCGATGCCCCGCGGGCAGCAGTAGCCGCGGGGCTGTCGCGGGTGCTGAGCGACGTGCCGGTGCGGACCGGCTACCTGGAGGCCCAGGCCGGCGTCTCCTCCCTCACGGGCGCGTACGCGCGCCTGGAGGGTGGGGCGCGGCTCCGGCAGAACCTGGGCGTCTTCGCCTTCGCCGAGTCCACCACCCGCGAGCGGATGGCGGGCATGGGCATCCGGTACACGTTCGGCCTGTAGTGCAACGGCCCGCTCCAGAGCATCGGAGCGGGCCGTTGTGTTTCACGCCACCGGCACGCTGAAGCCTTGCACCTCGTGCGTTGGTAGCGCGTCCTGATGGGCCAGCGCGCCCGCTGCGTCCAGCCAAGCCTCGCAGGTGGCGCAGCGGTAGACGCGGCAGCCTCCGGCCAACACTCGCGCGGCCACCTCCGGGTGCAGGACCAGCAGATCCAGCGCGCCGGACGGCCGGGCACGGGGGATGCCCGCGCGGCGCAGCTGGGCCGTCAGTGACTCCACCTTCGCCCAGGCCTCGCGGGAGAGGCGCAGCCCGTCGATGCGCACGGTGGTGCCGGCGGGCGCGCGACGGCGCTCCGGGGGCGTCTTCGTCTTGTCGTGGCTGGGCACGGCGCGGACATCGCACGCCTGGGGGAGGCGCGCCACGCGCGGGCGGTACTCACTCGCCCAGCCAGTACGAGAAGCCGTCGCTCCGCATCGCGCGCTCCAGGAACTCCGCGAACGAGGAAGCAATGCGCTTCGCTACTGGATAGGTCTCGTGCCACGCATCGAAGAGCGGGTACGCGCCTCCAGCCAGCTGGGCCACATCCAGGATGACGTAGTTGGTGTCCTGCATGTCCACCAGCGTGTACTGCGATGGCGCCCCGTACTCGTCGGCGTCCCGGCCCATGATGGCAACACGTGCCCGGCGGATCTCCGCGAGCGAGAGGATGCGGTAGCTCGCGTCGGGCTCTTCCTCGAAGAGCGTTCCGCCATCGGAATGCAGGTAGAAGGCGCGCAGGTTCGTATCCAGTTTCCATCCGACGCGGGACTCGAAGGCGGCAATGTCCGCAGGAGCGGCTGGTGGGCGGGGGAAGTGGAGGCGTGAGAACTCCTTCAGCAGGCTGTCCATGGTCATGATGGCGCCCTCAGTCCACGTAGGGCCGCTCAGGGCCTGGTGCCAGCCACTTTCCCCTGGGGGCGTAGCAGGCGGGGTAGGCGCTGTTGAAGTCGAGGTGTACGTCGGGCGGGACAGGGAGGATGTTGCCCGCAGCGAGCGGAGGGCCTCCGTGCAGCAG
The DNA here is from genome assembly GCF_003668955.1 of Corallococcus sp. AB038B. Taxonomy (NCBI): domain Bacteria; kingdom Pseudomonadati; phylum Myxococcota; class Myxococcia; order Myxococcales; family Myxococcaceae; genus Corallococcus; species Corallococcus sp. AB038B. The sequence continues at coordinate 120,239 of NZ_RAWO01000018.1, read as the reverse complement.
GTCGTAGATGTGGTGGCCGGGCCAGCTCGTCTTGCCCGTCTTCGGCCAGTCGCCGAACTCGGTGCTCCAGTCGCGCCGGAAGGCCGTGCGACCGCGCTCCCAAATTCTCCGCTGCGCCTCGCCGTCAGGCACGGCCGGGTAGTCGCAGCAGCAGTGGGTGATGGCGAGGCGGCCCCCGGCCTCTGCGGGCATGAAGAGGTAGCGGCCCTGCCAGTCGCCCTTGATGTCGGCCAGCCAGATGCAGCCCATGAGGGGGAGCCCCTGTGCCGAGCACTTCGACTCGCACCGGGACAGGAACGCGGCGCTGCACTGCCAGGGCCCGTAGTAGATGGTCGTGCGGAGCTGCCCGCCGTCTGGTGTCCTGACGACGGACCCGACCCACTTCGCGCGCGCCGGGCTGCCGCCCCCGCCGATGGTGGCCGAGCCGCACCCGACGAGAGAGAGAAGCGCGGCAGCGCTCGCGAGGCAGCGGAAGGTGAAAGCAGCTGTCATGGCAATCCATGACAGCACGGTCAAAGCTGCTAGTTAAGTCGCGGCTGATGGAGCGCCCTGTTGGGTAGGGCGCGCGGGACGACCTGAGCGCTACTCCTTCTCGGGGCGGACGCTGCCGTCCTGCCCGGTGACGAAGCGCAACGCACCGGAGCCCTCACCCGAGACCCCGATGCTGTAGAGCCGCCCCGCTTGCAGCGGCTGGACGGGCTCCACCGTCTCGAAGCCGTCCGGCACCTCGCCGTAGACGACGCGGTGTCCGCGCGTCCCGCCGAAGGAGAGCGCGCGCACGTGCCACACCGTCTTCCCCTCTTCGGTCACCACGCGGATGACGTCGTACCGCGGAGGGCCGCCATCCTGGGACGGCTCCTCAATCAGGAACGTGGGGCTCGGCAGGCGCTCGCTGCTCGATGCGAGTGCAACCTCCAGGGGCGGCTGGCAGGCGGTGAGGAAGGCCACCTGGAGGAGGACGAGCGCGAGCGGCAGGATTCGATGGAGGCGCATGGTCACGGTGCTCCCTGGCCGGCGCGGAGGGACTCCTTCGCGGCCTCGAACTGCTGGGTGTAGTCCCTGCCGTCGATCTTGAACGGCGCAGGCGGCTCTTCAAAGCAGCCCTGGCCGAAGGCCAACTCGATGAACTCCGCTTGCTGCTCCGGGTTCATCTCCTCCCACGACTTGCCTTGCCGGAGGGCCTTCCCGAGGTTGTAGCCGTCGCCGAAGAGCTGCGCCACCAACGCCTCGCTCATGTAGTCGTTGCCCCCGTTCTGGTGTTGCCACACGTGGGCCGTCTCGTGGACGAGCAGCTCCGGCGTCAGAGGGAGCGAGTCCTTCGGGATGTAGATGGTGTCGCCGTGGGTGAAAGGGCGCCCGCCGATGGTGAGGAGGCCCGCGTTGCCCTCCTTGATCTCGATGCGCGTGTAGTCGATGGAGTCCCCGTACACCTTGTGCAGCGCCGCCAGCTCGTCGCCCGTCAGCTTGCGGCTGGCGGGCTCGATGAAGAGCATCGTCTGAATGGCGCTGAGAACACTCCCGCCGAGGCGCAGCAGCCCGTCCGTCGGTGTCTGGATGCCCTTCAGCACGCTCAAGCCGAGCTGCGCAAAGCCCTCCTTGAAGCGGCCGGTGAAGATGTTGGCGAGGCCCTTGCCGGCCGTCTCCGCCATCTCCCAGGTGTTCTTCAGGGTGCCCTTGACGCTGTCGTAGATGCCCTTGCCAATGCCCGCCACGCCGTCCAGCACTCGGTCCCCGAGCTTCGACAGCCCCTTGCCGATGTCCCCGAAGATTCCCTGAGCGGAGACTCGCGGCTCGCTCTCCGCCTGCGTCAGGCCCTCGGCCGGCGAGCGGATGGTGATGGCCGTGGGCGACGTCGCGCGGCGGGCCTGGTCGACGAGCGCCTTCTGGGTGGGCGTGTGCGGGGTGAAGGCGTCGATGGTGTTGATTGCCCTCTCCAGGACCTTGGGCTTCGGCGTGGAGCGCTGGGGCTGCTCAGCGGGCTCGCGGTAGGTGGTGGGGAGGAGAGCGGTGCGGCTGCGTGAGATGGGGTCCATGCTGGCTCCGTGCGGCGTGTCCCTCCGGAGCTGTGCAGCGCGTGTGCCCTGGTCATTCCCTCTGGAGCGGGGGCACTGCCCCATCCGGTGTCCGGGACGGCCGTCCACGGAGGCTGGGCCGTCAATCCGCAGCTCTGGAAGCGGGACGTCTTCGGCGCCCGGCCGGAAGTCTCAGGCCATGATCAGACGACGTGCAGTGGGCTCTCGACGAATGCCCGAACCGCGCGAGAGCGCGACAGCTGTCGCCGCACAATTGCCCTCCTGGACGACAAGAAGGGGCGGCGTGCACGAAGTCTCCAACGACTTCCCCCGACGCGAGGGTGACCCAGGCGCGTGGAGCAAGCGACTCCCCATAGAGTTCGGCTCACCTTCCGCCGGTGGTCCACCGGGGGCGTGGCCGGAAGGGCCTGCTCGCTGGCGGAAGGCCCCGTCCCACGCGCTGGAGTCGTCCATGAAAAGTGAGAAGCGAAGAAGGCTGGCACTGCTGGCCATAGGCGTGGTGCTGGCCCTATCCGGGTGCAGCACTGCCCCGGCAGTGCAGGAGGGCAGCGCCCAAGCCGTGGTGTCACTGCCCCAGACGCTGAGCGCCGGCGACATCACCCGGGTGGATCTCATCACATCTGGCCCGGGCATGACGACGCGCATCGATGCCCTGGTGAAGACGGGCGGCCAGTGGGGTGGGGTACTGGGAAATCTGCCTGCGGGCAACTCACGCACCTTCAGCGCGATGGCCTTCGACAACTCCAATACCCTGCTCTATCTGGGCCAAGCAACGGACGTGGCAGTCGTGGCTGGCCAGACGACCGCCATTACCCTCATGCTTCAGGAAGCGAATCCGCCACTTCCCGCAGAGGACACCGCGCCCCGTATCCTCTCCCTTGTCGCCAGCGCCGGAACCGTGGCGCATGGAGGACAAATAGAACTACAAGCTGTCGCCGACTCCACCAATCCGGGCGATACACTCACATACGAATGGGGTGCCGACGCAGGCACTTTCAGTGACCCTTTCAGCCTCACGACTAGTTGGACGGCACCGGCGTATTCAGGCCCGGTTGAATTGAGACTCTGGGTAGTGAACTCCAAGGGCACCCTGTCCGGCATCAGCGTCACCGTCATGGTGGCCCCAGAGAACGGCAGCGCAGCCGTCAACATCTCGGTCAACCACTGGCCCATCGTAGATGGCATTGCGGCCATCCCCACAGCCATTGCAGTCGGGCAGCCCATCGAGTTTTTCACCTGGCCCTACGACAGTGATGGCGACATTCTCAGTATTGAGTGGTCGTCCAACTGCGCCGGCTCCTGGACGCACGCCACGACCTCCAGGCCGAGTTTCACCCCTTCAGCACCGCTCACCAGCAGCACCTGCACGTTCGTCATTGACGTAAGGGACGGCCGCGGCGGCCAGGGGATTCGCAAGTTGACCATCCACACCGGCACTCCCACTACCGGCTACATTCGTCCATCATTTCTGGACGCCTTCCAGTCAAGAACCACGGTTCCTCCTATCGACGGCACCGTCGTCTTCCGTGTACGCGCGAATGATCCTCAGGGCAGCCCGTTGTCTTTCACGTGGGCCGCCAACTCAGGCACCCTGCATGCGGCCACGAGCACGACCAACACCAGCGAAGTCATCTGGACGGCCGACGACTGCTTGCCCGACGGAATTCCGCCCACGGTAACAGTTACTGCCCTCAACGCCCTTGGGCTCTCCGCCACGCAGTCTTTCACACTTCAAGCCGGCATTGCCTGCAGTACCGCATCAGTCCAGAATCTGCAGGGCGGTTACAACCATTCGCTTGCCTTGATGTCGGATGGGATTGTGTGGGCCTGGGGAGGCAACTACTACAGCCAGCTAGGCGATGGGGCTGAGGAGGATCGGCCCTATCCAGCCCAGGTGCCAGGGATGACGAACGCAGTCGCCATAGCTGCAGGAGAAAGGCACAACGCTGTATTGAAGAATGACGGAACGGTATGGACTTGGGGGCCGAACTATTACGGTCAGCAGGGGAACGGAGGGACGGGAAACACCACTGCACAGCCAGTCCAGGGCCTCACAAACATTATAGCCATCGCATCCCAGCGCGATCATACGGCAGCGCTCAAAGACGACGGGACGGTCTGGCTATGGGGCGACAACGGCTTCGGCCAACTGGGCGATGAGCCATCCGCAAGTCGCTACACCCCCATGATGGTTCCCGGACTCACGGGCGTGCGCTCCATCACCGTCGGCGGCTATTTTTCTTTTGCCCAAAAGACCGACGGGACCGTATTTGCCTGGGGCTACAATCTAGATGGTCAGCTTTGCAGCTACATGATTGGACAATATAGCGCCGTGCCCGTCAGGGTTTGGGCGCTGACGGCAAGTACGGCGATCTCGGCAGGCACGTTGCACACATTGGCATTAATGCCCGACCGAACAGTTATTGCCTGTGGCTCTAATTCGTCCGGCCAACTGGGCATAGGGACGACAACGGATTCGCACGATGCTGTTCGGATTCCAGGACTCACCGACGTTGTCGCCATAGCGGCTGGCACAGCTCATTCCTTGGCGGTCAAATCCGACGGAACCGTTTGGGCCTGGGGCTACAACGATAGAGGCCAGCTTGGTGATGGAACAACGACGAACCGCCTGACCCCCGTGCAAGTGCAGGGACTCACCGGAGTTGTTGGCGTCGCAGCCGGAAACGACCATTCCATCGCGCGGAAGTCAGACGGCACCATCTGGGCCTGGGGAACGAACTACAGTGGGCAGTTGGGCACTGGAGCAGCCGGGAGTTGGAAAACGATACCTGTGCAGACACGCGGCGCCATTGGATTCAACAACTAGGTTGAGTCGGCGCCTGCGACAGGCTGATGCAGAGCGACGCGCGTCAGGACTCAGGAGTTGAAGTCGGCCCTACCCCTGATGAAGAGCAGCCATGCCGTGCTTGGGGAAGGTCAGTTGGGGCAACAAGACCGTCACTCATAGGTCCAAATCCGAGACCGTTGAAATTGGCCGGGCGCTTGGCGTGGCAGGCGCCCGGCTCGCATCAGACGTCTGCCAGGCAAGGGCGGCATCCTCGTGGGGGATGCCTTCCCCCAAGAGCCTGTTACGGAGGCCGCCGAACTCATGGAAGGTCAGAAGCCGCAGGTGTGGAAGTTGCCCTGAGAGTAGTAGCGGCAGTCCGACGGTTTGCCACACAGCGAGCCGCACTGGTTGTTGCGCCCAGGGACAGAGCAAGTTCCGCAGAAACATGACGTCTGGTTGCCGTACGCCGTCACGAAAGTGGAGCAGAAGCCCGCGGAGGAGCCTGTCTCCACAGTGCAGTTGCTGGCGAGGAGCACCCCCGCGCTCGTCGCGCAGGTGAAGTGGACGCGGGGCGTCGCGGCGCTTGCGCCGGAGGCTGTAGCGCATACGCCGTTGGCGTCGATGCTGCCGCAGGTGCAGGCGCCGGTGCCGGCGGAGTCGAGCCGCTTGCACCGGCCCGGGCCGCACTCCATGGTGACGATGCCCTCCTGCGCGTCGCAGCGCACCCAGGTGTCGCCGGAGCAGTAGCCGTATTGGCTGACGCCCTCGCAGGCCCCGCCGACGCGGACGCAGCCGTTGTGCGCTTGGTTGGGCACGTAGCCCGGCGCGCACGCGCAGGAGTCGCCTGCGGCGCTGCAGGTGGCGTTGGCGGGGCAGGTGCCGCAGGTGCCGCCACATCCATCCGAGCCGCACGTCTTGCCGTTGCACTGGGGGACGCAGACGCAGCTGCCGCCGCTGCACGTGGTGCCGCTCCGGCACGTCCCGCACGTCCTGCCACAGCCATCCGGTCCGCAGGATCTGCTGGAGCAGGAAGGAGTGCAGATAGGGTCGCTCCCGCTATCACGAGGCGTGGAACCCCCGTCCTGAATGGGCATGCCGCTGTCCACCTGGCTCGCTCCGCCGTCCGAGGAGCCTCCGTCCTGCGAGACAGGAGGCCGCGTGGGCGGACCCTCGTCCAGGTCCTCGGACGGGCCGCATCGCAGGGCTGCCACGGCAACGAGAAGAAGGAGGGCGAAGCGGGGCGGGGAAGAGTGGAGGCGCGGGCTCAAGAGGTGTCCTGGGTGGCGCGCCGGAGCGAAGGCGTTCGGCGCGAGAGCGCAGGCCAAGAGCAGGACGCATGCCGAGAACAGGCTTGCTACCTGCTGCGTCTGGGCACCGTTGCGGAAGGCGTCTGCAGGCAGGGGAGCCGCAGCCGGCTCAACGAGGCCCGCCACGAGGAGACAGGGGCGCCCAGCCTTGTCCTGGTGCCCACAGGCGAGGACGGACCTGGCGCCCCAGGTGGACCTGGAACTGCGCGTCCGCACGTTCTCCTCCCCCGCCCTCATCGCCCTGGAGATGGAGTCCTGCCCGGCGGCGCCCGCCAGCGACGTGGAGGAAGTGGCCGACGTGACGGAGGACATCGCGGACGCGGTACAGGCGGCGCTAGGGACACCCCGGAAGCTGGCGCACCTGCTGTCGGGCCGCGCTCCGGTGGCGCCGCGCCTCCAGTTGGAGCCCACCCCAGCACCTGCTCGCGGTGGGCGTAGCCTACGCCTCCTCGCGGCCGTCTCGCTAGCAGCTGCTGGCGTCCTCCTAGCCGTCCAGGTGAGCGCGCCGAAGCCGCCCCCGCCGAGCCCGCGCCGCTGGTGGAGTACGTGCCCGCCACCGTGGGCGACGTGGTGATGGCGAACATGATTGCCGGCGCGTCCACCCTGCGTGCGCAGACCATCGAGCGCCGCCTCAGCATGCCGGACGGTCCGCTGGAGGGGCAGGCCAAGCCGCCTTGTCAGTCGCCCTCGCGCGAGATCAACGGCGGATGCTGGCTGGAACTGAAGGACTCGCCGCCGTGCCCGAAGAACTCCGTCGAGCACAAGGGCGGCTGCTACGCGCCGGTGCAGGGTGCGAAGAAGCAGCCGGCCAGCATCCGGCGCCAGCCCTGAGCACCATCGCCGCCCGGGAGAAGAGGAATCGGTAGGGCGGGCTATAGTGCGCGCATGACCTTCGATCCAATGCACGCTCACGGCCTTTCGAAGACGCGGTACGCTGTTGAACTTCTCGCGACGATGGACGCGCCGCTTCGCGACCGCCTCAGTGCCGCCATCCTGGAGTTCGGCTTCGCGGACGATCCGCAGCACCATCCGCCGGACCTCTGGCCGGAGGCCCACGCCATCCAGCAGGACGCGACGCGCATCGCGGGCAAGCAGAACGAGGGTTCCATCGCGGCAACGCTCAACGCGATGTCCAGCGAGGAACTCATGCGCCTCGCAGAGCGCCTCTTCAGCTACTACGTGAAGCTGGCCGAGGGAGAAGACTAACCCCGCTGCATCATCCAGCGCCTCACGTGGAAGCACGTGCCATGATGGCGGCGCTCATTGCGGAAGCCATCGCCGCCCGGGAGAAGAAGAAGCGGTAGGGCCGGCCGGGAGCGCTGGATGCGACCGGTTGCCCGGCCGCTACGGGCGTGCGTTGCTGGGGCTTCACCTCCCGAAAGGACACCCAGCCATGTCGAACACGTCGAAAGGACACCCAGCCATGTCGAACACGTCTCAGATGCAGGAAAACCGGCAAGAGTGGCTCCGTCGCGCCAGGGATGAGCTACGCGCGGACCTGGAGCTCTGCCGGCGCCTGGAGAGCGACCCGAAGGTTCCGGATGGGTCTGACGCCCTCGCTGTCGCCCGCGTTGTAGCGGGCCTGAGCGTGCAGGAATACCTGATGGCGGCCCGGAGCGTCGGCATTGATCTCCCCTCAGCGGAGGAGCGGGTGAAAAAGATAGAACAGGAGACGGCCGCCCACATCGACATCGCGCCGCTCATGCCCAGGCGCTGACGCCCCCATCTGCCTCACGTCAACGGGGCCCTGACGCCTAGTCGAGCATCAGCCCGTCTGCACTTCGCCCGGGAACTCGGCGTGACGTCCGCGAACGTCCGCCGCATCGTCCAGCGCCTCACGTGGAAGCACATGGCGTAGCCCGACTTCCAGTCAGGAGAGGTCAAGCTTGCGGACGCCGAGTCCCGGCTCAAGTTCTTCGTAGCGCTCGGTGGACTGGGAAGTGTCCTCGGGTGCCGCCGACTCCGCCTCCTGGGACTTGTTGATGGAGGCCATCAGCGGGAGCTGGAAGTCGCGAACGTTGCGGAACAGCATCTGCACTTCGGGGCCGTAGTCCAGCTCCTTCATCGGGTTGTCGAAGGTGATGATGCACTCGGCATTGTGGCGGATGGCACACGCCACAATCATCGCGTCGAACTGGATGTAGCCCTTTTCGTACCCCGACTTCACCTTCTGCTGCTTGATGAAGGAGGCGGGAAATCTCTTGCCCAACTCCATCGCCGCAATCCTGTCGAAGCCCACCACGATGACCGAGGGCGTGCTCGGGATTGTCAGGGCCGGCTTGCCGCGAATCAATTCCGCGAGGCACGGCGCCGGCAGGAGCATCTCACGGCCGTTGTCCGCCATCGCCTTGAAGAAGGCTTCAGCCTGGGGTGAGCGCGGGTCCTTCGGCCGGTCTCCAAGCGCACGAATCCAGAAGCCCGTGTCACACAGGGCGCGCCTCGGGAGCTTCTTCACGTCATACACGCTGCAGCTCCTGCTCGACATCGTCGATGTCGTTCCAGTCACCGCCCACCTCACGGAACCACTCGCGCCACACCTTGAGCTGGTCGGGCGCGCTGGTGAGGCCGCTGAAACCATCCAGCACACCGCTGTGGATGAGGCCGTGCTCGTCGCGCTGCACCGTCGCCGTGATGTCGACCTCTGAGTAGAGGAAGTGCGCCAGCTTCTGCGCGGTGGGCACGTCCGTCCGCAGGCTAAGTACCCTGCGCTCGGACTTCGACGCGAACCGGGCGGAGGTCGTGTTGGCGCCACCGACGCCCACGACTGTCGCGCGAAGCTCCACCGTCTCTCGTGGAGGGATGACGGCCTCGATGTGCGCGGGCGTGAGCGGGCGAACCTGGTCGCCAAGGCGCGAGGCGACGGTGACGGAAATCGGGAAGTTGAACACCCTCCCCCGGAACTCCTTCACGGGGGTTTCAAGCCGAGGCGGGGGTGGCAGGACGCCGTTGACGTACCGTGAGACGTCCGTCATCGCCTGGATGGCGAGGCCCTGCTGGTTGGGACGCGAGGCCACCACGGTCGAGCCTTTGCGGATGAAGAGGCCCTGCAGGGTGAGGTCGTCACCATGCTCCGCAGCGACGCGCTGGATGAGCGAGAAATAGGCGCGGGCGAGGTCCAACGTAACGAGAGGGTCCGCCGTCTCCGGCCGGACCTTGGGTCCCTCAATCACGAGCTGGAGTTCGTCCTGGTGGTCCACGCCATATAGGTAGCACACCCCCCGGCGCCCTGCCGAGCCCCGGCCCTCACCCGTGGGTGCGCCAGCCTGGGCGGCGACATGCCCGACACTCGGCTACCGCAGCGGAGCAGCGGCCCGCGTTGACGGGGCTGGGCCGGGCGCGGGAGGCTCCGGCGTTGCTGGTGCTCATTGCATACAAACCCAGCACCTCGGAGGCAGCGAGCATGGGAGCCGCAATGTGGGTCGTCGCGTTGTTCGCGGGCCTGTGGGCGTGGTCCACCTGGCGCGGGCGGCGCCACGCCACAGCAATGGCGCTCCGGCGACCTGAGATTCACGAGCGCAAGGACGTGTTCTCAGACTACTGGGTGTTCGACTTCGTCGAGATGCTGATGGTCCACGAGTACAACGTCTACGACTGGCCGAGCATCACCAGCTACTCGCTCTACGCGCTTCGCCGAGTTGGCGACGCTCAATGGGAAGTCCAGCAGACGCCAGAGAGCGTGAAGGAGTCCATGGTTGAACTTGAGCGTGACGCCCGTGGGACCGGGGCGTTGCGGCCGGAGCGCATGGCAAAGCACCGAGAGGCACTACTCCGCAACGAATGGCGTCGCCTCGACGACCACATGGCAGCGCGCCTCGACACCCACTACAAGCTGTTCCTCGCACGCTACCGCCCAATCGATACGGACAGCCTAGTGGCTTACTGGGAGCGCTTGGTCGCACTGTTGCGAGACCGGGAACATCGTCAAACCGAGAGGGCTTCTGCCCGGACGTTGGCCTCGTAGCAACAACCACGCAAGGCTCGCCCCATGCTGGACGCACTCATCGGCTGGCTCAAGGTCAATTGGCAGTGGCTCGTGCTGGCCTACTACCTCTGGAAGTGTTCCGGCACGCTGTGGCTGATTTACGTGGACCTCGACAAGGCGCGGGGTGATTTGCGCGACATCAAAGAGAAGGTCGACGAGGTGGCGCACAACGTCGACGAGTATGTCGGCAGAGGTCGATACAATGGCCCTCCCGACTATTTCGCTGATGAAGCTGAGCGCAAGCGTCGCGAAGGCACTGCTGGCGACTAGCGCCTGAGTGCTTCCACCATCACCCGCTGCCACCTGTGCGGCAAGCGCCTGGGCCAGTGCGACCACCCGCGCTGGCTGCTCCGTCACGCGGTGGCCTGCGAGGACGCAAGCAGCTCGATGGCGTCCGGGCCCGGTTGAGCTCCGAGGGCCACCAGCGCCTCGCGCTCCGCGGCGAGGTACTCCGTCCTCGCGTCCGCCAATCGTGTCCGTGCATCAGGACTCCCGTCCAGCCCGCGCATCGCACCCTGCAGCGCCAGCTCCGCTTCGCCCAGGCGCTGCGCCAGCGCTACCCGCTCCGTCGTCGTCATTCCGGTCGCGGAGAGCGGGGGGCGTGCCGAGCTACATCGCCGCCCAGTCCTCCGGCCCGCGCACGTCTGTCTGGGCCTCGCGGTTGGCCTCCCGGAGCGCATCGTCCACTAGGTGGGCCACACGCTCGGCGTTGGCCGGCAGCTTCCCGCCGGGCTCCATGGCCTCCTCGTGCAGGCTCGGCGCGGCGGTGGTGACGTGCCGCTTCACGACGGACATCCGGGACAGGGACATGGCCACCTCCACGACGGAGGGTGCGCGTGCGCACGCGCGGCCACAACCGCAAGGTGCGGCCGGGACCCGGCGTCACCCTGCGGCGTTTGTTGCGTCCTCGGCCTCGGCGAGCGCAGCCGCGCCAGGGTCCCAAGGGCGGAGGTAGTCGGCCAGGTCCTCCTGCTCGATGGGGTTGTCCCTCTCGTTTCGGAGGGAGTCGCCGTGGATGGATTCGTGCACGTGGATCCCACCGCCCAGCTGGGCCACGTAGAGGGGGACCTCCTCAAGCCCTGCCTCTTGTGCCGCGGCGGTGCGGTGACTCCCCGTGAGTGCGAGGAAGGCGCCGACGGCGGAAGGATGGGGCACGCCGAGCAGCGGGCGTCCCTGCCAGCCATTCTCCTCCATGGACTCACGCAGGGCGGCCAGCTTCCCGTCATCGCGGACTTCGTGCGGCGGGATGATGCTGTCGATGCGAACCATCACGACGCCCATGACGACCTCCGGTGAACGCTGGCAGAGGGTACCGCCTGGGAGGGCGGTGGATCGCTACCTCTCAGGCGGTATGCCCTGTGCGGCCCCAGCGGCACGCCACCTTGCCGCCGCCCCCATCTTCGTTGGCTGGAGGCGACCGTTGCGGCCAGGGCGGTAGATGGTCCGGTCCTGGCGGCGTGGCCCCACCGCGTGGCTGCCCGAACAGAACAGGAAGCCACCCGGAAGCGGGGTGAGGATCTGCCCGCAGACGGGGCAGCGATAGGCGCTGGGCATCATGCCCAAGAGACGCTGGGCGCCGGGCTTGTTACCTCTCGGGCTACAGGGGCAGCAGGTCCGCCTGCAGCGCGACGCCTGCGGTGACGTGGGTGCCAGTCATGCCCGGCACGGACGCTTCTCTGGCGGGCACGTGCGTCAGCGTCAGGCCCGCCGTCACCCGCTGCATCGTGACGGATGCGCCCACGGACAGGCCCAGCCAGGTGCCGCTGGCATCCCCGGTGCGGCGGCGCAGCACCGGCCCCGCCTCCAGGGTGCCCAACACCAGACGCGTGGGCGTGTGCACCTGCCACCAGTGCGCGGCCACGCCCGCGTCGGCGCGCAGCGACGTCCAGGAGGCGTCAGCCGCGGAGTCGAGGGACGCACCGGCGCGGAGGTATCCGCCCAACGTCAGCGGCAGTTCGCTGCGGTCGCCCAGCCGGTGGAGGCGCGCAGCCGCGCTCAGGCCCAGGCGCCCACCGGGGCGCAGCAGCAGCCCGCCGGCCGCGTCCGGCCCGTCCGCCGCGACGCTGGGGGCCAGGTGCGTGAGCAACTGGAGGGCGCCGCGCTCGCTCCAGCGCCCGTACCCCACGCCCAGGGCGAAGGGGCGCGGGTTGCCCCCGGGCGCGGCCGGGTTGAGGACGCCCTGCGCGGTGGCGGTGGCGACGAGGGAACTCCACGCCGGGAAGGTGGCGCCGTCGGCGGGAGCCTCCTCCTGGGCGAGGGCGGCAGTGGACAGCAGGAGGGACAGCAGGACGGCGGAGCACTTCGACACGGGGAAACCTCGGGGATCGGGCGCACGGGTAGAGCCCTGCCGTCCGGCGCCCGGGCCGGCAGGTGGTGAAGGGGTGAGGTGGTGGGGCGGCTACAGGCCGGCGCGGGGGAGCAGGGGCAGCACCTGCTCAAGAGCCGTGCGCAGCACCTGCGCGGAGCCCTGGGACGCATCCACGCGGACTACGCGCTGGCCCTGGGACTCCAGGTACGTGAGGGCCCGTGCGTAGCCGTCGGCCGCGCTGGCCGCGACCGCAGGAGTCTCGTAGGCGTCCAAGGTGCGTGCTGCTCCCGCGCGCCCGAGAGCGACGTCCACCGGGCACTCCAGGAAGAGGATCAGGTCCGGTTTGAGTGCCTGGGCGTTGAGGCTCATCACGCGCTCCAGGCCCACGTGCGGCCCCTGGTAGGCCAGGGACGACAGCACGTAGCGGGTGCACAGCACCACCTCGCCGCGGGCGAGCGCCGGCCGGATGACCGTCTCTGTGTGGCGCGCACGGTCAGCCGCGTACAGGAGAGCCATCACCTCCGGGGACAGAGGGCGCTCCGCCAGCATGCGCCGGATCAGCATCCCCACGGGCCCGCCGGAGGGCTCCTCCGTGTTCAGCACCCGCGCGCCCTGGGCGTGCAGCTCGTCTCCAATGAGTCGGGCCAGCGTCGTCTTCCCGCTGCCGTCTCCGCCTTCCAGGACGACGAAGGTTCCGGGCACTCTATCCATGGATGGCACCTCCTTCCGATTCCCAGGCCTCGCGCTCGTGTCGGAGCGCAAGAGCCTGGGCCTCGGTCTGGAGCTGCGCGCGGATGGCTGCGGCGAGGGCCGGCATCACGTTCTCGCAGAAGCCACGCACGTCCGGCGGGTAGTCGTAGGAGGCGAACTCGTAGGGCTCGTCCAACGTGGTGTTGGTGCACCAGACGGAGAACTCGTCGATGCGGATTTCGTCGTCGCTCCTCGCGTCACGCCCACTCCAGCGTCCCAGCGCATCGGCCAGTGACTGCCACGCTTCGGCCGCCTTCTCCTTCGAGTAGATGCTGTCGCGGCGGTAGGTGAGGATGTGCTCGCGGATCCGCTTCAGCGTTCGCGCTCCATCCCACCAGTCGCGCGTCTCCAGCTTGCTGCACACGTAATCGTCCTGGCCCGCGAGGTGCGCGACGAAGGCGCGGAACTCGCGCCCCGGCGCGGTCCACCGGAACGCGTAGCTGCCCCAGTCGGATACGGTGGCGAAGAAGCCGTCGCTCCGGAGGATGACGTCCGCGAGCCATGCGCCCTTCTCGGTGCGGAGGCGGTATTGGTAGACGAGCGGATCAGCCACGGGGCACTTCCTCCCCGAGCAGCAGCGGAAGGGCATCGAGCTCACGCGCGAAGGAGAAGGGGTCCTGCCCCGCGAGCACGAGCCCCGCGATGTGACGGGCGGCCTGGTTGCGCATGTCCTCCGCGCCGAGGCGCGCGGCCTCGGTGACGGCCTGGGCGAGCGCGTTCCATGCCGGGAGGATGTCCGCTCCAGCCCGCGCGTTCGGCACCGGCAGTTCCGGGTACACCGCACGGAGGACAGCGACGGCCACGCCCTGGTGCGCGGTGGTGATGCGCAGGGCGCTCCACACCTGGGCGAGCGAGTGGCGCACCGCCTCGGGGATGTACGGGCTGCCGCACGCGTCGCAGCGCGCCCGGCACCACGCGCACGTGCCCTCGCCAGTGCAGGTGCAGCGCCCGGACGGGTGCAACGCATCCACCGCAGACGTCGTCAGCGGCGTGGGCTCGTGGCCCAGCTTGGCGAGGGACTGCTGGATGCGCTCGCTGACGGGCAGCAGCGGCGGCACCGCGGGGCGCACGTCGAGCGGCGACAGCATTCGGTGTGTGGGAGCGGTTGAACCCTCCGGAACGGTCGGAGAGTTCGGGCCGGGCGTCGTCTCGGCGGGCGGGGTGGAGAGGGCGAGGCGCAGGTTCGACTCTACAAGCGCGTGCTGCCCTTCGGCGAGCATGCGAAGCGCGGTGGTGATGGACTTCTCGTACTGCCCCACCTGCGCGCGGAGGGCGTCGCGCTCGGACTCCAGTTCTGCGCGCTGTTTCTCGGTCTCCAGGCCAGCGCTGGCGAGGGTCCGCGAGTTGTCTCGCTCCTGCTCCAATTCGCCCTCCAGCTCCGCCACCAGAGCCTGGAGGGCGGACACCTTTGCCTCGTGCTCCGCGAGCAGGGCCGCGCCGGGGTGCTCCTCGGCCAGCAGGCGGTGGGCGACCTGGAGCGTGAAGGAATCGGGCGTGTACGAGCCGTCGCGCACGCCTTCCATCAGGTCTGCCAACTCCTTCAGCGCGTCCACCAGCGCCGCGTTGTCCTCCACCAGCCCCGGCACCTTCGCACCCTCCAGCGCGGCGTCCCGAAGCATCCGGGCCATCACCGTTTCGGTGGAGCCATTCGTCCGCGCGACCACCGCCCGGAACCACCGCTCCACATCCCCGGTCGCGTACTTCGGCACGCTCGAAGACGGCCCAACCGACGGCAGGGCGGACGTCAGCGGCGCGAGCCAGGCCCATGCCTGCGCGAGCGCGGCCCGGACCTGCGCCTCATCGGCGGACTCCTCGCCCAGGGCGATGCGACGGACCTCCTCCAGCTCCTTCGGCATGCCGCTGACGTCCGCTGATTTCATTGGGTGCTCGCCTCCGCCAGCGCCTTCGAGGCGGCGCGACCGCGCGGCAGCTGGACGTCCTCCACGCTGTTGGGGGCGGCGTTGTCCGCCCACGCCGCAGGGCGCCGGTTCGTCTTCTCCAGGTTGCGCAGCTTCTGGTAGTGCGCCGCGCAGTAGCCCTTCGTCCGGCTGGGCTTGCCGCAGCCCTTGATGGCGCACATGCGCGTGCCGTCTGCCGGGGCCGCCCTCGCCTTGCCGGACTTCGCCGGCCTGGCCGCGCTCGTCGGAGGCGCCTTCACCGCAGGCGCGGGCGCCACCATGCCGCCCAACTTCGCCACGGTGTCGCGCAGCATCTGTGCGGCGTCCTCCAACCTGTCCGCCAGCTCCAGCAGGCCACCACTGCTCTTCGTCTTCGTCGCCACGTTCGTCTCGCTTCGTTGTTGGGGTTGAGCGCGCCGCCGTCGTGACGGCGCGCGGGAAGAGGGCGGGCGGCCCGCTCTGCACCGCCCGCTGGCACGTCATCGGAGGGAGCTAGGGGACCGGAATCGGAAGCAGGTCGCCGGCCAGCATTGCGAGACCGATGCCCACTGCCATGGCAACGTCGCGTGCCGTCACGTCGAAGCCGCGCTGCTTGGCCCTCGCCGTGTACGTCGCGGCCAACTCCTGCTCGCGAGCCTTGGCTGACTCGTCCATTACGCGGGCCATCCAGAGGCGCATCAACTCCGCACCGCGATTGGCTTTGACGCCGGGCGGGGGAGGCTGGTTGCAGAAGAACGCCTCCCGCGCCTTGTAATGCTCCAGGGCCTTGGGGAAGCCCTCCAGGTCCGCCGACTTCATGCCCGGTATCTCGTTGAGCATGAGGTTTTGGACGAACATCACAGCGAACTTCGCGAGTCCGCACTGCACTTCGTCGGAGTGCAGGTCCGCGATGGACTTCACGCTGAACCGCTTCCCATAGGCGGAGATGAGGTCCTTCAGTGACTTCTCCGAGTTGGTGAATGTGATGCCCGCGAAGGGCTGGCGCAGCCCGGGGATCTTGGTGTTGACGGTGAGTGGGGAGAACGGCTCGGCGAGGGCCGGGGATGCCACGAGGCACACGAGTGCCAGCGCGGTGAGACGCGAAGGGAAAGACATACGACTCCTGGGGGTGGGGTTACGGCTGGACGGAGTGCCGACGCCGGACTCGAACCGGGAGCGCTGGGACGTCCAGCGGGGGCCCACGCCCCGTCATCGGCAGTTGCTGCTGGTGCTGCTTTGGACGGAAGGTCCCGGCGGGGGCGGGAGTGGGGACCGCCCCCGCCGGGCAGCGCTCAACGTCAGCGCAGTGAGAGGCCCCGCGAGGCCCTATGCCGCGCGGGGTGAGGTGGAGCGTTCCGTCCAGCCAGGTGGTGTGCTGGCCGCTCCACCGACAAGGCCCGGTGGCCCAATGCCACCGGGTTGCAACCCCGCGCGCTGAGAGATCGACCCGGGCCGTGTGAGGCGGCTTCGGAACGCGCGGTGCTGCGCTACTTCAGAACGGCATGTCCTCGTCCGTGAGCGGCGGAGGCTCGGGCGGGCCGCCGCCATACGAAGGCGGACGACTGCCTCCGCGTGACTGTTGCGGGGCGCCGCGGGCAGGCGCCGGGGAGGGCGCGCGACGTGGCCCGGTGCCCTGCTCCATCGCGAGGATGCGTCCCCGCATCTGCGCCGCGAAGTTGCGCGCCTGGGTGGGCTCCATCTGCTGCTTGAGGGCGAGGCCGCTGCCGAGCGGGTTCACCCACCGCACCTTCGGACTCCACTTCCCCTCGTACTCCTCGTTCTCGATGACGAGGGACACGTCGTTGGACTCGATGCCCGTGAGGTCCGAGACGTCGTTGCCCTGCCAGCCACAAGCGCGGAGGGCCTTGATGGTGTGCTCAAGCGACGCATCCGTGAAGAATCCGAACCAGGTGATGCTCTGGCCGGCGTATGGCTCCGAGCCGTCATTGCCCAGGAAGGTGAACTCGATAGCCACCTGCTCTTTGCCGCCTGACGTGAAGCCGAGAGCGCCCTGCGCGGCGCGCGCCTTGTACCGCCCATTCTCCAGTTGCATGTCACGTCACCTCGCCCAGGCGGGCGTTCGTCCAGTCGTTGAGCTTCGCCAGCTTCACCGCATCCCCTCCGGCCCGCTCGATGGCGGCCAGGGCGCTGCGCTTGTGCGCTTCGGAGAGTTGCTCCGCCTTCTCGCGGATGGCTGCCTCCAGCGCCTGCGGATCCGCCGGCTGGTGGGCCTCCAGGGCGGCGGTGAAGTCTGCCCACGACAGGGGCATGGACTCGGGCAGGTCTCCGCGATTCTTCGCGTCGTAGGCGGCGGTGCGCGTCGTGTAGATGAGACGCGCGCCCGTCGAGACGCCGCGCACGCGCTTCGTGCGCGCGTCCTTGGAGGCGTACGTCTCGTGATTGGCGAAGAGGACGTGCTCCGCCCACTCCTTCACCAACCCGCTGGCCTTCGCGTTCAGCTTCAGCTCGTAGCGGTCGAAGTCGTCCCCCTCCGGATTCTTGAAGGGCTTAATCCAGCAGTGGGCCAGGAGGATGATGTGCATGCCCTTCTGGCGCCGGAGCTTGTCGAGCGCAGCGAGGAAGACGCGCCACTCGTCGAGCGCCGCGCTGTAGCCCTTGCCGTACCCATACGACTCGATGTTGTCCTGCTGGTCCCGCTTGCAGATGTGCGCCCAGAGGAGCGGCTCCGCCCAGTCGAGGGTGTCCACGACCAGCGTCCGGTAGTCGTGCTGCTCGGCGGTGAGGACGCGGACGGCGTCCAGCACCTCCTGCCAGCTCTCCGGCGACGGGAAGCGCGTGACGTCCAGGTGGTCCGTGCCGTCCTCCGCGCCGAGAAAGATGGGGTCCGGCGCATTGGCGCCGAAGGTGGACTTTCCGATGCCCTCGACTCCGTACAGCACGACGCGGAGCGGGGCCGCGCGCTTCCCGCGCACGAGCGCGTCCAGCGTCATGCGTGAGGGGGCGGGCGGCTTCGACTGCGGTCCGCCAGGAGTCCTGGGCGGTGGGCTGCCATTTCGCTGGGGTGACATCATTCGGTCTCCTCTTTCGACCGGGGTTGAACAGCTCAGGGGTGATTCAGCTCAGGGTCATCCGTCGTGCAGGCCCCAGCCGCAGATGAGTCCGTCCTTGCCGTGGATGAGCGGGGCGCCGCAGTGGCAGTGGCCGTTCGGCGCGTGCTGCGCGGGTGGTGGCGGGGAGAACTCGATGCGCCCCGGCGCCGCGCCGGTGGACACGGCGGCCGTAGGCTGCGGCGCGGGAGGCTCCGGTGGTGCGCGCCCGTGCAGCACATCCAACGCGTGGAAGTACTCGGCGCGGTTGGCACGGTGCCGCAAGGTTTCTTGAGACGGCTTGCGTGGACGACGTGGCCAACAGCCCATGGACCGCTCCTACTCGTAGCTCTCGCCCGCGGCCTGTTCCGCTTGGCGCAGCAGTTCCCGTAACTCGGCCTGCACCTCGTCTTCCGGGGTGAGGCAGTCCCACTCCACGTCCCGCCAGCGGTGCCGCCCCTCGTGCTCGTACTCGCGCTCGCACAGCACCCAGCTTCTGTCCGGGTGCTCGGCGTAGGCGGGGCAGGGGGAGCGGTGTGCTTCCGGCAATGCAACCTCTCAGGTTGAATGCCGTAGTCATACCAATTAGGTCTGACGTGCTACGCGGCGGCCTGCTGCGCTTCGCTCTGCGCGCGAAGGTGCCGCGCGAGCCATACTTGGCGCTCCAGCTCGGCGCGCAGGTACACCTCCGCCTCGTTGATGCGGGCGAGCTGGAGCCGCGTGCTGGTGACGCGGCGTTGGAGGCGCAACCACCGCTCGCGCGCAGCGTCGGTGCCGTCCGGCTCGCACGCCTCGTGGAGGTACTCGACGGCCTGCAACACCTCCTGCGTCTGAGTCTGCTGCGCCTCCATCTCGCGCACTTGCTGCGCGAGGCTCGCCGCGTCCCGGTCCGGCGGCGTCCAGCCCTCGCGGGCGAGGATGGCGAGCGCGTCCGCCAGCTCGTGCAGGGGCTTCACTTCGCGCCGCCCTTCAGCTGGGCCAGGTCGGCCGCGAGCCGGAGCGCCACGCCCTCGACGGTGGTGTCCAGCTCCTTCCAGGCTCGCAGCACCTCCGGCGCCACCTCCTGCTCATCGAAGTAGGCGCGCAGCACCTCGCGCGGCGTCTTCGTCTTCTTCTCAGCCACGGCACTCCTCCTTCTGGGGCACCACGTGCCCCGGGTTGCACAGTTGCTGCGCCTTGGCGCGCTTCGCGGCGGCCCGCTCGCGGAAGTCGGCCGCGTCGCGCTCCAGGAAGACGGCGCCCTCCGCGGAGCACCAGTCCGCCCCGGCTTGCCGCTCCTTGTGCTCCGCGCGGAACTCCAGGTCCGCCGCCTCCTTCAGCAGTGCCTCGGCGTCGTCCGTCTGCGGGTGCACCTCTCCCGACGCCATGTCGTTGGCCATCTCGTCCTCGTGGTGGGTGGAGTGGGGCGGGCGCGTGGTGGCGCCCGCTGATGGTGCTACTGGCGCACTTCCAGCACGTCGATGTGCCGGTGCAGCACGCCCGCGGTATCCGTGAAGGTGACGAGCTGCTTGCCCTGCCGCCGCGTCGCCTTCACCTCGCGGATCTGCCGGTCATCCACGTCCTTGCCGTCGTCCTTCCGCCGGAACCACTGGCCCTCCAGGGCCTTCGCCGCATCCACCGCTCGCATCGTCTGCCCCCACTCGCTCGTGTCCGTGCTCCGGTGCTGCTCCTGCTGGCGTCTTCGGTGGCGACCACCGAACTCCCGCTCCGCGACCATTCCCCCGAGGGGCAACGTCCGTCCGCCATCGACATGCATTGATATGCTCTTGCTTTGGTTCTTAGTCAAGTGCATGTTTGGGTGCATGAAGAGGCGTTGGTGAAGGTGCTCGTTGACCCACCTGGCGCTGCTCACATAGGACTGGAGGTCCGCGATGCGGAATGCGTTGCGCATGCGCAGCAGAGGAGGGGACGACGTGGCACCGCTTCAGGACATGACCCACAACCCGAGGGAGCGCAGTTCGCTCATCCTGCCCAGGTCGAAGTGGCAGATCTGGAGCGCTATCGCCCAGGCGCTCAGCCGCGGGCAGGACCGCAATGGCGTGATGGAGGAGGCCCTGGACCAGCAGGCTGCTGCCTGGCTGGAGGGGGCGAGCGCTGAGCAGCGCTCGCGCTACGAAGCCGCGCTGGCTGCCCTCGAGAAAGAGCTGTCTTCGGCTGAACCGGCGCCCAAAGGGCGTGGAGCCAAGCCCAAGAAATAGCTGGAAGCACAGGACGCGAATGTAGAGTCGGAGCTTGGCGCTACGGTGCCCAGGCAGACGGGCGGGAGAGGTTCATGCGGAAGCCGATGAATACCGGCCAGGGTGGTACGTCCCAGCGGGCGCGCGGAGGTGGTGGTGCGAGTTCGGGAGCGCGCGCGGCTGACAATGGCTGGGAAACCGGCAGGGTAGGTCCGTTCGTTGTGAAGCAGCGCGTCGCGCACGACACGGAGCATGGAGACGTCTACTTGGCTTCAAATGGTCATACCGGGCATGCAGCGCTCGGCGTCCGGCCGACAGCGGACCAGGTGGATGGCGATTCGCCGTGCTCATGGTCTGCGCGCGTCGAGTCGCTCAACGGACAGGCGTTCGTGGAAGTGCTCACGATCCAGGCGCCCGCATCGGTCTCTCCCGCCGACGTGTGCGAGGAGATAGCGGTGACGCTGGGTGATTTGTCGAACGTAGTGGACCAGGTCAGGCGCAAGCCGGTGGTGCTGGATCACCTGATGGCGCCTCCTGTGCCGCGCTGGCGACGGCAGATCGGGCGCGCGCGACGCCGACTGGCTTCGGTCCGTCTCATCATCGCTGCTCAGTGGAAGAACGCGGCCCTTGTGGGACTGACGGCCAGCTTGCTGCTGGCCGTAGGGGTTCGCCAGGGGCCTTCAACTCCAGAGAAGCCCAAATCGGCAATGCCCGAGCCGGAGCGCGCAGTGCTCACGACGGGCATCGCAGAAACCTCGCTCAGCGAGATCGACGTGACTCCGCCCGTCCCAGTCTACGGTTTGGACCAGATGGTCCGAATCGCGCTCGATATGCCCGGCAAGCCGTTCAAGGGCCAGCGCCGGCCGCCGTGCAAGAAGAACCAGGAAGAGATCATCGGAGCTTGCTGGGTCGCGGTGAAACAGGCGCCCCCTTGCGGCGACGACTACTTCGAGCACAAGAGCGTCTGCTACGCGCCCTTCATGGTGCTATCGGACGGCACCGAAGCGCCGCGACCGATTGCGCAGTGAGTGGACTTGCTTTCTGGCCGTACTGGCAGTAACGATTAATTCATCAGTTCCGCAGCACCCGCTGACTTGCTGGCAGCGGTAGCCCCAAACGATCTAGTCCGAATTCACTCGTCAGCCTTTGTTGGCTGGCGGTGATAGGGCCCCACAACCGCGTCGTGGCGCTGTGGCGTGTCCGCAGGTTCCCGCTGGTGACCAGCAAGCACCAGCGGGGCCTGTTTTGGGGTCGCCATGGGACGTCGTCACACGCCGCGTTGCTTCGCTCCGAACATCCAGGATCCACAGGCTCGGACGGTGCGTCCATACATGGCACCTCCGTCGCTCACGCTCCCCATGTCGAGGCTCTGCCCTCGCGTGCTGGGAGCGGTGCGCTGTCGTCGAGGCTTCCTGTTGGTCCTGACGAGGCGCGCCCCTTCCGTTCTACCTCCCTGAGTTGGCGCGGCAGTTGCTCTTCGTGCGCGCGTGCCCCGCCCGATTGATCAGGGCGTGCATGGCGCGGCCAGGGTGACAACCTTTCAGGTTGTTGCCACACTTCAAACCTAATCCTTCGTTCAGTGCCGTGCTGGTGGGGTATTCGATGAGTGATGACTTCAACCAGGGCGCTACGACGCCGCTGGATCATGAGGCACCGGAGGCGAGGAAGCGCTCGCGTCGTACTCCGGTGCCCCGGTCGGAACTGCCGCCCGACCATTGGAACGTGGACAACGTGGCCGCCTACGCAGGCCGCTCGAAGGACTGGGTGTACACGCACGTGGCAGCGGGCGATCTCCCGCACACGAAGCGCGGCGGCATCCTGTACTTCGACCCGGAGACCGTCGCGAAGTGGCTCGTCGGCAAGCCGGTCGCCGTCGCGAAGGGGCGGGGGCACTGACATGGCCGGTGTCCGGAAGCGCGGGCAGCGCTACTACGCCATTCTCAAGGACTCAGCGGGCAGGAAGGTGGAGCGGGCCGTCAAGGGCCGCACGCTCACGGAGGCCCGCAAGAACGCGCGCGACCTGGAGGAGCGCGCGTGGCGGACCCGGAACAACCTCGGGACGGAGCCGACAGCGGAGACGTTGGCGGAGGCCGCCCCGCGGTTCCTGAAGGCCTCGCGGCACCAGGCCAGCTTCAACAGCTTGGAGTCCCGCTGGCGTCTCCACATCCTGCCCGCGCTTGGTGCGCTTCCGGTGGGGCAGATTCGCCCGACCAACATCGACGAGCTGCTGGCCGCGAAGCTGGATGACGGCTACGGCCAGCAGACGCGCCGGCACCTGCGCATGACGCTGTCGGCCTTCTTCAAGTGGGCGATGAAGGACGGGCTCGTGGAGAGGAACCCCGTCCACGAGGTGGAGGCCATCGCGGTGCCTGACGCCAACCCAAAGGCGTTGACCTGGTCCCAGTTGGAAGCCCTGCGTGACGCAGCGACGCTGCCGTGGCTCAAGGACCTCATCTGGGTGGCCGCGCACCTTGCGCTCCGATACATCGAACTGCGGCGGATGAAGTGGGAGCACGTGGACTTCCGCCGCGGCGTCATAGAGACGACGCGCGCAAAGCGCGTCACGACGATGCAGCGCAGCGAGTCGTCACGGCCTGCCGTCATCCCCGATGTTCTGCTTCCGTACCTGCGTGCCATGTGGGCTCGCCGCCGGGGCGAGTACCTCTTCTGCTACGAGGACGGCGGCCAGCTGCCGAAGACGAGTCCCCACGCTCGCTTCAAGGCCGCCCTCAAGGCCGCGAAGATCATCCAGGGCTACCGGCTCATCTGTCGTCGGCGGGGTTGCGGCTTTAGCGAGACCGCGAAGAGCGGCAAGTCCACGCCGTGCCCGCGATGTGGTTTCGCCCTTTGGCCGAAGGTCATCCCCGGCGCCTTCTCGTTCAAGGACCTCCGGAGCAGCGCCATCACCCGCATCATCGACGTGACGGGCAACGCTCGAGTGGCCCAGCTCCAGGCCGACCACGCAGACATGAAGACGACCCTCAAGCACTACCACGCGAAGAACGTGGACGTGCAGCGGGAGGCCTTGAACCGGGCGTTCGGCGGTGGCTCCTCGCCCCCGTCCGACCCGCCCCCTCAGAGGGAAATGGCTTCCACCTAGTTTCCACCCAAGAAACCCGAAACGACCCAACCGAACCCAGCACAACCCAAACCCACCACCTCACAACCCCTTAGAAACACTGAGGAACCCAATGAACCCCAAGCGTCCCCAAACGAAACCGACGCCCAAGATTGGCCTCCGGAGCCAAAGGCCGCAGGTTCGAATCCTGCATCGCGCGCAGATGTAAGGGCCCGGAATCACTGGGGAAATCCCAGGGATTCCGGGCCTTTGCTTTTGGGGCGTGCGCTGCTCGCGGCGGTATGCCGGCGGGGGTTGGACGTTCCAGGGGATGGCGTTGCCTCAGCCCACCTGGAGACGGACTCATGAACCCTCGGAAGACGTCGTCGCCCCGCGCAGTCTGCCTGCTGACCATCCCGGTCCTGCTCTTGATGGGCATGGGCTGCGCGGCCCAACGCCAGCAGGTCGCGCTGGAGGATGAGGTCCGCGAACATGTGTATCGCAAGCAGCTCGCGGACGTGTGGCCCACGGCCCTTGCCCTGCTCAAGGACAAGGGCTTCTCGGTCATCGCGGATCCCACCCGCTACGAGGCCCGGACGGAATGGGCGCAGATCACTCCGCCCTCCTCGCTGGGGACCCACTACGCGAGCTTCTTCTTGGTCGGCACCGAGCGCGGCTCCGGTCAATGCACCATCCGGTACTACCGCAACGAGCGCTCCATCGCGCTCGCGCCCAGCCGGTCCGGTCAGTCGGAGCCGCGCCCGGAATACCAGCCGGATGGTATCCAGGGCTCGCGGCTCGTCCCAGCGAACCGCGACCGTGACCTGGAGTGGCAACTGCTCCAGCGCCTGGAGCCGGACTTCGCCCGCACCCTCGCGGCGAAACCGTAAGCCCGCCGTTGCGCAAGGGCTTCAGCCACCGCCTCGGGGCAGGGCGGGCCCTTCCCAGCTCCGGCCGAAGCGGGCCAGGCAGTGCCAGACCTTCTTGAGGGACTGGGGATCCACCGACGCGTCCGCGCGAGCCAGGCCCAGGATGAACGGCGTGAGGCGTTCATCGTCCGCGAGCTGCTCCGCGAGCCGGAGGATGTCGTCACCCCGGTAGCTCGCGTGGGGCCGCAGTTCGTTCAGCGTGACGGCATAGCCCGGATGCCATTCCACGCGGACGCCCAACGCGCGCGCTTCGTCCTCGATGGGGGTCCCCTCGTAGCTGGGGTCGAGCACCAGGGCCTCGATGTCCTCCGGAATCCGGAGGTCGCCATGGACGTGGGCCT
The DNA here is from genome assembly GCF_003668955.1 of Corallococcus sp. AB038B. Taxonomy (NCBI): domain Bacteria; kingdom Pseudomonadati; phylum Myxococcota; class Myxococcia; order Myxococcales; family Myxococcaceae; genus Corallococcus; species Corallococcus sp. AB038B. The sequence continues at coordinate 95,642 of NZ_RAWO01000018.1, read as the reverse complement.
CGACGTACCAGTCCAGCGGATCCTCGAAGGGCGTGGCCTCCGCCAGGCCAATCAGCGCCATCCGCTCGGAGGTCCCGAAGGACGTGGGCTCGAAGACGCTGTCCGGGAAGCAGAAGCTGGAGCGGTCCAGCGCTGCCTCCGTCAGCCGGAAGTAGCTGGAGCCGAAGCGGGGAGAGCCCCCATGGGCCTCTCCGCGGAAGTTCAGCGAGCCGTACTTGGGGCGCTCGCTGCCGTGGCGCGCATCATAGAAGCCATTGAAGAGGCGGCTCTCCCACCGCCAGCGGGCTCCGTCGGGAAACGCCGTGAGTCCGCCGTTGCTCGTGCGCGTCTCGAACTGGGATCGGTACCGGCCGTCACGGCGCATCGCGGTCAGGATGCCGCTTCCCTCGAAGAGGACATCCGGATGGAAGTGCAGGGTGACCCGGAGCTGGCGATCCATGGGACCGCCCCGGGCCTGCGGGTGCACATGCTCCAGAGCGGGATGGCGCGAGCGCATGTCCCGCTCAGACGCCCGTCACCTGACGGATGAACGCGAGCATCCGCGAACACGTCGTGTCCAGGTCCATGTGCGCCTCGGCCATGCGGCGGGCCTCCAGTCCCATGGCCTCCAGTGTATCCGGGCGCTGCACCAGCGCGTCCAACGTGTTCGCCAGCGCGGCGTAGTCCCCCACCGGAACGATGTGCCCGTCCACGCCGTCACGCACCAGCTCGCCCACGCCGCCCGCGGGCGTGGACACCACCGCCAGGCCCGCGGCCTTCGCCTCCGCGATGGCCCACGACGACATGTCCGCCATCGTCGGCAGCACGAAGAGGTCCGCCGCCTGCGCCAGGCCAATCAGCTCCGGCGAGTTCGGCTGCATGCCCACGTGGACGCGCACCCCCGGCGGCGCCTCGAAGGGCGTGGACGTCACCAGGTCCAGATGCCAGCCCTTCCGCCGCGTCTCCCGCGCCCAGCGCAGGAGCAGCTTGCCGCCCTTGCGCCCCAGGTCGCCGCCCACGAAGAGCAGCCGTACCACGCCGTCCCGGGGCTTCTTCTCCGGCGCGGGCCGCCACAGCGTCGTGTCCACGCTGGGCCACACGACGTGCACGCTCGCGTCGGGCACGCCGTACTCCTCCACCAGCGAGCGCTTGGTGAACCGGGAGAAGGACAGCACTCCCTTCGCGATGGCGTACGTGCGCCGGTGCAGAGCGTTCTTCGCCCGGCCCACCCAGCCCGCGTGCTGCGAGCGCAGGCCGTAGTAGCGCAGGTAGTCCTCCAGCCCGCTCGGCGTGGCGTCCGTGGAGATGACGCTCGGCACGCGGCGCATGAAGTCGTGCGCCAGGTGCGCCAGCCGCTGCGTGTGCACCACCGCGGCCCGCACCGGCTCCCGCGCGGAGGCCTGGTTCAGCGCACTCCGGGCGCGCAGCCCTCCGCGCACCGACAGCCGCGAGCGCACCAGCGGCAGCTGCTCCCAGACGTCATCCGCGTGCTCGTCGATGGGCAGCCACACCGGCACGATGTCGTTGCGCCGCGCCATCGCCCGCTTGAGGTTGTCCAGGAACACCGCGTTGCCGAGCGTCGTCTCGATGGCGAACGCGATGCGTGGGGGTGATGACGACATCCGCTGCGTGATCCTCCCGGGGCCGGTGCGTCCCGCTCGGGGTTATAACGACCCGGTGCGTCATCACCAACAGCCTGGCGGGGTACCCGTCTGGATTCACACGGAGGAGGTAGTCCCGGCGTCACGCCTCGGGCTGCGCGGGCTGTTCCGGAAGGTGGAAGCGCACCTGGCGCACGCGGCGCGGTGACGCCTCCAGCACCTCCAGCACCGTGCCGTCCGGCATGGGCAGCTTCGTGCCCTGCTCCGGGATGGCGCCTCCCGCGAGCGCGATGCACAGGCCCGCGACGGTGGAGTAGTCCTCGCTCTCCTCCAGCTCCAGCTCCAGCGCGCGGTTCACTTCGCGCAGGCTCGCCTCGCCCTGCACCACCGCGATGCTGGGGCCTTCGCGCCGCACCAGCACCTCCGGCGTCTCGGACTCGCTGAGGATGTCCCCCACGAGCTCCTCCACCAGGTCCTCCACCGTCACCAGCCCCACCACGCCGCCGTGCTCGTCCACCACCACCGCCAACTGCATCCGCCGGCGCTGCAGCTCCTTCATCGCCGCGATGGCGCGCATGGACTCCACCAGGAACAGCGGCGGGCGCAGCACGTCCTCCAGGACGATGAGGTGCCCCTCCCAGGCCACGCCCAGCAGGTCCTTGGCCACGATGTAGCCCACCACGTTGTCCAGCGTGCCCTCGTACACCGGCATCCGCGAATGCCCGTGCTCCAGCAGCACCTGGCGGATCTCCTCGTTGCTCGCGTGCCGGCGCAACGCGACGATGTGCTCGCGCGTCACCATCACCTCGCCCAGCGTCAAATCCCCCAGCGCGAAGGCGCGCGACGCAATCTCCCCCGCGCGCGGATCCAACGTGCCCTGCTTCGACGCCTCCTCCACCAGCTGGAGCAACTCGTCCGGCGACAGGCGCGACTCGGAGAAGTTCGTCTTGTCCCCGAAGAGCTTCAGCACCACGTTGGAGCTCGCGGTGAGGAACCACACCAGGGGCCGCATCACCCACGCCAACGCCTTGAGGGGCCGGCCCAGCGTCAGCGCGTACTGCTCGGAGTAGCGCAGCGCCAGGGACTTGGGCACCAGCTCCCCCAGCACCAGCGACAGGTACGACACCAGCGCGACCACCAGCGCGAACGCCACCTGGCTCGCCGTGGCCTCCGGCACACCCAACCCGGCCAGCACCCCCGACAGCCGGTGCGCGATGCTCGCGCCGCCGAAGGCTGCCGCCGTGGAGCCAATCACCGTGATGCCAATCTGCACCGTGGCCAGCAACCGCTCCGGATCATCCCGCAGCGCCGCGACGGCCTTCGCGGACTTGCTGCCCTGCTCCAGCAGCTCCTTCAGCCGCGTCTTGCGCACGGACAGCAGGCCCAGCTCGGCGCCCGCGAAGACGCCATTGGCCAGGACCAGCAAGAGGATGATGACGAGCTCCGTGACGATGGCGGCCCTCCTGGCTGGATCCACCCCGCCACGTGGCGGCGGGTGACGCCTCCAGTCCTACACCCCCAGCGATTGCAGGAGGAGCGACAATTGGTCGCGACTCGCTCCCTTGGGCAGGTAGTAGTGGGGACCGGACATGAGTGCGCTGCCCACATCCTGCGCAGCCGCGGAGGTGAGGAAGACGATGCGCGGGTTGGTGGACGCGCGTGGAAGCTTCTCCACCACCTCCAGGCCACTCATCCCCGGCATGTTCAGGTCCAGCAGCATGACGCCGAAGCGCTCGCCCCGCCGCAGCGAGTCGAGCGCCTCCTGTCCGTCTGCTGCCTCGGTGGTCTCATAACCGAGGTCCTCCAGGCTCACCCGGAGGAACTCCCTCCAGTCCGCGTCGTCATCCACGACCAGGACCTTCCGAGCCCCATCATCCAGCGCGAGTCGCCCCAAGCATCCTCCTGACCTGAGGAGAACCTTCCAGGGACCCGCTGGCATTCGCGACACTTGTACTTGAGGACAGCCTCCAGCAGGCAGCCGGGCAGGCCCTAGAACAGCGCCATGCCCAGCTGGCCCACCAGGTACTGGAGGGCGGGCCTGACGTTGTGGACCGCCGTGCGCGGCTTCGCCGGCTCCGACGCCTGGCACCACGCGGGCTCACCCACCATCTGGCCGGCCACGTGGCTGAAGACGCGGAAGCGGCCCAGGTCCGTGCTGCTGCCCGAGTTGTAGACACGCAAGGAGCGCTCACCCGGGGTGCCCAGGTCCGCCTCGCTGGGGATGTGGCGGTGGCCGTGCAGCACCAGGTCCGCCCGGCCGCCCACGCGCTCCAGCAGTCGGCTTCCCAACGCGAGCTCCGACGCGTGGGGCAATCCGAACTTCGTGGCGATCCACTCCGGGAAGCTCTCCAGCGGCAGCGGCATCACGTGGTGGTGCAGCAGCACCGCGACCAGCGTGTCCTTCGGCGCCTGCTCCAGCGCGCGGTCCACTTCGTCCACGACGCCTTCCGTCAGTTCGCCGTGGCTGTGGAAATAGTTGCGGTTGTGCTCACCGGTGGAGTCCACGCAGACCAGGAAGAGGCCCGCCTTCTCCACCGTGTGGACCTTGCGACCCTCCATGAAGACGCTGCCCACATCCTCGCCGGGCCGGTCATGGTTGCCGGGGATGAAGGTGAGGCGTCCGGTCTCCATCCAGGGCGAGAAGTGTTCACGGAAGCGCTGGAACTCGGCGTGGGAACCGCGGTGCGTGAGGTCTCCCGTCACCACCACGTGATCCACCTCCTGCGCTGTCAGGGCCTTCACCAATGAGGACGCGGATGCATCGCTCTCGCGGCTCATGTCCAGGTGAAGATCCGAAAGATGCGCCAGCTTCAGGGAGGGCATGTTGAAGGAGATAGGCATCGCGTCTTCGAGCGGCGAGGGTTGCTGTACGAAGGATCGTCAAAAGTTGGGCCAGCGTCGTTCACCCCACCCCGTTGCTGGGGATCCACTCCGTCGCGGGAGTGCCACGAGCACGCATCGGCACCAGGCGCGTGCCTGACACCACGCGCAACCGCGTGCCGCGCCAGTCCACCGTGCGCCTGAACGCGCCGTGCCACCACGCGGCGAAGAGCAGCGCGTCCTTCACCAGCACCGCGGGCGCCGCGCGCAAGGAAACGGGCTGGGGCCGCAGCGCGCGGAACACCGCTACGTCCACCCAGACCTTGCCCAGCGCCACCGCCAGCGCCGCCAGGCCCGTGAGCGCGGACGGGTGGATCAACGCACCCAGCACCGCGAGCGGAGCCGGGTTGAGGAGCGCCTGCGCCAGGTACGTCGAGGGCGATACCGCTGTGCGGTGGATGACGCTCCAGCGCAGGTAGCGCTGGAAGAAGGCGTCCACGCTCTTGCGCAGGGACACGTTGAAGACAGGGGCGTGCGCCAGCACCACGCGCTTGCCCAGCTTGCGCGTCACCCACTGGCCAATGACGTAGTCCTCCGCCAGCACGTCCTTCACGGAGAAGAAGCCGCCCAGCGCCTCCACGTCCTCGCGGCGCAGCGCCATGGACTTGCCCACCACGATGTCCCGGTCCGCCACGTGCTTCGCGGCGATCATCCCCGCCGCCGCGCTGGAGGACAGGTGCAGGTTGTCCAGGAGCGAACCGAAGGTCTTCTCACCCAGGCCCGCCACCGGGTGCGTCACGCAGCCCACCGTGGGGTCCTCGAAGGCCGCGGCGATCTCCTCCAGGTAGCCGTCCCCCACGCGGGTGTTGCTGTCGCTCACCACCCACAAGTCGTACCGGGCCTCGGACGACAGCGTCACCAGCTGGTTCACCTTGGGGTTGAGGCCGGGCTCGCCCTCCTGGAGCACCACGCGCATGACGTGGGGCCACTTCGCCTGCGCCGCCCGCGCCACCGCGTAGGCGGGGTCGCGAGCGTCCTTCACGCCCAGCAGGACTTCGTAGTGGGGGTAGGGCAGCCGCGCGAAGCAGGCGAGGTTCGCCTCCAGGTCGTCATCCACGCCGCACAGCGGCTTGAGGATGGACAGGCCGGGCTTATTCGTGGGGCCGGCGGGGACGGTGCGGCGGTGGCGGCGCACGAACAGCGCCTGGAGGAGGAGGGCGACGAGGCCCACTGCGGACGCGGCCAGGAGGAGGCTGGATGCGATGAGCATGTCGCCACCCTAGAGGTCCCACAAGGCGGGACCGGGGCGGCGGAACGGCGGGACAGCCAACTCGCCGTGACACGCCGGTGAAGCCGCCCGGAACTACTCCAGGTCGCGACTGCGCGGGTGGCGCACGTCCTTGCCACGCACCATGTAGATGACCATCTCCGCCACGTTGAGCGCGTGGTCGCCAATGCGCTCCAGGTGCTTCGCGATGAACATCAACGCCGTGGCCCGGCGGATGTTGCGCGAGTCCTCCATCATGTACGCCAGCAGCTCGTTGAAGATTTTCAGGAAGAGGGCATCCAGCAGGTCATCCCCCTTGAGGACGTCCTCCGCCTTGGCCGCGTCCCCGGACACGAATGCGTCCAGGGCCTTCTTCACCTGCTGCTGCGCCAGCTCCGCCAGCTTCGGCGTGTCCACGTACGGCGCCAGCGGCGGCGCCTGGTTCAGGTCCATGGCGCGCTCGGCGATGTTCACCGCCAGGTCACCAATGCGCTCCAGGTCGGTGACGATCTTCAGCGCCGTGGTGATGAGGCGCAGGTCGGACGCGGCCGGCTGGCGCAGCGCGAGGATGCGGCGGCACAGGTCGTCGATGTCGACCTCCAGCCGGTTCACCTCGCGGTCCGCCCCTACCACCTGCTCCGCCAGCGCCGAGTCGCGGTCGGTGAGGGCGCGGGTGCTCTGGGAGATGAGGGCCTCCACCTTGGCCCCCATGGCGAGCAGCTTTTCGCGCAGGTTGCGCAGGTCCTGCTCGAATGCCTTGTCGGTGTGCGTGGCCGCCATGTCGTCCTGTTCCGTCGCGCGGGAGGGCTTCAGCCGAACTTCCCGGTGACGTAGTCCTCCGTGCGCTTCTCGTGGGGATTGGTGAAGATCTGCTCCGTGGGACCGCACTCCACCAATTCTCCCATGTAGAAGAAAGCCGTCCGGTCGCTCACGCGCGCGGCCTGCTGCATGTTGTGGGTCACGATGGCGATGGTGTACGTGGCCTTGAGCTCGTGGATGAGCTCTTCGATCTTCGCCGTCGCGATGGGGTCCAACGCGGACGCGGGCTCGTCCATCAGCAGCACCTCCGGCTCCACCGCCAGTGCGCGCGCGATGCACAGGCGCTGCTGCTGACCGCCGGACAGGCCCAGGGCGCTTTCCTCCATCCGGTCCTTCACCTCGTCCCACAGCGCAGCGCCGCGCAGGGACTTCTCCACCCGGGCGGCGAGCTTCGCCTTGTCCTTGAGTCCGCCCACGCGCAGGCCGTAGGCGACGTTCTCGAAGATGGACTTGGGGAAGGGGTTGGACTTCTGGAACACCATGCCCACCCGCCGGCGCAGGTCCACCACGTCCAGCGAGCGGTCGTGGATGCTGCGGCCGTCCAGGAACACGCTGCCGTCGTGGTTCGCGCCCGGGATGAGGTCGTTCATCCGGTTGAGCGAGCGCAGGAAGGTGGACTTGCCGCAGCCGGACGGGCCGATGAGCGCCGTCACCTTGTGCTCGAGGATGGGCAGGCTCACCTGCTTGATGGCCACCTTGCTGCCGTAGCGCAGGGTGAGCTCGCGGGCTTCCATCTTGTTGCGAGGCGTGGCGGAGGAGAGGGGCATGGGATGAAGAGCGTCAGTGTCCGGCAGCGGCCTTGCGGCGCGTGCGCGTGCGGATGACGACCGCGACCAGGTTCAGGGCGAAGGTGAGGAGCAGCAGCACCAGCACCGTCGCGTAAAGCAGCGGGCGGGTGGCCTCCACGTCCGGCGACTGCGTGGCCAGCACGTAGGTGTGGTAGCCCAGGTGCATGAACTGAGAGTTCAGGCTCGTGGGCAGGTCCGGCAGGAAGTACGCCGCGCCGGTGAAGAGGATGGGGGCCACTTCACCCGCGCCACGGGAGACGGCCAGCACCGCGCCGGTGAGGATGCCCGGCAGCGCGCCCGGCAGCACCACCCGCGCCAGCGTCTGCGACTGGGTGGCTCCCAGCGCCAGGCTCGCGGTGCGCTGCTCCTGAGGCACGGCGCGCAGCGCCTCTTCCGTGGACACGATGACGACGGGCAGGGTGAGCACCGCCAGCGTGAGCGACGCCCAGAGGATGCCCGGCTGGGCCCAGTGCAGCTCCTCGTAGCCCAGCGCGTGGTCCAGGCCCTTGCCCACGAAGAGGATGAAGAAGCCCAGGCCGAAGAGGCCGAACACGATGGACGGCACGCCCGCCAGGTTCGCCACCGCCACGCGCACCGCGCGGGCCAGGAAGCTGGAGGGCCGGGCGTACTCATGCAGGTACACCGCGGTGAGCACGCCCACCGGCATCACCGCCAGGGTCATGAGCAGCGTGAGCGCCGCGGTGCCGAAGAGGGCGGGGAAGATGCCGCCGCCCATCATCCCGTCCGACGGCGCCTGGGAGAGGAACTGCCAGGACAGGTGGCTCCAGCCGCCCCGGACGACGTCCAGGAGGATGATGGCGAGCATCGCCACCATGACGAACGCGGCCAGCCCCGTGAGGGACACGAGCGACAGGCCCACGACCTTGCGTGTGGCGTGCTTCACCCCGCACCTCCCTTGAGCCGCTGGATGACCTTCTTCGTCCACACCCCCGCGAGCATGTTGAGCACGAAGGTGAAGAGGAACAGCTCCACGCCGATGAAGAAGAGCAGCGCGTAGTGCGGGCTGCCCACCACCACCTCGCCCATCTCCGCGGCGATGGTGGCGGACAGCGAACGCACGGAGTCCCCCAGGTTCCAGGACACGATGGCGGCGTTACCGGAGGCCATGAGGACGATCATCGTCTCACCGATGGCGCGCCCGAAGCCCAGCACGCACGCGGCGAGGATGCCGGGGGCCGCCGCGGGGAGGACCACCTTCCACGCGGTCTCCCAGGGCGTGGCGCCCAGCGCCAGGGAGGCCTCCCGGTAGCTGCGCGGCACGGCGGTGAGCGCGTCCTCCGTCACCGTGAAGATGACCGGCACGATGGCCAGCGCCAGGCCCAGGCCCGCCACCACGGCGTTGAGCCGGGACGTGAAGCCGAACGTCTCCTGGAGGAAGGAGGCCATCACCATCAGGGCGAAGAAGCCCAGCACCACGGACGGGATGCCGGCGAGCAGCTCGATGGTGGGCTTGAGGATTTCGCGCAGGCGGCGGGGGGCGAACTCCGCGGCGAACAGCGCGCCGAAGATGCCCAGGGGCACGGCCACCAGCATGGACACGGCCGTCGTCTTCAGCGTGCCGATGAAGAGCGGAATCATGCTGACCTTGGGCACGCCGGACACCGGCTGCCACACGTAGGCCAGGGGCTTTCCCTTCCGCACCATCTGGGGAAGGAACATCTTGGAGAAGCTGGCCTCTTCGCGCGCCGCCGCATCGGTGACGAGCGTCAGCGCCTCCTTCGCCACGAAGACGAGGATGAGCACCAGCGCGGCGATGCCCGTGAAGGCCACCGCCGTGATGAGGGCGGCGATGGCCTTCTCCTTCAGCTGGCGCCGGCGTGCCGCGGGCGACAGCATGGGCAGCGCCACTGGGGGCGCGAGGTCCTGCTCCTGCATGACGGCCTGTCTATCCAACATGGGAACCCCGCGCCGGGTGACAATCGCGTGACGCCAACTACTTCACAGGGAAGTAGCCGACCTGGGTGACGATGGCCTGACCCTCGGCGGACAGCGCGAAGTCGATGAACGCCTTCACTTCGCCCGCGGGCACCTTGCCCAGGTAGAAGAACAGGTCGCGCGACAGCGGGTACTTGCCGCTCTTCACGTTCTCCGCGCTAGGGGCGAAGGTCTCGTTGCCCTTCTTCACCTTCAGCTCCTTGATGCCCTTGCCGTACGCGGCGCCGCCGTAGCCGATGCCGTTCTTCTCCTTGGCCACCGCGTTGACCACCGCGGCCGTGCCGGGGAGCGTCTGCGCCTCCGGGGCGAAGTCCTCGCCGCCCAGCACGTGGTCCTTCACGAAGACGTAGGTGCCGGAGGAGTTCTCACGCGAGTACGGGACGATGGGAGCGTCCTGTCCGCCCACGTCCTTCCAGTTCGTCGTGTCGCCCAGGTAGATGGACTTGAGCTGCTCCGTGCTGAGCGCGTCCACCTTGTTGGTGTCGTTGACGTAGAAGGTGACGCCGTCCTTGGCCACGGACAGCGCGGTGGGCGCGGTCTTGTTGCGGGCGCTGATCTTCGCCGACTCCGCCTCCTTGATCTCCCGGCTGGACATGGCGATGTCGGTGGTGCCGTTCTGCAGGGCCGCCAGGCCCGTGCCGGAGCCGCCGCCCGTCACCTGAATCTTGGTGGCGGGGTTCTTCTTCATGAACGCCTCCGCCCAGCGCTGGGCGAGGATGACCATGGTGTCCGAGCCCTTCACCGTCACCGTGCCTGCCTGGGCGGTCAGCGGGAGGACGGCGAGCCCGAAGGCGACGAAGCTTGAGAGCAGAGTCTTCTTCATGAGGTGTCTCCTCCTCGAAGGGTGTCGAGGTCCCGTGACGATCTATGGACCCGATGTGGCCGTTTGACGGCCCTTGTGTGACAAATGGGTTACGGCAGGGAGCGCCTGGCTACCCGGCCGCCGGATCCACGATGCGATAGCCGACACCGCGCACCGTCTCCAGGAGGGCACGGGCAGGGCCCAGCTTGTCGCGCAGGCGCATCACGTGCGTGTCGATGGTGCGCGTCTCCAGCGCGCTGGACAGGCCCCAGACCTGCTCCAGCAGCTGTTCACGGGTCTGCACCCGGCCCAGGCGGGCCATGAGGTACTCCAGCAGGCGGAACTCCAGCGCGGTGAGGGGCGTCTCCTTCTCCTCCACGAAGAAGCGGTGCTGGGTGACGTCCAGGCGCAGGGGGCCCAGCGCCAGGGGCGGGGTGCCCTCCTGGGGCGAGGACGAGCGCCGGAGGATGGCCTTGAGCCGCAGCACCAGCTCGCGCACGGAGAAGGGCTTGACGACGTAGTCGTCCGCGCCGACCTCGAAGCCTCGGATGCGGTCCGCCTCCTCGCTCTTGGCGGTGAGCATGACGATGAGCACGTCACGCAGACGGGGGTTGGCGCGCAGGTGGCGGCAGACCTCGATGCCGGACAGGTCCGGCAGCATCAGGTCCAGCAGCACCACGTCCGGGGTCTGCTCTCGCGCGGCGGTGAGCGCAGCTTCCCCGGTGAAGGCCACGCGGGTGGTGAAGCCCGCGCCGCGCAGGTTGAAGTCGATGAGCTCCGCTAGGTCGCGCTCGTCGTCGACGATGAGTACGTGGGACATGGCGGGCACGTACTGTGCGCGCATCGCTTCGCGCCTACGTGACGCGCCGGCAACAAGTGCGTCACGTCCGTCACGGAAAGGTGTGCGCGAATACGACGGGCGCGGACGGGCCCCGAGGAGAAGGGGGACGGGGCCGTCCGCGCCACTTGTCCTCGCCTGGGCTGCGCGAGGCCACCTTCGGCGTGCGGCTCAGCGCATCCGCGCCGTGGCCGTCGCCATTCATTTCGTTGGGCACCACCGGGATGACGGCGTCCACGCCGCGCGGCTCATGGACTCCAGGCGCGGGGGACGGCGGACGTCAGACGGCGGCGGCTTCGTCCATGCCACCGCGGCGCGGCAGTTGTTTGCGGCGCAGCGCGATGCCTGGCTCATCCGGAGCGTCAGGCGGGGCCACGGGGGCCACGCCGCGCAACGCGGGTTGGAGCGAGGCGAGGAACGCGGCCAGGCCGCATTCGGTGGGGACCGGTTCGATGAACAGGCCGCCCGAACGGCGGTGCTTCTCCGCGAAGACCTTGATGCCGACGTCGGCACGGGGATGGTCTTCCTCGAAGGGGCCCTGATTGCCCTGCCCCTGGCTCATCGGGACGGTGGGCGTGAAGGGCTTGTTGGGCGCCATCACGCCGGGCAGCAACCCGAGCCCGATGACGACCCCTGCCATCAGCATCAGCTTCAGCAAACTGCTCACGCGTGCCACGACCGTCGCGCACGCGTGCTCCAGGCCGTGTCTGGCGCCGGGAACCGCGAGGGCTGTGGCCTGGGGGGCATGCATGAGTCGCCGAAGCGAGCATCCTACCGCAACGGCTCTTCCCGCATGCGACCCAATCCCGGAAAAACACCTCGTCACCCGAGGAGGTGGATCACGGGCGCCGCAGGGAACGCCCCGGCGCGGCCATCCACTGCAGGGTGAATTCGCGGCCTTCGGGCCGCAGGGCGACCGCGCAGCCCTTGCGGAGCTTGTCCGGCAGGGCATGGCCCAGCGCGAGCGCGGCGGCACGCTCCAGCGAGGGATTGTGTCCCACCAGCGCCCAGCCCGGGCCCACGTCGAGCGCCAGCTTGAGCACGTTGCGGGCCGCGCCCTTCATGGGGACGAGCGCGGGGTGGACCTCCACGTGGGACAGGCCGAGCGCGTCCGCGAGCAGCTCCGCGGTCTGCACCGCGCGCACCAGGGGGCTGGTGATGATGCCCATGAGCGGCGTGAGGCGCGTGAGCTTCTTCGCGTGCTGACGGAAGGCGGCGCGGCCCTGCGGGGTGAGGGCGCGGGCCTCGTCGCCCAGGGCGTGGGAGTCCTCGGCCACGGCGTGGCGCACGAGGAGGATGGGCAGATCGCGTTCGGCCATGGGCGCGCGTTGTAGTGCTTTTCGCGCCCGAGTGGATGTGACGAACGGGTGGACTGCTGAGTGGACTACTCCACACCGCCCAGCAGGAAGGCGAGCAGGAGCAGCGCGAGCACGCCGGTGGTGATGGCGGCGAAGGCGCGGTCCTTCTGCGCGCGGAAGATGCCCAGGGACAGGGCCACGCGCAGCACGGGCACGGTGATCATCACCAGGAGCCCGGCCATCACGAAGGACTGGCCGCGCACGGCCATGACGCCCTCGAAGACGTCCGTCAGTTGGTGCGGCGCGTCGTCCGGCGAGGTGAGGCGCTGGAGCGCGGTCGAGGACGAGAAGTAGTCCGGGTGCCGGAAGAAGGTCATCACCATGCCGCACGTGACGAGCGACAGGCTGAGCAGCACGCCGCCGCGCAACAGCTGGCTGATGAGCAGCTCCGGCGTGAGCGGCACCACCTCGTCCTGCGCGACGGCGGTGGTGGTGAGGGTCTCCCGAGGAGACGGAGGTTCGTCGGTGATCGAGCTCATCCGTGGATTCCCTTGGACAGCATCTCGTACGACACCCACAGCAGGACGGCCACGAAGAGCCTGCGCAGGGAGCCGCTCTTGAGCTTCGTGAGGTAGCGCGAGCCCGCGAACGCGCCCAGCGTGACGCCCACGCAGACGGGGCCGGCGATGAACGGGTCGATGTCGCCTCGCGCGAAGTAGATGCCCGCGCTGGCCGCCGCCGTGACGCCAATCATGAAGTTGCTGGTGGCGGTGGAGACCTTGATGGGCAGCCCCATGGCCAGGTCCATGGCCGGCACCTTCAGCGCGCCGGAGCCGATGCCCAGGAGCCCGCTCACCGTGCCCGCGACGTACATGAGCCCCAGTCCCACGAGCGGACGGTGCACGCGGTACGCCACCTCGCCGCCGGTGGAGACGTCGTAGTAGCTGCCGTGCAGCGCGAGCCGGTCCGCGAGGGCATCCGGCGGCGGCTCTTCACGGGGTCTGCCGTCCTCGCGCAGCTTGCGCAGCATCGCGAGCGCCGAGTAGGCCATCACCGCGCCGAAGAGGAAGTACAGCGCGCGGCCGCTCACCATGCCCGCGAGCATCGCGCCCGTGACGGCGCCCGCCACGGTGGCCAGCTCCAGGAACATGGCCACGCGCATGTTGGCCAGCCCGTCGCGCACGTACGCCGCCGCCGCGCCGCTGGACGTGGCGATGACGGACACGATGGAGGCGCCCACCGCGTAGCGGATGTCCACCTTGAGCACGAGCGTGAGGACGGGGATGAGGATGAGGCCGCCGCCCAGTCCCAGCAGCGAACCCATCAGGCCCGCTCCAATGGAGATGCACAGCACGATGGCGACGAAGTTGAACGGAGTGGCGTCCAAGACGGCGGCCATCTTCCTCCTGGCCCTCCTGCATGCAAGCGCTTCACGCGCAGCCCGTCTGGTTGCCCGCCCTGGACCGTCCCCCCGGGGTGAGAGGACGGTGGACCTTCAACGTTGCTGGGGCGCGTTGGACGGCTTCGTGTCGTGTGACGGAGGCGTGTCCGGGGGCTGCGGTATCTGCCAACCCTGGAAGAGCGGCCAGCCCCGGTAGGGATTGCCCCGGGAGGGTTCTTCCGTGGGTTCCGTTGGCTCCAGGTGCTGACCGGGGTGCGGTGGCGTGCGCAGCAGCACCCACGCCAGCACGACGCACAGCAGGCTCATGGCGACGATGCTCCACGCGCGCGTGCGGGGCTCCAGCTCCATCTAGAAGCGCCCCCGCTTGAGCAGGTCGCCCTTGGAGAGCGAACCCAGCAGGTGCCGGCGTCCGTCCACCACGGGCAAGCGGTCCAACTCCGTGTGGCCGAACCGCGCGGCCACCTCCGCCAGGGACAGGTCCGGGGTGATGGGCTGCACACCGGTGTCCATCACGTCCGCGGCCACGGTGGCCTGGAGCAGCGAGTGGTCCGGAAGGTGGCCCTTGAGCGCGTCCAGGGTGATGACGCCCAACAGGCGCCCCTCCGCGTCGGTGACGTAGAGGTCCGCGCCCGCGGGCTGCTCCAGGAGCAGCACCACCACCTCGTCAAAGGGCGCGGAGGGAGGCACCCGCTGCGTGGCCGGTGACAGGAGCGAGCGCACGCCTTCCTCCCGCAGCCAGTGCGGCACGGAGGCGGGCACGCGCACGTCCCGCTTCGCGAGCACGGACGTGTAGAGCGACTCCGGCTCCAGCCGGCGGCTGACGACGGCGGCCACCACCGCGGCGAGCATCAGCGGGAGGATGAGGTCGTAGTCGCCGGTCATCTCGAAGATCATCAGCACCGCGGACACGGAAGCATGCGTGGTGCCCGCGAGCACCGCGCCCATGCCGAGCAGCGCGTAGGCCCCGCTGGGAGCCGCACCGCCCGGAAGCGCCCGCTCCACCAGCATCCCGAACGCGCCGCCCAGGAGCGCGCCGAAGAAGAGGGACGGGGTGAAGAGACCGCCCGGCACCCCCGCGCCCGCGCACAGCGACGTCACCGCCAGCTTCGCCAGGGGCAGGATGAGCAGCAGCGTGAGGGGCAGCGTCCCATGCAGCGCCATGTTCACGGAGTCGTAGCCGTTGCCCATGAGGTACGGCCCCGCGATGGCGGTGGCGCCCACCACCGTCATCGCGACCAGCGGCATGAACGGGGTGAGCCACGACGGCAGCTTGTCCAGCAGGTCGGACGTGAAGTTGATGCCGCGCACGTAGAGCGCGGAGGCCCCGCCCACGAGCACGCCCAGGACGATCGCGAGCAGCAGCTCGCGCGGGCGGGTGAGGGCGTAGTGGGGGATGACGTAGCTGGGGTGGTCCGCGATGAGGGTGCGCGACACGAGCGTCGCCACCACGCACGACACGACGATGGGGCCGAAGAGCTCCAGCGCGAAGCTGCCCAGCAGCACCTCCAGACCGAAGAGGGCCGCGCCGATGGGGACGTTGTACGCGGACGCGATGCCCGCTGAAGCGCCGCACGCCACCAGCACGCGCGCCTGGCCCGGCCCCAGCTTCAGCCATCCGGACATCGCGGAGCCACTGGCCGCACCCGTCTGGAGGAGCGCGCCTTCGCGGCCGAGCGGCGCCCCCAGCGCCACCGCGATGATGGACACGAAGCCGCGTAGCAGTGCGCGAGGGAAGGGCAGCCGGCCGGACTTCACCCAGATGGATTCGATGATGCCCGCGGTGCCGTGGCCTCGCAGGGGCTGGCCCACCACCAGGGACACCAGCGTCACCAGCGCGCCGCCCAGCACCGGCACCAGGAACCGGCGCCAGCCCGGCGACGCGAGCGCGCCCTCCAGGAAGTGCTCGGAGCTCGTCTGCCAGAACAGGTGCTGGGTGAAGCGCAGCACGGCGAGCAGCGCCACCGCGCCCAGGCCGGAGATGAGGCCCACGCCCACCACCAGCACCCAGAAGCGCCGCTCCTGTCCCAACAGGCCCCGGAGGATCCGCCGCAGCCAGGGCGAGGGGGCCCCCGTCCTCAGGTCGGGATGTACGGCTCCGGATGCGGGTTCGGGCATGGCCTCCACACCTTGTCCAATGTACGGAGGAGGGAAGGGCCTTCCCGGGACCGCACGGTATTTCCCGGAGGCTTCCGCCTGGCCGCCTGTCCTCCGGACGGACTACCGGTCCGACGGAGTCCTGGCCACGTCTCGCTGCGTGCTCTTCGCGGGCTGTCGCGCTCCGGACGGGTTACCGGGCCGCCGGTGTCCTTGCCGCGTAGCGATGCATGCCTCGCGCGGCCCGTCGCGTTCCGGATGGACTTCCGGCCCGCCGAAGTCCGTGCCGCATAGCGCTGCATGCCTCGCGTGGCCCGTCGCGTTCCGGATGGACTACTTGCCCGACGGAGTCCTGGCCGCCTTGTCCTGCGTGCTCTTCGCGGGCTGGCGCGCTCCCGAGTCGCGAGGGGGTGTGCCCGAGGGAGTCTGGCCCGCGGGTTCACCCGTGAGGCCCAGGTGGATGCCGGGCGGCGGAGGGTTCTTCAGCACGGACTCCGTCCGCGTCGCGGGCTCGGTGATGTCCGGCGCGAAGCGGTCCGCCAGCTCCGCGGCGGCGTCGCTCATCTCGCGGTGCGCGACGATGGTGCGCTCCAGCGTCTTGCCCAGCCGGGCCGACGTATCGAAGGTCTGCCGGGATTCATCCGAGCCCGGCAGCGAGTCCTGGTACGAGAACGCGAGCGTCGCGTCCCGGCGCAGCGCATCCAGCAGCCGGGCCAGCTGCTGTTGCAGCTCCGCGTCCTGCTCCGCGCGAGGCCGCTCCATCAGGCCCCGCTCGCCGCCGAACCAGACGCGCCCCACCTTCCCGAAGCCCTCGTCCGCGGAAGCCAGGGGCACGTCCTCCATCACGAGCAGAGGATGCACGCGGCGCGGGAAGTCCTGTTCATACAGCGCGAAGAGCAGGGTGCCGTCCGCGCGAGGGAACACCGCCGCGGTGCGCGAGCCGAAGGGGAAGAAGGGCGTGGCGGACACCTCCGCGCGCTTCGCCACGCGTGCGCGGGCCAGCGCGTCCAGCGGCGTTGTGTCCTCCATGACGCGCTTGGGCGTGCGGCGCAGGTTGTTCATCAGGTCGCGCGCCTGGTCGATTCCCACCACCACGTTGAGCGCGCTGCCTCGCGAGTAGCCCGCGTGGTAGACGCCCACCAGCTCGAACTCACCCGTCTTGCAGGAGATGGCGAGCACGGGCGACCCCGAGTTGCCCTGCGACAGGAGCGCGTCGATGACGAAGTCGTCGTGGTACCACTCCTTGTATTCGTCGCGGTCGTAGGCGGAGATGACCTTGCCCATGTTGGTGGCGTTGAAGACGCCCAGCGGGAAGCCGCGCACGTCCACCACGTCGCGCTCGCGCACGGCGGCGCTCCGGCCCACCTTCCACGGCATCACCGTCAAGGGCGCCTTGGACTTGATGACGGCCAGGTCCAGCTGCGGATCCACCACCGCCTTGGACAACGGAACGTCGTCGCGGTCGTAGTGGTCCGCCTCGTTCTCCACGATGCTCAGGCCGTCCTTCACGCGCTTGCAGCCGGAAGGCACGCCGTCCACCGGGCGCGCGTCGCTGGTGACGTCCGGCCACTCCACGACGTGCTCGTTGGTGAGCAGCAGCGTCTCCCCGGCCTGCTGCTTGTAAGCGAACGCGGTGCCGTGCGCGGACACCGGCGTGCGAGTGCGGCGCACGTTGCCCTCCGCGCCGTAGGACAAGCACTCGTACACGGCGGTGCTGCGCACGCAGTACGTGTACTTCTTCTTCATCGCCTGCTCGAAGGCCCGAGCCTTGGGGGACAGCGCGGCGTAGCTGTCCGCGTATTCGCCTTCGCAGTACGGCGCGGGCGGCGGCGCTTCGACCGCGGGCGCCTCCGTGGGTGGCGGAGTCGTAGGGGGCGCCTCTGCTCCGGCAGCGGTCAGGGACACCGCTACCACCGACAGTCCGACCATCCACCCGACCATGGCCCCTCCCGCGTTGTCGTCGCCTCAGGTGTTGCTAAGGCCCGGCGAGCCCGCGTGCATCTGTGCCTGCGGGAGGCCAGGCGGATTTCGGGGTGCGAAAAGCCCGCTGTCCGTCAGAAGTGACGGCGCGCCTGTCCATTCCCGGACGGGCCGTCCTCGCGCACACGGTGGGCGTGGGCCTCACCCGTCCAGGTCGTTGAGCGCGTCGGGCGGAAGCGGCGAGGCGCCCGTCACCGTGCCGTCCAGGTCCAGGGGCAGCGTGGACGGATCGACCTCGGGCGGAGGGTTGTTCTCGAAGGGCGCTGCGACCACGGGACGCGCACCCCCAGTGCCCGGCGGCGGACGCAGCACGGGCCCCGGCGGAGGCAGCCCCGAGTGCCGCCGCGCGGCCTCCATCAGGGCGTTGTGGTGGCGGTAGCGCGCCTCCACGAGCTTGTGGATGAGCAGCGGCCCCCCGGGCACGCGGCGCGCGGTGAGGGCCTGGGTGGCCTTGCGCACCGGGTAGCGCACGCGGCGGATCTGCACGCGCCAGCCCTTGGGGGTGAAGGTGAAGACGCCGTATGCGGGGCGCAGGTCGCCGTCGCGAGGAATCCCGGCGCTGGCCACGTCCGCGATGAGCATCCGGCCCACGCGCCGACGGTAGGGGAAGTGCAGGTGCCCGAAGGCGCACGCGGCCGCGTCCAGGTGCGTGAAGAAGCGGCGCACCGCGACGTCGTCCAGCGTGGGGTCCAGCGACTCTTCCAGGTTGCGGGGATTCGCGTGGCAGATGAACAGGTCCTGTCCCTTGCGCGGCGTGTAGCGCAGGGAGAAGGGCATCTGCCCCAGCTGCTGGAGCAGCGTGTCGCCCAGCTGGTCGCGCGTCCAGCGCAACAGCTCCGTCTTCCAGTGGTCGCGCTCGCGGTACGCACCGCCCAGGTAGTTGCCGGCGAGGTACGCGTCCGTGTTGCCCATGATGAGGGCGTGGCACTTGCTGAAGAGCAGCTCCACCGTCTCGCGCGGGTGCGCGCCCCGCAGCGCCAGGTCTCCGGCCGCGACGATGTAATCCGGCGCCACCGATTTGGTGATGTCGTCCAGCACGGCCTCGCAGGCCGGAAGGTTCCCGTGAATGTCCGCGAGGATGGCGACCCGCATGGCCGCCCCCATCCTAGCCCGTCGCAGCCGTCGGGCCAGCCGCCGCGGGTAGAAAAATGACAAAGGTACTGCCCGCGTTCGGCTGGCTCTCCACCTTCACCTCGCCGTCCATCGCGCCCATCAGATGCTTCACGATGGAAAGGCCCAGTCCCGTCCCCCCCATGTCCCGGCTGCGGCCCTTGTCCACCCGGTAGAATCGCTCGAAAATCCGGGAAAGATGCTTGGGCTCGATTCCCACGCCTGTGTCGCGCACGCGCACGACGCACCGGCCGCCCTCGTACGCTCCGTCCACGTCCACCCTGCCGCCCGCGGCCGTGTACTTCACCGCGTTGTCGAGCAGGTTGAGGAGCACCTGCTCGATGGCCCGCCCATCCCCTATCGCCACCAGCCCCGGCGGCACGTGCAACCCGATTTGCTGGTTCTTGCCCTCGGCCTTGGGGCGCACGCCTTCCGCGGCGCGGGAGACGGCCAGGGCCAGGGGGACCTCTGTGCGCTGGAAGGTCATCTCGCGCGCCTCCAGGCGGGAGAGCTCCAGCAGGTCCTCCACCAGCTCGGAGAGGCGCTCGGACTGCCGGTGGATGATCTCCACCATCTTGGGCGCCACCTGGGTGTCCTGGAGCGCGCCGCCCTGGAGCGTCTCCGCGTAGCCCCGGATGGCGGTGATGGGCGTGCGCAGCTCGTGGGAGACGTTGGCCACGAAGTCCTTGCGCACCTTCTCCAGCCGGCGCAGCTCCGTGACGTCGTGGAAGACGGCGGCGCTGCCGGGCAGATCCCGCCCCACGGGCGTCACGCGCACGGCCAGGGTGCGGGAGTAGAGCCCCTCGAGCGTCAGCTCCAGCCGCGTGGAGGCGCCTTCATGGCACGCGCGGGCCACCGCGTCGTTGAGGGCCTCGTTGCGGATGAGCGCGAGCGGCCGCTGGCCCACGATGGCGCCGTGCGCGGGCAGGAGCATCTCCGCGAGCGCGTCGTTGTGGCGCACCACGGTGCCCTCCGCGTCCGTCACCCAGAGCCCCTCCGCCATGCCGTCCAGCACGGCGGTGAGGATGCGGGCTTCCTGGTTGAGCGCGGCGGCGCGCATGGACAGCTTGTCGTCCAGCGTGTCGATGGCGTCTTCCAGCTGCGCCAGGTCGTCCGTGCGCTCCAGGCCCGCGGGCTGTGCCACGTCCATGCCCGCCGCCAGCGACTGCGTCTTCTGGGTCAGCGCGCGAAGCTGTCGCTCCATGGCCACGCGGCTCGTCCCCAGGGCCAGCGCGGAGCCGGCCAGCGTGACGAGCCCCGCGGCGAGCGCGCCCGCCGGGTGCCCGAAGAGCACGAGCAGCATCGAGACCAACAGGGGAGGGACGAGCAGGGCCAGGAGCGTGAAGCGCAGGGGCATGGCGGCCTCAAGGAGGGCTGAGCTTGTAGCCCACGCCGCGCACGGTCTCGATGATGTCGCCCGCGGGGCCCAGCTTCTCGCGCAGGCGCTTGATGTGCGTGTCCACGGTGCGCGTGTGGATTTCGGCCTGGATGCCCCAGACGTCGGACAGGAGCACCTCGCGCGTCTGCACGCGGTCGCTTCGCTCCAGGAGCGTGCGCAGCAGGCGGAACTCCAGCGCGGTGAGGATGACCTCCTCGCCCTTCACCCGCACCTGGTGGCGCGACGTGTCCAGGCTGATGTCTCCCGCGACCAGCTCCGCGGCGGGGCCTTCCTCCGCGTCCGCGCGGCGCAGCACGGCCTTCACGCGCAGCAGCAGTTCGCGCACGGAGAAGGGCTTCACCACGTAGTCGTCCGCGCCCAGCTCCAGGCCCTGGATGCGGTCCGCCTCCTGGCCCTTGGCGCTGACGATGACGACCGCGGCCTTCTTCAGCTCGGCGTCGCTCTTGAGCATGCGCAGGACTTCACCGCCCGCCACGTCCGGCAGCATCAGGTCCAACAGCACCAGGTCCGGAGGATGGGCCCGCGCCCGGGCGAGCCCCCCCGCGCCGGTGTTCGCCGTGTCCGTTTCGAAGCCCGCCGCGCGGAGGTTGTAGTCGACGAGTCCGGCCAGGTCCTGCTCGTCCTCGATGATGAGGATGCGCGCCATGAAGGTGCTCCCGCGAAGGGATGGAATGCGTGGCGTCCCGTAACAGATTCGTTCCGGCGCGCCCGGGACATCCATGTGACATCCATGCACCATGCCCGCTCCCCCACCAGGGGACCTGGGTCCGGGCGTCAGCGCGAAAACACCGGGTCGCAGGACTGCGTGGTCAGCTCGATGGGCGCCGCCACCAGGGTCGCGTTGGTGCCGGAGTTCACCACCCGCAGGTAGTTGCAGGAGCTGCCCAGGAAGCGGGTGGGTGTGTCGGCCGTCAGCGCCTCGATGACGAGCGCGTAGTCGCGGCCCACCGGCACGTCCACGGAGAGCCCCATGGCCGCGCCGCCGGGGGCCGAGGGGAAGCGCAGCGTGCGCCCCGAGTTGCCGTCCGCGTCCTTCAACTCCAGCAGGTCGCTGGAGGACACCTGGGAGGACAGACAGGTGCGCTGCAGCTCCGTGCAGTTGCGCTTCGTGCCGTCCTTCAACACGGCCACCTGATACGCGCCCACCTGGCTGGCGACGGCGCGGCTCAAGGTGATGTCCAGCCCCAGTGGCAGGGCCTCCGAAGTGGCGTCCGGGCCGCAGCCGGCGAGCAGCGCCAGCATCAGCAGGGTGGGGCGTCTCATGGTGCTGCGTCCTCCACGCGGATGGTGATGGGCACCCGGCCGCGCTCCTCGGAGGAGGACAGGGCGACCACGCCGGCCGTGCCGCCAATGGCCACCGCGCCCACGGCCACCCAGAGCCAGGGGCTCTTGTACCAGGGGCGGCTCGTCCCTTCCGTCAGGGCCGTGGTGGGCGCGGCCTTCGACGCCACCTGGAAGAGGAGCGGGTGGAACGGATCTCCGCGTCCGGCGAGCCGGCGCTGCGCCGCGTCCACGACCTCGAAGTAGTACTCCACCTCATAGGGCGTGGACTCCACCGGCAGCTCATACGCGGGCAGCACGGCGAGGTAGTGCTCGGCCCGGGCGCGGTCGCGCACGAAGTCCACCGAGGAGAAGCCCTGCGCCCCGGCGCGCCGGTAGAACAGCCGGGCCCGAGCGCCCAGCGCCATGTCCCGGAGGACGGCGTTCACCTCCACCCGGTCTCCCGGCGTCGGGTCCGGGATGGGGTCCACCTCCAGGGTGACGGGGTGGACGCGGCGGTGGCGCAGGTCTTCCTTCAGCTTCGCGAAGAGTCCGCGGACCTTCGGCGGCGCGGAGCGGGGCAGCTCGAAGTCCGGCCGGGCCTGGAGCAGCTTCTCGTACGCCCCGCGCGCCAGGGCCTCGTCGCCCAGGTAGAGGGCGGTGAGCCCCTGCAGGCGGTAGAGCTCCACCAGCTCGTCGTCCGTGACGTCGGGCGCATCCAGCCCGCCCTGCACCACGCTCAGGGCTTCCTGGAAGCGGCCGGCCTCCAGGAGTTCCTTCGCGGAGTCGATGGCGGGGCTCGTAGGGCCCAGCTGGAAGAGGAGGGAAGACGGGGGCAGGGGCGCACGGGCCTGCGCCGGCAGGGCGAGCGTCAGCCCGAGCCCCCAGACACAGAGTGCGCCCGGCCAACCTCGGGCGGGGTTGCGCATCAGATGGAAAGCTAGCAGAGCGGTGTTGAGTGGATCCACGCGGCTCGGCTCACGAGTCCAACCCGGCGTGTTGACTGAAGGGGGGACTCCCTCTATGTTGCGCGCCCTTTTGCCGGGAAGCCTTGTAGATGGTCGTAAAGATTGAACAAATCAAAGAAGCGGGGCTGAAGCTCGACGAGCCCATCGCTCCCGGCCTCCTCAAGGAGGCCCTGGAAGGCCAGGCGTCCGGCGAGGGCACCGGCTTTCAGGCGATAGCTCCGTCCACGCTCCACGCCACCCTGCGCAAGCTCAGCGGCGGCGTGCTGCTGAATGGCAGCTTCACCGTCCACCTGGGCGCGCCCTGCAAGCGCTGCCTCGCGGACGTGAAGCTGGACCTGCCCGTGTCCTTCATCATCAATCTGGTGCCGGAGTCCCTGGCCCGGGGTGACGACTTCAAGGACGACGACGAGAAGGTCATGGAGAAGAAGGAACGCACCCAGGGTGAATCCGGGGGCACCTTCGAACTGGACGACACGGACGAGCAGGTTTTCGATGGGAAGACGATCGATCTGGATCCGATCCTCCGGGAACAGGTATTGCTCGCGCTCCCGATGAGCGCGGTCTGTCGGGAAGACTGCCAGGGGCTCTGCTCGCAGTGCGGCCAGAACCTCAATGAAAAGAAGTGCGGCTGCGAGCCGAAGGTCGTGGACCCTCGACTGTCGCCGCTGAAGAACATCAAGCTGAACTGACGGTCCCTATGCCCCTCGCAGGTCGCGAGGGGGGACGGGTCCG
This sequence comes from Corallococcus sp. AB038B, assembly GCF_003668955.1. Taxonomy (NCBI): domain Bacteria; kingdom Pseudomonadati; phylum Myxococcota; class Myxococcia; order Myxococcales; family Myxococcaceae; genus Corallococcus; species Corallococcus sp. AB038B. The sequence continues at coordinate 72,529 of NZ_RAWO01000018.1, read as the reverse complement.
ATGCCGAGGTGAGCCGTGGGAGTTCCCAAGAAGCGGACGTCGAAGATGCGCCGGGACCGTCGTCGGGCCGGCAACAACAACCTGCGGACCCCCGTGCAGGTCATCAAGTGCTCCAAGTGCAAGGAGCCCGTGATGCCGCACCGCGCCTGCGCGGCCTGTGGCAACTACGGTGGCCGTGAGGTCATCGCGACCGCCGCGGAGTAGTTGAAAGCGGAAGGCTGCCGGTGCGGCTCGTCCTCGACGCGATGGGTGGCGACCACGCCCCCGACGCCGTCGTGGACGGGGGCGTGCTGTTCGCGCGAGCGTATCCCGGGCACGAACTCGTGCTGGTCGGAGACGCCACGCGTGTACGCCCTGTCCTGGAGCGCGCCGGCTCGCCTCCCAACATCCACCTCCACCACGCGTCCGAAGTGGTGGAGATGGACGACCCCGCGACCGCCGCGTTCCGGCGCAAGCGGGACTCCTCGCTCCGGGTGGGCTTCGAGCTCGTCCGGCAAGGGGAGGCGTCCGCCCTCGTGTCAGCGGGCAACTCCGGCGCGGTGATGGCCGGTGGCATGTTGACGCTCGGCCGGATCCCCGGCGTGGAGCGTCCGGCCATCGCGGCCCTGTTCCCGGCCTTGAAGGGCGAAGGCCGCTGCCTGCTGCTGGACGCGGGCGCCAACGTGGACTGTCGTCCCTCGCACCTGGCCCAGTTCGCCGTGCTCGGCGAGGCCTATTCGCGCACCCGCCTGGGCGTGAAGCGTCCCCGGGTGGCGGTGCTCTCCAACGGCGAAGAGGAATCCAAGGGCACGCAGCTCACGCGGGATGTCAGCGCGCTGTTGCGCCGCTCGGACCTGGAGTTCGTGGGCTACGTGGAGGGCAAGGACCTGTTCTCCGGCGACGTGGAGGTCGTCGTCACGGACGGCTTCACCGGCAACATCGTCCTCAAGACCTCCGAGGGCGTGGGCATGGGCATCACCGGCCTCCTGCGCTCCGCCATCGAGAAGCGCGGCGGCCTGCCGGAGAAGCTGGGCGCGCTGCTTCTCAAGCCCACCCTGCTGGGGCTGCGCCGCGTCATGGACTACGCCGAATACGGCGGAGCTCCGCTCCTGGGCCTCCAGGGAGTGGGCATCGTCGCGCACGGCCGCTCCTCTCCCCGCGCCATTCACAACGCGCTCGTCACCGCGCTGCATCATGTGCGCGCGGGCGTGCAGGAAGAGCTGACGCGCTGCATTGCCAACGCCGCCGCCTGGCTTCCTCCCCACCAAAGGGGAAGGAAGGCGGACGGGGACGAAGGGGCCGATTAGAGCGCGTCGGCCATGCGTTGGACTCCGACGACTCGGAGGCCTCGTGGCACGCACGCACATCATCGGAACGGGTTCCTATGCTCCCGCGCAGGTCCTGACCAACCAGGACCTGGAGCGCCTGGTGGACACCAGCGACACGTGGATCCGCGAGCGCACCGGCATCCAGGAGCGCAGGCAGGCCGCCCCCGATGAGGCGACGAGCGACCTGGCGGTGAACGCTTCCCGCCACGCGCTGGAGATGGCGGGCGTGGCGCCCGCGGACCTGGACCTCATCGTCGTGGGCACCGTCACCGCGGACATGCCCATGCCTTCCTGCGCCGCGCTGGTGCAGTCGAAGCTGGGGGCGAAGCGCGCCTTCGCCTTCGACGTGTCCGCCGCGTGCGCGGGTGGGCTGTATGCGCTGAGCGTGGCGGACCAGTTCGTGCGCTCGGGCCAGGTGAAGCGCGCGCTCGTCGTGGGCGCGGACCTGCTCACCCGCGCGGTGGATTGGACGGACCGCAACACCTGCGTCCTCTTCGGGGACGGGGCGGGCGCCCTGGTGTTGGCGGCGGAACAGGACGCGGACGAAGACGCCATGGCGCCGCGCGGCATCCTCTCCACCCATCTGCGCACCGACGGCGACCTCGCGAACCTGCTCTGCATCCCTGCCGGTGGCTCTCGTACCCCCGTCACCGCGGACAACGTGGATGCAAATCTTCACAAGCTCAAGATGAACGGGAAGGAAGTGTTCCGCTTCGCGGTGCGCGCGTTGGTGGAATCCACCCAGACGTCCTTGGGGGCCCACGGGATGGATACGACGCAGGTGGACCACGTCATCGCCCATCAGGCGAACGTGCGAATCCTGGAAGCCGTGATGGAGCGGCTGGAGATTCCCAAGGAAAAATGCTGGCTCAACCTGCACAAGTACGGCAACACGTCGTCCGCCTCGCTGCCCATGTCGCTGGACGAGGCGCAGCGCGCCGGCCGCCTCAAGCGCGGCGACGTCATCGCGATGATGGCCATTGGCGCGGGGATGGCGTGGGGCAGCGCGGTGGTGCGCTGGTAGGCAGGACGACACAAGGAAGGACCGCAACATGGCGAAGGTCGCGTTCGTGTTTCCCGGGCAGGGCAGTCAGGCCGTGGGGATGGGCAAGGACCTCTACGAGCAGTTCCCTGAAGCGCGGGCCGTCTTCGACGCCGTGGACGACGCGCTGCACGAGAAGCTCTCCACCTCCTGCTTCGAGGGCCCGGAAGACGCGCTGAAGCTCACCGCCAATACCCAGCCGGCCATCCTCACGGTGTCGGCCGCGGTTCACGCGGTGTTCCAGAAGCGCGGCCCGGCCCCCGCGTTCGTCGCGGGTCACTCGCTGGGCGAGTACTCCGCGCTGGTGGCCGCGGGCGCCATGAACCTCCAGGACGCGGCGCGGGCAGTGCGCGCGCGCGGCACCTTCATGCAGGAGGCGGTGCCCGTGGGCACGGGCGGCATGGCCGTCATCCTGGGCCTCACCCCGGACGCGGTGAAGGCCGCCTGCGACGCGGCGGCGGAAGGGCAGGTCGTCTCCCCGGCCAACTACAACTCGCCCGAGCAGACGGTCATCGCGGGCCACGCGGCCGCGGTGGAGCGCGCGGGCGCGAAGTGCAAGGAGGCCGGAGCCAAGCGCGTGATGCCGCTGCCCGTCTCCGCGCCCTTCCACTGCGCGCTGATGGACCCCGTGAAGCCGCGCCTGGCGGAGGTGCTGGCGGGCGTGCGCATCCTGGCGCCGTCCGTGCCGGTGGTGAGCAACGTGGAGGCGAAGCCCAACGCGGACGCGTCCCGCGTGGTGCCGCTGCTGCTGGAGCAGGTGAGCTCGCCGGTGCGTTGGATTGAGTGCGTGGAGTCGCTGAAGGCGAACGGCGTCACGCACGTGGTGGAGCTGGGGCCGGGCAAGGTGCTGGGCGGACTCATCAAGCGCATCACCAAGGACATCGAATCGTTCAACGTCGAGAACGCCGCGACCCTGGAGAAGGTGCTCGCCGCGTTGGGGGCAGCATGAGCGGCTTCAAGGACAAGGTGGTGCTGGTGACGGGCGGCTCGCGCGGCATCGGCCGGGCGTGCGCGCAGGCCTTCGCGAAGGCGGGCGCGTCCACCGTGGTCATCAGCTACGTGGGCAACGAGGCCGCCGCGCAGGAGACGGTGGGCCTGCTCCAGCAGGCGGGCGCGAAGGCGGAGGCCGTGCGGTTCGACCTGGCGGACACCGCCGCGTGCGCGGGCGCCATCGACGGCGTCATCAAGGCGCACGGCCGGCTGGACGTGCTGGTGAACAACGCCGGCATGGCCATTGACGGCCTGGTGATGCGCGTCAAGGACGAGGACTGGGACCGGCAGATGGACACCAACCTCCGGGGCGCCTTCGCGCTCATCCGCGCCGCCAGCCGGCCCATGATGAAGCAGCGCTCCGGCGCCATCATCAACATCACCTCCGTCGTGGGGGAGATGGGCAACCCGGGCCAGGCGGCCTACTCGGCGGCCAAGGCGGGGCTCATCGGCCTGACCAAGTCCGTGGCCAAGGAGCTGGCCAGCCGGAGCGTCCGCGTCAATGCCGTGTCCCCCGGGTTCATTGGGACGGACATGACGTCGCACCTGGACGACGAGCTGCGCCAGAAGATGGTGGGCGGCATCGCGCTCGGCCGCCTGGGCAACCCGGAGGAGGTCGCCGGGGCCGTCGTCTTCCTCGCGAGTGATGCGGCGTCCTACATCACCGGCGAGGTCCTGAAGGTCAACGGCGGCATGTACATGTAAGCCAAGGTTGGATTGGCGCCGGGCGTGGGATATACCGCGCCCGCCTTGAAGACGGCCCGCGACTCAAAACGGCGGGCCCCATCTGTAGCTGGAGGGTTCTGCACGTATGTCCACCACCGCAACCGACGTGGAAACCAAGATCAAGTCCATCATCGCCGACCAGCTCGGTGTGGGTGAGGATGAGATCAAGCCCGAGTCGTCCTTCATCGAAGACCTGGGCGCGGACAGCCTCGACATCGTCGAGCTGGTCATGGCGATGGAAGAGGAGTTCGAGGTCGAGATTCCGGATGACGAGGCGGAGAACATCAAGACCGTCGGCGACGCCGTGAACTACGTGAAGACCCACAAGAAGTAGGCAGTCGCGACACCCGGAAGTCCGGGGCCTGGGGGAGCGTCCTCACCGGCGCTTCCACGCCCCATCGCGGTCAGCGGAGAAGAACAGTGTCAAACCGTCGAGTCGTCATCACCGGCACCGGCATCATTTCTGCGCTGGGCACCGGCACCGAGAAGAACTGGCAGGCGATGCTGGCCGGTCAATCCGGCATCAGCACGATCACCCGTTTCGACCTGGGGAAGCTCGACGCGCGAATCGCGGGCGAGGTGAAGGACTTCCAGCCCGAGCAGTTCATCGACAGGCGCGAAGTGCGCCGGATGGACCTGTTCGCCCAGTACGCGATGGCCGCGGCCGACATGGCGGTGAAGGAGTCGGGCCTGCCCATCGGCCCGGACGCGCCCCATGGCTACCAGCCGGAGCGCGTGGGCGTCATCGTGGGCTCCGGCATCGGCGGCATCTCCTCCCTGGAGGAGCAGCACCGCAAGGGGCTGGAGAAGGGGTTCGACCGGCTGTCGCCCTTCTTCATCATCCAGATGATCATCAACATGGCGCCTGGGCTCATCTCCATGCGCTACAACTGCAAGGGCCCCAACTGGTCCCCGGTGTCGGCGTGCGCCACCAGCGCGCACGCCATCGGCGAGGCCTGGAAGTCCATCCGCCTGGGTGAGACGGACGCGGCCATCGCGGGCGGCGCGGAAGCGGCCATCACGCCCCTGGGCATGGGCGGCTTCTCCGTGATGAAGGCCCTGTCCACGCGCAACGACGACCCGGCGCGCGCCAGCCGTCCCTTCGACAAGGAGCGCGACGGCTTCGTAATGGGCGAGGGCGCGGGCATCGTCATCCTGGAGGAGATGGAGGCCGCGAAGAAGCGCGGCGCCAACATCCTGGCGGAGGTGGTGGGGTACGGCGCCAACTCGGACGCGTACCACGTCACCCAGCCGGCCCCGGAGGGCGAGGGCGCGGCGCGCTGCATGCGCCTGGCGCTGGCGTCCGCGGGCATGCGCCCGGACGAGGTGGGCTACGTCAACGCCCACGGCACGTCCACGCCGTTCAACGACGCGAACGAGACCAAGGCCCTGAAGGCCGTGTTCGGCGACCACGCGCGCAAGCTGGCGGTGTCGTCCACCAAGTCCATGACGGGCCACATGCTCGGCGCGGCGGGTGGCGCGGAGGCGGTGGTGAGCGTGCAGGTGCTCACCAAGAACGTGCTGCCGCCCACCATCAACATGACATCGCCGGACCCGGACTGCGACCTGGACTACGTGCCCAACACGGCGCGCGACGCCCGTGTCGACGCGGTGATGAGCAACTCGTTCGGCTTCGGCGGCACCAACGCGGTCCTGGTGTTCAAGCGCTTCGCCTGACGGCCATCCGGCCCGCTGCTCCCGGTGACGGGCAGCGGCGGGCAGGGGCCCTCCTTCCCGGCCCCGCCCTCACGGCGCGGGCCCCGCCTTCCGGAGTCCGGCCGTGAAAGTCATCCTCGCCTCCGACCATGCGGGCATCGAGCTGCGCCAGGAACTGGTGGCGCTCCTGAAGGAGCGCGGCGCCGACTTCCAGGACCTGGGCCCCCAGACGCGTGAGTCCGTGGACTACCCGGACTTCGCCTCGCAGGTGGCCCGCCAGGTGGTGTCGGAAGAGGGCACGCTGGGTGTGCTGGTGTGTGGCACCGGCATCGGGATGAGCATCGTGGCCAACAAGCACCGGGGCATCCGGGCGGCCCTGTGCACCACCGAGTTCGAGGCTCGGATGACCCGCGCGCACAACGACGCCAACGTGTTGTGCCTGGGCCAGCGCGTGGTGGGCGCGGGCGTGGCGCGCGGCATCCTGGAGGCCTTCCTCTCCACCGCCTTCGAGGGCGGCCGCCACGAGAAGCGCGTCCAGAAGATTCGCGACGTCGAGGCCCAGCAGCGCTGACGGGCCGTGAGACGTCCCTTCGCAGTCCCCTTCGTTCGTACGCCAGGAGGCAACCCCCATGGAGAACACCCGCACGCTGTCCCAGGTGGATCCTGAAATCGCCCAGGTGCTCCGGCACGAGACGGAGCGTCAGGAGGAGGGGCTGGAGCTCATCGCCTCGGAGAACTTCGTCAGCCCCGCGGTGCTGGAAGCGGTGGGCTCCGTGCTCACCAACAAGTACGCGGAAGGCTACCCCGGCAAGCGCTACTACGGCGGCTGCGAGGTGGTGGACGTGGCGGAGAACCTGGCCATCGCGCGCGCGAAGGAGCTGTTCGGCGCGGACGCGGTGAACGTGCAGGCGCACTCCGGCAGCCAGGCCAACATGGGCGCCTTCATGGCGCTGATGAAGCCGGGTGAGACGATGCTGTCGCTGGACCTGAACTCCGGCGGCCACCTCACCCACGGCGCGGCGTTCAACTTCTCCGGCAAGCTCTACAAGGTCGTCCACTACGGCCTGTCCCGCGACACGGAGACCATCGACTTCGCGCAGGTGGAGTCGCTGGCCCTGGAGCACAAGCCCAAGGTGCTGGTGGTGGGCGCGAGCGCGTACCCGCGCACGCTCGACTTCGCGAAGTTCCGCGAAATCGCCGACAGGGTGGGCGCCGCCATGCTGGTGGACATGGCCCACATCGCGGGCCTGGTGGCCGCGGGCGTGCACCCGTCGCCGGTGCCCTTCGCTGAAATCGTCACCACGACGACGCACAAGACGCTGCGCGGCCCGCGCGGCGGCATGGTGCTCAGCCGTGAGGCCTTCGCGAAGACCATCAACAGCCAGATCTTCCCCGGCATCCAGGGCGGCCCGCTGATGCACGCCATCGCGGGCAAGGCGGTGGCCTTCAAGGAAGCGCTGTCGCCGGAGTTCAAGACGTACCAGAAGCAGATTGTCGCCAACGCGCAGGCGCTGGCGGAGGCGCTGAAGTCCGCCGGCCTGCGGCTGTGCTCGGGCGGTACGGACAACCACCTGATGCTGGTGGACCTGCGCGCCAAGAAGCTCACCGGCAAGGTGGCCGAGGACGTGCTGGGCAAGGCGGGCATCACGGTCAACAAGAACATGATCCCCTTCGACCCGGAGAAGCCCACGACGACCTCCGGCGTCCGGGTGGGCACCCCGGCCATCACCACGCGCGGCATGCGCGAGGCGGAGATGGCGGTGGTGGGCCGGCTCATCGGCCAGGCGCTGGACGCCGCGCAGGACGACGCGGCGCTCGCGCGGGTCAAGGGGCAGGTGAAGGAGTTGGCGCAGGGCTTCCCGCTGTACGCCTCGCGGTTGAAGTAGCCCGCCCGTGCGCTGCCCCTTCTGTCAGGACCCGGAGAACAAGGTCATCGACTCGCGAGAGTCGCACGAGGGCTCCGTCATCCGGCGGCGCCGCGAGTGCCTGGTCTGCAAGCGACGCTTCACCACGTATGAGCGGGTGGAGGAACTCTACCCTCTCATCGTGAAGAAGGACGGGCGCCGCGAGGCCTTCGACCGCGAGAAGATGCTCAACGGCCTGAAGAAGGCGTGTGAGAAGCGACCGGTGTCCGCCGCGCAGCTGGAGGCGACGGTGGAGGACATCGAGCGGCTGCTCCAGGGGATGGGGGAGAAAGAGGTTCCCTCCTCATCCATTGGCGAGCACGTGATGCGGCGGTTACAGCAACTGGACGAGGTGGCGTACGTTCGCTTCGCGTCCGTGTACCGAAGCTTCCGGGACATCTCCGAGTTCATGCACGAGCTGAAGGACCTGCTCGAGGACCAGGAGCGTGAGCGCAAGGCGAAGCCGCCTGTGACTCCGCCCAAGGACGGTTAGGAAGGGCGGTATGCGCTTGCTCACGAGGTCACGGTTGCAGGCGGTGAAGACGCCCCGCTCCAAGCGCGCGGCGGACTTCGACCACGCGGTGGCCGAGTTCTTCATGCGCATCGCCCTGGAAGAAGCCGCCAAGGGCCTGGGCCGCACCAGCCCCAACCCCGTCGTGGGTGCGGTGCTGGTGAAGGGCGGGCGCATCATCGCGCGCGGCCACCACAAGAAGGCCGGCACGGCGCACGCGGAGGTCGTGGCGCTGGAGGCCGCGGGCTCCAAGGCGCGCGGCGCGGACCTCTACACGACGCTGGAGCCGTGCGACCACTACGGGCGCACCCCGCCGTGCAGTCTGGCGGTGCTGGAGGCCGGCGTGCGGCGCGTGTTCAGCGCGTCCTCGGACCCGAATCCGCTCGTCAGCGGCAAGGGGCTCAACCGGCTCAAGCGCGGCGGCGTGGCGGTGGTGACGCACGTCCTGAAGGATGAAGCGGACGCGCTCAACCGGCCCTTCTTCAAGATGATGCGCACGGGCCTGCCGTGGGTGACGCTCAAGGCCGCGGTGACGCTGGACGGGAAGATCGCCGCGCCCTCCGGAGACTCGCGCTGGGTGACGGGCGAGGCGTCTCGCGCGTGGGTGCACCGGCTGCGCAACCAGGTGGACGCCATCCTCGTGGGCGCGAACACCGTGCGCATGGATGACCCGCAGCTCACCACGCGGCTGCCGGGCGGCGGGGGCAAGGACCCGGTGCGCGTGGTGGTGGACTCGCACCTCAAGCTGTCTCCGGGGCACACCGTCTTCACGCAGCGCAGCCCCGCGCGCACCGTCATCGCCACACTGGAGGACCCGGAGGGCCGGCGCGCCCGGCGCTTCCTGGCCCAGGGCGTGGAGGTGTGGAACGTTCGCGCGAAGCAGGACCGCGTGGACCTGAAGGCCGTGTTGAAGCGCGTGAAGAAGGAAGGGTTCAACCACGTGCTCGTGGAGGGCGGCGCGGGCCTGTACGGCACGCTGCTTCGCGAGCACCTGGCGGATGCGCTCGCCTTGTTCCTCGCTCCCAAGCTGGTGGGGGCCGGGGGCCTGTCGTGGGCGGGCGAACTGGGCGTGAAGGACATGGCCCACGCCCTGGCCGTGAAGGACCTGACGATGGAGAAGGTGGGGGACGACGTCCTCCTGCGCGCGCTGCTCTGAAGGCCAGCGCCCGGCCGGGCCATCCGTTAAGGTTCCGGCCATGTTCACCGGACTCATCCAGGACACTGGCACCGTCACCCGCGTCACCACCGGCGCGATGACCGACTTCTGGATTCGCACCTCGCTGGGCGCGGAGGCCTTCGCCCTGGGTGAATCCATCGCCGTGGATGGCGCCTGCCTCACCGTCGTGGAGAAGGGTGGGGATACCTTCCGCGTGCAGGCGGCCCCGGAGACGCTGCGGCGCACCACCCTGGGGGCCCGGAAGACGGGCGACAAGGTGAACCTGGAGCGGGCGCTCGCCCTGGGGGACCGGCTGGGCGGACACCTGGTGTCGGGGCACGTGGACGCCGTCAGTGAAGTGCTGGAGACGTTCGCGGAGGGCGGCTCGTGGGTGATGGTGTTCCGGCTGCCCCCGGAGCTGGCGCCCTGCTTCATCGAGAAGGGCTCCGTCACCATCGACGGCATCAGCCTCACGGTGAACGCGGTGGATGCCAGCACCTTCCGGGTACAGCTGATTCCGGAGACGCAGGAGCGCACCACCCTGCACGGAAAGGGGCCCGGGGCCCGGGTGAACCTGGAGGGCGACCTCATTGGCAAGTACGTGGCCCGGCTGTACGCCCTCCGGGGCGCCCCGGAGGCCGCCGCCCAGGGCGCGGGGCTGACGGAGGCGGTGGTGCGGGCCGCGGGTTTCAGCCCTCGCGGGTAGGGGCTCGGGTGGTGTAAGAGCGCGCCATGCCTCGCTATTTCGAAGGGGATTTCCTCCCCCCCCAGGGCCGGTTCGCCATCTGCGTGTCCCGGTTCAACAGCTTCATCACGGAGGAGCTCTTGAAGGGCGCCGTGGACACCCTGGTGCGCCATGGCGTGAAGGACGACGCCATCGACGTGTACCGCTGCCCCGGCACCTATGAGCTGCCCGGCGTCACCCGCCGCGTGTCGGAGGGTGGCCAGTACGCGGGCATCATCGTCCTGGGCGCGGTGATTCGCGGCGGCACCCCCCACTTCGACTACGTGGCTGGCGAGTGCGCCAAGGGCATTGGTTCGGTGGCGTTCAGCGCCGCGGCGGGCCCCCGGCCTGCGGCGGTGACGTTCGGCGTCCTCACGTGCGATACCGTGGAGCAGGCCATCGACCGGGCGGGCGTGAAGGCGGGCAACAAGGGCGCGGAGGCCACGCTGGCCTGCATCGAGATGGTCAACCTCTTCGCGCGGATGTCCGGCGCGGAGCGAAAGGGATAACCGCGATGGGCGCGCGCAGAACGGCACGAGAGCGGGCGCTGCAGGCGCTCTACAAGTTGGAGATGACCCAGGGCGCCACCACGCGGGAGGCCCTGGACGCGGCGTGGGCCGCCTCCTCGGAGGACGGTACGCCGGAGCCGGACGCGGTGAAGTTCGCCAAGGAGATCGTGGAGGGCGTGGAGGCCCACCGCGAGGAGATTGACGGGCTCATCGAACGCCACAGCCACAACTGGCGCCTGGACCGCATGTCCCGCATCGACCGGAACGTGCTGCGGCTGGGCATCTTCGAGCTGAAGTACCGCCCGGACATCCCCCGCAAGGTGACCATCAACGAGGCGGTGGAGCTGGGGAAGAACTTCGGCAACGAGGAGTCGAGCGCCTTCGTCAACGGCCTCTTGGACCGCGTCGCGGTGGCGCTCGGGAAGCCGTGAGCCAGACGCAGACCCTGGACGTGGGCCTGGAGGGCCTGGACGCGCTGAACGGGGTGGACGCCCTCTGCCTCTTCGTGGCCGAGGACGACCGCCCCCTGCCGTCCTCCGCCGGCTACGTGGACTGGCGGCTGTGCGGCGCCCTGTCTCGCGTGCTCCAGGGTGGGTTCTTCACCGGCGTGAAGGACGACTGGCTCCTGTTGCCGTCGGACGGGAAGCTGACCGTGCCGCGCATCTTCGTGGTGGGGCTGGGCTCCCGGAAGCGCATGGACGCGGCCTCGCTGGGTGAGGCGCTGGCGGGCGCGGCGAAGGTCTTGAGCCGCGCGAAGGTGGAGTCCGTGGCCTTGGAGGTGCCTCAAGGGTCTTCCTTGAGCGACTCCGCTCGGGCGGAGGCGTACCAGCGGCAGTTCCTGCCCGCGTTCAAGGGGGGACGGGTATCCCTCCTCGCGGACAAGGGCCTTGTCGGGTCGCTGTCATCCCGGAAGGGTTGACGCGCAGCGGCCAGACAGGGGTTCTGCTAGCATCCGGCCCTTGAGGCGCGCGCGATGAAGTTCAAGGTGTTGATCGTCGAGGACTCCAAGGTGTCGCGCGAGCACATCGCCGCGACCGTGGAGGCCGTGGACGGCGTCGAGGCCGTCACCACCGCCAGCGGCTTCGAGGCGCTGAAGCTGCTGCCGCGCCAGCGCTTCGACCTGATCATCACCGACATCAACATGCCCGACATCAACGGGCTGGAACTCATCAACTTCGTCAAGAAGAACCCCAACTACCGGGACGTGCCGCTCATCATCGTCACCACCGAGGGGCGTGAGCAGGACCGTTCGCGGGGCATGGCGCTGGGCGCCGCTGGCTACCTGGTGAAGCCGTTCCAGCCGGCGGACCTGGAGGCGCTCCTGCGGCGCTTCCTGAAGCCTCTGTGACGCCTGGGGGCAAGGCGCTGGCGGAGTTCGTCGCCGAGGCCACCGAAATCCTGGATGCGCTGGGGCGCGACCTGCTGGCCCTGGACGAGGCGCGGGGCCTGGAGGCGGACCCCGAGCACATCAACGGCATCTTCCGCGCGGCGCACTCGCTCAAGGGCCTGTCGGGCCTCTTCGGCCAGGAGCGCATCACCCAGCTGGCGCACGCGGCGGAGGACCTGCTGGACCGCCTTCGGCTGGGCCGGCTGACGCTGGACGACCAGGTCCTGGACACGCTGGTGGACGCGCTGGACACGTTCCAGGCGCTGCTCGGGGAGGCGTCCCGGAGCGAGGAGGGCCCCGAGCTCTCCCAGCGCACCCGCGACATGGAGGACCGCATGGCGCGGCTGGGGTCGCCCCCGCCCGCCGTGGAAGAGGATCCGCTGGAGCGGCTGGAGCTGGACGCGACGGTGCGCGCCGTCTTCACCGAGTACGAAGAACACCGGCTGCGCGAGAACGTGCGGCGCGGGGTGGCGCTGTGGCGGGTGCGCGCGGCGTTCGACCTCACGGACTTCGACCAGGGACTCGCGGACCTGAACGCGCGCCTCAAGCCCCTGGGCGAGGTCATCAGCACGCTGCCCTCGTCGCGGCCGGGCGGCTCCACCGGCATCGCGTTCGATCTCATCTTCGGCGCGAAGGTAGGCGCGCAAGCACTGGAGGACGGCCTCCGGGGCACGCCCGCTGAGCTGGCGCCGCTGTCCGTCCGGCCGCCGGAATCGGGCACGCCGGGGCCCTCGTTCGACATGCCTCGGCCACGCGATGCCGCGACCGTGCGCGAAGACGTCGAGGTGCTGCCTCCGGAGGACGAGGACGCGGAGGGGCCGGTGGAGACCCGAGGCCTCGCGACCGTGTCCGCGCACCCGGGAGCAAGCCCTCCGCGCATGCGGGCGGTGACGCCTCCGGCCACGGTGGTGGGGCTCCAGGCCGCCGCATCCGCGCCCCTCTCCGCGGGCCGTCCCAAGGCGGAAGAGACGTCCCTGCGCTCGCTCACGCAGACGGTGCGCGTGGACATCGGGCGGTTGGACGGGCTCATCAACATGGTGGGCGAGCTGTTGCTCATCAAGGCCAACCTCCAGCGGCTGGCGGAGACGTCCCGGCAGGACGGCACCGTCGCGCTGTCCAAGCTCTTCGGCCAGGAGCTGTCGCGGGAGACGCGGCAGCTGGAGCGCAAGCTGGAGGCGCTCCAGGAGGGATTGCTCGAAGCGCGCATGGTCCCGGTGGGCCAGGTCTTCGACAAGCTGGCGCGGCTGGTGCGGAAGATTGCCCGCGAGGCCGGCAAGGAGATCGACTTCGTCAGCTCCGGCGGCGAGGTGGAGCTGGACAAGCTCATCGTGGAGGAGCTCAGCGATCCGCTGATGCACCTCATCCGCAACGCCATCGACCACGGCGCGGAGGGCCCGGAGTCGCGGCTGTCCGCGGGCAAGCCCCGGCGCGCGACGGTGCGGCTGCGCGCGGAGCAGAAGGGCAACCACGTCGTCATCAGCGTGTCCGACGACGGCTCGGGCATCGACGAGGTGCGCGTGCGCGAGGTGGCGCTGTCGCGCGGGCTTGTCACCCCGTCGCAGGTCAGTGAGATGACGCGGCGCGAGCTGCTCAACCTCATCTTCCTGCCGGGCTTCTCCACCCGCTCCAGCGTCAGCTCGCTCTCCGGAAGAGGCGTGGGCCTGGACGTGGTGAAGAACAACCTGGGCAACCTCTCCGGCATCATCGACGTGTGGAGCGAGCGCGGGAAGGGCACGGCCTTCCACCTGACGCTGCCGGTGACGCTGGCCATCGTGCGCGCGCTGGTGGTGGGCGTCAGCGGCCGCACCTACGCGGTGCCGCTCAACAGCGTGCTGGAAATCCTGTCCGTGCAGCCGCGCGACATCCGCACCGTGGAGCGGCGCGAGGTGCTGGACCTGCGTGGCCAGACGCTGCCCTTCCTTCGGCTGGGGCGCCTGTTCCACCTGCCGGAGCGAGAGGTGAACCGTCACTTCGTCGTCGTGGTGGGCCTGGCGCAGCAGCGACTGGGCATCGCGGTGGACGAGCTGTTCGGCCAGCAGGACATCGTCACCAAGCCCCTGGGCGGCCGGCTGAGCCGCGTGAAGGGCATCTCCGGCGCCACCGACCTGGGCAACCGCCGCACCGTCCTGGTGCTGGATGTCGCGGAACTCCTGGAAGAGGGCATCGCGCAGGAGCGGCGCCGCGCTTGAGGCGTCCGCGCCGGGGGCTGCTATCCTCCCGGGCGTGTCCCGTTTCGAAGCCCTGCTCGACGCGTTCTTCTACCGCCCGGACGAGGACGTCGGCGGCCTGCTGGACTTCGCGGCGGGCAGTGACGACCTGGCGCAGCCGCTGCTGGAGGAGGAGCCCGTCGAGTACCTGGCCTTCCGCCTGGAGGCGGAGTGCTACGCGGTGCCCATCCTCGCGGTGAGGGAGATCTGCAAGGTGCCGCTGCTCACGGAGATTCCGCGCGCGGAGCCGCAGCTGTTGGGCGTGATGAACCTGCGCGGGGAGCTGTTGCCCGTCTACGACGTGAAGCTGCGGCTGCGGCTGGCGGACGTGCCTCCGCTGGTGGCGGGGCCGGACGCGGGGCTGCCGCCCCGGGCCGCGCGCATCCTGGTGCTCAAGACGGAGGACGGGCCCGCGGGCGTATGGGTGGACTCGGTGGCGGGCGTGGTGCGCCTCAAGCCGTCCATGGTGGAGCTGTCGCCCGCGGGGCTGCGTGGAGACCGGGACTGCGTGGCGGGGTTGGGGCGCAAGGGCTCGCAGCTCTACATCCTGTTGGATCCGGAGCAGGCGCTCGCCCCATGACGGACCCCGTGAACCTGATGGTCCGCCGACCGCGCGGCGAGACGACCTCCGAGACGCCCTCGGCCGAGGTGCAGCTGTGCGCCTTCTTCGTGGGCAACGAGGAGTACGTCCTGGACATCATGCGAGTGGAGGAGATCCTTCCGCCCCAGCGCGTGATTCCCATCCCGCACGCGCCTGCCTTCGTGGAGGGCGTGCTGCACCTGCGCGGCGCGATGCTGCCCGTGGTGGACCTGCGACGGCGACTGCTGGGCGAGCCCGCACAGGAGACTCGGCGCACGCGCCTGCTCGTGTGCCGGCTGGGAACGCGGCGCGTGGTGACGCGGGTGGACCGCGTGGCGGAGGTGCTGCGCGTGCGCCGGGCTGACATCAAGCCCGCGCCGGCGCTCATGGCCGGGGGGCGCACGCCGTTCGTGGTGGGCGTGTGCGGACCGCCGGAGCGGCTGCGGCTGCTGCTGGACTTGAAGGCGCTCCTGCGCGCGGAGCTGGAGCGAGACTCCCGCCTGCCGCCCGCTGGCTGAGCGCGCCGTTTTCGGCGTGCGCATCCCGGCTTTAGGAGGGGGCCTCATGCGAGACCTGAGCGGGCACCGGAAGTCCCTGGGGTTCCTCTACCTGTTCGTGCACATGCTGATGCTGGCGGGCACGGGCGTGCTGGCGTACGTCACGGCCGCCCTGGGCTTCGTCGCCGCCGCCGGCAGGTCTGCCCCCGCGATGCCGGTGTGGGAGAACCCGCTCGTCCTCGCGATGGCGGGCATCTTCGTGGTGCTCCTGGCGGCGTCCATCGCAGGGCTCGCCCTGGGCCTGGGGCTCGTGCGCAGCCGCCCCGTCTCCAAGGGCCTGGCGACGTTGCTCGCCCTCGTGGCCCTGCCCACTTTTCCACTAGGTACGGTGCTGGGCGTCTACTCGCTCTGGTTCTTCGGTCAGGAGGGCTGGGACGCGGACCTCCAGGAGGCCTGAGCGCGCCGCGTGTGGCGAAGGGTGCGAAGGTGAACGTTTCCATCCGGCGCAGGGCTGCCCACCTGCGGTGGGCGCAGTCTCGTGGGACGCGACTCCCCCGGCGGCTTCGAGCAGGATGGAGCCAAACCGAGCAACACGAGCCCCGAAGGAGGACGGCGGATGAGCGACACGGTGCGGTCCCCCGCGGGGCAGGAAGAGGCGCGGTATCGGGCATTGCAGGCGGTGGATCCGCGTGCGCCCGGAGCCCTGGAGACCTTCACCACCGGTCTGCATGACGAGAGCTGGCGCGTGCGCCACGCGGCGGCGGAAGGACTGCGCCGCGTGCCGGATGCGCCGGGCGTCACCGCGCGGCTCGTCTCCGTCCTGGGCAAACGCGGCGAGACGGGCGCTCGCAACGCGGCGGCCGAGGCGCTGGCCGGAATGGGGCCGGTGGCAATCCCGCCGCTGGTGCACCTGCTGGAGCACGAGGATCCGGATCAGCGGAA
Source organism: Corallococcus sp. AB038B (assembly GCF_003668955.1). Lineage (NCBI taxonomy): Bacteria > Pseudomonadati > Myxococcota > Myxococcia > Myxococcales > Myxococcaceae > Corallococcus > Corallococcus sp. AB038B. The sequence continues at coordinate 56,391 of NZ_RAWO01000018.1, read as the reverse complement.
GCTGGCGGCGGACATCCTGGGCCAGCTGGGCCGCCCGGAGGTGGAGGACGTGCTCCTGCGCGCGCTCTCCGACGACGACCTCAACGTGCGCGTGGCGGCCGCGGAGGCACTGGGCCGGATGGGCGGGGACGCCGCGGCGAGGGCGCTGGAAGGCCTGCTGGACGCGCCCACGCCCCTGTTGCGGCTGGCTGCGCTGGAGGGGCTCGCGTCGCTCAAGCGCGCCCCCCCGCTGGAGCGGGTGATGGCGCTGGTGGAGGATCCGGGAGTGCAGCGCAGCGCCCTGCGGCTCCTCGGCCTGTACCCGCCGGGCGTGTCCACGGAGCGCATCTGCCGCGCGCTGGCGTCGCCGGTGCGCTCGGTGCGCGAGGCGGCGCTCGTCGCGCTGGGGAAGCAGGCCGTGGGACTGGGCCCGTACGAGCGCGGTGAGCTGGATGCGGTGGCGCGCTCGGTGCTGAGCGGCATCCCGGGAGTGACGGCGCACGTGGCGGAGGCCCTGAACGGCGATGACGTCCGGGTGCGGGCCGGCGCGCTGGTGGCGGCCGGAGCGCTGGGCGAAGCGTCGCTCGCGGTGGCGGTGGCGGAGGTGGCGCGCGAGGACCGGCTGCTGCGCGAGGTGCTCTTCACGCTGGGCCAGCTGGGGCCGGAGGGGAGGCGCCTGCTGCTCGGGAGCATGGGCACGCTGTCGCTGCCCGCGCGCACGGTGGCGGCCGAGGCGCTGGTGCTGCTGGTGGACTCGACGTCGGTGCCGGAGCTGTGCGCGCTCCTGGAGTGGGCGGAGGACGACCTGCGCGCGGTGGTGGTGCGCGCGCTGGGGCGCACGCACTCGCCGGATGCCGTGGCGCCGCTGGTGGAGCTGCTCTCGGACCCCGCGCTGTCGGGCATGGCGGCGCGAGCGCTGGAGCAGCTGACCGTGGCCCACCCGCTGACGGCGCTGGCCGCGCTGGAGGCGGCGGTGGAGCAGCGCACGACGCCCGCGGCGGTGGCGGTGCTGGGCCGGTTGGGGGGAGCGCGGGTGCTGCCCGTGCTGCGGCGGATTGCTCGCGATGAAGACGCTTCCTGGCGCGCGGCGGCGGTGGAGGCCGCGAGCCGGGCGGACGGCGAGGCAGGCATGGAGCTGGCGCGCGGCGCGCTGGCGGACGAGTCCCCCAAGGTGCGCATCGCCGCGGTGCGCTCCCTGGGACAGCAGGGCGGCAGAGGGGCCGCGACGTTCCTGGGGCTCGCGCTGAAGGATGAGGACCGCGGCGTGCGCGTGGCCGCGGTGGAGGCCGTGGGCGTGGCGGGCGCGAAGGAGCGCTCGCCGGACCTGGAGGCCCTGGTGCGCCATGGCGACGGCGCGCTCGCGATGCTGGCGGTGCGCGCGCTGACGAAGCTGGGCACGGTGGGCGCGGGCGTGCTGTGGGACGCGCTCAGCCATCACGACGCGGAGGTGGTGAAGGCGGCGTTGGCGGCGCTGGGGTCGGCGGAGGCCTCGGCGGATGGGGCGGCGCTGGCGGTGTCGCTGCTGGGCCATCCCCGCTGGGACGTGCGGGCGACCGCGGCGCGCGTGCTGGGTGGGCTGGGGCGGCCGGAGTGCCTGCCCGCACTCGAGCAGGCGATGGCGGTGGAGCAGGACGCGCTGGCCCAGGTGGCGCTGGCGGAAGCGGTCGTCCGGTTGTCGGGGCGCTGAGGAGAGGACTCGGATGCCACGCTTCGACGAGGGCCGCCCGGAGATGACGCTGGAGGAGTTCCGGCTGCTGCGTGACCACGTCTACGCTCACTGTGGAATCCTCATCCACGAGAACATGAAGTTCGTGATGGAGCGCCGGCTGTGGCCCCGGCTGGAGGCGCTGGGGATCCAGGACTTCGGCTCCTACCACCGCTACCTGCGCTACGACGCCCAGCGCAGCGCGGAGCTGGAAGCGGCGGTGGAGTCCCTCACCACGCACGAGACGTACTTCTTCCGCGAACCCGCGCAGCTCAAGGCCTTCTGCGAGGAGTTGCTCCCCATCCTGGAGAAGCGCAACGCGCACACGCGGCGCCTGCGGCTGTGGTCGGCGGGGTGTTCCTCCGGTGAGGAGGCGTACACGCTGGCCATGTTGCTCAAGGAGAGTGGCCGCTTCGACGACTGGGACGTGGAGGTCCTGGGCACGGACCTGTCGCGCCGCGTGCTGGCCGTGGCCCGCCGCGCCGAGTACGGCCCCAGCGCCCTGCGCGCGACGCCGCCGGACCTGCTGGAGCGCTACTTCGTGCCCGTGGGGGTGAACCGCGTCCGCGTGCGCGACGACGTGAAGGCGTGGGTGAACTTCGGTCACCACAACCTGTCGGACGTGGCGGGCAGCCAGTTGGTGCCGCGCTCGGACGTCGTCTTCTGCCGCAACGTGATGATCTACTTCGACCTGGCCGCGCGACGCCGCGTGCTGGGCGTCATCCGCGACCGGCTCTGTCCCGGGGGCTACCTGCTCCTGGGCCACGCGGAGAACCTGCTCAGCCTGGGCGCGGACTTCGAACTGGTGCACCTGAAGGGCGACCTCGTCTACCGCCGGCCCGAGCTTCCGGGCGGGGAGGGCCGCTGATGGGACGCCCGCTCACGGTGCTCGTCATCGACGACTCGGCCACCAACCGCCGCACGCTCACCACGCTGCTGGAGTCCTCCCAGGAGGTGATGGTGCTGGACTGGGCCCAGGACGGCGAGGAGGGGCTCAAGAAGGTCCTGGACCTGAAGCCCGACGTGGTGACGCTGGACCTGGAGATGCCCCGGCTGGGCGGCCACACGTTCCTGCGGCTGCTCATGCGCGCGGCGCCCACGCCCGTCATCGTCATCTCCAGCTACGCGCACCGCTCGGACGTGGGCAAGGCGCTGGAGTTGGGCGCGGTCGACTTCATCGCCAAGCCGCCCCAGGTCACGCCAGCGGCGCTGGAGCACTTGCGGCGGGAGCTCATCGACAAGGTGCTCGCGGCGCGCCACGTGAAGGCCGGGGGACGCCACGGAGCCGCGCCGCGCGGCGTCGTGTTGTCGGGGGATGTGCCGCAGATCATCGCCGTGGGCGCGTCCACCGGCGGGCCTCCCGCGGTGCAGCGGCTCCTGGAGGGACTGGCCACCGAGCCGACCGTCAGCGTGCTGGTGGGCCAGCACATGCCGTCGCAGTTCACCAAGGCCTTCGCGGAGCGGTTGGATCGCATCGGCCCCTTCACGGTGAGGGAGGCGTGCGAGGGCGACGTGGTGAAGCCGGGCCACGTCTACATCGCGCCGGGAGGCCGCCACCTGTTGCTGTCTGACCGCACCGGGCGCCTGGAACTGCGCACGCCGTCGCCGGTGCCCGCGGACAAGTATGCACCGTCAGTGGACCGGCTCTTCGAGAGCGCGGCGGACGTGCTGGGCCCGCGCGCGGTGGCGGTGGTGCTGACGGGGATGGGAGCGGATGGGGCGCAGGGCGTGCGCGCGGTCCGCCGCGAGGGCGGCGAGACGTGGGCCGAGTCCGAGGACACGGCGGTGGTGTACGGCATGCCCAAGGAGGCCATCGCCACGGGCGCGGTGAGCCGGGTGCTGGCCCTGGACGCCATCGGGACGGAGCTGGCCGCGCTGGTGCGCCGCCGACGGCAGTCCGGCGGGCAGTGAATCGCTGGCTGCATGACAGCCGCCGCACAATCCCGGGCCGGACGGCGCGCGGGTGCTAGGCTGGTGTCCATGTCGCAGCAGATCCGCGCGCTGGTGGTGGATGACTCGCAGGCCATGCGCCGCAGCATCATGTACGCGCTCCAGCGCCTGGCCGACGTGGTCTGCATCGAGGCACAGGACGGCGTGGAGGGGCTGAAGAAGCTCACCACGCAGGGCCGCTTCGACCTGGTGATGACGGACATCAACATGCCGTTGATGGACGGGCTGAAGCTCATCCACCACATCCGCCAGACGGAAGAGCACCGGGCGGTGCCCATCGTCGTGGTGACGACGGAGGGCGCGGCGGCGGACCGCGAGCGAGCCATGGCGCTGGGAGCCACGGCCTACCTGGTGAAGCCCGTGCAGGCCCGCGTGGTGCTGGACACGGTGAAGGAACTGCTGAAGCTCGGCTGAGCTTCGACAGACATCCCAAGGGCACGCATGGAACCGGCGCTGGACGTCGAAGGGCTGGAGAAGACGTACGGCGCGGTGCGGGCGGTGCGCGGCCTGTCCTTCCAGGTGGCACCGGGCGAGGTGCTGGGACTGGTGGGGCCCAACGGCGCGGGCAAGACGTCCACGCTGCGGTGCCTGGCCGGAATCCTTCCGCCCTCCGAGGGGCGCGTGCGGGTGGCGGGCTTCGACGTGGCCCAGGCGCCGGTGGAGGCGAAGCGCCAACTGGCCTTCCTCCCGGACGAGCCGCGCTTCTTCGAGTACCTCACCGTCTGGGAGCACCTGAACTTCACCGCGCGCCTCTACGGCGTGGAGGATTGGGAGGAGCGGGGCCGCGCGCTCCTGGCGGAGATGGAGCTCACGGGCCGGGAGAAGTCGCTGCCGGGCGAGCTGTCGCGGGGCATGAAGCAGAAGCTGTCCATCGCGTGCGGCTTCCTGCACCAGCCCCGGCTCATCCTCCTGGATGAACCGCTGACGGGGTTGGATCCGCTGGGCATCCGCCGCATGAAGGCCTCGCTGCGCCGCCGCTCGGAGGAGGGCACGGCGCTGGTGCTGTCGTCGCACCTGCTCCCGCTGGTGGAGGAGCTGTGCCACCGGCTGCTCGTCATCGCCGGAGGGCGCGCGGTGGCGCTGGGTTCGCTGCCGGAGATTCGCGAGCAGATGGCGGGCGGAGCCGGGGACGGCGCGTCGCTTGAGGAGCTGTTCGTGCGCATCACCAGCGCGGCGTCGGAGGAGGCGGAAGCGCGGGGGAACGAACCGGCGTGAGCTTCCCGAGCGCGGTGGCGTTCCTCTGGGTGAGGACGTGGCGCAACCGGGTGGTGCGCCAGGTGCAGCGGCTGAAGCGCCCTCGCTACCTCCTGGGCGCGCTGGTGGGGCTCGCGTACCTGTACTCGCTGGTGGGGCGCAGCGTCTTCGTGCAGGGCACGGGCCGCGCGGTGTCGCCCAACGCGAGGCTGTTCGCGGAGTTCTCGCTGGAGGTCTCCGTGCTGGGCACGCTGGTGACGGCGTGGGTGCTGGGCGCGGACCGGCCCGCGCTGACCTTCACGCAGACGGAGGTGCAGACCTTCTTCGCCGCGCCCGTCACGCGCAAGGCGCTGCTGCACTACAAGCTGCTGCGCGGCCTTTTGAGCGCGATGCTCGCGGCGCTGGCTGCGACGATCTTCGTGGGGCGCTTCACCAGTCCTCGCCCGGAGCTCTTCTTCCTGGGCGCGGCGCTGGCCATGGGGACGCTCTACCTGCACGGCACGGCGGCGTCCTTCGTGCGCGCGTGGCTCGTGTCTCAAGGCCGCTGGGGCAGCGCGGTGCGGTGGGCGATCGTGGCGGTGGTCATGGTCGCGGGGATGGGCACGCTGCTGTCCACGCTGCGTGACTACCCGCTGCCAGAGAACCTCTCCCGCCCCTTCGCCGTGCGCGAGTGGTTGCGCGATGTGCTCGATGCTCCCGGTCCCCGAGCGGTGCTGTGGCCGGGCCGGGCGCTGGTGGCCCCCGCGATGGCGCGAAGCTGGGAGGGCTTCCTGCGCTACCTGCCGGCGTCACTGGCGCTGCTGGTGGCGCACTACGCCTGGGTGCTCGCGGTGGAGGTGCCGTTCGAGGACTCCGCGGTGGCCGGGGCGGAAGCGCGGACGAAGCGCAGGGAGCAGCGGGCCGCGCGCTCGGGCAACCTGCGCGTGGGCCGGGTGCCCTTCGTGTTGAAAGCCCGAGGGCGTCCAGAGGTGGCGCTCCTGTGGAAGAACCTCATCGCGCGCAGGCGCATGGGCAGCGGGCTGGCGATGTTGCTGTCCTTCGGGGTGCTGGGCGCCGTGTTCGCGCTGGTGATGGGGGACACGCGGCTGTTCTCCAACAGCCGTGAGTTCCTGGGGCCCATGGCCTTGATGGTCGCGGTGGCCATGGCCGTGATTGGCCCGAGCGCGTTCCGCACCGACCTGCGCATGGACCTGCCGAAGCTGGAGCTCTTGCGCGCGCTGCCACTCACGGGGCGGCAGGTGGTGGGCGCGGAGCTGGCGGCGTCCGCGCTGACGTTGGGCGTGGCGCAATGGGTGATGCTGCTCGTGGCGCTGGTGCTGGGCGTGGGCGCGGACGACGTGACGCTCGCGCCATGGTCCACGCCAGTGGTGTTGGGCCTCTTGTCGGTGTTGCCGGCGCTGGGCCTGGCGGGGCTGTTCGTGCAGAACGCGGCGGTGGTGCTGCTGCCCGCGTGGATTCCGGCGGACTCCGAGCGGGCGCGCGGCGTGGAGGCGCTGGGCCAGCGGCTGCTCACGCTGGTGGGCACGCTGGTGGTGACGGTCCTGGGACTGTTGCCGGCCGCCGTGGTGGCCCTCCTCGTGGGCTATCCGTTGTTCACTGTCATGGGGCGCTGGGCGGTTCCGCTCGCGGGGCTGGCGGCGGCGGGAGCACTCTTCGCGGAGGTGGCGCTGGGCGTCGCCGTCCTGGGCCGCGCCTTCGAGCGGCTGGACGTGTCGGAAGAACAGTCGAACGAAGCGTGAGCACGAAGGGAGCATCTCCATGAAGGTCGGCTTCATCGGGTTGGGGAACATGGGCACGCCCATGGCGCAGAACCTCATCGGCGCGGGCCATGAGCTCGTCGTCTGGAATCGCACCGCCTCCAAGGCGGATCCGCTGAAGCAGCAGGGCGCGCGCGTGGCGAAGACGCCCGCGGAGGCCGCCCGGGACGCGGAGGTCATCGTGTCCATGCTCGCGGACGACCACGCCGCGGAAGAAGCCGTGCTGGGGAAGGACGGCATCGTCAGCGCCCTGCCGAAGAACGCCATCCATGTCTCCTCCAGCACCATCTCCGTCGCGTTGTCGGAGCGCCTGACGAAGGCTCACACGGACGCGGGGCAGGGCTACGTCTCCGCTCCCGTCTTCGGCCGGCCAGAGGCCGCCGCGGGCAAGCAGCTCTGGGTCGTCACCGCGGGCCCGAAGGCGCAGGTGGAGAAGGTGCGTCCGGTGCTCACGGCCCTGGGGCGCGGTCTCACGGAGCTGGGGGAACGGCCGTCCGCCGCGAACACGGTGAAGCTGTCCGGCAACTTCCTCATCGCGTCGATGATGGAGGCGCTGTCGGAGTCCTTCGCGCTCGCGGAGAAGTGCGGCGTGGAGCGCGCCGCGTTCCTGGACGTCTTCAAGTCCGTCTTCGCCAAGGCACCCATCTTCGAGAACTACGCGGGCGCCATCGCGAAGGGGCAGTACACGCCCGCGGGCTTCGCGCTGCGCCTGGGCCTCAAGGACGTGACGCTGGCGCTCGAAGCGGGAAGGGCGGCGGAGGTGCCGCTGCCACTCGCGAGCCTGCTGCGAGACCACTTCCTCACCGGCGTCGCCCAGGGGCGCGGCGATGAGGACTGGTCCGCGCTCGGAGCGCTCGCCCAGGAGCGCGCCGGCATCACGAAGAAGGGCTGAAAAGACGAAGGGCCTCCCGGGGTTCGCGCCACGGAAGGCCCTCGCTGACTTCAGTGCGCCGGGGCGCGGACTAGAACGTCGCGGAGCCCGGGACGCGCGGGTAGGGGATGGCGTCGCGGATGTTCTGCAGGCCGCACATGTAGACGATGAGCCGCTCGAACCCCAGGCCGAAGCCTGCGTGCGGCACCGTGCCGTAACGGCGCAGGTCGCGGTACCACTGGTAGTGCGCGGGATCGAGGCCGAACTTCCTCATGCGCGCGTCCAGCACGTCCAGGCGCTCCTCGCGCTGGCTGCCGCCGATGATCTCGCCAATGCCCGGGGCGAGCACGTCCATCGCGGCCACGGTCTTCCCGTCCTCGTTGATGCGCATGTAGAAGGCCTTGATGGCCTCCGGGTAGTTCATCACCACCACGGGCCGGCCCACGTGCTCCTCGGTGAGGTAGCGCTCGTGCTCCGTCTGGAGGTCCTTGCCCCACTCCGGCGCGTACTCGAACTTCTTCTTCGCCTTCTGGAGGATGGAGACGGCGTCCGTGTAGTCGATGCGCTCGAAGCTGGATCCGATGAACTTCTCCATCCGCTCCGTGACGCCCTTCTGCTGACGCTCCTCGAAGAACTTCATGTCCGGCGCGCACTCGTCCAGCACGGCCTTGAACACGTACTTGAGGAACCGCTCCGCCAGCAGCGCGTCCTCGTTGAGGTCCGCGAAGGCGATCTCCGGCTCAATCATCCAGAACTCGGCCAGGTGCCGCGTGGTGTTGCTGTTCTCCGCGCGGAACGTGGGGCCGAACGTGTAGACCTTGGACATGGCCAGGCAGTACGCCTCCACGTTCAGCTGCCCGGACACGGTGAGGTAGGCCTCCTTGCCGAAGAAGTCCTTGCCCCAGTCGATCTTCCCGTTCTCGCCCCGCGGCGGGTTGTTCGCGTCCAGCGTGGACACGCGGAACATCTGCCCGGCGCCCTCCGCGTCGCTCGCGGTGATGATGGGCGTGTTCACCCAGCAGAAGCCTTCCGAGTGGAAGAAGCGGTGCACCGCCTGCGCCGCCGCGTTTCGCACGCGGGTGATGGCCCCGAAGGTGTTGGTGCGCACGCGCAGGTGCGCCACCTCCCGCAGGAACTCCAGCGAGTGCTGCTTCGGCTGGATGGGGTAGGTGTCCGGGTCGTCCACCAGACCCAGCACCTGCACCTCGTCCGCCTGGATCTCGAACGCCTGGCCCTTGCCCTGGGACTGCACCAGCGTGCCGCGGCAGATGACGGAGGCGCCCGCGGTGAGGTGCAGGATTTCCTTCTCGTAGTTGGGCAGCGAATTGGGCGCGACGACCTGGATGGGGTCGAAGACCGACCCGTCGCTCACGTTCACGAAGCTGATGCCCGCCTTGGAGTCGCGGCGCGTCCGCACCCAGCCGCGCACCTCCACCTTCGAGCCCGCTTCGACAGCCCCCGACAGGGCCTTCTTCACACTCACGACCTGCATGGTGCTCTCCCTCATGCTCCAGACCGGGAAGGCGAGTTAGTCGTGCCCGGCCCCAAGGGCAAGCACCGAGCGAGGCCTGGCCCTGGCCCGGGGCCTGCCGGGTCCCCGCCCATCCGGGTTTCCCGGTCAGGGCCCCGGGGCCGCCAGCCGTCCAGGCCTTCGACGCGCCAAGACTTGTTGCCCGCGTGTCCTACCTCCCGCTAAGAGACCGAGAAGCCATGGCGATGAACGAGCGTTACGAGCCGCAGTCGATTGAAGGAAAGTGGCAGACCCGCTGGGAGCAGGAGGGCCTCTTCCGGGCAGGCAGGCGCCCGGATGCCCCGAAGAAGTACGTCCTGGAGATGCTGCCGTACCCCAGTGGCCAGATGCACATGGGGCATGTGCGCAACTACCTCATTGGGGACGTCTACGCGCGCTACTACCAGATGCGCGGCTTCGATGTGCTGCACCCCATGGGCTGGGACGCCTTCGGGCTGCCGGCGGAGAACGCGGCCATCAAGGACGGCGTCCACCCGGCCATCCGCACCCGCGAGAACATCGAGTCGTTCAAGGCGGAGATCAAGACGCTCGGCTACAGCTACGACTGGACGCGCGAGGTCAACACCAGCCAGCCGGAGTACTACCGCTGGAACCAGTGGTTCTTCCTCCAGATGCTCGAGCGCGGGCTCGTCTATCGCCGCTTCAGCAAGGTGAATTGGTGTACCGGCTGTCTCACCGTCATCGCCAACGAGCAGGTGAAGGACGGCCGCTGCGAGCGCTGCGACTCCGAGGTGCAGGACAAGGAGATGCCCGAGTGGGCGTTCCGCATCACGAAGTACTCGCAGGACCTGCTCGACGCGCTCGACACGCTCAAGGAGTGGCCGGACCGCATCACCTCGGCCCAGCGCAACTGGATTGGCCGCTCGGACGGCGCGGAGGTGGACTTCCGAGTGCAGGGGCATGACGCCGCCCTGCGCGTCTTCACCACCCGCGTGGACACGCTCTACGGCTGCACCTACGTGGTGCTCGCGCCGGACCACAAGCTCGTGGCCCAGGTGACGACGGCGGACCGCCGCGCGGACGTGGACGCGTTCGCGAAGAAGATGGCCGCCCAGAACAAGACGGAGCGGCTGGGCGAGGACGCGGAGAAGGAGGGCGTCTTCACCGGCGGCTACGCGCTGAACCCGGTGACGGGCCAGCCGGTGCCCATCTGGATCGCCAACTTCGTGGTGAGCGACTACGGCACCGGCGCGGTGATGAGCGTCCCGGCGCACGACGCGCGCGACTTCGCCTTCGCGCGCAAGTACTCGCTGCCCGTGCGCGTGGTCATCCAGCCGGCGTCCGGCGACAAGCTCGGCGCCGGTGAGACGCTCGACGCGGCGTACACGGAGGACGGCGTCCTCGTGGACTCCGGTGACTTCACCGGCATGCCTTCGGCCGAAGCGCGCGTGAAGCTGGCCGCGAAGCTGGAGTCGCAGGGGCAGGGCAAGGCCACGGTGACGTACCGCCAGAAGGACTGGGGCTTCAGCCGCCAGCGCTACTGGGGCACGCCCATCCCCATCGTCTACTGCGAGAAGTGCGACCCCGAGCGCAAGGGCATCCCCGTCCCGGTGGAGCAGCTCCCGGTGCGGCTGCCGGACATCGACACGCAGGCGGTGCTCACCGGCAAGGGTGAGCCGCCGCTCGCGAAGGTGCCCGGGTTCGTCAACGCGACCTGCCCGAAGTGCGGCGGCGCCGCGCGCCGGGAGACGGAGACGATGGACACCTTCGTCGACTCCTGCTGGTACTTCGCGCGCTACCTGTCGCCGAAGTACGACGTGGCGCCCTTCGACCCGAAGGAGGGCAAGCGCTGGCTGCCGGTGGACATCTACGTGGGCGGCCCCGAGCACGGCGTGATGCACCTGCTCTACTTCCGGTTCTGGACCCGGGTGATGAAGCTCCTCGGGCTGTCGCCGGTGGACGAGCCCGTCACGCGGCTGATCACGCAGGGCATCGTCAACGGCGCGGACGGCCGGAAGATGGGCAAGCGCTACGGCAACGGCGTGGCGCCCAACACCATCGTGGCGAAGTACGGCGCGGACACCGCGCGCACCTACGTGCTCTTCGCGGGCCCGCCGGAGCGCGACTTCGACTGGTCCCACGAGCAGGTGGAGGGCGTGTTCCGCTTCCTCAAGCGCGTGTGGACGCTGGCCGCCACGCACCACGCCTCCTCGGCGGAGGCCACGTACTCGGGCCCCTACGAGGGCAAGGCGCTGGAGACGCGCCGCGCGGCGCACAAGTGCGTCAAGCGCGTGACGGAGGCCATCGAGCGCCTGTCCTTCAACACCGCCGTCGCGGGCGTCATGGAGTGCGTGAACGCGCTCTACGCGGTGGGCACGCCGGAGACGCCCGCGGAGAAGGCGGCGATGGGGGAGGCGGTGCGGCTGCTCGCGCGCATCCTCACGCCCCTGGCGCCGCACATCGCGGACGAGCTGGCGGAGGCCTACGGCGCGAAGGCGTCCACCGTCACGGAGTCCTGGCCGGAGTTCGACCCGGCGCTGGTGGTGGACGACGTGATTCCGTACGCCGTGCAGGTGAACGGCAAGCTGCGCGCGGAGGTGCGCGTGGCGGCGGACGCGGGCGAGGCGGATGTGCGCGCGGCGGCGGAGGCGGACGACAAGGTGAAGGCCGCCCTCGAAGGCAAGACGCTGCGCAAGTTCGTCTTCGTCCCCAAGCGGCTGGTGAACTTCGTCGTCGGCTGACGGCGGAAGGGAGGGGCGGTGCCCGCGGAAGTGCTCGTCATGTGCTCCGCCTGCGGGCGCCCCCAGACGGCGGCCCGGCGCCGCTGTGCCTTCTGCAACGCGGAGCTGCCGGAGGCGCCCCTGCCGCCCCGGTCCCGCGAGGCTTCGGAGTCGCCCGCGTCGTTTCCGGGCGTCACCCCGCTGGCGTTGGACCTGGGCAACCGGCGCGCCCTGGCGGTGAATGACATGCAGCTGTCGTTCCAGGGGCGCCCGGGAGGCGGCCCGACGCTCGACGTGCCCTGGGCGAGGGTGCGGCGGCTGGAGTGGCGCACGCGGCCCTACTACGAATCGCTGGGGCTGCTCGCCTTCACCGTGCTGGGCCTCTTCTGGGCGCCCACGCAGACGGTGCGGATCATGTCCCTCGCGGGGGGCGTCATCGGCCTGGGGCTCGTGGTGCTCTACCGCCACCATGGGCTCACGCTGGAGCTGGATGACGGCACGCGGATGCAGTGGCCCCTGTGCATGGCGCTGAAGGGCTCGGCCCGAGAGGGAAGGCTCACCGCGGCCCGAGCCACGCTGGCGGACACGAGTCGCATGCGTGGCGTACCGCTGGCCGGCTCCGGCGCTTGAGGGAGCCCGCGCCGCGGGACGACGGGCCCGGTCGCGAAGCCACGCCGCTGGCCGGCCCCGGCGCTTGACGGAGGATCGCGGCCGGGTAGGGTGCGCGCCCATGCGGCCCTCGAGGAGCGCGGTTCAGGCGGGTGCGGTGAAGGCGTTCCGGTGGGGCGTGGTGGCTGCGGCGATGCTGGGAGCCGGATGCGGCTACCGCTTCAGCCCGTGGGGCTCCGCGCTGCCGGAGGGCACGGGCCAGGTGTGCGCGCCCATCTTCGCCAACGAGACGCCGGAGCCCGCGCTGGAGAACCTCTTCACGCGCTACCTGCGGCAGCAGCTCATCGAAGCGGGCCGTCTGGCCAGCGCTCCGAACTGCACGTCCACGATTGAGGGGGCGGTGCTCAACGTCTGGGCCTCCCCGACCATCATCGGCAACAACTACCGCGTCTCCACCACGGTGCGGCTGCGCCTCGTCAAGGAGGGGCAGCTGCTCGGGGAGACGGTGGTGTCAGGGACCGAGGACTACCTCCAGGGACGCGGAAACGTCCTGGAAGCCGAGGCCAACCGTCAGGCCGCGCTGGCGCGCCTTGCGGAGTTGCTCATGCGCGACGGGTACGATCGGCTGGCAAGCACCTGGTGAGGACCGGGGAGCCCGGTCCTCAACGCGCGGTGGTGCGACGGGACGACTAGGCCTTCGCCTTCGCGGCGGCCTTGGCCAGCCGGGAGATGCGGCGCGCGGCGGTGCGCTTGTGGAGGACGCCCTTGCTGGCCGCCTTGTTGAGGGACTTGGAAGCCGCCTTCAGCGAGTCCGTCAACTTCGAACCGTCCTTGGAGGCAATGGCCTCGCGGGCGGACTTGACGGCGTCCTTCACGGACGTCCGGACATTCACATTCCGGGCGCGGCGCTTCAGGGACTGGCGGTAACGCTTCTCTGCAGACTTGGTGTTCGCCAAGGCAATGCTCCAGCGGAAGGCAAGGCAAGGAAAAAGAGGGGCCGTCCTTACTGCGACGCCCCCGTTGCGTCAAGGCACGCGTGCGATCGCGATCAGGATTTCCAGTTCGGGAACCCCTGGGAGGCCTCCGGAATGCCTCCCGAGGGCCCCACCGACGCATCATGCCGGAAGAATCATGCCGGAGGGGCGGCGTATTCCCACCGCAACCCGGCGGGATCCATGAACTGGAAGCCCGCCTCGGCGTTGGCGCATGGCACCAACCGTCCCGGATGGTGGGCTCGGAACAGCTCCAGGAGCCGGGCGACCCCCCCGAAAGAGGGGGCCTCCAGGGTGAGGGCCACCGCGGCCCCAGCCTGCGCATGGGCGCCCGGCATGAAGACGAGCCCCAGGCCCGCGCCCGTGTAGGCCGCCGTGCCATCCGTCGTCCGGGTGGGCGTCCAGCCCAGCCAGGAGGCCAGCTCGTCCCAGAAGGCCTTCTGGGCCGGCACGTCCGGCACCGCCAGGCGCAGGGTGGCCACGGAGGCGCGCGGCGGGTGGCTGGGCGGGGGGAGCGCCTTCTCCACGGCCTTCGCGGCCTGCCAGTGCCGCTCCATGTGCTCGAGCGTGGCGCCGCCGAAGGGGACGTTCTCCTCGTGCAGCTTCGCCTCGATGTACTGGAAGCGCGTGACGAAGCGGCGCGAGGCCATGCGCAGCGCATCCTCCGCGGGCGTCTTCACGAAGCGCGCGAGGTTCGCGAGCGAGAACAGGACGTCCCCCAGCTCGTGCTCGATGGCGTCCCGGCCGCCTGACGCGATGGCCTCGTCCAGCTCGCGCAGCTCCTCGTCCAGCTTGCCTCGCACCCCGGCCAGGTCCGGCCAGTCGAAGCCGATGCGGCTGGCCTTCTCCGTCAGGCGCTCCGCGCGCAGCAGGGACGGGGCCGCGGTGGGCACGCCGTCCAGCACGGAGCCCGCGCGCCCGGTCTTCTTCTTGCGCTCCTCCGCCTTCAGCTGCGCCCAGTTGGCCAGCACCTGCTCGGCGCCGTTCACCTTCACTTGCTGATCCCCGAACACGTGCGGGTGCCGGCTGGTGATCTTGTCGCTGATCGCCGCGCAGACGTCCGCCATCGTGAACTCGCCCAGCTCCGCCGCCAGCTGCGCGTGGAAGACAATCTGGAAGAGCAGATCCCCCAGTTCTTCACACAGCGGGCGCCACGGGCCTCCGTCGGAGACGCGGTCCATTTCATCCAGGACCTCGAACGCCTCCTCGGTCAGGTAGGGGCGCAGCGAGCGCAGGTCCTGTTCGCGGTCCCACGGGCAGCCGCCCTCGGCCCGAAGGCGCTGCATGATCTCCACCAGTCGTTCCAGCTCGCTTCCAGGCGCCGCCATTCATTCACTCCCGAGCAATCCCCCCGCCACGGGATCCTGTAGCACGGGCGGAAGGCACCACATGATTTCGGATCGTCCAGCCTGTCGCCTATCATCGGACGTCCGGATGCTCCGCTCGTTCCTCGGCCTGTGTTGCAGCCTCGTGCTGCTTGTCCCCGCGCGCGCCCCTGCGTTGATGCAGGAGCCGCTCCTGCGCATCGAGGAGAAGGTCATCGAGCCGGAGCCGGACCCCAGCACCTTCCAGGCCACGGAGGATGATCCGGTGGAGGACACCGGCTCCGAGGAGGCCGACGAACCGGAGCCCGAGCCCCGTCCCGACCCCCGGCGCCGCGTCATCGCCCCGCCGCCCGTGAAGCCCGTCGCTCCCGCGGCCCCCGCCGAACCCGCGCCCCCGCCCGTCATCGTCCCGTCCCGTCCCGCGCTCACCCCGGTGATGGCGCCGAAGGTGACGGACGCGGAGCTGCTGGCCACCTGGGAGAAGTGGAAGTCGGCCCGTTCCCGCAATGATCTCGCCGCGGCGGAGGCCGCCCAGAAGGAACTGCTCACGCTGCGTGAGGAGGTGCTTGCCTCCGACCTGGAACCCCTGAGCATGGGCTTCGTGCGCGAGGCCGGGGTCCGCCGCCGCGCCGGGGACCTGAAGGGCGCGCTCGCGCTCCTGGATGTGGCCGTGGCCCTGTCGCCCGGGCTGCCCGCCGCGCGCTTCGCCCGGGCGGAGACGTACGTGGTGGAGGAGCCGCTGAACGTGCCGCGCGGGCTGGGCGAGTGGAAGACCGCTCTCGTGACGCTGCTCGGAGACGCCCGCTACCGCCGGCCCGCGCTCACGGACCTGGGCGCGCTGGTGCTCGCGGCGTGGGCGGCCACGGCGGTGGCGGTGGTCGCGGTGCTGTTCCTGCGGCGGATCCGCTACGCGCTGCATGACTTCCACCACCTGCTCCCCCGGGCGGTGACGCGCTGGCAGTCCGGACTCCTGGGCTTGATGCTTCTGTCGCTGCCCGCGGTGCTGGGCGTGGGTCTGGTGCCGGTGCTGCTCCTGCTGTTCGCCTCGGTCGCGCTGTACGTGGGCCGCGCCGAGCGCTGGGTGGCTGCGGTGCTGCTCATGGGTCTGGGCGTGATGCCGCTGGCCGCGGGGACGCTGACGCGCTTCACCGTCTTCGCCGGCACGCCCGCGGAGGACGTCTACCTCCTGGAGCGCGGGGGCCTGTCCGCGGGGGGCGCGGCGGCCCGCGTGCGCGCCCGCGCGGAGGCTCGCACGGCCCGCTTCCAGGAGCTGGGCGCGCTCGCCTGGTACGAAACGCGCCGGGGCCTGCTGGAGGAGGCGCGGGCGGACTTCAAGGCCGCCTCCGCCCTCAAGTCAGGCGACGCGCGGATGCTCACGCGCTTCGGCAACGCGCTCATGGGCCTGGGCGACGTGGACGGCGCGGTGCTCCTCTACACGCAGGCGTCCAAGGCGGATCCGTCCATGGCGGATCCGCACTACAACCTGGGGCAGGTGTACCGGCGCCGGGCCCGGCTCCTGCCGGATGATCAGCTGGGCAAGGAACTGGACCGCTCCACCTCCGCCATCGCCCAGGCGCAGACCCTGGACAACTCGCTCCTGCGCCGGGATCCGCCGCCGGAGGACCGCCCCCTGCTCAACCTCCTGTTGCTGGCCCCGACGGTGCCGGAGCGCGACTGGATGGAGCTGGCGGACGGCACCCAGGAGGGCGCCCGCGTGGAGGGCCAGGTGGGCCGGTGGTTGTCGCCCAGCCTGCCTGCGGGCCCGGTGGGCTGGGGCCTGACCGCGGCGCTCGCGGCCCTGGTCGCCGTCTTCGGAGAGGCGTCCTGGCGCATGAAGGCGGCGCGCGGCTGCGAGCGGTGCGGAAACGCCGTCTGCCTCCGCTGCGACAAGGACCTGTCCGTGGGCAGCGCGATGTGCGGCCAGTGCGTCCACGTCTACGCGCGCAAGAGCCAGGTGCCCAAGGAGTTCCGCTCGCGCAAGCAGGGTGAGGTGGACCGCCACCAGGCCTGGACGAAGCGGGTGACGTACACGCTGGGCAGCCTGGTGTCCGGCGCGGGCCACGTGGGCACGGGCCTTCCGGTGCGGGGCGCCCTCTATGCCTTCCTGTTCAGCTTCGCGGTGGCCGCGCTGGTGCTCCACCGGGGCCTCGTCCGCACGCCGTACGGGGATGCTCCGCTGTACCTCAAGCTCGTGCCTGCGGGCACGGTCCTCTTCTTCGTCTACCTGCTGACCCTGCGCGGCCTGCGCCGCCACCAGCGGGGGGAGGCCTGAGCCATGGCCCTCAAGGGCACCCTCAAGGACTTTGGAATCGGCGACATCCTGCAGCTGATTGGTCAGCAGCAGAAGACGGGCACGCTCCACCTGCGCAACAAGGACCAGGAGGTGCGCGTCGGCTTCCAGGACGGCCACATCATCAAGGCCGAAAGCCTCACCCGGAAGCGCAAGGAGCTCATCGGCGCCATGCTGGTGCGCGCCGAGATCATCACGGAGACGCAGCTGGTGGCCGCGCTGGAGGTCCAGAAGCGCACCCTCAAGCGGCTGGGTGACGTGCTGGTGCAGAGCCACGCCCTCACCGCGGAACGTTTCCAGCACATGGCCCAGCTCCAGGTGACGGAGACGCTCTACCGCCTCTTCACCTGGAAGGCGGGCACCTACGAGTTCATCCAGGAGCCCGTGGAGCCCGGCCCCGAAGGCATCACCCCGCTGCGCGCGGAGACGGTGCTGATGGAGGGGTTCCGGATGGTGGACGAGTGGCCCGTCATCCGGAAGCGCATCCACCGCGACGACATGACCTTCGAGCGCGTCAAGGCGCTCCCGCCGCCCCGCGCCAACGCTGACGAGGGCGGAGAGCTGGGCGTCATCGGTCCGACGGAGCGCCACGTCTACGAGGAGATCGCCGTGGGGCGCGACCTGCGCCGCATGGTGGACCTCAGCGGCCTGGGCGAGTTCGAGACCTGCAAGGCGCTCTACAACCTGGTCAAGGGCGACTATGTGCGCGCCATCGACCCGGAAGGCCGCGCGCCCGTGCCGGAGGACACCCGCCTCGTCGCGAGGGTGGCTGGACCCCTGGGACGCATCGCGGTGACCATGGCGGTCATCGCGGGGCTGGCCTTCATCGCGTCCCGCTGGGTCGGGGGAAGCGGGCACGAGCCCGGCGCCTCCCGGTTGGGGGATCCCGCCGCCCAGCGTCAGATTGCCCATGCGCAGCGCGTCCGCATCGAGGCAGCGCTGGAGGTGTTCCAATTGGAGAAGGGAACCCTCCCGGAGCGGTTGGATGCTCTGGTGGATGCCGGATTGTTGAGTCCGGAGGAGCTGCGCTACCCGTGGCGGGAGGAGTATTATTACCGTCGCACGGACGCCCGGCAGTTCATCCTCCTACCGCCCGTGCGCTAGCCCGCGGGCAGGCTCGCCGTCGAGAGATGGCGGGCGTGGGGGGAGGGGCGGCGTTAAATTGAGGGCAAGCGATCACTGAACGAGGAATGACGCGCATTGCGAAATCCCGCCACGCTGGAAGTGCCCGCAGCCCGCGCTGAAACCACTCCCACCTCCGCCAAGGTGGACGTCCGTGACAACGAGACGACCCTGGCCCTTTGCGGAAATCAGAACGAAAACCTCAAGCTGATGGAGCGGCGCCTGGGGGTCCGGGTGGGGCAGCGCGGTACGGAGCTGCTCCTGTCGGGGCCCGCGGACGCGGTCGCCTTCGCGGTGCGCCTCGTGGAGAACCTGGAGGGGATGATCCGCGCCGGACGCCCCGTCTACCGCGAGGACGTGGAACAGGCCATCAAGGTCCTGGGCCGCGGCACGGAGTCGTTGCAGGAGGTGATGCTCGGCACCGTCCTCAAGAGCTCCGGCAACCGGCAGATCGCCCCCAAGAGCATCGCGCAGAAGCGCTACGTGGACGCCATCCGCAACCACGACATCGTCTTCGGCGTGGGCCCCGCCGGCACCGGCAAGACGTACCTCGCCATGGCCATGGCGGTCGCCTTCCTCCAGGAGCGCAAGGTCAAGCGCATCATCCTGGCGCGCCCCGCCGTGGAGGCTGGTGAGAAGCTCGGCTTCCTCCCCGGCGACCTGGCGGAGAAGGTGAACCCGTACCTGCGCCCGCTCTACGACGCGCTGCACGACATGATGGCCGTGGAGCGCGCCCAGGCCCTGGTGGAGCAGGGGGTGGTGGAGGTCGCGCCGCTCGCGTTCATGCGCGGCCGCACCCTCAACGACGCCTTCGTCATCCTCGACGAGGCGCAGAACACCACCGTGGAGCAGATGAAGATGTTCCTCACCCGCCTGGGCTACAACAGCAAGGCGGTCATCACCGGCGACGTGACGCAGGTGGACCTGCCCACGGGCAAGCTGTCCGGCCTGAACCACGCGCGCTCCGTGCTGAAGAACATCGACGGCATCCACTTCTCGGAGTTCTCCGACGTGGACGTCGTGCGCCACCCGCTCGTGCAGGAGGTCATCCGCGCCTACGAGCGCTCCGAGGCCGCTCAGAAGACCGCCCCGGCGGCCCGCGAGGCTGCCTCGGCCTCCGAAGGCGCAGCCCCTGCGGTGGAACGCACGGAGTCCTGACGTCGTGACGCCGCACCCGCCACCCCCGCTCCCAGCCTTGCGCCGGGACGGGGGTGGAGTCGCTGGGTGACCCACACTGCTGCCTGTTGGCTTACCTGCAAATATCGCAGAGCGAACTGGCGTCCGGGCGGCGGCTGTCCCACCCTCACGAATTTTCCCCGTCGCTGCTTCCTTCTAGGGAGCCTGACGTCTTCGCAGGGTGAGGAGTTCCCCCATGGCCGATCCTGAATCACCAACCCCCGGGCCCAGTCCGCTGGACGCGCTCGCGGTGCGCCTGGGGCTCGGGCGGCGTGGGGAGTGGGGTCGGCGCATCGTGCAGGCCTTGTTGCTGCTCGTCGTCTCGGTGGGGGCGGGCTTCGTCATCTCCCCGGGCCTCTACAGCCAGCAGATTCCGGCGCTCACCACGGAGAACCTGGGCAAGCCCTTCCGGGCCAACTCGCCCGCCGGCTTCAAGGCCGCGCGCGACTACGACATCGTCCACCAGTCGATGACGGAGCAGCGCCGCCGCGAGGCCCGGAGCGCCGTGCGCCCGGTGTACGACCTCAATCCGGCGGTGGTGGGCAACCTGCGCGCGTCCGTGCGTGCGGGCTTCGCCTCCGCGCGTGAGCACCTGGAAGAGGAGAAGGATGCCCGCGCCGAGGAGCCCCCGCAGGAGGAGGGCCAGACCAAACGCCGCCGCGCCCCGCCGCTCACGCCGGAGGCCCTGGAGCGCCAGCGCCGCGACCGCGAGGAGATGCAGGCCCGGTTCCAGGAGCAGCTCTTCGGCCAGCGGGACGCGGGGTTGGAGTCCGAGGACTTCCAGGCGCTCGTCGCCAACGGCTTCTCGGAGGAGTCGGAGACCGCCACCCTGGTGCTGCTGGACCGGGCCTACCGTGCGGACGGCAGCCAGGTGTACGTGGCCGGCTCGCGGGAGGAACTGGTGCGGGAAGCGCCCCAGGGCCTCACCGTGCGCGACGTGCAGCACAAGAACGAGGAGACGCTGCCCGCGGGCGCCGCCCAGGTGGTGGACATGCGGGAGGCGCACCAGGAGATGGACCGGTTCGCCTCCGTGCCCGGCAACGTGATGCCGGAGGCCCCGGCGGTGCAGCGCCGCGCGGTGCTGCGCGTCGCCAAGCGGCTCGTGCGCCCCAGCCTGACCATCAACATCGCGGAGACGGACCTGCGCCGCCGGCTCGCGGGCGATGCGGTGAAGGACGCCGTCATCGCCATCAAGAAGGGCCAGCGCGTCATCGGCGACGGCGAGCTCGTCAACGAAACGCACCTCGTCATGCTGCGCGGGATGCGCGCGCAGACGGACCGCCTGGACCTGCTCCAGCTCCAGGTGGGCGGCACGGGCCTGGTGGCCCTGCTGGTGGTGGCCTTCTACGGCTTCTGCCGCGCGGCCTTCCGCCGCTTCCGCCCCACGCGCAAGGACGGCATGCTGCTGGGCCTTTTGCTGGTGGGCCTGTTGGGCCTGCTCCAGGTCTGGGTGTCCATCGCGGACGCGGTGCAGGACCGCTACACGGCGCTGCCGATTGAGGCGTTCTATTACGCCTTCCCGGTCGCGGCGGGCGCCATGCTGGTGCGCTTCATCCTCGCGCAGGAGCTGGCGCTGTTCTTCGCCATGGTGTTCGCGTGCCTCGCGGGCGTGATGCTGGGCAACTCGCTGGCGTTCGGCATCTACACGCTGGTGGGCTCGCTGGTGGCGGCGGACCGCATCGTCAAGGCGAAGGACCGCGTGGGCATCTTCCGCGCGGGCCTCGTCACCGGCATCGCCAACCTCATCGCGGTGATCTTCCTGTTCCTCGTGGAGGGCAAGGGCCTGGCTGGGGACACGCTGATCACCGCGGTGTGCGCGTTCTTCGGCACCGCGCTCGCCGTCCCGGTCATGGTGATGGCGCTGACGCCGCTCATCGAGGCCACGTTCGGCTACGCGTCGGACATCAAGCTCTTGGAGCTGGCGAACCTGAACCACCCGGCGCTCAAGGAACTCATCGTCCAGGCGCCCGGCACGTACCACCACTCCATCATCATCGGCACGCTGGTGGAGAACGCGGCGGAGACGATTGGCGCGAACCCGCTGCTGGCGCGCTCGTGCGCGTACTACCACGACATCGGAAAGGGCCGGAACCCGCTCTACTTCGGGGAGAACCAGAAGGGGGAGAACCGGCATGACGGGCTCGCGCCCGCGATGAGCGCGGTCATCATCAAGCGCCACGTGACGGAGGGCCTGGAGATGGCCCGGCAGTACCGCTTGCCCAAGCTGGTGGCGGACGCGATTCCGCAGCACCACGGCACGCGCACGGTGGGCTTCTTCTTCCACAAGGCCATGAAGGAGCAGGAGGGCAAGGAAGGCGCGCCCCCCATCGACGAGAGCATCTACCGCTACCCGGGCCCCAAGCCGCAGTTCCGCGAGGCGGCGCTGGTGATGATCGCCGACGCGGTGGAGGCCTCCACACGCTCCATGCCGGACCCCACCAGCGCGAAGCTCCAGGCGCAGGTGCAGAAGATCATCAACATCATCTTCTCCGAGGGCCAGCTCGACGAGTGCGACCTGACGCTCAAGGACCTGAACCTCATCGCCCAGTCCTTCCTGCACACGCTGGAAGGCATCTACCACACGCGCCCCGTCTACCCGGCGGGCGCGATGGGTGGGGGCAAGGGCGGAGGCGCGCCGCTGATGATGGCGCCCGCGCCCGCCAAGACGGAAGCGAAGGACACGAAGGTGCGAACGGCGGGCATGTCATGAGCCGCAAGGTGGAGGGCGTGAAGCTGCGCAAGGGCAAGGTGATTCCGCGCGACGACGGCAAGCGCATCGAGGAGTTCGTGGGCGTGGCCAGCACGCAGACCGAGTCCGCGTCCGTGGCTCGCATGCGGGCGCCGCCAGGCTGGAGCGAACCCGCGCAGACGCCGGAGTTCGACGAGGTGGTGCTCGTCCTCACGGGCGAACTCACCCTGGTGGTGGACGGCAAGCGCGAACGGATTGGCGCGGGCGAGGTGGGCTTGGTGCCGCGCGGCAAGCGCGTGGTGTACCGCAACGACTCGCAGGGCGCGTGTGACTACTGGTCCATCTGCGCCCCGGCGTTCCGCGTGGAGCTGGCGCACATGGAGAAGCCGGCGCCCAAGGCGAAGGCCGTGGACAACCACGTGACGGTGCAGGTGGCGCACGGCCAGGGCGCGGACTACGAGCGCCTGCTCACCACCTGGTCCCGCGACTACCTCAAGCGCCTGGGCCTCACGGACTGTGAGCTGTCGCTGTCGCTCGTGGGGGACCGGGCCATCCGCCGGCTCAACCGCACCTGGCGCCAGAAGGACAAGGCCACGGACGTGCTGTCCTTCCCCGCGGGCGACCTGCCCAAGGGCACCCCGGGCCCGCGCCCGCTGGGCGACGTGGTCATCTCCCTGGATACGGCGAAGCGGCAGGCGAAGGAGTATGGCCGCACGCTGGAGTCGGAGATGGGCCGCTACCTGGCGCATGGCCTCCTGCACCTGTTGGGGCATGACCATGAGAAGCCTCGCGACGCGAAGCGCATGGCGGCCCTGGAGGAGCAGCTCCTGGGTGAGCGGGGCATGGTGGCGGACTCGCTGACCATCGACTCGCGCGCCCGCCGCGCGAAGCTCATCTGAAATCCCCGCCGGGGGGCTTGCGGCCCCCCGTGCCTCGTGTTGGATGGAACGATGCCCCGCCTGTCGTCTCTCATCGTCGCAAGCCTGTTGGGTCTCCTGCTGTCCGCGTCCCCCGCGCGCGCCGCGTCGGTACCGCCGTGGGGCACGGGCGAGAGCCGGGGCGAGGACCTGTCCATCTGGCTGGTGACCTTCAGCCCTGGCGACGACGTCTTCTCGTGGTGGGGCCACGGCTCGCTGGTGGTGGAGGACCGCGCCCGCAACATGCAGCGGCTCTACAACTACGGGATGTACTCGTTCGACGACCAGACGGTGGTGCACTTCGCCAAGGGCCGCCTGGAGTTCTGGGTCGGTGAGTCGAGCGTCAACGGCACCTTCCGCTTCTACAAGTCGCTGGGGCGCGACGTGCGCGTGCAGGAGCTCAACCTCACGCCGGAGCAGCGCGTGACGGTGGCGAAGAAGCTGGCGGACAACGTGCTGCCGGAGAACCGCGACTACCTCTACGAGCACTACAGCGACAATTGCGTGACGCGGCTGCGCGACATGATCGACGTGGCCGTGGGCGGCCGGCTGTCCGAAGCGGAGAAGGCCCCGGCCCGCATGACGCTGCGCGAGCACACGCGGCGCTACACGTCGGTGAGCCCGCCCGTGAGCTTCCTGCTCGACTTCATGATGAATGACTCCATCGACAAGCCCATCACCCGCCGCGAGGAGGCCTTCCTCCCGGACGAGCTGGAGCAGCAGGTGGCGGAGCTGAAGGTGCCGGGCCCGGACGGGCAGCCGGTGTCGCTGGTGGAGAAGCAGTGGGACTTCTACGCGTCGCCCACGCGCCCCCGGCCCCCCGCGCAACCCCCGAACTTCGGTCCGTGGATCCTCGCCCTGGGCGTGCTCCTGGGCGGCGCCGCGCTGGGCCTGTCCGCGTGGGAGAAGAAGGGCAGTCGCGCGGCGCGCATCCTCCTGGGCCTGGAGAACGTGGTGGTGGGCCTGGTGCTGGGCATCCCCGGGCTGGCGCTCGTCATCATGTGGGTGGGCACGAACCACGTCGTCACGCACCACAACGAGAACCTCTTCCTCGCCAACCCGCTGACGCTCCTGGCCGTGCCGTACGGCCTGCGCCTCACCTGGAACAGCGCGAAGGCGCGGGCGCGGCTCAAGTGGGTGTGGGGCCTGCTCGTGGCCACGGGCGCGCTGGGGCTGGTGCTCAAGGTGCTGCCCTGGTTCGACCAGGACAACTGGCGCGCCATCGCGCTCATCCTGCCCATCTCCCTGGGCATGGCCGGCGCGTTCTGGCTGGACCGGCTCCGGGCGCTCGTGCCAGGAACGGCGCGCACGCCGCCCCGTCAGGATGCGCCGGTGACCTCGCTCAAGGCCTCCTGAAACACCCCGGCTTTCCCAACTGTTTCGATACGAAGGAGACGACGAACGCCATGGCGAACGATTCGATGGAGACGATCCACGCCCTGAAGGAGCGCCTCAACGCGCTCCGGGGGCATCTTTGACCTCGACCGCAAGCGGTCCCGCATTGCGCTGATCGAGCGTGACTCCACGCAGCCCGACTTCTGGAACGACAACACCAGGGCCCAGGGCCTGCTGAAGGAGAAGTCCACGCTGGAGGCCAGCGTGGGCGCCTTCGACAAGACGATGCGCGGGCTGGACGACGCGCAGACGCTGCTGGAGCTGGCGGCGGAGATGAACGACGAGGCGAGCGCGCAGGAGGCGGAAGGCACGCTCGCGTCGCTGGAGGGCGAGGTCGCGAAGCTGGAGCTGGCGCGGATGCTCTCCGGACCGCAGGACCGCAGCAACTGCTTCATGGACATCAACCCGGGCGCGGGCGGCACGGACTCCATGGACTGGGCCGCCATGCTCCTGCGCATGTACACGCGCTACGGTGAGACGAAGGGCTGGAAGGTCGAGATCAGCGACGCGTTGCCGGGCGAAGAGGCGGGCTTCAAGAACGTCTCCCTGCGCATCGAGGGCGAGAACGCCTACGGCTACCTCAAGGCGGAAGTGGGCGTGCACCGGCTGGTGCGCATCAGCCCCTTCGACGCCAACGCGCGCCGGCAGACGGCCTTCGCGTCCGTGGACGTGTACCCGGAGGTCGACGACAGCATCCAGATTGACCTGCCGGAGAAGGACTACGAGTTGAAGTTCATCCGCGGCAGTGGCGCGGGTGGCCAGAAGGTCAACAAGACGTCGTCCACGGCGCAGCTGCGGCACCTGCCCACGGGCATCATGATCACCTGCCAGACGGAGCGCTCGCAGTCGGCCAACAAGGACATGGCCTTCCAGATTCTGCGCGGCCGCCTGTACGAGCTGGAGATGAAGAAGCGCGACGCCGAGCGCGACGCGGCCGAGGCGGCCAAGAAGGACATCTCCTTCGGCTCACAGATCCGCAGCTACGTGCTGGCGCCGTACCGCATGGTCAAGGATCTGCGCACCGGCGTGGAGACGGGCAACGTGGACAAGGTGCTGGACGGTGACCTGGAGGAGTTCGTCACCGCACAGCTCCTGGGCGTGAAGAACCCCAACCGCAACGCCGCCGCGGACTAAGGCCAGGGCGCCCTGTCCGGATGCATCCCACCCCTCCCGGGCCTTGAGTCCGGGAGGGGTTTTCCATGTCCGGGAACCTTTTTTCCGGGGCTGGTGTCAGGGGCGGGGCAGGGTGGTGCGGTAGGATGGAGTAGGCCCTACACGGGGAGGCGCGGGTGTCACCGGGCGGAGTGCTCGACGTCGGACAGCAGGCCCTGGCCCCCGAGGCCCAGGCCGACCCTCGCCGCGTGGAACAGGCGCTGCTCGTCCGGCTGCGGCGCGGCGACCCGGAGGCCTTCGAGTCGCTGGTGCACCAGCACCAGGACCGCCTCTACGACTTCTGCTTCCGCATGGTGGGCGACCGCGAGGAGGCCCACGACCTGGTGCAGGAGATTTTCGTCAGCGTGCACCAGCACGTCCGGCGCTTCCGCGAGGACGCGCGCCTGTCCACGTGGCTGTTCCGCATCTCCAAGAACCACTGCCTCAACCGGCTGAAGTACCTCCAACGCCGGGGGCGGGGCCGCTCGGAGGTCTTCGACGAGGTGAGCGCCGCCGCCATCGCGGAGGGCGGGGGCGCGCCGCCGCAGCCGGACGCCGCCCTGGACGCGGCGCGTGAGCGGGCCCGGGTGCAGCGGGCCATTTCCCAACTGGACCCCGATGCGCGCATGCTGGTGGCGCTGCGAGACATCGAGGGCCTGAGCTACGACGAGATTGTCGACATCACCGAGCTGCCCGAGGGAACCGTGAAGAGCCGGCTCCACCGGGCACGCGAGAAGCTGGCGGACCTGCTGGGGCGCTTCGAACCATGAGCGGCGGCGGGTGGAGGTCAACGGACGTGGAACCTCGATTGGATCACCGGGAGGCGAAGGCGCTGTTCCTGGCGCTCGCCGACGAACAGCTGCCTGCCCCCCAGGAGCAGGCGGTGCGCAGCCACCTGGACGGCTGTGAGGAGTGCCGCCAGGGGTGGGACCGGTACGCCCGCACGGTGGAGCGGGTGCGCACGGTGGAGCGGGAAAAGGCCCCGCCCGCGCTCGCGTCGCTCGTGGCCGCCCGCGTGCGCCGCCAGCGCCGTTTCGGCCTGAAAGGCCTGCACCTGGCGCATGCCCAGCACCGCTTCCCGGTGGAAATCCTCATCCCGCTGCTGTTGGCCGCGGCGGTGGGCGCATTTCTCTTGATGTCTTCCTGACGGTCATTTCCGGGGCCGCTACCCCCTGGGATGCGTTGCGTACCGGGGGAGGCTTGGCTACGGTGCCGCGCCTTTCACACGAGCGCGTCATGGCCGACACCGAGAACAAGACCCCCCCAGGTGAGAAGAGCGGCGAAGCGGCGGACTCCAGCTCCAAGGAGCAGGAGATCTACCAGCAGCGGTTGGACAAGGCCGCGAAGTGGCGCGAGGCCGGCTTCAACCCCTACGGCAACGGCTACGCGCCCAAGGACGTGGCGCAGCGGCTCCACGACGACCACGGCCAGAAGACCGCCGAGGACCTGGACAAGGATGCCCCCCAGGCGGACGTCGCCGGCCGCATCGTGGCCATGCGCTCGTTCGGGAAGGCCGCGTTCATCAAGCTGCGCGACCGCTCCGGCGAAATCCAGGTGCACGTGAAGAAGGACGCGCTGGGGGACCTCTATGAGGTCTTCAAGCAGTGCGACCTGGGTGACTTCGTCGCCGCGCAGGGCACCGTCTTCAAGAGCAAGACGGGCGAGCTGTCCATCGCGGCCACGAAGTTCATCCCGCTCACCAAGTCCCTGCGCCCCATGCCGGAGAAGTGGCACGGCCTCACGGACGTGGAGGTCCGCTACCGCCAGCGCTACCTGGACCTCGTCTCCAACCCGGACGTGAAGCAGGTCTTCCTGAAGCGCAGCAAGCTGGTGAAGTTCATCCGGAGCTTCCTCGACGGGCGCGACTTCGTCGAAGTGGAGACCCCGATGATGCACCCGCTGGTGACGGGTGCGGCGGCGCGGCCGTTCGTCACGCACCACAACACGTACGACATCGACCTCTTCATGCGCATCGCGCCCGAGCTCTATCTGAAGCGGCTCGTGGTGGGCGGCATGGACCGCGTCTACGAAATCAACCGCAACTTCCGCAACGAGGGCATCAGCACCCGGCACAACCCGGAGTTCACGATGCTGGAGTTCTATCAGGCGTACGCCACGTACGAGGACCTGATGGACCTCACGGAAGAGATGCTCTCGGAGGCCTCCCGCCACGTCACCGGCGACTCCAAGGTGAAGTACGGCGAGCACACCATCGACTTCGGCAAGGGCTGGAAGCGCATCCCCATGCCGGAGGCCATCCGGGAAGCCGTCCCCAGCCTGTCCGACAAGGACATGGTGGACGTGGACCGCCTGCGTCACGAACTGCTGAAGACGGTCCACTCGGAGGCGGAGCGCCGCGCCGTGGACGCCATGAACCACGGTGAGTTGGTGGGCGCCCTCTTCGAGGCCCATGTCGAGCACACGCTCATCCATCCCACCTTCATCACCCAGTATCCCACCGCCGTCTCGCCGCTCGCCCGCCGCAACGACCAGAACCCGGAAATCACGGATCGGTTCGAGCTCTTCGTCGCGGGCCGGGAAATCGCCAACGCCTTCTCCGAGCTGAACGACCCCCTGGACCAGAAGGGCCGCTTCCAGGCCCAGCTGGACGCGAAGCAGCGGGGGCAGCAGGAGACCATGGACTACGACGAGGACTACATCCGCGCCCTCGAACACGGCATGCCGCCCACGGCCGGTGAAGGCATCGGGATTGATCGCGTCGCCATGTTGTTCACGGACGCCGCCAGCATTCGTGACGTGATTCTCTTCCCCCTCCTCAAGCCGCTGGCGAAGTAGCCACGAGGCCTCGTGCACCCCGCCGAACGGCAGACCGACTATCGCTGGCCCCTCCTGTGGGCCGGCGCCCTCGTGGCCCTCGTGGGAGCCATCCTCCTGGGGGTGGCCATCTCCGAGTCCGAGGCGTGGGCCGAGGTGGCCGGCGCCCTGGGCCTCTCCTTCGTGGGGTGGGGCGGGCTCGTCCAGTCCTTCGACGCCGGGGCGCTCGCCCTGGGCGCCCAGAAGGCCACGGCCGTGGCCGGACCCAAGGCGCTGGTGGCCGGGACGCTCGTCTGGCTGGCCGGCTGGGGGCTCATCGCCGCCGGCATCCGCCGCGCGCCGGCCTCCGGTGAAGGGCCCAGCCCCGCCGCGGGTGCCCCCCTGTACCCGCGCCTGGCGCGCTACCGGGACTTCTACTGGAGTACGCTGGGCGCCTACGGCGGCGGCATCCTCCTGGCGGAGCTGGCGCTGCTGCTGCTCCAGACCGTGCTCTCCAGCGGCGTGCCGTCCGACCTGGGCGGCGCGGCGCGCGAGGCTTCGGGCGGAGGCCTGTCGCTGCCTCCCACCATCGCCTTCGCCATTGCGTTCATCGTGAGCATGGGCGTGGCGTTCGCGTCCGGCTTCGTGGGCGCGTCCCGGGCGCAGCGGCTGTCGTTCCCGGAAGCCACCATCGGCGTGTTCTACCTGGGCCTGCCGGTGCCCATCCTCCTGTCGCTGATGGAGCGCGTGCCGTCGCTGCAACTGGCGCTGGGCTACCGGCTGCGCGAGGTGACGTACGTCGCGGGGCTCATCGGCCGGCCGGAGCTGGCGTACTGGCTCGTCTTCGCCGCGCTGGTGCTGGCGCTCGTGCTGGGCATCAACACGGGTTTCATCGCGGCGGGCAGTGGCCGGGTGGACCTGCGGCTGGGCTTCGAGCTCTTCGTCGCGCGCCGGCACGTGGCGGTGTTCCGCCCGTCGCTGCTGTTGGGCGCGCTCGCGGTGCTGATGTTCGGCATCATCCCGCCGCTCATCGTCTACTTCATCATCCGCGGGGCGGAAGCCGCCGTGGAGCGCACGCGCGTGAAGAACCTGGGCCTGGCGGATCCGCTCGCCGCCGCGTCCGCGCAGCACCGCATGAAGCTGCATGAGCAGTCGCCCACCATGATGATGACCGCGCTGTCCGTGGGCGGCGTGGGCGTGGGCGTGATGGCGCTCATCATCGTGCTCAGCGTGATGAGCGGCTTCGAGGCCGACCTCCAGCAGAAGATTCTCGGCACCAACGCGCACGCGGTGGTGTCGCGCTACGCAGGCGATTTGCCGGACTACGACAAGGTGATGCAGCAGGTGAAGCGCGTGCCCGGCGTCGTGGGCCAGACGCCCTTCATCATCAACCAGGTGATGATCGCCTCGGAGGGCAACGTCGACGGCGTCATCATCAAGGGCATCGACCCGAACACGGTCGGCTCGGTGACGGACCTGCCGCAGAACATCCTGCCCGGTGGCGACCTGGGCCACCTGGAGCAGCCCGCGAAGATCCTCCCCAGCAGCGCGGTGGAGGACGCGGAAGGCAAGAAGGACGCCGAGGAGGAGGACCCCATCATCGGCAAGCCCTCCAAGCCCGCGAAGCCCACGGTGCTGCCGGGCATCATCATCGGCCGGGAGCTGGCGGCGTCGCTGCGCGTGGTGGTGGGGGACCGGGTGAACGTGGTGTCCCCTCTGGGCACGGAGCTGGGGCCGTCCGGGCCCATCCCCAAGAGCCGCGCGTTCCGGGTGGCGGGCGTCTTCTACTCGGGCATGTACGAGTACGACTCCAAGTTCGTCTACATCCTGCTCAAGGAAGCGCAGGACTTCTTCGCCGTGAAGGGCGCCACCGGCATTGAACTGAAGGTGGCGGACATCGACGACGCGCGCCGCATCGCCAACCAGGTGGTGCGTGTGCTGGGCGGCTACCCCTACCGCGCGCGCGACTGGGGCGAGATGAACAAGAACCTCTTCTCCGCGCTGCGCCTGGAGAAGCTGGTGATGGGCATCATCCTGTCCATCATCATCATCGTCGCCGCGGGCCTCATCGTCGCCACGGTCATCATGCTGGTGCTGGAGAAACGGAAGGAGATCTCCGTCCTCAAGGCGCTGGGCGTCCCGGACGGCGGCATCGTGAAGATCTTCCTCGCGGAAGGGCTCCAGATTGGCGTGGCCGGCGGCGTGCTGGGCCTGTTCTCCGGCCTCGCGTGGTGCCTCTTCATCGAGAAGGTCGGCATCAAGCTGGATCCGGAGGTCTATTACATCCCCGCGCTGCCGGTGCGCATCGAACCGGTGCAGACAGCGCTGGCGGTGATCATCGCGGTGCTCGTCACCTACCTGGCGTCCATCTACCCGGCCCTCAAGGCGAGCAGCGTGGAACCGGTGGAAGGTCTGAAGGCGGAGTAGCCATGGCGCTGTTGTCCATCCGCAACGTCTTCAAGAGCTACTTCCTGCACGGCAAGCGCATTGACGTGCTGCGCGACGTGTCCCTGGACATCAACGCCGGCGAGCTCGTCTCCATGATTGGCGCGTCCGGCGCGGGAAAGAGCACCTTCCTGCACGTGCTGGGCACGCTGGACGCCCCCGCCGCCGGTGAAGTCCTCTTCGACGGCAAGTCCGTCTTCTCCATGAACGACGCGGAGATCGCCGAGTTCCGCAACCGCACCATCGGCTTCGTCTTCCAGAGCCACTACCTGTTGCCGGAGTTCACCGCGCTGGAGAACGTGGCCATGCCCGCGCTCATCCAGCGCAAGGACCGCACCCCCGCCTACGCCTACGCCCGTGAGCTCCTGGAGCGCGTGGGCCTGGGCAGCCGCGTGGACCACCGCCCCGGTGAGCTGTCCGGCGGCGAGGCCCAGCGCGTGGCCCTGGCGCGCGCGCTGGTGCTCAAGCCCGCGGTGCTGCTCGCGGACGAACCCACGGGCAACCTGGATCCCACGACAGGCGAGGGTATCCACCAGCTGCTCCGGGAAGTGAACCGGGACCTGGGCATCACCGCCGTCGTCGTCACGCACAACGAGACGCTTGCTCGCTCCATGCCCCGCCGTCTGAGACTGGCCGGCGGGCAGGTGTCGGAGGCCTGATGGCCGCGCGCTTTTGGATTGAGGGGCCCTCCCCCCATCCCGTACATTGCCCCGCCTTTTCCTGGCCGGACTGCACTTGAGGCTCACCGTTCTGCGCAAGTCATTGCTCCCGCTGCTGGCGGTCGCCCTGTGGGCGTTTGGGCCCGTTGCTGCCTACGCCCAGGTGGACGTGGACGCGGGTTCGCCCGTCGTCCTCCCCCCGTCCACTCCCGCCGCCACGCCCGTATCGCCTCCGGATGGGGGCCCTCCCTCGGGCGCGGACGCGCCGCTGGCGTCCTCTCCGGACGACGAGGACACCAACGTCTCCCCCACGGATCGCGTCGTCGAGATCCGCATCGAGGGCAACCGCCGCGTGGAGTCGGAGGCCGTCCGCCGCGCCATGCGCACCCAGGTCGGTGACGCGCTCACCCGCTCCGCGGAAGACCTCCGCGCCATCTGGGCCCTGGGCTACTTCACGGACGTGCAGCTGCTCGCGCAGCGCATGGCCAACGGCATCGCGTACGTGGTGCGCGTGTCGGAGCGCCCCACCATCCGCGCCGTGGCGCTCCAGGGCAACGAGGAGCTCAACGCGGAGGACCTGAAGGAGCAGCTGGATCTCAAGATCGGCACCATCCTCGACATCGAGGCCGTGCGCGCCACGCAGAAGAAGATCCAGGAGAAGTACGTCGAGAAGGGCTACTTCCTGGCGGAGGTGACCTACAAGCTGGAGCCGGTCGAAGGCGGCGCCGCGGTCACCGTCGTCTACATCATCAACGAGCACTCGAAGGTGATGGTGAAGCAGATCATCCTTCAGGGCGCGGAGAAGGTGCCCCCGGAGGAACTCAAGGCGACCATGATCACGAAGGAGGGCGGCTTCCTGTCCTTCTTCACCGGCGAGGGCACCTACCGCGAAGAGGCCTTCCAGCGCGACCTCGCGGTCATCCAGATCGCCTACTACGACCGCGGCTTCATCAACGTGCGCGTGGACAAGCCCACCGTGCAGCTGTCCGCGGACAAGCGCGACATCTACATCACCCTGCACATCACCGAGGGTGAGTCGTACGACATCGGGAAGATCGACTTCGCGGGCGACCTGGAGCGCCCGCCGGAAGAGCTGCTGCGGCTGATGAAGTCGCGCCCCAAGGAGCGCTTCAACCGCGGCCAGCTCTCCACGGACATCTCCGCCATCTCCGACGTGTACTTCGACAAGGGGTACGCGTACGCCAACATCAACCCCGTCACCTCCGTGAACGCGGAAGACCGGACGGTGGACCTCACCTTCGACATCCAGAAGGGCCCGCTCGTCAACATCGAGCGCATCGACGTCGTCGGTAACACCAAGACGCGCGACAAGGTCATCCGCCGCGAGCTGCGCGTCTACGAAGGCGAGCTCTACAACGGCACCGGCGTGAAGCGCAGCCGCGAGCGCGTCACCGCCCTGGGCTTCTTCGAGACCGTCGAAATCACCCAGCACCCGGGCAGCACCGACAACGCCATCGTGTTGCAGGTGGAGGTGAAGGAGAAGGCCACCGGCACGTTCCAGGTGGGCCTCGGCTTCTCCAACGTGGAGAACTTCATCTTCACGGCCCAGGTGTCGCAGAACAACTTCCTCGGCTGGGGCCAGAGCGTGTCCGCGTCCGCGCAGATTTCCGGCCTGCGCTCGCTCGTCCAGCTGTCGTTCTACGACCCGTACTTCCTGGACACGAACTACCTGCTGTCCGCGGAGTTCT
Source organism: Corallococcus sp. AB038B (assembly GCF_003668955.1). NCBI lineage: Bacteria > Pseudomonadati > Myxococcota > Myxococcia > Myxococcales > Myxococcaceae > Corallococcus > Corallococcus sp. AB038B. The sequence goes on along the minus strand of NZ_RAWO01000018.1, from coordinate 23,510 downwards.
TCCGCGTGCAGGCGGACTACGAAGGCTTCATCCGCAACTCCACGGGCGGCACCATCTCCCTGGGCCGCCAGCTGGTGGACGACGTGCTCGCCACGGTCGGCTACTCGCGTGAGTACGTGGACGTGCAGGCGGGGCAGGGCATTGGCGCGGTACTGCTCGCCAACCAGTTCCAGTCCGGCGTCACCAGCGCGCTGCGCCTGTCCGTGTCCTTCGACCGGCGCGACAACCGCCTCTTCCCGTCGCGCGGCTTCATCCACTACGGCTCGGTGGAGACGGCGCCCTCGTTCCTGGGCGGCACGTTCCTCTTCAACCGCTACACCGCCTACTCGCGCCTGTACTTCCCCCTGCCGCTGGGCTTCGTCTTCAAGACGAACGCCACGATGGGCTACGTGCAGCAGCTGGACTCCAGCAAGCCGCTGCCCATCAGCGAGCTCTACTACGTGGGCGGCATCAACACGATCCGCGGCTACTACCTGCGCAGCATCAGCCCCACGCTGCTGGTGCCGCGCGCGGACAACCCGGACGCCAACGTCACCGAGTTCCGGGTGGGCGGCAACAAGCAGCTCATCTTCAACTTCGAGCTGGAGTTCCCCATCTTCGAGAAGGCCGGTCTGCGCGGCGTGCTCTTCTACGACGCCGGTAATGCCTTCGGCTCAAACGAGAAGTTCTTTGAGGACCGGCAGGACAAGCTGCCCCTGGGCCTCTTCCACGCGGCGGGCTTCGGCTTCCGCTGGTTCTCGCCCATCGGACCCCTGCGCTTCGAGTGGGGAATCCCGCTGACCAAGCGGCCGTCGGACGACTCCATCCTGTTCGAGTTCACGATCGGTAACTTCTTCTGATAGGCATTGACCCCAAGGCCTTCCCGGTACGTCCTTCTCCGCCCCACCCGGGCGGAAGTGAACAGGCCGGGATGGCGGACGTCGGAGCCTGCAGCACCCTTTCCGAGGAGCCGTAACCCATGTCGCTTCGAAGCACCCTGGCGGCCGCCGCCGCTGTCCTGTCGCTCGCCCTCCCGGTTGCCGCTTCGGCCGCCGAGCTCAAGGTTGCCTACGTCGACCTGCAGCGCGTGCTGCTGGAGGTGGATGACGGCAAGGCCGCCAAGGCCCGTCTCCAGAAGTGGCTGGAGGACCGTCAGAAGGAGATCGACAAGGAGCAGGAGACGCTCCGCAAGGAGAAGGACACCCTGGACAAGCAGGCCAGCGCCATGAGCGAGGCCACGCGCACCCAGAAGGCCACCGAGCTCCAGAAGAAGGTGATGGAGCTGGCGCAGAAGTACGAGCGCAGCCGCGCCGAGGCCGCCAACAAGGAGCGCCAGGAGATGGAGCCCATCGTCAACCGCATCGACCAGGTCATCGCTTCCATCGCGGAGCGGGACGGCCTGGGCATGGTGCTGGACAAGCGCGACTCCGGCATCGTCTTCGCGCTGTCCCAGTACGACATCTCCAACGAGGTCGTGCGCAGCTACAACAACAGCGCCTCCAAGAAGCCCGCGCCGGCGGCCAAGGACGCCCCGGTCAAGAAGTAGGCGTTGGACACCCCCGTGCCATCCGCATCCAACGCGCACCGGCTGGGGGACATCGCCACCCACGTCCGGGGTGAGCTCCTCGGCGACCCCGGACTGCTCATCCATGGCCTGAACGGCCTGGAGGAGGCAGTCCCGGGGGAGGTGTCGTTCTACGGCAACCCCCGCTACCGCAAGCAGTTCGAGGCCACCCGCGCCTCGGCGGTGCTGGTGGGGATGGATGCCACCGCTCGCGACGGCGTGGCCCTGGTGCGGGTGCCGAACCCGCACCTGGCCTACGCGAAGCTCCTCGCCCTGTTCCACCCGGCCACGCGGCCCGCCGCGGGCATCCACCCGGCGGCCCACGTGCACCCGGAGGCCACGGTGCACCCGGAGGCCACGGTGAAGGCCGGGGCGGTGGTGGAGAAGGGTGCCCACGTCGGCGCCCGCACGGTGCTGCACTCCGGGGCCTACGTGGGTGAAGGCGCGCGCGTCGGCGACGACTGCGTGCTCTACCCGCACGCCACGGTGCGCGAGAACTGCGTGGTGGGCTCGCGCGTCATCCTCCACGCCTCGTCGGTGGTGGGCGCGGACGGCTTCGGCTTCGCGTTCGACGCGGAGGGCGAGGACGGCCCCCGCCACTTCAAGATTCCCCAGGTGGGCATCGTCCGCATCGAGGACGACGTGGAAGTCGGGGCCTGCACCTGCATCGACCGTGCGACGGTGGGTGAAACGGTGGTGGGCCAGGGGACGAAGCTCGACAACCTGGTTCAGATCGCCCACAACGTGCGCGTGGGCCCGCTGTCGCTCATCTGCGCGCAGGCGGGCGTTTCGGGTTCGGCGGAGGTGGGCACCGGCGTGGTGCTCGCGGGGCAGGTGGGCGTGGTGGGCCACATCCGCGTGGGAGACCTGGCCAAGGTGGGCGCGCAGTCGGGCGTCGCCCATGACGTTCCGGACGGGCAGGTCGTCAGTGGCAGTCCCGCCATCCCCCACAAGGAATGGCTGCGAGCCAGCGCCGCGTCGGGGCAGCTGGCGGACCTGCTCAAGGAAGTGCGCGCCCTTCGCAAGAGGGTGGAGCTGTTGGAGAAGGAGAAGGGCGGATGATGGACATTGGCGAGATCCAGGCGCTGCTGCCGCACCGCTACCCGTTCCTCCTGGTGGACCGGGTGGTGGAAATCGTGCCGGGCCAGAAGCTCACGGCCTACAAGAACGTCACCATCAACGAGCCCTTCTTCAACGGCCACTTCCCGGGGCACCCGGTGATGCCGGGCGTGCTGATCCTCGAGGCGCTCGCCCAGGCCACGGCCATCCTTGCGTATAAGACGGAAGCCATGGACCCGACGCGGCTCGTCACGTACTTGATGGGCGTGGACAACGCGCGCTTCCGCAAGCCGGTGGTGCCCGGGGACCGGCTCCAGTTGGACATTGAAGTCATCCGCCACAAGGGCGCCATCTGGAAGACGAAGGGTGTGGCGTCGGTGGATGGCGCCAGGGTGGCGGAAGGGGAGTTCCTCGCCACCGTGGTGGACAAGAACAAGGCCGCCAAGGGCGACGAGAGCGCGGCGCCGTAGGGCGCGTCATTCGCGCTGCTGAGGAGAGAAGGACATGGCGCAGGTTCATCCCACCGCGGTCGTCCATCCGGGAGCCCGGCTCCACGACACCGTGGAGGTGGGGCCGTTCTCTGTCATCGGGCCCCATGTCGTCATTGGCGCGGGCACCCGCATCGGGCCGCACGTCGTCATCGAGGGCCGCACCACGTTGGGGGAGCGCAACCACCTCTTCCAGTTCTGTTCCGTGGGCGCGGCGCCACAGGATCTGAAGTACGCGGGCGAGGACACGGAGCTCGTCATTGGCGACGAGAATCAAATCCGTGAGTTCGTCACGGTGAACCTGGGCACGGTGGCCGGTGGTGGCGCCACGCGCCTGGGCCACCGCAACCTGCTGCTCGCCAACAGCCACATCGCGCACGACTGCGTCGTGGGCAATGAAGTCCTCCTCGCCAACGGGGCCGCGCTCGCGGGCCACGTGGTGGTGGAGGACGCGGTGAAGATTTCGGGCTTGGTCGCGGTGCACCAGTTCACCCGGCTGGGGCGCTACGCGTTCATCTCCGGCGGCTCCATGGTCACCATGGACGTGCCTCCGTACTGCACCGTGCAGGGCGACCGGGCCACGCTGGTGGGCCTCAACACCGTGGGCCTGGAGCGCGGCGGCTTCACCGAGGAGCAGATTGGCCGTGTGAAGGAGGCCTACCGCATCCTCTTCCGCTCCAAGCTGGGGCTCCAGGACGCGCTCGCGCAGCTTCGCGGGGAGCTCTCCAGCCACCCGGAAGTGGAGCATCTGGTGCGGTTCGTGGAGACGAGCAAGCGCGGCGTCACGCGCTAGGCCTCTTCACGAGGGAACGGAGGGGAGTGGGTGGAGCGCATCGGGCTCATCGCCGGTAACGGCCAGCTTCCCTTCCTCTTCGCGCGGGCCGCCCGTGCGCGCGGCCTGGAGGTAGTGGTGGCCGCGCACCGGGGAGAGACGGACCCGGCGCTGGAGCAGGAGGTCGGCCACTTCGCCTGGGTGCGTGTGGGGCAGGTGGGTCGCATCCAGAAGGTCTTCCGCCAGGCGGGTGTCACCCGGGCGGCCATGGCGGGCGGCATCGGCCGCGTGCGCGCGCTCACGGAGGCCCGTCTGGACCTGGGCGCGGTGCGCATCATCTCCCGCCTGCGCAGCTTCCGGGACGACGCGCTCCTGCGCGCGGTGGCCGCGGACTTCGAATCCCAGGGCATCACCATCATCGCGCCCACGGACTTCCTGGGTGAGGTGCTGTGCCCCGAAGGGCACCTGGCGGGCCCCGTGCTCAAGCCCGCGCAGGAGAAGGACGTGGCCCTGGGCCGCGAGGTGGCGGTGCTCCTGGGGCAGGCGGACGTGGGCCAGACGGTGGTGGTGCGTGACGGCCACGTGCTCGCGCTGGAGGCCGTGGAGGGCACCGACGAGACCATCCGCCGGGGCGCGAAGCTGGGCGGCCCGGGTTCGGTCGTGGTGAAGCGCTGCAAGCCGGAGCAGGACCTGCGCTTTGATTTGCCCGCCGTGGGGCCCCGGACGCTGGAGGTCATGGCGGAGGTGGGCGCCCGGGTGCTGGCGCTGGAGGTAGGGCGCACGGTGCTGTTGGACGCACCTGCCCTCTTCGCGGGGGCCACCGCGCGAGGCATCACCCTGGTGGGCGTGCGGTAGGCTTCCGCGGGAATCCGTTCCCCCGGGCTGGAGTTGCCTCCCCACCTCCCCCGCGACGCCGAGGTTGACGCCGCATGTCCGTTCGACTCCTACCTCTCGTGGCCCTGCTGGGCCTGCCACTCACCGCCTCCGCGGAGGCCATCCGGGTATCGCTGGAGAGCAAGGCGGCGCTGGGTGAAGGCGTGCCCACGCTGGTCATCCACATCGAAGAGCCCATCGACGGCTTCGAGGTGAAGCTCAAGCGCAGCGACGGCAAGGCGGTGGAACTCAAGGGGGGCGGCAAGCCGGGCATCTCCCGCCGCCTCGCCTTGGAGCAGCCGGAAGGGAAGTTTCACTACGAGGGCGAGCTCACCGTGCGGTTCCCGGGCGGGGCGGAGCCGGGCTCCATGCCTCTCTCGTTCGACACGGAGCTCAACGGGCCGCTGAAGCTGGAGGTTCGCCCGGAGGACGTGGACGTACCCGGGCGCAAGCTGCGCTTCACGCTGTCGCGCCCGGCCGCGAAGACGGAAGTGACGGTGAAGATGGACACCGGCAAGACGGCCTTCGCGGGCGACGTGGACTTCAAGGGCGCGCCCGCGGGCACGCCCCTGGAGGTGAAGTGGCTGCCGGCGGAGGGCAAGGTGATGCACATCCGCCTGAGGGCCTACGACACCTCCGACTTCTACACGGGCGTGGACCTCTACCCGTGGCAGGTGGACATCCCGCATGAGGAGGTGACCTTCGCCTCCGGCCGCTCGGACGTTCCCCCGGCGGAGAAGGGCAATCTGGACGCCAGCTACAAGAGCATCACGGAGGCGTTGAATAAGTATGGCCGCTGGGCGTCGCTGCGCCTGTACGTGCTCGGGCACACCGACACGGTGGGCAGCACGAACGACAACCGCGAGCTTTCGCTCAAGCGGGCGAAGAGCATCGCGACGTACTTCCGCCAACGTGGCCTGAAGGTACCAGTGTTCTACGAGGGCTTTGGTGAGCAGTCCCCGGCGGTGCCTACGCCGGACGAGACGGCGGAGGCGGGCAACCGCCGCGCCGAATACATCATCGCGGTGGAGGACCCGTCGCTGACGAACGCGCCCTTCACCCCTCGCTGGCGCAAGCCTTGAGGTGTCACATGGTGGAACTTGCTCGCATCCGTTGGGTGCTCGCCGTGGCGGGCCTGGGCTTCCTGGGGACGGTGGGCTGTGCGCACTCCGTCCCCCTTGAGCAGCGCGTGCAGGCCGAGGCCGAGAAGTGCACGCTCCTCCAGGCGCTGATGCGCCAGCCCGCGCCCGCGAAGGCCATCCAGAAGTTCGTCGCCGAGGGCAAGGAGGAGAGGGCCCCCGTGGTCGTCTACGTGCGCCACCCGGAGGAGGCCACGCTGGAGCGCTTCTTCACCGGCGACACCCAGTGCGCGAACGAATCGTTCAAGGTGGTGCAGGAGAACGTGGTGGACGCCGTGGTGGTGTACCTGCAGGAGGTCCAGGGCGGCTACGCGTACGACGCGCAGCGCTCCAGCCCGGACCGCCTCACCATGGACGGCCGTCCCCAGGGCACCGTGCGCAAGGACGGCACCGTGTGGGTGGCGGGCGCGGACGCTATTTGAGCAGGTCCTTCGCCCCGTCCGCGATGAACTGCACCGCGATGGCGGCCAGGATGAGGCCTGACACGCGCTCCAGGATGGCGACGCCGGACTGACGCAGCACCCGCTGCACCAGGCTGGACGCGTTGAGGATGAAGTAGGTCACGGTGAAGGTCAGCACCACCGCCGCGACCACCGGCAGCGCGGAGACGAAGGACGTCCCGGAGCGCGCCATCAGCACCATGGCGGTGGCGATGGCGCCCGGCCCCGCGAGCAGCGGAATGGCCAGCGGGACGATGGCCACGTCCTCCTTCACCACGCCTTCTTCCTCTTCCGTGGGGCTGGTGCGCGTGGAGGACGGACGGGCGCGCAGCATGTCCAGGGACGTGATGAGGAGCAGGATGCCGCCCGCCACGCGGAAGGCGCCCAGCGACACGGCGAACACCTGGAAGATGACGCGGCCGAAGACGGCGAAGAACAGCATCATCCCGCACGCCACCAGACAGGCGCGCAGGGCGGTGCTGCGAATCTGCTGCTTGGTGTCCCCCGCCGTCATCGCCAGGAACAGCGGCACGACGCCAATCGGGTCCACCACGAAGAAGATGGCGGACATCGACACGAGGAAGGTGGACACCATCGCGGACATCGACATGGCGCTCTAGACCGTGAAGCGCAGCTTCCAGACCATGCCCAGCGCTTCGACGAAGATCTTCTTGTTCATTTTCGAGTGCCCCACACGCCGGTCCTCGAACACGATGGGGACCTCGCGCACGGTGAAGCCCTTTCGCAGGGTGCGGTAGGTCAGCTCAATTTGGAACGCGTACCCGGTGCTGCGCACCTCATCCAGGTTGATGCTCTCCAGCACGCGGCGGTTGAAGCACTTGAAGCCGCCGGTGAGGTCGCGCACGTCCACGCCCAGGATGCTGCGCGCGTAGAGCGAACCGCCGCGGCTGATGATCTTCCGTCCCACGCCCCAGTTCACCGTGCCGCCGCCATCCACGTAGCGCGAGCCCAGCACCAGGTCCGCGCCGCCTTCCGCGGCGTCCATGAAGGTGGGCAGGTAGCGCGGGTCGTGGCTGAAGTCCGCGTCCATCTCCAGGATGTACGTGTAGCCCTCGGCCAGGGCCCACCGGAAGGCGGCCAGGTACGCACGGCCCAGGCCCTCCTTTTTCTCGCGGTGGAGCACGCGCACGCGCGGGTCCTTCGCGGCCAGCTCATCCGCGAGCTGTCCCGTCCCGTCGGGCGAGTTGTCGTCGACGACGAGGATGTCCACACGGGGGTCCGCCGCCAGCACCGCCTGGGTGATGGGGCCGATGTTGTCCCGCTCGTTGTAGGTGGGGATGCAGACCAGCGCACGGTTCATGACCCGGCGGACATACCCCAAACCCGGCGCTGGAACAGCACTCCCGACGCCAACCCGGTCGGTTCTCCGGCTCAGGCGACAGGGGGCGGGGGCAACAGCTCCAGCACCGTCTGGGCCGCGCGGTGGGCGGCCCCCACCTCACCCAGGCGTCCGCGCACCTCGGCCAGGCCCTGGACCATGGCGTCGCGGGGCTCACCCGGCAGCCACACGCGCCGCACCTCGGAGGCGATGTTCTCCGGAGTCATCTCCCCCTGGAGCAGCTCCGGCACCACGCGCCGGCCCGCCAGCAGGTTGATGAGCGACACGAAGGCCACTTTCAGCATCATCCGGCCCACCCAGTACGTCACCAGCGACACGCGGTACACGACGACGAGCGGCCGTTCCATCAGCCCCGCCTCCAGCACCGCCGTGCCGGAGGCCACCACCGCGGCGTCGCTCGCGCCCACCACCTCTGGGGCACGCCCGTCCACCAGCACCGGCGTCACGCCGCTGCCCTCGAAGCGGGAGAGGATTTCCTCCTTGGCGATGGTGGGCGCCACCGGCACCACCACCTGGAGCCCCGGCCGCTCGGAGGCCAGCTGCTTCGCGGCCCCGACGAGGGTGGGCAGGATGCGGCGGATCTCACTCATCCGGCTGCCGGGCAGCAGCGCCAGCGTGGGAGCGTCCTGAGACAGGCCCAGGCGCTGCCGGAACTCGAGGGCGCTGGCGGCCTTGGGCATCTGCTCCAGCACGGGACTCCCCACGTAGCGTGCGGGCACCCCGGCCTCCCGGTAGAAGTCCTCCTCGAAGGGCAGGATGCAGAGCATCCGGTCCACCAGCCGCTGGATGGTGCGCACGCGGCCCCGGCGCCAGGCCCAGATCATCGGGGACACGTAGTAGGCCACGGGGATGCCCAGGGCCTTGAGCTTCTTGGCCAGGCGCAGGTTGAAGTCCGGGATGTCCACCAGGATGGCGCAGACGGGACGGCGCTCCTCGGCGGCCTGGGCCAGGTCCTTCATGATCCGCAGGATGCGGGGGATGCGGGGGAGCACCTCGGTGATGCCCATGACGGACACTTCGCGGGCGTCGTGGATGAGTTCCACCCCCCGGGCGGCCAGCCGGGCGCCTCCCATGCCGAAGAAGGTGAGGTCGGGGCGCAGGGCCTGGAGTGCGGCGACGAGCTCCGAGGCGTGGGTATCGCCGGAGGCCTCGCCGGCCACGACGAGGATGCGGGGGGAGGATGGCTGCGTCATGGGAGGCAAGACCCTCATCGTAGCTGATGCGCGGAGGGAGGGAGGTTGTAGACTGCGGCCCCCTTGAAGACGCTTCTGCTCGCTGAGAGCCACCCCCCGACCCTGGAGCACCTGACGGGCTTGCTCTCGCAGGCCGGGTACACCGTTCGGGCGGTGAATGACGCCGTGATGGCGTTGGAGCACTTCTCGGCGGACAACCCGGACGTGGTGGTGCTGGGCGTGGACCTTCCGCGAGTGGAGGGACAGCACGTCGTGCACCTCATCCGAGGGCACAGCCAGGGCGGGCGCGTGCCCATCGTGGCCATCGACAAGGGGCACCTGGGCCGCGCGAAGGGCGTGAGCTCGGTGCTGGACCTGAAGGTCAACGCGTACATCCCGGATCCGCTCAAGCCGGGCGAGTTGGTGCCCCGCCTGGAGGCGCTGGTGAAGGCCGCGCAGGCCATCACGCTCACGGGCCTGTCCGCCACGCTGTCGAGGCCCGCGGTGGCGGCGGGGGACCTGAAGGCCTTCCCGCTGCCGGCGCTCCTGCACTCGCTCTACCGGTTGCGCCGTGACGGCGTGCTGGTGGTGGCCCTCAAGGGTCTGTCGCGCCGGGTGTTCTTCCTGCGAGGCGGGCCGGTGAACTTCGACTCCTCCGCGAAGGAGGACGCGCTGCCACGCTTCCTGCGCGAGCGGCGGGTCCTCACGGAGGCGCAGGAGCAGCCGGTGGTGGAGTCGCTCGCCTCCGGACTGCGCATCGGAGCGGCGCTGGCGGACGTGGGCGTGGAGGCGGTGGGCGAGGACCTGCTGGCGCTCCTGCGCGACTTCACGAGGGACCGGCTCGGGCGCGTGCTGGCCATGCGCGAGGGCCGGTACGCGTTCTACGCGGGCGACGAGTTCTCCTCCGAAGTGGCCTCCGTGGATCAACCTGCCCTGGCCCCGCTGCTGGAGGCCGCGCGCAGGCGGATGCCCCTAAGGGTGGTGGCGAACGCGCTCAAGGCGCACCTGAACGAGTACCCGGTGCGCTCGGCGGACTTCGGCCGGGACCTCCAGTCGATGGCGCTGGACACGGAGGACATCAAGCTGGCCATGCAGGTGAATGGCCGCATCGTGCTCAAGGACCTGCTAGCGCACGGGCGCGCGGAGCTGCGAGCGGCGTACACGCTGCTGTGGTTCCTCAAGCTGACGGGCGGGGTGACGTTCTCCGCGACGCCGGTGGCCACGGGGTCGGACGTGTTGAGCGCGGCGGCGGTGCCGGACGTCATCGCGCCGCGCAAGCGCAAGAGCCTGCCCGCGGAGACGGCGGCGGCGCTGCGTGAGGAAGCGGTGCGCATCATCACGCGCAGCTACTTCGGCGGGCTGGGGCTGGACCTTGCGGCGGACAAGGAGGCGGTGGAGCGCGCGTATCACGAGACGGCGATGCGCTTTCATCCGGACACCTACGCGGAGTTCGACATCTCCGACCTGCGCGACCTGTTGGAGCAGGTGCAGGAGAAGCTGTCCGCGGCGTACCGGGTACTGAGCGTGGATGAGAAGCGCCGCGCCTATCTCCAGTACTTCTTCAGCCGGCAGGAAGTGGTGGGCCGGGCGACCGCCATCAACGTGGACGCGGAGCTGTCACTGCGCCGGGGCGAGTCCGCGATGAAGCGGGGCGACTACAAGGCGGCCATCCAGGGCTTCGAGGAAGCGGTGTCGCTCAACGGCGGCGAGCCCGAGTACTACTCGTACCTCGCCTGGGCGAAGTACCGGGGGGCGCCCGGGCCGCTGATGCAGCGGGCGCTCGCGGCGCGCAAGGTGCTCAAGCAGGCGCTGACGTTGGATCCGTACCTGGAGCGGGCGCAGATCATCGCGGCCATCATCGAAATCGACCTGGACGACGTGCCGCTCGCGCGCAAGAAGTTGATGAAGGTGCTGGAGCTGAACCCGTATTCGGTGCTCGCGAGGGCGGCGTTGCAGAAGGTGGTGAAGTAGTCATGCATCACGCGCTCTGGCGGTTGCTCCGGTACGCGAAACCGCACGCGGGAATCCTCGTCCTGGCCTTCGCATGCATGGCGGTGTTGGGGCTCGCGACGGGCGCGTACGCGTACCTGCTGGGCCCGGCGCTGCGCTTCCTGTTGTCAGGAGGCGAGGAGGGCTTCGCGAGCGCGCACCGGGTGCCCTGGCTGTCGAACCTGCCGCGCGAGGCTGCGCTCTGGGGCTTCCCGGTGTTGGTGCTGTGCGTGGGAGCGGTGAAGGGTGTGGGGTACCTGGGCCAGTTCTACTTCATGGGCCTGTTCGCGCAGCGAGTGGTGAAGGACCTGCGGCGCGACCTGTTCCTGAGGCTCACGGCGCTGTCGCCGTCGCAGCTGTCGAAGGAGCGGACGGGAGATCTGCTCAGCCGCTTCTCCTCGGACGTGATGGCGGTGGAGCTGGCCGCCATGTACACGGTGGGTTCGTACCTGCGAGACACCATTCAGGTGCTGGTGCTCGCGGGAGTGGCACTGGCGATGAGCCCGATGCTCGGAGGGTTGATGCTGGCGGTGATTCCGCTGGCGGCGCTGCCCGCATCGAGGCTGACGCGCAAGGTGCTGAAGGGAACGCGAGAAGGGCAGGCTCACCTGGGCCAGCTCGCGGGCCAGCTGCACGAAGGGCTGGGAGGGCTGCGCACCATCCAGGCCTTCAACGGGCAGGAGGCGGAGCTGGCGCGCTTCGAGTCCTACGCGAAGGCCCACGAGGAAGCGGTGGTGGGTGCGGCCTGGGCGCGAGGAGGTGTGCCGGGGTTGATGGAGGTGCTCGCCGCGGCGGCGCTCGCGGGAGCGCTGGGGTACGCGGCGGCGACGCGAGCGATGGAGCCGGAAGCGCTCCTGTCGCTGCTCACGGCGGTCATCCTCGTGTACCAGCCGGTGAAGGACCTGGGCCGGGTGACGCAGTTCGCGGTGCAGGCGGGAGCGGCGGGAGAGCGCCTCTTCGCGCTGCTCGACTTGAAGCACCCTGTGGAGGACGCAGTCGGCGCGGGGCCAGCGCCAGCGCTGCGTGAGTCGCTGCGCATGGAAGACGTGCGCTTCTTCTACGGCGAGCGCCGAGCGTTGGACGGGCTGACCCTGGACCTGAAGGTGGGGCAGGTGGCGGCGCTGGTAGGAGGCAGTGGAGGAGGCAAGAGCACGGTGACGTCGCTGCTGCTGCGCTTCGAGCGTCCCCAACAGGGACGCATCCTCCTGGATGGAGTGGACGCGGACACGTACACGGCGGCGAGCGTCCGGAGTCAGTTCGCGCTGGTGACGCAGGAACCGCTGCTCTTCCACGGCACCGTGCTGGAGAACCTGAGGCACGCGAGGCCCGAGGCAACGAAAGAGGAAGTGGAGGCCGCGGCGAAGGTGGCGAACGCGGACGCCTTCATCCAGGGCCTGCCCCAGGGCTACGACACGCGCATCGGCGAGCGAGGCGTCATCCTGAGCGGAGGCCAGCGCCAGCGCCTGTGCATCGCGAGGGCGGTCCTGTCCAAGGCCCCGGTGATGGTGCTCGACGAAGCGACCAGCAGCCTGGATCCGGAGAACGAGCGCGAGGTGCAGGCCGCACTGGCGAAGGTGCTCCCCGGCAGGACGGCGCTGGTCATCGCGCACCGGCTGTCCACGGTGACGAGCGCGGACGTCATCCACGTGGTGGAGGCGGGCCGCATCGTGGAGAGCGGAAGCCACGCGGACCTGCTCCAGAAGGAAGGCCGCTACGCCGCCATGTGGCGCCTGCAGACGTCAGGCCCCGTCGAGCGGGGAGCGGCGTGAGCAAGGCGGGCACGGCCAGGCGGCCCCTCGCCCTGGCGATCCGCGCAGTGTTCGGTGTGTTGTTCCTGCTTCTGGGGGTCGCGGGCTTCTTCGCCTTCGCGGCGGGCTTCGCGGACTACCCCGTCGTCGAACCCGCACCGGAAGCAAAGCCGTGGATCCGCGGCGCATACCACGTGCACACCACGCGCTCGGACGGGAACGGGACGCCCGCGAAGGTCGCCCGGGAGGCGAAGGCCGCGGGCCTCGACTTCGTGGTGCTCACCGACCACAACGACTTCAAGCCGCCCGCCGCGACCTGGGTGGACGGCGTACTGCTCATCCCCGGGGTGGAGATTTCGACCAGCGCGGGCCATCTGGCGGCGTTCGGCATGCAGAGGCCCATCGAAGGCGTGAAGCCCTGGGGCCCACCGGAAGAGGCAGTGGCCGCGGTGGAAGCCGCCGGAGGCACGGCGGTCCTCGCGCATCCGGTCCAGACGAAGAACCCCTGGAAGGACGAAGCGACGGCGCACCAGGTCCCAGGCTTCGAGCTGTACTCAGCGGACACCTTCTTCCGGCAGGCGCTGCGAAGCCCGGTGAGCCGGCTCCTGCCCGCGGTAGGCGCCTCCCTGGTGAACCCGGTGCACGGCGTGATGCTGCTAGCGGTCCCAGAGCCACGCCCGACAGAGCGCTTCCTGGAGCTGGCGCGAGAGCGAAAGCGCATCGCCCTGTGCGGCAACGACGCGCACGGAGTGCCCGCGTACGAGGACATCTTCAACGCGCTCGACATGGAACTCCCGCCGGGCCTGCTGCCGGGCCCCCTGTCCCAGAACGCGCGCGAAGCCGCGGCCCAGGTCACGCAGGCGCTGGCGAGCGGCCACGCCCTTTGCGTCTTCCGAGCGCTCGGAGCGCCAGAGGGCTTCGCCCTGAAAGGCTTCGACGCGAACACGAGGGAAGCCCCCGTGGGCACGGTGCTGACGGTCCGCCTCCCGGAACACACCCCGGGCACGGTGGAGGTCCGGGTGTGGGGCGACGGTCGCCTGCAACCCGACGGGCAGCACATCGAGCTGACCGGTCCCGGAGCAGTCCAGGTGGAGGTCTGGGCCCACGCGCCCGGACGCTTCTTCGGCCACGAGTGGCGGCCCTGGCTGGTCCCCAGCCCGGTGCGAGTGGTGCCGAGACCGCCGGGCATCTGATAGAGCGCGGGACGTCGCCCATGCGCCTGCTCTACGTCGTCGCCACCTACGTCCTCTTCGCGCTGCTGTTCCCGGTGCTCTGCGTGTACCGGAAGACGCGTCACGGGCTGAAGCAGCGGCTGGGCTTCTATGGACCGGGCGACCTGCCAAAGGGAGAAGGCCCGCTGCTGTGGTTGCACGGAGCCAGCGCGGGGGACCTGCTGGCCCTGGCGCCCATGTTCGGCCCCCTGCGCCAGCGCTTCCCAGGCTGCCGCATCGTGCTCTCGACGATGACGGACAGCGGCCACGCGATGGCAAGGGACCGTCTGGCGAAGCAGATCGACGGAGTCGTGTACGTGCCCTACGACCTCTGGGGCGCGACGCGAAGGGCGGTGCGAGCCCTCCAACCTGACCTCCTCGTCCTCGAGTACACGGAGGTCTGGCCCAACCTCATCCGAGCCGCGAAGCAGTCCGGAGCCAGCGTGGTGATGACCAACGGGCGCTTCTCCCCCGCGAACGTGGGGAAGTACCGGACGCTCTTCGGCCTCATCGACAACCCGCTGAAGGACATGGACCTGCTGCTGATGAGGCAGGACGAGGAATCCGAAAGAGCAAAGGCCCTGGGCGCACCGGCCGAACGGGTCCTCACCACCGGAAACACCAAGTTCGACGCCCTCGCGGCGGGCCCAGCCCCCGAGGATGAAGCCCTGCGAACCGCCCTCGGTCTGTTTCCAGCGGATCCGGTGTGGCTCGCGGGAAGCACGCACGAGGGCGAGGAAGAAATCCTGTTGCAGGTGTATCAGCGTCTACGGGAACGCTGGCCCACGCTGAGCCTGGTCATCGCTCCGCGCTACCTGAACCGGGCGGAGCGGATCCAGACCCTCGCCAGGGAGCGGAATCTGACCGTGGGCCTGCGCTCGCAGGGCAACCCGGAGCGAGCGCCGGTGGTGGTGATGGACTCGATGGGCGAGCTGTCCCGAGCCTATCGCCTGTCGACGGTGGTGTTCGTGGGCGGCTCGTTCACGAAGCGAGGCGGCCAGAACATCCTGGAGCCAGCGGGGCAGGGCAGGCCGGTGTTGTTCGGCCCGCACATGGACAACTTCCGAGACAGCGTCACGGTGCTGCAAGGCAACGGAGGCATTCAAGTGGCGGATGGAGAAGCCCTGCACGCCGCGCTGGAGGACCTCCTCGCCCATCCCGAGCGCAGGCAGCAACTGGGAGCCCAAGCCGAAGCCACGGTGCGCCGCATCTCCGGAGCCAGTGAGCGCAACGCGGAAGCCATGGCCGCGCTAAGGAGGGCTCCTCGATGACGCTCATCGTCCATCCACACTTTCACAAGCGCTACACGGGAGTGACGCGGCACGTGGAGTCCGTGGTGCCCGCGCTGGCCCAGGGCGACGAGACACGGGTCATCGGCTCCGGCCTGACGGAGACCCTGCCACGCATTACCTGGGGAGAGTTGATCCGCCGCTCGCACCAGGAGCCCATCGTCTGGCACGCGCACCGGAACAATGAACTGCTGGCGGGGATGCTCTTGAAGGCGTTGGGAGGAAGGGTCCAACTCGTCTTCACCAGGCACACGTCGGTAGCCCCCACGAGCTTCACCCGCTGGCTCGCGAGGGGCGCGGACGCGCTGGTGTCGCTCACGAAGCAGATCTCCGACGTCATCGCGCTCCCATCCACGGTGATTTCGCACGGCATCGACCTCAAGCGCTTCCACCCACCAGAAGACCGTGACGCGGCCTGGGCCCGGCTCCAGCAGGGAGGCCGCTACGGAATCGGCGTCATCGGCCGCATCCGCAAGGAGAAGGGGCAGGGCGACTTCATCGAAGCGCTGAGGCCCCTGTTGCCGCAGCGGCCGGACTGGCAGGCCGTGCTGGTGGGGCTCGCGAAGGGGCCGGACCTGGCGTGGGTGAACGGGCTGCGCCAGGGCATCGAGGACCGGGTGCTGCTCGCGGGAGAGCAGTCCACCATCGAGCCCTGGTACCAGGGCCTGAGCATCCTGGTGCATCCCTCCTACGCGGAGGGCTATTCGCTGGTGCACGTGGAGGCGATGGCTTCCGGGTGCTGCGTGGTGGCCTCGAAGCTGCCGTACCTGGACACGCTCATCGAGCACGGCCGCACGGGCTTCTTCTTCGAGCCCGGAGACGTGAAGGGTCTGCGCGACCTGTTGGACGAACTGACCCGCGAACCGGAGCGGGCCCGTCAGGTCGGCCGCAACGCGCAAGAGGAAGCGCGCAGCCGCTGCGGTGTCGAGCACGAAGCCCGGGCGCTCCGAGACCTCTACCACTCGCTGGTGAAGCGCTGATGCGCATCCTGCACCTGCTCGCGAGTCCCTTCTGGAGCGGCCCGGCGGAGAACGTCGCGCTGCTGGCCCAGGCGCAGCGGGCCCTGGGCCACGAGGTCACGGTGGCGGTGGACCGCAAGCGCCGGGACATCGCCGCCGAGGAACCCGCCGTGCCCCGCTTCCAGCAACTGGGCCTCATGGACGAGGGAGGCCTGACGTTGTCCGTGAAGTCTCCCCCGTGGGAAATCTGGAGCGACCTGCGAGCCCTCCGCCGCAGGACGGTGGACGTGGTCCACGCCCACTTCACCCATGATCATCTCGTGGCGCGCTGGGGAACGCCGAAGGGCGCGGTGCGGATCCGCTCCATCCACGCGCCCCGTTCGTTGCGTGCATCGCTGCCCGAAGCGGGCGCGTACACGGTACCCGCGAGCCACCTGATGGAGAAGCTCGAAAGCAGGCATCGCCCCGTCCAGGTCCTGCCCGCGTTGGTGGACCCGATGTTCGAGCCACCCCAGGATCGCAAGGCCCTCCGCCGGAGCCTGGGCCTCGAAGACACGCATCTGGTGGGGATGATCTCCACGTTCCAGAAGAGCCGCCGTCATGAACTGGGAGTCGAAGCCTTCGCCGCGTTCCGCCAGCAACGTCCCGAGTCCCGCCTCGTACTGGTGGGCGACGGGGCCCTGCTCGAAGCGACGCGGACACAGGTGACGGAGCGAGGCCTCACCGAACAGGTGACGTTCGCGGGCTACCAGCAGGGAGCGGACTTCGCGAAGTGGCTGCAGGCCCTGGATGAAGTCTGGATCCTCGGTCTGGGAAACGATTGGAGCGCGAGGGCCGCGGCCCAGGCCAGGGCCTGCGGCGTCCGAGTGGTCGCGGTGAACGAGGGCGCGCTCCCGGAGCTGTCGGACGCGAAGGTGGAAGCGCCCACGGTGGAAGCCGTCGTCACCGCCGCGCTGTCCGGAGCAACGGCGGGGACCCGGCACCCGACGAACGAACACATCGCCCGGGACATCCTCGCCCTCTACCAGAAGGCCGCGGAGCGACAGCGATGACGGGCGGACCCACGGCCCTGGAGCGGATCTTCTATCCGCCGACACCGGAGCCCTGGACCCGTCGTGCCCTCCTGTCACCGCTCACGCTGTTGTCCTGGTCCTACAGCGGAGCGGTCCGCCTTCGAGGTGCCCTCTACGACTCGGGACTGAAGCGAGCCGAACAAGTCGAAGGCTTGCGGGTCATCTCCATCGGCAACCTCAACGTCGGAGGCACGGGCAAGACCCCTGCGGTCCTCCATCTCGCGGAGCTGCTGATCAGCGAAGGACGCAAGGTCGGCATCCTCACCCGAGGCTACGGACGCGAGTCCCAAGAGCCACTCACCTTCACGGGAGCAGAGCCCCTGCCCGCGGTGACGGAAGCCGGAGACGAACCCCTGTTGCTCGCGCGCAGGTGCAAAGGGGCCCGGCTCTTCGTGGGAGCGGACCGCGTCGCGGCGGCATTCCGGGCCCGGGACGACTTCGGCCTCGACACGGTCCTGCTGGACGACGGCTTCCAGCACCGCCGCCTGCACCGTGACGAAGACCTGGTGGTCGTGGACGAAGCGGTGGGGCTGGGCAACGGCCAACTGCTCCCAAGAGGCCCACTGCGCGAGCCCCCATCGGCCCTGCGCCGCGCCACGCTCCTCTGGCTGAGAGCCGCTTCCGGAGACGCCGCCCCCAACCCATGGCTCGAAGGAGTGACTGCTCCCAGGGTTCGGACGCGCTATGGACCCACGGCGTGGTGGGACCCTTCGGGGACCGAGCACGCGACGAACGCGCTCGAAGGAAAACCGGTCCTCGCCCTGGCGGGGCTGGCCCGGCCCGGAGGCTTCCTGAAGACCGTGACGACACTCGGAGCGGAGGTCCGGGACGCTGCCCTCTTCCCGGATCACCATCGCTTCACGGCGGACGAGCTTCGCCAGGTCGAAGCCCGGGCCCGCCAGCACGGAGCACTCGTGGTGACGACGGAGAAGGACGCGGTGCGCCTGCCCGCCGGCTTCGAGGCCTGGGTGGTGCGCCTGGGAGTGGAGGTCCTGGAGGGCGAAGCGCATCTGAAGCGGGCGCTCGGGCTGCAGGGAAAGACGCGCGACTTGTGAGGGCTGGACCGCTGTGGGACAACGCGCGGCCATGCCAGCGGCCCCGTCTTCACGTCCGGCAGCGTCGTCCTCGCGCCTGCCACTCGCCTTCGCGCGCCGTCGGGTGTTGCTGGTGGGAGACCTGGTCGCCGACCACTATCTCTACGGCCAGACGGACCGGGTGAGCCGCGAGGCCCCGGTGCTCATCGTCCGGTACGAGTCGTCGGAGGTGAATCTCGGCGGCGGGGCCAACGTGGCGGCCAACATCCGAGCGCTGTCGGGGCAGGTGACGGCGGTGGGCGCCCTGGGCGTGGACTCAATGGGCAGCGAACTGCGCAAGCTCTTCGAAGCCGCGGACATCCGGCTGCACGCGGTCAGCAGCCGGAGCATCCAGACGGAGACGAAGACGCGCATCCTCGCGGGAGGCATCAGCACCACGAGACAGCAGATGCTCCGCGTCGACCGGGGCCAGCGGGGCCCCCTCCCGCCCCGGATGCGCAAGGCCATCGCCAGGCAGGTGGAGGCCGCCGCGAAGGACGCGGACGCGGTGGTGGTCTCGGACTACGGAGCGGG
Organism: Corallococcus sp. AB038B; assembly: GCF_003668955.1. Taxonomy (NCBI): domain Bacteria; kingdom Pseudomonadati; phylum Myxococcota; class Myxococcia; order Myxococcales; family Myxococcaceae; genus Corallococcus; species Corallococcus sp. AB038B. The sequence goes on along the minus strand of NZ_RAWO01000018.1, from coordinate 4,788 downwards.
CGTCGTCAGCGACGAAGTCCGGGCCGTGTTGCGAAAGCTCGCTGCGGACGGCCTCCCGGTCTGCGTGGACAGCCGCTACGCGCTCATGGCCTTCGCGGGCCTCACGGTGTGCAAGCCCAACGAGCCGGAGCTGGAAGCGCTCACGGGCCGTCCGGTGCGCACGAAGGAGGATCTTCTGGAGGCCGGTCACGAGGCGGTCCGCAAGCTGGGCTGCAAGGCCCTGCTGGTGACGCGAGGCCGGCATGGCATGGCCGTCTTCGACGCGAAGGGCGGCGTGGACCTCATCCCCGTGCACGGAGCGAAGTCAGCGGTGGACGTGACGGGAGCGGGCGACACGGTCATCGCGAGCTTCGCATTGGCACTCGCGGCCGGAGCCTCGTTCGGTGAAGCCGCGAGGCTCGCGAACGTCGCGGGCTCGCTGGTGGTGCAGAAGCCCGGCACGGCGACGGTCTCCCGCGAAGAACTCCTCGAAGCGCTGCGGAGCCCACGATGAACACCCTGGACAAGCTTCGCCCCCTCTCAGCCATCGCGGAGGAGCGGGAGCGCTGGCGCGAGCAGGGCCGCACGGTGGCCCTGGCCAACGGCGTCTTCGACCTGCTGCACGTCGGGCACGTCCGCTACCTGGAAGGGGCGAAGGCCCTGGCGGATGTGCTGGTGGTGGCGGTGAACTCGGACGCCTCCACCCGGGCCTACAAGGGGCCGGGCCGTCCGCACATCCCGGAAGCGGAGCGCGCGGAGCTGGTCGCGGCGCTGGCTTGCACGGACCGCGTTATCGTCTTCGACGAGCCGAACGTGCGGACCATCATCCGCGCCCTCAAGCCCGACGTGCACGTGAAGGGGACGGACTACACGCCGGACTCCATTCCGGAAGGTGACGAAGTCCGGGCCTACGGGGGCAGGACGGCAGTGGCGGGAGACCCGAAGGACCACAGCACCACGGAGCTGGCCCGCAGGCTCGGCCGCGAAGGCGCGAAGTAGCCCATGGACCTGGACCCGGTGCTGAGGTCCATCCTGGGATGTCCCCACTGCAAGGCCCCGCTCGAAGAGCACCAGGGCCCTCCGCCCGAAGTCTGCTGCGGCAGGTGCCTGCGAGCCTGGCCCGTGGAGGAAGGCGTCCCCCAACTGGTGCCCGAGCAGGAGCGACCGCTCACCCCGTGAGCGAGGTCCGCTCCGCGACGAACGACCGGACCTCCGCGGACACGCGCTGCTCCAACCCCACGCCAGAAGCCCCATCCACAATGGGCGTCAGGTCCACCATCCGGTGGGGCGCCACCGCATGGCCCCAGCGCTCCATGTCGATGCGCAGGAAGAACGCGAGCGTGGGAGCGCCCACAGCGACCGACAGGTGCATGGGCCCGGTGTTGTTGCAGACGGTGAGGCCCGCGGTCCGCATGAGCGCACCCAGTTCATCGATGCTCGTCGCCGGAGCCAGCTCCGCCCCCGGGGCTCCGGAGAGCACGGTCCGAGCCAGGGCCTCTTCTCCAGGCCCCCAGGTCACGACAGGCGAATAGCCGAGCGAAATCAGCTCCCGGGCCGCCGCCGCGAATGCCTCGGCCGGGATGCGGCGCTCGCCCAACCGTCCCCCCGGGTTGATGACCGCGCGCCGCGAACCCGTCCCGGAGAACGTCGCCAGATAGCCGCGGAATGCCTCGCCCAGCACCGGTTCCCGGAACGAAAGCCCCTCGGCGACAGCTCCCTTTGTCAGGGGCGTCAGCAGGTGGGTGCGCTGAATGGCCTCATGCCGCGTATCGGACCGGGCCGCCACGGACACCGACTGCAGCAGCGACACCGGCCAGATGCCCGGTCCAATGACGACTGCCTTGGGGCCCACCATCCGCGCGATGAGCGCGCTCGTCACGGATGGAGCGCTCCAGTTGGCGCAGTCCACCACGGTGTCATAGCCCGCGCGACGGAGTGCGCGGATGCCAGGCGCCAGGGGGCCCAGCCAAAGCAGTCGCCGGTCGAACGCCAGGACCGCGTCCGCGTCAGGGTGTCCCTGGAGGACGCGAGCCACCTTGGCGTGCACCAGCACGTGCACCTCTGGAGGCGGGTGGAGATGCGTCTTGAGGGTCCGCATGAGGGGCGTGGTGAGAAGGGCCTCGCCCACGCGGTTGTCGGGCCGGACGAGCAGGACCTTGCGCGGGTGGGGGAGGGGCGTCCCGGGAGAACGGTGACGTCCGGGGCGCCAGAACAGGAGGGAAGCCAGGAGCGTCAGTGCCAGCTTCGCCCACGTTTCAAGCCGCTTGTGCCACGCCATCGGCGGCGGACCCTACCAGAATTGGAACGGACACAAGACGCTGGCTTGACCTTGGGACCGAAAGCCCCTAGCACCCGGCCCAATGCTCAAGAGCATGACCGGATTTGGCTCGGGCCGCGCCCGCGTGGGGGACGAAGAGGTCTCCGTGGAAGCACGCTCGCTCAACCACAAGTTCTGTGAAGTGAAGGTCCGGCTGCCGCGCGAGCTGTCCGCGCTCGAGCCCGCCCTCGTGAAGCAGGTGAAGGACCGCCTCGCGCGCGGCTCGGTGGAGATTTTGGTGCGCCGGCAGGCCGCCACCGTCTCGGGAAACGTCCCCACGGTGGATGTCGCCCTGGCCCGCGAATACGCGCGCGCCTTCCGCGAAGTCGCCGAGGCCATGGGCCAGTCGGTGGAGATCGCCTGGTCGCAGGTGGCCAACCAGCCGGGCGTCATCCGTCTGGAAGAGAAGGGCGTGGACGTGGAGTCCGCCACCCAGGCCACGCAGACCGCGCTCCAGCAGGCGCTCGCGGCCCTGGAGACGATGCGGAACACCGAGGGCGAGTCCATCCACACGGACCTGGACGCCCGGATGAAGCTCATCGAGGGCTGGAGCCAGGAGGTCGCCCGGCTCGCGCCTCGCGCGGTCAGTGACTACCAGCAGCGGCTCACCGAGCGTGTCGCGGAGCTCGCGCGCGGCGTCGCGGTGGATCCGCAGCGCCTGGCGCAAGAAGTGGCCCTGTTCGCCGAGCGCACGGACATCGCGGAAGAGGTGACCCGGCTCGCGACCCATCTCGAGCAGTTCCGGCTCCTGATGGCGAGCCCCGAGCCGGTGGGCCGGCGCATGGACTTCCTCGTGCAGGAGATGCACCGCGAGGTGAACACGACAGGCTCCAAGAGCCAGCACGCGGAAATCTCCGCGCGCGTGGTCTCGATGAAGGCCGAGGTCGAGCGCATCCGCGAACAGGTGCAGAACGTCGAATGAACGAACCCACTGGACTCCAGCCTGGCCTGCTCCTCGTCCTTTCCGCACCGTCCGGAGCGGGAAAGACCACCCTCGCGCACCGCCTGCTGAAGGAGATGCCGGACGGCATCTTCTCCACCAGCGTCACCACCCGGCGTCCCCGGGGCAAGGAGCAGGAGGGCGTGGACTACCACTTCGTGGGAGTCGCCGCCTTCCAGGAGAAGATCGAGAAGGGTGAGTTCGTGGAGTGGGCCGAGGTCCACGGCCACTTCTACGGCAGCCCGCAGTCCGTGGTGGACGAAGCCCGCACGCGCCGTGGCACCGCCATCTTCGACATCGACGTCCAGGGCGGGCAGGCCATCAAGCGCAAGCACCCCGACGCGGTCCTCATCTTCGTGCTGCCCCCCTCCATGGAGGAACTGGAGCGGCGGCTGCGAGACCGTCAGACGGATGCGGACGAGACCATCCGTCGCCGGATGCTGGCTGCCCGCTCGGAGATGGAGCGGGGAATCGCGTCCTACGACTACATCGTGGTGAACGACGACTTCGAGCGCGCTTATCAGGAGCTGCGCTCGGTGGTGGTCGCGGAGAAGTGCCGGCGGGGGAGGGTGGACCTCTCCAAGCTCAGGTTCGGGAGCTGAAATCCGCCGGGGGAATGGGTGGAACCGCCCCACGGGTTCCCCCTCCACCACGTCGCACCGCGCCGGCAGCCTGCATCAAATTTCTTGCGCTGGCCGATCGCCTGATGGATAAGCCGCCCACCTCGCGGCGACACGCAGGCGTCACTCCGGTGGCACCTGAGCGACGCAGAAACGGGGAGAGGCGCAGTCGGCCTCATCGGTGACGGGAAGTTGACATTCTCCGAATCGATTCTTAGATGGTGCCGCAGCAGGGCAGCCGAACGCGGGCGTTGAAGGTGTTGGAGCGGGTTGCCGCCTCATGGGAGGCGGAGCGGGTCGGGAAGCAGCAGCAGTCGAGCGGTTGACACAGGATGCGGCGGTGGTAGAAGCCGCGCCCCTCACCTCGAAGCCCGCGCACTGGCGCGGAAGGCACTTCGAGGAGAGAGCAGCACCGACAAGGAAATAGGGCAGTCAACGAGCGAGTTGACAGCGAACGCGGCGAAGAGATAGAAGCCGCGCCCCACCGAAGCAGCAGCAGTCCGGAAAGCAACACGACGGACGCAAAGCGGTGAGGAAAGCTGACAGCAAGCGGTTGACAGGGAAGACGGCGCTGAAGTAGAAGCCGCTCCCCTTCGAAAAGAAACGGCGGAAGTCACTGGACGGCGCCGACGAACTTCGAAGCAGCCCGCAGGACGCAAAAAGCGAAGTTGACGCTGAATGCGAACTGAAATAGAAGCTGCAACCCCGCCGGTTGAAGCGAAACCGGCAACGAAGTAGACGGTAGCAAAAGTCGCGAAGCAAGACAAGCGGCTCGGTCTTTGAAAACCAAATAGCAAGCCCAAGCAGTAATGGATTGCGGAAACCCGCAGTCAATTTTTTGAGGGCGCTTCACCTCAAGAGCAGCGCTGAAAAGCGCAGCGAGAGGGAAGTGCCGACGAATCAGCGAGCCGAGACTCCTTAGCCGGGTCTCG
>NZ_RAWO01000177.1:0-423 GCF_003668955.1 Corallococcus sp. AB038B | reverse complement strand
GCGCCACGCGCGCGAGGCCGTCGCGCTGCAGGGACGCACACCGCTCTCGCTCGTCTTCGGGGACGCGCGCGCGCTGCTCGCCCGGGCCCAGCTGGAGGCCGGCCGCGGCGCGGAGGCCCTGCACGCGCTGGAGGCGGCGCTCACCGCGCACGCGGCGCTGGGCATCCCGGGGATGCTCTGCCTGGAGGGGCCTGGCCTGCTGCCGGTGCTGCGGCTCGCGCTGGAGCGCGGCAGCCGCGCGCCGGGAGCGGAGCTGCTCGCCGGCGCCCTCGCCCCGCTGAGCGCCGGGCGCGGCGTGGCTGTGCCGGACACGGGGCTGGCCCTCACGGCGCGCGAGCTGGAGGTGCTGCGCCTCGTGGCCGGGGGCCTGGGAAACCAGGAGGTGGCCACCGCGCTGGGTGTGTCGCTGCCCACGGTGAAGAC
>NZ_RAWO01000176.1:0-423 GCF_003668955.1 Corallococcus sp. AB038B | reverse complement strand
GGTTAGGTGCGCTCGTCATTCCAAGCAATAGACGGTGATTGTCAAAGAAATTTGTGTTTCTGTCTAAAACTACGACGTACTATTTCGATTAGTCTCTTGTCATGCCCTTGAATTGCAGATATTTTTTTCTTTTTCAAAATGTCGTAAGAAAAATAAGCAACCGAAGTAGATGTTCGAGAAGTTCTTGCCCTTCTATTCTTATCTTTCTTCTATTCAATCATATCAGGTATTGTTCGCTGCTTTTTTCCATCAAAGAATATTCTATACCAAAAAAATCAGACGAGAAAGTCTTTCGTTTTCTCCTCTTCCCACACACAGACTCTCTCTCTCTCTCTGTTTCTAACAAGCATCACTAGTGGGAAAGGTAATTGAAGACGACAACGCTAAGTGCCATGTACGAACGATAGCAGAAGAAACAAATCG
>NZ_RAWO01000175.1:0-423 GCF_003668955.1 Corallococcus sp. AB038B | reverse complement strand
CTCCCTTGCGGGCGACGACTTCACCGTAGACGCGGGTGCGGGGCCGCTCCACCAGCGTCAGCCCGCTGGCCGTCCAGCGCCCGTCCGCGCCCGCCGTCACGGTGCCGGTGACGATGTCTCCGGCCAGCAGCGGGTTGAGGTCGGGGGGAGGAATGAAGGCGGACAGCACCTCTTGCGTGCCGGGCGCCTGCACGGTGAGGAAGCCGAAGCCCCGGGGGTGAACGTCGATACGGCCGGTGACAGCGCGGGGAGAAACAGAAGTATCCATGGAACCGTGGGAGCGCGTCTTAGCCCAGGTCCACCGAGGGACGGGCAGGAGGGACGCGCGGAGTGTGAAGTGAAAGGGGGGCAGCTCCGGGGCCGACTCTCGTAAGGAGCCTGTGCTCGCCGGGGCGCGGAAACCTGAGATGAACGCCGGCCAGG
>NZ_RAWO01000174.1:0-423 GCF_003668955.1 Corallococcus sp. AB038B | reverse complement strand
ATGCGCACGGGTTCGCCCGAGAGCGGAGTGAAGCGCGCATCGACGAGCGGCGACTCCAGTCCCAGCTTCTTCCGCATCTGCGCGGAGTCCGAGGGGAAGGCGAGCGCCCGGTGCTCCTTCAAGTTTTTCAACAATGTCGCCACCCGAGCCTCGTCCGCGCGCTCGGCCACGGGTTTCGTCAGGCGCCACTTCGTCGTGCCCGTCTCGTGCTGCAGCACGTAGCTTCGCTCCTGGGCCCGCACCTCGATGGTCGCGAGCGCGGTCGCCTCCAGTCCGCCGAGCAGCTCCTTCGAGCGCAGCGCGAAGGTGTCCTTGTCCAGGCTCCATCGCACCGAACCCTGGGCCGCGTAGACCTTCGAGTCCCCGTCACGACGCACGTACACGGACCCGTCGAAGGTGTTCTCGACGCCGCCGTGTAGCGTC
>NZ_RAWO01000173.1:0-423 GCF_003668955.1 Corallococcus sp. AB038B | reverse complement strand
TGCTGGTAATACATTCGAGAAGCTCCTGTGAGATTTTTTTGTTGAATAAAAACCTGAGGCTTTGCTCTTTCAAATGCAAAACGAAAATTATATTTCATCGATAAGTGATTAAGATATTCAATATTCTTTGTTTTGTTTTAGGTAGAATTTCTATAAGATAAACCTTGTATGATGCAACTCGACGATGATTCAATATTGTCATAGAAATCAGAAATGAACAGAGCAGCTAAAAACTCGCTCCACCTAATCCAAAAGAATGTACAGGCCAAATTTCGAATCATGCTTCTGAGTAATCATGTTTGGAATACAGTTTAACAATTCGACATTCATCGGATAGTTTGCTTAGGATAGCTTACAGTGTGAGAGCACTGTAAGATACTTGTGCCTTTAAAGGAGATTTATTCATCTTTTAGAATTTACCTG
>NZ_RAWO01000172.1:0-424 GCF_003668955.1 Corallococcus sp. AB038B | reverse complement strand
CGGCCTTCTCCGCGTCCTTCAGCCGCCCCAGCCGGAGCGCCGCCGTCAGCCCCAGCGTGATTTCCGTCTGCATGTCCGCCAGCTTCTTCTGGATGAGCTGCGTGGCGGCCAGGGGCCGGCCGAACATCTGCCGCTCCAGCGTGTACGCGCGCGCCGTGTGCCAGCAGAACTCCGCCGCGCCCATGGCGCCCCAGGAGATGCCATAGCGCGCATTGTTGAGGCAGCCGAACGGGCCCTTCAGTCCCTTCACGCCGGCCAGCAGGTTCTCCTCGGGGACGAAGACGTCGTCCATGGCGATGCCGCCCGTCACCGAGGCGCGCAGCGAGAACTTGCCCTCGATCTTCGGCGCGGTGAGCCCCTTCATGCCCTTCTCCAGCACGAAGCCGCGAATCTCGTCCTGCTCGTCCTTCGCCCAGACGACGAA
>NZ_RAWO01000171.1:0-424 GCF_003668955.1 Corallococcus sp. AB038B | reverse complement strand
TTACTATCAACTATTTCCTATTATTATCAAGAGAAATAAACATTATAATCTCAAGGAATTTCTATGCAATCACCTGCAAGTATGAGTGTTTTCATGACAGGAAAAATGGCAATAACAGTTTTTCCGATTACTTCAGAAGAAATTTCAGAAGTATAAAAATAAACATCCTCACTCAGTCTTCTTGTGAACTAATTTTTTGACAGAAAAAAAAACAACAAAACTTTTATTTTTAATCAATCGAATGAATTGGAATCAAATTTAAGACATATAAAGAGAAAAGTTCCTCATCTACGACAGAATGAATTGTTAACATTCGTCTCCATTCGCTAAATGACTATTCATTAGTTTAGTTCGTACTGGTTTTATTTGACATTTCTCATCATTGAATGACATCCGTTGGTCCAGCATTGCTATCGATGTTGAA
>NZ_RAWO01000170.1:0-424 GCF_003668955.1 Corallococcus sp. AB038B | reverse complement strand
TGTGATATTAGTTTTACTCGACTTTTCGATCTGATGACAATCGAATGAGTGATGGGAGAAGTAATGCAATCCTCCATCGATTTTGTACGGAGATATTCCCTCGAATTCATGATAAAGTAGAATCTCTTCCCTCCAAGCATGTTTCTTACCATGTGTCCTTTATGCTGCCAATGATCTCCACTTACGTAAACTTATTATTATTAATCTCGAACTCAGTATGGCTTGTCGTATTTTCAATGGTATGTCATTTCACCGATGAATATCGAAGAATTTAAGCAGTTCTTTGCATTTCTTGTCTGAATTTTGCGAGAACTATCCATTCATTTATGCATGAAAAGAACAAATCTCAGATATGGTTCTAACCATTCGTCACGAAATGCTCGATGATTCAATTTTGATATTTATAATCATACCTTTGTGCTAT
>NZ_RAWO01000169.1:0-424 GCF_003668955.1 Corallococcus sp. AB038B | reverse complement strand
CGCCCAGATCATGAGAGGAACAAGCGGGTATGCCATCAGGCCGCCCAACCCGAGCCATCGTCCGAGTTCGATGGAGGCGAAGCTGCCCACCAGGTAGAGCGAGCCAAGCAAGGCCAGCTCCCAGTGCGGTCGGCGCGGATACGCCATGGAGGGCGCGGCGAATACCAGGATGAGCGGCGCCACGACCAGGGCGCCCGTGCTGTTGGCGATGAACCAGCCCCACAGCGAGTGCAGGGACATCCGAGCGGCCACGGCGTTTCCGCTCAACCACATCGAGTAATGGGTCGCCACGGCAACCACCGCGGGATAGATGAGACCGGCGATGAGCACGAAGCTCACGGCGCCGCGTACAGTGCCAGGCCATCGAGGAGGCCCGTTCTGCCAGCGAATGAGCCGAGCGCCCACCACGCTTGTGAGCGCGCGG
>NZ_RAWO01000017.1:0-184031 GCF_003668955.1 Corallococcus sp. AB038B | reverse complement strand
CGCCTCAAAGGCCTCCGCGATGCGCGCCCACTCCGGCTTCTCCACCTGCTTCGGCATACCCAGAAGCGTCCGCTGCGCGCCGCGCCCCCGGCAATCCCTCACGGCACGTCGTTGGCCGGACGGTTACGCGTGACCGGACGAACTGGGCGAGGATGAAGACCTTGGTGGACCGATGGCTTCCGAAAGCTCGTATCCAGCACCCTTGGCCTGAAGAGCGGTTCGACGTCACCACTCAAGGCAAGAGCCCAGTGCGTTAGCAGCGCCCGCTGGGATCTGTGCGGGGGGCGGCTCCAGCCTTCACGGGTGAAGAGCCGTCCCTACCGCGACCCGTGAGCATGCAGTGACATGGCTGGCGCCTCCCGCCGGGCAGCTGCTCGTGCCGTAATGGTCGTTCGCGCTGAACAACCATCCCGCGCGAAGGGCCAGGCGGCTTTGTGAGAGAAAGGTCTGCCCTGAACGAGGCTGGAACTCGAGCCCTCCCGTCAGCGCCACGCCAAACGGATCGCTGCTGCTGCCGGAGGACAGGACGTCCTCGAGTCCCCTGAACCCGAGTGCACCCGCGAACCTGAGCCCGGATGACAGCGGCATCTCGGAGACTCCGACGCTCAGGCCAACCTCGCTCGCGGTGGGGCCCATCGTGATGTGCAGCGACATGCGCTGGGGCTCGTAGCTGATGCTGTCCACCGCGAGCTTGCTGGCGAAGCGGACCGTGGGCCTGTCGGCGGGAGGCTGCACCGCCGCTAGCCGGGTGGGCTGAATGCCAAAAGCATGGTGAATGCTCGGGCGGCCTAGTTACTTCGCACGCCTGCGTTCTGCGCCTGCGCAGCCGTGTCGAATACGTTAACTCTGACTTCTCTTCGCGCTGCTTCAATCCTCGCTTCTTGTTAATCCTGTCCTCGCTTCTTGTTAATCCTGTGCTGGATATCATTGGCGCTGTCATGGGCAGTTCCAAGATGCGAAATTTGGTTGAAAGCCGTGATCAATCACGCCTGGTAGTTTCATATTTGCCAAGGGGGGCCAGCCATTTGTGATGTTTAAGTAATGGTGGCCAACCCAATGCCGTTGCGCAGTAGGTATCTGAACATCCCAATGGTCGAGTGCTAAAAAGCCCGGTGAGCGTACCCATCCACGACCAGCAGAGTCCACGCACGCCGGCCTACCCTGAAGTGTGCTCACTATTGGAGTGACCCCAGTTGGCCGAGGTTTATACCAGTCCCGAGGAGCACAGAATGGAAATCTGGCACCGTCGTGAGACGATGGAAGCCGGTCGTCGTAGCGGCATGTCCAGTTCACGTCAAGGTTCCTCATGCTGGAAATGCAGGGTATTCGAACTGTTTTTTGTGCTGAGAGGACCCGAAGATTCCAAGTCGTCTTTTCTGTAATTGCGCCAGGCTGCGCACCGTGCCATTTTAGGTTTCGATTCTCAACTAGCCGAACTAGAAATAGAATGTCGTGTCCTGCGTCAATTAGTCCTGAAGCACAGATGACAGCGTCGTTCGTCCAGTTTCCTGGTACTGGATTGAGTAGTTCACGGAAACTCCATGCCGTGACACGCTGCGGTTTCGTCCAAAAAACCTGTCTCACGCGACGACGAAGGCTGCGAACAGCTTGCTGGACACTTGCGGACTGGTGTTTAGCGAGAAATGGCTGAATTAACTGCTGATCGAGTCGTTTCCAGTATGGTGTGTCGGCGATGGAGATGTTTCCTGCCGTTATAACGTTGACGACCTGCGCAAGGTCTCTTTCGATCGCAGTTGTGGAGCGCACGGCCACGCCGGATAGAGCATCTGAAAACAAAGCGGGATCTATCATGGCTAGCATCGATTATTCTCCATTGTCCTCGTCTGGAGAACGATGCTCGATTTCAACACCTTCATATATGGTGGGCGCTGGGGCTTTGTGGATACGCTTTAGATAGATTGCATCTTCTTCATCAAGCGCGCGATCCATGAATTCCTCAGGCCATTGCTCCGAGCCCTCTCCAGAAGGAGTGAGTAATGTCTTTCGTACTTGGCTCAGGCCGTCCTGTTGCGTGACCTCGAGCACTGCTACATTACTGCAGAGCCACTGTTCGATAGCGCTGTTGGCCGGTGCGGCAGCTGCTAGACGACGCAGTCGTCGGATTAGATGGTCGCCGTGTGTTTCGATAAGCCACTGGCGCCCGCAGATGGCAGTAGAGATAAAGAAGTGAGCGAGCCGAGCATGCACGGCAGGGTGCAAATGGCTCTCAGGCTCCTCTATTGCGATGTGGTTAATCTCTTGGATCTGGTGCAAATATGCGCCAAGTGGGACGTCACCTCCCAGATCCTGATTCGCAAGAGGGTCGCCAAGCAGGCCTAGTTCAATGATGGGGAGTAAATATGAAATGCCTCGACCAACATGGAAAAGCGAGGCTTTTCCGAAGTGAAGAATGAAGCCAATGTTTGCGATTTCCTCCATCGAGAATCGAGATGGTATTCCCAGAAAGTCAAAAATCTCCCCGATTGCTTCTATGAGCGGCTTTTGTTTGACTATTTCGTCCTGAACTGTGCCGTCATTGAGAAGGTCCACTGGTTTCAGGTAGTGAAATGCGTCGCGTCCGCGACTGTGTAGAATTTGCGCCGCTCGTTCGCCAGAAATCCCGACGTCGGATAGTTCTCCCCCGGCGGGCTGATAAATAGACTGTGGTGTTGGGCGGGCCGAGGATAGGTATGAGAGGCGACTGAGTAGATATTGCAAATCAGCGAGCGGTTGGTCGTAAATCAACAGGAACCCGTTTGCGCGCCCTCGATCAGAATTGCGCGGGCCAACCTTTCTCCGGTCGACTGAAACAAAGGGCAGGAAGTGGACCCACTCGACTTCAAGTTTGCTTAGTCCAGGGTCGTTTTGCCAAAGCACGTCATAGCCACCGTCGGGTTTCAGGACCAGGGAGAGCGTTGGATTTTCAGTTGTTTCGGTCTCTTCGACGTTCCAAGAACGAAGTTCAGTGCGTGTTGTGACAATTCGCTTGTCGCGAGTGGCATAGTTAATTTCAAGTCGTGTTCGCATCTCTATGGACGGGGGAGGGTTTTTTATCCATTCGATGCCGCTGTTTTTGGCGAGTTCGTCCAGGTCAGGATTTGCTGCGCGATCCAGCGCTTCTTGGATGTTGACCGTTGAGAGCCATTCGACGGCTAGGGTCGGACCTTCGCCGTCAGTTCCTAACTGCCATCCGTGTGTGATTTCGGCCAAATCACCGGCAGGAACAGGAACAGTGCCATGTAGAGTTAGTGGTTCGTTTCCTCGTACTTGGTCTATTGTTTGCTTTAGTAGAAGCAGGGCTTGGATGATGCTGCTTTTCCCGCTGTTGTTGCGGCCAACCAGAAGTGTTAGTGGATGGAAATCTATTTCCACTGCGTCGGGGCCATAGGATTTGAAGTTCTTGAGGAATAGTTTTGATAGGCGGGCGCGACTCATTTGTGCTCCTGATTGATGGGTTGTGTGCTTACTTCGTGTTTCACGCGATGCCCTACGGCTAAGGGTGTATGGAAAGGTTGGGATTGGCGGTTGCTGTCAAGTTCCCTTTCGAGCATGGGGAGACAAGGCAAAGGCGTGGTTCGGACATTGCTGCTGGACTGCGGCGTGCGTGATGGCATGAATCAGTTGCGCTAAATTCGAACTCGCGCTGAATGCAGAGAGACGAAATCCATTTGGACCTCCTTGTTGTGCGCTGCGCCATTGATTTCTGGGGCTGATTTTGTTCCGGTGGGTTCTCATTAAAGCCCAAGCTCCAGGCCGATGCCTGGGGCCACGGACCAGAGCGTCTTGCGCGACCCGGTGCTCGGGTACCACTCACCGACCAGCTGGGCGCAGAGGAACTCCAGGAAGGTGATGCCCACGAGCCCCTGGACCACCGGTCGTGAGCACGCGGTCACGTGGCTGGCGCCTCCAGCCGGGCAGCTGCTCGTGCCGTAATGGTCGTTCGCGCTGAACAACCATCCGGCGCGAAGGGCCAGGCGGCTTTGTGAGAGGAAGGTCTGCCCTGAACGGGGCTGGAATTCGAGCCCTCCCGTCAGCGCCACGCCAAACGGATCGCTGCTGCTGCCGGAGGACAGGACGTCCTCAAGTCCCCTGAACCCGAGCGCACCGGCGAACCTGAGCCCGGATGACAGCGGCATCTCGGAGGCCCCGACGCTCAGGCCCACCTCGCTCGCGGTGGGGCCCATCGTGATGTGCAGCGACATGCGCTGGGGCTCGTAGCTGATGCTGTCCACCGCGAGCTTGCTGGCGAAGCGGACCGTGGGCCTGTCGGCGGGAGGTTGCACCGCCGCGAGCCGGGTGGCCGCGGCGCCCAGTGCATGGCGGATGCGCAGGACGGCGAGGTCGCCTCGGCCTTTCGGCACGCTCAGGTCGTGGAACCCGAAGCCATAGGCGCCCAGCAGCCGCATCGAATACGACAGCTCCGATTCGTCCTTGCGCTGCTTCCAGTCTGGCCACTCGGTGGGCTGAAGGCTTGGGACATGCGGCGGCGGCTGGCCCGCGATGGCGCGGTCACAGTGCGCGTTGCGCCAGGTGCCTGGGGGAACGATCGCGGCGGACTTGCTGCATGCGTCGTAGAGCTGGTCCAGGGACATCTGCAACAGCGCCCGGAAGTCCTCCAACGCTTCGCCCTGACAGGCCTGCTCCGCGCTCGGTAGCGAGTCGTAAACGGCGCTCATGCAAGCGAAGGGCTGCCATCCGCCAAGACCATCCATTGCCGCCGCATGAGGCCGCTCCGCTGACGTCCGCCCTTCGAGGAACGCGTCGTCCATCATCCGGCGGGCGTCATACATGCCGAGATAGAAGTCAAAGACACGGAAGCTTCGTTCAAAGAAGCCCAGGAACGCGAAGAGGGGCGCACCGGCCGCGGGAAAGTGCCGGCGGGGCAGGGTGAGTCGCTTGGCGATCTCCGGCTCCTCCTCCAGGAGCATGGCCAGTTCCTTGGAGCGCGCCGTGTCCACGAACGCCGCCAGGATCTCGGCGAGTGTCCCCGGCAGGGACGCAGGTCCTGCCCCCGCTTGTGCAGGCGGTGCGACCGGGTACTCCGTGGCGTCCGGGTCGATGAATGCGAAGGCGACGCCGGGAGGCGTCGTGCGCACATCCGGATTGGGAACGGGACGCCACTCCAACTTGCCGTCCGCGGTTTCGCGAAGACCGTCGCGAGCAAGTCCCACGGCCAGACGCAGGGGTGTGTTGTCGAAGACGCCACCATCGATGAAGAGCTCGCGCGTCGCCTCCGGAGGCAGGCAGACCCCTGGCTTCGTGGAGGCTTTCGGCGCGCAGGTCCGCAGGGGTTGGGGCGGGAACGCGATGGGGAATGACATGGATGCGAGGAGGAGTTCGCGCAGGTTCGCGAAGGGGATCTCCCCGTGGTCGTCTGTTTCGAGTAACAGCTCCAGGCGTCGGCCCTCGCGAGTGGTGTAGTTCGTCGCGCGAGGAGCGCGTCCGGGCCCGCGCCCCTGGATGCGGATGGCGAACTTCTCTTCGAGCCGAGGCAGGTCGAGCCGTCCATTGGCGGCTTGGAGGGCTCGAGGTGAAAGGCGCGTCGTCGAAACTCCGAGCACCACGTCGCAAGAGCGGTCCAGGCCTCGATTCCAGGCCTGTTCGATATGGGAGGCGCGCCGCTCCAGCGCGTCCCGGGAGAAGACACCGAGCGGCGTCGTCGATGTCGGGATGAAGAGGTCGTTGAACCCGATGGGAACCCAGATGTCCCAGAACAACGACTGGCCCGGCGTGGACGCATCCACGCCACAGGTCGCCATGATCGCCAGCAAGGCATTGAGGCTTCCCGCAGAGGCGCCCGTCACGAGCCGCAGATCCACGGCGCGTTCCCCTTGGGAGGACGTCCCTGAGTAGTACAGGAACCCGGCCTCATACGTCCCCAGGGACACGCCGCCGCTTACGGTCAGAGACACGGCCTTTGGGGTCACAGACTGAAGGGCCGGAAGAACTTGGGCATTCGCGTTAGTCGCCATCAAGAGCAGCAAACAGGCGAAGGCGCCGAACCTCAAGACTGTAAGTCTATGCCTACGAGACGTGTCGAGCCTCAATTCACTGTCCTGGCGTGTTTTGCCATGGCGCCATGAGCCGATTGTGTTGCGCGAATCGTTCACGGGTCGCGCCACTCGGCTGCTTGAGAATCCTCATCCTCTGATTCCCAATCGTAGCGTTCCGCAAGCTCTCGGGCCAAGGTCGCGGCAACCGAGAACCCCTGAGCCCGGAGTTCTACCTCATCCTTACGAAATCGAGTGGCGAGGTCTCGTTCCTGCGCTCCTCCTTCGTCTGAAGACCTCATGACCAGCCCGCGCAGGTTCCACTTGGCTGTGCGCATGAACCTTCTCAGTTCTGGATGGATTCCTTCCTCTAAGAGATTTCGTGCTGCGCGACAAGGCCATACACCGTCTAGACTGGGGGATCTTGCTAAAACGCAGGCTAGTTGCCGCCATCCCATTTCCCGCAGCGCGGTCGTCGTGAGTTCCTGCCCGACCGCACGACACCAAGCTTCTACGACAGCGTCTCTCTCTTCCGGCGAACTAGCCTGTTCCCCCGGTGTCCCCTTCCATGTATGGAGGATGTCGAGCGCAGCGCGTCGGCTATTGGTTTGTTTTTGGAGGTCGCTGTCTGTTGCCATGTCTTCGTCAGGGGAATGCGCCAGTGATACTGCAAGAGCAAAGAGGCGAGGCGTTTCTCCGAGAGCACGAAAGAGGCGTGGTGTGCCACCGAACTGGCCAAGCAAAGGCAGAAAGAAGGATTCAATTCTGATGGCGCGTTCAAGTCCCCGCTCCTCAAGTTTCCCCAGCATGCCGAGGACGTTGTTGATGCGATAGCCAATGCCGCCGGGTGTGCTGAGAGTTCTGAGTGAGTCGGCATCTGCGATACACGCCTCCAGTGTTTCAAGTATGATCTCTGATGGAGGCGGGTCATCGTGCTTACGGTTCCAGTGGCTCAGTACGACCAGGGCTGATGCGGGCCGACTTGCTTCAAGTAGGCGTCGTATGGCGTGTAGGCGTTCGTTCCTTGTGAGTTCTCCGTAGATGTCTGGGCCGAGCAGCTTCCAGTATGTTTCGGGCAACCCATTCCCCACTTGCTCAATCAAGCTCCACAATGAGGTTCCAGGAACAAGGTCAGCAGTCGCCCGCGCTGCATCGTTCATGCGCCCATTTTGAACGAGGTACTTGAGTGCGGACATCAGCCATGGAGTTCCCGAATGATTGTGCTTCGCTGCGATGAAGCCGCGCAAAAGATCGCTGTGCTGGTCATCAATGCCAACTGGCAGATTCAGGAGGAGATCCTCAAGGCTGTAGTGTCCTAACTCACCAAGTGCGAAACCAAGCAGCGCTGGCGATTCTGCTTCGTAGATGAGTCGATGTAGCTTGCTTAGGAATTCTGGGTCTTCAGCGAGTAGTTGAAGGGATTCGTGGCGAAGCCGCATGTGACAGAGTTCCATCTCCTGCGGTTCAAGCTGGGCCGCCTGGGGAGCGCGAGGATTCGGCGCGAAGAGCCAAGCTATACGTCCAACTGCGTCCTCTGGCTCAAGTGCCTGGTATATGCGACGCGCTTGGTTCTCCTCGTCGTTGGAGTGGTGCCCCCCATACTTTGCCTCCACCAAGATTTGTACAAGGTGCTCGCGTGCCGCTCCCCAAACGCGTCTTGTCTTGTCGCGGCTGCGGACCACTGGCGCATGAATAAGTAGTTTCCCCAGTACTGAGGTTTGTGCTTCTATCGGCCAAGTTCCAGCCTGACTGAGGATGTCAACCCAATACTCTGGTTCTTCTCCAGCATAGCGCAGTAGGGAGTCTAGGACGCCAGCCTGCATCGCCATGTCATTCTGAGGCCTGTCTGATCGACGTCGAGAAGGTAGTTCTGGAAGGAACGCCGGCCTGTGAGTTCCACGCCAGTCGCTTAGTGGCGTCGGTATTAAGTCAAGGCCCACCTTCCATGCCACTGTCGGTTCAATTGCCCAAAGACTATGTAGTGCATCAAGACGTTCAGAAGTCGTAGCGAACGTCTGCGGCCACACTGGGTTTAGGAGTGCCTTGAGACTGCGCGCGGGGCGGTTGTCCACCGGTCCTCCGGGGTCTGCCGCTGCAAGCCGTGCGAGACTATGCACCACCCGGCGGAGGCGAGATGGTTCCCACGCGAGCGTCTCGAGGGCCCAGAGTAATGGAACATGGGGAGTAGGGCCGAAGCCTTTGTGCTCCGCAGCAAAGAGCCCAGCTACACCCTGGCTTTCACGAGCAGCAAGACTCTCCTCCACTGCATCAAGAAATGCCTCGGGCGCAGCCTCGGCCAGTGTAGGCAACTCAGGAGCAAGCGCAGCCCAGCGCTGCCAGGGTGGAGTAAGAACCTTGCGCACGACGTTAGATACGAGGATGCGACGCTGGGCGGTTCCTCTCGGTAGTCCCTGGGTCGTTAAATTAGCGAGAATCGCAAGAGAGTCTGCAAGACCAGCGCGGAGCGAAGCGGAGTATTGGCGGCGTTTCCCAGTTACTGCGAGTAGGAATCGTTGCGTCAAATCGGCTCCGGCCTCAGGATCTTCCTCGCCAAGCACTTCACATGATATGTCTGTGAGCGTCCTTAATTGCCCTTGCGTGAGATAGCTCGCAAGATGCGCCCATGCATCATGTGCAGACCGCCACGTCCATGCTCGGTCCTTGCGTCGGATGACCCTGGTGATTTCGAGGGAGGCGCAAAAGGCTTCCACCTCGTCCACAGTCCGTCCGGAGAGGCGCTCAACGAGATTGCAATCTCCTTGCGTGTCTGGATGCCATGCTCCAAGGAGGAGCATTGTTCTCATCTCTGCTGATGGAGTAGTTGAAGCCCATTCTGCACGAGCTATATGGCCGAGTAGGCGCTGCAACGCACCTATGCTTCCACCCGAGGCCCACGTTACGCGGTGTGCTTCACCCGAATCCATTACGCGCATCAATGAGGACTGCAGCGCTGGACGCTCAAGAGGAAGGAGTTCTATGAAGTCGTTTCCTCTTGGTGACTCCTCTCGTCCGAGAGTCAGTAAGAGATGGTGCTCACGCATGGAGACAGTACGTGCGTTTGCGTCGGGGAAGCTCGCGAGGAGAATGAGCGACTGGTGTGTAGGGCTTGCAAGTAGCCACTCTAGAGATTCGGTGTTGCGAGCAATTACCACGCGAGTTGCGATGCTCTCGTTTGGCGCGCCGTCAGTTAGGGCGGCTGCGGCAAAATGGAGTGCCTCTTCGTGGGTCTCCCCCCTCACTCTTAGAACGGATGGTCCGCCTTGTGCCCAGGCGCGAATACGGGTCGCTAGCTCATTTCGCCCAGCCAATAGCGCATTGGGAGGGAGTGGTGGTGTGGTCCGCTCGCTCCAAGCAGCCAAAAAGGTGTGTGGATCGGCGAGTTGGTTGATAGGACGACCTAGTTCTTCACATGAAAACCATGCTGTCACAGAGGGACTGCATTCAAGCCATCTGGCAATATCATCAGCGTCGAGCGCTCTTACTTCTTTCCAGTAGCCCTTGGCTCGTTTTTCTTGGGCCCATGCTTCTTTCCCCGGCCAGTGTCTGGATGTGAGTGCCACATATGTTGCTGAGGTAGGGCTTATCTCAAGTGGGTCTTCTGTACGCTTTGAATAGTCATCATTGGCTTTCTTCTCGGGTCTCCCATTGACCGATAGCTCCCAGACAGCAAGGCCAGCAGGAGCGTCAAGCACGGGCTGGGCAATGTCAGTGATGCCGTCGTAACCAGCAAGGCGCACGCCAGCATCCCCGCGAAACTGGAGGCGGCTGCCCATTGGTGCTTGTGTGCTGAGCAGGCGACGAATGAGGACTGGGAGCTGTGTTTCCGCCTTCGGCGTGGCGGACCAAGTGTCGAGGTCTAGCCCAGTGATACGCAGTGCGGTAGGGACCATTGTCTGTCTTGGTGGGTTATCTCCAGGCGAGGCCTATGCTTAGGTGTGGGCCTGGGGGCGGGATGGCTTTGTTTGTCGATATGTTGGTGCTGCCAGTTCTCTTTTGTGGTTGGGAATTTCGGGACACATTCTAGGGGTGTTTCTGCTGGAGGGATCGTCGGAAGACGCCGAGAGACTGTTGGGCGCATCTATCCCAGGTGAACCTGTCCGCTCGCTCTCGACCCAGCTCTATCAGATTCCGGCGCAGGTTCTCGTCTCTGAGAACTCGTAGCGTTGTTTCGTGCCAGGACTTCGCATCGTCGGGAGGGACTCGCAGCGCCGCTTCCCCTACAACTTCCGGCAATGCAGTCGTGTCCGCTGCGATGACAGGGCACCCGGACGCCATGGCTTCCAGCGCAGGCAATCCAAATCCCTCGTACTTCGACGGCAGGAGCAGCGCCGTAGCGGCCCCATAGAACAACGGCATCTCCGACTCAGGCAGTTGCTCCAGATCGATGACGTTCTCGTGCAGTCCCACTTCGTGTGCCACCGCGCCCCTACCCGCGAGCAACACCAGTGGCACCGGCAGGTCCGGAGCGAACTTCCCCAGCATCGCCAGGTTCTTGAACGGCTTCGCGTTGCCCACGACCGCGATGTACCGCTCCGGCAACTCGTGCCGTTCCCGGAATGCCTTCGCCTCACTCACCGTGGGCGGCTGGAACCGCGAATCCACGCCGTTGTGGATCACCTGGAACCGGTACGGCGACATCTTCAGGTACTTCCCCAGCTCCTCCCGGGAGAAGTCAGACACGGTAATGAGCGCAGTCGCCAACCGCGCCCGTGGTCCCACCACGGCCTTGTAATAAATCGCCTGCACCGGCGTGTACTGGTCCGCCAGCGCCAGGTGGTTCGCGTCGTGCAACGTGGCCACCAACTTGCCCGGCCAGAACAGGGGCAACGAGAACGACGTCGCGTGGAACAGATCCGGCTTCAACTTCGCCAGCTCGTACGCCAGCAGCGGCTGCTCCGTCGGCGACAGATACCCGGCCCTCGACCGGTGCAGCGGAATCGTCGGCGTCAGGTCGCCCAGGTCATCCGGCAGGCCCTTCGCCGGCACCAGCGCGGAGAACTCCAGGTCCGGGGCCAGGGCGGGCAGCCGGCGCGCCAGCTCCAGCGCGTACCTCGCGATGCCGTGGAGCTGACCGCGCACCATTCTCAAATCGAGCAGGACAGAAGGCACGCTCCCTGGCCTACCACACGCCGCCTTCCCCCCGCACCGCCGCGCCAGTGCTAGAAGGCCCACCCGTGAAGGTCGCCCTCGTCCACGACTGGCTCGTCACCCACCGCGGCGGAGAACGCGTCCTCGACGCCCTCTGCGAACTGTTCCCCAGCGCGGACCTCTACACCCTCATCCACCAGCCGGGCAGCCAGTCCCCTCGCATCGAGGACCGGCGCATCACCACGTCGTTCCTCCAGCACATCCCCGGCATCCACTCGCGCTACCGGCACTTCCTGCCGCTGTTCCCCCGCGCCATCGAAGCCCTGCGCATCACCGGCGACTACGACCTCGTCCTGTCCTCCAGCCACTGCGTCGCCAAGGGCATCCATGCGCCTCCCGGCGTGCCCCACCTGAGCTACGTCCACGCTCCCATGCGGTACATGTGGGACCTGTTCGACGAGTACTTCGGCCCCGGCCGCACCCGCCTCCCCGTGCGCGCCGCCGCCCTCGCCGTGCGCCCCTACCTCCAACGCTGGGACCGCACCTCCACCCAGCGCGTGGACCGCATCGTCGCCAACTCCCAGCACATCGCCGGGAAGATCCGCCGCTTCTGGGACCGCGACGCCTCCGTCGTCCCGCCCCCCGTGGAGCTCGAACGCTTCACCCAGATGCCGCTCGAAGGGGGAGGGCAGGGCGGCTACTTCCTGTGGCTCGGCGCCTTCGCCCCCTACAAGCGCCTGGACGTCGCCCTGGAGGCCTTCCGCACCCTGGACACGCCTCTGTGGGTCGTGGGCACGGGGCAGGAAGCCTCGCGCCTCACGTCCGGGCCGCTTCCGCCCCACATCCGGTTCCTCGGCAACGTGCCGGACAGCGCGCTCCCCGCCCTCTACCGAGACGCCCGCGCGCTCCTCTTCACCCCCGAGGAGGACTTCGGCATCACCCCCCTGGAGGCCCAGGCCACCGGCCGCCCCGTCATCGCCTTCGGCAAGGGCGGCGCCCTGGAGACCGTCACCTCGAAGACGGGCCTCTTCTTCCCGGAGCAGACCCCCGCGTCCCTCGCCGCCGCCGTGCGCCAGTTCGACGCCTGGGAGCAGTCCTTCCGGCCGGAGGACGCCCGCGCCCAGGCCGAGCGCTTCAGCCGCGCCCGCTTCCAGCAGGCCATCCAGGCGGAGGTGGAGGCCCTGCTCGGCATGTCCCCGTCCTCCCCAGCGGTGTGACAACGCTGTCCGCGCCGTCCCCAGTTTCCCGAGGCCTGCCCGCTCGGCGGGACGTCTTGTGTCCGCTGCCCTCCGGTGCAACCCCTTGGTTTCACGGAAAAACACGTGATAGGACGCCGCGCCGGGGGAGGGGCCCGGGCGCTTGAGGGCTCCCGGGGCTCAGGGTGCGTGTCTTGCATCCGACGGACGGTCCTCGTCCCCCGTCAGGAGTCACCGCGGTGTTTGGTCGCCTGCAGCGCTTCTACACGTCCATCAAGGTCGCCGCCGACGCGGGGATGCTCGGGGTGGCGTTCGTGCTCGCGTACTTCACCCGCTTCAGCGGCGTGTTCCCCATCACGGAGGGCGTCCCGCCCCCGGGTGAGACGTTCGTCTCCCTGGTGATGGTGCTGGTCATCTTCCCGATGACGTTCCAGCGGGCGCGGCTGTACGCGACCAACCGCGCGCGCTCGCACATGGGGGAGCTGTTCGAGCTCTTCAAGGCCACCATCACCGCGACGCTCGTGCTGGTGGCGGTGACGTACTTCATCCGCGAGCGCTACTCGCGCCTCACGCTGGCCATCTTCGTCGTCTACGCCTTCACGCTCATCGCGCTGTCGCGCATGGTCATGCGCCACCTGCTCAGCGAGGTGCGCCGGCGCGGCTACAACCTCAAGTCCATCCTCGTCATCGGCGAGGAGGAGCTGGGGCTGCGCACCATCGAGACCGTGGAGAGCCACCGCGAGCTGGGCTTCCGCGTGACGGGCGTGCTGGCGCTGAAGGAGGAGAAGGTCGGCCAGTGGGTGGGCGGCGTGCGCGTGGTGGGCCACGTGGGCGAGGTGGAGTCCTACCTGGATGCCCACCCCGTGGATCAGGTCATCATCGCCGTGCCGCTGGAGGACCAGGCGCGCGTGAAGCCGCTGATGGAACAGCTGGCGCTGCGCACCGTGGACGTCAAGGTGGTGCCGGACCTGTACCAGTACATCACCCTGTACGGCGGCCTGGAGGAGTTCGGCGGCCTGCCCATCATCAGCCTCCAGGGCGACCCCATGGACGGCTGGAGCCGCGTGGCCAAGCGCGTGTTCGACGTGCTCTTCTCCCTGGTGGCCATCGCCGTCAGCGCGCCGATGATGGTGTTCACCGCCCTGCTGGTGCGCCTCACCAGCAAGGGCCCCATCCTCTACCGCCAGGAGCGGATGGGCATGGACGGGCGGACCTTCGCCATCCTCAAGTTCCGCACCATGCGCGTGGACGCGGAGGTCCAGGGCGCCACCATGGCCAGCGCGGTGGACGCTCGCCGCACGCCGGTGGGCACGTTCCTGCGCAAGTACTCGCTGGATGAGCTGCCCCAGTTCTTCAACGTACTCCGGGGCGACATGAGCCTCGTGGGCCCGCGTCCGGAGCGGCCCGTCTTCATCGAGGAGTTCAAGCGCCAGATTCCGCGCTACCACCTGCGTCACAAGGTGAAGGCCGGCATCACCGGCTGGGCGCAGATCAACGGCCTGCGCGGCCAGACGTCCATCCAGAAGCGCATCGAGTACGACCTGTACTACATCGAGAACTGGTCGCTCCTGATGGACCTGAAGATCCTCCTGCGCACCGCGCTGGGTGGGTTCCTGTCGAAGAACGCGTACTGACCCGGGCGCCACCGGGCAGGCGAGCAGGACGGGTGCGCAGGTCGTATTCGTGCGCACCCTCTCATTGGCACCGCGAAGCCGTTTAGACTGCGGGCCGACATGGGCGACAAGCTGGGATTGACGCTGGTCCGCAAGGGCCTCCTGACGCAGGCGCAGCTCGACCAGGGCATGAGCGCTCAGCTCGTGCATGGAGGCCGGTTGGGCTCCCGGCTCGTGGAGCTGGGGTTCCTCGACATCGAGACGGTGGGCATGGTGCTGGGCGAGCTGACCCGGTTGCCCGTCGCGATGGAGGCGGACTTCGACGCCGTCACGGACGCGACGCTGAAGCTGCTCAACGCGGATCAGGCGGAGAAGCACCAGGCGTTCCCGCTCGCGGTGGAGGGCCGGCGGCTGAAGGTCGCGATGGCCAACCCGTTGGATCTGCAGACCACGGATGCGCTCGGGTTCATCACCGGCATGCGCATCGTCCCGTACGTGGTGCCGGAGCTGCGGCTCTTCCACTACCTGAGCAAGCGCTACGACATCGACCGGCCGACGCGCGCGCTGAAGCCGACCATTCCGCTGCCCGCGCGCCGTTCGGTGTCCATGGCGGCTGTGGCGCCTGTCGCCCCTGTTTCCATGGCGGCGCCGGTGGTCGTGCCGCCGCCGGCCGTGCCGCCTCCGCCCGCGCCCGTGCGCGCGGAGCCCGAGGTCGCGGGGATGTTCGGCGGGCTCGCGCCGGGACAGTTCCTCAGTGATGACTCGGAGGATTCGGAGTCCGACGCGGACATCGCCGACGCGGCCATCATCGGCGAGGAGCTTCCGGACATCGTGATGGGCGAGCCGGTGCGGGCTCCGCCTGTCATTGAGGCGGCTCGGCCCGGTGGGAGTCCTCCGGCCGCGCCGCCGCGATTGGCGGCACAGCCTCCGGGCTTGGTGGCCCGGCAGGGTGCGGCGGGTGGGCTTCCGTCCGCGGCTCCGGGGCTGCCGGCGGCTCCGGGAGTTGCTCCGCCTGGGGCTGCGCCGATGGGCGTTGTGCCTGGAGCGGTTCCGCCGGGTGCGGGAATGCCTCCGCGTGCGGCGCCTCCGCCGGGAGTTCAGCCACCCGGGATGATTGGACGGGGCGGGCCCGTGCCTCCGGCGGCTCGGCCTTCCGCGACGGGAATCCCCGCTGTGCCGAAGACGCCGCCTCCGGGTATGCGTCCCGCCGCTCCTGGAGTGCCGGGGCCGCGACCCGTGGGGCCTCCGGGCGCACCGATGCCACCGGGGATGGTCCGCGCGGGGCCTCCGCCGGGAGCTCCGGGCATGCCGCCGGGAGCGGCGCCTCGGCCTCCGCCGGGCATGCCCGCGCCGGTGATGATGGCTCCAGGTGGCGCGGGGCCTGTTCCTCCGGGGCAGCGTCCTCCGCCCGCGCCTGGGGTTCCCGGTGTCGGGGCTCCTCCGGGTGCGCGCCCGATGGGGCCTCCTGGCGCCATGCCGCCGAATGCCGTGCAGGGACGTCCCGTCCAGCCACCTCCTCCGGGTGCGCCGCCGCGGCAGGGGCCTCCCTCTGGAGTCGTGCCTTCGGTGGCTGCTGGCGCACCAGGTGTCGCCGTGCCTCCTCCTGGTGCTCCGGCGTTCGTTCCGCCGCCTCGTCCAGGTGCTGTCGCCGTACCTCCGGCCGCGATGGCCCAGGGCGCGACGAATGTGCTGTCTCCCGCGACGGCTCACGGGATGTCTGGTCCGGCGAATGGAACCCAAGGCCTGTCTGGGGCAGCGATTGCCGCTCAAGGCAGTGTGCCTGCCATTGCGCCTCAAGGGCTGTCTGGGGAGGCGAGTGTCTCCGTGGGCCTCGCTCCTGCGGGTGCGCGAACGGCCCAGGCTTCGCCAGTTGCGGGGGCTGCGCTGGCAGGGATTCCCCAGGACGTGGCGGGTGCCTCAATTCCTGTCATGGAACGGTCTTCCGGTGGAGCCCAGCCCCCAGCGGCTCGACGTCCTTCCGGAGTGACTCGAACCATCACGGCGGCCGTGGCTCCCGTGGTGGCCTCCGTCGAGGAAGTCCCGGCAGCCAGTGATTCGGTGCCGGACCTCGGAGGTGAGTGGGGCGATGCATTCACTGCTGCCGCTCCCGCGAAGCAGGTGGCTGCGGACGTCGCGGATGCACCGTTGAATGCGAAGGCAGACGCCGCCATCGCCACGCCCGCCCCGAGTTCGTCGTTGTCTGAGCTGGTGCTGGACGCAGAGCTTCTCGCCGACGCCGACGTCACTCCGAGTCCCGAGCTGCTCGACGCCGCACCTATCGCGGCCACTTCCGAGAAGGTGTCTGAGTCCGCGGCGGTCCTGACCGGGGATGATCTCTCCGACGATGACATCCTCGAAGACGTGGACGCCGTGTCCGCGGAGCTGCCCGCCGCGATCGCTGCGGAGGCTGCGGACATCCTCGACGTCGAGGACGTGATTTCCGCCGAGCCACACGAGGCGCTGGTTGCCGAAGCTGCGGACGTGCTCGAAGTCGAAGCGGTGATGGCCGCCGAGCCACAGAAGGCCCAGGCCACCGAAGCCACGGACATCCTCGAAGTCGAAGATGTGATTTCCGCTGAGCCGCGCGCCGCCGAAGCCACGGACGTCCTCGAAGTCGAAGATGTGGTTTCCGCCGCGCCGCACGCCGCCGATGCCACGGACGTTCTCGAAGTCGAAGATGTGGTTTCCGCCGCGCCGCACGCCGCCGATGCCACGGACGTTCTCGAAGTCGAGGACGTGATTGCCGCTGAGCCGCACGCGCCTCAGGCCGCCGAAGCCACGGACGTCCTCGAAGTCGAAGCGGTGATGGCCGCCGAGCCACACGAGGCGCCGGTCGCCGAAGCCACAGGCGTGCTCGAAGTCGAAGCGGTGATTTCCGCCGAGCCACACGAGGCGCCGGCCGCCGAAGCCACAGGCGTGCTCGAAGTCGAAGCGGTGATTTCCGCCGAGCCACACGAGGCGCCGGCCGCCGAAGCCACAGGCGTGCTCGATGTCGAAGCGGTGATTTCCGCCGAGCCCCAAAGGGCCCAGGCCGCCGAAGCCACGGGCGTGCTCGAAGTCGAAGAGGTGGTGTCCGCCGAGCCGCAGGCGCCTCAGGCCACCGAAGCCACGGGCGTGCTCGAAGTCGCAGGCGTGATGGCCGCCGAGCCGCACGAGCCCCAGCCCATTCCCGAGGCAGAACCCGTCTGGGACGCCGCGCCTGACGCAGCCACGGCTGGCGCGAAGGACGCACCCGCGCAGGAATCCCTCGCCACGCCTGCCGCCCCGAAGAATGGCGGACTGTTGGAGGCGACGGAGTTCGCGGCCGTTCCGGAAGCGCCCGTCGCCCTCGAAGCCTCGAAGCCGGAGAGCCTCCCCTCGGAGGCGTCCACCTCCACGGAGCCTTCGCCTGAAGCGAACGTTCCGGAGGCGTTTGTCATTGCCTCTGCCGCGCAGGACGCTGAATCCGACGCGCTCGAGTTCAGCCTGGCGGGAGACTCGCAGAAGCCCTCCGCGTCTTCGGAGGCCGAGTCCTGGCAGGTCGCCGCCGCACCGAAGTCCGACTCCGTGAGCACCGATCCTCCGGCGGAGGCCCCCAGCCCCGCGCCCACCGAGGAGCATCAAGCCGAAGTCCCCCCGGAGTTCGAGGTCGCCCTCGTCTCCCACGCGGAAGTGGCACCCGAACCCGTCGCCACGCCGCCGCCCGCCGAAGAGCCCGTGGCCCTGCCGAAGCCGCGCCTCGTGGCCGCGTCTCCAGCGCCCGTCCGCGACCGGACGCCCATCGCGCTCGATGACCTGCCCACCTCCTCCGAGGAACCCATGCAGCTCGCCTCCACGTGGGAGTTCGTGGGTTGGCAGGGCGGCGGGGAAGGGGAGGGCTCCGTGGGCCACAACCCGGAGACCACCTGGGCGGACCGCGTCGTCGACCTGGACGTCCCCGCCGCCGCGCCCGCTGCGTCCGAGGACGGCGTGGCCCTGGCCTCCGCATGGGAGTTCATGCAGCAGCCGTGGCAGCCGCAGGCCTCCGAGCAGGTCGATCCCGCCCAGGCCCTGCTCGCCGCCGCCAGCGCGTCCACCGACACGCCGACGCACGGTCCCGCCGTCTCCGCGGAACAGGTCCTCTCCGCGCTCGACACGGCGGACTCACAGGGCATGGTCGGCAAGGTGCTGTTGGCCTACAGCGCGGGCCGCTTCCGCCGGGCGTTCCTCCTGGGTGACAGCTTCGGGCTCGCGCGCGTGGGCCGTGCCTGGGGGCCTGGCAGCGATCGTCCGGAGGTCACCGCGCTCAAGGTGGACCTGGACGCGCCGTCCCTCTTCACCTCCGCCCTGAACGGCCCCAGCCCCAGCGTCTTCAGCGCCCCGCAAGTGCCTCAGGACGAGGCCATCTTCTCCGCGCTGTGCGGCGAGTCCGAGTCCCACCTGCTCGTCTTCCCGCTCCACTCGCGCGGCCAGCCCGTGGCCTTCTTCGTCGCGGAGCACGGCCCCTCGCCCCTGGAGGTCGCCATGCTGGAAGAGCTGGGCCGCATCGCGGACAGGGCCGTGGAGATCTGCACCCGCCTCCATCGCTTCCCCTGAAACACGAAGGGCTCCGGAGCTTGAAGCCCCGGAGCCCTATCTCACTTCAGCTCAAGACCGACGCGGCGCTCAGCTGCAGCCCGTCGTCGTGCCGCAGTTCGTGCACTTGTAGCAGGCGCCGCTGCGCACGGTGATGGCGCCG
Organism: Corallococcus sp. AB038B; assembly: GCF_003668955.1. Lineage (NCBI taxonomy): Bacteria > Pseudomonadati > Myxococcota > Myxococcia > Myxococcales > Myxococcaceae > Corallococcus > Corallococcus sp. AB038B. Next base: position 165,448 of record NZ_RAWO01000017.1, on the reverse strand, counting down.
CACTGGTGGCAGGGCGGGGCGTCCGCCTGGTTCAGGTACGTGCTGCGCGAGTTCATCGCGGACAGCTGCAGCGTCCCCACCTGGGCCGGCACCGCCGCCTGCGTCACCGGCTCCGGACGGGCCTCCTCCACCGGCGTCACCTCCACGTCGTCCGCGCGGGGCTCCGTGGGCAGGAACTTCAGCGACAGCCACCGGAAGATGTAGTCGGTGATGGACTTGGCGATGGGGATGGCCGGGTTGCCCGTGAAGCCGCTCGGCTCGTAGCGGGTGTGGCAGAACTTGTCCGCCAGCACCTGCAGCGGCACGCCGTACTGGAGCGCCAACGACACGCTGGTGGCGAAGCTGTCCATCAGGCCGCTCACCACCGAGCCCTCCTTCGCCATCACGACGAAGAGCTCGCCCGGCTTGCCGTCCTCGTACATGCCCACCGTCAGGTAGCCCTCGTGGCCACCGATGGAGAACTTGTGCGTGATGGACTGCCGCTCATCCGGCAGCCGGCGGCGCAGCGCCTTGGGCTCCGGCGTCGCGGCGGGGGCGGGCTCCGCCACCACGCGGCGGGATTCCGGAGCCTTCTCGGGGGCCTTGTCCTGCGACGTGTTGAGCGGCTGCGTGCGCTTGCACCCGTCGCGGTACACCGCCACGGCCTTCAGCCCGCTGCGCCACGCCTCGATGTATGCCTTCTCGATGTCCTCCACCGAAGCGTCATTCGGCAGGTTCACCGTCTTGGAGATGGCGCCGGAGAGGAACGGCTGCGCCGCGGACATCATCTCGATGTGGCCCATCCAGTGGATGCTGCGCTGGCCCTTGGACGGCTTGAACGCGCAGTCGAACACCGGCAGGTGCTCCGGCTTCAGGTGCGGAGCGCCCTCGATGGTGTCGTGCTTGTCCAGGTACGCGATGATGTCCTGCGACTGCGTCTGCGGGTAGCCCAGCTTCTCCAGCGCCAGCGGCACCGTCTGGTTGACGATCTTCAGCATGCCGCCGCCGACCAGCTTCTTGTATTTGATCAGCGCGATGTCCGGCTCGATGCCCGTGGTGTCGCAGTCCATCATGAAGCCGATGGTCCCCGTGGGCGCCAGCACCGTCACCTGGCTGTTGCGGTAGCCGTGCTCCGTTCCGCGCGCCAGCGCGTCGTCCCACGCCTCCTTCTGCGCTGCGTGCAGCTCCGCGCTCACGCCGTCCACGGGCAGCTGGTACGCCGCCTTGCGGTGCTTGCGGATGACGCCGAGCATGGGCTCCGCGTTGTTGCCGTAGCCCGCGAACGCGCCCTGCTTCTCCGCGATGCGCGCGCTCATCGCGTACGCCTCGCCGCACATGAGCGAGGTAATCGCCCCCGCCAGGTTGCGGCCAGCAGAGGAGTCGTAGGGCAGGCCGGACGCCATCAGCAGCGCGCCCAGGTTGGCGTAGCCCAGGCCCAGCGGACGGTAGTCGTGGCTGTTCTTCGCGATGCGCTCGGTGGGGTAGCGGCTGAAGCCGACGATGATCTCCTGCGCCAGCAGCACCACGTTCACCGCGTGCTTGAAGGCGGCCACGTCGAAGCCACCCTCCAGCGTGCGGAAGTGCATCAGGTTCAGCGACGCCAGGTTGCAGGCCGAGTCATCCAGGAACATGTACTCGGAGCAGGGGTTGGACGCGTTGATGCGCGCCGTGCCGGAGCACGTGTGCCACGCGTTCACCGTGGTGTCGTACTGGAGGCCCGGATCGCCGCACAGGTGCGCCGCCTCCGCGATTTCGCGGAACAGCTCACGGGCCTTGTAGGTCTCCATCACCTGGCCGTCGCGCACCGCGCGCGTCTGCCACGGGCCGTCGTTCACCACCGCCTTCATGAAGTCGTCGGTGACGCGCACGGAGTTGTTGGAGTTCTGGAAGTACACCGACCCGTAGGCCTCGCCGTTGAAGGACGGGTCGTAGCCCGCCTCAATCAGCGCCCAGGCCTTCTTCTCCTCGTTCGACTTGCAGCGGATGAACTCGAGGATGTCCGGGTGACCGGCGTTGAGGATGACCATCTTCGCCGCGCGCCGCGTCTTGCCGCCGCTCTTGATGACGCCCGCGAACGCGTCGAAGCCGCGCATGAACGACACCGGGCCGGACGCGGTGCCGCCGCCCGCCAGGAACTCCTTGCTGCCGCGGATGCTGGACAGGTTGGAGCCCGTGCCGCTGCCGTACTTGAAGAGCATGCCCTCCGTACGCGCCAGCCCCAGGATGGACTCCATGTTGTCGTCCACGCTGTTGATGAAGCACGCCGAACACTGCGGGTGCTCCTCCACGCCCACGTTGAACCAGACGGGCGAATTGAACGCCGCCTTCTGGCGCAGGAGCAGGTGCGTCAGCTCCGCGTGGAACGCCTCGCGGTCCACCGCCGACGCGAAGTAGTGCCCGTCCTCGCCCCAGCGGGTGAGGGTGTCCACCACGCGCGCCACCAGCTTGCGCACGCTCGTCTCACGCTCGGGCGTGCCGGGCGTGCCCCGGAAGTACTTCGACGCCACGACGTTCGTCGCCAGCATCGACCAGGAGCGGGGGACCTCGATGTCCTTCTGATCGAAGACGACCTTGCCGTCCTCGCCCTTGATGCTCGCGCTGCGGTGCTCCCACGCCAGCTCGTCCGCCGGATCCACCCCGGGCGTCGTGAAGAAGCGCTCCACGCTCAGCCCCGTGGAGGCCACCGCGGCCTTGCCCTTCGCACGGCCGCCGCGCCGCGGCTCCCTGCCCCCCACCACCGGCTTCCCACTCAGTTCCTTCTCCATGACGCCCGCCTCCAGATTCACTGAGAGTGCTGATGCAAAATTTGCGAAATAGCCAACGCCGCGAGATCCCAGGGGATCCGATGATCACTTCCAGGTACGGGGACGGCAGCGTTGGGATGGTCCGGGATGGGCAGAAGCCAGAGGGGCCACCACTGGAATCCGGGCCCGGGCCTGACTGCCCACCCGCCGGGCGGGCGGATCAATATGATCGCTGGTGGGGTCCGTCAACATCGCCCATTCCCCTATACCTAGTATCAGGCCCTCGCATACACACTGTATTTGGTGTGGGTGCTGGGTGACTGAACAGCTACCTCAAGTTGGATCTAGGAACCCCGCCTGTGACTCGCAACGCCTGTTGTGGCTGGCAATGTATGGCCATGACCATGCGAAATCGGACAGGCGGGGAAGGGCGCCTGTCCAAGCGCTTGTGATCACTGACGGATGTTTGCTGGCAGTCCGTGCGCCGAGCGGAGGGGCGCTCCGGAGGCCCCGCGACATCAGGACCGGGTGGGGTGGGCCTGGACGGTTGCCTGCCGAACGGCGGCGTCGATTTTGACGCCCAGGCGCGTTAGGAGGCGGACCATGCCGCCTCCCTTCGAACGCCACGTCTTTGTCTGCACCAACCGTCGTCCGGACGGCAACCCCAAGGGGTGCTGCGCCACCAAGGGAGGCGAGGAGGTGCGGGCGGCCTTCAAGGAGGAGCTCGACAAGCGCGGGCTCAAGCGCAGCATGCGCGCCAACGCGGCGGGCTGCGTGGACACGTGCGCCTTCGGCGTCTCCGTGGTCGTCTACCCGGAAGGCACCTGGTACGGCGGCGTGAAGGTGGAGGACGTGCCCACCATCGTGGAGGAGCACCTGGTGCAGGGCCGCCCCGTGGAGCGGCTCCTGATGCCCTTCAACAAGAAGGCGGAGCGCTGAAGGCGGTGACCCGCCTCGCGCCCCGCCCTGGGGAACCGCGTTGAATCCTGGAGCTAGTCGCGGCGGTTGCCCAGCAGGCGCAGCAGCGACAGGAACAGGTTGATGAAGTCCAGGTAGAGGGTGAGCGCGCCCACGATGGCCACCGTGGCCGTGCTCTTGAAGCCCGTGCCCGCATGGTACTCGCGCAGCTTCTGCACGTCGTAGGCGGTGAGGCCCGCGAACACGAGCACGCCCGCGCAGGCCGTCACGAACGACACGGCGCTGCTCTTGATGAAGAAGTTCACCACGCTGGCGATGACGATGCCGATGAGCCCCATGAAGAGGAACGTGCCCCAGCCGCTCAGGTCCTTCTTCGTGACGGTGCCGTAGACGGCCATCGCGCCGTAGGTCGCGGCGGTGATGAAGAACACCTGGCCGATGGAGCTGGCCGTGTAGATGAGGAAGATGACCGACATCGTCACGCCGGTGAGCGCCGCGTAGCCCGCGAACATGACCGCGGCCACCGGGCCGGACAGCTTGGGCGCCAGGATGGACAGGCCGAACACCACGCCCAACTGCACCAGGAACAGGGCCATCCGGTTCTGCACCGCCACGCGGAGCAGCGCCTCATTGGCCAGCGTCACCATCGCCATCACGCCGGTGAGCGCCAGGCCCGCGAACATCCAGCCGTGCACGCGCGACATGAACGCGCGCTGCGACTCCTGCACCAGGACGTCGTCCACCACGCCTGCCTGCCCGCCCTGCCAGCCACCTGAAGATTCCCACGCCATGTGTTCCGTTTCCTTTCGGGCCGGGGACCGCTTCAGTCCCGGCCTCTCTTTAACGAGGACCCTTGGAGGACGCCTTAAAGGGCCTTCCAGGCCAGCAAAAGCTTTGAAGCGACTTCCGTCGTGATGAGGGGCAGCACGCCACCGCCACCCACGATGTTGACGATTTCCGACATGGACCCACGGCACACCCCGCCCCACGCGGGCTGCTTCGCGAGCCCAACAGACGCATACGCCGAGTAATCCACGAAGAAGGACGTGGGCAGCACCTGGTTCGTCCCGCAGAGCAGGTGCTCCTCCGGCTGCGTGTCCACCACCTCCTGCACCACGAAGCCGCCGCCCTGCGCATCCGTCGCGGCGCGCTCGCACAGCTGTTCCCAGGTCTTGGACTCGCCGTAGGCGCCCTTCACGCGCTCCTCGTAGGGCACGGTGCCCACGGAGCGGCCCAGGAAGACGGCCTTGCCGCCGTAGTCCCACGAGCGCTTGAGCACGAAGCGCGCGGGCTCCCGGGCCACGCGGGCCACGATGTCGTCCACCTGTGTGCCGTCCGGATCCACGCCGGGGCCGTGGCGGAAGGGGCGCGTCCACGGCACCGACTCGCGCACCGCTTCCAGCTCCTCCGGCGTGAGGCCCGCGCGCTCCGCGAGCGCCGCGTCCGTCACTGCCTGCGACAGGAGCGCGAACGTCGCCTTCACCTCCACCTGCGAGGCGGGCGGGTTCAAGAACACGGCCTTCTTTCCCGGGACGACGGAGAGGAAGTCCTCCACCCAGGGGGCGGGGTTCTGCTCCAGTCGGCGCACGAAGAGGTGGCGGTAGACCAGGTCGTACTTCTTGCCGTTCACCGTGAAGGCGTCGTCGCCGGACACGTCCTCCGGATGCACCACGTCCGCGTCCGCGCCGAACTCGCGGAAGCGCTCGCACAGCCAGCGCAGCTCCGTGATCTGCGCGTCGTTCTTGCGGCAGAGCAGCGCCACCGTGTCGGGCATCTGGCCGTTGCGCTCGGCCGCGTAGCCGTCCAGCAGCGCGCGGTAGAGCGCCAGCGCGTTGTTGCCGTTGAGCGTGAGCAGCGACGCGAGCGCCTTCTCCGGATAGCGCACGTGCCGCGCCACCACTTCGATGAAGGTGCGCGCCGCGATGTCCGAATAGCCCTGCATGGCCGGGATGGTGGCGTTCACCTCCAGCGCCCAGGGCCGGCCTCCGGACACGAAGTAGTCCACGCGCGTGGTGGCGAGCTTGCGGCTCGCCTCCCAGGTGCCTTGCGCCAGGGTGCGCTCCAGCGGCGACAGCGCGCCCAGCAGCAGCTCCGCGTCCGGGCCGCCGAGGATGCCGCGCGCCATCTTCATCGTGGCGGAGGCCAGCTTCGCGGACAGGAGCGAGCGGCGTTTGATCTCCTCGGCGTCCAGGATGACTGGCGTGGCGGTGATGGGGATGGGCTGGGTGCTGCCATCCTGCTTCGTCACCGCGAGGCCGCGCTGGTAGGCGGTCTTCGCCAGCTCCGGTCCGAAATAGTGTGCCTGCCTGCGCAGGACATCCATGAGCTCGTGCACGGCGCGGAACCTACGACCCCAGGGGCTCGTGGGTCCACAACCCGCGGGTCCCGTCGCGGTTCCCGGTGTCCGCCACCTCGCCCTCCGGCCCGGGCCAGGGCATCCCGGCTTGCACCGGGCAGGGAGGTCGCTTAAAAACAACTGAGTTGCTTTTCGAGACCGAGTCGACGTGAGCCGCCTCCGACGCCACCTCAGCACGAGTCGCTCCCTGCCGCGCCTGTTGGCGCTGCCGTGGGTGCTCGTGTGCGTGCTGGTGTATGTGGGCAGCGTGCTCCACTTCGCGCTCGTGCAGCACACCACGTGCCTGGAGCACGGGGACGTGATGCACGTGAGCGACGCGTCGTCCCACGGCGGCCCGTTGGAGGAGGAGCTCTCCTTCGACGACGCGCGTGTGGCCCGGGCGCCGGTGTCGAAGGCCACGCCCCACGGTGGTGAGGCTCACTGCCACCACGCCTTCCTCCGCCGTGAGGCACCGCCTCCGGCCGAGTCCGCGCCCGTCATGGCCGCGGTCTCCACGCGCTCCAGCCCCGCGCTGGCGGTGTTCCGCTTCCACGCGGCACCCGTCGCGCTGTTGAGGCTCGCGCCCAAGTCGTCGCCGCCGCGCGCTTAAGTCTCCGCCGCCGTAGCCCGCCGTCCTGGCCCCCCGTGTCTTCATGGGCCGGGGTGTGCCGTGGCCGCCGGAGTCCAGGGCGTGCGCGTTCCCGTTCGCTGAACGGATCCGCCGCATGCGCATGGAACCTCCGGCCATGTGCACGGGCGCGCGCTTCGTGCCGCGGTCCCTCCTTCCAGTCCCGTCCGGTCCTTCGCGTTCGCGCCTCTTGAGGCGCGGTGCGCGTGCGGCCCGTGCGGCTGGAGTTCCCGCAGTCCATCCCGTGTCCCTGGAGTCCCCATCATGAAGAACCTTCTGTCCGCCCTGCTGCTGTCCACCGCCCTCCTCGCCGCCGGTTGCGGTGGTGATGAAGAGGAAGCCCACGTCGACGAGGAGGGCTGCGAGCACCTGCAGGAAGGCCCCGCCGCCGCCGTCACCGCCGCCGTCAGCGGCACGGGCCCGGCCGTGAGCAATGACCACAAGCGCTACGACATCGCGCTGGTGGACATCGCTGGCGGCAAGGGCGGCGCGGTGTCCTTCGCCGTCTCCGAGGCCACCGACTACGTCCTCTACATGAGCGCCCCGGTCCCGGTGACGGTCACCAACAGCAGTGGCGCGGCCGTGGAGTTCGAGGAGAGCGCCACCAGCTCCTCGCTCTGCACGGACATCAAGGGCCGCCACGTCGTGCCGCTCACCGTGGGCACGCACACGCTCACCTTCGGGCCTTCGACGCTGTCCTCGGTGTCGCTCGTCATCGAGGAGTCGGGCGAGCACGACCACGCCCACGACTGACCCCCGGTTCCTCTCTTTCCAATGAAGCCCGAGGCGCCCCATGTCCAAGGTCTCTTCTGGAAGTGCCGGTTCCCTGCTTCCCTGCGACGTGCGCCGCGACGGCGACCGTTTGTTCGACGTGGCCATGTGGTGCCTGGGCCAGGACGTGCGTTGCCCGGACGGCAACGTGCTGCTCCGGCGCGGGCTGGTACGCGAAGCGCGTCCGCTGGGCGTGGAGGGACAGAGCGCGTACCAGGGGCAGCTCTTGGACGGGGGGCGCCTCACGCTGTGGGGCTTCGGCGCGCTGTGCGAGTCGTGCGGCGCCGCCATCTTCGTGCCGCGTGATGGCTTCGTTCCCCGGTGGGTGGACGAAGCGCGCGGCACGGCCTTCCGGGTGGAGGACGTGGGCGTCCGGCGCGACGCGACCACAGGGCTGGAGCGCAGGGCGGCGCGGGCGGGACTCGCGCGGCTGGCGGACTGGCTCGCGGAGTACGAGGCGTGGGTGGCCCGCGACGTGGGCCTGGCCTGGCGGCGCGAGTGCCTGGCGGCGCGGCGCAAGGCGTCTCCCATCCCCGCCGAAGAGTTGTCGACCGCCTGGAGGCGGCTGGCCGCGCGAGTGCGCGCGACCGATGCCTCCGTGCAACACCATGCCGCTCCGATGTCCGGAGCGTGAGGAGGACACCATGCTGGCACGTCTGTTCCGAGCCGATGCCCCGTCGGTCCACTCCCACGTCGCGTGGGAGGACCTGCCGGACGAAGCCCTTCCCACGCCGCCGCTCCAGGACGGATTGGGAGACACACACCTCCAGGTGACGACGCAGGTCCCCCTGGCGCAGGCGTACTTCAATCAGGGCCTGCGCCTGCTGCATCTGGGCTGGGCGCTGGAGGCCCGGCGCGCCTTCGCGGAGGCCGCGCGACAGGATCCATCCCTCGCCATGGCGTGGTGGGGGCTCGCGCTCGCCCGGGGCGTGGGGCAGCGCTTCGCCGCGGACCGCGCGGAGGCCATCCGCAAGGCGCTGACATTGGCGGAGGGCACCACCGACATGGAGCAGCGGCTGGTCGTCGCGGCCAGCCTCCTCGCGGACAAGGGCCCCGCCAATGGCAGGCATGCCTTCGTGCGGGAGATGGAGTGCCTCATCGACCGCTTCCCCCAGGAGCCCGAGCCGCGCCTGCTGCTCGCGGGCTTCCTCTTGGACGGGTACGAATCCGACGGGCGCCCCGGGCAGGGACAGCCGTACGCACAGCTGATCCTGCGCGACCTGTTGCGCACGCACCCGCACCACGCGGGAGTGCACGTGGCCTGGGTGCAGGCATGGCTGCCCAGCGCCCGGCCGGAGACGGCGTTGGAGAGCGCGGAGTTGCTTCCGTCGCTCGTGCCCGCGGGAAGCCCCGCGCTGCTCGCCGCCGGACGCCTGCTGCTGCGCATGGGCAAGGCGGTGGAGGCGAACCGCATCCTGGAGTCAGCGGTGACGGCGGATGACGCGTACCTCGCGCGCGAGTCGCTGCCCCTCGACGTGGCGCCGAGCGCGGACACCGCCCTGCGCCTGCTCAGCGAAGGCTGCGTGGAAGTGGGGCAGTACCGGGGAGCGCAGTCCTGGGCGCGCAAGCTGCGGCAGCGCGTGGAGGCTTCAGGAGGCCAGCCGCAGGCGGTGCTCTTCGCCGCTACCACGCTCGTTGCCGCGCACCTGCGCTTCGGCTTCAGCCGGGCGGCGGCGGAGGTCCCCATGGAGCTGGGAGACGCCGCCACCATCGCGGAGGAGGGACTGCGTGACGCCGTGCGCCTGTACGCGAAGGGCGTCTGTGCCCTGGAGACGGGACGGCTGGGCGACGTGGAGCGCGCGTGCGGCACCCTGGATGCGCTGGTGCTCACCTTGTCCGAGGCGCCGCGCTCCGAGGGCCGTGCCCTGTGTGCTCGCGACGTGGCGCGCACGGTGGAGGTCGCCGCGCAGGAGCTGCGAGGCACGCTGGATGCGCGCCGGGGAGACTCCGGCCGTGCGGAGGCCGCGCTCACTCGGGCACTGCGCCTGGAGCGCCGACTGCGTCCCGTGGGCCCCGCGCTCTTCTGCCGGCCGCCCCGTGAGACGCTGGCCCGCGTACGCCTGCGCTCCGGCCGCGAGGAGAAGGCCCTGGAGCTGGCGTTGGAACGGGCAGGGGAGCGGCCCGGCTGTGGCCACTGCATGCTCCTGGTCGCGGAGGCCCACGTCGCCTGCGAGTGCATGTCCGAAGCGGCGCACGACTTCGCCGTGGTGTTGGACCTGTGGCGCGACGCGGATCCGCACCTGCCGGGACTGCAACGCGCACGGGGCTTCGCGGCCCGGGGCCACCGCGGACGCACGGCGCTCCGTCGGGTGCCAGACGTGGCCTCGGTGGACACCGCGCCCGTCCCTCGGGGGGGAGGAGCGCCCTGGACCGTTCACGGAGCCTGAGCCCGCACGCCGCCGCGCTTGACGCAGGCGCGGCGTTCGCGTCACTAGGGGTCATCCTCCAAGGAGCCGCCCCATGCCGTCGTTCCGCCTGAAGCCCGAGCAGGCCGCGCTGCTCGTCGTCGACATCCAGGAGCGCCTGTGCGCCGCGATGGACCGCGACGCCCTGGACCGCATGCTCGCGCGCACGGGCGCCGCGGTGGAGGGCGCGCGGGCCCTGGGCCTGCCCGTCATCGTCACGGAGCAGTACCCGCAGGGGCTGGGCCGCACGCACTCGCTGCTCAAGCTGCGCCTGGGTGAGTTCAAGCCGCTGGAGAAGATGGAGTTCTCCGCCGCCACGCCGGACGTCCTCTCCGTGCTGGGTGACCGCAAGCAGGTGCTCATCACCGGCATGGAGACGCATATCTGCGTCTTCCAGACGGCGCGCGACCTGGCGGAAAGCGGCCGGGAGCCGTGCCTGCTCGCGGACGCGGTGCTGTCGCGCTCGGAGGAGGACCGCCGCGTGGGACTGGAGCTGTGCCGCGACGCGGGCGCGCGCATCCTCACCGTGGAGTCGGCCCTGTTCGACATGCTGGGCCGCGCGGGCACGCCCGAGTTCAAGAAGGTGTCCGCCGCCGTCCGCTGAAGCAGTGACGACGGCGGCCCACCGCTTACGCTTACGCCCTGCTCTTGAAGGGCTCGCGCACCAGGCGCACGAGCATCATCAGCAGCACCAGCACCCCGGACAGGACGGTCTGCGAACCGCCCACCGGGAAGTCGTAGAAGTACGCGAACAGGTATCCGCCCGCGCCCGCGATGCCGCCCAGCACGGTCGCCGTGAAGAACGTCCACGGCAGCCGCAGGTCCAGCACCAGCGCGGCGATGGCCGACAGCGTGGAGAACGCGAAGACGGGCAGGGCGCCCAGGGCCCGCGCGCACACGCCCACCATGATGCCGATGGACACCATCAACACCGTGTCCAGCAGCTTCACCGGCAGCCCCTGCACGGTGGCGCCAATGCGGTCGAAGCTCACGAAGGCGATGCCTCGGAACCACCACAGGTGCAGCACCATCAGCACCCCGCCGGCCACCGCCACTGCCTGGAGTTGATCCGGCGTCACCAGCACCGCGGTGCCGAAGAGGATGCCCTGGATGTCGTGCGCCTCCTGCGCGATGCGGTCACCCACGAGGATGGCCGCGCCGCCCGCGAAGGCGAACGCGCACCCCAGCAGACTCTCCCGTGACAGCCGCAGCCGCGCGGGTTCAATCATCAGGAGCAGCGTGGCCGCGACGGACAGCACCACCGCGCCAACCAATGGGTCCACGTGCACGCCCAGGTGGATCTCCGCGAAGAAGGCCAGGGCCACGCCCAGGCCCGCGGTGTTCGTCACCGCCGCGCTGACGAACACCATGCGCCGCAGCACCACGTAGACGCTGAGGAAGCCCAGCACGCACCCGGCGATGAGCGCGCAGAGGATGGGGTCTCGGAACAGCTCCCAGCCCATCTGGAACTGTTCCCACTTCGAGGGCTCAAGCAGGGTTGTTTCCACGGTGGGGTCCCTGGGGCGCGGTGTGGCAGTAGTCGTCGCCGTACTGGCGGCGGAAGGCGGGATGGCAGAACACGGTGCGCGCATCGCCCATGACGAAGCAGCGGTGCTCGCGGTCCACGAAGAGGATGACGTCGGCGTGCTCGGCGGCGACGGACAGGTCGTGGCTCACCACCACCACGCCCAGTCCGCGGTCATGCGCGAGCGCGCACAGCCGCAGCATCGTCTGCTTCTCCGCCACCGCGTCCATCGCGGCGGTGGGCTCGTCCAGCAGCACCACGTCCGCCTCGGTGGCGATGACTCGCGCCAGCAGCGCGCGCTGCTTCTCGCCGCCGGACAGGTCGCGGAAGGGCCGCTTCGCGATGCCGCGCGCGCCCGCCGTGTCGAGCGCCGCTTCCACCTTCTGCCGGTCCGTCTTGTTGGGGAAGGGCCGGAGGAAGTTCCACCCGGACAGCCGTCCCCACCCGGTCAGCTCCCGCGTGTGCACGGGCAACAGCGAGTCGATGGCGGACATCTGCGGCACGTACGCGCTGCGGATGTGCGGCGCGCCCAGGGCGATGCGACCGGACACCGGAGGAATCAGCCCCAGCAGCGTCTTGAACCAGGTGCTCTTGCCAGAGCCGTTGCGGCCCACCACCGCCACGAACTGGTGGCGGCGCACCACCAGGTCCATGGGCGGCAGGATGTCCTTGCCCCCGTAGCCGATGACGAGCTGCTCGCACTTCAGCAGCGGCTCGCCCGGCTCCGGCACCGCGGCGCGATGGCCCCGGTCCAGCTCCGTCTCGTGATCACCGTGAGCCACGGTTCACCTCCGCGGTGGGGCTCAGCGCCGCCACCTTCTCCAAAAGCGCGGTGCGCACCGCCGCGTTCGCGGGCGCGTCCAGGTCCACCACTCCGTCCGCTCCCACCGTCGCGGCGGACCAGTCCACCGCGTCGAAGAGGGCCGGCGTCAGCTCCAGCTTCAGGCCCAACGCCACACGCGGCTCATTCTCACGGTCAGACGACACGTCCAGAGCGCCGGTGAGCACCGCGACCGGCGTGGCCTCCGCGCCCGTCACCGTCGCGGTGAAGCGGAAGGGCAGGGCGCCCGCGAAGCGCGCAGGCACGCGGCCATCGCGCACGCTGCCCGTCATCCGCAGACCCGTGATGGCCCAGCGTCCGCGGGACAGCGTCGTCTTGCCCAGCTCGCAGGCGGGCTTGCACGTGAGGTCGCGGGTCGCGGGCGCCAGCAGGTCCAGCTCCGCGTCCACCGGCAGGTTGGCCACGGTGACGGTGGTGCTGCCTCCGCCGCCCAGCTCCGCCTGGATGTCCTCGTAGTCCACGAGCGCCCCGGAGTCGCTGTGGCAGTGCCCGTTGTGGCACAGCGAGTAGCCCGGCGGCGGCGAGGACGGGTCGAACGCCGTGCTGCCACCGCCTCCGGAGCTGGCAATCAGGTCGATGCTGCCCAGGCTCAGCGTGCCGGTGTCCATGCGCAGCTGGAAGTCAGACGCGAGCGCCTGGTAGCCATCACCCGCGTTGCGGCCGGACACCGGCGTGTACGCGGCCTGGACGGAGGGCTCCAGCACCGCGAATCCCTCGCCCGCGTCGAACGCGCACCCGGACAGCAGTGCGAAGGGAAGCAACCACGCCTTGGAAGGGAAGCGCTTCATGGCGTCATTCCCCCTTCCCGGCGAGGCCCTGCTCCAGGCGGCCCACCATCAACTCCAGGCGCTGCACGTACGTCTGACCGGAACGGAAGTCGGTGCCGCCGGGCAGCGTGACGAGCGCGGCGGGAATCTTCGACGCCACGAGCTTCGCGATGTTGTCCGGGTAGTAGTCCTCCTTGAGGACCAGCTTCACCTTGTTGGCCTTGCCCTGCGCCAGCACCTGCGCGACGTGGGACGGGTTCGGCGGGATGCCCGGCTTGGGCTCCAGGAAGGCGATGGTCTTGAAGCCCAGCCAGTCCTGCAGGTACGCCGTCGTGCGGTGGTACGCGATGACGGGCACGCCCTTGAAGCCCGCGAGCCGCTTCTCCCAGCCCGTCTGCGCCGCCTGCAGCTCCTGCGTGAACTTCGCGAGGTTGGCCTTGTAGGTGGCGGCGTTCTTCTCATCCAGCTGCGACATGCGAGCTTCGATGGCGGCCGCCACCTTGAGGGCCTGCCGCGGATCATAGAGGTAGTGCGGATTGCCGCCGGGGTGCACGTCGCCCTGGCTGCGGTCCACCTGTCCGGCGGGGATCTCCTGGAGGCTCACGAACCGCGACGCGTCCAGGTAGCCCGCGTTGCCCGTCAGGATGCGGTTGTTGCGCGCGCCCATCTGGAGCGTGGGCAGCCAGCCGATCTCCAGGTCCAGGCCCGCGGCGATGAGCAGGTCCGCGCGGTTGAGCGCGAGCGCCAGGTTCGGCTTGGCGTCCACGAAGTGCGGATCCTGCGTGGGCAGCGCGAGCGTGGTGACGTCCACCTTGTCCCCGCCCACGGTCTTGGCCAGCGCGGCCAGGTCCGGGAGGGTGGCGACGACCTTCAAATCCGCGCGAGCGGGAACGGCGGTGAGGCTGACGACGGCGGCGCACAGGGCCGCGAACAGGCGAAGGGAACGCATGGAAGGGCTCCGGAAGAAGAGGTCAGAACGCATGGGCACCGTGGGCGCCGGTCACGACTTCAAGGGCGAGGAAGGCCGAGTAGTCCGGCGACTCGCGCCAGCCCACGCGGTCCGTGGCGGCCTGCAGGCGCAGGCGGGAGAACTCGGTGGGCCAGAACGTCACCGACGCGGTGATGCGCTGGCGGTCGGAAATCCATTCGGGGTCGAGCGGATCATTCGCCACCCGGCCCTCCAGCGTCTTCGCGGCCGAGCCGAACTCGTAGCGCACGCCCGTGGCCCAGCGGTTGGAGAAGCGCCACACCGTCTGCGCGTAGCCGCCCCAGTCGGACAGCACGTCCTCCGGCACCTGCCTGCGGCGGTAGAGCACCTCCGCCTGGAACACCAGCTGCTGCGAGCTCTGCGACGTGATGGGCCGGAACTTCAGGTACACGTCCGTGCCGTAGATGCTGGTGTAGTTGCGGTAGCCCGTGGGGTTGGGGCCCGTGGCGACGGACAGGCCCCACAAGAGCGACAGGTCGTCCGACAGCGGGAAGAACTGCTTCACCGCGCCGGTGAGCTGGAAGTCCAGCGGTGACAGCACGCGCTCGGCGGCGGCGCCGAAAAAGCTGCGCGCGGTGGCTTCGCCCGTGGCGTCGGTGGCGCTGCCAATCACTTCCACGTACCAGGGCAGCGGCGTGAGCCAGGAGCCCTCCACGCCCAGACCGCGGTTGCCCTCCGCGCCGAAGTAGCGGCTCATGATGAAGGGCTGATCCACGAAGTCCCACGCGTGCGGGTGCGTGGCGTTGATGCGGCCGAAGCGGGTGAGGAACTGGCCCGCGCGCACCTGGAGGTTGAGGGGCAGGTCCAGCGTGGTGACGTACGCCTCTTCAATCTCCACGCCGAACTGGCTGAAGACGAGGTTGCTGTCGAAGCGGAAGTACGGGTCCACCACGGAGCCGATGGACAGCTCCAGCTGCTGGAGGTTGAAGCCGTTCTTCGTCGGGTCGTGCGCGCCGCCCTGGAGGGGCTCCTTGTTGGAGAAGGCCGCCAGGGCCATGTCCAGGATGAAGCTCAGGTTGAGGAAGTTGGTGCCGCTGGAGATGGCGTTGGGCAGCTTGAGCGGTGTCACGCCGGAGTCGTTCGTCGCGGTGGGTGACACCGGGGACGTGTCGCCGGATGGACGCGCGCGCGTGCTCGTGTCCGTGCCCAGCGCCTTTTCAATCTCCTCCATCTCCTCCGGGCTCAGCGCCGGAGTGTCCTCGGCGGGCGCAGGGGACTCGGCAGGTGGGGGTGACTCGGTGGAGGGCGGTGGTGCTTGCTGGGCCCACGCCGCGCTCGCGGACAGCTGCGCTGCGAGCACGACGGCGAGGGCGCGGGGATGCCTGCGCGGAAGGAATGACACGGATGTTTGCTCCTCGGAACCGGCCGGCCGAGGAGCATGCGCATGCGCACCCCGCGACGACCGTCGACCTGATGACCTGCTTCACGACACGACACGCGGAACTACGCGTGCGTCGGAGGCGAGGCCTTGGGCGCGGTGTCGAGGACGGCGAGCGGCGCGAAGGAACGAGGCGGCGCGGTGGCCGGGTGGTTGCTCTCCACGCACGCCGAAGCGGAAGCGACGCCCGAGCCCTGGAGGGCCTCCACCTGAGGGGCGGCTGTGAGCAGCGGGCACGTGTCGTGGTTGAGGGCCGTCGCGTCCGCCACGGCGGGCGGGACGGAGGCGACGACGGGGGCGCGCTCGGAGAAGCGGGACAGCGCGGGGTTCGCGCGCCGCGCGTCCTCTTCGAACGTCTGGTGCTGCGGACAGAACCGGTGCGCGTGCTGCTCCACGTGCAGCGCCAGACCCAGCGGCTGGGCACCCCAGAGCGCGACGAGCAGCATCGCGGTGAGGCGGGCAAGGGTGTGGGCGCGCGAGAGCATCTGAGGGTTCCCGGCTGGCTTACTGTCGGCCCCCGGGAGTGTCAAGGCAGCCTGGGTACACCGCCGAAACACGACGACAAGGGAACGTTGTTTTCATTCCGGACGTCCCTCCTGGTCGCATCGGTTAGGTTGGGCGCGCCAGCGTCACGCCCCACCGCGCCAGGAGTTCCGCCGCCCGTGCCTCCCTCCCGTTCTCGTCGCCGCGCCCCCGCCGCCAAGGCCCCGGCCCCTCGCGCCGTGCGCCCCGACCCCGCCGGCATGGCCCGGGCCGTCCGTGACTTCCTCACCGCCGCGGGGCTCGACCTTCAGGACGTGAACCTGTTGGACACACCCACGCGCGTGGCCGACGTGTGGGCGAACGGCTTCCTCGACGGCTACGGCCGCACGCCCGAAGAGGCGCTCGGGAAGACGTACCCCGCGCCCGCGGACTCCTCCGGCGAACTGGTGGTCGTGACGGACCTGCGCTTCCACTCCATGTGCCCGCACCACCTGCTGCCTTTTACCGGCCGCGCGCACGTGGCCTACGTGCCGGGTTCGCGCGTGGTGGGCTTCGGGCGCATCGGCGCGCTGGTGGATGTCTTCGCGCACCGGCTCATCCTCCAGGAGGACCTGGCCCGGCAGGTGGCGCGCTCGCTCGCCCGCGTGCTCGACAGTCCCGCCACCGCCTGCATCCTGGAGGCGGAGCAGGCGTGTCTGCGGCTGAGGGCCGACCATCAGCGTGACGCCGTCACCCACGCGGAAGCCTATGAAGGACGCCTGCGCCGCGATGGCCCCCTGCGCCGCGAGCTATGGGCCCGCCTGGGGGCTCGCACGGGAGCGGGCCGATGAACCCCGCCTCCCAGACCTTCGAGCGGGTGGCGCCCGAGCGTGTGGCGAAGGTGCTGGAGGCCCTGACAACCGTGCTGTCCCAGGGACAGGTGAAGCGCGACGATTCCACGCTCGACGCCTACGCGCGCGACGAGTCGGACAGCGGCGTGTACCGGCCCGACGCCGTCCTGCTGCCGGAGACCACCGCGCAGGTGTCCGCCATCTTCAAGGCGTGCCAGACGCACGGCGTGCCCTTCACCCCCTGTGGCGCGCGCAGCGGCAAGAGCGGCGGCTCGCTGCCCCTGAAGGGCGGCATGGCGGTCAGCCTGGAGCGCATGAACCGCATCCGCTCCATCTCCAAGGAGGACCTCACCGCGGTGGTGGAGCCCGGCGTGGTGACCGGCGACCTGATGAAGGCCGTGGAGGCGCAAGGGCTCTTCTATCCGCCGGATCCGAACTCCTGGGAGTTCTGCACGCTGGGCGGCAACGTGGCGGAGAACGCCGGCGGCCCGCGCGCCCTGAAGTACGGCGTCACGCGCGACTACGTCATCGGCCTGGAATGGGTGATGCCGGACGGCGAGGTGCTGCGCGTGGGCCGGCGCACCATCAAGGGCGTGGCCGGCTATGACCTGGTGGGGCTCTTCGTGGGCTCCGAGGGCACGCTCGGCGTGGCCACCGAAATCACGGTGCAGCTGATTCCACTGCCCCGGCAGGTGATGACCGCGCTGGTGGTGTTCCCGTCCGTGCTGGACGCGGCGCGAGGCGTCTCCGCGGTGCTCGCCGCCGGCATCCTGCCGCGCTGCCTGGAGCTCATCGACGAGGTCGCCGTCCAGGCCATCGTGCATCGGGGCAGCTTCCAGTTCCCCCCGGACGCGGGCGCCGCCCTCATCGCCGAGGTCGACGGCAACACTCCCGAAGGCGTGTTCGCGGAGCTCCAACTGTTGGGGGACATCTGCACTCAGCACGGGGCCACGCAGACCCTGGTGGCCCAGGACGAAAGTCAGCGCGAAAAGCTGTGGGCGGCGCGGCGGATGATTTCCCCGGCACTGCGCGCGCTCAAGCCAGCCAAGATTTCCGAGGACATCGTGGTACCCCGCTCGAAAATTCCCGAGATCATCGAGCGGCTGAAGAAGATGGGCGCGGAGCTGGGGCTCACCGTGGCCACGTATGGCCATGCGGGCGACGGCAACCTGCACGCCAACATCCTGTACGAAGGTCCCAGCCAGCGCCCCCTCGTGGACGAGGCGCTGCGTCGCATGCTGGTGCTCACCGTGGAGCTGGGGGGCACCATCACCGGTGAGCACGGCGTGGGGCACGCGAAGCGGGAATATCTGGCGCTGGAGCAATCGCCCGCGCTGTTGGAACTGCAGCGCCGCCTGAAGGACTTTTTCGATCCATCAGGTCTGCTCAATCCCGAGAAAATCTTCCCCGCGCTCAAGCGTTGAAGACTTCGTGACCGGAAACGTGGGTGCTGTCCCACCCGACACGTCACGCGCTTCCAAGGGCCCGGAAGTGCGAGTGCGTGACGGGCTTTTGACAAGGGTGAGAGGGCGAATCGCTCTTCTTGGAAGGAATGAGAAACCCTTTCCGCCGTTGCGCGTCCTAGTGACAGGTGGACGCGGTTCGTCGGGGGATTCATCGCGTCCGGCAGTTTCGAACGGAAGGACGGGAAATCATGGCCAACTCGACGAAGTTCGCGGCAGAGGGCCTTTCGCATTACCTGCGTCACCTGGGCGGCCACCAGCAGCTCACGCGTGAACAGGAGTACGAACTGGCTCGCCAGGCCCGCAAGGGTGACGAGAGCGCCCGACAGACGCTCGCCAGCTCCAACCTCGCTTTCGTGGTCGCCGTGGCGAAGAAGTTCGCCAACCGCGGGGCCCGCCTGGACGACCTCATCCAGGAAGGCAACGTCGGCCTCATGAAGGCCATCGAGCACTTCGACCCGAAGAAGAACGTGCGCTTCGCCACCTATGCCGTGTGGTGGATCCGCGCCTACATCACCCGCTATCTGAAGGACAACCGCAGCCAGGTGCGCGGCGGTGAGGCGGAGCGCGGCAGCATGGTGGACTTCTCGCTGGACGCCACCATCGACGAGGAGGGCGAGACGACCTTCCTCGACCGGCTGGAGGATGGCGGTCCCTCCCCGCAGGAGACGTTCCTCTCCCGCGAGCAGGACACCGAAATCCAGGATGCCCTGTCCAAGGTGCGCAAGCGCATTGGCGACCTGGGCTGGGACATCCTCCAGGAGCGCCTCACGCAGGACAAGCCGCTGACGCTGGAGGAGCTGGGCCAGCGCTGGGGCGTGTCGCGCGAGCGCGTGCGCCAGGTGGAGCTGAAGACGAAGAACTTCCTGGAGCGCTACCTCATCGCCTTCAACGAGAACGAGGAGCACACCGCCACGGCCGACGCGGCCTGAATCGGAAGCGCGAAAGGCAGCATCTGTTGCATCGATGACGGGACCTGGCGGGGTGTTCGCACCTTGCCGGTCCCGTCTTCTTTTTTGCCGCGCTGCGTCTGGCACGTTCGGTTGATGGTAGGCGAGCGTGCGTGCTAAGGCTTTTCGATGCGCTTGAAATTGCTTGCCCTTTGGGTGCTTTGGGCCATCCCGGCAAACGCCGCGGATCCCGCGCTGCTCGACCAACTCGACGCGTTGTACGCGAAGCGCAGTGACGCGGAGTCCGTGAAGGCGCTGGACAAGGACGTGTCCGAGGCGCTGAAGGCCGCGCCGGACGACTTCGACCTGGCGTGGCGCAAGGCGCGCATCCTCCAGTGGCAGGCGGACGGCGCCACGGAGAAGAAGCTCAAGATGGTCCTGGGCAAGCAGACCTGGGAGGCCGGGGACAAGGCCTCCAAGCTCCAGCCCACGCGCGTGGAGGGCTACTACTTCGCCGCCTGCGGCATCGGTTCCTACTCGCAGGCCGTGGGCATCATGAAGGCGCTGGGCGACGGTCTGGAGGGCAAGTTCAACGAGCGCCTGGACACCGCGCTGAAGATCGACGCCACGTACGAGTACGGCGGTCCCTGGCTGGTGAAGGGGCGATATTTCTATGAGCTGCCCTGGCCGAAGCGGGACCTGGGCAAGTCCGCCGAGTACTACCAGAAGGCCATCGCCAAGTTTCCGCAGTCGCTGCGCGCGCACTACTACCTTGCCGAGACGCTGTTGAAGGACGGCAAGGCGAAGGAAGCGAGCGCGGCCGTCGAGAAGGTCAAGCAGGGAAGCACCGCGTACAACCCCGCTGAGGGGCAGCGCGTGCAGCAGTGGGCCAAGAAGGTGGATGCCGACATCCAGGAGGAGCTCAAGTGAGGGCAGAGAGTCAGGTCACGACGGCTCCCGCAGCGGGCGGGACGCAGGAGCAGAACCTCGTCCAGTTGCTCGTTCAGCGGGCACAGAACGCCTCCAAGGTGGGCGTGACGCACAAGAAGGACGGACGCTGGCAGGACGTCACGTTCGCGCAGGTGCTGGAGGACGTGAAGGCGCAGGCGGCGGGCCTCATCGCCCAGGGCGTTCAGCCCGGGGACCGGGTCGGCATCTTCGCCAACACCAGCTTGCAGTGGATCATCGCGGACCTGGCCATCAGCGCGGCCCAGGCCATCACGGTGCCCATCTATGGCTCCAACACGCCGGATGAGTGCCGCTACGTCCTGAACCACTCGGAGACGAAGCTGCTGCTCGTCGACAACGACGAGAAGGACGCCAAGCAGGCGGGCCGCCTGTCCCGCGTCCGCTCCAAGCTGGGGGACATCCCCTCGCTGCAGAAGATCGTCGTCTTCGAGGGCCCCATCTCCGGCGACAAGGAGATCTCGCTCGCGGACATGGTGGCCTCTGGCAAGGGCATCCCCCAGGCCGCCGAGTCCGCGTTCACCGAGCGCGTGTCTCAGGTGAAGTTGGACGAGACCAACATGCTCGTCTACACCTCCGGCACCACGGGCGACCCGAAGGGCGTCATCCTCACCCACGGCAACTGGGCCTATGAAGCGAAGGCCACCCAGGCCATGGGCATGATGAAGCCGGAGGACTCCGTCATGCTCTTCCTGCCCCTGGCGCACGTGTTCGCCCAGGTGGTGAAGGCCGCGTGGCTGTCCATGGGCTTCCGGCTGATCATCGCGGAGTCGGTGGACAAGCTGCTCGCGAACCTGGCGGAGACGCGCCCCACGGTGCTGCCGTCCGTGCCGCGCGTGTTCGAGAAGGTCTACAACAACGTCGTGGCCAACGGCTCGGCGGCGCCCGGCGTGAAGGGCAAGCTCTTCAAGTGGGCCTTCGGCTTGTTCGACGAGTACTCCGAGGCCAAGGGCCAGGGGCGCGAGTACGACACGCTGATGTTCAGCCTGGCGAAGAAGCTCGTGTTCTCCAAGGTGCGCAAGACGCTCGACGAGAAGCTGGGCGGCAACATGCGCATCTTCATCTCCGGCGGCGCGCCGCTGTCCCGGAAGATCGCCTACTTCTTCGACCTGCTCGACCTCAAGGTGCTGGAGGGCTACGGCCTCACGGAGACGAGCGCTCCGTGCAACGCCAACCGGGTGGAGAAGATCAAGATCGGCACCGTGGGCCCGCCGGTGCCGGGCACGGAAATCAAGATCGCCGCGGACGGTGAGATTCTCGTGCGTGGCCCCTGCGTGATGAAGGGCTACTACAAGAACCCCGCCGCCACCGCGGAGGTGCTGGATCCGGACGGCTGGTTCCACACCGGTGACATCGGCGAGGTGGACTCCGACAGCTACCTGCGCATCACCGACCGCAAGAAGGACATCATCGTCACCGCGGGCGGCAAGAACGTGGCGCCTCAGAACATCGAGAACACGCTCAAGACCTTCCCGCTCATCAGCCAGGCCATGGTGTACGGCGACAAGCGGCCGTTCCTGGTGGCGTTGATCACCGTGTCCGAGGACCCGGCGCGCAAGCTGCTGGAGGACAAGGGCATCGCGGTGGGCACCTACGCGCAGAACTCCCAGCGGCCGGAGATCAAGACGGCCGTCGAGGAGATCATCAAGAAGGTGAACGCGGAGATTCCTCCGTACTCCAGCATCAAGAAGATCGCCGTCATGGACGCGGACTTCACGCAGGAGTCCGGTGAGCTCACGCCCACCCTCAAGGTGAAGCGCAAGGTCGCCAGCCAGAAGTACATCAAGACCATCGACGCCATGTACGAAGGCGCGAAGGTCATGGACTGACGCACCAAAGCCCGACGCCCGTCCGAGGCCGCTTTCGAGCGGTCACGGTACGGGCGTCACGGGTGAACGTTCAGCGATGTCTTTTGCCGTCAGGGGCGGGGCCTTCCCGGGCCCACCCGGACGGAACCGCAATCAGGCGTGGTGGCTGGGCGACTTGGCGGCGACGTCCTTGTCCACGGTGGTGGACGCGGACAGCGTGCCGGTCTTCTTGTCGCCAGCTTCGTCCTTCTCCTCGTCGCTGGAGAAGCCGCGCTTGAAGTTGCGGAGCGCGCTGCCCAGGGACGAGCCGAGCTGCGGCAACCGCGAGCCGCCAAACAGCAGCAGCAGCGCCGCGAAAATCAGAAGAATCTCAGGAAGCTTCAATCCCATGGCTTCGCTCCTCACGAAATGCGCGAGGGAGCATACCGGTGGGAGGTGGGTCGCGCTAGCAACTCCGCCGGCCAGGGCTCACGCCTGCCAGCCCGCTGGATGCCCGAGTTCCGCTGGAAGCGATAAGGGCAACGTGAGGAAGAGCGTGGTGCCGCCCTCGTCCGCCTGGGCGCCCACCTGGCCGCCGTGGGCCTCCACCTCCTGCCGGGCCAGGAAGACGCGCAGCGGATCCTCCAGCTTGCGCTCGCGGAAGGCGCGCTCCTCGCACTGGAAGACAGCGGTGATGTCCTCTTCTGGAACGGCCGCGCCGTCGCGGCGCACCTCCACCCGCACCTGGTGACCCAGGCGCTCGGCGCGCACGTGGAGCGCCTCGCCCGGCTGCGCGCGCGCCAGCAGGTGGTGCACGAAGGCCTCCACCGCGTGCTGGATGCGGCCCGCGTCCACCGTCACGTCGGGCAGGTCCGGCAGCGTGTCCAGCACCAGCCCCACGTTGGCGGCGGACGCCGCGGCCCGCGTGCGCTCCACCGCGGCATCCAGGATGGGCAGGAGCGCCTGGCGCTCGCGCTCACACGCCAGCGCGCCCAGGTCCGCGCGGCTGGAGTCGAAGAAGTCCTGGGCGAAGGAGAGCGCCCGGTCCGCGTTGCGCAGGATGGTCTCCAGCCCGCGCTGCGCCTTGGGCTCCAGCGGGATGCGCCCGTTGAGCAGCAGCGCCGCGTACGAGCGGATGTTGGCCAGCGACCCGCGCAGGTCGTGCGACGCGAGCGACAGGAAGCGCACGCGGTCCTGCACACGCTCGCCTGACGGTGAATCCTGGGGCACCTGGGGTGAACCCCGCTCTGAATTCCAGGGCACCGGCAGCGCCCAGACCAGCCGTCCGCCGTCCTCCAGCGGCTCTTCGCCCACCAGGACGGTGCGGTCCTGGCGCTCCCACAGGTTGCGCTCGCCGTCCTTGCGGCTGAAGCCCACGGCGGCCATCAGCCCGTCGATGCCCGTGACGGCCGGCAGGGGAGGCAGGGCCTCCAAGCCCAGGTAGTCCAGGAGCAGGGGACCGAGCAGGCGGGGTGTCCCTTGACGGGGCAACAGCGCGAGCCCCGGTGCGGTTTCGTTGCCTCCAGCCGTTTCCCCCATCCACGTCACGCAGACCTCCCCTGGCCGAGCTTCGAATCACCGGAAGGGTGGGCAGTGACTGTCGGTTTTGCAACGGGCTCCCGCTCCGTCCGCGGGACCCTTGATTTCTTGCACCCGGGGGGCCAGTGATGGTGGAAGATCGACCTCCGAAAGCGGTATCGAGGAGACACCTCTGACCTCGCTCAACGCACAGCATGCTGAAGCACCCGTGGTGCTCGTCGTGGACGATGATCCCGACATCCTGGAGGCCCTCTCCGAGATCCTGGAGGCCGAAGGCTTCGAGATCCGCCGTGCCCGCAACGGCAAGGAGGCCCTGGAGCGCCTGGAGCCGGATCCTCCGCACCTCATCCTCCTGGACCTGATGATGCCGGTGATGGACGGCTGGGAGTTCGCCCAGCGCATGCGCCAGAAGCCTGCCTTCGCGGGCATCCCCATCATCGTCCTCAGCGCGGACCGCAACGTCGGCAGCAAGGCGAAGGACATTGGCGCGATGGGCCATCTGGCCAAGCCCTTCGAGCTCAACGACCTGCTGTCGATGGTGCGACAGTCCCTCAGCCCCTCGGCGGACACCTCTCGCGTCTGAGCACGCCTCCGTGGCCGTGCTTGACCGGGGCGGTGGGGCACCACTACGGTCCGCGCAGGGCTGATTCACCAATCAACGCTGAAAACGTAAGGAGCGAGTCATGGCGACCGCGAAGGACATCATCGAGGGGCAGATTCCCGAGAAGCTTCAGGCGAAGCCGGAGCTGGCGAAGGACATCAACGCCATCATCCACTTCGACGTCTCCGGCGACGGTGGCGGCAAGTGGACGCTGGACACCACCAAGACGGAGGGCTGGGTGTCCGAGGGTCTCAACGGCGCGTCGAAGATGACCGTCACGGTCAGCAACGACGACTTCGTGAAGATCCGCGAGGGCAAGCTGAACCCGCAGATGGCCGCCATGCAGGGCAAGCTCAAGTTCAAGCCGATGGACATGGGCCTCGCCATGAAGCTGGCGAAGCTGCTGTCCTGAGCCTCTGAGTCTCGTGTCGTACCGACGGCGCGTCACCCTGATGGGGACGCGCCGTCTGCATGTCTCCATCTCCCCCTGGAGCCCCCTTACATGTCTGAGCCGTCTTCCCCCCTCGCAGGCCTGCGGGTGTTGGACCTGTCGCGCCTGTTGCCCGGCCCGTACGCGACGCTGGTGCTCGCGGACCTGGGCGCCACCGTCGACACGGTGGAGGACCCGGACGTGGGGGACGCCACCCGCCACATGCCGCCGCACCGCGACGGAGAGGGCGCGCTCTACTACGGGCTGCACCGCAACAAGCGCTCGCTCACGCTGAACCTCAAGACGCCCGAGGGCCGTGACGCGCTCCTGCGCCTGGTGTCCCACTACGACGTGCTGGTGGAGAGCTTCCGCCCTGGCGTGATGGACAAGCTGGGCGTGGGCGAGGCGGTGCTGCGTCAGAAGAACCCGCGGCTCATCTACTGCGCCATCTCCGGCTACGGCCAGACGGGGCCGGACCGGCTCAAGGCGGGGCACGACCTCAACTACGTGGCCCGCGCGGGCCTGTTGGGCTACGGCGGCGAAGCCGGTGGCGCGCCCGCGTTCCCGGGCGTGCAGATGGCGGACATCGGCGGGGGAAGCCTCTTCGCGCTGGTGGGCATCCTGGCCGCGCTGCACGAGCGCGAGCGCACTGGCGTGGGCCGCCTCGTGGACGTGTCCATGACGGACGGCGCGCTGGCGTTCCTCCACCTGCACCTGGCCTCGCGCCTGTTCATGGGGACGGAGGGCTCACCGCTCCAGCGCGGAAGCGAGGCGCTCAACGGCGGCTTCCCCAGCTATGGCCTGTACCGGACCGCGGACGACCGCTGGCTCGCGGTGGGCGCGCTGGAGCCCAAGTTCTTCGGCGCGCTCTGCGCGAAGCTGGGCCGCCCGGAGCTGTTGGACGACGCGTACTCCGGCGGCGAAGCCGGCGCGCGCGTGAAGGCGGAGCTCACCCGCGTCTTCGCGAGCCAGCCCCTGGCGCACTGGCGCGAGCAGCTCTCCGGCGCGGAGTTCTGCGTGGAGCCGGTGGCGGAAGGGGACGAGGTGCTCGCGGATCCGCAGCTGCGCGCGCGCGGCCTCTTCGTGGAGACGGATGATGCGCAGCGCGGCATTCGCGTTACGCACCTGCTCACGCCGCTGCGCATGGGCGACGTCGCACTGCGTCCACCGCCCACGCTCGGACAGCACTCGCGCGTCATCCTGGAAGACGCAGGTTTCACTGCCGAAGAAATCTCGCGCCTGATTGCATGAATGACGCGTGAAACGAACCCAAGAGGGCGGGTTCGTACGCGGATCCAAAGTGACCCGTTGATGATTGACAGGTCTGGAGCCACAGTTAGTCTTTCCTGTTTTTAGACTGGGAAATCGACTTTCAAGCCCTGAGAAGGAAGGTCCCCCGTGCCCGACGCACAGGAGCTCGAGTCATATATCCGACGAAAATTCGCGGAAAACGTGGGTCTCACGGAAGGAGAGTTGTTTTCCGAAGACCTCACACTCGCGGCGTTGATTACACGCTCCGAGCGCATGACCAACAGCGTCGACTTGATGGAAGCCTTTGCCCGCACCTCCAACGGGTTGCGCAAGGATTATGGACTGAGGGTTCGCCTGCCGGCACTGTCCTTGGATACAACCGTGTCCAAGGTCCTGGCGGTCTTCATGGGTGAAGTCACGAACCCAGAGCGGAAGTCGGCATGAGCGTCCTCGCGCGCGGCCTGGAGCACGAAGAAGCGACCGTCGCCCCCCCCAAGGTCCTCTCGCCCGAAAGCCGCCCGGCCATCCAGGCGGAGCTGTACGAAGCCCTCACCCAGCGGGGGCAGTCCCTGGTGGACATCACCTGGGAGCAGCAGCGGCTGCACGAATCGCGGCGCTGGAGCGTGGTGGAGCTGCTCTCCCACGTGGACTTCGCGCACGTGGGTGAAGCCGACCGGCACCTGGTGTGGAACGCGGGGCGGGCGGAGCTGACGACGAAGCCGGGCGCGGACCGGCTGGAGCGGCTGGCGGATCAGGAGTGCCGCCGGTGGCAGGAGAAGAACCCCACCGTCGCCTCCATCATGCAGGCGTGCGGCACGTGGAGCCGCTACTGGAACGAGGAGGAGGCGCACCACGAGACGGCGTTCAACCGCCTGTCCTCGGTGCTGGGGTTGGAGGCCATCTCCGACGCCACCTTCATCGAGTTCCGCAAGGTCTTCCCCGACGACGACATGCTGCGCACGCTCACGCTGCTGTCCATCTCCGAGGTGGTGGCGGCGGTGGACTACGGCCAGTGCTCGCAGATGGTCCAGGACCCGGGCCTGCGCGCACTGTTCAAGCAGGTGGCGGCGGACGAAGTGCAGCACATGAATTACTTCATCGCCTTCGCCAAGGCGCTGGTGGACAGCGGCGCGTACAAGGCGAAGGAGGCGTTCGCGGTGGCGCACCTCTTCCTTCGCGACGGCGGCGAGGTGCACGGCAGCAAGCGCGAGCGCGTGGAGAGCCGCGATACCCACGTCAACTGGTGGGATCGGCTGGAGCACCGCGAGGGCTTCTACGCCCCGGACGCGCTGCGCAAGAAGGAGCAGCTCATCTTCCACGCCCTCAAGCGCATCACCGGCATCACGGTGGCGTCGCGAGAGGAGCTGGAGGACACCTGGATGGACCTCGTCGGGTGTTGATGGGCCTGGGCCACGACCTCCAGGCCATCTCGGAGCTGGAGGCCGCACGGGCCCTGCGGGAGCCGGACGTCTTCTTCACCGCCGCGGAGCTCGCCCACTTCGAGCGCGCGGCGGATCCGGTGCAGAGTCTGGCGGCGGGCTTCAGCGCGAAGGAGGCCCTCTTCAAGGCGCTGCCTGCGGTCGCCGGTTGGTTCTGGACGGACGCCGAGCTCGTCCACGACGCCCGGCACGCGCCGCGCTTCCAGTTTCACGGCACGCTCGCGGAGCACCTGTCGCGCGAGGGCCTGCAGGTCTCTGTATCGCTGTCGCATAGCGGAGGGTTCGTCTCGACGGTGGTCATCGTGACGCGCGCTCCGTCCCCCTGAAGTCGCTGTCATCCCCCTGGCAGCCGAAGGACATCCCCCCGTGCACTTCGAAGAGTCGTCACTCACGCTGCGCGTGCGTCCCAATGACCTGGACATCCTGGGGCACGTGAACAACGCCACCACGCTGGAGTACCTGGAGGCCGGCCGCTGGGCCTGGCTGGAGCGGCAGGGGCTGACGCGCGGGGGGCCGGTGGTGGCGGTGGTGTCGCGGGTGGAGGTGGACTACCGCCGGGAGATTCCCCCGGGCGACGTGGTGGTGCACACGGAGCTGGAGTCGCCCGCGGCGGACGAGCTGGAGCCGGACAGCATCAACTACCGCGCGCGGTTCCGTCAGCGCGTGTTCCTGACGGTGGGTGGGCCGGTGGCGGTGGAGGCGCTGGTGAGCGTGGCCTTCCTGGACGCGCGGGCCCGGTCGCTCGCGTCGCTGCAGCAGTTCCTGGACGCCGCGCGCGCCCCGGTGGCCCCTGTCGAGGATCCGCGCCCATGAGCACGAACGCGAAGCCGGAGCTCGCGTCGCTGGAGTTCTGGGTGCCCACGTCCCAGGAGCACGCGCTGCACGTCGTGGAGGCGCGCCTGTCCGGGACGCCGGACTCCGCGCCCGGCATCCTCTTCGTGCCGGGGCTGTTCTCAGACGGCCGCTTCTTCCTGGGCGGGCAGGGGGATGGGTTCGCGCGCACGTTCGTGGATGCGGGCTGTGTGTCGTACGTCGCGTCCCTGCGCGGGCATGGCAAGAGCCGCTGGCCCGCGAAGCGCGCGTACGACTGGAGCTTCGACACGTACGTGCGCCACGACATCCCGGACCTGGTGCGGGCCGTGCGCGCGCGTCACACCGGGCCGCTGTTCATCCTGGCCCACAGCATGGCGGGCTACGCGGTGCTGGCGGCGCTGGGGGTGGACCCCTCGCTCCAGGCGTCGCTGTCCGGCGTGTGCACGCTGTCCTCGGCGGTGAACGACTACAGCGACGGCGGGTTCAAGAAGCGCTTCCAGCTGGGCTTCTCGTCCACGGTGGCGGGGATGTTGGGACGCTTCCCGGCGAAGGCGCTGAAGCAGGGGCCCTGGGACGAACCGGCGGGCGTGATGCGGCAGTTCACGGACTGGGCGCCCACGGGCGCGTTCCGGAGCACGGATGGCGCGACGGACTACTGGAGCGCGCTGGGCAACGTGACGCTGCCGGTGTTCGCGGGTGTGGGCGCGGCGGACGTGTTCCATGCGTCACCGCAGCGCGCGCAGAAGCTGGTGGCCCACCTGGGCAGTGCCCGCAAGGATCTGTTCGTCCTGGGGCGCGCGCAGGGGCTGAGCTGGGACGCGGGCCACTTCGACGTGGTGCGCGGAGAGCGCGCCCGCGCGGAGGTGCTGCCTCGCGTGCTCGCGTGGATGCGCCAGGTGGCGCCCTCGCACTGAAGGATTGAAGGACCCGGAGGAGGGGAGGCTTTTCACATGCTCGACATCATCCAGCGGCTGGAGTCGGCGGATCCGCGACGCGGCCTGTTTCTCTACGACGACTTCATCGGGCCGCCGGAGTTCGTGCCCTACCGGGAGTTCGCCTCCCGGGTGGCCGGGGCGGCGGAGCACTTCCGCGCGCGCGGCGTGGCGCCGGGCACGCGCGTGGTGCTGCCCTTCGAAACCTCCTCGTCCGTCATCTTCGCCTTCCTGGGGCTGATGGAGCTGGGCGCGGTGCCCCTGTCCGTGAAGCCGTACATCCTGAGCACGCCGAAGGGGCCCTACCGGGACTTCCTCGCGCGCATCCGCGAGCGCTATGGCGCGCTGCTGGTGCTGGACGTGCCCAGCATTGCTGGACTGGAGCTGCCCCTGGAGCGCCTGCCGCCGCCGCCCACGGGCGCGAAGCGTCCCGGCGTGAAGCTGCGGGAGGTGGCGCCCGGGGAGCTGGCGTTCGTGCAGTTCTCGTCGGGGTCCACGTCGTTCCCCAAGGGCGTGCCCATCACCCAGGAGAACCTGGCCGCGAACCTGCGGATGATCATCCGGCACGACAGCCGCACGTCCGAGGACCGGGTGACGAGCTGGCTGCCGCTCTACCACGACATGGGGCTCATCGGCGGGCTGCTCACCTGCATCACGGTGGGCAATGATCTGCTGTTGGCCCAGCCCGCGTCGTTCCTGATGGACCCCATGGGCTGGCTGGAGCTCATCTCCTCCGAGAAGGTGATGGGCTCCGTCATCCCCAACTTCGCCATCGACTACGCGCTGAAGTCGCTCAAGTCGGCGGACGCGGATGACCTGAAGCGGTTGGACCTGTCGCGCGTGCAGAGCATCTATCTGGGCAGCGAGCCCATCAACATCCCCAACCTGGAGCAGTTCCTGGACATCCTCGCCCCGTGCGGTCTGCGGCGCGACGTGTTCATGCCCTGCTACGGCATGGCGGAGACAGTGCTGATGGTCGCGAGCGTGCCGCCGCGCCAGACGGTGCGCGTCATCACCGCGCCCAACGGCCAGCCCGCCATCTCCGTGGGCCGGCCGCTGTCGGAGTTCGAGGTGCGGCTGCGCGCGGAGGACGGCCAGCTGTGCGGCGAGGGCGAGCTGGGCGAAATCGAGCTGCGCGGCGGCAGCCTGGCGCCGTCGTACTTCCTGGACGACCGGCCCCTGCGCGGCGACGACGGCTTCTACGCCACGGGAGACCTGGGCTTCCAGAAGGAGGGCGAGCTCTTCATCACCGGGCGGATCAACGACCGCATCAAGGTGAACGGGCAGAGCTTCTTCTCCGCGGACTTCGAGCAGGCCGTGGAGCGGCTGGGCTTCATCCGTCCGGGCCGCACCGCCGTCATCCAGGTGAAGGGCCGTCTCGTGGTGCTGGCGGAGGTGAACCACCCGGCCGCGTTGGAGCGCCTGGAGGACAGCCGCAAGCAGGTCTGCCAGTCGGTGCTGGAGACGGTGGGCGTGACGCTCCCGAAAGAGGACGTCCTCTTCATCCGCTACGGCCAGCTCCAGAAGACGAGCAGCGGCAAGCTCCAGCGCCGCGCCATCACGGAGGCCTACGAGCAGGGCCGCATCCGCACCGTGACGCCCATGGAGCTGCGCGCGGACCTGCTCCAGATGCGCGCGCAGCGGCTCGTGCTGGGCTCGGTGATGGTCGCGCGGCAGCGGGGCCGCCGGTGGATGGCCTCCGGGAAGGCGGCGCTCTCAGCGGGACTCCTGCGGTTCAAGCCAGGAGGCCAGCGTCAGGACGGGCCCTGAGGCTCGGTCGAGCCTCGGGCCTCAACGGGCCTTCGCGGAGGCCCACAGGTCCCAGCCGCGCGCCGCGTGGCACGCGTCGCCCACCAGGTCCAGGGCGAGCTGGGGCTGCGTCTTGGTCAGCGCCTCCGTGTCGCGGAAGGCGCCCGTGGCCTCCAGCCTCAGCGTCGCGTGCTCCAGCGCGGCCTTCGCCTCCGCTACCGCCACCGCCTGCGCGGGCGTGGGCTTCCAGCCCGCCTCGTCCCGGTAGCGCCCCAGCGCCTCCAGGAAGTGGCCGTAGAACTTCACCATCTGCACCAGCACCGGGACGCGGTACGCGGGCGCGGCGGTGAGCGCGGCCTCGTACTGCCGCGCCTCCGAACCCAGCCGGTACACCAGCACATCCACCTGCGCGTCCAGCTTCGGGCCCCACGCCTTGCGCACGGCGGGGAAGCGCGCCCAGCCCGCGACGGCCTGGAAGAAGTGGAGCCCGCCGCACGGGTGCGCGTAGATGCCCTGCTTGTTCTTGGGCACCTGGGGAAGGCCCGCCTTCATGCCCCGCATCAGCTCCGCGTTCGCGGACTCCAGCGTGGCGAGCGCGGTGTCCATCACCGCGTCCATCCGCACCGGCTCTCCCGCGCCGTTGACGAACGAGCCCCCGGGCTCCAGCACATGTGACAGCGCATCCAGTGCCCACGCTCCGTCCGGCGACGCGGCGAGCGCGGGGCGGAAGTCGTGCTGGAGCGACGCCACCAGCTCCCTCAGCGTCACCTTGCCCCACGCAGTGGGGAACGCATGCGAGCGCGGGTATCCCGCGAGCAGGAAGGTCTTCACCTGGAGCGCAGGGTGGGGCTCCACGGGCGTGCCGTCCGGGGTGAAGGCATCGAAGAAGTAGCGGGCCGTGCCTCCCGCGTCGGGGACGTCGCGGCGCAGGAACCCCGCGACGATGGCGTCCGAGGCCGCGCGGCCGTCCCGTGCATGGAAGGCCTTCCCGTCCAGGTCCATGCCGTGCGCGAGCGCCCAGGGTCTGGATGGATCCGCCCCGTGCGTGCGGCACTGCGCGTGGAGCACCGCGGACGCGGAAGGGGCGGCGGGTGAGGGCGGGGGAGCGGCGCTCAGGCCAAGCCCGAGCAGGGCCACGAAGGAGGGGAGCATGGGCGCGGGCAGTGTCGCAGCCCGCGCCCATCCACGCACCTGGGTACCCTCTTCAGCGCGGCGGTGCGGCGGCCTTCATGCGGGCGAGCATCCGCTCGATGATGCCGAACAGCGCCTCGCGATCATCCTCGGGAAGCAGGCCCATCAACCGCCGGATGCCCGCGTCCGTCATCAGCTGGATGACCTTGTAGATTTCACATCCCCGGTCGGTGAGCTTGGCGGTGACGGCGCGGCGGTCCTCCGCGTCCCGGCCGCGCTCCACCATGCCCATGTCCTCCAGGCGGTCCACCACTCCGGTGATGGTCTTCTTGGTGATGCCGATGCGCTGCGCCAGCACGCCCACCTGGATGGGGCCGTCCATGCCCAGCCACCCAAGCGCGTGCACCTGGGTGGGGGTCAGCCGCATGTCGTCGCAGAGGCTCGCCAGCGGATCCCTCAGGGAGCGGAAGTGGGCCAGCTCCCGGATGAGCCCCATGAAGCGGCGTGAGTCCGGCGTGGACTGGTCCCCATCCTGGAGCAGGCGCTCCATCACGGCCTTCTCGTCAGCGGCCTCGTCCTTCCCCTCGGAGCGCACTTCGGACTCCGAGGGGGAGGTGATGGAGGTGGGTCGGCGCATCAGGCAGTCTCCACCCGGGCCGCGGCCGCGGCGGCCTCCCGCTCACGGTCCTGGTTGGACGGACCGTGTGCCGGGCCGGAGCCACCCGCGAAGCCCTTGTCGCTGCCCTTGTTGCGCTTGAAGCGCGCGGCCAGCTGATCCAGCAGCGAGTACACCACCGGCACCACGCCCAGCGTGAGGAACGTGGAGGTGATGAGGCCGCCGATGATGGTGATGGCCATGGGCGCGCGCGTCTCCGCGCCGTCGCCCTTCGCGATGGCCACCGGGATCATGCCGGCGATCATCGCGATGGTCGTCATCAGAATCGGGCGCAGACGCACCGGAGCGGCCTCGAGGAGCGCCTCGTGTGCCGTGCGGCCCTTCTCACGGACCTGCAGTGTGAAGTCCACCAGGAGGATGCCGTTCTTCACCACCAGGCCCATGAGCATGATGACGCCGATGAGGGCGAACATGGACATGTACTGGCCGGTGATCAGCAGGCCGCCAATGGCTCCGATGAAGGCGAAGGGCAGTGACAGCATGATCGTGAACGGGTGGATGAGGCTTTCGAACTGCGCCGCGAGGATCATGTAGATGAGGATGATGCCCAGGAGCAGCGCGGTGCCGAACGCGGCCACGGACTTGCCCAGCTCCTTCGCGTTGCCTTCCAGCTCGCCCACGACGCTCTTGGGCAGCTGCGTGGCGGCGTAGCCCTGCATGTAGGTGATGGCGTCGGAGAGCGCGTAGCCCTCCTTCAGGTTCGCCAGCATGGTGATCTGCCGCCGCTGCGACTGACGGTCGATCTGCACCGGGCCCTCGGCGGGGACGATGCGGCCCAGGTTGCGCAGCTCCACCAGCTGCCCGTTGGGGGCACGCACGGCCAGCTGGCCGAGCGCGTCCGCGGAGGCCAGCGTCTCCGGCGGCAGGCGCAGCTTCACCTCGTACGTCTCACCGCCCTCGCGGTAGTCCAGCACCTTGTCCTGGCCCAGGTAGGAGCGCAGCGTGGCGCCCAGGGACGCGGCCGGCACGCCGAGCGTGGCCGCGCGGTCGCGGTCCACCTGCACGTCGTACTGCGGCTTGCCGGAGCGGTACGTCATGTCCACGTCGGTGAGGCCCGTGTTCTTGAGCATCTCCAGGCGCATCTTCTCCGCGGACGCGGTCAGCTCCTTCCAGTTGTCGCCGCGCAGGTTGAACTGCACCTGCTGGCTGCGCGAACCGGCACCCGCCACCGCGGCCACGTCCTGCACGGCCACGGTGACACCCGGGGGCGCCTTGATGGTCTGGCGCAGGTAGGCCTTGAGCTCGCTCTGCTTGAAGGCGCGGTCGCCCACCGGCTTCAGGTTGATGAGCACCTCGCCCTTGTGGACCTCCTCCTGCACGCCGCCACCGGCGGTGGTGAACGTGGAGTCGATGCCCGGCAGCGACCGCACCTGGGCCGCGAAGGTGTCCAGCTGCGTCTGGGTCTGGTGGATGGTGGACCCGATGGGCAGCTCCACCGTCAGCTTGATGTTGCCGTTGTCCTGCTCCGGAATGAACGTGAACTTGAGGAAGCGGGCCATGCCGAAGGTCGCGAAGAGCACCACCACCGCGACGACCATCGTCAGGGCGCGCTGCCGGAGGATGCCACCCAGAATCTTCCGGTAGCCGTTCTCCATGCCCACCAGCACCTTCTCCACCGCGGCGGAGATGCCCGTCGGGTGCCCGTGCTCACGCAGCAGGCGCGAGGAGAGCATCGGCGTGAGCGTCATGGACACCACGTAGGAGATGAGCGTGGCCACCGCCACCGTGACGCCGAACTGGTAGAAGAACTTGCCAATCATGCCGTCCATGAAGGCCACCGGGATGAACACCGCCACGATGGCCAGCGTCACCGCGAGCACCGCGAGGGCAATCTGTCCGGCGCCCTCCAGCGCGGCCTGCATGGGCGAGGCGCCCTCTTCCATGTGACGGACGATGTTCTCGATGACCACGATGGCGTCGTCGATGAGCAGACCGATGGACAGGGTCAGCGCGAGCATCGTGATCATGTTGAAGGTGAAGCCCAGCGCCGCCATCACCGCGAACGTACCGACCACGGACACCGGCAGCGCGACGGCCGCCACGATGGTGGAGCGCAGGTTGCGCAGGAACACCAACACGATGAGGACGGCGAGCACGCCGCCCAGGATGAGGTCCTCCTGCACGGCATGGATGGACGAGCGGATGAACCGCGCGTTGTCCGTCACCGTCTCCACCTGGATGCCCGCGGGCAGCGTCTTGTTGATGTCCGCCAGCGACTCCTGCACCAGGTCCGCCACCTGCACGGTGTTGGAGCCGGACTGCTTGCGCACCACCATCGCCACCGCGCTGCGATCGCCGCTCTTCGCGCCAGAGCGCTGCTCGGCGGGACCGTCCACCACCTCCGCGATGTCTCGCACGCGCACCGGCGCGCCGCCCGAGCTGGTGATGATGATGTTGCGGATGTCCTCCACGCTCTTCGCTTCGGACGTCAGGCGCACCACGCGCTCACGGCCGCTGTCCATGCTGCGGCCGCCGGGAACGTCCAGGCTCTGGGCCTTGAGCGCCTGGCTGACGTCGCTGATGGCCAGACCGAAGCCGCGCAGGCGGTTCGGATCCACCACCAGCTGGATCTCCCGCTCACGGCCACCGACGATGTCGATGCTGCCCACGCCCTGGTTGCGCTGGAGCGCCGGCTTCACGATGTCGTCCGCGATGCGCGTCAGCTCCTCCACCGGGAGGGCGCCCGCGAGCGCCAGCGTGATGATGGGGGCGGCGCCGATGTCGAACTTCTCGACGACGGGCGTCTCCACCTCATCCGGCAGCTTGCTCAGCGTGGCCTGGACGCGGTCGCGCACGTCCTGCGCCGCGATGTCCACCTTGGTGGACAGTTTGAACTGCACGACGATCTGCGAAACGCTCTCCAGGTTGATGGACTTGAGCACGTCCACGCCGTTGAGCGTGTTGAGCGCCTCCTCCAACGGGTCGGAGACGTTCTTCTCCATCGTCTCCGGGTCCGCGCCCGGGAGGACGGTCGTCACGGTGACGACGGGGAAGTCGACGTCGGGGAACTGATCCACGCCGATCTTCGGATAGGCGAACAGGCCGAACACCACCACCGCCAGCATCAGCATGGCGGTGAAGATGGGCCGTGAAATGAAGGTCTTGAGCATTCAGATACCCAGGGAAGAAGAGGGGAGGAGGGACCGCTACTGCGCGACGCGCACGGCGGTCCCCTCCTTGACGTCCAGCGAAGCGTCGGCGAGCACGCGCTCTTCCGCCGTCAGGCCCTGCAGCACCTTCACGTAGCCGGGCAGCACGCGCTGCACGCGCACGTCGCGCTTGCGCACGGTGCCGTCCTGCACCACCCACACGAAGCCGTCCTGGCCCTTGCTGCTGACGGCCTGCGCCGGCAGGAACAGGCCGTTGCCCGCGTCACCCGCGGCCTTGGAGAAGTCCATCTCCACCAGCGCGCCGGGGCGCAGCGGGTGGTCCGTCTTGCCCGTCACGTCCGCCAGCACCTCCACGGTGCGGCTCTGCGCGTCGATGACGGCGCCCACGTTGGCCACCTTCGCCTCGAAGCGCATGCCGCTGGGGTTGACGGTGCCCGGCGTCACGATGCCCGGCGTCACGTTGTCGATGACGGACTCCGGCACCATCATCCGGATCTCCAGCCCGTCCGCGTCCACGATGGAGAACACCGGGGTGGAGGGCGTCATCGCCACCGAGTCACCCACGTTCTTCGTGCGCGCGGTGATGACGCCGTTGAAGGGCGCCACGATGCTGTGGTCGCGCAGGTTCTCCACCGCCAGCCGGTACGCCGCGCCGGCCTGGGCCGCCTGGGCCGCCGCCTGCTTCTGGCCAATCTCCGCCTGCTCCAGCGCGTTGGCCGCGACGCCGCCGGACTCGGCGACCTTGCGCATGCGCTCCAGGTTGCTGGAGGCCAGCTGCAGCCCGGCCTCCGCCATGTCCCTGGCCGCCTTCGCCTGGTCCACCGCGATGGAGACGTTGGACGTGTCCAGCTGCGCCAGCACGTCGCCCTTCTTCACCTTGTCGCCCACCCGGACGTTCACCTTCGCGAGCGTGCCCGTCGCCTGGGGACCCAGCACGGCCTCCTGCTTGGAGCGGACCTGGCCCGTCACGCGCGTCACGTTCTGCTCCAGCTCCGTGGCCGGGGTGATGGCCTTGACGCCCAGTGCGTTGGAGCCTTCCTGCTGAGTCGGAAGCTGCGCCTTCTCCGCGCCCGCCTTCGAGCACCCCGCCGTCGAAACCGCCACGGCAACCACGGCAGCCAAGATTCGCTGATTCACGCGTCCGAACTCCTGCCGGGTCGCCGGCGGGACACCCGCCCTGGCACCTGCTCCGGCTAATTCTTTGTGGGCTAGAAATTACCGACGCTCGATTATCTGTCAAGAGGATACTCCGGAGTGCGGACTATCCACTCCCCAGTCATCCTGCGGGGTTGGCTGCCTACCCCCCAAGCCTTCAGACTTCTTCACAACACTGGCGCCGGCGCGCTGCGTCACCAGGAAGGCGGGCGTCAGGCGGGGTGGGGACGCGGGGCGTTGCTTGTGGCTGACGTCGGGCGCCTGTTATTGACTCGCGAATCAACCCGCAGCGGGACAACCCCCAAGGACTCGCGATGCTCAATCCGTTCACCGAGGAGCACGAGGCGTTTCGCAGGTCGGTGCGCGCCTTCGTGGAGAAGGAGATGGCGCCCTACGGTCTGGAGTGGGACCGGGCGGGCATCTTCCCGCGCGAGCTGTTCAAGAAGTGCGGCGAGCTGGGCTTCCTGGGCATCAACCACGACCCGAAGTTCGGCGGCAGCGGGCTGGACTACTGGTACGTGACGGCGTTCGCGGAGGAGCTGTCGCGCAGCCGCAACGCGGGCGTGAACATGGCGCTGCTGGTGCAGAGCCAGATGGCCACGCCCATCATCAGCGAGATTGGAACCGACGAGCAGAAGCGCGAGTTCCTGGAGCCCGCGCTCAAGGGCGACCGCATCGCGGCGCTGGGCGTGAGCGAGCCGGGGTGCGGTTCCGACGTGGCGAGCATCAAGACGACGGCGCGCCGGGACGGCGACGACTACGTCATCAACGGCTCCAAGATGTGGATCACCAACGGCACGCGCGCGGACTTCATCACGCTGGCGGTGCGCACCGGTGAGGAGGGCTACGGCGGCATCTCGCTGGTGACGTTCCCCACGGATGTGAAGGGGTTCAGCATCTCCAAGAAGCTGGACAAGATTGGCAACCTGTCCTCGGACACCGCCATCCTCTACTTCGAGGACTGCCGCATCCCCGCGCGCTACGTGCTGGGCGAGGAGAACGCGGGCTTCTACCACATCATGACCAACTTCCAGGGCGAGCGCCTGGTGGGGGCCATCACCACGGTGGGAGGCATGGACCGGATGCTGGAGGACGCCCTCCAGTACGGCAACGAGCGCGAGGCGTTCGGCCGGCCCCTCATCAAGTTCCAGGTGTGGCGCCACAAGTTCGTGGAGCACCTGACGGCGGTGGAGGCGGCGCGGCGGCTCAACTACTACGCGGTGGACCTCTACGACCGGAAGGAGAACCCGGTGAAGGAGATCTCCATGGCGAAGCTGTTCGCCGGAGACCTGGCCCAGCGCGTGGCCTACGACTGCCAGCAGTTCTTCGGCGGCATGGGCTACATCGAGGAGACGCCCATCGCGCGGATGTGGCGCGACGTGCGGCTCATCACCATCGGCGGCGGCACCTCCGAGGTGATGAAGGAGATCATCTCCAAGCTGTACGGCTTCTAGCTACTTCCTGCCGAAGAGGGCCTCCGCGGCGCTGACCATCGCGTCGCGTGAGGCCTTCTGGTGCAGGCCGCCTTCGCCCAGCTGGAAGAGCTCGCAGAAGTTGGCCTCGTCCTTGTCGCGGGGCGCTTCCGCGAAGGGCTCCTTGCAGGCCTTGGCCACGGACTCGTCGAAGTGCCGGCAGTTGCGGCACGAGCGCAGGTCCTCTTCACAGCCGGGACACGTGTCGCGCCGGCCGACCTGATTCGCGATGATGTCGAGTGCGTGTCCGCAGTGCGCGCAGCCGGGCATGGCGGTCCTCCCCGTCAGACGGTAACGGCCGCATCCTGCCAGAGTCTGTGTCTACCGCTGGACGCTGGTCGCGAACGCCGGGGTGGGCAGGGAGGAGGCTTCCTGGGGCCGGCGCAGCTCGCCGGTGGCGTCCAGGAGCTGGTCGTCCAGCCGCTTGAGGAGGAAGAGGACGTAGGCGGACAGGCCGGACAGGACGGCGGCCATGATGCCCAGCAGCATGCCGCGCTGCCAGCGGTGGGCCTGCTCCATCACCCCCCGCCGTTCCTTGAAGGTCTTCAGCTGGGCGTCCACGGAGGTGCCGTCCAGCTTCTGGGCGAAGTCGGAGGCCTGGGCGCTGCCCCGGGCCATCAGCCAGCGCCCTTCGGCCTGCAGGGCCTCGGCACGTGCGTAGCAGAACGCTGCCCCACCCGCGAAGAGCAGGGAGATGCACAAGGCCGCTGTCACGCTCCGGGTGCCCATGCCACCAACCCTCCGGCAAATCCGTGGGCGCGGCCAGCCGACAGGCCGCGACTGCTCCGGCTTTCCGAAGACAGTAGCGGATGCTAGGGACGGCTTCTGACATGGGCAAGCCCTACCGTCCTAAAGACCACTATTTCCAGAAAGCCAAGCAAGAGGGACTGCGAGCGCGTTCCGCGTTCAAGGTCGATGAGATCCTCAAGCGCTTCCCCGGGTCCGTGAAGAAGGGCGCGGCGGTGCTGGATCTGGGCGCCGCGCCGGGCGGGTTCCTCCAGATATTGGCGGACGCGGTGGGGATGCACGGGCGCGTCATCGGCGTGGACATCTCGGCCATCCGTCCCTTCTCCCAGAAGTGGGTGACGACGGCGGTGCTGGACGTGCTCGCGGACGACTTCGACGCGAAGCTGGCCGCGCTGTACGACGGCCCCTACGACGCGGTCATCTCCGACATGGCGCCCAAGACGTCCGGCATCAAGGGCACGGACGAGGCGCGCAGCCTGCGGCTCGCGGGCAAGGCGCTGGAGGTGGCCGCCACGCGCGGCCGGCCCGGCGGCACCTTCGTGGCCAAGGTCTTCATGGGGGGCGACTTCGAGGCCTTCCGTGACGAGGTGCGGCAGCACTTCGAAGAGGTGAAGATCGTCCGTCCGGAGGCCACGCGCGGCGCCAGCATGGAGGTCTACGTGGTGGGTCTGAGGCGCCGGGCCCCGGCGCCCGCGGCATCCTGAAACAGAGAAGGGAACGCCAGGGACACGGGCGGCGTCTAGAGTGCCGCCCCTATGTCTTCTCCACCACGCTCGCGTGCTTCCGTCGTCGTATTGTGCCTGCTGTCCCTGGCGCTGTCCTCCGTGTCCGTGGCGGCCCCCGCGAAGGCGCCCCCGACGTGGAAGGCCATCGACGCGCTCGTCGAGGACGACAAGGTCGAGTCCGCCGCGCAGGGAGCCGAGGCCCGGCTCGCCGCGGCGAAGGCCCAGGGCGACGCGGACGAGTGGACGCGCGCGCTGATCCGCACGGTGCAGCTGCGCACGCGGTTGCATGGCTATGAGACGACGGTGCGCTTCCTGCGTGAACAGCCCTGGCCGGAGGGGCTGCGGCAGCAGGCCACGCTCCACCTGTTCTACGCGGCGGTGCTCGCGAACTACCAGCAGTCGTACAGCTACGAGATTGGCCAGCGTGAGCAGGTGGTGTCCACCGGGCCGGTGGACCTGAAGGCGTGGACGAAGGATCAGATTTCAACGGAGATCCAGCGCACGTACGCCGCCGTCTGGGAGTCGCGGCAGAAGTTCGGCACCGAGCCCGTGAAGGTGCTGTCCGAGTACATCCAGCCCAACACGTACCCGGAGGGCATCCGCTCCACGGTGCGCGACGCGGTGACGTACCTGTGGGTGGGCTCTCTGGCCGACACGGGCCTGTGGCGGCCGGAGCAGGAGCAGGGCGTGTACCGGCTGGACCTGGGCGCGCTCCTGGACAGCACGCCGAAGGTGGAGCTGAAGGACCCTTCCGTGCACCCTCTGATGAAGGGGGTGGCGGTGCTGGGGGACCTGGAGGCGTGGCACCTGGCGGCGGGCCGGCGTGAGGCGGCGCTGGAGGCGCGGCTGCGGCGCTACGAGGTGCTGTCGGCGTCGTTCACCGAAGCCGCGGACAAGCGGCGCATCCGGGAGCACCTGGCCGCGCACCTGAAGGGCTTCCGGGACGTGCCGTGGTGGTCCAAGGGCCAGCACCAGCTCGCGGGGATGGAGGAGCAGGCGGGCCGCGCCATCACCGCGCATGCCCTGGCGAAGACGGGCGCGGAGGCGTGGCCGAAGTCGGTGGGCGGCGTGCAGTGCGCGGCGCTGATGGCGACGCTGGAGGCGCCGGAGCTGTACGCGACCGGGATGCAGGTGGACGGGCCGGGCAAGCGGTCCATCCTGGTGGGCCACCGCAACGTGGGCACGTTGTACCTCCGGGCGTACGCGGTGGATGTGGAGGCACGGCTGGCGAAGCCCGGCGAGGACCTGTCGCTGTACCCCTCCACCGAGGAGCGGCTCCGCATGGTGGCGTCGCGCAAGCCGGACGCAGTGTGGAGCATGGCGCTGCCGCCCACGCCGGACTTCCAGCGGCACCAGACGTTCGTGACCCCGCCGGCGCTCAAGGCGGGCGCGTACATCATCGCCATGTCCACGCGCGAGGACTTCGCGAAGAAGAACAACCGCATCCTCGCCCTGCCGATGTCCGTGTCGCCCTGGGCCGCGACGGTGCGCAAGGCGAACCCCCACCAGGCGGAGGTCCACGTGGTGGACGGCGCCACGGGGGCGCCCGCTGCGAACGTGGAGGTGCGGTTGGTGAAGTCGGACTACAGCACCCGCCGCTTCAACATCGTCAGCCGCCGCACCGACGCGAACGGCGACCTGCTGCTCACGGGCAAGAACGCCGACCGCTACGAGGACATGGAACTGCTGCTGGGCCGGGGCAAGGGCGTGATGGTGCTCCCGGGCTCGGTGTACCTGTCCCCCCTCTACGAGTCGACCCCGCAGGACCATACGCTCATCTACACGGATCGCGCCGTCTACCGGCCCCAGCAGAAGCTGCTGTGGAAGGTGGTGGCCTACCGCCCGGAGGAGGAGTCGAAGCGCTACCGCGTGCTGCCGGAGTCGGCGATCACGGTGACGCTCGTCGACCCCAACGGCCAGGAGGTGGCCAGGCGCGAGGCTCGCACCAACTTGTTTGGATCGGTGGCGGGCGAGTTCGACATTCCCTCCGGGCGGCCCCTGGGCCAGTGGACGGTGCGCACGCGCCCCAACGGCTACGCGAGCGTGCGCGTGGAGGAGTACAAGCGGCCCACCTTCGAGGTGACGCTGAAGGACGCGCCGGAAGCGATGCGGCTCAACCGGCGCGCGACGTTCAAGGGCGAGGCCCGCTACTACTTCGGTCTCCCGGTGACGCGCGGCGCGGTGAAGTGGCGCGTGTCGCGCGAGCCGGTGCTGCCGCGCTGGTGGTTCTGGGAGCGCATCCCGGCCACCACGGAGCTGGTGGCCTCCGGGACGGCGACGGTGGGCGAGGACGGCGGCTTCACCGTGGCGTTCACCCCGGAAGCGGACGAGCGGCTCGCGAAGGCGCAGGGCATGTCGTGGCGCTACCGCGTGGAGGCGGACCTGACGGACGAGGGCGGTGAGA
Source organism: Corallococcus sp. AB038B (assembly GCF_003668955.1). Lineage (NCBI taxonomy): Bacteria > Pseudomonadati > Myxococcota > Myxococcia > Myxococcales > Myxococcaceae > Corallococcus > Corallococcus sp. AB038B. Next base: position 123,576 of record NZ_RAWO01000017.1, on the reverse strand, counting down.
CGCGCTCCGCGAGCCGGTCCTTCCGCCTGGGCTTCGTGTCGGTGGAGGGGCGCGTGGACTCCGATGTGGGCTTCGTCCGCGAGGACTTCCCGTCGGAAGTGCGGCTCGTGCGCTCGAACCTGGATGGCGCGCCGCAGGCCGGACCGGGCCGCTGGCGGCTCATCGCCTTGAAGGCTCCGAGCCGTCCGCTGATGCCGTCGGAGGTTCCGGTGGACAGGCCCAAGCCCCTGGACGCGGACACGCAGTCGGCCAGGGAGGTATCACCCACGCCGGGTGACGCGCAGAAGGGACGCTGGGACACGGCCTACGACGTGGGGCAGACGCTGCAACGCTGGGACGACGGCGCGGAGGTGGCGCAGGCGGCCGTGACGCATGGCGCGGATGGTGTCGCCACGGTGAAGCTGCCGGCGCTGCGCGCGGGGACGTACCGCCTGCGCTACGAGACGACGGATGCGTTCGGCCAGAAGGCCACCGCGCAACGGGACTTCGTGGTGGCGGGGGCCCACGCCCCGGCGGGGTTGCCCGCGGTGCTGGCGGCGGAGCGCCCTTCCGTGCGCGTGGGCGAAGTGGCGCGGCTGATGGTGGCCTCCGGCTTCGAGGGCCAGCCGCTGGTGATGGACGTGTACCAGGGGCGCCAGCGCGTCGAGCACCGCCAGCTGACGGCGGGGCAGGGGCGCGCGGTGGTGGAGCTTCCGGTGACGGAGGCCCTGCGCGGCGGCTTCACGGTGGTGCTCTCGATGGTGCGCGACTGGCAGACGCTGAGCTTCCAGCAGACGGTGGCCGTGCCCTTCGATGACAAGGAGCTCAGCCTGGAGTTCGCCACGTTCCGCGACACGCTGCGGCCCGGCGCGAAGGAGACCTTCCGCGTGACGGTGAAGGGTCCGAAGGGTGCGAAGCTGGAGGCGGGGGCCGCGGAGCTGCTCGCGTACATGTACGATCAGTCGCTGAACGTCTTCGGACCGCACACGCCGCCGCAGGTGGCGCAGCTGTATCCGCAGCAGACCGTCTACGTGGACTTCCGTGCGTCGGGTGGCGTCTTCGGCGCGGACTGGCTCTTCGATGAGCTCGTCCGGGAGGGACCCTCCGCGCCGGATCTCAGTGACGACACGCTGAAGTTCGGCGACGGCTACGGGCTGGGCGGTCCGGGTTACCGCAACTACTACGGCGGCCACCGCATGCGCGCCATGAGGCCCGGGGGCGTCCAGCGGGAATCGGACGGTGCACCGCCTCCGCCTCCGCCGCCTTCGCCCGCGCCGTCCGCCGCGGAATCCGCGCCGAAGACCGGCCGGGTGCTGGAGCAGAAGCGGCGCGAAATCATCCAGATCATCAAGGGGGAGCCGGGCCCCCCGGAACCGGGGGAAGGGTCGGAGGAGCCGCTGCGCTCCAACTTCGCGGAGACGGCGTTCTGGATCCCGCAGCTGCTCACCGGGCCGGACGGGTCGGCGGTGCTGGAGTTCACGGTGCCGGACTCGGTGACGGCGTGGGACGTCTGGGTTCACGCGCTCACGCGGGACCTGCGCGGTGGCTCCACTCAGCGCGCCACTCGCAGCGTGAAGGAGCTGATGGTGCGCCCGTACCTGCCGCGCTTCCTGCGCGAAGGCGACCGCGCGGAGCTGGAGGTCGTGGTGAACAACGCGGGGACCCAGACGCAGCAGGGTCAGCTCACGTTCGACATCGTGGATCCGGACACGCAGAAGAGCCTGCTCGCGGAGTTCGGCGTGAAGACGACGTCGCAGGCCTTCACGGTGGCGGCGGGGAAGGGCACGAACCTGCGCTTCCCCATCACCACGCCCGCGCGGGTGGGGCCGGTGGCCTTCCGCGTGGTCGCGAAGACGGGCGCGTTCAGCGACGGCGAGCTGCGGCCCCTGCCGGTGCTGCCCGGCCGCATGCACCTGTCGCAGTCGCGCTTCGCCATGCTGAACGACAAGGACCGCCGGACGCTGACGTTCGATGACCTGAAGAAGTCGGACGACCCCACGCGGGTGAACGAGCAGCTCGTCGTGACGGTGGACGCGCAGCTCTTCTACTCCGTGCTCCAGGCGCTGCCGTACCTGGTGGACTACCCCTATGAGTGCACGGAGCAGACGCTCAACCGCTTCGTGTCCACGGGCATCGTCTCCAGCCTCTTCAACAAGTATCCGTCGGTGGCGAAGGTGGCCAAGGACCTGAGCGAGCGGAGCACGCGCTTCGAGACCTTCGACGACGTGGATCCGAACCGGAAGATGACGCTGGAGGAGACGCCCTGGCTCAACGAGGCGAAGGGCGGCGCGGAGTCCGACCAGGCGCTCCTGCGCGTGTTGGATCCGAAGGTGGCCCAGGCCCAGCGCGTGTCCTCGCAGGCGAAGCTGCGCAAGGCGCAGAACGCGGACGGTGGCTTCCCCTGGTGGCCGGGCGGCCCGTCGTCGCCGTACATGACGCTCTACATCCTGCACGGCCTGTCGCGCGCCATGGAGCACGGGGTGGAGGTGTCGCCCACCATGACGGAGCCCGCGTGGGGCTACCTGGCGAAGCACTTCCGGGAGGACTACGCGAACCGCCTGATGAAGAAGGACCTGGGCTGGGAGTTCCTCACGTTCCTCAACTTCGTGGCGTCCGCGTATCCGGACGCGCGCTACACGGGCGAGGCGCTCACCGCGGCCGAGCGGCAGCGCATGCTCGAGTTCTCCTTCAAGCACTGGAAGCAGCACTCGCCGTACCTCAAGGGGTACCTGGCCCTCACGCTGAACCGGGCGAAGCGCACGAAGGACGCGCAGAAGGTCTGGGACAGCGTGATGGACTCCGCGAAGACGACGCAGGACCTGGGCACGTACTGGCAGCCGGAGGACCGCGGCTGGCTCTGGTACAACGACTCCACGGAGACGCATGCCTTCGCGCTGCGCACGCTGTCGGAGCTGCGCCCGAAGGACCCCCGGCGCGCGGGCATGGTGCAGTGGCTGCTCCTGGACAAGAAGGTGAACCACTGGAAGTCCACGCGCGCCACGGCGGAAGCGCTCTACGCGCTCGTCAACTACATGGAGGCGGAGGGCTCGCTGGCCGCGCGCGAGGAGCTGAAGGTGACGGTGGGCTCCCAGGCGGTGACCATGAGCTTCTCGCCGGACGTGTACACGGGGAAGAAGAACCAGATTGTCGTCCCCGGTCCGGAGGTGAACGCGACCACGGCGACCACGGTGGTGGAGAAGACGACGCCGGGCTTCGCCATCGCGTCCGCCACGTGGCACTTCTCCACGGAGCAGCTGCCCAAGGAGGAGCGCGGTGACTTCTTCCAGGTGTCGCGCCGCTACTTCGTGCGCATCCGCGAAGGCAACCAGACGCTGCTGCGCCCGATGGCGGACGGCGCGAGGCTGCGGCCCGGTGACGAGGTGGAGGTGCAGCTGTCGCTGCGCACGAAGCACGCGGCGGAGTACGTGCACCTGAGGGACCCGCGCGCCGCGGGCCTGGAGCCGGAGAACGCGCAGTCCCGCCACAAGTGGGACCTGGGCATCGTCTGGTACGAGGAGACCCGTGACTCGGGGACGAACTTCTTCTTCGAGGCGCTGCCAGCCGGTGAGTACAACTTCAAGTACCGGCTGCGCGCGAACATGGCGGGCACCTTCCGCGTGGGCCCGGCGACGGTGCAGTCCATGTACGCGCCGGAGTTCACCGCGTACTCCACGGGCACGGTGCTCACCGTGGACAAGGCGCAGTAGGCCTCAGCGGGGCAGGGGACCGGCGCTCTTCGTGGCGCCGGTCCGCTACTCCGAGCAGGTGGCGGCTTCGTCGGTGGGGTGCAGCGTGGCGATGCCGTAGGTGCCGTTGCGCGTGCCGCACCAGATGCGCCAGTTGCCGCCGCCCACGTCCGGCGCCGAGTACACGCCGCCCTCCTTCTTCGCCCCGCCGCGCGCACAGCAGCGCGCGAACGCCCGGGTTCCGATGGCGGCGATGGAGACCGCGTCCTGCGACGTGGAGAAGCCACCCGTGCGCTTCACGCCGCAGGACCACGGGGACAGGCCCTTGAAGCGGATGAAGTACTGCTCGCCGCGCACTGCTTCTTCGCCCCTGGCCGGGCCCTGGTAGCAGACCTTCCCTTCCGCCTCGAGCTGCGCGTAGCGGGGCAGGAAGTGGAGGCCGCCAATCGGGCCGCGCTGCCAGTCGTCCCCGCAGAAGACGTGCGTGAACGCGTTGCGCGGGCCAGTGCTCACCCACAGGCTCGTGAGCCATTCGATGTTCGCCTGCCGCGAGCCCGGACGGCCCGCCGCGGACAGGGCGCGCTGCACCCGCGCGTCGTCGTAGTGCTTGGCGAAGAAGCGCTGCACGTCTCCGGCGCTCACGCTCGCATCGGGACGCGCGGGGCACAGGTCCAGCACCTCACGGTCCGTCGCGGACAGCGCAGGGGCCTTGGCGAAGAGGGGCGGTTGATCACACGTGCTCGCGCACGCCGCCGCGTCGCCCGGAGCCGCCGCACGGCCCGCGGGTGCGCGCACCGCCACGGTGACTTCTTCCTCGTCGTCCGGCTCCGCCGCGGGAGCACCCGCACCGGCTCCGCTCCCGATGGGCCTCGCCTCCGCGAGGGACACTCCTCCTCCTCGCGACGCCTGCTGCTGGCGCGTGTTCTCATGGTCCGCGCGCACGAGCGCGTCCGTGTCCGGAGCCTTCTGGACGGCATCCGTGGGCGTGCCATCGCAGAGCACCCAACCCTCCGCCTTGGGACCCTGGAGCTTGCACCACGCGCGCTCAGGGCCGCCCTTCTTCATGAGCGGATAGGACACGCCCGGCTGCACGGAGAAGACGACCTTGGAGGACTCGGGCTGGTCCACCGCGTCCACGGCCTCTTCAGTGACGAAGACGCCGCTCCCCGCGAAGGCGATGGGGGCGGTGGAGAGTGCCAGGAAGAAGCAGGCGAGCGACCCGGAGAGGCGCATGGTGGCCGGACTCTAACAGGGGTGCCCGAAGCCCGCTGTTCCCCGGTTGCGCGCGGCGCCGCACCGCGAAATAAACGCGCCTGATATGAAACCGATGAATTTCCGAGGCCGCTGGGTGCTCATTACCGGCGCGTCGTCCGGCCTGGGGTTGGAGATGGCCCGCCTGCTCGCGAAGGAGCACGGCGCCCACATCATCGCCGTCGCCCGCCGCGAGGACAGGCTCACCGCGCTCAAGGCGGAGCTGGAGTCCGCGCACGGCGTGCAGGTGCTGCCCCTGTCCGCGGACCTCACAAAGCCCGGCGACGCCGCGCGCGTCTTCGAGACCGCCACGTCCGGCCGCACCGTCGACGGCGTCATCCTCAACGCGGGAGTCACCTACTTCGGCCACGCGCTGGAGCAGCAGCCCGAGTCCTTCGACGCGATGCTCGCCACCAACATCACCAGCGTGGTGCGCATGTCGCAGCTCTTCGGCGCGCACTTCGCGAAGCAGAGCGGGGGCGGGGCGCTGATGCTCGTCGCCAGCACGGCGGGCTTCGCGCCGCTGCCGTACCAGACGGCCTACGCGGCCACGAAGTCGTTCGTCATCAGCTATGGACGCGGCCTGGCCTACGAACTGCGCAAGGCGGGCGTGTCCGTCACCGTCTTCGCGCCCGGCGGCATCGCCACGGAGATGCTGTCGGTGTCCGGCCTGGACCGGAAGTTCAAGGCGGGCGACGTGGGCATCATGTCCGCGGAGGCCTGCGCGCGCACCGCCGTGGAGGCGTTCGTGCACCGCCGCGAGCTCTCCGTGCCCGGCGTCCTCAACCGCTTCCTCGCGACGATGATGAAGCTGCTGCCCCACGGCTTCATGATGGGGCGCTCGGCCGCGCTGTACGAAGGCGCGTTGCCGAAGGAGCCGCCCGCGCCCTGAAACAGGCCCGGGCGGACTCCGTCGCGGCGACTCAGGCCAGCTTCACCCGCGTGACCTTCAGCTTGCCCACCTGCACGGTGTACTCGCCGGCCCCCAGCTCCGCCTTGGGGTCGGTGACCTTCTCACCGTTCACCTTCACGCCGCCCTGGCCCATCATCTTGCGAGCCTCGGTGGCGGAGGCGACGAACTTCGTCTCCGGCAGCAGCTTCGTGACGAGCATCTTCTCCGCGCCCGCGAGCGACACCTCCACGAGCGGCAGGTCCTCCGTGGACAGCTCCTTCTTGGCGAAGCGCTTCTCGAAGTCCTCCGCCGCCTTGCGGCCGGCCTCCTCACCCTGGAAGCGCGCGGCCATCTCCTGCGCGAAGGCGACCTTCGCGGCCTTGGGGTGCGCCGCGCCGGACTTCGTCTGCTCCTCCAGCTCCAGCACCTGCTTGAGCGGCATGGCGGAGAGGAGCTTGTAGTACCGCCACATCAGGTCGTCCGTGATGCTCATCAACTTGCCGAAGATGCTGTCCGCCGGCTCGTCGATGCCCACGTAGTTGTCCAGGCTCTTGGACATCTTGGAGCCGGTGATGACGCCGTCCACCAGCTTCGCGTCCAGGCCCTCCAGGATGGGGCCGGTCATGATGACCTGCGGCTCCAGGCCCTCTTCCTTCATCAGCTGCCGGCCGACGAGCAGGTTGAAGAGCTGATCCGTCGCGCCCAGCTCCACGTCCGCCTTCAGCGCCACGGAGTCGTAGCCCTGCAGCAGCGGGTAGAGGAACTCGTGGATGGCGATGGAGGTGTTCTCCCGGTAGCGCTTCTTGAAGTCGTCGCGCTCCAGCATGCGCTGCACGGAGTAGCGCGCCGCCAGGCGGATCATCCCCTCGGTGCCCAGCGCGTCGAGCCACTCCGAGTTGAACTTCACTACCGTCTTGTCCGGGTCCAGGACCTTGAAGACCTGCTGCTTGTACGTCTCCGAGTTGACCTTCACCTGCTCGCGGGTGAGCGGAGGCCGGGCCGCGTTCTTGCCGGACGGGTCCCCGATGAGGGCGGTGAAGTCACCGATGAGGAACACCACCGTGTGGCCGAACTCCTGGAAGCGCCGCATGCGCGTGAGCAGCAGCGTGTGGCCCAGGTGCAGGTCGGGACGGCTGGGGTCGAAGCCGGCCTTGATGATGAGCGGCTTGCCCTTGTCATAGGAGCGCTGGAGCTTCTTCTTCAGGTCCTCCGGCACGTGCAAATCCACGGTGCCGCGAGTGACTTCTTCGAACTGCTCTTCGGGGGTCGCCTTGCGCAGTGCGTCCGTGTTCATGGCGCCGCGGACACTAGCCCAAAAAAGACGACGGGCAGGGCGGGACTTCCATGTCCGCCCCACCCGTGGATGTCCGACCGCCTGTTACGCGGCTCAGGTGCCGCTCAGGTGTCCAGGAAGTCGAAGCTGCGGCACAGGCCGCGCATCGTCTGGCTCTCCGTGACGATCTGGTCCATGTCCACGTCGTCAATCGTCGTGGGCAGCACCTGGACGATCTGGTCGTTGAAGGCCAGACCCACCCGGCGGCTGCGCGTACTGGCCGCCTTGAGGGTGGCGTCGTAGTAGCCGCCACCGCGCCCCAGCCGCTTGCCGTCCGGGCTGAAGCCCAGTCCGGGCACCACGAACAGGTCGATCTGATCCACCGCGATCAGGTCCGAGGAGTTCGTGGGCTCCCGGACGCCCAGGCGTCCCGGCTCCAACTCGCTCTCCGACTTGATGGCCCGGAAGGCCAGGATTCGCCCGTGCACGTGGGACAGCGGGTAGCAGACGATCTTCTCGTCCTGCAACGCCGCGATGAGGATGTCCCGGGTAGGCACCTCGCCCCGGATGGGGGCGTAGAGCGCTACCGTCCGTGCATTCTGATAATAGGGCGATGCCAGGAATCGAGACTGGACCTTGAGGCCACGCTCGTCGATGAGGTCATTGGTCATCGCCTTGCGGCGCGCCGTCAGTTCCTCACGAAGCGTTACCTTCTTCTCCGCCGCCGCCGCCACCGTATCCGCCGCCGTCTCGCTCACCGCCGCCGCTCCAAAGAAAGAGTCCCCCGCCGAGCCGTGTGTCCAGCGTCCATTGAACCCTTAGAAGCCAGGTGGGGACCGAAATCATGTCACCGCAGGCTTCCCTCATCCCCGGTGAAGGGGGAGGGCTTGCACATGGCGACCGAAACGGACCCCGGAATGGACGTATCGGTTCGAATTTCTGCTGGGCATCACGCACCCCGCAGGGAACAGACCTTTACTGCTCAAATCTCGCTACAAGTCCTTAGAATCACTGGGAAAATCCCAGGGCGTTCTGGGAAAATGATAAGGACGGAGAAGCGTGCGGTCAAGCCGTCCTCGCGCGTTTACAAGCCGCCCCGTGGACTTCTATGATGCCCGGGTCCCCGACATGTCGCTCCCGACCCCAACATTGGCTCTCGCGGCGGTAGCCTGCCTCACCTCCGGATTCGCCTGGGCGGGTCCGCAGATGAACAGTACCTACCAGTCAGATGCCTTCGGCCCCATCGAGTTGCGCTCGGACGGGGAACACCTCGTCGGCACGGCGCCGGCCGGGGGGCCCTGCCAACGCCCGGTTGCCGAGCAGATTCTGACGGGCGACTTCCAGGGCAACGTCTTCCTGGGCGAGCTCACGCTCTGTCAGACGGGGGACACCTGCACCCCGTCCCGCAGCTTCCCGGTGATGCTCGTCTACAACGTGGAGGAGCGGGCGCTGGGTGGCGTGGTGAAGCTGGAGGACAGCTGCGAGTCCCCGGCCCTGCCCAAGAGCCGGATGTTGGTGTTCCGGGCGACGGAGCAGGGGGCCGCGCTGACGCCGACTCCGGCAACGGCGCAGGCACCCGAGCAGCGCCAGGCGCAAGCTCCCGTGCCGCCCCCGCCGTCCGGTGGGGCCGCGCAGGTGGCGGCGCAGCGCCGGTTGGAGCCGCTGGACGTGGCGGCCACCTTGAAGCAGGGCCAGTCGCTGCTGGCGCAGAACCCCATCGCGGCGTCGCAGCAGTTCCAGTTGGTGCTGGCCCAGGAGAAGGAGAAGAACAACGCCTGGGCGCTGACGGGCATGGGCGTGTCGCACTACCTGCGCAAGCAGCAGCCGGAGGCGCTCAAGTACCTGGAGCAGGCGCGCAACGTGGGCAGCGGCGCGGCCAAGGCGGAGGCCTTCTTCTGGACCGCGTGCGTGAAGCGGGCGGCGCAGGAGTCGGGGTTCGCCCAGGTCGCGTTTCGCCGCGCGCTGGCGGAGGGCTGGTCCGCGCCGGAGGGCAACGCGCTGGTGGAGCGCGAGCTCCAGCTGTTCGCCAATGAAGGCGCGGTGTACGAGGCACAGGTGAAGCAGGCCCGCAGTCGCAAGCGGGTCCAGGGTCGTGATCCGCAAGGAGCTGGCAGCGCCAGCCCGTGAACGCGCCGACTCCCGTGTCGAAGCCCATCCGCGTCTTCGGCAACTACGAAATCCAATCGCTGCTGGGCAAGGGCGGCATGGCCGAGGTGTACCGCGCGCGCGTGCGCTCCGGTCCCTATGAAGGCTGGACGGTCGCGCTCAAGCGGCTGTTGCCCGCGCTCACCCGCGACCCGGCGTCGGTGGACCTCTTCCGCCGTGAGGCGCAGCTGTCGCGCCAGCTGGACCATCCGAACATCGTGAAGGTGCTGGACGCCGGGATGCTGGACGACGTGTCCTTCCTGGTGATGGACCTGGTGGACGGGCGCGACCTGGGCCACATCCTGCGCCGGTGCAAGGCGCGCGGGATTCCGCTCCCCGTCGACTTCGCGGTGTACCTGGCGAAGGTGCTGATGGAGGCGCTCGCGTACGCGCACACCGCCACCGGTCCGGACGGCAAGCCGCTGGGCATCGTCCACTGCGACGTGTCCCCGTCCAACCTGTTCATCTCCCGCGTGGGGGAGATCAAGCTGGGCGACTTCGGCGTGTCGCGCGTGCTGGTGGACGGCAAGCTCCAGGGCGGCGAGGTGCTGGGCAAGCCGTACTACCTGTCCCCGGAGTCGCTGCAGGGCGCCGTCACGCCGGAGGCGGACCTGTGGGCCGCGAGCGTGGTGCTCTACGAGCTGCTCACGCTGGGCCGGCCCTTCGTGGGCACGACGCCGGAAGAGGTCTTCGCGGGCATCCTGTCGCGCAAGTACCGGCCCCTGCGCTCGGTGCGTCCGGACATCCCGCAGGCGCTGGATGACGTGCTGGCGCGCGCGTTCGCGGAAAACCCCGAGGACCGCTTCTCGTCCGCGGAGGAGTACGCGAAGGCGCTGTCGCCGCACTTCGACGAGAACGTGGGGACGCCGCTGGCCATCGCGGCGGTGGTGCGCGGCCTGTTCGGCACCACGGACGAAATGCCCGCGTACCGGGGCTCGCCGTCCAACGGCCCCTCCGAAGACAACGGGTAGCCGGGCGGGCAGGGCCCTGTCGAGCGGGCTCCCAGCCGATAGAGCCCGCTGCGGTGCCTGCTCCGGATGATGACCTTTCCTCCCGCGAACATGCACCGGGAGGAATCCATGGCGACCGAGCGAAAGCAGCAGCAGCCCGAGCAGAACGAGCCCACCCGGGAGACAAGGCGGGGCGACGAGCGGCTTCCGCCCAAGCCCGACGAGGCCAAGGAGGGCATCCCCGGATACGGCCAGCCGGATCCAGAGGTCCGCGAGAAGAACCTGCCGGACCAGAAGTGGTGATGCGCTCCGAGGATTGATCGCGTGGCCGTCAGTGCTCGCGACCCCGTGCGGTGCGGGCCTCAGCCTTCGAGGGCGCGCACCCGGGGTACATGCGTGCACAGCGCGTCCACGACGCGAGAGACCTCCGCGCTGGTGGTGCCGGGGCCCAGGCTGAAGCGCAGGCTGCCGCGCGCCTCGGTAGGGGAGAGGCCCATGGCGCGCAGCACGTGGGACGGGGACAGCGTGCCGGACGCGCAGGCCGCTCCCGACGAGACGCGGATGTCCTCCAGGTCCAGCGCCATCAACAGCGCTTCGCCCTCCACGCCGTCGAAGCGCAGGTTGCTGGTGTTGGGCACCCGGGGCGCGCCAGTTCCATTCACCGTCACTCCAGGCAGTCGCTGGAGCACCTGTTGCTCGAAGGTGTCTCGCAGGGCCGCTACCTTCGCGGCGGTGTGGGCCTGCTCCGCGGCGGCCAGCTCCAGGGCCAGAGCCAGGGCCTCGGCGTAGGGAACGTTCTGCGTGCCTCCGCGTCGGCCTCCCTCCTGGTGCCCGGGCGTCAGCGCTCGCACGTCCACGCCCTTGCGCACCACGAGCACGCCCACGCCCTGGGGACCACCGAACTTGTGCGCGGAGAGGGAGAGCAGATCCGCGTCCACTTCGCGCAAGGTGAGCGGCACCTTGCCCGCGGCCTGCACGGCGTCGGTGTGGAAGAGGATGCCGCGCTGACGGCACGCGCGCGCCGTCCCCGCCACCGGCTGCAGCACGCCCGTCTCGTTGTTGGCCCACATCAGCGAACACAGCGCGGTGTCCGGCGTGAGCGCCTCCAGCACGGCGTCCAGCGGCACACGGCCGTTGGAGTCAGGGGACAGCCGCACCACCTGGGCGCCGTCCTTCTCCAACTGCGTGAGCGCACCCAGCGCTGACGGGTGCTCCACCGTGGTGGACACCACGCGGCGGCGCTCCTTTACCGGGCGGGCCGCGTAGGCGCCCATGAGCGCGAGCGCATCCGCCTCACTGCCCGACGCGGTGAAGGTGATCTCCTTCGGCTCGCAGCCCAGGACGCGCGCCACCTTCGCTCGCGCCGCATCCAACCGGGCCCGCGCCTCGCGACCGCCGCCGTGCACGCTGGACGCGTTGCCGAAGCCGCCCTCCGTGAAGGCCCGTGCGAGCAGCGCGCCCACCTCCGCGCGCACCGGCGCGGCGGCGTTGTGGTCCCAGTAGATCACGTGTCCTGCGCGGACAGCAGCGACACCGGCCGCTCCTCGGAGACACCAAAGGCTTCGAGGAAGCGCGACACCACCTCGCGCTTGAGCGCCTTGCGCTTGGCCGCGCTGCCGGACAGGGGCAGCCGCGCGCCCGCCATGCTGCCGTGGCCGCCGGACGAGCCGCCCAGGTCCTCGCACAGCTCGCGGATGAGGCGGCCCGCGTTCATGCGCCGGTCCTTCACGCGCAGGCTCAGGAAGAGCTGGTTGCGGAACGTCCCGTACGCCAGAGACCACTTCATCCCTTCCAGGTACATCATCCGCTCGGCGACCTCCGCCACCAGGTCCGGGGAGTAGACCTCCTCCAGGTCGGTGATGATGGCGGTGCCGTAGACCTTCGCCTTCTCGATGGACGTGTGGAACAGCTGGAAGAAGCGCGCCGGCAACTCCGGGTGCTCAATCTGTCCCAAGAGCTGCTTGTCGCAGCGAGGGAACAGCCACAGGTAGCTGTCCACGTCCGTCTGGGTCGTCTCACGGCCCAGGTCCCGCGTGTCCGCCTTGATGCCGTAGAAGAGCGCGGTGGCGATCTCCACGGACGGCTCCAGCCGAGCGGCCCGCAGGTACTCCACCAGCATGGTGGAGGTGGCGCCGAAGTCGCCGCCCACGTCCGCGAAGGGGGCCAGCAGGCTCTCCTCGCGCAGCGGGTGGTGGTCCACCACCAGGTCCGCGCGGTAGCGCGCCGGCAGGGAGTGGTTGCGCACCGGCGGCTGCGTGTCCACCAGGCCGAAGAGGTCGTACTGGCTGAAGTCGATTTGCGACACGTGCGACACCGGCAGCCGGAGCACGCGCACGAAGGCGACGTTCTCCGCACGGCCAATGATGCCGCCGTAGCCCACGTGGGACTCGATGCCGGCCTTGCGCTCCAGCAGATGGGCGAGCGACACCGCCGCCGCCATGGAGTCGGGGTCCGGGTTGTCGTGCGTGAGGATGAGCGCCCGGCGGTGACCCTTGGCCACCTGGAGCAGGCGGGCCAGCTTGTCGGCGGCAGGCAACTTCGCCAACCGCGCTGGCGGAGGCTCCGTGAGCTCGCTCCCGGCGGGAAGCTGGGCGCGGCGGCTTTGGAGGGAAGGGGTGACAGGCATGGGGACTCTTCTTTTACTTCCTCCGCCACGGGGATTCGAGAAGTCGGATGTTCTCCCCGTGACGTTCAGGGGTGTGTCCAACACCCCAATGGTGTCGACGTGCCGCGCGTTCTTCACGCCACGGCGGAGGACGGGCGGGACGCTTGCTCCCTCGCCAGTCCTCCGGGGGCACGCCGCCCCGTGCGCGCTACTCCACCGTCTTGTACTTGCGGCCGAGGTCGCGGAAGTACTTCACGCCGTTGTCCAGCGAGTTCTCCATCGCGTCCATCAGCACCGTGCGGAACGTGGCCACGGGCGCGCGGAAGGACTCGTAGTAGCGCTGCCGGTCGATGGAGTGGATGACCGCGGGCATGTAGCCGTTGCGCAGCAGGATGAGGTTGCTGCACATGCGCCCCACCTTCCCGCTGTGCTCGGTGAAGGGGAAGATCTGCAGGAACTCGTGCTGCACCACCGCCGCCTGCTTGATGGGGTGGAACTCGCGGAACTCCGCGCTGGCGGTGTGGTCCACGAGCTTCTCCAGTCGCGCCTGGATCTTCGCGGGCTGGGTGATGTCGTGGAAGTAGGTGCGGTGCAGGGGCATGTCCTTGCGCAGCCCCGCGCGGTCGCGCTCCTTGGCCAGCTCCTTTTCCGTGCGCTCGCGGCGCTCCATGCGCGCACGCTCGGCCAGCGCTTCCGGCGTGTTGCCCAGGAAGAGGTCGTGCATCCGCTTGATGGTGGTGAGCGTGAGCGCGGACTGCTTCTTCGCGCCCACGGCCTCCTCGCGGATGAAGTCCGCCACCGCCTTGTGGTTGCGGATCTCCAGCACCACCGGGATCATGGAGGCTTCCGCCGCCGTGCGCTCCGGGAAGAGCGCGGCCATCAGCTCCTGGTGCGTGTACACGACGCCTTCGAGCGCGGCGTCGTGGTAGATCCACGACATCTCGAAGCGGTCGAGGTACTCACGCGCCGGCGGCTTGCCCTTGTAGATCTCAAGGTACTCGCGCAGCTGCTCGTTCTTCTCGTCGATGTCCTGGTAGCGTTCCTTCACGGACTGCGGCTCCTTCTCGCTCCGGCCCGCCCCGGGCGCTGATTCTCAGAGGCTGCGCCGGGAGGTACAACGGCACGCGGAGTCTAGAAATTCCGCGCGGTTGGAACAAATAAAACCTGACTAGAGATTCACCAGGAACACTTCGCACGCCTGGTCCAGCAGGTCTTTTGAAAGGGCTGGCGGGATTTGCCGGTATCGGGCCGCGTCCCGGATGAGCGACACGAGGTCGCGGGGGTGGCAGGAGCGCATCTCCATGCTGCGCGGCTTGTAGTAGTGCTCCACCAGGTAGGTGATGGCCTGGTCCACGTAGGGGATGCCTGCCGCTTCGCACACCCGGCGGAAGATCTCCCGGTAGGACTCTTCATCCGGGTTGCCCACTTCAATCTTGTACTTGATACGCCGCAGGAAGGCCTCGTCCACCAGTTCCTTGGGGTCCAGGTTGGTGGAGAAGACGAGCAGCTGATCGAAGGGGATCTCGAACTTCTTGCCGGTGTGCAGGGTGAGGAAGTCCACCCGCTTCTCCAGGGGGACAATCCACCGGTTGAGCAGGTCCGTGGGGTGGACCTTCTGGCGGCCGAAGTCGTCGATGAGGAGCATGCCGCCGTTGGCCTTCACCTGGAACGGCGCCTCGTAGAAGCGGGTGCTCTCCGAGTAGATGAGGTCCAGCGTCTCCAGCGTCAGCTCGCCGCCCACCACCACCGCGGGGCGCCGGCAGAGCGACCAGCGCTTGTCCATTTCGAACGTCTGCCGGCGGCCGCTGGCGTCACGGCCCGCCTCCAGCGACACGGGCGTGTGGATGATGCGGTCGAAGACCTTGATGATCTGGTTGTCGATTTCGAGGCAGTGCGGGACGAACACCTCGCCGCCGAACATGTGGGAAATCGCCTCCGCCAGGCTCGTCTTGCCGTTGCCGGGCGGGCCGTAGAGGAAGAGCGAGCGGCCGGAGTTCACGGCCGGGCCCAGCTTGTCCATCAGCTCCGCGGAGACGGTGAGGTGGCCCAGGGCGGCCATGAGGTCCTCCTGGCCTACTACGGGCGTCTCCTCCGTCTGGCTGCTGATGAGGGCGTTGTACTGCTCGATGGGGACGGGGGCGGGGCCCACGTAGGTGGAGCGGGTGAGGGCGTCACGCGCGTATTCGCGGCCCTTCTCCGTGAGGGCGAACTCCACGGACGCGCGGCCAAAGCCCTTGCCGCCGCGAAGGTCCACCAGCTTCTCCGCGGCGAGGAAGTCCACCACGTGCTCCACCACGCCGGACCAGGGCAAGCACATGCTTTCGGCGATGGCCATGCCCGTGCCGGTGCCGGCGTAGTAGAGGAACTTGAGGCCCAGGTCCGCAAGCAGACCCATCCTCAGGCCCGTGTCCTCCATCGACTTCGGCTCACTGGGAGCGATGTCGAGGACGGACGGGTTCTCCAGCTTGAAGGGATTGTCTTCGTACGCGTAGCCGGCGGGAGGCATCGGGTACGGGTTCTACCCGATTCCCCCGTCCGCCGGGACTTCACGTCCACGGACTGTCCGTCAAACGTAGGTCAGCCAGTCCGCATAGCGGGCTTCCTGGCCCCGTACGACGCGGAAGTACATGTCCTGGACGAACTTGCTGATGGGGCCGGGCTTCCCGTCGCCAATCTGCCGGTTGTCCACCTCGCGCACGGGGGTGATCTCCGCGGCGGTGCCGGTGAAGAAGACCTCGTTGGCGATGTAGAGGGCGTCACGGGTGACGGTCACCTCTTCGATGGTGGTGTGGCCGGCGTCGCGTAGCAGCTTGAGCACCGTGTCGCGGGTGATGCCGTCCAGGACGGGGGAGGAGAGGGGCGGCGTCTTGATGACGCCCTTCTTGTTCACGAGGAAGATGTTCTCCCCGGAGGCCTCCGCGACGAAGCCGCTGATGTCCAGGAGGATGGCCTCGTCATAGCCGGCGAGCACCGCCTCGCGCTTGGCGAGGATGGAGTTCACGTACTGGCCGGTAATCTTGCCGCGCACCATGTTCACGTTCACGTGGTTGCGCGTGAAGGAGCTGACCTTGGCGCGGATGCCCTCCTTCATGCCCTTGTCGCCCAGGTACGAGCCCCAGTCCCAGGCGGTGATGCCCACGCGGGTGGGGTTCACCGCGCCCAGGCCCATGGCGCCGTCGCCCATGAAGGCCACCGGGCGCAGGTAGGCGCCGTTGGCGAACTGCTGCTTCTGCTTGCGCAGCAGGTCCACCGTGGCCTCGACCAGCTCGTCCTCGCTGTAGGGAATCGGCAGCATGATGATGTGCGCGGAGTCGAGCAGGCGGCGGATGTGCTCGCGCAGCCGGAAGACGGCGAGCCGGCCATCATGGGTCTTGTAGGCGCGGATGCCCTCGAAGACGCCCAGGCCGTAGTGGAGGGCGTGCGTCATCACGTGCACGTTGCCCTCGTCCCATTTTATCAGCTTCCCATCGAGCCAGATGTGTTCGGCGCGCAGCACGGTGGATGAGGTTGAGCTCATCGGGATGATCCTCTCGGGCCAGGGGTGGGACAGCTGAGGGACTTGTACCCACGCACACCGGGGACGCAAAGCGTGAAGTGCCAACGATCTGCACTCCGCGTGCGGCGCTTTGCGTCAGGCCTGCGCGATGGTGGGCAGGTTGGCGCGGGCCTTCTCGATGTCGCCCTCGTATTTGAGAACGAGGTTGAGCGTGGCGGCGACGACGTCCGCGCTGAGCGCTTCCGCGTTGAGCAGCGTCAGGCTCTGCGCCCAGTCCAGGGTCTCGCTGATGGACGGGGCCTTCTTCAAATCCAGCGCGCGGATGGCGGCGACGGCCTCCACCACCTGCTCGGCCAGCACCTGGGGGACGTCCGGCAGGCGCGCGCGGACGATGCGCAGCTCGCGCTCGCGGTCCGGGAAGTCGATGTGCAGGTGCAGGCAGCGGCGCTTGAGCGCGTCCGACAGCTCACGGGCGTTGTTGCTGGTGAGGATGACGCGCGGGATGTGCTTCGCGCGGATGGTGCCCAGCTCCGGCACCGTGACAGCGTTGTCAGAGAGGACCTCCAGCAGGAAGGCCTCGAACTCCGGATCCGCCTTGTCGATTTCGTCCACCAGCAGCAGGGCGGGCGTGTCCGACAGCTGGGCCTGGAGGATGGGGCGGGGGAGGAGGAAGCGCTCGGAGAAGAACACCGCGTCGCCGGACGCGAGCCGGTCCGCGGCCTCCGCCAGCGTGGACGTGCCCTGGGTCAGCTCGCCAATCTTGTCCTTGAGCAGCTGGGTGTAGAGCAGCTGCTTGGCGTACTCCCACTCGTAGAGGGCCTTGGCCTCGTCCAGGCCCTCGTAGCACTGGAGGCGGATGAAGGTCCGATCCAGCGCCTGGGCCAGGGCCTTGGCCAGCTCCGTCTTGCCCACGCCGGCCGGGCCCTCCACCAGGATGGGCTTGCCCATCCGGTCCGCCAGGAACACCGCCGTGGCGATTTCAGGGGACGACAGGTAGCCCACCGCCTCCAGGCAACGCGCCGCGTCCTCCACGCTGGTGAACGAGCGAATCTCCGGAGTCAGTTGGGGGGGGCTCACACCCGTCAACTTAACCGACGGTTCCGTGGCCACTGCGGCAAAAATGCCAGGGTTGTGGGGGCGCCGTCCGCACTCTTGAGGACCTTGGGAGCTGTAACCCTGCGGAATCAGGGTGCGTAATTATTTTCGCACCGCGGGCATGCACCGTGCATCTATGCGGGCGTATCTCAGGACGACGAGGTCGCGGGTCATGTGGGCGTGGCTGAAGCTGGCGATGGCGGTGCTGGTGGTGGTGATGCCGGGGGGCTTCCCCCTCGTGCTGGCGTACATCGCGACGCGGACGCTGCTGGAGCGGTGGCGGCAGGCGCAGGCGCTGGCGCTGGAAGAGGGCCGTCCGGTGTCGGTGGTGCGGGACGTGGTGGGCTCGCTGCACTTCCGGGACCTCATCCGTGAGGCGAAGGCGGCCACGGCGCTGTAACCGTCGCAGGGCAGTCTTGAGATGGACGAAGGGCCCGGCACTCCATGGAGTGCGCGGGCCCTTGTCGTTTCCGGCGGTCGGCCCTCCCGGGTGAGGGGAGGGCGTGTCGCAAGGCTACTTGTCGAGTTCGTCGACGAGCGCCGTCCAGTCATCCTCACCGGCTTCGGGGGCGGTGGGCAGCTGCATCACCATGGTGCGCTCCGGGGCCTCCTCGTCCACGGGGACGGGGGTGGGCGCGGCAGCGGCCTTCTTCGCGGCGGGCTTGGCGGCGGCCTTGGCCGGGGGCTTGGCGGCGGCCGGGATGACCGGGTTCGCCTGGACGGTGGCGGCCAGGTGCTCTTCCTCGGTGGCCTTGGCGCTGGCCTTCGCTGCTGGAGCAGCGGCGGCCGGGGCCTTGGTCTTGTAGCGGGCCAGCTCCAGCTCGGCGACCTTGAGCGCCTTGCTCTTCTCCTGGACGGACGTCTGGAGGCGGGCGACTTCCTGCGCCTTGATGGCCTCGCGGCGCTCGAGCTCCGCCTTCTGCTTGGCGTTGAGGTCCTCCAGCTCCTTGGCCTGACGGGCCTCCAGGTCCTTGCGGTCCTTCTGCGCCGTGGCGAGCTTGGCGGCCGCCTCGTTGGCCTTGGTCTCGGCCGCGGCGACGCGGGCGTTGAGGTCCTTCTCCGCTCGGGCGCGGGTGCTCTGGGCGTTCTCCAGCGCCAGCTCCAGGTCCTGGGCCTTCTTGGTGCGGGTCTGCACCTGGGCCTGGGCGTCCTTGAGCTTCGCCTCCGTGTCGGCGGCGAACTTCTGGGCCTCCTGGGAGAGCTGCGTGATGCGCTGCTCCGCCTTCGCGAGCTTCGCGGCCAGGTCGTCCGACTGCTTCTTCGCCTCGGCGGCGGAGGCCTGCGCCTGCTGGGCCTGCGCTTGCGCCTGGGCCTGGGCCTGCTGGAGCTGTCCGGCCAGTCCGTCCCGCTCGCTGGTGAGCTTCTTCTGCTGCTGGGCACCTTGCTGCAGCTGCGAGTCGCGGTCCGCGATGGCCTTGCGCGCCCCGTCCAGCTCGCCGGAGACGTTGGCGACCTGCTGGTTGAGCGCGTCCGCCTGCTTCTTCGCCTCGGAGGCCTGCTGCTCCAGCTGGCCTTCCAGCTGCTTCACGTGCTCCGTGCGGGTGGAGACCTCGCGGTTGAGCACCTCCGCCTGACGCATCTTCTCCTGCGTCACGTGCGTGAGCTTGCGGAGCGTGTCCGACAGCTCCTTGCCCTTGGTGTCGACCTCGTTCTGGAGGAGCTCCTCACGGCGCTGCGATTCGTGGGTGAGCGTCTGGAGGCGGTCCTCCAGGTCGTGCCGCGCGTCCTCCGTCTGCGCGAGCTTGGAGGACAGCTGCGTGACTTCCGACACGCGCGTGCCCAGCTCGTGCTTGGTGACGATGAGCTGCTCGGCCAGGTCCTCGCCGTTGGCCTGGGCCTCGGTGAGCTGGCGCGTGAGCTCCGCCTGGGCGCTGGCGGCGGCCTGGCGGGACTGCGCGTGGGTCTGCTCCTCGCGGGCCAGGGTGTCCTGGGTGCTGGCGAGCTGGCCCTGCGTGTCGGCCAGCTGCTGCGACGTGGTGTTCAGCTCCGCGAACAGGTTGTCGCGTTCGCCGGTGAGGGCGTTGATGCGCGCGGTGGTCTCTTCCGCGAGCGCCGCGTGGGCGGTGCGCTCCGCGTCGTAGCTCCCCTGCGTCTCCGACAGGTCCGCGCGCAGCTGGCCAATCTGGCCGGTGAGGTCCTGCTCCAGCGAGTCCTTCGCCGCGTTGAGCGCCTGCAGGTCCGCGATGCGCGCGTCGCGCTCCTCGGTGGTGCGGGCGAGGAGGCCGTTGGTCTCCTGCAGGATGTCGCGCGTCTCGTTGAGCTCCGCGTCCAGTTCGTCGCGGTGCTGGGTGACCTTCGCCAGGTCGGCGCGCGTCGACTCCAGGGTCTCCTGGGTCTGCGTCAGCGTCTGGCTGGTGGCCTCCAGCTCACCGCGCGTCTCCGCGAGCGTGCCTTCCGTGCTGGACAGCGTCGCTTGCGTGTCGGCGAGCGTGCCTTCCGTGCGCGCCAGCGTGTCCTGCGTCTGGGCGAGCGTGGACTCGGTGGTGGCCAGCGTCTGGCTGGTGGCCTCCAGCTCGCCCTGGGTGGACGCGAGCGTCCCTTCCGTCTGCGCGAGCTTGGCCTGCGTGTCCGTCAGGGTCTGGCTGGTGGCCTCCAGCTCGCCGCGGGTCTCCGCGAGCGTGCCCTCCGTGCTGGAGAGCGTGGCCTGCGTGTCGGAGAGGGTCTGGCTGGTGGCGTCCAGCTCACCGCGCGTGGTGGAGAGCGTCTCCTCCGTCTGCGCGAGCCGGGACTGGGTGTCCGCCAGCGTCTGGCTGGTGGCCTCCAGTTCGCCGCGCGTCTCCGCCAGCGTGCCTTCCGTGTTGGACAGCGTCGCCTGCGTGTCGGCGAGCGTCCCTTCCGTGCGCGCCAGCGTGCCCTGCGTGTCCGCGAGGGTCGCCTCGGTGGTGGCCAGCGTCTGGCTGGTGGCCTCCAGCTCGCCGCGCGTGGTGGAGAGCGTCTCCTCCGTCTGCGCCAGGCGCGTCTGCGTCTCGGAGAGCTGCTGGCTGGTGGCCTCCAGCTCGCCGCGCGTCTCGGAGAGGGTGGCCTCCGTGTTGGAGAGCGTGCCCTGCGTCTCGGAGAGCTGCTGGCTGGTGGCCTCCAGCTCGCCGCGCGTCTCCGCGAGGGTGGCTTCCGTGCTGGAGAGCGTGCCCTGCGTCTCGGTGAGCTGCTGGCTCGTGGCCTCCAGGTTGCCGGTCAGCTCGGAGATGCGCGCGTCGCGGTCGGCGACGTCCGTCTGCAGGCCCTCGATGGTGCTGTCGCGCTGGGCGACGGTGTCCTCGAGCGAGGCCACGCGCGCGGAGAGCTGTTCGCCCTGGCGCTGGGAAGCGTCCAGCTGCTCGGTGAGCGCTTGAATCTGGCCGTTGAGGTCCGCCTCCAGGGCGTCCTTCGCCGCGCGCAGGTCCTCCAGCTGGCTGGTGAGGTCCTGCTCCAGCGCGTCCTTGGCCTGCTGCAGTGCCTGGATCTCCGCGTTCAGCTCGTTCTCGCGGTCCTCCAGGTGCGTCTTGACGGCCTCGACTTCGCCTTCCAGCTCACCGATGCGCTCGCGGTGCTGCTGGATGGTGGCGTTGAGCTCCGCCTCGCTGTTCTCGTTGCGGGCGATGGTCTCCTGCAGCTCGCGGTCGAGCGCGGAGATCTTCCCGTCCCGCTCCTCCACGCGCTGCGTGAGGTCCGCCTCCAGGGCGTCCTTGTCCAGCCGGAGCTGGTCGCGCTCGCCGGTGACGCGCGCGATGTCGGACTCCAGGTCCGCCACCTGCTGCGTGAGGCGCTGCTCCAGGGCGGCGCGCTCGGCGTTGAGGCGTTCAATCTCCGCGTCCGAGCGGCTGGCGTGCTCCTCCGCCGTGGTGGACCGGGCCTCCAGGCCGCGCACGGTGGCGTCGCGCTCCTGCTCGGTCTGCGTCAGCCGCTCCTGGAGGGCCTGCAGCTCGCCGTCCAGTTCGGCATAGCGCTGGTCGCGCTCGCTGACGGTGCGGGACAGCTCGGACTCGAACTGGTCGCCGCGCTCGCGCAGCTGGAGGATGTCCGCCTCGTTGGCGCGGACGGTGTCCTGGAGCTTCTGCTCCTTGACCTCGAACTCCAGCGTGACGACGCCGAGGTGCTTCTCCAGCTTGTCGAACTCGTTGCGCCAGGACTCCAGGTCGGCGCCGCGCCGGGACAGCTCCTCGTCGCGGAGGTTGACCTCCTTGCGCAGGACGTTGATGTCCTTCTCCTTGGAGGCGACGACCTCGATGAGGTCCTTCTCCGAGGAGAACTTCTGGAGGAGCAGGTCGTCGACGGTGGCGCCGTGCTCGCGCTCCTTCTGGACGATGGACTGCTGCGCGTCGTTGAAGCGCCGCAGCAGGTCGTCCACCTGCATCTTCAGGCCCTGCAGCTCCACGTCCTTCTCGTGGAGGCGGTCCTCGACGGAGAGCAGCTCGCGCTCGCGGACGCTCCAGATTTCCGACAGGCGCGCGAGCTGGGCTTCACGCGTCTTCAACTCGTCCCGGAGGATTTGAACCTTGCCCTCGGGCGTGCCCATCAGCTCGCGGCGCGGGGGCGGGCGCTTGAGCTGACGCGACTCCGCCAGCAGCTCCGCCTTGCGGTCCGCGATGGACGAGAAGGCCCGGTCCATGAAGGCCTTGTCCTCGTCCGTCATGGCGCTGCGGCGCTCGCGCTTGGGCAGCTTGGGCGGAGCGCCCGTGCGCACGCCAGGCATGGGCGGGGGGGCTTCACGCGGGGCGCCAGAGAGCGCGGCATCCAGGTCCGCGTCCG
This sequence comes from Corallococcus sp. AB038B, assembly GCF_003668955.1. Taxonomy (NCBI): domain Bacteria; kingdom Pseudomonadati; phylum Myxococcota; class Myxococcia; order Myxococcales; family Myxococcaceae; genus Corallococcus; species Corallococcus sp. AB038B. Next base: position 101,479 of record NZ_RAWO01000017.1, on the reverse strand, counting down.
AGTCGTCGGAGCCGGGCGGAACGATGCCCGCGCTCATGGAGGCCAGCTCGCCCATCTCGAACGGGATGACGAGGTAGCCGTCCGCGGCGGCAGGCGTCTCACGGTGCTTGTTCAGACCCTCCACGCCGGAGTCGGAGGAGAGCAGGAGGACCTTGAGGTTCTGGCCCCACTTGCCCTTTTTGATCTGCCCACAGAGGGCGAAGCCGGACTGGTCCGGCAGCTCCGCGCGCACGACGACGAGGTCCGGTCGGCGCTTCTCCAATTCCCGCTGCGCGTCTGACGCAGTGGTGGCCATGGCCGTGTTGTAGCCCGCGCTCTTGAGCACGGAGGCCATGCTGAGTGCGAAGTCGTTCTGGCTTTCGACGATGAGGACGCGACGCTCCATGAAGCCCTTCACCCAGCAAAAAGTGCAGTGAAAACCGCCACATCCTATCGGGCGGGCACAAGGCTTGGGAAGTTTCCGAGCAGTGCTCGGTCGGCTGCCTCACGAGTTCTTGCCGCGAACCGCTCCCTGGCCGACAGGGGGGACCGACTCGGGGGGCACGCCTGCTTCCGGATCCCGCCCGGGGAAGTTGGTGGGCGGGGTGGGCCGGGCGAAGTGAGCGCCCTCCGGAGGGCAGTACCCGTGCGCGAGCTGGGCGAACCACGGGTTGAGGGTGGAGTCGGGCGGCGCGGGCGGAGGCCCTGGGTCCTCTGCGTCCGCGGCCTCCACGTCGAGCGAGTCCGCGTCGTGGACCTCGTCGGCGGCGATCTCCTCCGCTTCGTCCAGCGCCGCGCTGGCGTTGGAGGGCGTGTGCCCGGCGTCGTCGTCCAGGGACAGGGCCTCGTCGGCGGCGATCTCCTCGGGCTCGTCGTCCGAAGGAGTGGCCGTGGAGGGCTGCAGCATGGGCGGCGTGGGGATCAGCCGGGGCGGTGGTCCCTGGCGGGGAACGGGCGGCGGCGCGGTGGCGCGGGGCGGCAGCTGCGGCGGGCGATCCGCGTCGGAGACGGAGCCTCCACGGATGGGCGGCTTGTCGGACTCCGCGAGCACCGGGGGGCGGGAGGCGGGCCGGCCTGGATCCCCGGCGAGGCCGCCACGGATGGGCGGTTTGTCCGCGTCGGCCATGGAAGAGGGAGTGGGGAAGAGACGCGGGGGTTCAGAGGGAGTGGAGTCCTGCGGCCGCTGCGCACGGCCGGCGTTCGTGCTCCGCGCTCCGGTCAGCAACGAGCGCATGGGCACGATGGGCGTGGGCGCGGGGACCTCTTCCTCCTCACGCATCACTCCGGCCCGGCGCACGACGGGCGTGGGCGCACGCTCCTCATCCTCCGTGAGGGAGGTGGGACGGCGCACGATGGGCGTGGCCGCGGGAGGTTCGTCTTCCGGCAGGGGCCGACGCACGACGGGCGTGGGCGCGGGGGCCTCGTCCTCGGAGGCCGGCCTGCGCACGATGGGCGTGGGGGCGCGCTCTTCTTCCTCGGAGGCCGGCCTGCGCACGACGGGCGTGGGGGCCGGCGTGCTCGTGTCGTCTTCTTCCACTTCCACCGGCCGGCGCACGACCGCCGTCGCTCCGGAAGAGCCATCCTCGGAGGCGTGGGCCTCCGCATCCGAATCCCCGGCGTCGTCCCCACCGACATCCTTCAAGCCGAGGGCCTTCACCAGGGGACTCGTCACCATCTCCGTGGGCGGAGCCGGCTCCGAGCCACGGCCTCCCAGCGGTTCCGGCTCCTCGTCCTTCGCGGCGGCGGAGGGGAGCGCCGTTTTCGCGGTGTCGTCGGTCGTCTTGGGCGCGGCCGCGGGCTCCGGAGGCGGCGCGGCTTCCTTGCTCGCGGGGGTCGGAGCGGCCTTGGCCTTGGCGGACTCGCGCAGCGGCAGGCCCATGACCATGGGCACTTCGTCCGGCCGCATGTCCGGCTCGGTCTTGACGAGCCGGGTGTCCATCCCGTCGTCCAGGGCCATGCCCATCACCACGGGCGCGTCCTCCGCGCCATCCTTCGCGGGGGGCGGGGCGGCTTCGTCGGAAGCGGCCTGGACCGCGGGCTTCGCGGGCTGCCTGGCCGCGACCGCGGGCTGGGACGCTTCCGGCATGCCCAGGCTCGCGAGCCGGTTCGTGGGCGTGCCCGTCATCGTGACGTCGGGCGGCTCGCTGGCGGCTTCGACCGGGACGTGGCCGCGCTTCTCCAGCAGCGAATCGTAGAGGTCCAGCAACTGGCCCCGGATGAGGCCCGCGTCCAGCACCTTCTCCGCGAACGCGCGCCCGGCCTTGCCCAGCGCCACGCGGCGGGGCACGTCGCGCGCCAGGTCCAGGATGCGCTCGGAGAGGGCGCGGGCGTCGCCCGGAGGGAAGAAGACGGCCGCGTCCTTCGGAATCAGCTCGCGGGTAACGGGCAGGTCCGCTGCGATGACCGGCCGGCCGGCGGCCAGGTACTCGGAGACCTTGGCCAGCGGTCCGCCCTGGAGCCGGTTGCGCTCCGAGTCGTCCAGCGGCAGCACGCCCACGTCCGCCAGCGCCAGCACCTTGACCAGGTCGTCGTGCACGACGGGCGGCTGGAAGTCGACCTTCTCCTTGATGCCCAGGTCGTTGACCAGGTCCTCCAGGTGGGGCTTCCAGTCCGGATGGTGCGCGCCCACCAGCGTCAGGCGCACGTCCACCTGCTGGGCCGCGAGCGCCGTGGCGCGCAGGAGGGTGGGCAGGCCCTGCCAGCCCACGTGGCTGCCCAGGTACATCATCCGCAGGGGCGAACCGTCCGGGGCGCCGAGCACCTCCGGGTCGTACGGCTTCAGGTCCACCGGCGCGCGAATCGTCCGGAGCTGGTCCTCCGCCGCGCCCAGCCCCTGGATGAACGCGCGCGTCGTCTGCGAGCCGGTGACGACGAGGTCCGCGTTCATCAGGCAGAACAGCTCCTGGCGGCGGATCTTCGACAGGAAGCGGCGGTCGCCGTCCGTCTGGGGATGGGTGTAGCGCAGCTCCTGGGACGGGAACGTCTGCGCCTCATAGATGAGGCGGTAGCCGTAGTCCGCCTTCAGCTCGCACAACGCGTACCCGCCGAAGGGGTCCGTGAAGTGGGCGAGGGCGTAGTCCTCGCTTTCGAGCTGGCGGCGAACGGCCCGTTCAAAGGACTGGATGCGCGACGCCAGGTCCCCGGAGCCTACCGGGACGCGGAGCAGCCGGGCGCCCTGGTACTTCTCGATATGGGAGTGGTCGGGCGTCTTCGCCGACAGCACCACCACGGAGAAGCGATCAGGCAACGCCTTCAGATACTCGGTCAGTCGGCGTGAGGAGCCAGACGGGCCGGGGATGACGTCAAAGCTGCACAGGAGAAGTCTGGGCAGGTCGCTCAAGCGGTCGCAGGATACTTGGACAGGGGTGAGGTGTCATCGGTCGTGACAGAAGTTGAAGGGGGTCGGCGGAACAACACATCCCGTGACGGATGCGTTGACCCCCTGTATGCCGCGTCATAACGAGGCGAGGTGTCCATGGATGAGCGGAAGGGCGTCACCGTGAGCTACCTGCGGCAGCTGGCCCGGAAATACCTCCGGGAGGGAGCTGGCGCGTCCCGCGGGCGGGAGTTGGTCACCTCGCTGGCCGAGCGCATTCCCGCCCTGGGGCGGCTCGCGCGCATGGCCGGCCTGGCGACGTCCCGGCGCGGCTCCGGTGACGTGGGCGGCGAGGAGCGGACGCTGGATTCCGGCCCTGCGGATTCCCGCTCCGCCAAGGGCCCGACGTCCGAGTCCGTCCCCCTGCCTCCGCCCGAAAGCGCCGCCGCGCCGCAGGCACGAGAACTTTCCGAGGAGCCCATCACGGAGCCCAGCGGCGGCCCCAGGACGCGGCCCGCGCGCGTGGTGACGTTCCCCGCCCGCGAGAAGGCGCGCCGCGACCCGGACGACGAGGACACGGTGTCCCAGTCGCCGGAGGCGCCCACGCCGCGCCCGTCGAGTTCTCCCAAGGGGGACCAGCCCGCCGCCGCGCAGCCCGCGCCCGCGAGCGAGCCGCCGCACGCCGCCGAGCCCCTGGTGGAGGGGTTCTTCGTGACGAAGATGGCGGGTGAGAAGGAGGCGCGCCGCCATCACCTTCTGGAGGAGCAGGCGCCGCGCCTTCCTCCGGCGGACGCGTCGCCCGAGCGCAACGAGCATCTGGCCATGCTGCCCCTGGACTACCAGGACGACGCGATGGTGCTGCTCGCGAGGGATCCGCACACGCTCTTCGTCTTCTGGGACTTCAGTGACGCGAGCCGGAGCCGGGCGCTGGACGACCTGCCGGCGCCTCGCGCGGTGATGAGGGTGTTCGACGGCGAGGGCGTGTCGCGCGAGGTGGACTTCGCGCTGGAGTCGCGCAGCTTCTATCTGCAGGGCATGACGCCCGGGCGCACGTACCGGGTGGAGGCGCACTTCGTCGGTTCGGATGGCCGGTCGCGCCGCATTGGACATTCGTCCAATCGGGCCACGCTGCCGCCCGCGGGACCGTCGGCGGACACGTCCATCCGGTTCCTGCGCATGCCGCCTCCGCCGGTGGTGGACCGGTCGCGCGAAGCCGTCCCCACCGCGGCGTCCGTGCGCGTCCCTGGGGTGGAGGAGCGCGAATACGTCACCTGGCGCCGGGTGCGGCTGCCGGGGAGCGCCGGGTTGGCGGACGTGCCGGAGGTCCACCGCGAGCGCACCGAAGCCTATGTCGATGCGCCGCGCGTCCCTGGGGCTTCGGACCAGCGCTACGCGGAAGAGGCCTATCTGGAGAGCGCGCCGCGAGCGCCGGGGGCGTCCGACCAGCAGTACGCGCGCGTGGGAGAGGCGACGCTCGGTGAGGGCGCGGTGCTGGCCCCGTCGCGTGCACCCGGGGCGTCGGATCAGCGCTACCTGGATGTGGATCGGGCTCCGGCCGCTTCGGACCAGCGCTACGGTGGAGACGTCGCGGGCCCTTCGTACCTGGAGGTGCCGCGCGCTCCGGGTGCTTCGGATCAGCGCTACCTGTCCGTGGATCGCGCGACGGGCGCTTCGGATCAGCGGCACGGGCAGACGCTGCTACCGGGCGGCGTTTCGGAGTACCGCTATCTGGAGGTGTCGCGTGCACCCGGCGCTTCGGACCAGCGGTACGTGGCAGGAGGGCAGGGGGCCCAGGGCGTGCAGCGTGCGCCGGGGACCTCGGACCAGCAGTACCTCACCGTGCCTCGTGCCGCAGGCGCTTCGGACCAGCAGTACTTGAGCGTGCCTCGCGCTGCGGGTGCGTCGGACCAGCAGTACTTGAGCGTGCCTCGTGCCGCAGGGGCTTCGGACCAGCAGTACCTCACCGTGTCGCGTGCGGCGGGCGCTTCGGATCAGCGCTACCTGTCCGTGGATCGCGCCACGGGCGCTTCGGATCAGCAATACCTGACCGTGCCTCGGGCGGCGGGCGCATCGGATCAGCGCTACCTGTCCGCGGATCGCGCGACGGGCGCATCGGATCAGTCCGGGGCACTACGTGCGGCCGGGCGCTCGGATGCCTGGTCTCCGGAGGCCCCGAACTCACGGGGTGACCTGCTCGAAGCACGGGACCTCTCGTCGACATCGGCTCCAGTGGGGGCCGAGGGTTCGTTCCCGTCCGGCCCATCGACGCATGGTGCGGCCACCACGGATTCGTGGCGGCCCACGGAGCCGGAGCCTCCCAAGGACCCGTGGGCCTTGAGCGTGGCGCGCGGTCCCTCCGCGTCCGAACAGCGTGCCCTCGACAAGGCCCGCGAGGCCGCGCGACGGGCCGCACTGGCCTCCGTTTCCGCGAGCCCCTCGCCCGCGAAGGCCGAGGCTCCGCGCACTCCGCCCGCGCAAGTCGAGGCTCCGGCCCCGAAGGTGGAGACCCCGGCGGCTTCTAGCGCCGTGGCTCCCAAGGCGGACGCCGCGAAGTCTCCGCCTCCGAAGGCGGCCCAGAAACCACCGGAGCCCAAGCCCTCGGGCTCCAAATCCTCCAAGTCCCGGCCCTCGCGCCGTGGACGGAAGTGAACCCGCACGGCCTCTCCGACCGACCTATGAGCCTGGGCTCCCTCGCGCTGGTTCTTCACGCGCACCTGCCGTTCGTTCGCCACCCTGAGTACGAAGACTTCCTCGAGGAGGACTGGCTCTACGAAGCCATCTCCGAGACGTACCTGCCGCTGCTGCGCGTGTTCGACCGACTGGTCGAGGACCGCGTCCCCTTCCGGGTGACGATGACGCTCTCGCCCACGCTCGTGTCGATGCTCAACGACGACCTGCTGCGGGAGCGCTACGCCCGGCGGCTGGATTCGCTCTGCGAGCTGGGCGCCCGCGAGGTGCACCGTACCCGGGACGACTCCACCTTCCACCCGCTGGCCGTCTTCCACCGCGACCACTTCGAATCGCTGCGGCTCGCGTACCACAACCACTACCGGCGCGACCTGGTGGCCGCGTTCCGCAGGCTCCAGGACTCCGGCCACCTGGACATCCTCACCTGCAACGCGACCCACGGCTTCCTGCCGCTCATGCAGCAGACGCCGGAGGCCGTGCGCGCGCAGGTGACGGTGGCGGCGAACCACTACCGCCAGAACTTCGGCCGCGACCCCGCCGGCATCTGGCTGGCCGAGTGCGGCTACTACCCGGGCCTGGAGCGCATCCTCTCCGCCGAGCGCATCCGCTACTTCTTCGCGGACACGCACGCGCTCACGGACGCCACGCCCCGCCCGCTGCATGGCCCCTACGCGCCCATCTTCACCGAGCCCGGCGTGGCCGCCTTCGCGCGCGACCCGGAGAGCAGCCAGCAGGTCTGGAGCACCGAGCACGGCTACCCCGGCGACCCCGTCTACCGCGAGTTCTACCGGGACATCGGCTGGGACCTGGACCTGGACTACATCCGGCCCTTCATCCAGCCCACCGGCGACCGCAAGAACACCGGCTTCAAGTACTTCCGCATCACCGGCAAGACGAACGACAAGCAGCCCTACGACCCGGCCGCCGCCCGCGAGCGCGCCTGGGTCCACGCGGGCAACTTCCTCTTCAACCGCGAGCGCCAGTTCGAATACCTCGCGTCGCGCATGGGAGGCCGCAAGCCCGTGGTCGTCGCGCCCTATGACGCGGAGCTCTTCGGCCACTGGTGGTTCGAGGGTCCCCACTTCATCGACGCCCTCATCCGCCAGGCCGCGCGCAACCCCAGCCGCATCCAGCTCATCAGCCCGCTGGACGACCTGCGCGAGCACCCGGAGAACCAGGTGGCCACGCCGCCCCTGTCGTCCTGGGGCGCGGGCGGCTACGCGAACATGTGGCTGGATGGGACCAACGACTGGATCTACCGGCACTTGAACCACGCCGCGCGGCAGATGGTGGAGCTGGCCCGGGACTTCCCGGACGCGTCGTCCCTCAAGCGCCGGGCGCTGAACCAGGCCGCTCGTGAGCTGCTGCTGGCGCAGGCCTCCGATTGGGCCTTCATCATGAAGACCGGCACCATGGTGGACTACGCCGTGCGCCGCACGAAGGAGCACCTGCAGCGCTTCCTGCGCCTGCACGACCAGGTGCGCGCTGGAACCATCGACGAGTCCTGGCTGTCCCACGTCGAAGGCCGCAACAACCTGTTCCCCGAGCTGGATTACCGCGTCTACCGGCCCGGTTGAGCGGTTCGGGAACAGGCGGCCGGGCTGGGGGTTCACCTTCCGTCACCGGACACCGTCGTTCCGGTTGCGGGGCTTCGTTTCCGCTTTAGGTTGAGGAAATCCATGACCCACACGCTCCCTTCGTCCCGTCGCAAGTTCGTGGCCGCCGTGCTGGTGTTGGCGTCGCCCACGCTCGCCCTCGCGCAGGCTCCCGCTCCCCAGCAGCCGGCCGCGCCCAAGACGCAGCAGGCGGCCTCCGGTCAGGCCGGCAACCTCCAGCCCGCCACGCGTGAGGCCCAGTCGCTGGCCTCGCTGGCGCCCCTGGTGGAGTCGGTGAAGTCCGCCGTGGTGAACGTGGACGTGCAGGCCCGTCCGGAAGTGCCGGAAGGCATGGAGGACAACCCGCTCTTCGACCGCTTCTTCGGAGGCAACGGGCGGGGCCGCGGCGGCGGACGCAGCGAGCGCGAGCAGATCCGCCAGGGCGCCGGGTCCGGCTTCATCATCGACCCCAAGGGTTTGGTTCTCACCAACAACCACGTCATCGAGGACGCGGTCACCATCACCATCCGCCTGGACGACGGCCGTTCGTTCTCGGGCGAGGTGGTGGGCCGGGACCCGCTCACCGACGTGGCCGTGGTGAAGATCAAGGAGAAGGTGGATCAGCTCCCCACCGTGAAGCTGGGGGACTCCGACGCCGTGCGCGTGGGTGACTGGGTGCTGGCGATCGGCAACCCGTTCGGCCTGGCCTCCAGCGTGAGCGTGGGCATCCTGTCCGCTCGCGCCCGGGAGATTGGCGCCAGCGTTTACGACGACTTCCTGCAGACGGACGCGGCCATCAACCCCGGCAACTCCGGCGGCCCGCTCTTCAACATGAAGGGCGAGGTGGTGGGCATCAACACCGCCATCGTCGGCGGCGGCACGGGCATCGGCTTCTCCGTGCCCAGCAACCTCATCAAGGCGCTGCTGCCTCAGCTGGAGAAGGAGGGCGCCGTCACGCGCGGCTGGCTGGGCGTGGGCATCCAGCCCCTCACTCGCGAGCTGGGCCAGGCGCTGAAGTTGTCGGTGAGCGAGGGCGCCATCCTCACGCAGATCACCCCCGACTCCCCGGCGGCGAAGGCCGGGCTCAAGCCGGACGACGTGGTGGTGGCCGTGGACGGCAAGCAGGTGCGCTCCGACAGCGACCTCACCCGCACCGTGGCGCTCAAGAAGCCCAACACCGTCGCGACGCTGACCCTCTTCCGCGACGGCAAGAAGCAGGACATCAAGGTGACCATGGGCACCCGGCCGGACCTGGAGGGCCTGTCCAAGAAGAAGCCGGGTGCTACCGACGAGCAGGACAGCTCGCGCCGCGTGGGCGTGTCCCTGCAGGACCTGGATGCCCGCACGGCGTCCCAGGCGGGCTTCACCGAGCGCGCCGGCGCGCTGATCACGGACATCGTCCCGGGCTCGCCCGCGGACCGCGCGCAGCTGACGCCGGGTATGCTGGTGGTGGAGGCGAACAAGAAGCCCATCGCGAGCGCGAAGGAGTTGGCCGCGGCCATCCGCGCCGCGCCCAAGGGCAGCACGCTGCTCTTGCGCGTGGCCGGCCCGGGCGGCGGACGCCTGCTGCGCGCGCTGACCGTTCCTTGAGCTGGGGATGAGCGTCAACTACGTCTCGTTGGGTGACAGCACGGCGGTGGGGGTGGGGGCGTCGCAGGGCGGGGGCTATCCCGACCGGCTCGCCTCCCGCCTCCGCAAGGACGGCCTGCCCGTGGGCCATACCAACCTGGGGCAGAGCGGCGCGCGCGTGCGCGACATCGTCAACAACGCCCTCAAGCGCGTCGTCGCGTTGCAGCCCACGCTCATCACCCTGGGCGTGGGCACCAACGACGTCTGGCGAGGCACCGAGGTGGCGGAGTTCCAGGACGACCTGGACCGCATCGCCCGGCGGCTGAAGCAGACCGGCGCGTCCATGGTGGTGGTGAACCTGGCGGACATGGCGCTCGCGCCGGTGGCGAAGATGGTGCCCAGCGCGCTGTACGAAGGGCGCATCGAGCCGTTCAACCAGGCCATCGCCTCCGTGGCTCGCGCGCACGGGCTGCACCTGGTGGACCTGTTCACCGCCAGCCGGGAGATGATCCCCCGGCGCCCGGACTTCTTCTGCTCGGATGGCTTCCACCCGTCCGCGGTGGGCTACGAGGAGTGGGCGGACCTGATGCTCCCCGTGGTCCGCACGCTCGTGCAGCGGTAGCGCAGGGCAGGGCGCCCTGGCGCCCCGCGCTCAGGCCTTCGCGATGCCGGAGGGCGCGGGCGGCGTGGAGGGCGCGTCCGTGGGCGGCGCGCTGATGCTGCGCTCGCGTCCGGGGTGGACCTCCATGCCGGCCTCGAACGCCGTCACGCGGTTGCGGCCCGTGCGCTTGCTGCAATAGAGCGCCGAGTCCGCGCAATCCACGAGCATGTCCTGCGCCGACGCGTCCGTGGGGAAGTGCGAGACGCCGATGGACACCGTGACGTGGCCCCCGGGCAGCCCCGGGCGGCTGAGCGTGACGGAGTCCGCCACCGCGCGGCGCAGCGTCTCCGCCACCTCCACCGCCGTGGCCTTGGACACCTGCGGCAGCAGCAGCACGAACTCCTCGCCGCCGTAGCGCCCCAGCGTGTCCACCTTGCGCGCGCGGGTCCGGAGCACGTCGGAGACCCGGCGCAGCGTCTCGTCCCCGGCGCGGTGTCCGGCCAGGTCGTTGAGCCGCTTGAAGTGGTCCACGTCCACCATCAGCAGCGCCAGCGGCACGCCGAAGCGCTGGGCTCGCGCCAGCTCCAGGTCCAGCCGCTGGAAGAGGTGGCGGCGGTTGGGCACGCCCGTGAGCGCGTCCGTCAGCGTGAGCTTCACCGTCTCCGCGTGCAGGCGCGCGTTCGTCACCGCCGTCGCGGCCTGATCCGCCACCGCGGTGAAGAGCTCGATCTCCTCCGCGGAGATGCTCGCCGTCTCCGGGCGCTGGAAGTTGATGACGCCCAGGAGCGTGTCCGCGTGCACCATGGGCACCGCCAGCAGCGAGCCGTGCTCCGAGCCGCCGCGCAGCCCGCGCCGCGCGAAGATGCTGGTGCTGTCCGTCAGGTCCGGCAGGTACACGGCCTTGCGCGTCTGGGCGGCCCGGCCGCACGCGCCCTCGCCCATGGCGAAGGTGTGGCCCTCCAGGCCCCGGCCCTGCGGCCACGCGTGCTTCACCTCCAGCATGCCCTCCTCGTTGAGGAGCATGATGGAGAAGTCCGGGATGTGCAGGCGCTCCACCACCAGGCGGGTGATGCGCGACAGGAGCTCGTCCAACTCCAGCGTGGTGTTGAGCGAACGGGCCACGTCGAACAGCAGCGAAAGCTCCGTCAGGCGCTCCTCCAGCTCGTCCTTCAGCGCCAGCTTCTCCTTCACCAGCTGCAGGTCGCGGTGCGTGTCGATCTCCTCCACCTTCATGGAGGTGAGCCGCGCGAGCATCTGGTTGAAGGCCGCGCCCAGCCGGGAAATCTCGTCCGTGCTCCGGGCCTCCGCGCGCACCAGCAGGTCGCCGTCGGCCGCGCGGCCCATGGCCTCGCTCAGCCGCTTGAGCGGCGCGGTGAGCACGAAGCGCAGGGACAGCCACGTGACGAGCCCCAGGATGCCCACGAAGAGCACCATCGCGCCGAGCGCGTCCTGGAACACCGTCTGGAGCTGGCGGGTCAGCGCGGGCTCGCCCATGCGCACTTGAAGAACGCCCATGCGCTGCGCGGCCTCGCCGGTGTGACAGCCGGAACACTCGGGACCGCCCAGGGGCCGCACCACCTCCGTGCCGTGGTCGCTGGAGCGCGCCGTCTCCGGCCCCGTCGCGGACAGCCGCGCAGCCTCCGGATGCGGATGGCCCTGCTCGGCCGGCCGCCTGCTCCACCGGATGCGCCCGTCCGGCGTCAGGACCCGCAGGTCCTCCACGGAGCGGAACAGCCGCGTGTCCGACGACAGCACGTCCGCGACCGCGCCATGCGGTGCCGCACCCGGAGCCTGCGGCAGCGTGAAGGTGGAGGCGACGGCCTCCGCCAACGCGAGCGCCTCCAGGTGCGTGCCTTCACGCACCGCCTGCCGGGCTTCGCGCGAGAAGTGCCCCACGCCCAGGAGCGCCACCACCAACCCGGGCAGCGCGATGCTCCACAAGAGCTTCCTGCCAATCGTCTCGGAACCGAGGGCCATGTGCGGGGCGCAGTGTGCTTCGTGCACTCGCGTTCTGTCCGCGAGTGACGGAGTGTTCAAAATTGTCAGGGGCATGACACGCCCTGTCAAACGTACCGGTGTCGAAATATTGAAACGGGGGTGTTGTTCCTCGGCATGTTCCTGTTTTCACGGGCTGTACCCGTGGCACGGTGGCGGTAGTCCCGAAGACCGCGTCCGGAAAGAGGAGTTCCGCCCATGTCCCCGTCCGTGTTCCTCACCTCCGCGCTGCTGCCGGTGCCCCACGGCTTCGCCACGCGCGCGGGTGGGGTGTCCGAAGGGCCCTACGCGTCCCTGAACCTGGGCTTCTCCGTGGGCGACGAGCGTCCCCGCGTGGAGGAGAACCACCGGCGGCTGGCCCAGGCCGCGGGCGCGCGTGTGGGCGCGCTCTGCCGGGTGTCGCAGGTGCACGGCGACACGGTGCTGGAGGCGCGCGGCGAAGCCGACGAACTGCTGCGCCCCACGTTGGGCGAGGCGGACGCGCTGTGGACGGAAGGGGAGGGCAGCTGGGTGGCGGTGGGCACCGCGGACTGCGTGCCGGTGCTGATCGTGGATCCGCGAGCCCGGCGCGTGGCGGCGGTGCACTCCGGATGGAAGGGCACGGACCTGGAGATCAGCGCCCGCACGGTGGAGGCGCTGGTAGCCCGGGGCAGCCGGCCGGAGGACCTGCTCGCGGCGGTGGGCCCCTGCATCCAGGCGTGCTGCTACGAGGTGTCCCCGGAGCTGGGCGACCGCTTCCGCGCGCGCTTCGGCTCGGATGTCGTCCGCACGGGAGCCAGGCCGCACCTGGATCTTCCACTCGCGGTGAAGGCGTCCCTCACAAAGGCGGGGCTGAAGCCGGGGCAGGTGGACGTGCTACAGGCCTGTACGGCGTGTGATCCAGAGCGGTTCTTCTCCCACCGCCGGGACGCGGGGCGCACAGGGCGGCACCTCAACTTCGTGCTGCACCGCTTCTAGCGGAGGCCCGCCGGGGTCGTTTTCTTGACGGTCTCCGACCGGCCTTCCTATCCTCGACCTGGAATTCCCTCCGTCCAGGCTCGTGCCGGTGCGTCCCTTCCTCTTCCGCCTGTTTGCCGCCGTCGCGCTGTCCGCGCCGACCGCCTGTGCCACCACCGCTGCTTCGCAGACGGAAGTGGGCCGGCTGGAGGCCGAGGTGCGCACGCTGCGCGCGGCCCAGTCGTCGCTGATCGAGCGCCTGGAGCGGTTGGAGAATCGCGACGCCGTCTCGCGCGCCCGCGCCGCAGCTCCGGCCCCCGCCGCGTCGTCCCCGAAGGCCACCGCGAGCGCGAAGCCGGAGGCCGCCTCGCCGGAAGTGGGCGAGCCGCTGGGGCTGGCGCCGGCGGAGCTGACGGTGGTGCGGCTCAAGCCGAAGAAGGAACCCGCGCCGCGCATCAACACGGCGGTGGCGGTGATGGAGCCGGACACCGACCAGATGGAGATGTTCATCTCCCCGGTGGAGGGCTCGTCGGGGACGGGCTCGGTCAGCCTGGGAGGCTCGATGGCCTCCACCACGGCCACTCGCATGGAGCCGCCGGAGAAGGATCCGGACATCCTCGACGCCGAGTACGAGCGCGCGGTGTCCATGCTGCGCACCGGCAACGTGGATGGCGGCGTGGAGACGCTCACGCGCTTCGCGGCGGAGAACCCGCGCCACCCTCGCGCCGACAACGCCCTGTACTTCAGCGGCCTGGGCCAGATGGGGCTCAAGGACGCGGCCGGCGCGGCCAAGACGTTCGAGAAGCTCATCAAGAACTACCCCGCTGGGGATGCCGTCCAGGACGGCATGCTTCGGCTCGCGGAGTGCCGGGTGCGGCTGAACCAGGCCGTGGATGCCCGAGCCCTCTATACCCGCGTCGTCACCCAGTTCCCGGGGACGGCCGCCGCCACGCAGGCGGAGCAGCGGCTCGCCGCGCTCTCGCCGTAAGCCCTTTTGTGAAAGGACGTCGTCCGATGCGCTCCCGGATCCTTGCCTCCCTGCTCGTGCCCCTCACCGTCGCGCCGGCATGGACGGCTTTCGCCCAGGACGCGCAGGAGGATGAATCCCAGTCGTCCTCCGAGACGGAAGGGCAGGACATCTCCGACGATGTGGAGCAGCGCCCCACCTCCGTCACGCTGCCGCCCGGCGCCGCGCAGGGCCGTGAGAGCGCGCCCGGCCAGGTGCACACGGTGGAGACGGGCGACACGCTGTGGGACCTGTCCCAGCGCTACCTGGGCAGCCCCTGGTACTGGCCCAAGGTCTGGTCCTACAACCCGCAGATCGCCAACCCGCACTGGATCTACCCGGGCAACAACGTGAAGTTCTTCCCCGGTGGCGAGGAGGTGCCCTCGCGCGTGGAGGCCGGTGACCTGCCCTCCGACGACGTGGTGGCGCCCACGGACGTGAGCGGCGGCCGCCTGGTGTCGGTGGTCGGGAAGATCGGCTTCGACCCGTCCGCCTCCAGCCCGGTGACGACCAAGGGCTTCGTGACGACGCGCGAGCTGGACGAGGCGGGCCGCATCGAGGGCTCGACCTCCGAGGCGCTGATGCTCTCCGCCCCGGAGAAGGTCTACCTGCGCTTCAAGAAGCGTGGCGCCGCCAAGGTGGGCGACCGCTACGTCATCTTCCACACCGTGGAAGAGGTGAAGCACCCGGTTTCCAACGCGCGCACGGGCTACCTCACGGAGCTGCTGGGCACGGTGCAGGTCGTCTCCATCAACAACGACGTGGTCACCGCCCGCATCATGGAGACGTGGGACCCCATCTCCCGTGGCGACCTGGTGGGCCCCTCCAGCGAGAAGCTGTCGGAGCGCATCGCCCCCAAGCCGAACAGCAAGGAGATCCCCGGCTTCGTGCTCACGCCGATGACGCCGGGCCAGACGCTGCTGGGCGAGCACAACTTCATCGTCGTGGACCGCGGCACCGCGGACGGCGTCCAGGTGGGCAACACCTTCACCATCGAGCGCCGCGGCGACCCCAGCAAGGACGTGCTCGGTCGCAGCGACTACAAGATGGGCGACGCGGGCAAGGAGCAGAAGGCCTACCCCTGGGAGGCCGTGGCCCAGTGCATGGTCACCGAAGTGCGTGAGCGCACCTCCAACTGCCTGATGACCCGGTCCATGGTGGAGATCTCCGCCGGCGACCGCGCCACCATGCGCAAGTCCGGAACGCCCACCGCCAGCCGCTGACCCAAGGCGGCGATCGGCAGGAATGCTGCATTCCGACCCGCCCGGGAAGGGCGGGTCGCTTGACCCCCGAAGAACCGGTGTTATGTGTCACGCCCCTCCCGGGACCACCTCTATATAGGTGGGAAACAGGCGGGGACGGCATGGCGGACACAAACACGGATACGCACCTACACTGGGACGAGCAGCGCGCCACCCTGGCGCTCTGGGCCATTGCTGGCCTGGGGCCCCGGGCATTGGACGCCGTGCGCGCGTTCGCCGGTGGGGCGCTGTCCCGGCTCGTGTCCACGCCCGTGCGGGACTGGGTGGCGGACGTGCCGGTGCCCGCGACCGTCCGCCAGCGGCTGGCCGCCGTCGCATCGCTGGACTCCCTGGCGTCCCGGATGGAAGAGGCCTGCGCCCGGACGGGACTCCAGGTGGCCTTCGCGGGCTCGCCGGCCTATCCCGCCCGGATGGTGGGGCTGGAGGACGCGCCCCCGCTGCTGTTCTTCCTGGGCAACCCGGGGCCTCCCCGCCGCAGGCTGGCGATGGTGGGCAGCCGCCATCCGGATCAGGGCTTCCTGCCGTTCGCTCGCTCCTTCGCCCGAAAGGTGGCGGAGTCCGGGGTGGGGGTGGTGTCGGGCGCGGCGGAGGGCGTGGACCGGGCCTGCCACTGGGGCGCGCTGGACGTGGGCGCGGAAACGTGGGCCTTCCTGGGCTCCGCGCTGGACGCGTTGGACCCCGCCCAGGCCCGGATGCTGCCCCACTTCCTGGAGCGGGGAGGGGTGTACTTCAGCGAGCTGCCGCCGGGGGTCCGGGCGAGCACGACGACCTTCCCCCGGCGCAACCGGCTCATCGCTGGCGCGTCGGATGCGGTGCTGGTGATGCGGGCGGGGGAGGGTTCCGGGGCCCTGTACACGGCGGAGGCGGCGCGGGTGCAGGGCCGGCCGGTGTTCGCGCTGCCCGGGGACGTCTGGCAGCCGGCCGCGGCGGGCTGCAACGCCCTGCTGGCGGACGGGCTGGCCCGCGCATGTACGTCCGCGGAATCGATTTGTGCGGTGGTGGGCGTTCACCCGGTCCGCGCGGTGCCTGCGGGGCGGGACAGTGGGTGGTGGGAGGCGCTGTCGGCGGAAGCGCGCGGGGCCTATGGGTTGTTGGACCGGGCTCCCCGTTCGTTTGACGAGGTGCTCGCCGCAAGCCCGCTGTCGCCCGCGGCGCTCACGAGCGCCCTGGTGGAGTTGGAATTGTCGGGGCTGGTGGTCCAGCACCCGGGTAAACGGTACGAGAAGGTCTAGAGGCAGTTCGAGGTAGGAGAGCCATGGCCACGCGGAAGAAGACACAGGCGGCGCAGACGGAGGCGGCGGCGGAGGAGGAGACGCCCAAGAAGGCGGCTGCGAAGAAGCCGGCGGCCAAGAAGGCCGCCAAGAAGAAGACGGCGGCGAAGAAGACGACCGCCAAGAAGAAGACGGCGGCCCGTCGCCGTGGCGCGGACGCCGAAGAGCTTCCCACCGTGGACGCGGACGCGGACGCCGAAGAGGAAGTGCCCGAGCGCCGTGGCAAGGGCCCGCACTACCTGGTGGTGGTGGAGTCGCCCGCCAAGGCGAAGACCATCAAGAAGTACCTGGGCTCCGGCTACACGGTGAAGGCGTCCGTGGGGCACGTGAAGGATCTGCCCAAGAGCAAGATTGGCGTCGACGTGGAGGACGACTTCAAGCCCGAGTACACGGTCATCAAGGGCAAGGAGAAGGTCCTCAACGAGCTGAAGAAGATGGCCAAGACGGTGGACCGCGTCTTCCTGGCGACGGACCCCGACCGCGAGGGCGAGGCCATCGCCTGGCACATCAAGGAGGAGCTGGGCCACCCGGACTCCCTGCGGGTGACCTTCAACGAGATCACCAAGCGCGCCGTGCAGGACGCCATCGCGCAGCCGCGCCAGCTCAACCAGGACAACTACGACTCGCAGCAGACGCGCCGCATCCTGGACCGGCTCGTCGGCTATCAAATCTCGCCGCTGCTCTGGAAGAAGATCCGCCGGGGCCTGTCCGCCGGCCGCGTGCAGTCCGTGGCGGTGCGCCTCATCGTCGAGCGCGAGGCGGAGATCAAGGCGTTCCAGCCCGAGGAGTACTGGACGCTGGACGCGCTGGTGCAGGGCCCGCAGGGGCCGCCGCCCTTCAAGGCGAAGCTGTCCCGCGTGGACGGCAAGAAGGTGGAGCTCAAGGACCGCGCCACCACGGACGGGCTCGTCGCGGAGCTGAAGGACGCGCCCTTCACCGTGGCGAAGGTGGACCGCAAGGAGCGGCGCCGCAACGCGCCCGCGCCCTTCATCACCTCCAAGCTCCAGCAGGAGGCGGCGAACCGGCTGCACTTCACCGCCAAGAAGACGATGACGCTGGCGCAGAAGCTGTACGAAGGCGTGCCGCTGGGTGAAGAGGGCCAGACGGCGCTCATCACGTACATGCGTACGGACTCCACGCGTCTGTCCGACGACGCCGTGACGCAGGTGCGCGAGTTCATTGGCCAGAAGTACGGCGCGGACTACCTGCCGCCGGAGCCCATGGTCTACAAGAGCCGCAAGAGCGCCCAGGACGCGCACGAGGCCATCCGGCCCACGTCCCTGGAGTACCCGCCCGAGCGCGTGCGTCCCTTCTTCGACGCCATGGACGAGCTGGACATGTTCCGGCTCTACGAGCTCATCTGGAACCGCTTCGTCGCGTGCCAGATGAAGCCCGCCGTGTACGATCAGACGGCCGCGGACATCACCGCGGGCCGCGCGACCTTCCGCGCGTCCGGCAGCACCCTGAAGTTCCCCGGCTACCTGGGCGTCTACGGCGCCGGCCTCACGCCGGAAGAGGAGTCCGAGCGCGACAAGGCCAAGGCCGCCGGTGAAGAGGGCGCCGAGGACGTGGTGGGCGAGCTGCCCCCGCTCAACGAGGGCGAGGTCCTCTCGCTGGACAAGCTGCTCAACGAACAGCACTTCACCCAGCCGCCTCCGCGCTTCAGCGAAGCGACGCTGGTGAAGGAGCTGGAAGAGCGCGGCATCGGGCGTCCGTCCACGTACGCGGCCATCCTCTCCAACATCCAGGACAAGAAGTACGTGGAGAAGCTGGAGAGCCGCTTCCGTCCCACGGACCTGGGCCAGATGACCAACGAGCTCCTGGTGAAGCACTTCCCCCATGAGCTGGACGTGTCGTTCACGGCCAGCATGGAGGAGAAGCTGGACCAGATCTCCGACGGCGGCGCGTCCTGGAAGACGGTGCTGCACGACTTCTACGGCCCCTTCAAGGAGACGCTGGAGAAGGCCGAAGCGGAGATGCGCGACGTCAAGCGCGAGGAGATCAAGACCGACATCGCCTGCGAGAAGTGCGGCAACCCGTTCGTCATCAAGTTCGGGAAGATGGGCCACTTCCTCGCCTGCTCGAACTACCCCGACTGCAAGAACACCAAGGACTTCAAGCGGGACGCCGAGGGCAAGATCGTCATCGTGGAGGAGGAGACCACGGACGAGAAATGCGAGAAGTGCGGCAAGCCCATGGTGATCAAGCGCGGCCGGTTCGGGCGCTTCATGGCGTGCTCGGGCTACCCGGACTGCAAGACGTCCAAGCCCATCTCCATTGGCGTCAACTGCCCGGAGTGCAAGGTGGGTTACCTCACCGAGCGCCGCAGCGGCCGCGGGAAGATCTTCTTCGGCTGCAACCGGTATCCGGAGTGCAAGTTCGCCGCGTGGGACCGGCCGCTGGCGGAAGCCTGCCCGCAATGCGCGTCGCCCTACCTCCTGCAGAAGTTCTCCAAGCGGGACGGCGCCTACATCGCCTGCCCGAACAAGGAATGCGACTACCGCCGCGAAGTGGTGGAGCCAGCCATTCCGGGGGCTTCCACGGAGGCAGCGCCTGCTCCCACGCCCACCGTGGAAGCCTGAGCGCAAAAGCCCAGTCATTCCAGGGGGGTAGGCTCTGCCCCCTGGCTTGACACCTTCGCAGGCGAAGTCCTAGAAGTCCGGATTGCTCCCGGCCCACCAGCATGCCTCCTGCCCGTTTCGCGGCAGGAGTGCGCGCGGGGGCAGCGAAAGGACGCCGTCCGCGATGATTCCCTCCATGAATGAGTTGCTGCGTGTGGTGGTGGCCGAGGCCGCTCCCGCCGCGGCGGGCCATGCCTCTTCGGGAGGCCTGGGGGACTTCATCGTCGGCGCGTTCAAGGCCGGCGGCCCGTTCATGTTCGTGAACCTGTTCTGGCTGGCCGCCTCGCTGGCCGTGATTGGTGAGCGCGCGGTGACGCTGCTCTTCCGCTACCGCCTCAACGCGACGGCGTTCATCGAGCAGGTCCACAAGATGGTCCGCAGCGGCAACCTGGACCGCGCGGTGAAGTTCTGCGGCATGGCGCCGCGCTCGCCCCTGGCCCGCGTCATCCGCGCGGGGCTGATCAATGCGAACCGGGGTGAGCTGGAAGTGGCCAAGGCGGTGGAGGAGGCGCTGGCGGAGTACACGCCGCACGTGTCGCGCCGGGTGCAGTGGCTGTGGTCGCTCGCGAACATCGCGACGCTGGTGGGCCTGGTCGGCACCATCGTGGGCCTCATCGGCACCTTCCGCGCGCTGGGCAACGTGCCGGCGGAGCAGAAGCAGGCGCTGCTCTCCAACGGCATCTCGGAGGCCATGTACAACACGGGCTTCGGGCTCTCCATCGCGGTGCTCTGCATCGTGTCGCACCTGTTCTTCAGCAACTACTCCAAGAACATGGTGGAGCTGGTGGAGCTCAACGCGCTGAAGCTGGAGAACCTCCTGTCGCGCCGGGGCTCGCTGGAAGTCATCCCTTCGGACTCCGACGTCCGCGCCGCGTCTTGAGCCGCCGAAAGGCACCGGACACGCCATGGCGTTCCACTACTCGCGCCGAAAGCTGAAGCCGAGGGAAGAGGAGGAGGCGGGCGAGCTGAACATCGTCCCGTACCTCGACATCCTCATGAACCTCATCATCTTCATGCTGCTGTCGATTACCGGCCTCACCGCCTTTGGCGCGCTCAACGTGAACGCGCCCAGCTACGGCGCCACCGCGGGGGCGGGCGGCGATGCGGACGCGCCCAAGCTGAACCTGTCCGTGCTCATCTCCCAGAAGGGCCTCTTCATCCGAGGCGACAGCCCGGACGCCGCGCCCGCGGAGGGTGGGGCGCCGTCGGTGCCGCTGCGCGCGGATGGCACGCACGACTTCGCCGCGTTGAACGCGCGGATGGTGAAGCTCAAGGCCGCCTTCCCGCAGGAGACGAAGGTCATCGTCGCGGCGGATCCGGACATCCCCTACGACGCGCTGATCCAGACGATGGACGCCCTGCGTGAGACGACGGGCACCGTCGCCGAGCGCAAGCTGCTCTTCCCCGACGTCACCCTGGGCGTCCTCTAGCCATGTCCGAGACCGCGCCCCCGTCCGCCGAAGAAGCCGACCAGCTCGCGCGCATGCGCTACCGCCGGGCCCTCGCGCGCAAGAAGCGCAAGGAGCGCGAGGCCGCCAGCGAGGTGAAGGAACTCAACATCACCGCGATGATGGACATGATGACCATCATCCTGGTGTTCCTCCTGAAGTCCTTCGCGTCGTCCTCCGCGGCCATCACCGCGTCCGAGGATGTCCGGCCGCCGGTGTCCTCCACGCGCGCCACGCCCAAGGACACGGTGGCCATCACCATCACCCCCAAGAACATCATGGTGGGGGACAAAGAGGTGGTGCGGCTGGAGAACGGCCGCATCCCGGCGAACCAACTCCAGGGCGAGCGCCTGGTGCTCGGGTTGGACGCGCAGCTGAAGAAGGAAGTGCAGAAGCTCAAGTACATCGAGGAGCGCAACCCTGCGGCGCCCTTCACGCACGAGCTGTCGGTCATCGCGGACAAGATGGTCCCGTATGACCTGCTGCTCACGGTGCTCTACACGGCGGGCGTGAACGAGCTGCAGAACTACCGCTTCATCGTGCTCCAGCGCGACTCGGATTAGCCGCCGGACACACGACTCCCCCGCACGGGATGGACGCACGGGGGAGCGCTTGGACGGCTCCGCTAGAGGGACAGGCTGCCCACGTGGCGCGCGGCTTCCCGCGTCTCCTGCTCGTGCACGGCGGCGTCTTCCTCACAGCGGATGGCGAAGGGCATGGCCTCCAGCCGGTCCAGCGAGATTTCGTTGCCGCAGTCCACGCACTCGCCGAACACGTCGTTCTCCATGCGGCTCAACGCGGCGTCGATGAGCATGATCTCCCGGCGCTGCGCTTCGATGAGCGTGGAGAGCGTGTAGTCCGCCAGCTCCGCTTGCGCCTGTTCCTCGTACTCGGGATCACGCTCCTGATCCTTCAGGGCGGCCAGCTCACGGCGGGCCCCCGCCTGGGCGGTCTCGGTCGTCCTGCGACGCTCCTGCAACAGGCCCCGGATCTTCAACATGTCGTTGGCTCGGCTCATGGCTGCGTCACTCCCATCCCAGATTCGAGGTTGTAGGGCGCTCGCTCGGACGCTTCCCGTCCCGAGCGAAGACCGCGAGAAACCTAGGGTTGGATCCCAGGTGGGGAAACCTCACCTCCCGTTCCGCACGCATGGTGGGACGTGGGGCAGGCGGGCGGACGTGAAAGGGCGTGGCCTCTCTGCTAACAGGGCCCTTTGGGGCCCCGGTGCGGGGGCCCGGAGGCATGCATGTCGGACGTGAAGCAGCAGCGGGTGACGGTGATTGGTGGCGGCCTGGCGGGGACGGAGTGCGCGTATCAGCTGGCGCGGCGTGGCGTGCCGGTGGTGCTGCGCGAGATGAAGCCGCACAAGCGCTCCCCGGCGCACAAGTCGGACACGCTCGCGGAGCTGGTGTGCAGCAACTCGCTGCGCTCGGACAACCCGGAGAGCGCCATTGGCCTGCTGCACGCGGAGCTGCGCGCGCTGGGTTCGCTGGTGCTCTCCAGCGCGGACCTGCACCGCGTGCCCGCGGGTGACGCGCTGGCGGTGGAGCGCGAGGGTTTCTCGCGCGAAATCACCACCCGGCTGGTGTCCGGCGCGGGCGTGGAGATTGTCGGCGGTGAGGTGGAGAGGCTTCCGGAGGACGGCGTGGTGGTGGTGGCCACGGGGCCGCTGACGTCGGAGGCGCTCACGGTGGACCTGGAGCGCCACGTGGGCACGAAGCTCTACTTCTACGACTCCATCGCGCCCATCCTGTCGGGGGACTCCATCGACATGGACATCGCCTTCCGCCAGAGCCGCTACGGCAAGGGCGGCGGGGATGACTACCTCAACCTCCCCATGACGAAGGACGAGTACTACCGCTTCGTCAACGAGGTGAAGGCGGGCCAGAAGGTGGTGCCGCACAGCTTCGAGGAACCGAAGTACTTCGAAGGGTGTCTGCCCATCGAGGTGATGGCGGAGCGAGGCGACGAAACGCTGGCCTACGGGCCCATGAAGCCCGTGGGCTTGAAGGACCCTCGCACGGGGACGGACCCGTACGCGGTGGTGCAGCTGCGCATGGAGGACCGGGCGGGCACGGCGTGGAACATGGTGGGCTTCCAGACGCGTCTGACCTGGGGTGAACAGAAGCGCATCTTCAGCACGTGCATCCCGGGCCTCCAGAATGCGGAGTTCCTGCGGATGGGGCAGATCCACCGCAACACGTTCATCGACTCGCCCCGCCTGCTGGCGGAGGACCTGTCGTTGAAGACGGAGCGGCGGGTGTTCTTCGCGGGACAGGTGACGGGCGTGGAGGGCTACGTGGAGAGCGCGGCGTGCGGCTACATGGTGGCGCTGGCGGTGCACGCGCGGCTGACGGCCACCGCGTTCGTGCCGCCCCCCGCCACGACGGCGCTGGGGTCGCTGTACCGGCACCTCACCGGGGAAGCGCACCCGCCGGATCACCCGCACCAGCCCACCAACGTCATCTACGGCTTGTTCCCGCCGCTGTCCGGGCGGATGAAGAAGGCGGACAAGCGCGCGGCCTACTCGGCGCGGGCGAAGCAGGACCTGGCGGCCTGGCTGCCACTCGTGGGCGTTGTCGCCCAGACGGAAGGACAGACGAGCGCATGATGCGAACCGGGATGGTGGGCCTGCTGGCCCTGCTGGCGGTGTCGGGGTGCAAGAAGGGCGAGGACAACAGCGCGCCCTCCCAGCGCAGCGCCGCGCAGGGGGACACAGTCCGCAGCGCGGCGAAGGGCACCGCGGTGGTGGGTGGGCAGGGGCAGTTGCTCGCGGCGGGACGCGCGGCGGACTTGCGCCTGTCTCCGGACGGGCAGTTCGCCACGTTCCTGCTCAACGGGCAGAAGCCCCGGCTGGACGGCATTCCGCCGCAGATGCTGATGGGCTCGCTGCACGTCGTGCCGACGGCGGGCGGGAAGTCGCGCGCGCTGGGCGACGGCGTGACGAACGTGCCGGGCAGCCTGCTGTTCTCCCAGGACTCGAAGCACCTGCTGTACGTGACGGGCTACAACCCGGCCTCGCAGTCCGGCGAGTTGAACGTGCTGTCGCTCACGGACGAGGGCGCGGAGCCGGTGAAGCTGGGCACGGCGGTGAGCTACCTGCTGCCGTCCCCGGACGGCGTGAGCGTGGCCTTCGTGGACGCGGGCACGCTGAAGCTGGGCAAGCTGCCGCAGGGGCCGTTCCAGGACGTGGCGGGCGAGGTGAGCACCGCGCAGTTCACCCCGGACGGCAAGACGCTGCTCTTCAAGCGCCGGCTGTCGGCGGCGGGCGGACTGGCGGCGGTGACGGTGGGCTCCACGGAAGCGCCGCGCAAGCTGGCGGATCAGGTGGGCGACTACCAGGTGTCCTCGGACGGCAAGCACGTGGCCTACCAGGTGCGCAGCGAGGCCGTGCGCGGGATGTATGACCTGTACCTGGCGGACGTGCCCGCGCTGAAGGGCACGAAGCTGGCCACGGGGACGAAGGCGTTCGGCTTCTCGCCGGATGGCCAGTGGCTGGCGCGCACGGAGAACGGCAAGCCGGAGCAGCTGGGCGACCTGCACGTGGGCCCGGCGTCCGGAGGCGCGGGGCGCAAGGTGGGCGAGGCGGTGGAGGAGATGGCGTTCGCGCCGGACTCCAAGGCGGTGGCCTTCCTGGAGAAGTATGATCAGCCGTCGCGCGCGGGTGGCCTCGCCGTGGCGTCGTTGCCGGACGGCGCGCCCAAGCGCGTGGGGGACCGGGTGCCCAACTTCGTGTGGGGCTCGGACAGCCGCTACGTGGCGTTCCTGTCGCGCTTCGTGAAGCCGGTGTTCTCCGTGGACCTGATGCTGTACGCGCTGGGCCAGGAGAAGGCGGAGAAGGTGCAGCCGGGCGTGTTCGGCTACGGCTTCGCGCCGAACAACAGCGCGGTGGTGTTCCGCACCAACTGCATCCGCAACGGCCGCGCGTGTGACTTCAAGGCCGTGGACCTGAACGAGAAGCAGGCCGAGGCGAAGACGTGGATGCAGGGCATCTTCAGCTACAAGATCTCCGAGGACGGTGCCCGCGTGCTCGCGACGTACGCGCGCATGGACGCGGATACCTACGACGTGGCGGTCTACGACGTGAAGTCGGGGGCGCGGAAGACGCTCGACCAGGGCGTGCAGGTGCCCGTGTACTTCGCGGGCAAGGATGACGCGCGGGCCGTCTACATCATCGGCCAGGGGCAGAATCCCGGCGTGTACAGCGCCGTCGCCACCGCGCAGTAGCGGGTGACCCAGGGCAGGGAGGCCGCCCAAGCCTTCCTGCCTGGGTGCGGCCGGACGTTGAGGCGTGCACACCCGGACAGGGTGTGCTGTCTTCGCCCGCCGAATGGCACAGCTCGTCTATCGCCGCTACGGCGGCTCGCTCCAGGTCGACATCCCCGATTTCAACACCCTCACCGAGGCGGTGAGGATCCCCGCGACGCAGTGGACGGCGCTCGCGTGCCCCATGGAGGGCATCGCGTGTGATCCGCGCTTCCTCACGCTGATGGACGCGGACGGAAACCGCCGCATCCGGGTGGAGGAACTGCGCGGCGCGGTGGACTGGACGGCGGCGCGGCTGACGGATCGCAAGGGCGCGGACGCGGGCAGCGACGTGCTGGAACTCTCGGCGCTCTCCGATACGGCATCCAACCTCAAGGGCGCGGCGGAGCTCGTGCTGCGCACGCTCGACGCTCCGGACACCACGCGCCTGTCGCTGGAGCAGCTGCGCACCAGTGACAAGGCGCTGCGCGACGCGGGCAAGAACGGCGACGGCCTCATCGCGCCGGTGTCGCTGCCGGAGCGGCTGCGGCCCCTGGCCCAGTCCATCATCGCAGCCTTCCCTCAGGTGACGAACCGCGCGGGCCTGGCGGGCGTGGACGTGGGCCTGGTGAAGCGCTTCCGGGACGAGCGCACGGCCCTGCTCGCGCACCTGGGCGGGCGGGATGCCGTGTTCACCTGGGGCACGGCGAGCCTGGAGCAGGCGAAGCGGGTGCACGACGTGGCGCCGCTGCTGGACGGCTACTTCGTGCAGTGCCGGCTGGTGGCCGCGCAGCCAGAGGCCGCCGCCAGCCTGCGCCTGCGCGCTGACCGGGTGGAGGGCGCGCTCGGTGACCTGGGCGCCATGGGCAAGGCCGCGAACGAGCTGCCCATCGCGCCGCCAGACCCGAGCGGCGTGCTGGTGTGGGCGCGGCTGTACCGCGGCGCCGGCTACGAGAAGCTGGAGGCCTTCCACCAGGAGGTGGCGACGCCGCTCTTGGGCGACGGCGTGAAGCTGACGGACACGGCCTGGCGCGAGCTGTCCGCGAAGGCGGAGGCCATCCTCGGCTGGCAGGCGAAGCGCGAGGCAAGCCCGCTGCACGCGGTGGCGGACACGCTGGCCACGGTGTCGGACGAGGAGCTGGACGCGCTGGAGTCGGTGAGCCGCGAGGACCTGTCGCTCAAGCCCACGCTGGACGTCATCGCGGAGCTGGAGCGGTTGGTGCTGTACCAGCGCTGGCTGCTGCAGTTCGCCAACAACTTCATCAGCATGCCCAACCTGTACCTGCCCAAGCGGCGGGCGCTGATGGAGCGGGGCACGCTCATCCTGGCGGGGCGCAAGTACACGCTGTCCGTGCTGGTGACGGACCGCGCGGCGCACGCGGCGCTGACGGGGCAGGGGACCACCTGCATCCTCTACGTGAAGGTGCTGCCCCGTGACGGCGCGGACGGCTACGAGGTGGCGGTGCCCGTCACCGCGGGCCGCAGCACGGAGCTCGTCGTGGGCAAGCGCGGCGTGTTCTACGACGTGGACGGCAAGGAGAGCGACGCCATCGTCACCCAGGTCATCCGACAGCCCGTGTCGCTCTGGGAGTCGATGACCATGCCGTTCATGCGCATCGGCGCGTTCATCACCAGCAAGGTGGAAGGGCTGGCCGCGTCCGGGGAGAAGGACTTCGATTCATCGCTGGAGTCCGGCTACAAGCAGACGGTGACCGCGCCTGCCCCCACGGCGGCTCCAGCCCCGGCGGCGGCCGCTGCGCCCGCGCCGGCTCCCTCGGGGGGCGGCATCGCGGGGGTGCTCGCGGCGGGCGGCATCGCGTTCGCGGCGCTGGGCTCTTCGCTGGCGTTCATCCTCACGCAGGTGAAGTCGCTCACGCTGGTGGACGTCATCACCGCGGCGACCATCCTGGCCATCGTGGTGATGGCGCCCGCGGGCTTGCTCGGGTGGCTGAAGCTGCGGCGGCGCAACCTGGCGCTGCTGCTGGAGGGCTCCGGCTGGGCGCTCAACGACCGGCTGATGCTCACGCGCGGCGTGGCGACGCTCATCACCCGCAAACCGAAGCTGCCCAAGGGGGCGCGCGTGGACCACGCGGACCTGGTGCGCGGGGCGCTGCGCCACACTCAGGACGACGACGAGACCGAGAGCATGTCGATGGGGGCCCGCATCGGGCTCACGCTGCTCATCCTCTTCGTGCTGGGCTGGCAGGTGCGCGTGCCCGTCACGGAGTGGCTGTGCACGTACCACTGGCTGTCCGAGGACGCCTGCCGCGTGCTCCTGCCCAAGCTGGCGCCCGCCGAACTGCCGGCGGGGGCCATTCCCGTGGTGCCAGTCACGCCTGCTCCGGTGCCCGCGAAGTAGGGCGGGCTCGCGGAGCGACGCGAATCTTGCGAGGCTCGGGGAGGCCCCTAGGCTTCCCCGACCATGTCGACCCTGTCCCCGCTGCTGCAGCAGTTCAAGGACCACCTCGAAGGCGAGAAGGGCGCGTCCCCTCACACGGTGCGCAACTACCTCATCGACCTGGTGGACTATGAGCGCTACCTCGTGGAGAGGATGAAGCTGTCACTGCTCGCGGGCACGCACGCGGCCATCCGCGGCTACCTGGGCACGCTCGCGGTGGACCACGCGCCCTCGAGCCGCGCGCGGCGGCTGGCCAGCATCAAGTCGTTCTACAAGTACCTGGTGCGCCAGAAGCTGCTACCGGCCAGCCCCGCGAAGCTGGTGAAGAGCCCCAAGCTGCCGAAGTCGCTGCCCAAGGTGCTGCCGGTGGAGGAGGTGTTCGCCATCCTCGACATGCCTGACGTGAAGACGGTGCTGGGGCTTCGCGACAAGGCCATCCTGGAGATGCTCTACGGCGGCGGCCTGCGTATCAGCGAGCTGTGCGGACTGGACCTGCTGGGCGTGGATCGCAGCAGCCGCATCGTCCGGGTGATGGGCAAGGGCAGCAAGGAGCGGCTGGTGCCGCTCAACGCGAAGGCCATCCGGTCCCTGGAGGCATACCTCGCGCGGCGCGGCGAGCTGCTGGCCGAGGTGCGCGAGGGCCAGGATCCGGATGCGCTCTTCCTCAACTTCAAGGGCGGCCGGCTGACGGCCCGGAGCATCGCGAGGCACCTGGACGCGTACGTGCTCAAGCTGGCCCTGGCGCGCAAGGTGAGCCCGCACGCGATGCGCCACTCGTTCGCCACGCACCTGTTGGGCGGCGGCGCGGACATCCGCAGCATCCAGGAGCTGCTGGGCCACGCGAGCCTGTCCACCACGCAGAAGTACACCCACGTGACCTTCGAACAGCTGCAAGAGGTCTACGACTCCGCGCACCCGCGCGCGTGACGCAGCGGAAGGAAGGAACCGGAGATGGCGAACCAAGGCGGCGAAGTCGAACAGTTCATGGCGGAACTCGAGCACCCGCTGAAGGCGGAGATCGAAACCGTGCGCGCGGCCATCCTGACCTCCGACGCCAGCATCACCGAGCGCATCAAGTGGAAGGCCCCCAGCTTCGTGCACTCGGGTGATGACCGGGTGACGTTCCGCCTGGCCCCCAAGGGCATCTTCCAGGTCATCCTCCACCGGGGCGCGAAGGTGAAGGACGCGGCGGGCTTCGCCTTCGAGGACGACTCCGGGCTGGTGGAGTGGCTGGCGAAGGACCGGGGCGTGGTGACGCTGCCGGACGCGAAGACGGTGAAAGCGAAGAAGGCCGCCCTGATTAAGCTCGTGGGCCGCTGGATGAAAGCCACCGCGACCTGAGCGCCTTCGCAGGGTGAGGGAGCGGACAGCCGCGCGGTTTTTGTGGGTGGCGGCCGGGTGGTCTTGTTAAACCCCCAGTCATGTTCCACGGAACCACCATCCTCTGCGTCCGTCGCGACGGGAAGGTCGTCATCGCGGGCGACGGCCAGGTCAGCCTCGACAAGACCATCATGAAGAACACGGCGCGCAAGGTGCGCAAGCTCGGCGAGGGGCAGGTGCTCGCCGGCTTCGCGGGCAGCACCGCGGACGCCTTCACCCTCTTCGAGCGCTTCGAGGCCAAGCTCAAGGAGCACCAGAAGAACCTGGCCCGCGCCTGCGTGGAGCTGGGCAAGGACTGGCGCACCGACCGCTTCCTCCGCCGCCTGGAAGCGCTGCTCATCGTCGCGGACAAGGAGAAGACCTTCATCCTGTCCGGCGCCGGCGACGTCATTGAACCGGACCACGGCATCGCCGCCGTGGGCAGCGGGGGGCACTACGCCCTGGCCGCCGCGCGCGCCCTCCAGGCGCACTCGCCATTGTCCGCCCGCGACATCTGCACGCAGGCCATGGCCATCGCCGCGGACATCTGCGTCTACACCAACGCCAACGTCACCTACGAAGAGCTCTGAGAGGACCGCCCCGTGGCCGAATCGCGCAAGTTGTCCGCCTTCACTCCTCGCGAGGTCGTCAGCGAGCTGGACCGTTACATCGTCGGGCAGAACGACGCCAAGCGCGCCGTCGCCATCGCGCTGCGAAACCGCTGGCGCCGCCAGCAGGTGCCGGACGATCTGCGGGATGAAATCTACCCGAAGAACATCATCATGATCGGCCCCACCGGCGTGGGGAAGACGGAGATCGCCCGCCGCCTGGCGAAGCTGTCCCAGGCCCCCTTCGTCAAGGTGGAAGCCAGCAAGTTCACCGAGGTGGGCTACGTGGGCCGCGACGTCGAGTCGATGATCCGCGACCTCGTCGAAGCCGCCATCGCGCTGGTGCGCGAGGAGGAGACGGAGAAGGTCAAGCCTCGCGCGGAGGAGCTGGCCGAGGACCGCCTGATGGAGCTCATCAAGAACGGCGGGCAGACGCGCACGCCGTCCTCTCCGCCGTTCGGCTTCTCGCCTCCGCCGACCCCCGCGCCCTCGCCGCTGGGCGAGAACGAGCGGGAGAAGCTGCGCGCCCAGCTGCGCGCCGGCACGCTGGATGATCAGACCGTGGAGGTGGAGACGAACGAGAGTTCGCCCACGTTCATGCGCAACTTCAGCGGCCAGGGCATGGAGGAGATCGGCGTCAACCTCCAGGACCTGTTCAAGAACATGCCGGGCATGAAGAACACCCGGAAGCGCAAGCTGCGCGTGCCGGAGGCGCTCCAGGTGCTGCGCGCGGAAGAGGCGCAGAAGCTGGTGGATCCGGACCGCGTCCAGCGCGAGGCCGTGGCGCGCGCCGAGTCCAGCGGCATCGTCTTCATCGACGAAATCGACAAGATCGCCAGCCGCGAGGGCGGCAAGGGCGGCGGGGGCCCGGACGTCTCGCGCGAAGGCGTGCAGCGCGACATCCTGCCCATCGTCGAGGGCTCGGCCGTCAACACCAAGTACGGTCAGGTGAAGACGGACCACATGCTCTTCATCGCCGCGGGCGCCTTCCACGTCTCCAAGCCGGCGGACCTCATCCCGGAGCTCCAGGGCCGCTTCCCCATCCGTGTGGAGCTGGAGCCGCTGTCCGGCGACGACCTGGTGCGCATCCTGCGCGAGCCGAAGAACTCGCTCTTGCGCCAGTACACCGCGCTGCTGAGCACCGAAGGCGTGCGCCTGTCCTTCACGGACGACGCGGTGGCGGAGCTCGCCCGCATCGCCCAGCAGGCCAACGAGCGCACGCAGAACATCGGCGCCCGGCGGCTGCACACCGTGCTGGAGCGCCTGCTGGACGACGTGTCGTTCACCGCCAGCGAAATGGGACCTCGCGATTTCCAGGTGGACGCCGCTTATGTGCGCGAGCGCCTGGCCGCCATCGTCGAGGACGAGGACTTGTCGCGCTACATCCTCTAGCGCGCTAGGGTCCGCCGCGTCGCCACACCGCGTCGTCAGGAAGAGAGAGGTACACCACCTTGCAAACGCCGCCGTCCCCCGCATCCGCCCCTGGTAACGAGAACCTCATCCAGAAGGCGAAGCAGCACCTGCTGCAGAACTACAAGCAGCAACCCATTGCCCTGGTGCGCGGGCAGGGGACGCGGGTGTGGGACGCGGATGGCAAGGCGTACCTGGATTGCATTGGCGGCATTGCCGTATGCGCCCTGGGCCACTGCCACCCGGAGGTGGTCGCGGCGGCCAAGGCGCAGCTGGACACGCTGTGGCACGTCTCCAACGTCTTCTATTCGCAGCCGCAGATCGACCTGGCCGCGCAGCTCACCGAGTGGGCGGGCCTGCCTCGCGCGTTCTTCTGCAACTCCGGCGCGGAGGCCAACGAGGCCCTCATCAAGCTGACCCGCAAGGTGATGAAGGACCGGGGACAGCCCGAGCGCTTCGAGATCCTCACCTTCGAGAAGAGCTTCCACGGCCGCACGCTGGCCACCGTCACCGCCACCGGCCAGCCGAAGTACCACGCCGGCTTCGAGCCGCTGCCCCAGGGCTTCCGGCACCTGCCGTTCGGCGACCTGGAGGCGGTGCGCCGCGCCGTGGGGCCGTCCACCGCCGCCATCCTGGTGGAGCCCATCCAGGGCGAGGGCGGCGTGCGCATGGCGCCCCCGGGCTACTTCCAGGGCCTGCGCGCCCTCTGTGACGAGAAGGGCCTGCTGCTGCTCGTGGACGAGGTCCAGACGGGCATGGGCCGCACGGGCCAGCCCTTCGGCTTCATGCACCACGGCATCCGGCCGGACGCCATCAGCATCGCCAAGGCGCTGGGCAACGGGCTGCCCATGGGCGCCATGCTCTGCCGCGAGGAGCTGGCGGTCAGCCTCTCCGCGGGCACCCACGGCTCCACCTTCGGCGGCAACCTGGTGTCCGCCGCCGCGGGCAACGTGGTGCTGCGCCTGATGCGTCAGCCCGGATTCCTGGAAGAGGTGCAGGCCAAGGGGGAGCATTTCCTCGCGGGCGCACGCGCGCTCCAGGCCGCGCTGCCGGAAGGCCGCATCAAGGCTGTACGCGGGCAGGGGCTGCTCTTGGGCGTGGAGCTGGACCGGGAGGTCGCCCCCGTCATCGCGAAGCTGCGCGATGCCGGCCTGCTGGTGAACTCCGCCGGGGACGTGACGCTCCGGTTCGCCCCGCCCCTCATCATCACCCGGACCGAGCTGGACGAAGCGCTGGGCATCCTCCAGCGTGTCCTCTCCACGTTGTAGGAGGGGGAGCGGTTTGGCGGTGCCGGGAGGTTTGACGCCCTGCTTCCCGGACACCTACACTTGGGGATTCGCCAGCCCGCGGAACTGACACCTTGAGCGCGCCCAACCCCATCGTCGGCCTGGGGGGCAGGACCGACCACATCGCCACGGTGCCCCACCTGGACCCGGCCCGTCTCCAGCTCAGCCCCGAGGAGGGCTCCGTGCTGGCATTGGTGGGCCGCGTCGAACGCATCGACGCCGTGCTGTCCCGCTCCTCGCTGGGCGAGGCACGCACCATCGCCGTGCTGCTGGCGCTTCGCGCCAAGGGGGCCATCGTGCCCGCCCGGGTGGTGCAGCGCGCTCCGTCCGCCGCCCCGGCGGTGGACGCCTCCATGGCGGAGGAGGTGGACCTGGAGCCCGACCAGAAGCGTGACATCATCGAGATGGAGCGCTCGCTGGAGAAGATGGACCACCACGCGGTGCTGGGCGTGGCCCGGGGCGCGAGCCCCCAGGAGGTGAAGCAGGCGTATTACAACGCCTCCCGCCGCTTCCACCCGGACCGCTACTTCGGCAAGAACCTGGGCAGCTTCCGCGCCCGGCTGGAGCGCATCTTCAAGCGCCTCACGGACGCCCACAACGCCCTCAGCCGCCAGGAACCGGCGCGCGCCCCCGACGCGCCCCCGGCCGCTCGCGTCCCGACGACGCCTCCGCCGGCCGCAGCGCCCCCGCGGACGACGTCCGGCAGCAGCTTCGCGGCGGTGATGCCCCCCGCCGTTTCGGGCGCGCGCCCGCCCTCGGGCTCGTTCGCCACGGTGCCGCCTCCCGCCGCCCCGCCCCCGGACGACGCGGAATCCGAGGCCCGCCGCGCCGAGCGCCAGGCCCGCTTCGCTCGCCACCCGTACATGGCGCGCAGCCACAAGCTCACGGAGCTCATCGCCCGGGGCAGGGCGGCCACCGCGCGCGGTGACTTCGAGCGGGCCTACCAGGACTTCAACCACGTGCTGGGCCTGGACCCGAAGAACCGCGAGGTCGCGCAGCTGCTGGTGGAGGCGCGCCGCAAGCACGACCTGACGCGCGCGCAGGCGGAAGTGGAGCGCGGACAGGAGCTGGAGATGCGCGGCGATTTCGCCGGGGCGCAGGCGGCCTACCGGCTGGCCGTGTCGCTCAACGGGGACAACCCGGAGGCGGCCTTCCAGGCGGCGCGCGTGGGCCGGGAGCTGGCGCAGGACGCGCAAGAAGTGATGAAGCTCGCGCAGCGCGCGGTGGAGCTGAAGCCAGGGCGCGTGGACTACCAGCTCCTGCTGGCCCACGTGCTCCTGGTGGCGGGGCAGAAGAAGCAGGCCAAGCACCACTTCGAGGAGGTCGTGCGCCTGGACCCCGACAACGCCGACGCTCGCGCCGCCCTCAAGAAGCTGCGCTGGACGTTCACGTGATGAGGTGCATGCGTCCCCATGGCTGCTGAGCCCGAACCGCTGATTGGCATCGACCTGGGGACGACGAACAGCCTCGTCGCCACGGTGCAGGACGGTCAGCCCGTCATCATCAAGAACCGCACCGGCCAGCCCCTCACGCCGTCCGTGGTGGCGGTGTCGAAGAACGGCAAGCGCCTGGTGGGCGGCATCGCCAAGCGGCAGGCCATCACCAACCCGCAGGAGACGGTGTCCGCGGCCAAGCGCCTCATCGGCCGCAAGTTCTCCTCGCACCCGGTGCAGGACGCGCTGCGCGCGCTCACGTACCAGGTGGTGTGCGGCGCGCACGACGACGTGCGCGTCCGGCTGGCGGGCCGCGACCTCGCCGTGCCGGAGGTCAGCGCCATGATCCTGGCGGAGCTGAAGGCGGACGCGGAGGCGCACTTCGGCCGGCCCGTCACCCAGGCCGTCATCACAGTGCCGGCCTACTTCAACGACGGCCAGCGCCAGGCCACCAAGGACGCGGGCCGCATCGCGGGGTTGGACGTCCTGCGCATCATCAACGAGCCCACCGCGGCGGCGCTGGCCTACGGCTTCGGCCGCACGGTGAACGGGAAGATCGCCGTACTGGACGTGGGCGGCGGCACCTTCGACGTGTCGGTGCTGGAGATCAACAACGGCATCTTCGACGTGGTGGCCACCGGCGGTGACACCTTCCTCGGCGGCGAGGACTGGGACCACCGCATCATCGAGTGGATGGTGTTCGGCTTCGCCAAGGAACACGGCATCGACCTGCGCAAGGACCGCATGGCGCTGCAGCGGCTGAAGGACGCCGCGGAGAAGGCGAAGGTGGAGCTGTCGTCGGTGAAGGAGGCGCAGGTGCACCTGCCCTTCATCTGCACGCCGCCGGGTGGAGGCGCCGCGCTGCACCTGCAGTCCACGCTCACCCGCGAGAAGCTGGAGGAGCTCACGGCGGACCTGGGCGAGCGCCTGGTGGGCATCACGTCGGAAGTGCTGGGCGAGGCGAAGGTGCGTCCCTCGGACCTGAAGGAGGTCATCCTCGTGGGGGGCATGTCGCGCATGCCCCGCATCGTGGAGCAGGTGCGCCAGTACTTCCGCCGCGAGCCCTGCAAGGGCGTGCACGCGGAGGAGGTCGTGGCCCTGGGCGCCGCCATCCAGGCGTACGCGCTGGTGGGCCAGCAGAGCGAATTGCTGCTGCTGGACGTCACGCCGCAGAGCATGGGCGTGGCCATCGCTGGCGGCTACGTGCGGCGGCTGATTCCGCGCAACACCACCGTGCCCACGTCCGCCACGGAGGTGTTCGCCACCTCCAAGGACTTCCAGCGCACGGTGAAGATCATGGTGCTCCAGGGCGAGCACGAGCTCGCGCACCACAACGAGCTGTTGGGCGAGTTCCTCCTCACCGGCCTGCGCGAGGCGCCGCGCGGACAGGTGGAGATTGAGGTGACGTTCGACATCAACGCGGAGGGCATCGTGTCCGTGTCCGCGCGCGACCGCGACACGGGCCTGCGCCAGTCCATCACCGTCACCGCCTCCAGCGGCCTGACGGAGGACGAGCTGCGCCGCATCATGGACGAGCAGCGCGACTGGCTGGTGGCGGCGCGCAACACCGAGGAGCTGAAGGCCAAGCGCGTGGAGCTGGAGATCCTGGCCCGCGACCTGGTGGACGCGCTCTCCCGCGTGCGGCTCATGCCCGGGGCCGGGGGCCTGTCGCCGGACGTCATCGCCCGCGCGGAGGCCGCCCTGGATTCCGCGCGTCAGGCGCGCGGCGTGGAAGACGTGGGCGCGCTTACCCGGGCCTGCGAAGCCCTGGCCCAGAGCCTGCCGCTGTTGCGCTCGGCCGGCCCGCGCGGAACGCCGGGGAGGTAGTCGATGAACGCGCTCCGCGCCAAGGCGCTGGTCGAAGCCGGGTTGCTGCTGCGACTGAGTGGCGACATGGCCGGCGCGGAGAAGCTGTTCACCCGGGCCCTGGAGCTGGACCCGGGCAACGCGCGCGCGCGCCGGCTGCTGGGGCGGGACGGCCCGGTGGAGGCCGGCGGGGACACCGGCTGGAACCTGACGGGCCCGGACCAGGAGGCGGACTGGGGCGTCTGGGCCGGCCCCTCCGAGCCCGGCCCGGTGCAGGCCCCCTTGCGTGAATCCGTGAGCCTGCCCGAGGGCACGGGCGTGCGCGGCGACGCGTTGGACCTCATCGCGGAGGCACACCGCACGCAGGAGTTCGGGCTGCCGGACACCTTCACGCCGGTGGGCGGGCTGCCGGAGGGCTCGGAGGTGGAGAGCCTGCTGCGGGGCGCGGAGGACCTGCTGGCGCTGGATGACCACTCCGGCGCGGTGGAGCTCCTGCGCCGGGCCCAGTTCCTGGCGCCGGAGAACCCGCGCGTGGAGGCGCTGCGCGACCGCAGCGAGCGCATCCTGGTGGCCATGCTGGAGGCGCGGCTGGGGGACTTGCACCGCATGCCCCGCGTGCGGTTGCAGCCGGATGACATCATCTGGCTCAACCTGGACCACCGCGCGGGCTTCGTGCTGGCGCAGATTGACGGCGCGGTGAGCTTCGACGACCTCTTCGCGCTGTCCGGCATGTCGCGCCTGGACACCGCGCGCATCCTCGCGCAGCTGCTCGACGAGGGCATCATCGCCCCCGGCGAGTAGGCGCGCGCGGCTTCTTCGTCACGCGGGGCGGATGACGGCCGTCCACACGCCGCGCACCACGGGCTCGCCCTTCG
The DNA here is from genome assembly GCF_003668955.1 of Corallococcus sp. AB038B. Classification (NCBI taxonomy): domain Bacteria; kingdom Pseudomonadati; phylum Myxococcota; class Myxococcia; order Myxococcales; family Myxococcaceae; genus Corallococcus; species Corallococcus sp. AB038B. Next base: position 65,772 of record NZ_RAWO01000017.1, on the reverse strand, counting down.
CGTTGCGCGTCTCCGTGGTGACGACGAGGAAGTCCATCCCGGCCTTGCGGTACAGCTCCGTGATTTCGCCCGTGGTGGTGAGCACGTCCCCGGGGCGCATCACGCCCAGGAACTCCAGCTCCTGCTCCCCGTGCACCAGCCGCACGCGGTCCACGCCCAGCTCCGGGTCCGCGATGGCGGCGCTGAAGGGGCGGATGGCGAACACCACCGCGAAGCTGGGGAAGGCGATGACGTCGCCGTACGGGCCCTCCTGGGCCGCTTCCTGCGAGTAGAGCAGGGGACTCACCTGCGCAGGGGGCTCGCCGAAGGTGCCCGCGGAGGGCACGGAGCCGCCGAGGATGAGGGAGAACTCGCGCAGCTTCTCCCGGCCAATCTCATAGGTGAAGGGGCCGTACGCACGGCCGACGAACTTGGGGTCCAGGGCCATGGCTATCCGAGCGAGGTTTCGACGACGGCGCCCCGGAGGACGGGCTCGCCGCGCTGGTTGGTGGCGGTGACTTCCGTGGTGAGCCGGCCGTCCGCGACCGCGGTGACGCGGCCCTGGAAGGTGACGGTGTCCTCCGGCAGCACCGGCCGGGAGAAGCGCACCCTCACCCGGCGCACCAGCCCCGGGTCTCCCACGAAGACGGCCACCGCCTCCACCGCCCAGCCCAGCGTGCAGAGCCCCTGGAGGATGACGCCGTTGAAGCCGGCCTGCCGGCCCACCTCCGGGTCGATGTGGATGGGGTTGTAGTCCCCGGAAGCGCCCGCGTAATACACCGGCCGCAGCCGGTCGCACTGGCGGACGTGCGTGAAGGTGTCTCCCACCTGGAACGTGCGTGCCATGAGGCGCGCGAGCCTACCGCATCCCCCGTCCGTGGATGCCCACGGGAAATGAAGAAGGGGCGGCCCCCACTCGCGTGAGGACCGCCCCTCGTCACTTCAGGGCTTCAGGATGAAGCGCCGGCTTACGCCTTGCGACGGCGAGCGAACGCCATCGCCGCGAACAGCGCCATCAGCGGCGCCATGCCGCCAGCGGAGCCGCCCGTGGAGGAGCAGCCGCCGCCGTCGTCGTCGGCCTTCGGCACGGAGACCTTGATCTCGGCGGTGCTGGTGGCACCGGCCGCGTCCTTCACCGTCACGGTGAAGGCGTAGTTCTCCAGCGTCTTCTTCGCCGGCGGGGTGAAGCTGGCCTCGGCGGCGTTGGCGCCGGTCAGCGTCACGGACGGGCCACCCGTCTGGGCCCAGGCGTAGGTCAGCGTCTCGTTGTCCGGATCCGTCGACGTCGCGGCGTCGATCTTCACCAGCTCACCGCCACGCACGCCCGAGATGACCCGGACCTTGGCGACCGGCGCCTGGTTCACCTGCTTCACGTTGACCGTGTAGACGTACGGGCCAGCGACGGCGCCGTCGGAGTCCGTCACGGTCAGGCTGAAGGCCAGGGCCGTATCGACCTGGACCTGCGGCGCGGTGAACTTCACGTTCGCCGCGGTCGTGCTGTCGAGCGTCACCGGCTGGCCACCGAGCTGGGCCCAGGTGTAGGTCAGCGCGTCGCCGTCCGGATCCGTGATGCCGGAAGCGTCCAGCTCCACGTTGCTGCCCTCATCCGCGTCGACGGCGGACGGAGCCTGGCCCACCGGGTGGCGGTTGGCCTTGCGCACCGTCACGTTGACCAGGTCGGAACCAGACTGGCCGCCGGAGGTCGCCGTGAGCTTGAAGGTGAGCTCGGTGGGGGCGCTGACGTCCGGCGCCGTGAAGCTCGCCGTCGCCGTGTCCGCACCCGTCAGCGTCACGTCGGCGCCGCCCGTCTGCTCCCACAGGTAGGTGACCGCCGTGCCGTCCGCATCAGAGCCAGCGCCGGTCAGCGTCACCGTGGTGCGGGCATCCGCTTCGAAGTCCGCGCCAGCGTTGGCCACCGGAGCGCGGTCCACGTTCTTCACCGTCACGGCGACGGCCTTGCTGGACTTCGCACCGCTGCTGTCCGTCACGGTGACCGTGAAGTTCAGCTGCGTGTCCGCCGTCACTTCCGGAGCCAGGAACGTGGCCTTCGCCCGGGTGGCGTTGGTGATCGTCACCGCGGGGGTGGTGCCACCCGTCCGGGCCCAGGAGTACGTCAGCGTGTTCGCGTGGATCACGTCCGGGTCCGTGGAGCCCGAGGCGTCCAGGGTCACGGGCGTGGTGTCACGCTCGTTCACCGTCGCCGGCGCGGTGGCAGCGGCCACCGGGAGCTGGTTCACGTTGTTGATCTGGATGTCCACCGTCTTCGGGGCGCTCGCCTTGCCAGTCGCGTCGGTGACGACGAGCTGGAAGGTGAGGGTGTCCGTGTAGTCCACGTCCGCCACGAAGCTCGGCGTCGCGGTGTCCGCGCCGTTCAGGGAGACGGGCGTGGCACCACCGGTCTGCGTCCAGCTGTAGGTGAGCGCTTCACCCGCGGCGGCGTCCGGGTCGAAGCTGCCCGTGCCGTTCAGGGTGATGGTGGCGCGGTTGAGGACGCCGCTGACGAGCGTGCCCTCGGCGAACGCCGCCGTGCCCACGCGCGACGGACCCGCGTTGGCCACCGGAGGCACGTTGCACGCGCCCGTGGAGGCCGGCTGATCCGCCTGGCCCGAGAACACCGCCGTGGCGCCCTCGAACTTCACGTTGTCGATGTCCAGGCCGTACCCGCCGACGGCCACGTCACCGCCGATGCGGAAGCGGAAGCGGACGTTCTTGAGCTCCAGGTCGGGGAAGAAGGTCCCGAAGTTGATGCTCACGGGCGAGAAGTCCGGGAAGTCCGGGCTCACCTGCGCCAGCGCGGGGAGCCCCTCGAGGGGGTTGCCGCCGCCCGTGGCGATGTAGTCCACGTAGCCCACCTCCGCGTTCACCACCGGGTACAGGTCCCAGGGGTCGATCCAGTCGATGCCGTCGACCGTGAACTCGAGCACCGCGCCGTCGTAGGAGGCGTTGGAGTCGAACTCGAAGGAGTGGCGGTAGTCGTAGCTCATCACGAAGTCAGCCGCGTCATCCACCGTCAGCCAGGGGCTGGTGATGGTGGTCTCCGCGATCGTCCCCGGATCCCTGCCATTCGCGAACCGGTTTTCCGGCGTGCCGGACAGCGTCCAGTCACCGGAGGGCGACACGTTCTGCGACACCGTCCACCCGGCCAGGCCGGACTCGAACGTCTCCGTGTCGCTGGTGGTGGGAACGTTGTCGTAGTTGACGCGCGGATCGAACGTCGCCGTCTTCGCCCCCGCCGGGATCTCCGTGGAGTCGAAGGCGACCTTGATGCCGGCGCGCGCGGGCGTGCCGGACACCGCGGTGACGTTGACGGGCACGGTGACCGTGGCCGAGGCACCGCGCGACAGGGCGGGGATGTTGATCGCGCCGCCGTTCGGGAACTCCAGCGTCGCCGTGGTGCTGGTGCTGCTGACGGTGCCGGCGAAGGCGCTCAGCCCGTTGCCGCCCACGTTGCGCACGGTGATCTTCAGCTCACCCTGCTCGCCGATGTCCAGGATGCCGTCCTGGTCGCAGCCGGACACGCTGTCGGTCAGCGTGATGCCGGTGACCTCCAGGTTGCCGCCCGTGGCGAAGCTCTCCGTCACGCTGATGTGGTCGAACGCGTCGCGGTCCGGCGACTTGGCGCCGAAGCCGAGGCCGCGCTTGGCGAAGGCCGCCACGAAGCGCTGGTAGTCCGCCGGGTCGCTCGCGAGCGCGACGGCCAGCACCGCGTCACGCGCTTCCGTGAAGGTCGGCGCGTTCGGCGTCGCCTTGTAGGACGCGACGAGGTACTGCTTCATGCGGTTCTGCGCTTCCGCGAACGGGTGCGCGTTCAGCAGGCTCGCGTAGCACTCCCACAGCGCCGTGGCCCACACCTCACCGCTGTTGTGGACCTCGCTGTTGATGTCCGTGCGCGTGCCCGCGTCCGTGGGCAGGGGGGTGAAGTTGGCGATGTGCTTGAACGTGTAGCCGTTCTTGCTCATGTCCGTCGAGTAGGGCAGGCGACGGATGCCGAAGTAGTAGCCCTGGTTCTTGCCACCGCTGGTGACGTAGCCGGCGGTGCTGTAGACGCCCTGCCAGTTGCCGTTGCCCGCCTTGGTCCGGTCGGACTCGCGAACCTGCATCAGCATGGCGTGGAAGTCGCCCCAGCCCTCGCCCATCGAGCGGCCCTGGTTGTTGCTCAGGCCCGCGGCGTTACCGATGAGGCGGTTGCTGATGTAGTGACCCCACTCGTGCGCGATGATGCCGTTGTCGAGCGTACCGTCGCGGTCCTGGTTCGGCTCGCGCAGGAACGTCACGGTGATGGGCTCGGTCGCCGCCCTCCACGCATTGCCCGCCTCCTGGGTGATCATCAGGGACGGCGTCTCGACCTTGGCGTCATCAATGCCGTTGCCGCCCATGGAGATGGGGCTGCCGGGCGAGTTGTTCGTGATGATCGTGGCGATGGCGCCCGCGTTCTGCGCGTTGAGCGACTTGATGACGAAGTTGCACACGCCGCGGTCGATGAGCGCGACCTTCCCGGTGAAGAAGCCGGCATCGAACGGCTCGCAGCCCAGGGGGTTTTCCGCGGGGGCTGGCTTGATCTCGCCCGGCATGTCGAAGGCCTGCGTGCCGTAGCTCGCGGAGGAGGCCTCGTAGACGGCGGCGAGGGACGCGGGCGCCGTGACGGACAGCACCGGCGTGCCGTTGAACACGTACATCTGCATGCGCGGCGATGCACCATCGGCCGGCGTGCTCATGTTCGCGTTGTCGCGACCGCCGTAGTCCTGCGCCTGGGCCTGGATGGGGTCGTTCTCCACGCCGCCACGGCCGAAGTTGAACGACTGGGCGTTGCCCGCGACTTCGTCGAAGCCGGAGTCGTAGAACCAGTCGTGCAGGAAGTTGTTCACGTAGAACAGGTTCACCACCGCGGCCTTGGTCTGCTCGGTGCTGAAGCCCGGGGCCTTGGTTGTGTCGTAGACGTACGAGAAGGTGTTGTCGCTCGTCGTCTCCGCGCGCTTGTCGCTCGTACCGGGCTGGAAGCCGTCTGGCTTTTCCAGGTCCGCGTACGCGTCCACGTTGTTACCCGTGGTCTGCGTGGCGTTGGCCGGCAGCCAGGGGTCGTTCCTGCTGTAGGGGCTGTTGGCCAGGGTGATGTCGTTCGCCGGGCGGTTCAGCGGGGCCTGGTAGCCGTCCTGGGTGCCCGTGGGGTGCGGGGTCGCGTCGTTGCCCTGGGGACCGTCCTCCGGGATGAACGGGGACGCCTGGTCCGCCCAGACCTTGTACGTGAAGGCCGTGCCCGCGTCCGCGGACAGGTCGTTGCGGAAGAGGACCTTGCCGGTGGCCGCGGAGACCACGTAGCCGAAGTACTGGCTGGAGCGCGCGGCCTTGGGGCCCGCGTTCACTTCCACGTACCAGGCCGGCTCCAGGTTGCCGGCCAGCATGAAGAACACCTGCCGGGCGCGGGCCGGGACGGCCAGGTCCTGCGGCAGCGCGGACTTCGTGGCGGGGGACAGCTCGAAGAAGGTGTAGTCACCCTTCGTGCCCGCGTTGATGAACGAGGTGGCCTGCGTGCCGGAGCCCGTCAGGTCCTTGAACGCGCCGGACACCGCGTCCGCGGCGCCCAGGTTGAAGCCGGCGCGCGCCTTGCTGCGCGCGGTGAGCGCCAGCTCGGACGGGGCCAGGTAGCCGCTCACGGCCACCAGGCGCAGGTCCTGGCCCATGACGACCTTGATCTCGTTGCGGAAGACGGGGATGCCACCCACCGACTGGTTGAAGGTCGCGATGATGGCGCCCTTGCCGGTGTTGTGCATGGAGCGCAGGTTGGCGCCCGCGACGTCGTCACGCGTCAGGCGGTAGCTGTCCGCCACGGACTGCAGGTGCGCGCGCGCCGCGTTCTCCGCCGTCATGCCGGCGCGGATGACGGACTTGGACTGCGCACCATCCTGCGTCGCCCAGGCGAACGTAGGCACGCCGAGCCGCTGCTCGGTCTGCTCGATGCGAAGCCCGCGGGACACCGCCGTGTTCGAATCCACGGCGAGAGAGCGGGAGTCCCGCTGCTCCAGGAACGCGTCGAAGTTCGACCGCTCCTTGGCCCACGCACTGGTACCCGCGATGGGCACCAGCAGCAGGCTGGTCAAAAGCTTTTCCCTGAGACGCATGCGCCTTCCTTCTTGGGGGTGATGAACTGCAGGACGAGGGGACTGCGAGTGACGACGACTGCGACAGGAGAAGTCCGCCGGGGGAGGCGGGCCGCTCCTTACGGATGGTGGACCCTGGGTGGACAACAGCCCGATAGGAAACGCAGCCCAACGCCACAGGTCGCATTGGCGACGTGAGCGGGGAACTCAGCGTGGAAAGGCGGCACGCGCGAGGCGAGCAGGGCGGGTGCGAAGCGCTGCGAGAGGCTGGACAGTCGAGGCGCCACACCCGAACCCGGGGCGGCCCATCCGAATCGACTGTCTACGGTCACCGGCAAGCGCTGCTCTCCAACCCACTCTTCTGGCCGCGGTTGTCTTCACCGCGCCAGATTCAGTGGGAGCGCATGCTAACCAGGACACTGTTTCGTTGCATAGAGGGGGTCCCCCTCAATTTTGCGTTAGCAACCCAGTAACAATTGGCAGTCTGGAATAAGCCGTAGCGGCCAGGCGGGCGCGAGCGTGTGACACGTGGCGCGCCGCACCTTGCCTGCGGGCCCAAACCCTGTTCAGCGGCGCGAGCGCGGTGCCGGCGCGGCGTCATCCGAAGACGGCAGTGGACCGTGGTCCAGAGGATCCTCGACCTCCGCTCCCTCCTTGCGCTGCTTGTACTGTTCCCGCACGTAGGCGACGAGCTGATCCAGGTACGACGACAGCGGCGGACACCGCACGCCGGTGCCGTCGAGCAGCTCCAGTGTGTTGTGGCAGTTGTAGATGGCCAGGTGGTTCACGTAGCTGATGGCGGCGCGCTGGGGCCGGGCCAGCTTCTCCAGCACGGGCAGCCGCAGCATCACGTCCGCGGCGCGCGCGGACAGGTTGAAGCGCGGCAGCCGCTTGTGGGACTTCTCCGCGATGAGCTCGTACACGCGCCGCGCGCTCATGGGGTTGGGGTCCACCAGGTGGAAGATGCGCCCCTTCGCGCGCGCGTCACGCGACAGCCGCCACACTGCCTCCACCACGAAGTCCACCGGGACGACGTTGAGCGGCGCCACGCCGTTGCCCGGCAGGGGCAGCGGCACCACCAGCGGGGAGGTGACGAGCAGGATGCCCAGGTAGTAGGGACCCTCGAAGCGATCGATCTCGCCCGTGCGCGAGTCGCCCACCACGCTGGACGGACGGAAGATGGTGACGGGGAGGGTGGCGGAGGCGCGCTGCACCAGCCGCTCCGCCTGGAACTTCGTCTCCTCGTAGGCGTTGCGGAAGGACTGGCCCCGGTCCAGCTCGTCCTCGGCGATGACGCCCACGCGATCGCCGGACACGTAGCAGGTGGAGAAGTGGTTGAAGCGGGAGAGGTTCTCGCAGTCGCGCGCCAGCTCCAGCAGGTTGCGCGTGCCGTCCACGTTCACCCGCCACGCGGTCTCCTTGGGCACGCCCAGCTGCGATACGGCAGCCAGGTGGAAGATGTCCGTCACCCGTTCGCACAGGCGCTGGTACTCCTCTCCGGACAGGCCCAGGTGCATGTCCACCGCGTCACCGGTGAGCAGCTCCACGCGCGCGCCCTTCACCTTCGCCGCGAGCGACTGCGCCTCCTTGAAGGCCTTGGGCTGCACGAGCGCGTAGATGTGCCCCTTCGGGTCCTCCCGCGCGATGTGCTCCACCAGCCGCTTGCCGATGAAGCCCGGGTAGCCGGTGATGAAGTAGGTGCCAGGGCCCTGCCGCGTCTTGGACGTCTCGCTCATGCGCGGCGCAGCATAACCGCCCGTCAGCCGTGTGCGAGCATCGCCCGCCACACCGCCTCCACCTGTGGACGGGTGGCCTCCGGCGCGCCGCTGTTGTCGATGACCCAGGTCGCGTGCGCGCGCTTGTCGTCCAGCGCCATCTGCGCCGTAAGCCGCGCCTCCGCCTGGTCCGCCAGGAGCCCGTCGCGCGTCATCAGCCGCGCCTTCTGCACCTCGCGCGGCACCCACACCACGGCCACGCCCTCCATGGCCGTGTGCAGGCCCGTCTCGATGAGCAGCGGCACGTCGTAGACGGCGTGGGTGATCCCTTCCGCCTCCAGCGCCTGGAGCTTCTGGAGGAAGAGGGCGCGCACCTCCGGGTGCACGATGGCGTTGAGGGCGGCCCGCTCCTCGGCGTTCGCGAAGATGTGCGCGCCCAGCTTCACCCGGTCCAGACGGCCGTCGGGGCCCACCACGCCGGGGAAGCGCTCGTCGATGCGCCTCAGGCCGGGCGTGCCGGGCTCCACCACCTCGCGGGCGAGCACGTCCGCGTCCAGCACGCGCGCGCCCAGCTCCCGCAGCATCCGGCTCACCGTGCTCTTGCCGGAGGCGATGCCGCCCGTCAGTCCGAAGACGTGCACGGGCTACTTCGCGGCCTTGGGGGTGGTGAAGACGAAGGACTGCACCGTCTTGCCGTCCTCGTTGAAGAAGATGGCCACGCCCAGCTTCACGTAGAGGAAGTAGGTGCGGAAGTCGTCCGTCAGCTTGCGCAGGTAGCAGGGCGTGGCGGGCATGGCGCCGGCCGGGCACGCGGGGCCGTAGCTGTTCTCGATGGTGTCCTTCTCGATGACGGGCCCCGGGAACACGTCGATGCGCTCCACCATCTGGGTGGCCGGGTCCACCTTGAACTGGGCCTGGGTGGTGCCCTTGATGGCCTCCTTGGCGAAGTAGGCCAGGATCTCCTTGCCCTCCTGGCTCATGGTCCGGGACGGCTCCCCGAACTTCTTCACCACGTCCTCCTTCTTGGAGGACCCGGGCTCGATGCCCTGCCACGGCTTGGCGGAAGCAGGCAGGGAGACGGCAGCGACGGCAACGGCGAACAGGACGGCAATCACGGGGGTGCGCATCTCGACTCCTCCCTAGCGGATCAGGCAGGCACGCCTCAAGGTCCGTTACCTCAAGCCACGCAGCTGTCCGCCCGGTATTCAATCACGAACGAGACGCCTTGCCCCCTCCAGGGGCCTCTGCTACGTGCTCAAGGCATGTCTTCTCGTGCCTTCCGGGTCTTTTCCGCCCTCTTGCTCGCCGTTTCCGGCGGCCTCGCCGGCGCCGCGGACTTCACGGGCCCCGACAGCTGCAAGGGCTGCCACCCGGAGGCGTACGACGCGTGGATGAAGTCCAAGCACGCCCGTGCGACCGAGACGCTGGCGGAAGGGCAGAAGAAGGACGCGCGCTGCCTGTCCTGCCACGCGCCGGACCAGACGGAGCAGCAGCTGGCGGCCGTCACCTGCGAGACATGCCATGGCGGCGGGCAGTACTACTCGCCGTCCTACGTGATGAAGGACCCGGAGTTGGCGCGGCTGGTGGGGTTGGTGGACCCGTCGGAGAAGCAGTGCCGCACGTGCCATGACGCGTCCTCGCCGTCGCTGCGCCCGTTCGATTTCAAGGAAGCGCTGAAGGCCATCGACCACTGGTCCGCCGAGCGCGCCCGCAAGCAGCAGACCCGGGCGGACGCCGCCCCCTCCACGCCGGCTCCGGCCACGGCGAAGAAGTAAGTGACCTCCGCTTGATCAAGATCCTCGATTCCCGCTTCGTCACCACCGCCGTGGAGCTCAAGGGGCTGCCCACGGACCACGGCGCGGAGGTGGCCTTCGTCGGCCGCTCCAACGTCGGCAAGTCGTCCATGATCAACGCCCTGACGAACCGGCGGAAGCTGGTGCGCGTGTCCAACACGCCGGGGCGTACCCGCACGCTCAACTTCTTCGACATCGACCTGGACCGCGACGGCGTGCGCCACACGGTGCGGCTGGCGGACCTGCCCGGCTACGGCTTCGCCAAGGCGAGCAAGGCGGACAAGGCCCAGTGGCAGGAGATGATCACCTCCTACCTCAAGAACCGGCACCGGTTGGAGGTGGTGGTGAGCATCATCGACGCGGAGATTGGCCCCACGCCGGAGGACATGCAGACGCTGGACTACCTCCAGGAGCACAACCGCCGCATCCTCGTCGTGGCCACCAAGGTGGACCGGTTGACGAAGGCGCAGCGCAAGCCCCGGCTGCACAAGGTCGCGGAGCAACTGGAGCTGCCCCGCGAGGCGGTCATCCCGTTCTCCTCCACGGAGAAGCTGGGCGTGGAGGAGGTCTGGGGCACGCTGCTGGACACCTTCGGCAAGGCCACCCGCGTCTGAGGCTGCCCGCCCGGGCGCGCTGTGGTAGCACCCCCAGCGTGTCCCAGAACGGCAAGACGAATGGTGGTGGTTCGCCCCTCGCGCCTCGCGAGGAGCGTCAGCGGTTGATGCGCCTGTCCCCGCGCCAGCGGGTGGCGGCGCTCTTCGACGCGGAGGACACGCCCGCGCTGGTGCGCTCCCTGCCCGCGGAGGACCTCTACGTCACCATCCAGGAGGTGGGGCTGGCGGACACGACGGAGCTCGTACAGCTGGCGTCGCCCGCGCAGTTCCGCACCTTCGTGGACCTGGGCGGCTGGGCGAAGGACAAGCTGGACCCTCACGCGGTGCTCACCTGGCTGCGCGCCGCGCGCGGCGACGAGCAGGAGGACTTCCTGCGCAAGGTGCACGCGGTGGACCTGGAGGTGGTGGAGACGCTCCTCAAGGAGTTCACCGTCGTCCACGACCTGGAGGAGAACCCGGACGTCAACCCGCAGGGCATGACGATGGAGACCCCGGAAGGGCGCTACCTGGTGGAGGTGAAGGTGGAGGGCGTGGAGATGTCCGCCATGCGCGCGCTCCTCAATGACCTCATCGCGGAGAACCCCTTCGAAGCGGTGCGCCTCTTCGAGGCCGTGCGCTGGGAGATCCCCTCCGAACTGGAGGAGACCGCGTTCCAGTTCCGCCGCGCGCGCCTGTCCGACCTGGGCTTCCCGTCGCTGGAGGACGCGCTCGCGCTCTTCAGCCGCGTGGACGTGCCGCCGCGCCCCACGGGGCCCGGGACGCCCGCGCTCACCGCCACGGGCGGCCACCTGGACTACCTGGAGGCGGCCTTCCGGGACCTGTCCGACGTGGAGCGGATGAACGCGGAGGACGAGCTGCGGGAAGTGGCCAACGCGGTGCTCGTCGCGGAGCTGGGCGACCCGGGCGACCTGGACGCCGTGCGCCGCGTGGGCGAATGGGTGCGCGACTACCTGTCGCTGGGCCTGGAGCACCTGACGGGCGCCGACCCCTCGAAGGCGCCGGACGTGCTGCGGGACACGCCCCTGCGCCGCGTCTTCCAGGTGGGCTTCACGCTGACGCTCCAGCTCAAGTACCGCGCGGACCGCCTCTTCAAGGCGCCCTTCATGAAGCTGGAAGAAGTGCCGCTGGTGCTCCCGGAGGAGGCCGCCGCGCTGGAGTCCCTGCGGCGCAAGCGTCCCCGGCGGGCGCTGCGCGTCCCGGGCGCGGAGCCCGTTCCGTTCCGTTCGCTGCGGGAGGTGGCCGGTTCGGAAGGGCTGCTCGCGCGCGCGGAGGGACAGGTGGCGGCGCTGGGCGCGCTCCTGGGCGGATCCGAGGAAGCGGCGCACACGGTGCTGGCGCGCTTCGGTGTGTCGCTGGACGTGCTGGGCGTGGAGCGGCTGTGGGCGGCGGTCGTGTCCATGGCCGTGCTGGAGGAGGGCGTGGACGTGCGGCCCGTGCCGCTGGGGCGCACGGTGGAGCTGGGCCAGCGCCTGTTCGAAGGCACCCCGGATGTGCCTCGCCTGCGTGCGAGCGCGGCGGAGCGCGCGGTGGCGGCGCTTTCGCCCGTGGTGCCGGAGACAGCGCGTGAGGAATTGCGTCGGGTGGTGAACGTCACGCTGGCGCGGCTTTTGTCGGAGCTGGGGCCGGCGTGGCTGCGCGAGGGGCGTTTGGATTTGATCGCCTCCGCGGTCCTACCGATGGAGAGCGCTCCGGTCCCGTAGCTTTTTCAGCCTTGCCCGGCCCGGCGGTCGCGGGCGAGCCCGCAACCTCCCGAAGATACAGGCCTCCCGCGTTGCCATCTTCTGGCACGCGCGCTGCTTTGCCCCTCGCCCGCTAGCTGTTTGCAAACCGCTGTTTGCAGACAGCAGACGGAAATCCACGAGGGCCAGGGGCACGCGTGTGACGGGACGAGCGACCGACAGCGAAGGGGTGGCGTACATGGGACCGGGCGCGGTGGGGCAGCGTCGCGACGTACTGGCTTTCTACATGCTCGCGGGGTTCGCGGCGGTGATGTACGCGGTGCCGGGTGAGTGGATCCCCGCACTGGAGCCGCTGCGACTCGCGCTGCTGACTTCAGGGCTTGGCGCGGGCCTGATGGTGATGCGCCGCATTGGCAAGGCGGAGCCTCTCTTCTTCGACGGCGCGCGGGGCATCGCGCTGCTGGCGTTCTCGTCGCTGGCGTTCTGCTCGGTGGCGTGGAGCGTGAACCCGGAGGTGACGCGCTTCCAGGGCGTGGAGCTGCTCAAGCTCACGGCCATCTACCTGACGCTCGTCAACGTCATCACCACGCCCAAGCGGCTGGCGGTGGTGGCCGGCGCCATGGTGCTGGGCGCCATCGTGACGTCCATTGGCGTCATCAACTGGTACATCGTCGGCGAGAACATGGTGGAGGGCTTCCGTTCGCGCTGGGTTGGCGTGTACGCGGACCCCAACCACATGGCCATGAACATGGTGCTGGTGGTGCCGCTCGCGGTGGCGTTCCTCGCGCGCAAGAGCACCCCGTGGGTGTTCCGCGTGCTGTGCGCGGTGTCCGCGGTGCTGGCGGTGGTGGCCATCGTGTTGTCGCACTCGCGCGGCGGCTTCATTGGCCTGTCGGTGGCGATGGCCATGTGGGCCATCCGTGAGAAGCGCCGCATGCAGGCCATCGTGCTGGGCACCGTGTTCGTCGCGGGCCTGGCGGTGTTCGCGCCCAAGAGCTTCTGGCAGCGCAATGAGACGGTGGCGTCGTTCCACGAGGACGCGTCCGCCATGGGCCGCGTCTACGCGTGGCAGGTGGCCAGCCGCATGAGCCTGGACAAGCCGCTGCTCGGCGTGGGCGCGGGCGGCTTCCGCTACGCCTGGTTCGAGTACGCGCCGCCGGAGGCGCACCGCGCCTACGTGGCGCACAACATCTTCCTCGACGTCATCGGGGAGCTCGGGTGGATTGGCCTCCTGTGCTTCCTGGTGTTCTCGGGCGGAGCCGTGGGCGGGGCCGCGGCCGCGTCATCGGACTCGGAGATGGGATGGCTGGCACGCGCCTTACTGGCGGCGGTGGCGGGCTACCTCGTCTGTGATTTGTTCTCGGGCTACATCCTGTCCGCGCACTGCTACGTGCTCTTCGGCCTGGCCGCGAGCGCGCACCGCATCGCGCAGGCACGGGAGCGAGCCCTGGCGGTGGGGAGGCAACCGGCGATGAGTCCCGCGCCGGTGGCCACGTGGGAGGGGTCTGGGCATGCGGCGTGAGGATGCGCGGATGGGGCAGGAGCCCCTCCGCCTGGTGCAATTCACCCGGTCGTTCCACATTGGCGGCACCGAGGTCCAGGTGCTGGAGCTGCTGCGAGGCCTGCCCTCCAGCTATCAATTGCAGGTGTCTGTGTTGGAGGACGCGGGGCCCTTGATGGGCTCCGTCTGGAAGCTGGGGCACGCGCCGGAGGTGTTCTCACTCAAGGGCTCGCTCGTGCAGCCCAACACGCTGCTGCAGATTCACCGGATGGCCCGCTGGCTCAAGCAGCGCCGCGTCCAGCTGGTGCACGTGCATGACTTCTACTCCAGCATCATCGCGGTGCCGGCCGCGAAGCTCGCGGGCGCGAAGGTCATCGTCGGCCGGTTGGACCTGTCCCACTGGCAGGGCAAGGCCCGCCGCCTGCTGCACGCGCAGATGACTCGCATGGCGGATCACGTCATCGCCAACGCGGAGGCCATCCGCCAGCTGCTCATGAACGAGGAGGGGCTGCCCGCCTCGCGCATCTCCGTCATCCACAACGGCCTGGACCTCCAGCGCTTCGATGCGCGCGCGGCGGAAGGGCTCAAGGACACACTGCCCGACACCAACGGCGTGCCCACGGTCCTCCACGTGGCCAACATGAACCACCCCGTGAAGCGGCAGGAGGACGTGCTGCTCGCCCTTGCCATGCTGCGTCATGAGGGGACGAAGCTGAACGCGTGGTTCGTGGGAGACGGGCCGCGCCGGCCGGGGTTGGAGAAGATGGCGCACGAACTGGGGGTGGCGGACGGGGTGCACTTCCTCAAGCACCGCACGGACGTGCCGGCCCTCTACGGTCAGGCCACCTTCGGCGTCCTGTGCTCCACGGCGGAGGGCATGTCCAACGCGGTGATGGAGGGCATGGCGGCCGGGCTGCCCATGGTCGTGACACGGGTGGGTGGCAACCCGGACCTCATCGCGGACGGCGAGCGGGGCCTGGTGGTGGAGCCGGAGCGGCCCGCCCAGCTGGCCCAGGCCTTCCGCCGGCTGCTGGCCAACCCCAAGGAGGCCCGGAAGATGGGCAAGGCCGCTCGGGGCTTCGTCGCCCGGGAGCTGTCCCTGGAGAAGCTGGTGCGCCGACATGACGCGCTGTACCGCCAGGTGGCAGGACTGCCTCCAGGCTGAAACCGCCCCCAGGGGCCGGCAAATGTCAGACCGATCCGGATAATCCACGCCCGTCCTCAGCAATTGGGGGCGGGCGCGTTTCGTAGGAAAGGGAGGCGGTTTCTCCCCGAGGACCTGCGTGTGCGCAGGTTATAGATGGGAATAGCTCGATTTTCGTGGAGATTGGTGGGCAAGGCGTGGTAATGGCGCCTCGGGTGTTGCCGGAAGCGGCAGGCGTGCTCACCCTGGGTGTGGCGGATCAGGCGGGTGGAGGAATCACCGCCGGTACGCAGGGGTTTTTTGAAGGAAACGGACGCCGAGCGCGGGGCCCGGAACACGGAACACGGGACGCGGGGCGGACGGCAGGAAACATGAAGGTGGCGTGGGGTGGGCCGACAGGCCGCTCTCCACATCCGCCGCGACTTTACGAGGCCCTGCCAGTCGGCACGCGGCCCGGGGCGCTCGCCGGTAAAACTCCAAGGTGCCGGCGAGCGCTCTCTTTTTTGCCTCACACCGCCGCACCCGTGCGTCCTTCTGGGTCGTCCCCGCGAGGAGGACGCACCGGGTGGGATATGGACGTCAGGCTTCCTCGACCAGATCGAACCGCTGGCCCACGCCCTTCGCCAATGCGACGTCGTAGAGCGCGCGGGCCAGGGCCACGTCCTGCACGGCGAGGCCGGTGGAGTCGAAGACGGTGACCTCGGTGCCGTTGCGGCCGGGCTTCCGGCCAGCGACGACCTCTCCCAGGGTACCGGCGAGCTGCTCGGCCTGGATGAGCCCGTCGTGGAGCGGCACGTTGACCTCGCCGGAGTGGAGCGCCTGATCCGCGTCGTCGATGAAGACGCGCCCGTCGACGAGCAGCCGCGGATCCAGCTCCTGCTTGCCGGGAGCGTCCGCGCCCATGGCGTTGATGTGGGCGCTGGCCTGGACCCACTCACGGCGGACCACCGGGGCGCGCGCGGGAGTGGCGGAGCAGACGATGTCCGCGCCGGAGGCCTCCTGGAGGCTCACCACGCGGCCGCCCTTCTCCTTCTGGAGCGCCTCCGCGGCCTGGGCGGACACGTCCGCCAGCAGCAGCTCCAGGTCCCCGAAGAGTGCGCGGTGCGCGTCGATGAGGACGCGCGCCTGCACGCCGCAGCCCACGAGCCCCAACGTGCGCGGCTTCTTCTTCGCCAGGTACTTGGACGCGATGCCGCCAGCGGCGCCGGTGCGCCACGCGGTGAGCAGCGTGCCGTCCAGGATGGCCAGCGGGGACGCGGTGTCCGGGTCGCTGAGCACATACACGGCGCGCACCGTGGGCAGGCCGTGCTTGCGAGGGTTGTTCGGATGGGCGTTGACCCACTTCACGCCGGCTGCGCCGTCGAGGAACGCGGGCATGGCGCGGAAGTCGCCGTCGTACTTCGGCAGGGACAGGTACACCTTGGGAGGCATGAGCGCCTCGCCGCGGCCATGGGCCCGGAAGGCACGCTCGACGGCTTCCAGACCGAGCTCGACGGTGTAGAGGCCGCGCAAGTCCCTGGCACTGAGGAGAAGGGTGGGCATGGGCGCGCTATAGCCAACCGTCCCTGACCGTGTGCGTCGTGCCCGATGTGCAATGTCTGCCATTGGGCATTGTCACAATCACTACCCGGAGCAGGTAGGCAGGCACGGATAATGGGGAAAGGCGGGTTCAGGATAGGCTGGGAGCGATGAAGACCTCCCGGCCCACTGAAGACACCAGTTCCCAGGCGCCGAACACAGGCCACCCGACGGGTGACTCCAGCGCGCCGGAGCGTCCGCTCCATGCGACGCGCGTAGGCCGCTACGTGTTGCTGGCACGGCTGGGCAAGGGCGGCATGGGCGAGGTCTTCGAGGCCTTCGACCCGGAGCTGCGCCGCACCGTCGCCATCAAGCTCCTGCACGAGCGGCGTCTGCCGGACGAGGAGGAGGACGCCCGCGCGCTGCGGCTGGTGCGCGAGGCCCAGGCCATGGCTCGCCTGTCCCACCCGAACGTGCTCACGGTGCACGACGTGGGCACGCACGAGGGCCGGGTGTTCATCGCCATGGCGCGGGTGGAGGGCGGCACGCTGCGCCAGTGGCTGCGCGAGGGGCCGCACCCGCAGCGCCAGGTGCTGTCGGTGTGCCGGGCGATGGGGCAGGGGCTCGCGGCGGCGCACGCGGCGGGGCTGGTGCACCGCGACTTCAAGCCAGACAACGTGCTGCTGGGCCGGGACGGCGGCGTCTGGGTGACGGACTTCGGCATCGCGTCCGACGCGGGCGTGGGTACGGAGGCAGGGCCCGCGGTGCCACCGGCGGCGCTGTTGGAGGGGCCGCTCGACACAAGGCTCACGGCGACGGGCGCGCTGGTGGGGACGCCCGCGTACATGGCGCCGGAGCAGTACGCGGGGCGGGGGCCGGACGCGCGCGCGGATCAGTTCAGCTATTGCGTGTCCGTCTACGAGGCGCTCACCGGTCAGCGTCCCTTCGAGGAGGGGACGCTGCGGCGCATGGCCGTCACGCTGCTGGATTCGCAGCGGGCACCCCAGGGCGCGGTGGTGCCCCGGGTGGAGCTGGAGCCGCCCGCGCATCCGTCCGTCCCGGGCTGGGTGCACCGTGTGCTGGCGCAGGGCCTGTCGGTGGCGCCGGAGCAGCGCTTCGCGTCCATGGAGGCGCTGCTGGCGGCGCTGGAGCGCGACCCGGAGGCGGGACGGAAGAAGCTCGCGGGCCGCTCCATCGCGGTGGTGGCCGGACTCCTCCTGGGCGTGGGCGTGGCGTGGGTGCGTCCCACGCCGTGCAGTGGCGCGCCCAGGCTGTTCGCCCGCGTGTGGGGCCCTACGCAGAAGGCGGCGGTGGCGGAGGCCTTCGAGAAGAGCGGCGCGAAGGACGCGGATGGCGCCTTCGACCGGGTGGAGCGCGCGCTGGATGCATACGCGTCCGAGTGGAGCCGCATGCACCGCCAGGCTTGCGAGGCCACGCGCGTGACGGGAGAGCAGCCGGAAGCGCACCTGGCGCTGCGCATGTCGTGCCTGGACCGGCGCCTGCGCGCGGTGGACGCGCTGGGAACTGAGTTGGCGCACGCGGACGTGGCGCTGGTGCAGCGCAGCGCGGAAGCGGTGGATTCGCTGCGCGGTGTGTCCGGCTGCGCGAACGTGGAGGCACTCTCCGCCGCGGTGCCCCCGCCGGAGGACCAGGCGGCGCGCACCCGCGTGGACGCCGTGCGCAAGGACGTGGCGCATGCGCAGGCGCTGCTCGACACGGGCCGCTACGCGCAGGCGGTGCCCGTGGCCAAGGCCGCCGTGGAGGCGGCGCACGTGACGCACTACCGGCCGGTGGAGGCGGAGGCGCTCCACGTCCTGGGCTGGGCCCACCACCGCATGAGCCAGTCGCGCGACGCGCGGGCCACGTGGCACGAGGCGATGGCCGCCGCCACCGCGGGACGGCATGACGAAGTGGCGCTCCAGGTGGCCACGGAGCTGGTGCTCGGCCTGAGCGGCGATCCCGAGTGGTTCCCCGAGGCCCACCTGTGGAGCGCCCAGGCGCACGCGCTCATCGAACGGCTGGGCTCCGCGCCGGACCTGGAGGGCCGGCTCGCCAACCACGAGGGCATCCTCGCGCTGAACGAGGAAGCGCTCGACGCGGCGGCGGAGCACTACACGCGGGCCCTGGCGCTGCGCGAGCGCACCCTGGGGCCCACGCACGTGGACACCGCGAAGGTCTACAACAACCTGGGCATGGTGATGCTTCGCCAGGGCAAGAAGGCGGAGGCCACTGCGCTGTACCAGAAGGCGCTCGCCATCTACGAGGAGCGGCTGGGCCCGGTGCATCCGCTGCTCGCGGGCACGCTCACCAACCTGGGCTTCGCCGAGCAGGAGTCAGGAAACCTGCCGAAGGCGCTGGAGTGGCTGCAGCGCGCGTACACGCTGCAACAGCAGACGCTGGGGCCGCTCAACTCCCAGACGTTGCTGCTGCTCCACGACATCGCGCTGGTGCAGGAGTCGCTGGGCGCGCCGGACCGGGCGCTCGCGCTGCACCGGCAGGCGCTGGAGGGCATGCGTCAGGGCTTTGGCGCGGAGAGCCGCGAGGCCATTGATTCCCTGAAGGCATTGGCGGGCGCGGAGGAGCGGCTGGAGCGGGACACGGACGCGCTCGCGCACTTCCAGGAAGGGCTGACGCTCCAGCGCAAGGTGTTGCCGCCGGAGGAGTTCGCGGTGGAAACGCTGGAAGAGGACGTGGGGCGGCTGATGGTGGCGCAGGGCCGTCCGAAGGAGGCGGTGCCGCTGTTGCGCGCGGCGCTGGATTCCAAGTCGCGCTCGCTGGGCGCGGAGCATGCGCGGACCATCCACAGCCGCACGGCACTGGGGCTCGCGTACTTCCTGCTGGGGCAGGGCGACAGCGCGCGTGACTTGCTGGAGACCTCCGAGCGGGTGCTGGCGCCGCTGGGTTGGAACCCGGTGGACGCGGCGATGACGCACTTCGCGCTCGCGCAGGCGCTCTGGAGCCAGCCCGCGGAGCACGCGCGGGCGCTGACGCTGGCGAAGCAGGCCGAGGAAGGCTTTACCCAGGGCGGCTCCATGACGCGGCGCGAGCTGGCGCAGGTGAAGCAATGGATTGCCAGTCGTTGAGTCTCACAGTCATTGGATTTGACCGCTAATGATGGAATTGCAGTGAGGGCATGGAGTGGTTTGTCCAATCCGAATTGCCTAACATGCGGCCTTGTCGGAAGGCCGGGCGCCATGCCGGCGTCCCCCTCGGACCAAGGAGTCGTCCATGAAGCCTGGAATGTCATTGATGCTGTGCATGGGTCTGGCATTGACGGCGTGCGGAGGGACCATGACGCCCGAGGAGGCCGCCGCCGAGGAGACGGCGACGCTGGCGACGGCCGAAGCCGCGCTGGACTCGTGTGGCACCTGGTCTTCGTGGAGCAACACGGGCGCGACGGCTTGTGAACCCTCGTCCACCTGTGGGAGCTACTGGGCTTGTGAGTCGAGGCTGAACGCTGACGATGCCGAGTCCCTCGCCGGTGGGCCCGAGCACAGGATCCCGGTGTGCCCCCCGGGCCAGTCCGCCGTCCTGCGCTACAACCCGGCGAAGTACAACCAGCAGTCCAGCTACCGCGTGTGCTTCGACGCGGCCGGCAACTACACGCGCACGGAATACCAATACCAGACGGTCTTCAGCGTCTGCGGTGGCGGCTGCTGATCAACTCCACCACCACGCCGCCGCGGCGATCAGA
This sequence comes from Corallococcus sp. AB038B, assembly GCF_003668955.1. Lineage (NCBI taxonomy): Bacteria > Pseudomonadati > Myxococcota > Myxococcia > Myxococcales > Myxococcaceae > Corallococcus > Corallococcus sp. AB038B. The sequence goes on along the minus strand of NZ_RAWO01000017.1, from coordinate 46,040 downwards.
CTCCCCGCCACGGAGACGGCCACCCACTTGAGCCACGGTGCCTGTGAGGACGGTGGCGGTGGTTCGGGGGGCCGGAACCGCTTCACTGGCTCTGGGAGCGGAGCGGGATCCGGCGGCCGGGACACCGGGCGCTGGGGCCTCAACGCCTGGGTCGGCGCCTCCGAGCGCAGTGGAGGCGCGGGCTCCAAGGGCAGGGTGGGGAGAACCTCCGGCTTCATCACCTCCGTGGGCGCGGGGGCGGGCGGTTCCGGCAGGGCCGGACGGAGCCTCCGGGGCTTGGCCGGGACGCCGGTGGGCGGCTCCATCAGCCGGGACGGAAAGAGCGGGGACTCGCCCAGCCGGGCCAGCTCCGTGCGGAGCTCCTTCGCCACGGCGGCGGCCTCCGTGGGCCTGCCCTTGCGGTCCTTGGCGAGCAGGGCTTCCACCAACGACACCAGCGACGCGGGAATCCCCGGGCGCGCCGGCATGAGCGGCGGCGGAGCGTCATACAGCACCGACTCCATCAGCGCGCGGCCGCGCTGGATGGGGAACGGCCGACGTCCGGCGAGCAGCTCGTAAAGACAGATGCCCAGCGAGTACAGGTCCGCGCGCGCGTCCAGGATGTCGTCGCGGATCTGCTCCGGGGACATGTATGCCAATTTACCCATCACCACGCCGGACGTCGTCTGCGTGCCTTCGGACGTCTTCACGATGCCGAAGTCGGCAATCTTCACCGTGCCGGTGTAGGACAGCAGCAGGTTGTCCAGGGACACGTCGCGGTGGATGAGCTCCATCCACTTGCCCGACTCCGGGTTGACGAACTGGTGCACATACGCGAGCCCGTCGCACGCCTGCGCGATGGCATCCAGGATGGGGCCCAGCGGCAGCAGCTCTGGCCGGCTCGCCGCGTGGACGTGCGCGAGGCTGGAGCCCGCGACGTACTCCATGGACAGGTAGACCTGGTCGTCGATGACGCCGGTCTCCAGCACCCGCACCACGTTGAGGTGATGCAGTCCGGCGGCGACCTCCGCCTCACGCAGCAGGCGGCGGCGGAAGCGGACGTCGGTGGCGTGCTCGGAGTGGATGCGCTTGAGGACGACCGGCTCTTCCCAGCCCTCGCGTTCCGCGAGCGAGACGCGCCCCATACCGCCTTCGCCAATGTCCCGCAGGACGCGGTACGGCCCGAATCGCTGGACGTCGTTCATTCCGGGGCAAGCCTACCGTCACTCACGCCCGGAACGCAGGATCACGCCGTGGGTCAGCCGCCGACCCGGGCCGAGTCGCTGGCCTGGAGGTCCTCTTCGGCCCCAATGCGGCCCTGGCCACTGCCGGAGTGCTTGGAGCCCGCGGACCGGGAGCTATCGCCCGTCGCCACCCGGCCACGGTGAGAGCCTTCCGGCGCGGCCCCACCCAGCAGCTTCGCGAACAGGTCGCGGAGCTTCTCGACCAGCTTCTCCACGGGGGACGACGGCTTCGACCCGGCCGTGCCCGGCGCTCCGCTGTCCGCAGGCACGAAGCTGCACGAGACAGTACCGGAGTGGCCACCGCCCTGGCCCCTCACGCTGGAGCCGGAGGCGCAGGGCCGCGCCTCGCCGCCGTCGCTCACCGGGCGGTGGAAGGGGCTATCGAGCGCGCCGCCCTGCGGACCCTGGAACTGGTCCGGGGGATCCTTGTAGCCCTGAGCGCTGGAGGAGCTGCCCTTGCCGCCGCCGAGAATGCTCTGTCCGGACGCACGGTGCACCGGAAGCTGGGTGGACTGCTCGGGCTGCGGGAGGCTCGAAACAGGGCGGCCGATCTTCACGAAGCACCTCAGGACGGAGTTCCTGAAACCATCATCGGACCCACCACGTTCCAAGTTTCCGAGGAGTCCCGGAAAACCGAAGATGCGTCTGGGATGCAGCGCGTCAGCGTTCAAAGCCAGACAGCGCATCCTCGCCCACAAGAAGGTGGAGGGAAGAGGTGCGACAGGTATGGTGCGGCGCGATGACGACCGCCCCGCGCCCCAAGAGCGTTCCTCCTGAAGCCACCTTCGATGCCTCCACCAAACTCTGGCGATGCGGAGGTCCCCATGACGCGCGCGAGCGCCTGTGGATCCATCCGTCGGGCCTCCTGCTGCTCGACGCCACGCGCAAGGACGGCAAGCTGGATGGAGAGATCAAATGGTCGCTCGGCATCCACGAGATGTCGGAGCACGCACCGCGCCTGGCCATGCAGGAGGCGCTTGGGCTGCCGAACGGGCCGAACAATACGATGATCGCGACGTTCGCGGACGGCGCGCTGGTCGAGGTGCGCTTCCGCCCCGGCTTCGACTTCCCGGACGAGCTGCGGATTGAACTGCGTGATGGCGTCATCGACGGCTCCCTCGAGTGGGTCGTAGGCCCGGTCGAGGGCGCCCTGTTCGAGTACGCCGGCACGAAGCTCCTGCACAAGATCTTCAAGGTCCCGAAGCCCTGGCCCCATCGCCTGACGGCGGTGTTCGCCAAGGGCAAGCTGAAGAGCACGACGTTCTTCGCCAAGGACGGCACGCCGCTCGACGTGAGCAAGCCCACGCTCACCGAGTGGGGGGAGAGCACCGAGGCGAGCGCCGTGGCCGGCTACATCGAGCGCGGCGACTTCGCGGCCGACGCGGCGCGCTTCTTCCCGAAGGCGCCCCGCGTGTCGAAGCCAGGCAGCAAGAAGGTTCGAGCCGTTCCCGCGGGTCGCGCGCTGGACGAAGTGGTGACGGGCGGTGGCGTGCCGTCGATGACCCTCGCCTTCGACTTCGACAGCTACGGCTTCGACTGCAAGAAGGAGGACCTGGCCGGTGCGAACGACGACAAGTACGTCGGCATCGCGAGCGACGGCTCCGGCGAGATGTTCCTCCTCGACGTCACGACGGGAGCGGTCGTCCGCTACGCGCACGAGGAGGGCTCTGTCTCGCCGGCCTTCGCCTCACTTGATCAGCTCGCCTTCGCGCTCCTCCGCGTAGAGGCGGCCGCGAAGAAGCTGATCCCGAAGGCGAAGGTCTCGGCGTTGTTCAAGCGGCTGGACCTCAAGGTGGCCGCCGCACTCCTGAAGGAGTACTGAGCGCACGTGCGCGGGAGGAACGGCGTCTTCAGTCCCTCCGGTGGGGCGTGCAGGGGGGATCGCCCTGCGTCCCGCCGGAGTTGCCCCGGCCGCCCGCGCGGATGCTGCTGCCAGAGGCGGTCGTGCCCGGGCCGCCGGGGCCCTGTGAGGGCTTGAACTTGTCCCGGTCCTCGATGCCCTGTCCGCCACTCGAGGCGCTCGCGCCGACGCGGATGCTGCTGCCTGAAGCACCCTGCTTGTTGTCACCCACGTTCGAGCTGGCCACCGGCCCGTCGAAGACGTCGGAGGGGCTCTGCTCCGCGGGCGGCTTCGGCGGGACCGGCTGCGGCACGGAAGGGCGCGGCGTGGAGGTCGGCGACGCGGGCGGGGACGACGGCGGACGGGAGATCTTCACGGCGCACCTCGAAGGGCGGAAGACGTCCCACCATCATCGCCCGAGGGCTGTCCCGAGTTTCCTGTGTCACCAGGAAGACAGGTTGCCTGCCCCGGAGGGCAGGTGGGCCTATGCGGGCATGCCTTCGCGAGCGTCCACGCCAATCACGTCGCGCACGGAGGCGAAGCCGTCCCGGGCCAGCAGGGCGCCCAGCTCCGGGAGGATGCGGTCCACCATGCCCGGGCCTTCGTAGATGAAGCCCGTGTACACCTGCACCACGGTGGCACCCGCGCGCAGCTTCTCGTAGACGTCCTGCGCGGTGAACACGCCGCCCACGCCGATGAGGGGCAGGGCGCCCTTGCTGCGCTGGTACGCGCGGCGGATGACGGCGTTGGACAGCTCGCGCACGGGGGCGCCGGACAGACCGCCGGCCTCCTTCGAGTGCGGGTGCTCGAAGGGGCGGGTGAGGGTGGTGTTGGTGGCGATGAGCCCGGACAGCCCGCGCGCCATCGCCACGTCCACGACTTCATCCACGGCTTCGGGCGTGAGGTCCGGGGCAATCTTCAGGAACAGCGGCGTGCCCGGAGCCACCGCGTCCATCCGCTCGCGCACGGCGAGCAGCAGCGCGGACAGCGCCTCCGGCTCCTGCAGCTTGCGCAGGCCCGGCGTGTTGGGCGAGGACGCGTTGACGACGACGTAGTCCCCCAGCGCCGCGAGCGCGTCCACGCACGCCACGTAGTCGTCCACCGCGCGCTCCAGCGGCGTGTCCTTGTTCTTGCCGATGTTCACGCCCAGCGGGCCGGGCTTCCACGAGCGGGCCTTGAGGCGCTCCGCCGCGGTGGCCGTGCCGTGGTTGTTGAAGCCCATGCGGTTGATGACCGCGCGGTGCTCCGGCAGGCGGAACAGGCGCGGCTTCGGGTTGCCCGGCTGGGGCTTCGGCGTGACGGTGCCAATCTCCACGGCGGAGAAGCCGCAGGCGAACAGCCCGTCCACGGCCTCCGCGTCCTTGTCCAGCCCGGCGGCGAGCGCCACCGGGTGGGCGAACTTCAGCCCCGCCAGCTCCACGGACAGGTCCATGGGCGCACGGCGCAGCGTGTGCTCGCGCATGGCGCGGCAGCGGGCGTTCCACTTCCCCAGGGCCGCGAGCCCCGACATGCCCAGCCGGTGCGCGGGCTCCGGGGGCAGGCTGAAGAGCAATGCGCGAGTCAGGCCGTACATGCGTCAGGCCGGGATGAAGGACGCCTCGCGCGCCCACGCGAGTGCCTGGTCCACCTGCTCGGTGGTGAGCAGGTTGTTGGACTCGACGATTTCAATCTCCCGCCGCATGTCCGTCTCCAGCAGGTAGGGGCCGTCCGTGTTGATGGTGAACTTCACCTTGCGGTCCCAGAACGTCTGCATGATGTGCTTGAGTTCCTGCAGGTCCGCCACGGCCTTGGTGTGGATGTTGGACGTGGGGCACAGCTCCAGCGTGATGTTGTTCTCGCGCAGGACCTTCATCGCGGACTCGTCGTAGGCGGCGCGGATGCCGTGGCCGATGCGGTGGGGCTTGAGCTTCTCCACCGCCGCCATCAGGCCGTTGGCGCCCGTGCCGGCCGTCTCGCCGGTGTGCACGGTGCACTTGAGGCCGGCCTTGCGAGCGCGGGCGTAGAGATCCTCGTACTCGGAGAGCGAGGCCTTGTGCTCCATCGCGTCGCGCTCCGTGCCGGCCAGGTCGATGCCGTACACGCCGCGCGAGCGGTACTTGATGGCCTTCTCCACGATGATGCTGTTGAGCTTGTGGTCGAACTCGCGGGCCAGGCAGAAGATGAGGCCCACCTTCACGCCGTACTCCAGCGTCGCGCGGTCCATGCCCCGCAGCGCCGCGTGGATGATGTGGTCCAGGTCCAACTCGCTGGAGAGGTTGCGCTTCATCGGGTTGAAGCGCAGTTCAATCTGAGTGACGCGGCTGCCCCGGTACTCCTTGCCAATCACCTCGTAGACGGAGCGCTCGATGGCGCTGGGAGAGGATTGGATCTTCTCCGTCCAGGTGTGGAGGATCTTCAGGTAGTCGTCGAGGCTGCCCACCTTGCCCGGACGGGAGGTGATGAGCTCGACGAAGTCGAAGTAGTTCTTGACGGGGAGCTTGAAGCCCTGCTGGTGGGCAATGGACCACAGGATGTGCGGAGCCACCGCGCCACCCACGTGGATGTGAAGGTCAATGAGGTCGCGAACCATGGCGGCATGTATGCACAGCCACGGCCACGCGTAAAGCTATCGGCGCAGCAGCACGTAGACGGCGCCAGCCCCGCCGTCCTGCGGACGGGCAGTGGAGAACGCCAGCACCATCCGCTCCAGCCGCTTCTGCGACAAGAGGTCTCTCACCGCGTCCTTGAGCACCGGGATCTGATCCTTGGAATTCAAACCGCGCCCGTGGACGATGAGCACGCAGCGGCGCTTGGCGCGGCGGCTGTCGGACAGGAAGCGCTCCACGGCGGCCTGGGCCTCGCGCTGCGTCTTGCCGTGAAGGTCCAGCCGGTCCTGCACGGAGAAGTCGCCCCGGCGCAGGGAACGCAGCAGGTTGGGGTCCACGCCGGGGGAGGCGCCCTCGAAGGCCGCGTCCGAGCCGGTGAAGGACAGGGGCCCATCCATGGCGACCAGGTCGGAGAGCTGCGCGAGCGCCTCCGCGTTGTCGTCGATGATCTCCGGCAGGCGCGGGTTCGTCTTGGGGGCTTCACCGCGATGGGTGATCTGCTGCACGCCGTCCATGGCGGAGAAGAAGAGGCCCACGTCGTCGTCTTCCGGACGCGCCTTGGGGGCCTTGGTGGGCTTGTGCGCGACGGCCTTCTTCTTCGAGGCCTCCGCGGCGGCGGCCGCTGCCTTCTCCTGCTTCTCCTGGTCCTGGAGCGTCTTGATGGCGGACTTGAACGGGTTGTTCTGGAACTCCGCTTCCTTCTTCTTCGGGGGACGCTGGCTCATGGGATTCCTGTCTTCTAACCCGGGCTACAGGCCGCGCAGCCTGCGGATTTCCTCGTAGGCGTCGCGGGCGGCCTGGAACCGGCGGGCGGCCTGCTCGGCGGCCTTGGGCGCCAGGTGGGCGGCCTTGTCCGGGTGGAAGCGGGCGGCGAGCTTGCGGAAGGCGCTCTTCACCTCCGCGTCGGTGGCGTCCGGGGGGAGGCCCAGCGTCTGGTAGTGGGCGGTGGCGTCGCCCAGGTGCAGTTCGGCCAGGGCCTGGACCTTGGCGTCGGGGACGTCCAGGCCTTCGGCCATGCGCTTCAGGGCCTCGCGTTCGGAGCGCTGGAGGGGGCCGTCCGCGAGCGCCATCTCATAGAGCGCGTCCAGCAGGCGGAGCCGTTCGCCCGAAGGCAGGGAGTCCAGGCAGGAGGCGAGGGAGGCGGGGGCGTCCAGGGAGGCGGGGCGGGAGAGGAAGTCCTTGAGGTAACGGCGCACGGCCTGGACGGTGTGGGCGTCGGCGCGGAGGACCTCCTCGAAATAGCGGCGGACCTCGCGGACCTCCTCGCGGCGCATGTCGCCGTCGGCGCGGGCCACGTCCACGAAGAGGGCGGTGATGTCGCGGTCGAGCGGGTCCTCGTCCGGGGCCTGGACGATGGGGAACTCGCCCGGGCCCTGGGTGAGGGGGACTTGTTCAGGAGGCGGCTCGAAGGTGGAGGGGAAGTCGCTGAAGATTTCAGGGAAGTCCGGGGGAGCGCCGTGCTGTTCGTCGAAGTAGTGGCCCAGGGCTGTGCCCAGGATGAGGGCGAGCACGATGGCCCAGGGCCCGCCAATGAGGAGGCCGGCCATGAGACCCAACATCGCCCCGAGAACTTTTCCCGCGCCCATGCCTTCGCTTCGCTCCCTTGTGCCGGGCCAGTCTTGCATAAGGTGGGTCGCATGACGGCTCAGTTGATTGACGGCAAGGCAGTGGCGGCGCGCGTGCGGGCGGAGATCAAGGAGGAGGTGGCGCGCCTGAAGGCCGAGCGCGGCATCACCCCGGGACTCGCCGTGGTGCGCGTGGGTGAGGACCCTGCGTCCAAGATTTATGTGACGGGGAAGAAGAAGGCCGCCGAGGAGGTGGGCTTCAACTCCTGGGAGCATCACCCGGACGAGACCATCACCCAGGACGAGCTCCTGGCGCTGGTGCACCGGCTGAACGAGGACCCGGCCGTGCACGGCATCCTGGTGCAGCTGCCGTTGCCCAAGCACATCGACGCGGACGCCATCATCGCGGCGGTGAAGCCGGAGAAGGACGCGGACGGCTTCCACCCGATGAACGCGGGGAATCTGCTGTTGGGTCGTCCGGCGACGCGCGCGTGCACGCCCTATGGGGTGATGCGGCTGTTGGAAGAGGTCGGGTGCAATCCGGCCGGCAAGCGCGCGGTGGTGGTGGGGCGGAGCAACATCGTGGGCAAGCCGCAGGCGCTGATGCTGCTCCAGAAGGACGCAACGGTGACGGTGTGCCACCGCAAGAGCGACCTGCCGTCGGAGGTGGCCCAGGCGGACATCCTGGTGGTGGCGGTGGGCGTGCCGGAGCTGGTGAAGGGCGCGTGGATCAAGCCCGGCGCGGTGGTGATTGACGTGGGGATGAACCGCAAGGCGGATGGGAAGCTGGTGGGGGATGTGGAGTTCGCCGCCGCGGCGGAGCGAGCGTCGTTCATCACTCCGGTGCCGGGTGGCGTGGGTCCGATGACGATCGCGATGCTGATGAAGAACACGCTGGAGGCGGCTCAGCGCGCTGGGAAGTGAGCTGAGACTCCGGATTCCCCTGCCCATGCTCGGGCAGGGAGGCGGGGCAGCGCCAATGACGCCAATCCATCAGGGGCTTTCGGAGCGCGTGTTCGCCCTTCTTTCGGAGGGCACGCGGCACGATCCCATCCTTGACGTTGAGCAGGTGAGGGCATGGCTTGTCGAGCGTGGCGTCTCGGAGTGCTCTCAGTTCCTGGATTTCCATTCTCGTTTCGGGGGGCTTGAATACTGGATACCCGGGACGACTGTGTATCTTGGATTGTGGGAACGAGACGTCACGGGGAAGCCCGTGGCTCCTAGATGTTGGCGGGACACCCAGGGAAGGTTCCACGTTTCGTGTGGGAATCTCCTGATTTCGCAAATCAATCTGTCAATGCGTGAGGATGGCTTTATCTTCGAAGACGAAGACCTTGCGTACACCAGCGTGGCCAAATGCCTTGAAGACCATGCCGCTCTCGCATGGGACGCGCGGAAGAATCCCCGGTGGCATCGGAGAAGCATCAGGGTTCAGTCTGAGCAGTCATTGGATGAGCTTGGGCGCGCTGGCATGGAAATAATGCACGAGGCCAGCGACCAGGATGTTGTCTGGTGGCGCGGTGACGGCTTGCTTGTCCGGGATGTCGCCATGACACCTCCCGAGGAAAAGCTTCGAAGCGTCTTCGTGAGTGCTGAGGACCCACGACAGATCGAGAACGTCCGGGCGTTGCTGCGGGAGAAGATTGTTGTTGGATGAAGCCGGGGCGTGCGTCGTTCATCACGCCGGTGCCGGGTGGCGTGTGTCCGATGACGATCGCGATGCTGATGAAGAACACGCTGGATGCGGCGCAGCACGCGGGGAAATAATCGCTGTCCGCCCCCCGGATGCAGGTGCCCGGGGCGGAGCCCGCCGCGCTCTCTACGGTGCGCTGGTTCCGTCGCTGTTGATGGCCCAGGCGCCGTTCGCGAACCGGACCCAGCTCGTCTTGCGGCCGCAGCCCGTCACGCCGACACCGCGTGCGTCGGTGGGAAGCTTCGGGTCGCCCGCCACGGACAGGACCTGGAGTTCGAGCTGCTCGGAGGGGCAGTTCGTGGCGAACGAGGCCTGCGAACGGATGGCTCGCTCGTCATTCTCCCAGGAGTGTTTTCCGAGCTGGAAGCCATCGCGCTCAACAGTGGGAATCGTGGCGCACGCGGGGCCAAGCAACACGAGGGAGGAGAGGCAGAGCAGGGGGCTTCGCATGCGCGCGCCAGATAGCACCGGCTCTTCGGCGCGGCAAGAAATGGAGGCTCACGTGGATGTGTCACCAAGCTACGCCCTCGGTGCGACCGGCCGCCCTGTCCGATGTCAGGGCCGGGAGGCCAGGTGCGCGGACGCCGACAAAGGACAGACGTACTGCCCGCCGTGGTTCTTACAGGCGTCGTAACGGATGTGCCGGCCAGCTGGATTTGAATAGGCATACGTGTTGAGTCCGTTGGTGCCGTAGACGCTATCAGTGAGAATCCGGCGCCAGCCGACATCCACATCTGGAACAAAATTGGTCGATGGTGCCATGGCGAGCACCCGGTTCTCGTTCGATTCAGTGTGTCCGTGATGGGACTGCCCATGTTCCACGGCCGACAGGTGCTTTCCTTATGCTGAATGTCACCATGGACGTTTGTCGTTTCGTCGCGCTCATGAGCAAGAGGGACTTCTCGGCTCGCCGTGACTCTTCTGTGTGTCCGTGGGGAGGAGCCAGTTGCTTGGAGTCTACGGGCAATGCCCTTGCCTTGGTCACCATCACCGCTATTGTGTGTGCATGGCGGAAAACACGATTGATCCTGATTGGAAAATACGTACAGCGGCATTTTTGGCGCTGGAGACGATGGAGTCGTTGGCATAGCGCATGGGCACCCTGCCCTTGCCGGCGGCGAGGGCGGCGAGGATCGCGCCTGCGGTGTAGCTGGGTTGGGCGAGGAGGTCGATTCGGATGGTGCTGGTCACGTTGACCGGCAGGGTCATGATCGGTGCTCTGATGGCATCGAAGCCTGGGACATCCAATACAACCATGTCGGTGGTGACGAGTTGGTTTTTGGGCGTGAGGGTGAGGGTGAGGACAGCGGATGTGAGTCCTTGGGCTTGAGTGAAGAACTGATAGGCGGGGTCGGCGTTGAAGTCGAATGTCCAGCGGACCTCTTCGTCGACGCCTTCGCCAACGACGATTGCATTGGGGCCTGTACCGGTGATGATGAAATCGCCGTTTTTAACAGGGTTGGGGTACGTGCCCGTAGGCGGGGTGAGGCAACCATTTGCTGTGGCTGTGATGGTGATAGTCATTGGATTTCCTGGATGTTGCAGGTCTTTCGGTCTGGAACAGATCTAAGGAGAGAAAGGGGACGGCGTAGGGCTTTGAGGCCAGGCTTTCTCCACATGCCCTCAATTTTTCATGGAATGTCCCTGGTGACGGGCTGTTTGCCCCCCCTCCGGCGATGCTGCTGGTGCAGTGCCCTGCGCCGCGATCGTGTCCAGGAACACATCCGTGTGGACAGGAACAGCTGACGGGATGGTTGTAGAACCTCGTGACAACACCTGATGAACTGGTTGGACGTATGCCTTCCGGGATGGCAATGTTTCACCGGCCCCAGGCGTCAGGTAGTGCTCCGCGAGGAGGCGGGACGTCAGGGCTTCAACAGCACGTATGGGCGGGATTGGCGGCCACTTTCACCTAGGCGTCCGGTAGCCCTCTGCGCCCCCTCGGACGAGGCCCTTCTGCACCCGCCAGTGCCCTCCGCCGCCTTCCACACCAAGCACAGGCGAAGACGTCTGGCGCTGGTCTTGAGACTGAGCGAGCAGGAGTGGGGGCGAAAGCCGGACCGCTGATCGACATGGAGGGAATGGCCATGTTCGAAGCTGCCCGGTGGACCTGACAGCTGAACAGTGGCTCCTGATTGAACCGCTGCTTCTCTCGCGGAAGTTGAAGCGTGAGACCTGACCTGGGCGAGCGCCATACCCGCCCTACAAGGCGGTCCACCGCTGGTTCCAGGGCTGGGAGAGGGACATGGATGATGCGGCCCTGGCGGCCCTCTCCTCGACTTTCGACCGGATGTACAGCCGGATGGCCGCGTTCGGCCACAGCACCTTTTCGCCGCAGTCGTGAGTCAGGCTCAGCACACTGGCCTTGACACCAGCGGGCACCGTCTGGGCGTGCGGGAGCTATGCCTCCGGCCAGCTCGGGGATGGCACCACGACAGGCTGCCTGACTCCGCCCCCTTGCGTCTGGAGGCAATCACATGTTCGCGATGAGGCAGGACGGTGCCGTCTGGGTCTGGGGCACGAATGGGTAGGGCCATTTGGGAGATGTTTCGAAGACGACCCGCTTGCTCCCCGCCCTGCTACCGGCGCTGGGAAACTGAGCTGAACGCCCGGCCCTCCCTGCCCGTGAAGAGGGCAGGGAAGCGGACTTCATTGCAGACCGCAGACGTACGGGCCGCCCTGGCTCGCGCAGGCGTCGTAGCGGATGCACCAGCCGTCCGGCGTCGAATAGGCATACATGTAGAAGCCGTTGGCGCAGCGGACGCGGTCGGTGGAGAGCCGGCACCAACCGAAATCAACATTCGGGTCGCAGCTGTCCGGTGGTGCCATGGCGTGCACCTGACCTTCGGTCGTTTCGGTTTCACGGGCTGCCTCCGGTCCACAACCTGCGAACATCATCCCCACGCTGAAGGCCAGTGCGATTGTCTGTCGGTTCATGGCGCTCACCATTCCGGGCAGCCCCAGGGGCCGCCGTAGTTCTTGCAGACGTCCGCGTTGATGCACCAGCCGTCCGGCGTCCAGTAAGCATCCATCTGAACGCCGTTGAAGCAGGTGATCTTGTTGCTGGACACGGGACACCAGCCGTCGTCCTCGAACGGGTCACAGCTGTTCGGAGGCGCCATCGCGCGCACCGGGCGGTCCGACTGCGAGGCCTGCGCCTCCGCTGGGACTTCCTGCGCCGCTTCAGGTCCACAAGAGACGAGGAGCATCGCAGCGCCAATCGCCATTCCAACGGACTTCATCAACGGCTGCCATTGCATGGTTGCGTCTCCGTGAGAGGAGGGGACCGCAAGTGCAGTCTAGCCTGGAGTTACAGGCTGGCGTCGGGTTGGGAATTTTCCGTTGACGATGCAGGGCGAGCCGGACAGGGCTGTTCAGGCGTTACTGCGGGCAGGTGAGTTCGGGGCCCTGGCTGTACTTGCAGACGTCGCGCGGGATGCACCAGCCATCCGGTGTCCAGATGGCATACATCTCGATGCCGTTGTTGCAGGGCACGCGGTCGCTGTAGACGCGACACCAGCCGACATCCACGCTTTCGTCACAGCTGTTGGGCGGAGTCATGGCGCGCACCGGGCGGTCTGATGCCGACGCCGGGTCCGCGGGGGAGGCCTCCTGGGTAGCTTCGGGGCCGCAGCCGGCGAACAGCAACGCGCCAACCAACAGGCTCCAAGACTTCTTTGACGGCTGCATTTGCATGAGCGTGTCTCCAAGTGGAGAGGGGAGTCTAACCGCCATTCCCCTTCGTCCCGGACGGGACATGACGGAAGATGCGGGGATGGGTCCGGCCTTGCACCGATGCGCCGTGGGCGGGGCCGTGCTGGGGCTGCTTTTGCTCGCCACCCCCGCGCGTGCCCAGGACGCCACGGCCCTGCCCACATTCTCCCTGGAGCGCCTGGACCCCAACCCGGGGCTGGGACCCATTGCACTCGGTAATGGCGAACTGCTGGCGCCGGGGGTGCTGCGCATCTCCGTGATGGCGCACTACCAGCACTCCTCCCTGCGGATCCCGAACGGCTTGCTGGAGCCTTCGCTCGTCCTGTCCCGGACTACCGCACTGGTGTCGATGGCCGTCGGGGTGCTGCCCTGGCTGGAGCTTCAGGCCCAGCTTCCGGGCGTCATCCACCAGAGCGGCGCGGACCTGAGCACCTCGCTGTCCATCGCCTCGCCTTCGCGCAGCGGGCTGGGGGCACCACGGATCGCGGCCCGGTTGGGCTTGCTGGGGACCTCCGCTCCCGACGCCTTCCACCTGGCGGTGGACCTGGACATGCGGTTGCCCGTGGGCGGCTCGGGAGCGTTTGCCCGTGACCGGGGAGTCCGCGGCCAGGGCCGCGTCATGATGGGGAAGCGGTGGGGGGCCGTGGCTCCGGCGCTGGAACTGGGCGTGCTCCTGCGTCGAGGTGTGTCCGGCTCCAGCGTGGACCGCATCAACGGCGTGGGCAACGAGCTTCGCGCCGGTGCGGGAGTGACGGTGGGCTACGCCCTCCGCGCGGAGGTGTCCGCGTTGGGTGCCTATTCCTGGCGGCAGCAGCGCTTCAGTGGCGAGCTGTTGGGCGGCCTGCGCTACGCACCCGTCCGGCCGTTCGAGTTCTTCGCCATGGGCAGCGCGGGCCTGGGCTCGGAGCCTGGGACGCCCCGCTTCCGGGTGCTCGCGGGACTGGCCCTGATCCTCTTCGACAAGCCGCCGCCTCCGCCCCCGGAGGACATCGTCTACGAGCTCGTCCAGGGCCTGCCTCGCGCTCCTGCCGAGCCCCAGATCGAGCCCGAACCCACGCCTCCCGAGCCCCCCACGCCCGAGCCCTCCGTCGAGCCGGCGTGGTCCGACACCGACACGGACGGGGACGGAGTCGTGGACGCGCTGGATGCCTGCATCCACGAGAAGGGGACCCGGGAGTACGGCGGTTGCCCCGAGACCGGCGACCCGCTCGTCACGCTGACCCGCGAGCGCCTCGTCCTTCATGGCCAGGTCTTCTTCGAGGTCGGCGTGACGACGCTGCCGGGCCGCTCGCGCGTGCTGGATCAGGTGGCGCGGGTGCTCCTGGAGCATCCGGAGGTGGAGCGCGTCGTCATCGAAGGCCACACGGACGCGGAAGGTTCCTCCGCCTCCAACCAGCGCCTGTCCCTGGCTCGCGCGGAGGCGGTGCGTGACTACCTCATGCGGAAGGGCGTCCCGGCCCACCGCTTGGAGGCCCGGGGACTCGGTGCGCGCCGGCCCGCGGGCTCCAATGGGACACAATCAGGCCGGGGCGAGAACCGCCGCGCGGAACTGCTGTTGATCCTGGGCGAGCCCACTTCGGCCCGTTCCATTCCCGCGCCTCCCGCCCCCTGAGTCCAAGGGGTCTCCCCGGCGGTGGCCCACCGCACCCATGAGCCGCTTTCAAAGCGATAGTGTCCTTGGTTCACCATGGCGGACTTACCTCGCTGACGTATCAGAAGCGGCTCGACTGCGAGGACCTGGGTCGGCGGCTGGTGAACAGGCAGGACTGGTGAATCCGCTCCTGGATCGGCTCCTCGCCGTGGCTCGCGCATGAGACGCGAAGCCCCCGGACCTGTTCCGTCCGGGGGCGCGCGGACAGGAACTACAGCGACTGGCTCTGCTCCGGAGCCGTCTGGGGCTGGCTCTGGGGCGCACACGCCAGGAGCTCCTCCGCGGGGGCTTCGTCCACGCTGGCCGTGCTGGCGAACGGGCAGCCGCACCATGCGGTCCAGAGCACCACGCAGCAGGGGGCAGGACCGCAGACGGAGCACTTATCTCCCTCTTCGACGGGCGCCTGCACCGAGGAAACCTGGGTGTCTTCCACCGCGAAGGCGGGCGCCGCGAACAGCATCAAGAGGGAAGCCATCTTCGGGAGGTCGGAGCGTCGGAGCAGCTTCATGGTGTACCTCGGGGAGAACGGCGCGTCGGAGCCACGCCGGTGGGATCCAGGAGCTTCGCACATCTTCCCCGTGGCCCGTGGCCCGTGGCGCACCGCGCCCGTGAGCCGCTTCCAAAACGATAGTGTTCCTGGTACACTATGGCGGACTCACGGACCTGGGAGGGTGGGGAATGATGAACCGCGAGGAGCGTATTGCGGGAGGGTTGTATGGGCTGCTCATCGGCGATGCGCTGGGTGTGCCCTACGAGTTCCACCGGCCGGAGAGGATTCCCTCCCCAGAGGCCATTGAATACGACCCACCTCCGGGGTTCGACCGCGCGCATGACCGCGTCCCTCCGGGCACCTGGTCGGATGACGGTGCCCATGCGCTGTGCTTGCTGGATTCGCTGACGCACCAGAAGCGGCTCGACTGCGAGGACCTGGGCCGGCGGCTGGTGAACTGGCAGGACTGGGGCTACCTCTCCGTGGATGGCGACGTGTTCGACGTGGGCATCCAGACCAGCACCGCCCTGCGCCGGTTGCGCGACGGCACCCCGGCAATGCTCGCGGGCCCCAACGGCACGATGGACAATGGCAATGGCTCACTGATGCGTGTGTTGCCTTTGGCCCTGTGGCACCAGGGCAAGGACGCGGCGCTCGTCTCGGATGCCATGGCCCAGTCGCGGGTCACGCATGGCCACGTGCGCGCCCAGGTGTGCTGCGCGCTGTACTGCCTTTGGGCTCGTCGCATCCTCGAAGGCGCGGCGGACCCGTGGGCAGAAGCCGTGGCCACCTTCCGGGACCTGTACGTCGAAGGCTTCCCACAACGGGAGGAACTGGAAGCCCACATCCGCCCGGACGACCCCGCACCAGGAACGGGCGGCGGCTACGTCGTGGACTGCCTGCGCTCCGCACGCGCTTGCGTGGCGAACGGGAAGACCTACGAAGAGGTCGTCAAATCCGCCATCCGGTTGGGCCACGACACGGACACCACGGCCTGCGTGGCGGGCGGCATCGCGGGCCTCATCCACGGCCTGAATGGCATTCCGCACCGCTGGCGTTCACAACTGCGCGGGCAGGAACTCGTGGAGCCGCTCCTGGCGCGGCTCATGAAGTCCCTGGGCTGATGCGCTTCCAAAGCCCCATGAACTGGAAACGATTGAAGACCCGCAGCGGGCCCCGCTCACACACCGCCGGGTGGATGAAGGTCTGCAGGGCGAAGCCCTCGCGGGCGAGGATGGGCATCCAGGACCACTCGCGCTGGTACCGGTAACGGGAGGGGATGCCGAAGCGGCGGTTTCCCAGTTCATCCAGGACGCACAACGTCGCGTAGCCCAGTCGGCTGCGGAAGGTGTGGTCCTTGAGCAGGAAATACTCCCGGGTGCAGCGCAGCACGTCCACCCGCGTCCGCTCCGGATCCGGCGAGTGATGCAGGACATCGATGCTGTAGCTCAGCGTGAACGCACGGTCCTCGAAGGGGAGCCGCTGGCCATCGTAGAGGACCGGCTCGACGATTTGCTTGTCGCGCTGTTGCACATCCACGGCCACCACCTCCCGCGCCCATCCCCGTTCCTGGACGGCACGTGCGAACCAGCCCTCGCCGAACCGAAATCGAGCGCCCGGTCAACAGGGGGAAGTCCCCCCAACACCGGTTCCATCAGCTCGAGGATGTTCTGTCGGTAACTGCTCATGGGGCCGTTGCTCCCTTCAGTCCGGGAAGATCTCCAACACGTCCTTCAGCATCGCCGCGCCCGTGCCCCGCGCGCCCTGCT
Organism: Corallococcus sp. AB038B; assembly: GCF_003668955.1. Taxonomy (NCBI): domain Bacteria; kingdom Pseudomonadati; phylum Myxococcota; class Myxococcia; order Myxococcales; family Myxococcaceae; genus Corallococcus; species Corallococcus sp. AB038B. The sequence goes on along the minus strand of NZ_RAWO01000017.1, from coordinate 29,510 downwards.
CACCGTTGATGACGGTGTTCACGCCGTGCAGGTCGCTGCGGAACACCGCGCCCATCTCCATCGCGCCCAGCCGGGCCAGGGGATGGGCCGCGTCCACGGCGGTGGGCCGCACGCTCCACTCCCACTGCTCTCCGCCCACGGGCTCGCCGCGCGCCAGCAGCAGCACCTGACCGCCCTTCGCCTTCGCCACGTCCAGCTCCGCGCGCGTCACGCCGCGCATGCCCGTCACGGACACGTCCTTCAGCATCGTCGGCACGCGCATCACCGCGTTGGCCAGGATGACCAGCTTGCCCGCCGTGTCCCAGCCATCCACGTCCAGCGTCGGATCCGTCTCCGCGATGCCCAGCGCCTGCGCCTCCGCCAGCGCGGCCTCGTACGTCTTGCCCTCCGCCATGCGGCACAGCAGCAGGTGGCTGGTGCTGTTGAGCACGCCCTCGAACCGGCCCAGCTTCCCCAGCGCCAGGTCCCGGCGGCCCACGTTCACCAGCGGCATCGACGCGCCCACCGCCGCGCTGAACCGCAGGGGAGGGCGGCCCGGTGACTCCAGGTCGCTCAAGCGCGCCAGCTCCTGGAACCCCAGCACCAGCGGGCCCTTGCTCGCGAGCACCGCCGCCATGCCTCGTGACAGCGCGTCCCGCGTGGTGTCCAACCCTGGCTGTCCGTCCTGGAAACTCGTGGGCGTGGCCTCCAGCAGGAGGTCCGCCTTCACCTCGCGCACCAGGTCTCGACCGCTCAACCCTGGACGCCCCACCACCGGCAGCGACGCCACGGAGTGCCGCGCCCGCTTCACCGCCAGCACCGCGCCGATGTCCAACCCGTTCGGCGACACCGCCGCGCCGCCCGAGTCCGCCAGCCCCACCGGCAACAGCTCCAGCCGGTAGCGCTCCATCAACAGCGACGCGCGCGACTGGAGGATCTCCAGCAGCGGCACGCCCACGTTGCCCAGGCCCGTGAGCAGGAAGCGCACCGTGCGGACGGCGCGCGGGTTCATGGTGCGAAGGCCTCGCGCACGCCGTCACGGCGCAGCGTGAAGAGCATCCACACCGCCACCGGCACTCCCACGAAACAGCCGGGCGTCAGCGTGTACATCGCGCAGATGGCGCCCACCGTCGCCAGGCCGTACCCCTTGAGGTTCATCGCGTTCCACGCGCCCCAGACGGCGAGCACCCCGCAGAGGATCCCGCCCAGGATGGCCAGCGTGAAGCCCGTCGTGAACTCCAGCACCACCGGCGCCTGCCCCGGCGTGGAGAAGGGCGACGCCACCTTCAGCGCCGCCAGCAGCCCGCCGAGCAGGCTGAAGGTGACGTGCAGCACGCCCACGATGAGCAGGAAGAACGCCGGGAAGCGCACGATCTGGAAGATCTTGATGCGCGGGTCGCCCGACTCCAGCTGAGGACCAGGACCGCTCATGACCGCCCCTTCAGCGCGCCCACGATCATCCGCGTCGCGGGAGACTTGTTCAGCGTGTAGAAGTGGATGCCCGGCACGCCGCGCGCGAGCAGCTCCATGCACTGCACCGTGGCGTGCGCGACACCCAGCTGCACGACGGCGTCCGGCTGATCCTTCACGCGCTCCATCTGCAACGCCAGACGCATGGGCACTGTCGCGCCACACATGCGCGTGAAGCGCTGGACCTGCTCGTAGTTGGTGATGGGCATGATGCCGGGAACGATGGGGACGTTGATGCCCGCCCGCCGCGCCCGCTCCACGAAGTCGAAATAGAAGGCGTTGTCGAAGAAGAGCTGCGTCACCACGAAGTCCATCCCCGCATCCACCTTGGCCTTCAGGTGCTTGAGGTCGTCCTCGCGCGACGCCGTCTCCACGTGGCCCTCCGGATAGCACGCACCCCCCAGGCAGAAGTTGAAATCCTCTTCTCGAACGAATCGGACCAACTCCTCCGCGTAGCGGAAGCCTCCGGGCACCGGCTCGAAGGTCGTCTGTCCCAGCGGCGGGTCCCCTCGCAGCAGGAGAACGTTCTCGATGCCTGCCGCGTCAAGCCGGCGCAGCACGTCACGAAGCTCGTCGCGGGTGTGTCCCACGCACGTCAGGTGCGCCATCGCCTCGATGCCGGTCTGCTTCTTGATGTGCGTGACCAGGTCCACCGTCCGGTCGCGCGTGCTCCCGCCCGCCCCGTACGTCACGGACACGAACCCCGGCTCCAGCGGCGCAAGCTCCTCCACCGTGCGCAGGAGCGAGGCCACGCCCGCGTCCGTCTTGGGAGGAAAAAACTCGAAGGAGAAGCTCGGCTTGGAGGGATTGAGGCAGTTGCGAATCTTCATGTCGGGAGGAGTTTAGTCCCTTCCGCGTCGGCCTTGATCGGAGAAGGTGCGCCGCTATAGTCCGCGCCGTTTCGCCACCCCCTGCCCATCATGGAGAAGTCAATGACCCGGCGTACGCCCCTCAACGAGGCCCACCGCAAGCTGGGGGCCCGCATGGTCGACTTCGCCGGCTGGGACATGCCGGTGCAGTACTCGTCCCTCACCGCCGAGCACGAGGCCGTGCGCACCGCTGTCGGCCTCTTCGACGTCTCCCACATGGGCGAGATCGAGTTCACCGGCCCGGGCGCCCTGGAGACCGTGAACCGGCTCATCTCCAACGACCTCGCCCGCTGCCAGGACGGCCAGGCCGTCTACGCGGGCCTGCTCAACGACCAGGGCGGCTTCGTGGACGACGTCGTCGCCTACCGCTTCAGCCCCGAGCGCATCCTCATCTGCGTCAACTCCAGCAACCGCGAGAAGGACTTCGCCTGGATGAGCGCGCGCGCGGAAGGCGTCAAGCCCGTGGACAAGAGCGACGACTACGCGCAGATCGCCATCCAGGGCCCCAAGGCCGTGGGGCTGGTGCAGCGCCTGACGAAGTCGGACCTGTCCCAGGTGGGCACCTACCGCTTCACGGAAGGGGAGGTGGCCGGTGTGAAGGCCATCATCTCCCGCACGGGCTACACCGGTGAGGACGGCTTCGAGCTGTACTGCGCCGCCGGTGACGCCGTGAAGCTCTGGGACGCGCTCCTGGAGGCCGGGCAGCCGGACGGCGTGAAGCCCTGCGGCCTGGGCTCGCGCGACTCGCTGCGCACGGAGATGAAGTACGCGCTGTACGGCAACGACATCGACGACGCGCACACGGCCCTGGAGGCGGGCCTGGGGTGGATCGTCAAGCTGGACAAGGCGGGCGGCTTCATCGGCAAGGACGCGCTCGCCGCGCAGAAGGCCGCGGGCGTGCCGCGCAAGCTGGTGGGCTTCGAGCTCACCGACAAGGGCATCCCCCGCCACGGCTACCCCGTCCTCAAGAACGGTGAGCGCGTGGGCGAGGTGACGAGCGGCACCATGGGCCCCACGGTGAAGAAGTCCATCGGCATGGCCTACGTGCCGGCGAACCTCGCCGCGGAAGGCTCCACCTTCGACGTGGACATCCGCGGCCGCGCCGTGCCCGCCGTCGTCGTGAAGACCCCCTTCCTCAAGAAGTCCTGATTTCCTTCCTTCCCCACCTGTTGTGAGGAGCTGAAACCCCATGGCCAACATCCCGCAGGACCTGAAGTACACCCAGGAGCACGAGTGGGCCCGCGTCGCGGGCAAGAGCGTCGTGGTGGGCATCACCGACCACGCCCAGACCACACTGGGCGACATCGTCTACGTGGAGCTGCCCAAGCTGGGCGCCCAGGTGTCGGCCGGCGACTCGTTCGGCACCGTCGAGTCCGTCAAGGCCGTGTCGGAGCTGTTCGCACCTGTCTCCGGCACGATCGTGAAGGTGAACACCGACCTCACGGAAGAGCCCGAGAACCTCAACACGGATCCGTACGGGGACGGGTGGCTCGTGGAGATCGAGCTCTCGGACGCCGGGCAGCTGAGCAACCTGCTGGACGCCGCCGCCTACGAGAAGCTCATCAAGGAGTAGTTCCGCGCGCGCAAGAAGTCGGGCGTCCCGGTTGTTAGAGACGCTCCATGGAGTGCCGAGCCCGCTCGGACGCCGAACTTCCTACCGCACCTCACGCGAGCCCTTCGACCATGTCCCTCAACTGGAAGTACCAGGAGTCCTTCGCCGGCCGGCACATCGGCCCGGAGACCCCTGAAGTGAAGCAGATGCTGTCCACGCTGGGCGTGGACTCGCTGGACGCCTTCGTGGAGTCCACCGTGCCGCCCGTCATCCGCTCCCCGGAGCCCCTGCGGCTGCCCGCGGGCAAGGGTGAGAACGAGGTGCTGGCGCAGCTGGAGGCCATCGCGGCGAAGAACCAGGTGTTCCGGTCCTTCATCGGCATGGGCTACAGCGACACCCACGTCCCCAACGTCATCCTGCGCAACATCTTCCAGAACCCGGGCTGGTACACCCAGTACACGCCCTACCAGGCGGAGATCGCCCAGGGCCGGTTGGAAGCGCTGCTCAACTTCCAGACCATGGTGACGGACCTCACCGGCATGGAAGTGGCCAACGCCTCCATGCTGGATGAAGGCACCGCCGCGGCGGAGGCCATGGCGCTGGCGCTGCACGCCAAGGGCACCGACGCCGGGGGCGCGTTCTTCGTCTCCGACGGCTGCCACCCGCAGACGGTGGACGTGGTGCGCACGCGCGCCCTCCCGCTGGGCGTGGAGGTCGTCGTGGGCGACCACCGCACGGTGGACCTGTCCCAGAAGAAGTTCTTCGGCGCGCTGGTGCAGTACCCGGCGACGGACGGCGTGGCGCACGACTACCGCGCCTTCGGTGAGAAGGTGCACGCAGCGGACGGACTGCTCGTCGTCGCGGCGGACCTGCTGGCCCTGACGCTGCTCACCGCGCCCGGCGAGTTCGGCGCGGACGTGGTGGTGGGCAGCGCGCAGCGCTTCGGCGTGCCGCTGGGCTACGGCGGCCCGCACGCCGCCTACTTCGCCACGAAGAACGCCTACACCCGCGTGATGCCGGGCCGCCTCATCGGCGTGTCCGAGGACTCCGGGGGTCGGCCCGCGCTGCGCATGGCGCTTCAGACGCGCGAGCAGCACATCCGCCGTGAGAAGGCCACGAGCAACATCTGCACCGCGCAGGTGCTGCTGGCCGTGATGGCCGGCATGTACGCCGTCTACCACGGGCCGGACGGGCTCAAGGCCATCGCGGAGCGCGTGCACGGGCTCACCGTGGTGCTGTCGCGCGGTCTGGCGAAGCTGGGCTTCAAGCCGAAGCACGAGCAGTTCTTCGACACGCTGCGCGTGGAGCTGACGGCCCCGCAGGTGCGGGGCGTGCTGGCCGCCGCGGAAGGCGCGAAGATGAACTTCCGCCGCATCGACGAGAAGACGCTCGGCCTGGCGCTGGACGAGACGACGCGCGCCAAGGACGTGGAGGACATCCTCACGGCCTTCATCCAGGGCGCGAACAAGTCCGCGTCCCCGGTGAACCTGGACGAGGTCGCCGAAGGCCTGGAGAGCCCGCTCGCCCCCGAGCTGCGCCGCCAGAGCGCGTACCTCACGCACCCGGTCTTCAACCGCTACCACTCCGAGACGGAGATGCTGCGGTACGTGCGCCGGCTGGAGGCGAAGGACCTGTCCCTCACGCACTCCATGATTCCGCTGGGCAGCTGCACCATGAAGCTCAACGCCACCGCGGAGATGATCCCGGTGACGTGGCCCCAGTTCAGCAAGCTGCACCCGTTCGCGCCCACCTCGCAGGCGGCCGGCTACAAGGTCATCTTCGAGCAACTGGAGCACGCGCTGTCGCAGGTGACGGGCTTCGCCGGGTGCTCGCTGCAGCCCAACGCGGGCAGCCAGGGTGAGTACGCGGGCCTGCTCGTGATTCGCGCCTACCACCAGGCGCGAGGGCAGGGGCACCGCGACGTGTGCCTCATCCCGTCCTCCGCGCACGGCACCAACCCGGCTTCCGCGGTGATGGCCGGCTATCGGGTCGTCGTCACGAAGTGCGACGAGAACGGCAACATCGACCTGAACGACCTGCGCGCCAAGGCGGACCTGCACAAGGACAAGCTGGCCGCGCTGATGGTGACGTACCCCTCCACGCACGGCGTGTTCGAGGAGGAGATCCGCGAGATCTGCTCCGCCATCCACGAGCGCGGCGGCCAGGTGTACATGGACGGCGCCAACCTCAACGCGCAGGTGGGCCTCACCGCGCCGGGCCTGGTGGGCGCGGACGTCTGCCACATCAACCTGCACAAGACGTTCTGCATCCCGCACGGCGGTGGCGGCCCGGGCATGGGCCCCATCTGCGTGGCGTCCCACCTGGTGAAGTTCCTCCCCGGACACCCCGTCATCCAGACGGGCGGAGGGGACGCCATCGGCGCCATCTCCGCGGCGCCGTGGGGCAGCGCCAGCATCCTGCTCATCTCCTGGATGTACATCCAGATGATGGGCGGCGAGGGCCTGACGCAGGCCACGAAGATGGCCATCCTCAACGCCAACTACGTCGCGGAGCGGCTCCAGCCGCACTACCCGGTGCTCTACCGGGGCAAGCGTGGCCGCGTGGCCCATGAGTGCATCGTGGACCTGCGCCCGCTCAAGAAGACCGCGGGCGTGGAGGTGGAGGACGTGGCCAAGCGCCTCATGGACTACGGCTTCCACGCGCCCACCGTGTCGTTCCCGGTGGCGGGCACGCTGATGATTGAACCCACGGAGTCCGAGTCCAAGGCGGAGTTGGACCGCTTCTGCGATGCGATGATCGCCATCCGCCAGGAGATCCGCGACGTGGAGGAGGGCCGCGTGCCCAAGGACAACAACGTCCTGAAGAACGCGCCGCACACCGCGCGCACGCTCACCGCGCCGGAGTGGAACCGCCCGTACACCCGCGAGCAGGCCGTGTTCCCCACGCCGTGGGTCCGCGACAACAAGTTCTGGCCGTCCGTGGGACGCCTGAACAACGTGCTGGGTGACCGCAAGCTCGTGTGCTCGTGCCCTCCCATCGAGGACTACGACACGCCCGCGCAGAAGGTCGCTTAAGCCGTCTTCGACAGCCGCAGTCACCGGGGCCGTCTTCCAGCGCATCGGAAGGCGGCCCTCGTGTTTCTAGCGGGCCCGAGCGGGCTCCACGTGGACCACCACGTCCACCACCTGCGGATAGGCGCCGTGCAGCGTCTCCTCCACCTTGTCGGCCACTTCGTGGGCCTGCGCGGTGGTGAGCTGCGGGTCGACTTCAATCTTCAGGTCCACGTAGACGCTCTCCTCCATGCCCCGGCTGCGCACGTCGCGGCAGGAGCGCACGCCGGACACCGCCAGCGTGTGCTGGGACACCTGCGCCGGGTCCAGGCGCGCGGTGTCGGAGAGGATGCCCACCGCCTGCCGCACGATGCCGTAGGCCACCCGCGCGACGAAGACCATCACGGCCAGGGCCACCAGTCCGTCCGCGCGCGGAAAGCCCATCGCTACCAGGCCAATGGAGACGAGCACCGCGATGGTCACGAACACGTCCGACAGCGTGTGCTGCGCGTCCGCGAGCAGGAGGGAACTCTTGTACTTCTGCCCGTAGTGTCGCTCCACGCGGGTGACGATGAGGTTGATGACGAGCGTGAAGACCATCACCGCGGCCATCGTCACCGACACCGTGGGGTGCTTGTCGTGCAGGAGCGAGTCGAACGCCATGCGCCCCAGCTCCAGCATGCCCACGCCAATCATCGCGCCGATGCCCAGCGACGCGAGCGCCTCGAACTTGCCGTGACCGTAGGGGTGATCCGCGTCCGCCGGCTGCGACGCGACGCCCATGGCGACCAGGCCCAGCACGTTGGAGCTGCCGTCAATGAACGAGTGCAACCCGTCCGCCGTCACCGACGCGGACTGGGCCATGAGGCCGAAGACGAGCTTGGCCGCGGCCACGACCCAGTTGGCCACGAGGATGGCCAACAGGACGAAGCGGACCTTCCGATTGCGCTCCTGGAGCGCGGCGCCACGGTCGACGAGAGGGGCTTCCACGGCGGGGCAGGGTAGTGCCCTGCGCCGTCCACCGCGAGGCCTCCGTGGGTCCTACTGTCGGAACAGCCGCATCCGGGGGCCGCCGCCCATCTCCAGGAAGAAGCCGAATTGGAAGCGCACCGTCGCGTCCTGACTCAGCAGGCCGGACGGCGGGTTGGGGAAGGGCTGCGCGCGCTTGAAGGACGCCACGGCCTCCATGTCCAGGAAGTCCAGGCCGCTGCTCTTCTCCACCTGGATGTCCTTCACCGCGCCGCGCTCGTCCAGGGTGATGGTCAGCAGCGTCTGGCGGTCGCGCCCGGAGTAGATGTTCCCCGTCGGGTCGCGCATGCGCAGCTGCTCGTTGGGGTTCCAGTGCATGCCCACGCTCTGCTTCACGCGGTTGAAGAAGCTGGCGTACTTCCACTCGCGCGTGTTGAGGAAGGTGCCGTCGCCTTCCTCCTGGTCTCGGAGCATGTCGTTGGGCGCCGCGCCCACCACCTTGTCCATGGCCGCCTGCGACGGCATCAGCGTGGCCAGGCCCGGGGAACCCACCCGGCCCGTGGAGCCCTCCTGCTCGCTGTCCTCGCCCTGGCCGGGCTGGATGCGCAGGCGCTTGGCGTTGCCTTGCGTGGCGTCGCTCTCCGACTGGTTCTTCACCGCCATGCCCGGGCCGCGCTCGCGCGGATCCGTCTTCATGGCGATCTCCTGCTTGCGGCGCGTCTCCGGCATCTCGAAGACGGGCTTCTTGCCACCCTGGGACTGGGCCCGGTCGTCCGCGCCCGTGCCGTTGTTGCCGGACACGCGCGGGGGCTGCACCTGGTCCTGCGCCGCGCCCTCCTGCTTCTGGGGTGCGGTCTTCTGGGGCATGGCGTTGCGGTAGAAGGCCGTCTGGTCGCGCGCGCGCGTCTCCTTCTCCGTCGTGTTGTTGTGCTCGGCCAGGTACTTCGCGTCCGGGGACTGCTGATCATTCCCCGGCGCTACGTCCACCACCTGGCCCTGGGGCTTCGTCTCGTCCGGCTTCTTCTCTTCCTTCGGCTCGCGCTTCTCCGTGGGGCGGGGCTTGGTCTGCTGCGGCGTCACCGCCCCCCGGTTCTTCGCCCACTGGTCCGACGTGAGCGGCCTCACCGCCACGGACGTGGGCCGGGCGGGGCGCTTCTCGTGCGGGAAGTTCGCCTGCACGGCCGACACCAGGAGCACGAAGCCCACGAAGGCGACCTGGGCCAGGAGCGCCAGGATGCCCGCCACCAGGTAGCGCAAGGGCCCACGCTGCTTCCGCGCGCGCCGCTGACGCCAGTCTGTCGAGGAACCCGTGCCCACGGCCTGATGATAAACCTCCGGACCGCTTCTACAGTCCCGAACGTGCGGCCCGTAACACCCGGGACATGGAAGAGATTCGCGAGCGCGTGCGTTGGTGCGTTCGAAATGTCCGCTTCATCTCAGTAGATGGGGGCGACCTCCGCCCCGTTGAAGTAGAAGCGCAGGATCTCCGGATAGCTCTGCCCGGCTTCCGCCCGGCCGATGGCGCCTGTCTGACACATGCCCACGCCGTGGCCCCAGCCGCCGCCCCGGAACAGCCATCCGGTGGGCCGGCCCTCGGCGTCCCGCTCGGCCTCCACGGTGGCCATGCTGCTGTTGAGCATCCCGAAGAGCCGCCGGATGTTCAGCTCCCCGCGCACCTGGGTGGCGCCCTTCGTCCCCGACACGGTGAGCAGCCGGGCACGCCCGGACACTCCGCGCTCGGACAGGGCGAGCCCCTGGATGGACCCCACCCCCAGCTTCTCCGTGAGCGCGTCCACCTGGTTTTGCGTGAAGCGCTTCTCCCACCGGAACTTCGTGGGCTGCGCGAAGCTGGACAGCTTGCACGCGGCGGGCACGTCCGACGTCGCCAGCCACGCCTTGAGGTTCGACGGGCCGGGGACGTCCGGCGCGGGCTCCAGCAGGTCCGGCCGCCCGCGCAGGCTGGGGTCCGGCGGGCCGCCCCACACCACGTCATTGTCCTCGGTGTGGCCGCCGCACACGGCGCTGTAGACGGAGTCCACCAGTCGGCCCTCCTGGCTGAAGAGGGCCTGGCCCCGGGTGGCCTCCACCGCGGCGGTGGTGCTGGCCGCCTCGCCGGTGCGGCCCCGGTACACCGCGCAGTGCTGCTCCGAGCAGAGGAGGTACGGATCCGCCAGGTGCTTGATGCCCACCTTCGCCAGCACCTCACCGCGCGCGGTGACGGCCTGGGCCTTGAGCGCCTCCGGGTGTGCGCGCGCGAAGATTTCGGATGGCACCAGGCCCTTGAGCAGGTCCTCCAGGCCCACCACGTTCACCACCGCGAGCTTGCCGCCGCGGTCCACCGCGAACTGGAGTGCGCCGCGGAAGCTGCGGTCCTCGAAGGCGTGGAAGTCGTAGCCCACGCCGTACTCCACCTGTCGCACGTCGAAGCCGGTGCCGTCCGGTGTCTCCGCGTCCAGCCTGTCTTGCGCCAGACCCACCACGGCGTCGTTCTCGTCCTTCAGCTCCAGGATGGCGCGCGAAGGCTTGCGGACCTCCTCGAAGAGCGTGGTGCGCAGGCCGTAGCGGCGCAGCAGCTCCGCCTGCTGTTTCGCCGCGGCCTCGGGCGTCAGTGCTTCGTCGCCCAGGAGGAGATAGCGCCGGTTGTCGATGACCTTCCCCGCGATGCCGTACACGGAGCCCAGCGTGTGCGTGCGCACCGCGAGCCCTCGCGCGCGCCACGTCTCCTGCGCCTCCGCGAGCCCCGCCTTGTCCGCGAAGCGGAACTCACCCAACTGCACCCGCGCGCTCCACTGGGCCGGTTCGCCCTGCGTCACCCGCACCGTCCAGCGCGAGCCCGCGGGCGCGTCCAGCACCTTGTCTCCGGGTCCGCCGAAGCGCAGCCGCATCCGTGCTCGCGGCGAGAACGTCACGACCTCGCGCCCTTCCATCAGCTTGATGGGGAGGCGCGGCTCACCGTTGCGGAAGTCCAGGCGCTTCAGGTCCTGCGGCCCGGGCAGACCCGACGTGAGCGGATCCTCCAGGCCACTCGGAGCGGGGGGCTTCACGCCCGCGTCAGCGGGCTTCGTGGGGACGGAGACCTCCGGCTCGCCCAGGCCCCGGGTGCTGGGGGCAGGTGAGGGCGCCGGCGTGGCGCAGGAGGCGAGCAGCAGGGCGGTCAGGAGCAGGACGGCTTTGGACACGGCGGCGGCACCGTAGCCGCCATGGGGCCGAGCGTCACGGTTCTCCCTCCCGCTGCGGCGCGTCTCGGCCTGGATGACCGGCAGTGAATAGAACGCCCGAGGCCATGCGTTGCCCCTGCTCATGCAAATTCTTGGAGGCAACGGCTTGAAGACGCGACACACCCTGGTGGCCTCCCTGGCTGCCTGCACCCTGGCTCTTGGACTGACCGCTTGTGGCGGCGGCGGTGGCTCTGGCGGAGGCACTGGCGGTTCGTCGGGCGCCGGTACCCAGGCCCCCGCGACGAACACGGGGACCCCCAAGGTCGAGAAGACCCCCACCGCTCCGGGCAAGGCGCCCCCCATCGGCGTGCAGCCGGTGGAGAACACGCCCGCCGCGCAGATGCCGGATCATGCGGACCACACGCCCATCGCGGAGCCCGGTCCCCAGCCCGCCGTCAGTGCCCAGGCGATGCAGGAGACCCCCGCCACCACGCCCGCCCATGATTGGGTCGTGTCGCCCAACGGCGACGACGGCGCCCAGGGCACGGAGGCCGCGCCGCTGCGCACCATCGCCATGGCGGTGAGCAAAGCGGGCCCTGGCGACCGCATCCGCGTGCTCGCGGGCACCTACGCCGAGCGCGTGGTGCTGGGTGACAACACCAAGGCCGGCACGCCCGAGGCGAAGATCACCCTCCAGGGCGAGGGCCGTCCCAAGCTCACCCCGGGCAGCGGCTCCGGCGCGGCGGTGCAGGTGCGCCGCGCGAACTGGGTCATCGACGGGTTCGACATCGACGTGGAGGGACAGCCCATCTTCGGCGTCACCTTCGAGGGCGACGTGCAGGGCACGGTGCTGGCCAACTCGGAGCTGCACAACGGCACCGGCGGCGCGGGCGTCACCCTGTTCAACAACGCCAAGGGCCCCACCATCGAGAACAACAACATCCACGACTTCGTGCGGACCACCGGCAACAAGGACTCGCACGGCATCGTGATGCAGCCCGCGTCCTACGACGCGACGGTGCGCAACAACGACATCCACGACAACTCGGGTGACTCCGTGCAGTGCCTGGGCCCCGAGGGCTTCAGCGACCTGCCGCCCGCCACGGGCCTGCTGGTGGAGAACAACCACTTCTTCAACAACCGGGAGAACGCCGTGGACATCAAGACGTGCCACGACGTCATCATCCGCAACAACCGGATGCACAAGTTCCAGCCGTCGGAGACGGCGAAGGGCGATGCGCTCGTCATCCACTACTCCGCCAAGAACGTGCTGGTGGAGGACAACGAGCTGTATGACGCCGCGAAGGGCATCTCCGTGGGCGGCAACCACGAGGGCCCCGTGCCCGAGGCCGTCGTCGTGCGCCGCAACCGCGTGCACGACATCACCGACGCGGGCGGCGGCGAAGGCACCGCCATCCGCCTGGAGAACTCCAAGGGCACCGTGGTGGTGAACAACACCATCACCCGCGCCAAGGCCGGCATCATCCTGGGCCACGGCACGGGCGGGCCCACGGAGTCGCTGCGCGTGGAGAACAACATCGTGGACGCGCCCGTCAGCGTGGACGTGGGCGGCCAGGCTCCCGGCCTCCAGATGAGCAACAACCTCTATCCGTCCGGTGCGCAGTTCAAGACCAACGGCCAGCTCCAGGCCCTGGACGCCTTCAAGGCCGCCGCGAAGGACACCACCTCCAACGGGGGTGACGTGACGGTGTCGGACACCTTCGCCCCGTCCGCCGCCGCCCAGGACAAGGGTCAGGACCAGGGCCAGCCCTTCTGCGGCGCGGCCCCGGACATCGGCGCGGTGGAAATGGGCTGCTAGGTCCCACCCGGGAAAGCACCCCCGGAAAAGCAGAAGGCCCGATGCGGAGACTTCCGCATCGGGCCTTTTGTCTTATGAGGCGCCACCCGGATTCGAACCGGGGAATGAAGGTTTTGCAGACCTTTGCCTTACCACTTGGCTATGGCGCCGCAGCGATTGGGGCCGGGGTTATACGCAGCCCGGTAGGAGCCGGTCAAGGAAGCAACACCATCCAGCCCCGCTTCTCGTCCCGGTACCATACGGCGCGGGGTGTCAGGCCCTGACAAGCGAGGGAGCACACGATGCTGCACGGCCATGGCGTCTTCCAAGAGGAGCACGAAGCCTTCCGCCGCACCGTCCGCGCGGTGGTGGACAAGGAGCTGCGCCCGTTCGCGGCGGAGTGGGAGGCCCGGGAGGAGTTCCCCCGGGAGCTCTTCACCCGCTTTGGCGAGCTGGGCTTCCTGGGCCTGAAGTACCCGGAGGCCTATGGGGGCACGGCGGCCGGGGAGCTGTACGAGGCGGTGCTCCTGGAGGAGCTGGGCCGCTGCGGCTCCGGCGGTGTGGCCGCTGGGCTCGGCGGGCAGTTCACCATCGCGACCGGCCCCCTGAACCTGTTCGGCACGGAGGCCCAGAAGCAGCGCTGGCTGGCCCCCGCAATCCGGGGGGAGAAGATTGGCGCCCTGGGCATCACCGAACCGGACGCCGGCTCGGACGTGGCGGGGCTGCGCACCACCGCCCGCCGCGACGGCGACCACTTCGTCGTCAACGGCTCCAAGACGTACATCACCAACGGCGTGCGGGCGGACTTCGTGGTGCTGGCGGTGAAGACCGACCCGTCGCGCGGCCACAAGGGCCTGTCCATGCTGGTGGTGGAGCGGGGCACGCCGGGCTTCAGCGTGGGGCGCAAGCTCCAGAAGGTGGGCTGGCGCGCGTCCGACACGGCGGAGCTCTTCTTCGAGGACTGCCGCGTGCCCGCGGAGAACCTGCTGGGCGTGGAGGGGCAGGGCTTCTCGCAGATCATGGGCAACTTCCAGTGGGAGCGCCTGTCGCTCGCGCTGGGTGCGGTGGGCGCCATGGACGACATGCTGGAGACCGTGCTCGAGCACGTGAAGCAGCGCCGCGCCTTCAATCAGACGCTGGCCGGCTTCCAGGTGGTGCGCCACAAGCTGGCGGACCTGCACACCGCCCGTGAATGCGCGAGGCAGCTCACCTACCACGCGCTCCGCCTGCACGTGGCCGGCGAGTACGCCGTCGCGCAGACCTCCATGGCCAAGAAGGTCGCCACGGAGACGTGCTGCCGCGTGGCCGACGAGTGCCTCCAGCTCCACGGTGGCGCGGGCTACATGATGGAGTACGACATCCAGCGCCATTGGCGCGACGCGCGGCTGGGGCCCATTGGCGGCGGCACCAGTGAGGTGATGAACGAAATCATCGCCAAGCAACTGGGCCTCTGAGCCCCGGCGGCCTCCGGGAAGCAGGCGAGCGGACAGGCGGGAAGAGGGGAAAGAGCCCTCCGGTTCATGTTCGATGGAGTCTGTCGCCTCGGGGAGGTCCCGGTGGAGCCCAGCATCATCTGTGATGAGCTGTTCATGCGTCTGGGGGACGAGGATGTGCTCGTCCTGGATTGCCGCGACGCGATGGACTGGGAGCGGTTCGAGATCCACATCCCCGGCGCGCTGCGAATGACGGCCTCGGAGATTGCCCGGGACCTGGCGATGCTGCCGGACGACGAGCTCATCGTCCTGTGCGGCACCACCCAGGACTGCGTGGACATCCGCCGCATCTGCCGCGTGTTGCGCCTGAGGGGGCGCAACGCCGTGTGCCTCGCTGGTGGCCTCCACGCCTGGGTGACGGGGGGCTACCCCACGGAGCGCCACGCACGCGCCCCCTCCCACGCCCACCGGTGAGCGGCGGATGCAGCGCGTCGTGAAACGGTGTAAGGAGCGCCCTGCCTCCCCCACCGGAGATCCCCCACGATGGCCAAGCTTCGCGCCGTACTCATTGGCGCCACCGGACTCGCGGGTCAGCAGTTCATCGCTGCCCTCAAGGACCACCCGTTCATCGAGCTGACCGGGCTCGCCGCTTCGCCCCGCTCCGCTGGAAAAACGTACGCGGACGCCCTGCGCGCCTCCAACGGCATGCTGGCCTGGTTCGTCCCGGAGCCGCTCCCGGAGTCCATCGCCCGCATGACCGTGGTCAGCGGCGACGCCGTCCAGGCGAAGGACTACGACATCGCCTTCTCCGCCGTGGAGGCGGACGTCGCCCGTGAAATCGAGCCGCGCCTGGCCCGGAACATCCCCGTGTTCTCCGCCGCGAGCGCTTTCCGCTACGACGAGGACGTGCCCCTGCTCCTCCCCCCCGTGAACGCCGCCCACGCTCCGCTCATCAACGAGCAGCGCCGGCAGCGCGGGTGGAAGGGCTTCATCGTCCCCATCCCCAACTGCACCACCACGGGCCTCGCCGTGACGCTGGCCCCCCTGGCCGAGCGCTTCGGCGTGAAGGCCGTGCTGATGACCAGCCTCCAGGCCATGTCCGGCGCCGGACGTTCGCCCGGCGTCATCGGCCTGGACATCCTCGACAACGTCGTGCCCTACATCCCCAAGGAGGAGCACAAGGTCGAGGTGGAGACGAAGAGGATCCTCGGGGCGCTCAACCCCGCGGGCGCGGCGCTCACCCCGCACGACGTGCGCGTCTCCTGCACCTGCACCCGCGTCGCCGTCCTGGAAGGCCACACCGAGTCCGTCTTCGTGTCGCTCGGGAAGAAGGCCACCGTGGCGGAGGTCGCCCAGGCGATGCGCGAGTGGCAGGGCGCTCAGGTGGCGAAGGACCTGCCGTCCGCTCCGCCCCGCTGGATTGAAGTGCTGGACGACCCGTTCCGCCCCCAGCCCCGCATGGACCGGGACACCCACGGCGGCATGGCCACCACGGTGGGCCGCATCCGCGAGGACGGTGTGCTGGAGAACGGCTTCAAGTACGTGCTCGTCTCCCACAACACGAAGATGGGAGCCGCAAAGGGCGCCATCCTTGTCGCGGAGTTGCTGCGGGCGCAGGGCTTGCTGGGCTGACCGGGGAAGCGGGCCGGGCTGGTACCTAAATTCAGGGTGCCAACCCTGGCCCCAACCATCTACTGTGCGCGGCCACGGACGCGCGGAATTCCGCACAGAGGAGACATCAACATGGCCTACGTCGTCGCCGAGCCTTGCATCAAGTGCAAGTACACCGACTGTGTCGAGGTGTGCCCGGTCAACTGCTTCTACGAGGGCGCCAACTTCCTCGTGATCCACCCGGACGAGTGCATCGACTGTGGCGCTTGCGAGCCCGTCTGCCCGACCAAGGCGATCTTCCCCGAGACCGAGCTGCCCGCGAAGTGGGCGGACTTCAAGAAGCTCAACACCGACTTCGCCTCCAAGTGGCCCAACATCGCGGAGAAGAAGGCCGCCCTGCCCGAGGCCGAGGAATACAAGGAGAAGGAAGACAAGCGCGGGGAGCTGAGCACCGCGCCCGGGAAGTAGCCGCGGACCGTATCCCCCGAGCGCGCCCGTCGTGATGCAGGCCCTCGCGCCCCCTGGCGTGAGGGCCTTCGTCGTTCCTGACGTCTTGCGCGGAAAAGGCATCGTCGGACGTTCACCCCGCCTGGAGGACGCTGAGTCGCAGCCCCCGGGCCTCCAGCGCGTCGCGCAGCCGCGCCACGTCCTCGGTGGGAACGGGCCCATGGCGGCCCTGGATGCGCAGCGCCACCTCCCGGGGCCCTGTGCGCTCCACCTCCACGGTGGCCTCCAGCGAACCGCGCAGGCTGAGGCCCAGCGCCGGCCGCTGTGACTTCACGAAGACCTCGATCTTCTCGATGAGCGCCAGCGTGGACTCGACCTGCGCGACGGGAGGGCTGGCCGGTGCGGTACTCTCCGTGGCTCCACCCGCCGCGCGAGCACCTTCGGGCGAGGAGACGCGCGACAGGCCTTCCGAGGAACGGTCGTCACGCGTGGGCGAGGGGAGGGGACACGGCGCCGGACGGGGCTCCGCGCGGAAGGAGCGCTCCACCTCGCGGGCCAGCAACTCCGTCACACGATGGGAGGCCTGCGTGCCGCCGTCCGTGAGCGCCTCCTGGCGCACCGACCCCAGCCGCTGCGCCTCCACGTGCATTCCCTGCCGGGCCTGGCGGAGCGTCTCCGGGCTTCCCAGGGCGCTGCGCGTCGTCGAGAGGAGGGCTCCCGCCGCACGGACGCCAGGAAGCGCCGGAGTGGCCCGCGTCGCTGGCCCTGGCCCCTGCCCACCGGTACGGAGCAGGCCGGGCTTCGGAAGGGGCCCTGGTGCCACCGGCTCGCGGCGGGCCCCGGGACGAGGTGGGGTGTCATTCCATCCGGAGGCCCGCTGGAGGACCTGTTTGAACGCGTCCTTCTCCGGGGGGACCTTCTCGTTTCCGGAAGGAGCGTCCTGACCTTCGACCTTCATGGCATGCCTCGCGCGCAAGGGATGCGCGGGCATGAGCAGCGGCCGTGCCAGTCAGGCGGGGAGCGCTCCCGGGAGGAGGGCGCGGAAGGAGGCGGCACGGCAGGGGTGCCGCCCCCGGGATGGGCGTGCGGAACGCGAGACGGCGCGTTTCAGCGCTTGCCGCCGAAGCCGCCCGGCTGCACGGGCGCGGTGCCCGTCAGGTCGTTGAACGCGAGCGGACAGGACGCCACGGCGTTGGGATCCGCGAGCGCGGGGTTCTGGGCCCAGTCGCGGTCCTGGAAGAGGTACGCGTCGCGCACCTCCAGCTCCTTGAGTTGCTTGCGGTACTCCCAGAAGCGGCCGCGCAGGAGCACGCGAGCGCCCTTCGGCAGCTGCGTCAGCGGCGTGTACTGGTCGTCCTTCAGCCGCGCCGTGATGTTGATGGAGGGCCGCACCTTGGGCTTCCCGTAGGTGAGCCCGGACAGCAGGCCGTCATTGCCCGGATCCGGCAGGTAGAAGACGAGCCGGGCCACCAGCGCGGGAGGCTCCGGCGGAGGGCCCTTCTTGCTCTTCTTCTTGGGCTTCTCCAGCTTCGCGTCGATGAACTCCAGCCCTCCGAAGGCCACCTCCTTGTCGAGGTAGTCGTCGCGGAACTTCGCGTCCGCCACGCTGGCCGCGGTGGTGTTGGCCTTGAGGACCTCCGTGTCGTAGCGCTCCAGCATCGCGGGCAGCGTGAAGAAGAAGCTGTCCACGGGCTTCACGCCATCCGCGATGAAGCGCAGCTTGCTCAGGTCCAGCGGCGGGTAGTACGGCGCGAGCGCCACCGCCGTCTGCATCCACTCCGGCGGCAGCCGCTTGTCGATGAGCACCCGGCGCATCATCGACACCAGGAACATGTTGGCGGGGAAGCGCGGCGTGGACAGCTGCGTGCCCAGCACCTGGATCAACACGGGGTCCAGGTAGAAGTTCTCGTCGCGCTTGTGCAGGTACGGCGCGGACTCGCCCACGATGGTGAGCAGCGCGCCCACGAGCTGCGCGCAGTTCGCGTCGCTCGTTCCCTGCACCAGGGCCTGGTTGACGCGGGAGCGGAGGAACCGCTTGTCCATGTCCGCTTCGCGGAACACGGGCGGCTCTCCCGTTCCGAAAAAGAACTCCTTCTGGGCGAGCGCGGGCGTCGACAGCAGGCCCAGGGACAGGGCGATGAGGGCACGAGTACGCATCGGCCTGAACCCTACCACGCCCTCCCCCGGATGATCCTCCTCCGCTCCGCCCGCCCATGCACGGAGTGGGACCCGCCCGAGAGCCCGACGTGAGAGGGCAATTGCAACCGGATGACCCGATGCGGCGGGGCTTTCGCGACAAGCCCTTTCACGGGCAGGCGGCAGGGGACGGGCCGACCGCGCGGGGGGCATGCCGGGTCGGCAGGCGGTGGTCTTTTCCGCCTGTTGGCGGCGCGGGCTTTTGTGTACCTTGCCCCAAGCCATGCCGACGCCTCCCGAGACCTCCCCGGCACCCGTCACCGTCGCCCACATCAAGGACGAGGCGGAGCTCATGCAGGCCCTCGCCATCCGTGAGGTGGTGTTCATCGAGGAGCAGCACGTACCCGAGGGCATCGAGCGCGACGCCGAGGACGCCCACGCCTACCACGTCATCGCCTACCAGGGCGGTCACGCCATCGGTACCGGCCGGCTGGTGAAGCTGCCGGAGGCGCCCGCCGGGCAGGCTGGAACGTGGGGCCAGATTGGCCGCATGGCGGTGCTCCAGGCGCACCGCAAGTCCCGAGTGGGTTCGCTGCTCCTCACGTCGCTGGAGGAGGAGGCGCGCCGCCGCAACGTGAGCGGCATCATGTTGCACGCCCAGCTCTACGCGCTCGAATTCTACAAGAAGCACGGCTACCAGCCCGTCGGCGCCGTCTTCGACGAGGCCGGCATCGACCACCTGGAGATGCACAAGCGGCTGTAGTCCCGCGCCGCTCGCTTCAGCGCCTCGGAGGACGGGGCGCGGGCGGCTCGGCGTGGCGCGGATCCTCCGGCCACGAGTGCCGGGGGTACTTGCGGCACAGCTCCTTGCGGATCGCCGGGTAGTGACGTTCCCAGAAGCCCGCCAGGTCGGTCGTCACCTGCACGGCGCGCATGTTGGGAGCCAGCAGGTGCAGCACCAGCGGCACGCGGCCCGCGCCCACGCTGGGCCCCTGCGCCATCCCGAAGAAGTCCTGCAGCCGTGACTCCACCCAGGGTGGCTTGTTGGGCTCGTAGTGCACCTTCACGCCGCGACCGCCGGGCAGGGTGACGCGCTCGGGGGCGTGGTTCGCCAGCAGGCGCTGCTGCTCGGAGGTGAGGCGCGCGTAGAGCGCGTCCAGTAGCGACACGCCCTCCAGGTCGGAGAAGCTGCGCGCGCCCACGCACAGGGACGCCAGCGCGTCGCGCATGAAGCCCGCGTCCACGGTGGGAAAGCCCGTTTCGGGGAACGCCTTGCTCAGGAGCGCCACGCGGGTGCGCCACTGCTCCAGCGCCTCGGGTTCCGCGAAGCGCTCCGGGCCCGCGGCCAGGGCCGCCTCGGCCAGTACGCGCGCGGCCTCCTCGGACGGGGGCGCGGGAGTGCGCGTCTCCTCCAGCATGAGGTTGCCGTAGGCCAGCCGGGTGAGGCGCTCCACGCGCCGCGAGTCCGCGTTCCACTGGAGGGTGTCCACCTCCTCCAGCGCGTCCGGGTAGAGGTCCAGCAGCCACTCGGCCTCCACGGTGCTGGCGAGCCGAACGACGGCGCCGCGGCCGGGGCGCTCCTCCGCGTCCACGGCGACCATCAGCTCCGCGTCCTGGACGACGCTGAACTCGGACAGGCTGGTGGTGCCGCCGCCGAACATGAGCAGCTCCGGGGAGCGGGGCCGCCGCCTGCGGGCAACGCGGTCCGGGTAGCCCGCGAGCACGCTGAGCATCAGGGCCTGCTCCACGTCCTCGGGGCGGCCGGGGCGGGAGCCCTGTTCCCGCACCGTGCGGCGCAGCTGCTTCTGCACGCGCTCCACGGACTGCACCGCGCCCGCATCCAGTGACAGCGACTGCATGCGGCCAGATGCGAAGCCCGAACGGCCGGCCTCGCGGAAGCGCTCCAGGAGCTCCAGCAGGTCGGAAGGCCCGCTGACGAGCGCGGACGCACGGCCTCCGCCGCCCAGGTTGGCGCGGGCCTCGCGGCGGATGTCGCGTTCGCCCATGAGGGCCGCGAGCACGGCGGCATCACCGCCCACGCCCCGGCGCTCGCCTTCAACGATGATGCGCGCCTGGCGAGGGTGGACGGGGAAGCGAAGGAGCCGCTGGCCCACGTCCGTGACCTGGCCCTTCGCGTCCACGGCTCCCAGGCGGCGCAGCAGCGTCTCCGCAGCCTCCAGGGCGGGGGCGGGGGGCGGCTCGAAGAACGGGAACGCCGTCAGGTCCTTCACGCCCGACGCGCGCAGCGAGAGTACCGTCTCGGCCAGGTCGGTGCGGCGGATCTCCGGGGCCTCCTGATCAGGCCGGCCATCGAAGTCGTGCTGGGTGTAGAGGCGCACGCAGTGCCCGGCGCGCGTGCGGCCCGCGCGACCGGCGCGCTGGACGGCGGAGGCCCGGCTCACCTTGCCCAGCTTGAGCTGCGGCAGACCGGACCAGGGCGAGTGGGACGCCACGCGAGCAAGCCCGCTGTCGATGACGACCGCGACGCCGTCGATGGTGACGGACGTCTCCGCGACGTTGGTGGACAGGATGATCTTCCGGCGCGAGCTGCGGCGCACGGCGCGGTCCTGTTCCGCGGGAGAGAGGTCGCCGTGCAGCGGGAGCACGTCGGCGTCGTGGCGCTCGGCGAACTCCGCGCAGGTGTCGCGCGCGCGGCGGATCTCCCCGGCCCCGGGAAGGAATACGAGCACGTCGCCGTCGACGCCCTGGGTGAACAGGCGCTTGAGCGCGGAGAGCACCTGTTGATCCAGGTGCCGCTCATCCGGGGCGGAAAGGTATTCGACGCTGACGTCGAAGCGGCGGCCCTCGGAGCGCAAGGACGGAGCGCCACCCAGATACGCGCGGACGGGCTCGGCCTCCAGGGTCGCGGACATCACCACGAGCTTGAGGTCGGGGCGGGCCGTCTCCTGCAGCCGCCGCAGGAGCGCGAGCGAAATGTCCGCGGACAGATGCCGCTCGTGGAACTCATCGAGCACGACGATGCCCACGTCGCGCAGGGTGGAGTCGGTGAGCAGGCGGCGTCCGAGCACGCCTTCGGTGACGAAGGACATGCGCGTCTTGGGCCCGCGGACGTCCTCGAAGCGGACCTGGTAGCCGACGGTCTCGCCCACGCGCTCGCCAATCTCCTCGGACACGCGCTGCGCGGCGAGCCGGGTGGGCAGCCGCCGGGGCTGGAGGACGACAATCTCCTTGCCCGCGCCGAGCCCGGCCTCCAGCAGCGCGCGGGGAACGCGGGTCGTCTTGCCCGCGCCAGGGGGCGCCTCCAGCACGAGCGACCGCGAGCTCCGGAGCGTGGAGACGATGTCGGGCAGGAGGGGATCGATGGGAAGGGCTACGTCCGCCATGTCCGGGTTCCTCTTCACGGCGGGGGACTCACCGCGCGTCGGGTCTCAAGGCGTGCCAGCCTCGGACGGGTCGGTCTTCTTGCGTCGCTTGGGGCGCACGGCCTCCGGAGCACCGGAATCGGGGGCATCCGAAGAAGCGTCGGTCTGGGTGGTCTCGGCAGCCGGAGCGGCGTTCTTCGGAGGACGCCCCCGCCGAACGGGACGCGCCGCGACGGGAGCCTCCGGAGCCACGGGTTCGGAAGCAGCGGTGACCTCTTCGGATCCACTGTTCGAAGCCTCTGCCTCGGAGCCGCCAGCCTCCGCCACGGTCTCCTCGAGGGGCGCCGGAGCCTCCGACTCGTCGGGATCCGCCTCCATCGATTCGTCCCCGGAATCCTCCTCGAACGCCTCCTCCTGGCTGGCGTCGCCCTCCTCACCGAAGAGGTCCGAAGCACCGTCCTCGGCGGAGAGCGCGAGCGACTTGCCCGCGCGCTTCCGGGGCTTGAGGGTGAGGCCCGCGGCCTCGAAGACCCCAGGCACGGGAACGAGCGCGGCCTCGGCGAGCAGCCGTCCCTGCCGCAGCGCCACGTCCAGGCGCCGTCCCAGCGACACCAGCGCCTCGCGCAGAGCGGCTTCCTGATCCGGGGGCAGGGGAGTGGGGGACAGGCTCGCGGTCCACGCGGCGAACGTCGCGGCGACCTGATCCACGACGGGGCGGACCATGGCGAAGTCGTCACGGGAGAAGATGCGGGTGACGTAGGCGCTCTTGAACCGCCGCTCGTACGACGTGGCGTACTCGTTGACCAGCTCCACGGGCGCCCGGCGCAGCTGCGGGAACTTGAGGTGGGGGAACAGGGCCTCGATGACGGGGGCGCGGCTGCTGGCGGTGAAGGTGATGCCGGCGTGCAGCTTCTCCAGCGCATCCACCCAGCGGCCCTGCTGATCGAACGAGAACTCCTCGCGGGCCTCGTCGAGCTCCGGCAGGTCCTTCACCTGTTCCAGCAGACCGCCCGCGGGCTCACGGGCCTCTCGCAGGCGCTCCAGCGCGGAGGCGAGCCACTGCTTCTCGGCCTCCAACCCCGGCCTGCCGATGACCATCTCCTCCGCCGTGGCGAGTCGGGCCTCGAAGGCCTCGGCGAAGCGGATCAGCTCATAGGATTCGAGCGTGGACGACATGCGTGGACGACTCCTCGGAGGGGCGGCGGAGATACCACACCTTCACCGTCCGACGAGCAGGGCCTCCATGGCTCCGGGGGTGGAGAAATCCGCGAAGGCCCACTCGGCGCCGGCATCGCGCAGCGCCTGGGGCGTGAAGTTGCCCGTGCCCACGCCAATCGTCTCCGCGCCAATGCCCTTGGCGGCCGCGACGTCCTTCGGCGTGTCTCCGATGATCACCACCCGGCACTCCTCCAGAGGCTGACCCAGCTGCGCCGCTCCGGCCTGGGCGCCGTGACGGATGAGCGCCACGCGGTCCTCGAAGTCGCAGCCAAAACCGCCGAAGGCGAACTGGTCGTGGATGCTCACGCGGTCCAGCTTCACCTTGGCGCCCGCGCGCACGTTGCCGGTGCCCAGGCCCACCGCGAAGCCCGACCGGGAGCGAGCCTCCACGACGGCCTCGCGCATGCCCGGATGCAGCCGGTACTCGCGCGCATCGACCTTGGGAACCTCCAGTCCCAGCTGGGCGACGTACGCGTTGATGACCGCGCTGATGGTGTCCTCGGTGTCGGACTGGCCGATGACGCCCAGGCCCTTGCGGACGATGGCCCGGTCCGTCATGCCGGACATGCTGAAGCCGTCGCACGCGTCGCGCCGCCGATGGAGCTGCTCGAAGGCCAGGCCCATGGCGCGGCGGCCTGCACCGCCGGTGGTGACGAGGGTGCCATCGATATCGAAAAGAAGGACGGTGGGGCGCATGGCCTCCCATCTAACGGAAGGACCCGTCCGACGCGAGCCCCGAGCAGCCCATCAGGGCAGCCGCCACCGCCATGCCCGGCGCCCGGCTCAGGGCTCCGCGAGCGTGAGGCCCTGCTGGAGCGCTTCACGCACCTGGGGAACGTCCTCAAGAGGGAGCCGCTCCTCCAGCACCTCGCGCACCCGCTGACCGCCCAGCCGGCCAAGCGCCTGCGCGACGGCCTCACGCAGCCGCAGGTCGCGGTCCTCCAGCCGGGCCTGCAGTGTCTTCACCGCCTCGAACCCCAGCCGCTGGCCCAGCGCGGCCGCGGCTTGTGAGCGGACATCCGAAGGCCGGTGCGGATCCTCCAGCATCGCCTGGAGCGTCTGTCCCGCCTCGGGCGACTCCACGCGAGCCAGCGCCGTCACGGCCCGCATCCGCTGCGCATCCGGGACGCTCG
The DNA here is from genome assembly GCF_003668955.1 of Corallococcus sp. AB038B. Taxonomy (NCBI): domain Bacteria; kingdom Pseudomonadati; phylum Myxococcota; class Myxococcia; order Myxococcales; family Myxococcaceae; genus Corallococcus; species Corallococcus sp. AB038B. Next base: position 5,403 of record NZ_RAWO01000017.1, on the reverse strand, counting down.
TGTCCTCCGCCAGCGCCGCGAGCACGGGCACGACCTCCGGCCCGAACCTGCGCCACGCCGCTTCGGGCGCCACGGAAGGTTGTGAGAGCAATCCCAGGGCCTCCGTGCGCAGCGGTCCGGGAACAGGGGCGGGAGGTACGGGCACGGAAGCCGCGGTCGGGGCCTTCGCGGTGGCGGGAGCCGCTTCGGACACGGGCCCCACGCCCGCGAGCACGGCGAGACCGGCCAGCGCCAGCCATCGCGAGGAGGCGGAACGGGACGGGACCGGCGAGGGACGAACACCGCGGGGGCGGGACGGCTGGCTCGGCATGCGGAGCTCCCGGTGGGGAAGGGGAGCCCCGTTATACGACGGCTGCCGGTCCGGACTCGATAACGCTAAGGTCGGTCCACCATGGCCGGACGCGTCTTCTTCTTCCTCCAGCACGCCACGTACGAGCCCGCCTATCAGGCGGCCTCCATGGGCATCACCGCCGCCGCGATGGGCGACGACGTCTACTTCGTCTTCGCCTTCGAGGCCCTGCGCCAACTGGTCCGCGGCGGCTTCGGCCTGGCGCACAGCGAGCGGGAGCGCACCGAGGCGGCCCGGGCCGAAGGGCTCAATGTCCCCACCCCGGCCCGCATGCTGGAGGAAGCCCGAGCCCTGGGCGCGAAGCTCGTGGCCTGCGACACCACGGTGCGCATCTGTGGTCTGTCGCCCCAGGAACTGCACGGCACACTGGACGAGGTCATGGGCTTGGCTTCCATCTGGAGGCTGACCGACGGCGCGCGCGTCCTCACGCTCTGAGCGGACACCCGAGCCGATCCCCTCCCTCCGGAAGGAGGCGGATGTCCGACAGGGGAACCGGACCTGCCCTCGCGGATCGCCTGTCGTTGCAACTTGGCAGCATTACCTGAATGGAACCTGCCTGCCGCGCGTCGCTGTAGCCTCGGTGGGCGTCCACGCGTTACGCTGGGGCATTCGCTGTTCGTTGTTCCCCCCTGGAAGGAATCCTCAAAGCCTATGCGCGCCAAGTCGACCCCCCTGAGCGCACTGCTGGCCGGCACGCTCGGTGTTGCCGTGATGGCCGGCTGTCAGACGTATGACTTCGAGCCGGTGGATCCGCTCGCGATCGCCCAGACGACCGTGGAGTCGGTGATCACCGCCCGCAGGAGCAAGCCGGACGTGATGCTCCTCGTGGACATCTCTGGCTCCATGACAAAGCCGGTCAACAAGGACCTGGTCGTCAACGGCACGCGCGTGTGTGACTTCCAAGCCGAAGACGGCAAGTTCTACATGTGTGAGGAGAACAATCCCTGCGACACCTCGAAGTGCCCCACGCGCTGGTCTGAGCTCCAGGGCGCCATGGGCCCGTTCCTCGCGGAGAGCGGCAAGCTGGTCCGTTTCGGCCTGACGACCTACCCGGAGCCTCCTCCCGTCAAGCCACCGCCGCAGACGACGACCGTGCCCGAACTGTGCGCACCCGCCACCGCCGCCGCTGGCAGTCTGAGCATCCGCGCCAGTGTTCCGTTCGAGCTGGATTCAGACACGGAGCTCCAGGACTATGCGAGCCTGGTGAATGACAAGCTTCAGGGTATCCCCAATGGTGGCGCTGGCCGGCCCCGGGGCGGTACGCCGACGAGCGCGAGCCTGGAGTTCGTCGGCACGCAGCTGCGGGCCAACTCCGAAGATCGCGATCAGATCATCATCCTGCTGACCGACGGTCTTCCCAACTGCAACGACAAGAACGAATACGATGGCACCAGCGCGGAGTGCCGCTGCACGCTCGAAACGCCGTCGCAGTGCACGGACAAGCTGAGCCCGTACTTCCAGCGCGGCTGCCTCGACAAGAACGCCTCCGTGAGGGCGGTGTCGGCGCTCAAGGCGAACATGATCTCCACCATCGTTATCGGCTTCGGCGCGGAGACGTCGGCGGGTGACGGCCCCAGCGTCCTCAACGAGATGGCGCGCGCGGGTGGCTACGCACGTGACTGCAAGGCCAGCATCGACTGCGGCGCGGGGGACACCTGCGACGTCAACACCGGCCTTTGCGGCCGCTCCTTCTACCAGGCGGGCAATCGCGAGGAACTGGCGGCCGCGCTGAAGTCGATCAGCGAGGCGATCCAGCCGGGCGAGCCGTGCTTCACCGAGCTCCAACCGAGCCAGCTGCCCTCCGATGAGAAGCTCATCGTCGTCTACATCAACGGCGAGCGCACGCTCGCGGGCCCCGACACCTGGTCGCTGGACCTGTCGGTTCCCGAGAAGCCGGGCGTGCGGTTCACGGGCAGCGCCTGCGCGAAGCTGGAGTCGTCGCGTCCGGAGGACCCCGTCAGCGTCGAAGTGCGCGCCATCCGCCAGCTCTAGGCGGCAGGCAGGCGGAGGCGGCTTTACGCGGGCGGAGGCGAGGATTATAGGGTCCTCGCCGGGCCGGTCGCCTCCGCCATGAAAATCACTGTCCTCTCGCGCTCCGCTTCCATCTCGTCCACGCGGCGAATTGTCGAAGCAGGCCGCGCGAGAGGACACCGGGTCCGCGTGCTCAACCCGCTCCGGGTGCAGATGCATCTGGACGGGGGCAGCCAGGCGACCCTGTTCTACGACCGCAAGAAGCTCACTCCCACCGACGTCGTCATCCCGCGCATCGCCCTGTCCATCAGCACCTACGGGCTCGCGGTGGTGAATCAGTTCGGTCTGGCGCGCGTGCCCCTGGTGAACCACGCCCAGGCCATCGCGCAGTCGCGCAACAAGATGCGCGCGCTCCAGCTCCTGTCCGCCCACGGCATCGACATCCCCGCCACGGTGATGGCCCGGGACGCGGCCCACCTCAAGGAGATGGTCGGCCTGGTGGGCGGGGTGCCCGTGCTCGTGAAGCTCCTCCAGGGCCAGGAGAAGCACGGCGTGATGGTCTGCGAAAGCCTCCAGTCGCTGGAGGCCGCGCTCGAGGCGGTGCTCGGTCTGGGGCACAACCTCGTCATGCAGGAGTACGTGCGGAGCACCGGCCAGGACGTGCGCGTGCTCGTGGTGGGCGGTGAGGCCATCGCCGGAGTGCTGCGCAAGCCGCGCCCCGGGCGCCTCTCGCACACGCTGAACCGGGGCGCCCGCCTGGAAGCCCTTCCGCTGTCTCCCAGCCATCGCGCCATGGCGGAGAAGGTCGCCCGGCTCGTGGGCCTGGAGGTGGCCGCGGTGGACATCCTGGACGTCCAGGGGCATCCCAAGGTCTTCGAAGTGAACAGCTCGCCCGCGCTCCTGGAGATGGAGGCCGCCACGGGCCTGGACCTCGCCACGCCCATCATCCAGCGGGCGGAGGACCTCGTCGCTGGCGCCGCCCCCGTCTGGACCGCCGCCCTGGAGACGCCCCAGGCCCTGCCCCCGCCGCCGCCGGGGCGCAAGGGCGCCGTGAAGGTGAACGCGCCGCGGAGTTAGAAGAGAAAGCGCTCCCCGCGCGTCCGAAGCCCCGGTATACGAACGCCGCCTTCCTGGAGACACCCATGCCCCGCACCCGCCGCCTCCCGACCCTGGCCCCCCTGCTGCTGACGCTCGTCGGCGCGCCGGTGCTGGCCCAGGACGTGGACCCCGCCACCCTCTACGAAGTCACCACCGAGGGGACGTCGACGCAGGTGAAGTCGGGAGGGCAGGGCACGTTCGTGCTCGCCATCAAGTCGAAGCCCGGCGCCCACGTCTCCGACGAGGCCCCTCTGAAGCTGGAGCTGACGGGCAAGCAGCTGACGCCCGCCCAGAAGACGCTGACCCGTGAACAGTCGGTGGCGAAGAAGGCGGACGGCCAGCAGTTCGTGGATCCGCGCTTCGAGGTCCCCTTCACCGCGGTGTCCGCCGGCAAGGGCACGCTGGACGCGACGCTGACCTTCTTCATCTGCACGGAGAAGATCTGCGCCCGTCAGAAGAAGACCTTCTCGCTGCCCGTGGAGGTCCAGTAGCCCCCATGCGAGAGCGCTCCCCCAAGCCTTCCAGTGGTGAACGCGGCGGCCACGAAGCCCCGCGCTACGTCCATGGCGTCAACCCCGTGCTGGAGGCCCTGCGCGCCCATCCTGACGCGGTGGAGCGCCTCTTCATCGTCGACGGGCAGGTCGGCGCCAAGGCCGCGGGCGAACTGCTCAGCCGCGCGCGTGACGCGGGCGTCCGGGTGGAGAAGGTCGGCCGGGAACGGCTGACCTCCATGGCCGAGGGCGGCGTGCACCAGGGCGTCGTCGCCGAACTGCGCGGCTTCCAGTACGTCGAACTGGAGGACGTGCTGGAAGTGGCGAAGGCCAAGAAGCAGCCCGCGCTCGTCGTCGTGCTCGACGGCATCCAGGATCCGCACAACCTGGGCGCCATCATCCGCTCGGCCCATGCGCTCGGGGCCCACGGCGTCGTCCTGGCCAAGGACCGCGCCGTACAGGTGACCGGCACGGTGGCCAAGTCCTCCGCGGGCGCCGTCGAGTACTGCCCCATCGCGCGCGTCACCAACATCTCCCGCGCCCTGGAGCAGCTGAAGGAAGCGGGCCTCTGGGTCGCGGCCGCGGACGTGGAGGGCGCCGAGCCTCTGTGGAGCGCCCGTCTGGACGGGCCCCTGGCGCTGGTGGTGGGGGCCGAGGGAGCGGGCGTGAGGGAAGGCGTCCTCAAGCACTGCGACTTCCGCCTCCGGATTCCCATGGGCGGTCAGGTCGGTTCATTGAATGCGTCGGTTTCCGCCGCGATTCTGCTATACGAGGTCGCCCGCCAGCGGGGGAGGCCTTCCCGCTGACGACCCCGGATCAATCTCCTTGACTTGGAGAGTGGGGGCTTTTAAAAGGTCGCGCCTCTCAAGGCGCTGCCGAGGGGTTGACGGTCCGCTCGGGATGAGGTAGGGCGGGGCAGTTGCTGGATGGATGCCGGTGTAGCTCAGTCGGTAGAGCAACTGATTTGTAATCAGTAGGTCGCGGGTTCAAATCCCGCCGCCGGCCAGGTAGGACGGGCCGCGGATAAGGGCCCGGGACGCAGCAGGATGGTGTAGAGAGCAGCACGCAGCACGACAAGCGAATATCTGGAGAGATGCCCGAGCGGCCAAAGGGAGCAGACTGTAAATCTGCCGGCTCAACGCCTACGGTGGTTCGAATCCACCTCTCTCCACTCGGCAATGCGGGAATAGCTCAGTTGGTAGAGCGTCAGCCTTCCAAGCTGAATGTCGTGGGTTCGAATCCCATTTCCCGCTCCAACCGTTGTAGTGAATCGCCAAGCCCTGATAGCTCAGTTGGCAGAGCGCATCCTTGGTAAGGATGAGGTCACCAGTTCAATCCTGGTTCAGGGCTCCATTTTTCGAGGAGTGTCATGTCCAAGGAAAAGTTCGATCGCAGCCTGCCCCACGTGAACATCGGAACGATTGGGCACGTGGACCACGGCAAGACGTCGCTGACGGCGGCCATCACGAAGGTGCTGGCGAAGTCCGGTGGCGC
>NZ_RAWO01000168.1:0-425 GCF_003668955.1 Corallococcus sp. AB038B | reverse complement strand
TTGAGAAGCTATTTATCTTCGAAGAGAAAACTTTCAATTAACGATAAACAATATTTATGTAATATGAACCCAATGAAGAAATAGATAATCCATTTAGACATAACTGAAAGCAGGATGTGATCGTGTGAAAGTATTCAGAGGAACAAATGATAAATCATTGCCATCAAAAATGTAGAACTGTCTTCTTTGTGTAACTTTGAAGAGACTCATTTGATATTTTTTCTTAGCAAGGAGAAACATGACATGAATTCTGCTGAAGTCTCATACCGTGATATCGATTCTTCGCCCTCAGCATCCCATTAGATACTGTTTTTAATATGGCAGAACGTTGTAAACACGTCCATCTGTGTCGTACTATCCTATATTACGAACGTTTTGACGGCACTGATTCGTACACTCGCTTAGATACATAGAATCTACGCGAA
>NZ_RAWO01000167.1:0-426 GCF_003668955.1 Corallococcus sp. AB038B | reverse complement strand
ACCCGGCCGCTACGGCCATGGCCTGCCACTGATTTGCCTTCATGAAGCGTCCCTCCGTTGCGTGTGCCCGCGGTCATTCCCGGGCGCTCGGCGGCCCCTTCTAGTCAATGCGCGCCTGCGCGCATCCTTTTTTCGTTCCCCGTGTGTCATGTACCGCATGAGCGCAACTTGAGAATTCGCTCGGCGGAGCCGTTCCTCGCGCCATCTCCCGAGGAAGAGCGCTCCCGGAGACGCGGCGCGTGAGACATCGCTGAGACATGGGCCCAGGCCTGGACACGGGCGCGCGGCGGGCCCGCGTGGGCCAGGGCTCACGGACGGGAAGGTCGGCCAGGGTGGAGGAGTCAGAGGCCCCAGCCGGCCCTCCCATGCGCGAGGTTCCGTGCCCCGAACGGCCCTGAACCGCTCGGAAGGAGCGCACGGAACGAA
>NZ_RAWO01000166.1:0-426 GCF_003668955.1 Corallococcus sp. AB038B | reverse complement strand
CTCCCGGGCCGCGAGGAGGACGCGGCATGATGACGGGAGCCATCTGGCTGACAGCGCTGCTGTCACTGGGGAGCGCGGAGATGAAGTGGGTGACCCAGGACAGCCACACCACCGTGCGCCTGCGAGGCGTCAGCGCCGTCGACGGACGCGTGGCCTGGGCCAGCGGAGACAAGGGGACCTTCGTCCGGACGACGGACGGAGGTCAGACGTGGAAGGCGGGCACCGTGCCCGGCGCGGAGACGCTCGACTTCCGGGACGTGGATGCCTTCAGCGACACCACCGCGTATCTGCTCTCCATCGGCGAGGGTGACAAGTCCCGCATCTACAAGACGGTGGACGGCGGCGAGCACTGGACGCTCCAGTTCACCAACCCGACGCCGGGCGCGTTCTTCGACGGCATGGCGTTCTGGGACGAGAAGCATGGCC
>NZ_RAWO01000165.1:0-426 GCF_003668955.1 Corallococcus sp. AB038B | reverse complement strand
GTTTTTTCCTCATTGCACCCTGTTGGGCACTTTATAAAACCGTTCAATTACGTCGAATGATTAAACAACAAGAATCAGAAGCAGCGCTACAACTCTCACATAAAATTACGACTGTGTTACTTTTCTCGACGGTATTGGGAATTATTGTATGGGTTGCAATTTTATTTTGCTCAGTCGGTCTTGTAATAACAGGAAAATTGTTAGATTCAAGAGCGATATAAATCAGTGATATGGAAATATTCAATCTCAAGTCGAATTTAATCTGCAATTTTTTTCACAAACTATAAGACACGAAAGTTGACTGATTTTCTATGACGACATATAACGGTTTTGCATATAACCAGTGAATTTGTATATACAACTTGATCTTTTTCAGTTGAATTTATTTAAATTCGTAGGTCTTCGGAAAACCCTATTGGGCGTACA
>NZ_RAWO01000164.1:0-426 GCF_003668955.1 Corallococcus sp. AB038B | reverse complement strand
TCATCTTTTATTGATATAGATATACAAAAAACTCGATCACAAACATCACTATTATGACGTTCCAACCAGTCAACGGGTTGTTCATATCTTCTGACGTTCAAAGAAAACACGAAGAGTAGGTCAAAGGAACGTAACCGATTCAAAACGGTGTATTCAAGGCTTTTCGTATCGGGAAAACGTTTCTTTCAGTTTCACTTCATTTAATCTTCATTGATATCGGCTGTGACCAGTTTATTGAGTGTCTCATGTGTCGGTTTCAGCTCCTGTTGACTTCGTAGACGTGTGTATATACCAAAGCCAACAGATTGCATCTTCATGTACACACGAACTAGATTGCTTAAGATACGAACCGCTTCCATATCTCCATGACGGTGTGACAGATATCTCCATAGAAGTGTCACATAGACATTTTGAACATGTCGAAGT
>NZ_RAWO01000163.1:0-427 GCF_003668955.1 Corallococcus sp. AB038B | reverse complement strand
ACATCCTCGCTGCACCGCTCATCACTACCCAACTACCCAAACAAGAAGAAACAGTCACCGGCAAAGATGTGACGCTGCGAGTAGTTGTACGTGGTTCACCTCGACCTGAAGCTCAATGGTTCTACAATGACACACCTGTTGCACCTGAGAATACGTCGTACGACGAAGAGAAGAGCGAATATCTCTTGTCGATCAAGGAAGCAACAGTTGACAATAATGAAGGCACTTATCGCGTGGTGATGAAGAACGACCTGGGTGAGAGTGAATCCACACCTTGTGTGCTGACTGTGCTTGAGCCAGTGAAGCTGAGCAAGGTGGCACCAACGACAGAAGTAGTTGATCTAAAAGTGGGTGAGCCATTTGAGATCAGTGCTGATGTGGAAGGAAAAGAAGCACCGAAAGTACAACTGACGAAGGATGGCAAGGA
>NZ_RAWO01000162.1:0-427 GCF_003668955.1 Corallococcus sp. AB038B | reverse complement strand
CCCTCCCGCCTCGCAGGTGGAGGTGAAGTCCACCTTCGCGCGGCTGTCCCAGGCGCTCGCGGAGCCCGCGCTCGCCGAGGCCGCGGGCCTCACCGCCGAGGAGCTGGAGGCCGTGCGCACCTCGGTTCCCTGGACGCGCATCTTCAAGACCGGCCCCGCCTCGGGCCCGGACGGAGGGCAACTGGACGACCTGGTCGCCGAGGTGGCGAGGACGCCCGCTCGCTTCGTGCTCAAGCGGGCCTGGGACTATGGCGGCAAGGCCGTCTTCATCGGTCGCTCGGTGGGCACGGTGCCCTACACGGAGCGCGTGACGGCCGCGTATGGCGAGCTGCTGGGCTGGCCGGAGCTGTGCGCCCGCGCCGCGGCGGACCCGACGGGCGGCGGGTTCGTGGTGCAGGAAATCGTGGACTCTCCCCCGGAGGACCAC
>NZ_RAWO01000161.1:0-427 GCF_003668955.1 Corallococcus sp. AB038B | reverse complement strand
CCCTCTATCAAATGATGTAGAGAAAAGATGGAAGGAACTTCACTCGAATTTTACATTTCCTGCATCTTACTGATAAGAGGCAGATAAAATTGACAAGTAATGGAGATGAAAATAGAGGCACAAGAGAAAGCATTGTTTTTTCTTTCCTGTCCTGTCGAGCGCTATTTGAGTAGGTAGAATAGCATCCAAGACCACATTTCGTCGTTATTTACGAAACTATCTTACTCGTGCAAACGACGAGAGATGAAGATAGCTGAGGTGATAATAATTCTATCACTATTTTTAACAATGAAGGCTGCAATGGGACAATCACCAGAAAATTGCTTTTGTCATGTTGCTGATTGTACTCTTTCTTGTCACAGTCGTGGATGTAGTATTGGCACCAACAGATTTTGTAAAAATGGTTTTGTTATTCTTCATCGTGGTC
>NZ_RAWO01000160.1:0-427 GCF_003668955.1 Corallococcus sp. AB038B | reverse complement strand
GTGAAGGCAATCTTGCGGCGCAGCGCCCAGTCCGCCACCGTCTCCGGGTCCACCTGCACCAGCGCGGTGACGAAGGCTCGACGGTCGCCAATGGCCACCGCCTCCTTGATGTACGGACTGTTCTTCAGCGCGTTCTGGATGCGCTCGGGCGACAGGTTCTTTCCGCCGGAGGTGATGAGGATTTCGCGCTTGCGGCCGGTGATGCGCAGGTAGCCGTCCGCGTCGACCTCGCCCAAATCCCCGGTGCGCAGCCAGCCCTCCGAATCACGGACCTCGGCGGTGGCCTCCGGCTTGTTGAGGTAGCCGAGGAACACGTTGGCCCCGCGCACGAGCACCTCGCCGTCCTCCGCGAGCCGACACTCCACGCCCGGCACGGTGCGCCCGACGGTGCCCAACCGCGTTGCGCCCGGGATGTTGAGGTGGCTGG
>NZ_RAWO01000159.1:0-428 GCF_003668955.1 Corallococcus sp. AB038B | reverse complement strand
CGCACGGTGATTCCGACGTCGGGCGCGACGACGTAGCAATCACCGCCGCGCAGGGGAATCGGGCTCGGCTCCCCGGCGACTTCCAGCCAGCAGCTCCCGCGCGTCACCAGCCCGAACTTCGCGTGCGGCGAGCCGGGGAACTTCACGCCCCATGGCGCGGTGGCCTCCATCCGGCAATACAGCGCACTCCTGACGCGCATCGCGGTGAACACGTCGCTGAACGGGTCCACGCTCGCGAGCGCCCTCAGGTTTGGACGATTGGATACTTCTTCTGGCGTTCCAGGCACTGACAGTCCTCCGGCTCGGACCTACGGTACTTCGCGAAACGGAGGAGGTCACACCATGGAATCAGCAACTCCGAAGGTTCTTCGCACGCTCGCGTCGGGATGGGCGGCGTCCGTCCCTGCCGTGCTGCTCGCAACGCTCGC